>CAVUBM010000087.1:0-176102 GCA_963739645.1 uncultured Actinomycetota bacterium
ACCTTCGGTGCCAGGATTTTGAAGTTTGTTCTGAGTTTCACTGCAGGTTGCGGCGTGGCCAGTCCTGGACGGCACTGATGCGATATCGGCGCCGAACGGCGGTTCATGCTGCTCACGCTTGGTTGCTACACCTGGGAACCTCATCGGCGCCGTGAATGTCAGCACTCGCCTGGCCGGTTCTCAGGCGGCCAGGCGGAACGATCGCGGCTTACCCCAGGGTCTATCGCGCTGCGCCAGCCACAGGTTTGTCGACGGCAGGTGAAAACTGACCCCGGAGCGGCAAGGCGGTTTCTAGCGACGGTCGCAACACTTCCCTAGATTATGGGGGGCTGTGTTGTCATCGCGTCGTGTGAGGAAGGGGCCGGGGCGGCGTCCGCAGTCGGCCAAGCGCCAGCGGTTCACGGAGTTGCGTGAGCGGGGCTGGAGCATCATGGCCGCGGCCCGCGAGGCCGGGGTCTCACGGAGTACGGGCAAGAACTGGTTTGGCGGTACAAGGTTTACCGGCATGGTCAGGTGACCGGGTTCGTGCCGCCGCTGGAGCGGCTGGCCGTCCGCCAGATCAGCGACCAGCGCAAGAGGCTCAGCCTCGTTAACAGTCAGACGCCCGTTCCCTCATCACAGCCTGGCGTCGTCCCCATAATGGCGGTGCAGCGCGGGATGTCGCAGGCGCTCCGCGACAGGTTGTTCACGGTCCGGAGGCACCTGAGCGATCAAGGCGTCGACGAAGCCTCCGAAATTGAGGTGTACGAAGTAACCCTTGCTGGCCGTCTGCTGTCGGCAAACGACAGCCTGACTGCGCGTTGAATCGAAGCGCGACTCGCGGCAGATGTGTACGTTCTGGCGGGCGAGGATGTCGTGTCCTCCCAGGGAGGATGGTTCTGGGAGGCCGCGTGGCTTGCTCGTGGCTGCGGGGCTGAGGTAGACCTCATTGGCCAGGGCCTGTACCCGGCCAGGGGTGACGACCTTGGCGTAGACACCGGCGCAGGTTTTCCAGGCCGAAGCCTTCGACGGGGATGCGGTTGTTCCCGGCCAGGGCGCGCAGCACCTGCGGATCACCAGGCTCCTGGCCATGGGCGAGGGTCGGCACGGCACACCGCGGAGTTGGCAGGAAGATCTCCAGGCGTACCTGACCGCCAATGGCCACCTGCTGGCCAACCCAGTCGTTCTCGGCGTAGCCACTCATCTCAGGGGTGGCCAGGATCAGGTTGGGCCGGAACACCCGCGGGCGCGGTGGCGTCCCGACCGCGCGGCTGACCGCAGCTAAGGTCGCGGTGGTAATGAGATGAACCGGGGCGTAGTCCAGGGCGCCTGTTGACCCGGTGCCTGCTGGGACAGTTCGAGTGACTCGAAAGCTACCTCGGCGCCAACGCCGTGGGCGAGCACTTCTTCGGGCACCGCCCGGTCGATCCAGGCACCAGGTTCACGCCCCCGGCGCAGGGCTACCGGCCGCCCGACGAACCCCGTCAGCACCTCATTGGCATCCGGCTCGCCGGCCCGCACTGAGGTGCCATCCGGCAGCGTGATCGTGACTGCGCCGGCAGGTTCCGCGTGGCACTCGGCACGCAACTGCGGCGAGCAGCGCCCGCGGCAGTTGGCACTGGCGACCTTGCCGGTCTGCAGATCGATCGGAGCCCAGCCGCGATCACCGGCCAGACCGGATATGCGCACCTCTGCCTGCTCGACGCGGGTGCCGAGCCCACATGGGTGCCGTGTGGCGCAAGGCAAGGTCACTGCGACAGGGCCGGGATCATGAGCGGTGTTGAGCAATTCAAGTTCCCGCCGCTTCCTTGAGACCGTTCCCACCTCCGCCTCACGCGCTGCCAGTTCTGCCACCCGCACCCTCGCCTACATGCCCGCGAACCTCAGCGAGGTCCTGACCGGCCGCTGTTACCGGGCCCATCCCGAAGCGCTCGGCCTCCGCGCTGCCTGGGCGAGCCACCCTTGCGGAAGTACAGGGGATCTCGTGGACTGAGGTGTTCTGAAGCTGGGCCGTCCGGGCTGGAGGGGCATCGCCGTGCACACCGGCGCCTGCCCGCGCGGTGAAGTGTGGTCCCTGTGCGCTGGCGCGAGCCCTCCGTGATCATGGTTTACCACTGGGGTCGATGACCTGGCCCGACGCGGCGAGGGGCAGCGGCTCGCGTACTACGCGGCAGCCGCCGGTGCAGATTCGCTGAACCGTTCCGCTGCGGCCAACGTTCTAACAAGAAACTGGCACGGCCAGCCAAGGGGGAAATCCGATGCTTCGTTCAACGCTCATTGCTGGAACCGCGGCGCTCGCCTTAGTCGTACTCGGAGCCGGACCGGCGCTCGCAGCCGGCGGCTGGACCGTCGCCCCATCCCCGCCGACCGGGCAGGACGCCTACATCAACGGCATCGCCGCCCGCACCGACACTGATGCCTGGGCCGTCGGAAGCGTGGGCCAGCAATCGAGCAAAGTGGGCTCGCTTCCACTGATCGATCACTGGAACGGGACGGCGTCGTCGCCGGCGACCCCGCCGAGCTTCCCTGCCACCAACGGCGTCCACCTGGGCTGGGTGAGCGCGAGCAGCGCCACCGACGCGTCGGCGGTCGGGACCATCAACCTCGTCAAGCACCCCGGTTACTCGAGCCCATTGACGATCCACTGGAACGGCTCGGCCTCCGACGACGTACCAGACCCGCTGCCGCTCAACCCGGGCACCGCCCTAGTCGGCGTGGCCGATATCAGCTCCACGAACGCGTATGTGATCGGCAACGAAGGCTCCGGAATTACGGGCTGGTCGAGCACTGGGATGGCACCGCATCGACGAGGCTGGCGGCCCCACCGCCGTTCCCCTGAGCCCAACGGGGACACGTTCGCCGAGAACACGGTCAGCGCGATCTCCGCCACCTCGGCAAGCAACGTGTGGATCGTCGGGACCTACCTGCAAACCGAATACGGCGACATATGTGTCGACACGTACTCCGTGCACTGGGACGGCACCAAGTGGAACCTGGTCACGATGCCGCAGGTCACCGGCGCCGTCTTCACATCGGCTGACGCGATAAGCCCGGCCGACGTGGGGCGGCCAGCAACAGCCCGCGTCCGGCCGGCTCGCTGCGCACTGGAACGGCACCGCGTGGCCATTACGGCCCAGGCCGGCGCCGGCACGCTGCGGGATCACAGCCGCGCTCGGCCTCCGACGTGTGGGCCGTGGGGTACACCACCGGGCCGCAGACCCTCACCCTGCACTGGGACGGCACCACCTGGACGACCGTGCCCAGCCCCGATGGGCGGCGCCGGCCCGCTGACGTCGGGTCTCCAGCCCCGGCGCCGCGATCCTCTGGGCTGCCGGGTACAGCGGCGTCTCGGGCTCGCTCAACCCGCTCACCCTTCGGAACGGCTGACAGGCGCGGCCCGGACCGGGCGCTGCGCCCCCCGAGACGCGCTTCCTCCCCGGGCAGGGGTCCTGCCCGGAGGGAGGCGTAGTTTCGCTGATGCCGCGCTACCGCCGACACCGAGGCGGCCCAGGTCAACGTCACCCGCACCATCCGGGCCGCCATCGACCGCATCATGCTGGCCGCCCCAATCGCCGGAGCGCACCTGCAGTCCTCGATCCGCACCGGCACAGCGTGCCGGTACCAGCCCGCGCAGGCGGCCCAGCCCGCTGGCGCAGACAGATCACTTAGGGCCGATCTACGCCTCCAGGTGACACCAAGACAAGCCAGTCGCGAACGCCAGAACCGGGTTATCTGCATGCACCCACCCGCGCGGCCGACACAGCAGCAAGCCGCTCAGAGTCGGCGATCTGGCCTATTCAAAGGGCGAGTACCAGCGCTCAGGCCACGTATCTCTCACTGCATTGCTGGTCACGAATGGAGATGCTGAGCTCTGCATAAGAATGCATTGGCGGAACTCGCTCACATCGGCAGATCCGAGCGAGGCGGCGCCGAGCGACCTAATCTGCCCGCCTCAACCGGTGATCGCCGAGGAGTCGCCAGCCGTCCAGAACGAGGCGGATATCGCACGCTAGGGCTTGCGGCCATTGACCACGGTGAGTGACAAGGATGGCCCGTATACCGGCAGCCGCCTAGACGAGTGATTCCTGATTCAGGCCTGCGCGGCGTGCCAGGCTTGATCTTGAAAAGAGAGGAGGGCATCCATGATCGGTTGTGACGCCAGACCTGGATACCCTCTTGACCGCACTGTACGTGGAGATCGACGATCACGTGATCCCATCCGGCCGGCGTGGCGCGGGCCAGCCGAAGAAGCTGTCCGATGCCGAGCTGGTGTGCCTGGCGGTGGCGCAGGTGCTGCTGGGCGCCCGCTCGGAGCATCATTGGCTGCGGATGTGCTACGCCCGGCTGGGGCACCTGTTTCCCTGCCTGCCCAAGCAGCCTGGCTACCACAAACGGCTGAAAGCGGCCGGGCCGCTGCTGGCGGCGGCGATGGATCACCTGGCCCGCCAGTCGCCGTCCTGGTACGACCAGGTCCGGCTGACCGGCGCCACCCCCGTGCCGTGTGGCACCACCCGGGAGACCGTCAAGCGTTCCGAGCTGGCCGGGTGGGCCGGCGACGGGTACTGCGCCGCGCATTCGCGCTGGTACTGGGGACTGAAGCTGTACCTGATCACCGCCCCCGACGGGATGCCGGTGGCCTGGTGCCTGGCCAGCCCGAAACTCGGGGAACGTGAGGTGGCCGCCGAGTTGCTGGCGCATGCCGGCCGGATCGGCGCGCTGCGGCCGGGCCTGATCCTGATCGGGGACAAGGGCTTCGCCGGCCGGGAGTTCGAGGACCTGGTCACCACCGGGTTCGGCCTGCACCTGGTGCGGCCCGACCGCCGCGACGAGGCCCCGCGCCACGGGTCCATCGGCTGGATCCGCCAGTGGATCGAATCGGTCAACGACACCCTCAAGGGCCAGCTCGACCTGGAACGACACGGCGCCCGGACCACCGGCGGCCTCTACGCCCGCATCACCCAGCGGCTCCTGGCCATGGCGGCTGCCATCTGGCACAACTGGGCAACCGGAGCGCCGGTCAAGCGCAGCTTGATCACCTACGACAACTGAACCCAAAAGGAATCACTCATCTAGGCCAGCCGCGCAGGCCGAAGTCGCCGTCGACGACGGGGAGCAGGAACTGGGCGTGCGTCGCGGCGGCACTGCCGGCCGGCGCGGGCGGTGCCGCGATCTCGGTGTCGGCACTGGCCCCGCGGATGACGACGCCCTCGTCCGGACTGCTGTGCGGTTGCTGCATGCGAGCGCCGTGCAGCTGGCCGGCGAGCTCAACCTGGGCCGGGGCAGCCCCGGCCTGACCAGGCCCAGACGATCAGCTGGCCAGCATCTCCGCCAGCTCGCCCAGGGTCGACACGATCATCTCCGGCGCGGGGCCGATCGTGTCGAATGGCGCGGCCCCGCGATTCACCCAGGCAGCGCTCATTCCCGCGGCGAGGGCGCCTGCCACGTCGAATGCGTTACAGGAGACCAGCCGGATCGTCCCGACCGGGCGGTGCAGCCGCTGGGCCGCATGGTGATACACCAGCGGGGAGGGCTTGAACGCGCGGACGTCGTCGACGCTGATCCGCTGCCCGACGTGCGCGCCGAGACCGCTGTTAGCCAGGCAGTTCTTGACCATGCCGGGGCTGCCGTTGGAGAGCACGGCCAGCTCGTAGCCAGCCCTGGCGAGCGAGCTGAGCGCGGGCTCCGCGTCGGGGAACGGCCGCAGCTGGTCGTAGAGCTCGATGAGCCGCTGTGCCTGTTCCCTGGACAGGGTCAGGCCGAGTGACGCACACGCGAAGTCGAGTGCGCGCCCGGTTACCCACCCGAAGTCCTGGTAGCGGCCCATGACGGTGAGCCGGAACGAGTACTCGAGCTGTTTGAGCCGCCACAGCGCAGCGATCTCACGGCCCTGGCCGCCGGCAAGGGTGCGGTCCAGGTCGGCAGAGATGGCGGTGGGGTCGACGAGCGTCCCGTACAGGTCGAAGGCCAGCACCCCGCGGTCGGCCACGGCAGCTCCCCTTATTCGGTGGCCGGGTCGGTGCCCGGTCAGGACGTTATGCCGCCGCCGTCGACGATAGCCTGGCCGGTGAGGTACGGCGCGGCAGGGGAGGCCAGGACGCCGGCGCCTCGGCCATTTCCGAGGGCTGGCCTTGCCGCCCAAGCCGGACCTCTTGGGCGACCATCGCGTTGCGGGCCATGCGGCTCCCCGTGAATGACACGACCGGGCCGTTGAACGGCGTGTCCACCCAGCCGGGGCACAGGCAGCTGACCGGGATGTTGTCGCGGGCTACCTCGACGGCGAGCGTCCGGGTCAGTGACACGATGGCCCCCTGGAAGCCGAGTAGGCAGTCAGGCCGCTGATCCCCTTGACCGCGGCGATCGACGCCACCGAGACGAACGCTCCGCCGCCGGCCCCACGCAGCCGCGGTATCGCGTACTTGGCCATCAGGAACACCGAGCGCACGTTAACAGCGAACCGGCGGTCCCAGGCATCCTCATCAAGGCACCGGTCGACATCGGCGCACGCCAACTCCACAGCTTGCCGATCTTCCACACCAGCAGCAAGCAAGTATGTCCCGGCACGGGTAACCGGCAGGTGATGGGCGCAGACCGCTAGTGCCGCCCTCGCGTGAACTCCCCGGCCCGTACTGGACAAGGCTGGTCACCCCCGCCGGGGTCATGCCGGCGGTCACTGCCCCGCAGCCCGGGCCCTCCTTCGCGACCACCTGGTACTCGGTCACCGCTGGTGGCGGCGCGGACGTGGCCTCGAACACCTGCCGCCTCATCACGCCGGTGACGGCAGCATCAGACAGGTCCGCGCCGCGTGACCCGCACGCCGCCGGGACGCATTCCACCCGCTCATCGGGGTTATCGGCCTGGCGCAGCGTTGAGGACGGCGCCCCCGGCTGCTTATCTGGCGTGCGTCCAGACCGGCACCGCAGCGACCGATCCTTCGGCTTCTTCTGATACGGGCTGTCGGAGGACGGCGGCTTCGATGAGGTGGATGAATCCTTGCCCAGCTGCCGCTGGAGTTCTTCGACCTGCTCCGCCAGCCGTGCCTGCGCCGCCGCAAGCTGCGCATCTCGGGTACCGCGGCACGGTCGCCAAGGGCATCACCGACAACCAGAACCGGCGCGCCAAGATAGCCCGCGACGGGCTGCGGCTGGGCCGCCGGTTCCGCTGCGCCAGCCTGGCTACCCCGCCGACATTACCGCCCGGATCGAGCGCGGGCAGAGCGTCGGCGGCCGGATCAGCGAGTACCGCAGAGCAGCATAGTGAGCGTAAAGCGGCTGGTCAGATACTGTGAACGGGTTTGGCACGGCACCGGCGCAGGATCAAGATCTCTGCAGTCTGCCACGCCTCCTCACGCCGCGGCAGCCGCAGCCATGAGGCCACCCGCGTGATCAGGAGGAAGACGAACCGCAGGCACATGACCGGTGATCATCACGGCCGGACGGCGGGAAGCGCAACTCTGCTGGTCAGAGCGAGGGACGGGATTCTCGGCACGCACACCTGAACAGGCAACCCCTCTAACCGTAGATCTCCGATTTGGTGATCTTGTAGGGGCTATTCGTGCCCCGCCCGGCCGGGCACGCCTGGCCGGGCGGTTTACCGGAACCGGACAGCACATCCAGCATCGACCGGGCTCTTATCACAGGCGGGCCAATCTCAGGAGTCGGGTCAGCACCGCTGTGCTCCCGGTTCGGCGCACCGCTTGCTGTCGCGGACGGTGACGTTATTCGTTCTCCCGGCCGCGACAGCTGCGGCCTCCTCGCCACCCTGCCGAGGTATGCACCCGTCATCCGGCACCGCAGGGGACATGGCCTCAATGGACACCTCACCGCCGCGCCTGGCGCGCAGCGGCCCCTGATCACCGCCGGGGTTGAGCCGGTGCCGGGCGGTCTTGCCCGACGATGCGGGGATCGGCGCGGCGGCGCACGGCTCACCCTGCCGGAAGCATCCTGGCCAGCACTTCGCGACGGCAGCCTGCTGGACCCGACACGATCGGCGTCGCCGGCCAGACCCACGCGGGGGCTGCGGATCAGGCGCTTCCCTGGCTCGCTGCAGGAAAGTGATCGGCGATCCGCCGTGCGTAGTAACCCTCCCACGGCTCATCCGGGTTCTCGACCGTGTATTGCTTGTCGAGGCTGACGAGGAGGTAGACGAGCTCGCTGCGGACAGGCGGGCTGCCGAGCAACTGAGGTAGCTCCGACAGGTTGATCAGCCAGTCTGCGTACCAGGATGCCCAATCCGCATCGTCGCCATCGACAATCCGGTAGACACGATGGTGGGTCTCCCCGGCTTCGTGCAGCAGGTCGCTGATGGTACGCGCCGGATTGGCCATGAAATCCCTCCCGTATGTTGTCGGCGCCGTGAGCCTGCTGAGTTGCGGACTCACCCGGTGCACGCCGGCTTGCTTCTGTTATAGCGGCTGAGCTGGCGGATGCTCGTTTGGCTCGGTGCGGCGCGCCCTTGCGTGACTACCCAGCGGGGTCGATATAGCGTTCTGGCCCAGGGAGGGCGAGATGACGGATCCGGTTGCCGCGGCATCGCTGCCGCGTTACGACGATCTGCGCGCCATGGTGATCAACTGCACGCTGAAGCGGTCGCCGGAGCGCAGCCACACGCAGGGGCTGATCGACCGGAGCACGGCGATCATGACGAAGAACGGTGTAACGGTCGAGGTAGTGCGCGCGATCGATCATGACATTGCGACCGGAGTGTGGCCGGACATGACGGAGCATGGCTGGCCGTCTGATGCGTGGCCGGATATCTACCAGCGCGTGCTGGCGGCGGACATCCTGGTGCTGGCCGGGCCGATCTGGCTGGGCGACAACAGTTCGGTGATGAAGCGGGTGATCGAGCGGCTGTACGCCCTGCTCGCACCTGCTGAATGACGCGGGCCAGTACGCCTACTACGGGCGGGTCGCGGGGTGCCTGGTCACCGGGAACGAGGACGGCGTCAAGCACTGCGCGATGAATGTCCTGTACAGCCTGCAGCATCTCGGCTACGCGATTCCGCCGCAGGCTGATGCCGGCTGGATCGGCGAGGCAGGCCCGGGGCCGTCGTATCTCGATCCCGGCTCGGGCGGCCCGGACAATGACTTCACCAACCGGAACACGACGTTCATGACCTGGAACCTGCTGCACGTGGCCCGGGTGCTCAAGGACGCGGGCGGCATCCCGGCCCATGGCAACCAGCGGTCCGAATGGGACGCCGGGTGCCGCTTCGACTTCGACAACCCCGACTATCGCTGACCAGACCCGGGAGGGTCGGCAGCCGTGCCAGTCAGGAGCATGCCCTGATGGAGATCCCGAAGCCGAGTGAAGACGATAAGCAGTTCTTCAGGTCCCTGATTCCCAATGGCGCCGGCATCGAGATCAAGCCCGTGTTCGGCAATCTGGGCGCCTTCGTGAACGGCAACATGTTCGCCGGGCTGTTCGGGCCCGACGTCGGCGTCCGGCTCGATGGCGTCGGACATGACGAGCTGGCGGTGATCGAAGGCTCGGGGCTGTTCGGCCCGGCAGAGCGCCCGATGTCCGGGTACCTCGCGTTGCCGGCTGCCTGGCGCGCGAGCCCGGATGTCGCGGCGAGCTGGGTGGAGCGGGCACTGGCGCAAGTGCGGTCGATGCCGCCCAAGCTCAAGAAGCCGAAGCCGTCCGGCAGGCGCTAGTGCGGACAAGACGGCCCGGCAGGTGCGCTCCGGCACCAGGCAGTCAGCGGATCGCCAGCATCATGCGCTGCGCGGCGCCGAAGGCAGTGTCGGCTACTCCGCAGGCGGTGAATCCGGCAGCGCGGTAGAACTCCACCGCGTGCGGGTTTGCCGTTACCTCCAGGCGCTGCACGCCCCGCGCGCAGAACCTGCGCAAGGTGGTCCACGAGCGCGGCGGCGATCCCGCGCCGCCGCCAGCCTGGATCGACAAACAGGTCGTCCAGTTCGTAGATGCCGCCGGCGTGCTCTGTGGCGTTAGTGTTGCTCGTCGCTGAGCCTGGTGGCCTCCAGGTCGAGGTTGCGCTGGAGCCGCTGGCGGGTTGCTGCGCTGATGGTGCCGTCGTCGTAGAGGCGGGCGAGTTCGGCGTTCTCGGCGGTAAGGAGGTCGCGGCGCAGGTCCCGTTCGGTCAGGCCGTGCGGCTCCGGGGCGTGGCTGCCGTCGATGCGGGCGCGGCTTTGCCCGATGCGGGCCTGCAGGGTGGCGCGGGCGCGGTCGATCACGGCGTCGGGGGCGGCGTCATCGTCGGCGAGTTCGTCGAGCCGGGCCAGGCCGGCCTCGGCCAGCCGCAGCCGGGCGATGGTTTCCTCGTGGCGGGCGTCGGCGGGGCGGGTGATCCCGGCGAACCGGGCCAGCGGTTCCAGGGTGAGGCCTTGCACGATGAGCGAGACCACGATGACCGCGGTGGCGAGCACCAGGAGGAGATCACGTTCGGGCAGCGGGGCTCCGCTGGCGGAGGTCAGCGGAATGGACAAGGCCGCAGCCAGCGGCACCACCCCGCGGGTGCCGGCCCAGGACACCACGGCGGGCACGGCCCAGGACGGGCGCCGGGTGCCGCTGCGCCGCTGGAGGACAGCCGACAGCGGGAAAACCCACAAGATCCGCGTCGCGATCAGCGTGCCAGCGACCGCGAGCGCTTCGGCCGGCCAGGCCTCGGCATGGGACAGGGCACGGATCAGCGCTGGCAGTTGCAGGCCGATGAGGCTGAACACCACGCTTTCCAGCAGGAAGATGACCGTCTGGTAGAACGAGTGCAGCTGCAGCCTGGTCTGGGCGGTGGTGATCCGCGACCGCCGCGCGCCGATGACCAGCCCCGCGACGATCACCGCCAGCACCGGCGAGACATGGAGGGTTGCGCCGAGCACGTACGCCGCGTACGGGGTGATGAGCGCCAGCACGGTTTCCAGCACCGGATCGGTCACGTGCCGGCGCACGGCGATCACCCCGGCCGCGACCACGCCTCCTGCTGCCGCGCCGCCGGCGGCCAGGACGGCGAACTGCCCGGCGCCATGCAGCAGGATCCCGCCCACGGTGGTCCCGGCGGCCGTCCCCGCGACCGCGACGGAGACCGCGATCTGGAACAGCACCAGGCTGGTCGCGTCGTTGAACAGGCTCTCCGCCTGGACCAGCGCCTGCACCCTGGGCGGCAGCGACAGCCGCCGCCCCAGCGCGCTGACCGCCACCGGGTCCGTGCTGGCCAGCACCGCCCCCAAGACGAACGCCATGCTCGCCGGAACGGCAGCCACCGCACCTGTCACTGCGGCGACCGCAGCCGCGGACGCCAGCACCAGGCCCACGGCCAGCACGATCACCGGCCGCCACACTGCGCGCAGGTCACGCCAGGGCAGTTCCTCACTGGCCGCATACAGCAGCGGTGGCAGCACGACCAGGCTGACCGCATCAGGTGCCACCCGGACGGGCGGCACGCCCGGCAGCAGGCCGGTGATCAGCCCGGCGATCACCAGCAGCGAGGGGGCCGGGAGACGAAGCCGGCCGGCGAACGCCGCGACCACCGTGCCCAGCACGACCAGGAACAGTACGGTCTCGACACTGTGCACGCCGCTCCCTCGCCCGCTCGATTCACTAGGTGATTGCCGACCAGACTTCCCGGCGCGCCATCGCCAGCCTAGCGAAGATAGTGGGAAATCCCGGCCCGGGAACGGGGCTGCCGGATAAAGGCTGTTCAGGCCTGCGTCTTCGTGATCACACTTCGGTGATCTGGGAGCTGGTCTGCGTGGCGTTGGGTTACCGCTGAGTTTGTCGTGGCCGGGAGGCCAGGCTGGCGGCCTTCGCGGCCCGGACAGCGGCTGTCAGGGCGGCGATGTCGTAGCTGCCGTAGTGCCGGCGGCCGTTGATGAAGAACGTGGGCGTGCCGGAGACGCCGCTGAGGTCGGCGGAGTCGACGTCCTCGGCGACCCTGCCAGATCCGGCGCGGCTGGTGAGGCGGCCGCGGAACCGGGCCGGGTCGATGCCGGCTTCGGTGGCGTAGCGGATCAGGTCGGTCATCAGCAGTGCGTCCTGGTGGCGCAGCAGCAGGTCGTGCATCGGCCAGAAGGCGTCCTGCTCGGCGGCTGCCTCGGCGGCCTCAGCGGCGAGCTGGGCGTGTGGGTGGACATCGGTCAGCGGGAGGTGCCGCCAGATGTAGCGCACGTCGCCGTGGCCGGCCAGGAGTTCGCGCAGCACGGGTTCGGCCTGACCGCAGTAGGGGCATTCGAAATCGCCGTACTCGACGATGGTGACGATCGCCCGGGCCGGGCCGCGGATGTGGTCGCGATCGGGGTCGACCGGGGCGCCGAGGTCGATGATGGCCTGGGTGGTTCCCAGCAGGGCGCGGATCTGCAGCCGGGCCGGCAGCAGGGCGGTGGCGCGGAAGACCAGCCAGGTGACCAGGGATGCGCCCAGCACAGTGCTGAGCACTCCGAGCTTGGCTTCCTGGAGCTCGATGCCCTGGAAGGCGAGGGTGGCGATGAGGATGGAGACGGTGAAGCCGATCCCGGCGATGGTGCCCACCCCGGCGACTGCCGCCCAGCCGACCGGTGGCCGGAGCCTGCCTCGGCTGATCCGGGTCAGCAGCCAGGAAGCGCCGGCGATCCCGGCGGGTTTACCGACTACATATCCGATGAGGATGCCCAGCGTGATGGGGGAGGCGTAGGCGCGGGCCAGGAAGCTGCCGCTGAGCACGATCCCGGCGTTGGCCAGCGCGAACAGCGGCACGATGACATAGCTGGTCCACGGGTGGTAAAGGAGCTGCAGCCGCTCGTTCGGGGACAGCGCGGAGGCGAGCCCGATCCCGGCGGACCGGGCCAGCTCGGGGGTCGGCTGCTCGCGGAAGCTGCGGAACAGGTCACTGGCCCGCTCAAGATCGGTTCGTGCGGCGGGGTAGGCGTAGGTCAGCAGGCCCATGGCCAGGCCGACGACGACCGGGTCGATGCCGGAATTCAGGACTGCGATCCAGGCCGTGATCCCCAGCAGCCCGTAGATGATCCCGTTCCGGATCCCGGCGCGCCGCAACACCAGCACCACCGCGAAGACCCCTGCCGCCACCGCCAGCGGAACCAGGCGGATGTACCGGCTGTAGGCGGTGGCGATGACGACCAGGGATACCAGGTCATCCACGACGGCGACGGAGAGCAGGAACGCGCGGACCCGGTCGGGAAACCGGGGCCGGGCCAGGGCCAGCATCCCCAGCGCGAACGCGGTGTCGGTGGACATCGCCGTGCCCCAGCCCTGGGCCGCGGACCCGTGGTTGAACGCCAGGTAGATCACGACAGGAACGATCAGGCCGCCCAGGCCGGCCACCACCGGCAGCGCCAGCCGCCGCCGCTGCCGCAACTCGCCCATGTCGAATTCGCGGCGGGCCTCCAGCCCGAAGACGAAGAAAAAGAATGTCATCAGCCCGCTGTTCACCCACTCGCGCAGGTCCAGCGACACCTCGGCGCCGGCGAGCCGGACCGACAGCCGCGCGGTCCACACTGCCTCATACGATGACGCGCTGATGTTGATCCACACCAGCGCGGCCACGGCCATCGCGAGCAGCACCGCGGCGCTGCCCGTCTCCGTGCGCAGGAACACCCGCAGCGGTGTCTGGAGGCTCCGCGCCCAGGCAGTACGGCCGGCGAAAGCCCGGTCCGCCGCCGGCGGGCGCTCGTCGGTCACGGCTTCCTCCTCGTGGCCTGGACCGGCGGCGCCGGGCATCGCGGGATCCCGCGGCCAGAAACGCGGCGTTCTCCGGCTGACGGGCCGGCTCCCGCATGGCGGAAGGGTCATAGTAGCCGCCGCGGGGCTGTCCGGGCACTAGCACGAAGGCCCCGATTGCCGCCCCCGGGCGGCCGCGCCGCGCGGCTGGTGTCTTCGAGAAGCGCCGCCCCTCGCATACGCATACCTCGGGCGATCCAGGTCTTTTTTTCACGTCCGGGTTTGTTTCAGGGTCAGGACTTGTCCAGATTCCTGCGCCGTTAGCCCCGGCCTGGCTAACCTATCCCCTGGTGTGCCGGGAAGTCTGGTCGGCGATGGTGTAAGCATGTCGGGCTAAGAGGGTGGGGACCGGCTCATGGGCGCTGACACGTCAGCAGGCACGCAAGAACTCACCGAACTTATTGCTGCCGACGCGGCCGGGCGGCCAGCCGAACGACCGGACCGCCGGATCACCGGCTGGCGGGTTCCTGGCAGCTGGCCGCTGCTGCCGGTGCTAATCGTGCAGGCGGTGCTGTCGCTTCGGCTGGTGCGGGCGGACACGGCGTTCCAGGGTGAGGCGCTGTACTTGTGGGCCGGGCACCTGCAGTGGGCGCACTGGCTGCATGGCACGGTCATCCCGCCGTTCCCGGATTACTTCTCCGGCGCGCCGGTGATCTACCCGCCGTTAGGGGCGCTGGCGGACAGCGTCGGTGGCCTGGCCGGGGCCCGGGTTCTGTCGCTGGTGTTCATGCTGGGGGCGACCACGCTGGCGTGGAGCACCACCCGGCGACGGTACGGGCGGCGGGCCGCGTTCTTCGCTGCTGCGCTGTTCGCGATGCTGGGGCCGACGCTGCACCTGGGTGCGTTCGCCACCTACGACGCCGTGGCGCTGTTCCTGGTGGCGCTGGCGGCCTGGTGCGTGCTCGGCGCCGCAGCAAGTGGGGAAGCGCGGGTCCGGATGGTCGTGGCGGGTGCCGCGCTGGCGGTGGCTAACGCGACGTCGTATCCGACGGTCCTTTTTGACGTGCTCGTGATTCTGCTGGCGTTTCTTGCCGCATTCCCGGTTCCCGGCGTCCGGGTCGCTGTGTCACGCGTGATCATCCTGGTCACGATGGTCGTCGCCCTGCTGACCGCTGGGGTACTGGCCGGCGGCCGGGGCTACCTCAGCGGGTTCCAGGCGACGGTCCTGTCGCCGGAGGCGCACACCAGCTCGCCGCTGGCTGTACTGGCCAATTCGTGGTACTGGGCGGGCTTGCTGGTGGTCCTGGCCGCAGGCGGCGTCGTCATCAGCTGCGTGCGCCGCGAAGGACGCGCCCAGTCGTGGCTGCTCGCGGTCCTGGCCTTCGCCGCGATCGCGGGCCCGGCCGAGCAGGCCTGGCTGCATACCGAGGCGTTGCTGAACGAGCATGTGGGCCTGGGTGCCTGGTTCGCGGCCATCGCCGCGGGCTACGCGGCCGACCGGTTCATCGCGGCCGCGCCGGCCGGGCGGCAGCAGGCCTTCACCAGCGCGGCGTGTGTGGCCGCGCTGGTCTTCCCGGTGTACCTGGGAGCCGCCCAGTCGTGGGCGTTCGCGACCAGCTGGCCCAATGCGACCAGCTTCATCGCGATCCTGCGGCCGCTGGCCGCCCACAGCAGCGGGCCCCTGCTGGTGGAGGATCCCTCCATCGCGAAGTACTACCTGCCGTCCGGGAGCCAGTGGCGGCGGTGGTCCAGCACCCGCAACATCGTCCTGCCCTCCGGTGCCAGCACCGGCGGGACGCCCGGCATCGTCACCGCAGGCAACGCGGCCACCTTCGCTACTTACATCGCCCGGGGTTATTTCTCTTACGTAGCGCTCAACTTCACCGACACCACAGCACTGGACCACGGCCTGGCCACCGAGCTGCACCGCAACCCCCGCTACCACACGATTCAGGTCGTGCCCTACGGCATCGAGGTCAAGCCCGTCGGCCTGGGCACCTACGTGATCTGGAAATACGAGCCGCGTCAGTAAGGCGCGCATCCGGGGCCGGGCCGCGAGAGCCAGGCCCCGCACCACGGCGGGCAGTAGCGTGACCAGCAGCACCAACGCACGGGCTCCGGGTTGGGCGGACGCTCCGGGCCTGGCCTGACCGAAGGCCAGGACTCAGCTGTCTTGTCCCTCAATTCGGGCGCGCGGGCCTGCGGCTCTCGATGAACGCTGCGGCGGCGGTGCTGACGCATGCCACGACAGCCACCGCGGCCAGAAAGGCCACGAAGGTGCTGGTGCCCCAGATGCCGTCGGGGAGGCCCACGACCATGGCCAGGCCGATCGCCCACAATCCGGTTAGACCCGTTGGCACCCAGCGGCCGGTGAGGAGCACACAGCAAGGTCCGATGACGAGCAAGCCGATCAGCACGACGCGGCGGCCGAGTCCGGCGTCGGTGACGGTGACGGTGAGGCAAAGTGCCAGGCCGAGGATCCACAGTCGTCTGACCGACCAGCCGGGCAGCAGAGATTCGGTGTTCAGCCAAGACTGACGACGCCGAGACCTCGGGGACCGTCCGCTCAGCTGCGCCTGGCCGTTGCCCGATATGTCAGCTGGCCTGCCGGTGAACTGGCCCACAGCGTCGCCGGCTATTGGCAAACGGGATGCCGGGCCGTTTGCTGAGCCGTGGGAGCCTGGGTGGCTGCCGACTGTCAGCCGAATCCCGAGGACGACGGCGACGACCGTGGCAGCTGCGATCACGATCCGGGACTCATCGGGTACCTGCGCAGGTACGAGCAATGAGCCGGCGAAGACGAGGTAGGCGGCAATGACCAGGATGCCGGTCTCCCGGCGGACTCCGCGGTCTCGGTAGGCAAACGCGAGCATTGCGGCGGTGAGCCCGAGGTACCACACGGCGATGAGTGTCGTCTGACCTGTTGGCTGGCCCAGGCCAATCACTGCGGCCGGGAGCAGCAGGCCAAGCGCGATGTTGAGGGTATTGCTGTTCAGGGCGATGCTCAAGGTCGCGGCCCCCCGGCCGCGAGCCGCCAGGTACACCGCGGCGACCGCGTTGGGCAGGCTCGTCACGGCCGCCAGCACCAGGCCGCCCACGACAATCTCCGGTATCGCGAAGCGGCTTCCCAGCGCCGACGCGGCCCGCTCCATCGTCACGCTGGCGACGACCACCACCAGCAGCGACAACGCCGCGATGATCACGTCTTGCCTGCGGCCGCGCTGAGGCCGGATGGCCTGGTCAAGTTCTGATTCCTCCTCGGCCACCGCCGACCGCAGCCAGGTAACCCACCGCCGGGGAAGCCGAAAGCGCGCCAGACCCCTGTCGCCAGCGCCCAGCACCACCGCATAGAGCACCACAGTGACGAGTACGAGCACGAAACCAGCGGCAGGCGGCACGATGCCGGTCACAACCACCAGGCACACCACGGCCACGCACAAAGCGACCACGCCGCCCAGGACCACAACTTTGCGGTGCAGGCGGATGCGGCCGGCCACGACGGCGCCCAGGCCCAGGAGGGCGGCCAGGTTGAAGACATTCGAGCCGATGACGACCCCGGCGCCCAGCCGCTGCTGATGACCGGCGATCGCGGAAACGGCAGCTGTGACTTCAGGCGCATCTGCCGCCAGCGCTGCCACGATTCCGAGCAGTGCCTCAGACAGGCCCAGCCGCTCTCCGACCCGCTCAAGCCGGGTGACCAGGACCCAGCTAGTCGCCAGACTGGCAAGCGCCCCGGCCAGGAAGGCGGGAACCGCGACCAGGACCGGCATCCCGGCCAATCCTAGCGGGGCCCGCGCGGCACGGCTCCGCCTCTGACGCCGCATCCACCCACGCAGCCAGACTGGAACTACGCAGCCAGACTGGAACTACGCAGTCAGACTGGAACTACAACGTGTTGCTCGTGTTTGGCTGCTTGTTCGTGTCTGGCTGCCTGGCCGGTTCGTCAGCGCCCGCTCCGGGCAGTGTTAGTGGCGCTGAAGGAGCGCCCGGCCTGATCGGCCAGTGTGACGGCAACCAGGCGTGCCTGCAGGGACGGTTTGGCGCCGGGTTTGGGCGTGAGCATGAACCGGCCGTGGTACTGGCCGTTGCCGAAGGTCCGCAGCTCGATTTCCCCGCCGGGCAGGCCCTGCTTTTCGACGTCCCACCGGGTGTGGCCCGTCACGACGGTGCCGTCTGGTTCCAGGCGCGGCGGGTGGCCCAGCAGCGAACCGTACTCGAACCGGGATCCTTCCAGGTTCAGCAGGCCGATGAGCTGCTCCCTGACGTGATCGACGACCGCGTCGGAAGACCGGGCGGTCTGGGCCAGCGCCGCGGTGTCGTGGAGCTGCGCCAGGTAGCCCTCGTCGGTGATCGCTACGACCTTCAGCTTCCGGGCGCGGGCCGCTAGCTGGGAGACGGCCAGCCCGGTCACCAGCAGCAGGACCGCTGTGGTGACATCGTTGGAGCTGCGGATTGTGAACCGGTAATACGGCAAGGTGAAGAAGAAATCGAACCAGGCCGCCGACCACACCGCCGCCAGGGCACCCGCGACCCGGTTCCCGATCGCCGCCACCGCGACGATCGCCACGACCAGCAGCAGGGCCACGTTCGTGTTGGACCAGCTCACGCGAAACGGCAGCAGGATCGCCGCCACGGCCAGCGGCGCCACCAGCGCAGCCAGGATCGCAACGCGATCCCTGGTCAGGTACCGGGCCATCGGTGAGACCTCCGCGTCAGGGCCGGGACTGCTCGCGCCAGAGCTTCAGGGCGCCGACGGCCAGCGCCACCAGGGCCGGGACGAAGAACAGCCCGATGTGCAAGATCTCGCCCGCGATGCCCGCGATCAGTACCAGGACCCCGGTCACGGCAGCCAGCAGGTTCAGCCGCGCCGGGGCGAACGCTGCCGCCGCGGCGAGCGGCGCCGGGGCGATGGCCAGCAGCAGCGACGACCAGGTGACGGCCAGGGGGTCGGCGCTGTTCAGCGCCGAGATAGTGATCAGCTGCGCGGCGCCGGCCAGGAACAGCGCAGCACGACGCCACGGCCAGCTCGGCGGGGCAGGCACCGTCTCCGGGACCGCCGATGCCGCGGTGCTCTGCGTCGGAGAAGTGTCGGCAGGTGGGCTCTGCGTGGTCATCACACGCTCCTGACAGGAGAATCGGCAGTTGCGACTATCGCGCCGACCAGACTTCCCGGCTCACCTGATCACGAGGGTAGACGGCCCCGGAGCAGAAATAAATGATCTTGATGAAATCCTAACGGCTTCGCCGCCAGCCTTAACGCCCCTCATGCAGCAGGCCCTTGGGGGTACCTCGCATCGAAAGTGATCAAACCGCCACCCATCGGCGGCATCGCCCAGGCAGGTGCCGATGCCGGGCTTGGTGACCGGGGTCGGAGGTGGCCCGGTGGCCCTGCGCAAGCGGCCAGCCTGCCGGGCATAAGCGGGGGCACCGGCCCGCCGGAAAGCTCCTGGTATTCTGGCGGTGATCGAAGGCTCGGGGCTGTTCGGCCCGGCAGAGCGCCCGATGTCCGGGTACCTCGCGTTGCCGGCTGCCTGGCGCGCGAGCCCGGATGTCGCGGCGAGCTGGGTGGAGCGGGCACTGGCGCAAGTGCGGTCGATGCCGCCCAAGCTCAAGAAGCCGAAGCCGTCCGGCAGGCGCTAGTGCGGACAAGACGGCCCGGCAGGTGCGCTCCGGCACCAGGCAGTCAGCGGATCGCCAGCATCATGCGCTGCGCGGCGCCGAAGGCAGTGTCGGCTACTCCGCAGGCGGTGAATCCGGCAGCGCGGTAGAACTCCACCGCGTGCGGGTTTGCCGTTACCTCCAGGCGCTGCACGCCCCGCGCGCAGAACCTGCGCAAGGTGGTCCACGAGCGCGGCGGCGATCCCGCGCCGCCGCCAGCCTGGATCGACAAACAGGTCGTCCAGTTCGTAGATGCCGTCGGCCTGGCCCCAGGTGGCGAAGCCGGCAAGCGACCCTTCCTCGACCGCGACATAGGTGCGACCTTCGGCCAGGCCCTCAGAACCAGGTATTCCGGATGAGCCAGCAGGTTGTCACGATCACCCGCATTGGACAGCGAGGCACGACGATACACATCAGACACGGCGGGCCGGTCGGCGGGCACGCCGAGCCGGATCACTGGCCCGGCTTCTGCCAGGCACTCCGGCGGCCGTGGCATCAGGACGACCCGCCAGCCATCCGGGTCCTCGACGGTGACGGCGCCGTTCTCGGTCCAGTACGGGTTCTCCGCCTCCACGGGCAGATGGCCGAGCGCCGCCAGCCGGCGGCCAATGTGCCCGACCTGGCTCAGATCGCCGAAATACAGCACGAGGAGGTTGTCGCGGCTGGGCGCCGGGTCCGGGCTGCCGTGATCATGCTGGGTGAACTCCAGGTGATACCGCAAGCCGGGCAAGCCCAGCATCACGCCCGGGTAGCCGGCGTGACCGGCGACACGGTCAAGCTCGGGCAGCCCGAGCCCGTCGCGGTAGAAGCACCGTAACGCGGCGTGTGTCAAGCCGGGCGGGTGCTCCGCCGTCTCCTCGTGCTCTGCCTAGCTTTCAAGCGGGTTGTTCCCGACAGCGTGAATCGAGCTCGGTGAGGAGACGGGCGGGGCTGCCCATGCTTTTGCGCGAGGTGGGTCCTCGAGGGACGTTCGGGCTCGCCCCGCCCGGGTCTTGGCTGCCGCGGCCTGGGGCCGCTGGCAGGGTCAGCGTGCCGGGGCGGCGCTTATGCGGCCTGCCGCAAGGCAGTGCGCCCGGCGATGGCCGGGTCCCAGGCGACCTGGCGGGTGATGACGACATGGATCCAGCGCAGCAGCGCGGCGGCGCAGGCAGTGCGGGCTTGCTGGCGGGCGAGCCGGTTGTCTTGCCGCGTGGTGAGGTAGGTGAACCGGGCGGCCATCACCGGGTTGTTGGGCAAGGCCGCCCACACGGCCCGCCAGGCAGCCACCCGCAGCGCGGGCCGGCCGCGTCGCGAGATCGAGGTCTTGCCCTGGTAGCCGCCGGAGGCGTTGTCACGCGGGCACAGTCCGGCGTGCCTGGCCAGTGATCGCGGGGTGGCGAACCGGGCCGGGTCGCCGGTCTCGGCCAGGATCGCCGCCGCCCCGACGGGGGTGAGCCCGGCGATCGTGGTGACCAGCCCAGTCAGTCCCAGCTCGTCCAGCACCGCGATCATGCGGGCCTCGGTCTCGGCCAGCCGGGCCCGGGTTTCCTGCCAGTCGCTCATGGCCAGCTGCGCGCGCTCCAGCGCCCCCGGCCGGTGCGCGGCTACCCCGCCAGGATCAGCCATGGCCGCGAAGACGGCACGGACAATGCGCAGGCACGGCCGGGTCGCGCCCCAGCCACACAGCTCACCGCGCACCATGGTCTCGAACCGGGCCAGGCCCAGCCGGCGAACCCGCACCAGGTCACCCGCGGACCGCTGCAGCGCCGCGGCCAGGGCCGCGCGCCACGTGGCCGAGCGAAACGGCGACCCTGACGCGCACAAGACCGCGGGCCATGCGCATTCCAGGAGATCGCGGACCTGATTCATCTGCGCCGTCGCGCCGGTGATCAGCTGGCTGCGGCGCGCGCCCAGGTGCCGAAGCCTGACCCACGCCGCATCCGGGCGCTCGGGCTCATAACAGTGCAGGCCCGCGGCCAGCCGGGCGATGATCACCGCGTCCTTCGGGTCTGACTTATCAAACGTCAGGTCCTCGCTCTCGCGGGCACGGCAGGCCAGCAACGGCTGCACGCACACCATCGGCAGGCCGCGCTCTGCGGCGAGCTGATCCAGCACCCGCCACCGGTGCCCCGTCGGCTCGCACGCCACCGTCACCGAGGTAAAACCCGCGGCAGCCGCCACCGTGATCGCCCAGTCCAGCACGCCGCCCAACTCCCACGCCCGCGCCTTCACCCGCCGCCGCGCAAGCACCCGCGAGTCATGATCTGTTACCACCACAGCCTGCTTGTCATCGGCCAGGTCGGCGCCCACGATCGCGTGATCCAGGGAAACCAGCTCCCGGAGCCGGGCCAGCCGCGCGTTGCGGTTGCGATCCCCCCGGGACAAGCCGCTACGGTCACTCACCGACGTCCTCCTCGATGCGCTGGGATACCAAGCCCGACAACCGCATCAGGAGGACGTCTTCACATCCAGAACCGACACGTAATAGGAGTTACTAGCGGACGACGTCATCGAGCCGGTCGGTGGGGCGGGCGATGCGCACGTCCTGCGCCGGCAGCTTCTCCGGCCAGGGCCAGGAGGTCATCTTGGTCCTCACCTTCGGTGATCGCGGAACAGCTTCAGCAGGTGAATTTCGTCGTGGCCGCGCGGGTAGCCCGGCGTGCGGCCGCACTCCTGGTAGCCGAACCTGGCATAGAAACCGGGCGCCTGGAACGAGTGGGTGCTGAGAACTACCTGGTCGCAGCCGCGGCGCCGGATCTCAGCTTCGGCTGCGACGAGCATCCTGGCTCCCCAGGCCGGAACCGCGCTGGTCATCTCGCACCCAGAGCAGTTCGATGGAGCCGCACCCGCCCACGTCCAGCCGTAGAGCCCCGCGCGCGGCTCACCGTCGTCCCCGCGGACAGCCACGCTCAGCGAGCGGCCGTCATGGTGGCCGGTGACGGCGGCATTGAAGGCGTAGATCTCCTCGTCCATGCGTTCCCTGAGGCGAGCGTCGGCGTCGCCGGTAACGACCTCATTCACCGTCGGTGTCCTTCCAGGTTGGGCCGCCGGCGACCTGACACTGCCGGCGCGGATTCTCGATGAGGCAAGGGATCGCAGGCGGGCGGATTCAGGGCTGGACCGCCCTGGCATAGAGCAGATCGAATCCCTGACGCTGCGCGTTCTGCTGGGACTTCGAACCTGGCTGGGTCGTGATGACCGCGACGTCGCAGCCAGCCGCCGCGGCATCGGCGAGCCGAGCCGACAGCAGCGCGTTCTGCACGCCCCGGCGGCGGTGCGCCGGGGCGGTCGCCGCGCCAGTGAGCTGCGCCACGCCGCCGGCCATGCGCATGGTCGCGCCACCGGCGATGATCCCGTCACGCCGGGCGGCGTAGCGCACGGCGCCGGCTTCCGCCATGTCGCGCTTGGCCGCGATCACGCCTCGCGCGCGAACTCCTCGTGCCAGGGCACCCCCTGGGTGCCCGGGCGGGCGACACCGTCGGCCACGACAGCAAGATGGGCCTCGAACAGGCGCAGCAGGTCCTCCCGCCTGCCCAGCTTGGTGCGGCCAGTAATCCCCAGCACGAGCGATGCCATGATCAGCCTCCCGGTTCTTCGTCGTCAGCTCGGCACGAAGAACACAGGCAGTCGCCAAGCGCGCGGCCATCCGTCCAAGGATCGGTTCTGCTCGGCTGAAGCCGCTGGGCCGGCGACACCTGTGGCCGCAAGCAGAACCGGCGGACCCGGATCACGGCGATTTCGGCTGCTGTCGGGGAGCTGAAGGCGGCCTGGGTCAGGCGTTCGGGTCCGGGCCGGGATCGACGCCCCTGGCCCGCAGGTCGAGTCGGCCGAGGTAGAGTTCCCACCCCTTGCGGTGGTGATCGCGCTGCTCCTGATCGGGCAGATCGTGGTGGCGCAGCACAACGCGCGTTCCGCCGTTCTCCGCGTGCAAGGTGATGACGACACGTGTGGTGCCGGGCGGGACAGCATGGTCGTGCGTCCAGCCCCAGGTGAACACCAGGCGATTCGGCGGGTCGACCTCGACGAACTCGCCGGCGGCCTCGACGCCGCCGCGCATCCGGACACGATAAGAGCCGCCGGATACCGGCTCCAGCGTCGCGTCGCTGCCCATCCACTGCACGTAGCGGCCCGGGTCGGTGAAGTAGCGGGAACACGAGTCTCGGGCTGCGCCGCGACGTGCACGCTCACCTCGACTACACGGTCGTCGGTCATGGGCCGTCCATTTCCCGCTGCTCGGCCTCGGCGAGTTCTTTGACTCTGGCCAAGGCCGCGCAGCCAGTGATCTTCGACGGCGGAGCGCAGGGATCCCAGGGCGGCATGGTCGGCGCGGTAGATGCGGCTGGTTCCCTCCCGCCGCTCCACCACGAACCCGGCGGCCTTCAGGATGCGCAGGTGCTGGCTGACTGCTGACCAGGACACCTCGAATTGCGCCGCGATGTCCCCCGCGGACAGCTCCCGGTCCCACACCAGCTCCAGTATCCGCAGCCGCTGCGGCGCGGCGATCACCTGCAGAGGTTCCACCCGCTCACCTCGCTTTGCCTGCGTCCGCCGTCAGCCTGAGCGCCTCTCCGGTAGACCGGGTTGACGCTGCGCTGTTATTTTAGTACGAGGCTAAAATAACCGTTGCACATACCCGAGCAACCGGAGAACTCCATGGACCGATCGATCGCGCTGGCCGCTGACGTCGACGCGGATCCCGCCCGGGTCTTCGAGGTCCTCTCGACAACCCAGGGGCAGCGTGCCTTCTGGACCGCCGACTGCGAGGTGTCCGCGGGCCACGCGCGGTTCGGCTTCCCGCAGGCCCCGGCGGACCTCCTGGCGGACGTGACCACCCAGCCAGGCAAACTAGTCCGGATGCGCGTCACCGCGGGTTTCCCGTTCTGGGAGGGCTCGACCTGGGAGTGGGAGCTGGCCGCGGCCGCGCGGGCCGAGGCCGGGACCGGCGTGCTGTTCCGGCACTACGGCTTCGCTGACGGGTACGCGGAGATTGACCTGGCTCACACCGCCCAGACCTGGGCGCTCATCCTTCAGCGGCTCGCAGGCTACCTTGCCAGCGGCAGTCCGCAGCCGTTCTTCCCCGCCGCGGCGTGACGCGGCCGGCCTGCAGCCACTTCCGAGGTTCGCGGATAGGAGCCGCCAACATGACTGTCGACGTGCAGACACAGATCGACATTGATCAGCCACGGTCCGTCGTTGCCTCGTATGCGTCGGACCCGGACAACGCGACCCGCTGGTACCAGAACATCAAGTCTGTCGAGTGGGAAACGCCGAGGCCGCTCGCGGTCGGCTCCCGGGTCGCATTCGTCGCCCGCTTCCTCGGACGGCGCCTGGCGTACACCTACGAGGTGAAAGAGCTGGTCGCCGGCGAGCGGCTCGTTCAGAGCACCGCCGAGGGACCGTTTCCGATGGAGACCACGTACACCTGGGCAGACAACCCGGCAGGCGGCACCAGCATGAGGCTCCGCAACCGCGGCAGCCCGGCCGGCTTCTCCGAAACTCGTGGCTCCGATGATGACCCGCGCGATGCGACGAGCCAACCAGAAGGACCTGTCGCAGCTCAAGTCCATCTTGGAGCGACCCTGAAATGGCGTGAGGCGGTGGAACGTGCCTTGCCGGGGTCTACCTCGCTAACGGTATTTCCGGCGGTTGGGTTAGTAGGTCTCGGCGGCCGGGAACCGGTCGCCGAAGGTGATGGCGAAGCGTTCAGGGCGGGCTTCGATCTCATCGCCCACCGGGTGCATCCGGTCCCGGTCGGGTCCAGGGACCGGGTGACCAGGCAGAGGCACTTTAGCGCCCCGCCTGCGCGGTCGGGAAATGGCCGCGGGCCTTGACTGCCCGCCGGTAGCGGGCGTTCAGCGACTCGATCGCGTTGGTGGAGCAGATCACCCGCCGGATCTCGATGTCGTAGTCGAGGAACGGGATGAACTGCTCCCAGGCGTTCTCCCGCAGCCGGATGATCGCCGGATACCGCTGGCCCCAGCTGCCGGCCAGCTCATCGAGCGCGGCCCGCGCCGCGGCGGCGTTCACTGTCGACAGCGGCGAGCGCGCCAGTCGCAGTGCCCATTCGGCTGTAGCCAAAGAGACCAAAGAACTCGAGGGCTAGAGGGTTCCCATCAGCCATGCGACCAATGTCCGCTGAGGTCAGTACCTCGACAGTAAGCCGCTTACCGGACACGTCCGGGGATTGCCGGCCGCCGCCACCCTCATGCCTAGCATCCTTGACATGGGCTTGACCCGCCTTGACGGACAGGATTCCGCCGGAGCGGGCCTGGCTCACGATGTTCTGGCCGGGGCTGCGCCCGGGTCCGGGGTCCTGGTCACCGGGCGCTTGTTTCGGGCCGCTAGTTCGCGGCCGTGCCAGGCTGTGGCCAGCACATACCTGGCGCCTGATGGGATCCGGCGTGCGAGCTGGCGCGGGGTTAAACGCGGGAGATGAGGAGGCTGGGCATGATCCGCCGTGACGCGCTGTCTGAATATGCCCGGGGATCGCTGTGGGTACTTCCCACACTGTCGGTGGTGGGTGCACTGGCCGCCGGATCGCTGCTGGCGGTCATCAACGTTGGGGTGCGCTCGCCGCTGGCGTTCCAGGGAACTCCCGATGATGCCCGCAACCTGCTGATCGGCATCGCCGGCACGATGGTGACGGTCATCGCGCTGCTGCTGGGCCTGACGGTGGTGGCGCTGCAGCTGTCGTCCACCCAGTTCTCGCCCCGGCTGCTGCGCAACTTCCTGCGCGACCGGCCGAACCAGATCGTTCTCAGTGCGTTTGTCGCGACCTTCGCCTATAGCGCGGCCGGGCTGTACACGGTCGGCGTGTCCGGCGGCAACCGCACCGCCGGTTTCCCCCGGCTCGCGGTGAGCGGCTCGCTCGTGCTGCTGTTCCTGAGCCTCGGCCTGCTGGTGTTCTTCGCCGACCACCTCGTGCACTCCATCCAGGTCGATGCGATCATGAACGTGGTACAGCGCAACACCCTCTCGGTGATCCAGGACGGGCTACTGGCCGGCGGTGAGGACGCACCTGACGTCCCGGACGCAGCCACGGCGATCACGACTCGCCGCTCCGGCTATGTGCAGGCGGTGCACTGTCGCGCGCTGCTATCACATGCCGCCAGGCACGGGGCCTGCCTGCGGATGCGGCCCAGGGTCGGCGAACACGTCGTCGCCGGGACCACCCTGGCGTGGATCTGGCCAGCCACGCCAGGCGATCCCGCACCCGACCCGCAGCACTTCGCGCGGATCCTGGAGGCCGGGGTCCGGATCGGCTTCGAGCGGACCCTGGAGCAAGACGCCGCGTTCGGCATCCGGCAACTGGTCGACACAGCCTGCAAGGCCCTGTCCCCGGCGGTCAACGATCCCTACACCGCGGTTCAGGCCATCGATCACCTCTCGGTAATCTTCTGCGCGCTCGCCCAGCGGCCCCTCGGAAACCACGTCGCCCGCCACCCCGGCGGCGCTGCGGTGATCGTGCCCGGACGGCGATTTCCCGAATACCTCGCCGTGATGTGCGGACTCATCCGCCGCTACGGCGCCCACGAGCCAACCGTGGCCGACGCGCTGTTCCGGCTGCTCGCCACCTGCGCTGATGTGGCCGGCGACGACCCTGAACTCTCCACCGCCATCGAGGAGCAGGCCCAGATCATCATCGCCGACGCCGAACGGGAAATCCCGCAGCCCGCCGACCTTACCTCCGCACACGCCGGGGCAGAATCCGTGCGCCGGGCAGTGCGCAGGCACCGGCCCGCGGCACACTGACCGGCCCGCCAGGCACGTATGCCCTGACCATCCACCAGGGACGCCCGGGGACCGAGCCAGCGTCTCCAGCGCAAGCCGGGAGGCCCGGGTCAAGTGAGGCCAGGGGTTTTCGCTGGTGGCTACAGCGTTGACGCCGGCATGCCTTCTAAGCAGCCGGGCGGGGGTTCGAGTCCCCCAGGCGCGCCAATCCGCCAGCCCAGCTCAGAATCCACCTGCAGCGTCCCGGGCCCAATAGCTCATACGCATTCTGGCTGCCCCGTGTCCGATCCTGCCGGGGAGCAAACGTGTCGCTGGATAGCGGTCAGATGCGGCCCAGGATGCGCGGCTGACACTTGCGCTGCTGCGACGGCACAGGCCTGAGCGTTCTCCCGTTGAGATCTTCGTCTTTGTAGCCCAGCCGAAGCGACTGGCGTTCGGGCCGGGCTTACAGAGAGCGCAGCAGGGCACGGACGCTGGCGACTGAGTACCGGATGTGGCGCGCGGTCAGCTGGGCGGCGCGTTCGGCGTCGGCGAGCTTCACTGCAGCGAAGATGTGTTCGTGGCCGGCGTGGCTGCGCTGCCGCCACATGGGGGTGGAGGGGAGCAGCAGGGCGGCAACGTGCAGCTTGGTCCTGGCCTGCTCCAGTGCCTGCTCAAGGAACCGGTTCCTGGCCGCCTGCACGATACCGGTATGGAACCGGGCGTCAAGCTCGGTGAACACAACCCCGTCATTGGTTGCCGCGGCCTGGTCGAGCAGCTCGCGCAGTGACGTGAGGTCGGCGGCGGAACGGCGGCGCGCCGCCCACGCCGCTACTTGCGGCTCGAGTTCCATCCGGCACACCAGCGCTTCCTCAATCATCCGGGCTTCGCGGCGGCCCCTGGCCCGCAACTGCTTCATGTTTTCGTCATTGCCGGTGCCCGCGGTGACGAAGGTGCCTCCCCCGCGGCCGCGCCTGCTGGTGACCAGAGCCTGGGATTCCAGGTTGCGGATGGCGTGGTGCACGGTCATGACGCCAACTCCGAAGACCGAGGCGAGCTCACGCACGGGCGGCAGCGAACCGCGGGCGGTGAACAGGCCCAGCGCTATCTCCCGGCGCAGTTGCTCGGCCACATATTCATGCGCCAGCGACTTCGGCTGCGCCTGCTGGCCGGTCTCCACTTCGCTACCGCCTGAGCGTCCGCGCTTTGCGCAATTCACCTGGCCCGGGCCGGCCACGGTGTGCATTAGCGTCTGCCCCGACGGCCCCGGGCTATCCCTTTGGAAGTCTGCACGTTCTTGCCCAGATCACCCTGCGCAGATCTCCGGCCTCATAACTTACCGGCTGGCTAATGGCAGCGTCTTACAGGCGGCTTGGACAGATCTCGGCTGGCAGGGTATCCAGCGAAAGTGCATACAAGGCCTCGAGCTCGTCTAGGGCAACTTCGCTGTTCCAGCCGGCCTGCCGAACCTGGGCTGATGGCGTGGCCAGAGCAGGCTGCAGCTGAGGTGCGCTGGTGACCGGCGGCGCAATGCCAGACCAGCCAGTGGCCGGGAGAGCCGGCGCCGGGCTGGTGGATCGGCAGCCTCCTCGTCCAGGTCACTGCAGGCGGACCGGTTCGGGGGACCGGTCAGCTGGTCAGTGCGCTGGCCGCGGTGGACAGGCGCTGCTCCTCCACTGCGGCGGGCTGCTGTTCGGTTCGGCTGGCGAGGTGGTCAAAATTAAACTCGCCCAGCCGCGGGTCGTCCGCGGCGACCACGTTCAGCGCCCGCCAGAGCGCATGCTTGCCCTGAATACCGAGGTAGAGCAGCTCAAGCTCCAGCAGCAAGCTCAGCTGCTGGCTGCCGGTCACCCGGTGATCAGTCTTGAACCTGTACCGCTCGAAAATAGGATTCTGGCTTTGACCTGGGTCTTTCCGGTGCTCAGGCGGCTCGCTGGTATTCGTTGATCAGGCCGCTCAGGACCGGTTTTCGGCGGATCTGCCACGTGCTGGGGTCTGCTGCGGTGACGCGGGTACACGGGCCACCGTCCGGGATGCGCTGGCCGATGCCCTGGTGGGGCCGGGCGGTGTTGTAATGCTCCTGATACTCGCCCAGGACCGCCCGCAGGTGCGCCCGGTTCAGGATCAGGATCCGGTCAAGGAGTTCCCGGCGCAGCGTGCCGATGAGGCGCTCGCAGATCGCGTTCATCCGCGGCGCCTGCACCGCGGTGCGCAGGATCGTGGTGCCGGTGGCCTGGAAGACGGCGTCGAAGGACCCGGTGAAGTTCGACCCGCGGTCACGGATCAGGAACCGGCAGTCCCCGAACCGCTCACCGAGATCGATGGCCAGGTTGCGGGCCTGCTGTACCGTCCAGTCGCCGGTCGGGTGGGCGGTGACGCCGCCGAGGTGCATCCGGCGGGTGCCATGCTCGATGAACACCAGCACGTACAGCCTGGTCAGCGCGACAGTATCCACGTGCAGGAAATCGACAGCCAGTATCCCGGCGGCTTGCGCGTGCAGGAACTGCCGCCAGGTCGGGCCGTCCCGGCGCGGCGCCGGGTTGATGCCCGCAGCGCGCAGGATCTCGTAGACGGTGGATGCCGCGACCGTAGCGCCGAGCTTGGCCAGCTCGCCGTGAATACGCCGGTAACCCCACAGCGGGTTCTCGCGCGCGAGGCGGACGGTGAGCCGGGCGATGCTCGCGGACCGTCGCCGGGCGGCCGGGCCGGCGGCGGGCGCTGGTGTCGTATTTCCTGGCGGCGAGCCTGCGGTGCCAGGCCAGCAGCGTCGCGGGCGTGACCGGGAACACCTCCGCCCAGCGGCGGCGCGGGATGAACCGGGTGAGCGCAGCGAACCAGGCCCGGTCAGCGGGGTCATACCGCATCCGGCCGGCGTTCCGGCGCAGTACCGCGTTCTCGTGCCGGAGCACCAGCAGCTCGGCGTTCTTCTCCTCATCACCGCGGACCACCAGGACAGCCAGGCTGAATAACCAGCGCATCAGCAGGCAGACGATCTTGACCAGACCACCGACGCGAGCCTGTCTTCGGACACGGTACTGACCGAGATCGATCGGTGGGGGAAGCGGTTTCCGGCGCGGCGCTGTGAAGGGAGCGGTGCGGCCGGTGCTGATTGTGGTGGGTCTCGTACTGGCGCAGGATTCGCCGTAGATGGACCTGGTTCCAGATGTGGGTGCGGTCCAGGAGCTCCCGGCGGCATCCCCCGATCCAGCGTTCAGCGATGGCGTTCATGCGGGGGCGTCTGGACGTTGCAGAGCACGGTCCAGACCCCGGCATCGGCGAGGAGCGCATTGAACGCGGCCGTGTAGTTCGAGCCGCGGTCCCGGATCATGAACTTGACCCGGTGCGCCTGCTCGCCGAGGTCCATCAGCAGGTTGCGGGCTTGCTGGGCGGTCCATTCCCCAGTGGGATGCGAAGTTACTCCGAGGACGCGGACGCGCCTGGTGGCATGTGTCCTCGCGCCGCTTCCCTTGTCGCGGGGATCGGGCCTGCCAGCGGACCGTAGCAGGGCCGCATTGGCCGGGGATCTTTGGGGGTGTAAGCGATGGCCGTGTGGATCAAATTTCCAGGGTGTGACCGTATCCGCCGCATGTTCGGCCGGAGGAGTACGGCCATCGGCTGCGGCAGGCCAGTGGCTCAGAGCGGCGTGCCGGGCCGGGATCCAGGACGGCAGTGGGACAATGGGATGCAGCAGCACTCAGCTGGACTTGACGGGACATGATCCAGAACCTGCGTAGCGCTGACCAGGCACACTCCGGGATTACGGACGCCACACGGACAGAACGCGGTATTCACACGGCAGAAATTGGGAAACAGCAGGTCAGTAGCTATTCCGATGGGCCGGGATCGGCTCGCTGTAAAACCGTCGGCTCAGCCTACGTTGGTTCGAACCCAACACCTGCCACCACCAGCGGAAACAGCCCGTGAGCTGTGAAGTCCCCTGCTCTGTTGGCGATCTTGCTCTGTGTCATCGTCGGTCAGGAGGTGTCCCGTACCACGATGGTTACGGACATATGGCGGACAGAATCGGGCCGGAGTAAGCGGTTCACCGAACCGCCTGCTCGCTTCCGGTGCGGGGGCCAGCATCCGCCGCACACCCTCGCGGACAACCTCGTGGATCAAGGAGTCGTTCGGCGTGGAAGCCTCAGGAGTAATTGCCGTGGGCACGGGCGTGCCTTCCCGGCCGACGCTGCGAACGTCGGCCTGCCCGGTGACCATCTATCGGTCACTCCGGGGAGGCCCGCTGCGCGGGCGGATCGACTGGTGTTGAGCAATGTTCTGGGCGGATGCCGATCCTGCTGATCCAGGGGAGGAACCGGACGCAGATCCCGTGCCCGTGCCGTCCCTATCGCTGATCCGGCAGTAGCCGGAGTACAGGAAGCCTCGATTGGACGGCTTGCCGAGGTCCAGTTCGATGTTCACGTAGCTTGGGAGATCGTTGAACGTCATGTTCGGCAGGGCGAACTCCCTGCCGGTGTATCTCTGCAGGACTGTTTGCTTGGCGGCGGGCTTGCAGACGAAGGGGTTGGCGTAGGTGTTGTACCCGAGCCCGACACCGGTGTTGAGGAATCCGACGTCCTGACACTGGTACAGCACTCCGCGCATCGCGGCTGGGTTCTTGGGTCCCCGGTATCTCGAGGCGAAGTTCTGGAAGCACGACTTAGATCCGCCGGTGGTGTACGGGGAGGGGCCGGCGGCTGCGATCGCGCCGAGGAAGGCCCTGTTACAGCCGATCTTCGGCGACAGGTCCTGCCCTCTGAGCAGCGCAGCCCGCCTGCAGCCGGTCACCGTCTGGAACGCGCCGACGACGTCCTCACCCGGGCGGAGCCGGGAGTACGCGACGGCGAGGCCAACCTGAGCCGCGAGCGGGTACGCCCCGGTGACGCCGAACTCCTGATCGAGGAGGCGGAACCACGTCTCGAAGCTCGGCACCTGGACCCGGGTGCCGCGGGGCAAGGTGTAGACAGCGAGGTCCGTCGGGGCGTCGTAACTTTCCAGGCCCGGGAACCCGGCATACGACAAGATTCCGATGCCGATCTTCGGAGGATTGTCACCATAGATCCTGCGCAAGACCAGGTAGCGCTCGAGATTGGTGTTGGACACCGCCCAGGCGTACCAGAAGCCACTGGGATAGAGCGCCGTGCTGCCGCGCGTGTGTGTCGTGCCGAAAAGGAAGGGCGAGACGCATCGAATCTGCCGGTTGTTCCATGCCGTCAGATACTCCGCCGGTGTGGAGATGCAGCCGGCCCGGGTCTGGGCCGCCGCTCGCGGCGAGTCCGATGGCGCCACCCAGGTCACGGCGAGCGCGAGGACGCAGCCCGCGACGGCGACAGACGACTTCCGGGCGACGGACGGATGCTCGAGGTTCATGAATGCTCCTTGAAGCTCGATCGGCCGTCCCGGGTCGGATCGGAACGGGTCGAGCTACCGTGACCAGCGTCAAGGACAGCAGCGACGCCAAGCCGGTGACGTGGCCGCTGATTGCTTTACACGGACAGAACTGAGGGCAAGACCGTACCTGGAGGAAGGTTCACAGCTCCTCCTCCGCGCAGCGCCGCTCGTTCACCCCGGAGTTCAAGGCCGAGATCGTCGATTTGTGCCAGCGGGGCGACGGCCCGCGCGGACAAGGTCCGCCGCGACTTCACCACGAATGCGGCAGCGGTTAACAGCCGCTGGTGCGGCGACATCACCTACATCGGAACGTGGGAGGGGTGGCTGTACCTGGCCACCGCCATCGACATCGCCTCCCGCCGCGTCGTCGGCTACGCGATGGCCGATCACCTGCGCACCGAGCTGGTCACTGACGCGCTGGCCAACGCGGTCGCCGGCCGCGACCCCCAGCCAGGAGTGATCTTCCACTCCGACCGGGGCGCCCAGGGCGGATTCAACTGATCGTCGCAACACCTCGATATCGGAGGTGGAGTGATGGGGGCTGGGCCGCGTCAGCGGGCGGTTCGTCAGTATCGGGGTCAGATGCCGTCGCCGGGGCGGCCGTCGGTCGCCTGGCGTGAGGACCGGGTCCGGTTCTGGGCTGGGATCGCCCGGGGGCTGAGTTCGGAGGAGGCGGCTGCAAAGATCGGCGTGTCGCAGGCGGTTGGCACCCGGTGGTTCCGCCACGCTGGCGGCGTGCGACCGAACCTTTCCCCGGCCGTGTCGGGCCGGTACTTGTCGTTCTGTGAGCGTGAGGACATCGCGGTGTGGCGTGCTCGAGACGCTGGTGTCCGGGAGATCGCCCGGCGGCTTGGCCGCTCGCCGTCGACGATCTCGCGGGAGTTGCGGCGCAACGCATCAACGCGCACCTACCGGCTGGACTACCGGGCATCGACGGCGCAGTGGCACGCAGAGCGGCGTGCGCGGCGCCCGAAGATGGCGAAGCTGGCGGCAAACGAGCGGCTCCGCGGGTACGTGCAGGACCGGCTGGCCGGCGCGATCACCAGGCCAGATGGCGTGGCTGTGCCGGGTCCGGGCGTGCGGTGGATCGGGCGGCGCCACGGGCGCCGGGCCGACCGGCGCTGGGCCGCGTCGTGGAGTCCGCAGCAGATCTCCGCCGGCTGCGGATCGACTTCCCTGAAGATGAGTCCATGCGGGTCTCGCACGAGGCGATCTACCAGGCCCTGTATGTCCAGAGCCGCGGGGCACTGCGGCGCGAGCTGACGGCGTGCCTGCGCACCGGCCGGGCGCTTCGCGTCCCCAGGGCGCGCACACGCGGGCGCGGCAAGAAGTTCGTGACACCCGAGGTCATGATCAGCGAGAGGCCCGCTGAGGCCGCGGACAGGGCAGTGCCCGGGCACTGGGAAGGAGATCTGATCGTCGGGCTGAACAGCTCGGCGATCGGCACCCTGGTCGAGCGCACAACCCGGTTCACGATGCTGCTGCACCTGCCGCCCATGGAAGGCCACGGCACCGCCCCCAGGGCCAAGAACGGCCCGGCGCTCGCTGGCCACGGCGCTGAGGCGGTCCGGGACGCGATCGCCTCGACCATCACGACCTTGCCCAGCCAGCTGCGCCGCTCGCTGACCTGGGACCAAGGCGCGGAGATGGCCAGCCACGCGCAACTGCGCATCGACACCGGCATCAAGATCTACTTCTGCGACCCGCACAGCCCCTGGCAGCGGGGCACCAACGAGAACACCAACGGCCTGCTGCGCCAGTACTTTCCCAAGGGCACCGACCTGAGCCGCCACAGCCCCCACGACCTGGCCGCCGTCGCCACCGCCCTCGACGGCCGCCCCCGCGAGACCCCGTGCTGGAAGACCGCCCGCAGAGGCGCTGCGAGCCCCCATCACTCCACCTGCCGACAAGCAGGTGTTGCGACGACCAGTTGAATCCGCCCAGTACACCTCTGGCCAGGAGCTTCCGGTCCTGGGCTCAGTCAGCTCCCCGGTCGCCGTGGTGATCCGCCCTGACGGGTACGTCGCCTGGGTGGGAGATGGCGCCGACACCGGATTGCGCGACGCCCTGACCACCTGGTTCGGAGGTGGAAACTGATGTTCCGACATGCGTAGCCGGGTCGCCGCTGCGATTGACCCGAAGGTAGCCGCCTGGCTACCCTCGCTCCTAACATGTGGGCTGTCCGACTGCGATATTCCGGACTCGGCATACTCCTGGTAGGCGTCACAGTTGCCCTGTTGATGGCCTGGCTGCGGTTGAGTCATGTGGAGTTCGCAGTCACCGTTGGCCTCATTGTCTTCTTCGTTGCGGTATTCATGATCGCCCGGAACGGGTGGCGCCAGACAAGTCCGGAAAGCCTCGCCTCACGCGGTATCACGCCGGACTCTGTCGGGAGTTTCAACGTAAGGGATCCAGGCCTGCGCCGGGAGATGGCACCCATAATCCCCGGCGCTGTCACCCGGTGGATGTCCAGTACCCCTACCTGGCGCCCGGCGGCCCCTTCGGCTGGAATGACAAAGCCCGCCCGAAGTCGCCGGACTCGCCAAGGAGACGAAACGCTCCAGCCGGATGCCACGATCACTCTCGCGGGTGAACGGCGGGCAGCAGGCATCGATGACCTGTTCGCCGGGCTGGACAGCGAACTGGTCGGGCTCGTCCCGGTGAAGAAGAAGGTGGAAGAAATCGGTTCGCTGCTGCTGGTCGACAAGGCGCGACAGCGGTTCGGGCTCTCCGCGTCCCGGCCGAACCTGCACATGTGCTTCACGGGGGCGCCGGGAACCGGGAAGACCACGGTTGCGCTGATGATGGCCGACCTGCTCCACCGGCTTGGTTACCTGGAGAAAGGTCATCTCGTGCATGCCATGCGCGATGACCTTGTGGGTGAGTACATCGGGCACACCGCGCCGAAGACCAAGCAGGTTCTCGAGCGCGCGATGGGCGGTGTGCTGTTCATCGACGAGGCTTACACCCTGTACCGCACCGAGGACTCTAAGGACTACGGCCAGGAGTGCATCGACATCCTGATGCAGGTGATGGAGAACGAGCGGGACAAGCTCGTGGTAGTCCTTGCTGGATACAAGGACCGCATGGATCACTTCTTCGAGTCCAACCCTGGCATGAGCTCGCGCATCGCGCATCACCTGGACTTCGCCGAGTACGAGGTCGACGAGCTGCTCGCGATCGGGCGGCGGATGCTGGACCGGTCGTCCTACTACCTGTCGCACGAGGCGGTGGCGACATTTCGCGACTACCTGTCGCTGCGGATGAGGCATCCTCGGTTCGCCAACGCGCGCAGCGTCCGGAACGAGCTGGAAAGTGCCCGGCTCCGGCACGCGTATCGTCTCGCCGCCGATCCGGAGCGGCAGCGGAGTAAAGACGATCTGATGCGCCTTGAGCCGTGGGACATCCTGCCTAGCCGGGACTTGCTAACCGGCGATCCGCCGTAGCTGCTCGCAGGGGCGCTGACCTGGACTCCTGGAGCCTGGCCCGCTCCCCTGCGGGGTCGAAAGCAGACGGGATGATCCTCGCGGTCAGGCGGGCTGCCACAGCTCGACCCGATTGCCCTCCGGATCGGTGACCCAGCCGAATCGACCGACGCCCTCCATGTCCTGCGTCTCTTTAACCACGTCCGCTCCCAAGGCGCGCAGTTGCGCGAGCATCGCATCCAGGTCGCGGACCCGGAAGTTGAGCATGGCCTGCTGGGCGCGGGACCCGAAGTAGTCGGTCTCGGACTCGAACGTCGCGAACACCGTCAGCCCGGCTTCCTGACGCCACAGGCCGTTCTCATCGGCGTCCAGGCCCAGGCAATCGCGATACCACGCGCCCAGGGCCGCCGGGTCGGCGGCCCGCATAAAGTATCCACCGATTCCAAGCACACGTTCCATAACGCAATCTTGCCAGGACGGCGATCGGGTGGGCGGGCTCGGCGCGCGAGGGCTGGCAGACTGTAGAGCGCGCAGCAAGCGCGACACTCGGGGTCGAGGTCGGAGCGAATGATGAAGGCGGTCCGCTACAGCCAGTTCGGGGGCCCGGAGGTCCTCGAGATCGTGGATCTCCCCGACCCGCATCCGGATCCCGGCCAGATCCGGATTGGGGTGCACGCGGCCGGCGTCAACCCGAGCGACTGGAAGAAGCGCAAGGGCCTGATGGATGGGGGGCTCCCGCAGACCATGGGCCACGAGGCGGCGGGCGTCGTCGACGAGCTCGGCGAGGGCGTTGCGGACGTGGCCGTCGGCGATCGCGTGTTCGGCTTCTCCGCCGAGGGGGCGGCCCAGGCCGAGCTGGCGGTGCTGTCCTACTATGCGCCGATCCCGCCGTCGCTCGACTTCGCCGGCGCTGCCGCGCTGCCGGCCGCCATCGAGACGGCCACGCGCGCGCTTGACCAGCTCGGCGTCGGGAGCGGCAGCACGCTGCTTATCAACGGCGCCTCCGGAAGCGTCGGCAGCGCCGCGGTTCAGCTCGCCGTGGTGCGCGGTGCGCGCGTGATCGGCATCGCCAGTCCCGCCAACCACAACTACCTGCGCTCGCTGGGCGCCGAGCCCGTCGCCTACGGCGAGGGCCTCGTCGAGCGGGTTCGCGCGCTCGCGCCCGACGGGGTCGACGCGGCGCTCGACGTCGCCGGGAGCGGCGTCCTGCCCGAGCTCATCGAGCTCACGGGCGGCCCGGAGCGCGTCGTGACGATCGCCGACTTCGGTGGCGCGCAAGAGCACGGTGTGACGTTCAGCAGCGGGGACGCCGGCCGCGCGGTCCACGCGCTCGCCGAGATCGGTGACCTGATCGAGTCCGGGCGCTTCTCGCTCCCGGTCGCGAAGACCTTCCCGCTCGCCGAGATCGCGGAGGCGCATCGCGTCAGCGAGAACGGTCACGTGCGCGGGAAGCTCGTTCTGCTGGTCGGCTGATGCGGCCGCCTCGCCGGGCCAAGCCAGAGGCTAGGCGCGGGATGCGCGGCGAACCTTCTGACTCAGGGACTGCCGCCCATCTGGCTAATCAAGTCATCGTGGGAAAGGCCGCGCTGTATGAACCACGCCGAGATCTGATCCACGTCAACCGGATCGGGCAGAACCCGCGACGCCTCCTCAGCCAACTGTGTGTGTCCCAGGCGATTGAGCACGTCGATCACGTGCTGCCTGCTGTATTGCTGCATGGCGATCATCAAGCCCCTTGTCAACCTGACGCCACCGTGGCGCATGCGTCAGACGGGCGGTGGTCCTCGGAAATGGGGGCCTCCTGCGATTCCCATCGGCCTGAGCCTAAGTGGTCATCACCCGCGCCCACTTTCAGGCTGGTGATGCTGGGCAGTCATCTGGCGGACCGCTACAGGACGCCGATTTCGTGCGCCCTGACGATGGCATCCTGGCGGGTCGAAACGCCCAGTTTCCGGTAAGCGGCTTGGGTGTGGGTCTTGACCGTATTCGGCGACAGGTAGAGTTCCTGGCCGATCTCGCGTAGCGACAAGGTGCCCCGAAGCAGCCTTAGCACGGTCACTTCACGCTCGGTGAGCGGTTCGGCGGCCATGCCCCGTACGGCGGTGCTCGCCGGGGGGCGGGTGAGCTGCCGTTCGAGACGGTGCAGCCGGTTCCACTGAGCCTGCGCACCGTCCGGGCATGCGGACAGCAGCTGCCTGGCCTCGCTGGCGAGTGCGGCCGCCGCGGGACGCTCGCCTAGGTCGTCGAGCACTGGGGCGAGCCTGACCATGCTGTCAATGACGGGCCAGGGGGTGATCCCGAACCACCTTCGGCGGATCCGGAGGACGTGCTCAAACTCGGTGCGCGCCTCTACGGTCCGTCCCTGCGCGGCGTAGACGGCGCCCGTGGCCATCCAGACGCTAGAACCCTGCTGGGTCTCGGCGAGAGCAGAGTCTCCCACCAGTTGGCGAGCGGTACGGACAAGCTCTTGCGCCTCCCTGACCTGCCCTTGCTCGACCCGCACCACGGCCAGCAGGGAAAGGGCCGCTACCCGTGCCGACGGGATGGACGCAGCGCTGGCGAGCGCTTCAGTCAGCGGCACAGCCGCCGCGTCCAGCTCACCGGACAGGTAGAGCGCTGAGCCCAGCGCTGTCCTGGCCAGCGCATACCAGGGTGATCGGGGGTCGCTTTCTAGCTCGGCAGCCGCCCCCGCCGAGTCGCGCATTACCTCGATGCCGTCGAATCCAAAGCAACCCCGCAGCAGCGCAGCTGAGGACCTCGGCGACCGGATACCGTCAGGAAGTGGGCCGCTATCCTCAGCTGACTCGAGCACCGGGAGCCAGCGCCGCACCGGCTGCGGGTCACCGGTTAGGGCCGCGCACCACGCCGCGCAGTGCGCCGCCACCGGGTCAGCGCCTATCTGGTCATCGCCGAGCGAGCGCAGCCAGCCGCGAATGGTGCTGATCCGGCCGATGTCCATGTATGCGGGCCAGTGATCCGCGATGAGGCCGACCGTTGCGGCAACGTCACCGGCGGCGAGGGCGTGTTCGATCGCCTCTTCCGCCGAGCCTGACTGCCGGTGCCAGGCGCTAGCGCGCTGGTGCAGCGCAGGAACGATGGCCGGCTCGGTCCGGGCGAGCTGGCCGAGAAGCACTTGCGCGAACAGATGGTGGAAGCGGTACCACAGCCGGTTGTCATCGAGTGGCACGAGGAAAAGGTTGTCACGCTCGATGATTTCGATGATCTCCGCCGCATTAGCCGCCCCAGTGACGGCGTCGCACAGCGGCGCGCAGAACCGGCCCAAGATGGCGGTCCGGATCATGAACTGCCGGATCTGCTCGGGCTGGCGGCTCAGTACCTCTTCGGCCAGGAAATCGACGACGTACCGGTTGTCCCCGGTGAACTGGCGGACAAAGGCGGTGGGCGAGGAATATCCGCGCAGTGAAAGCGCCGCCAGGTAGACACCGCCGGGCCATCCCTCGGTGCGTTCGACAAGATCGGCCAGGTCGGATTCGAGCAGATCGACAGTGGCCACCGTGCGCACCAGTACGGCTGCCTGTGCGGTCGTGAACCGCAGCTCGGGCGCCCGAACCTCAGCCAGCTTCCCGGCCGCCCGCAGCCGGGCCAGCGGCAGCGGCGGATCAGCCCGGGTCACCAGCACGAGCTGGACAGTGGCCGGGAGATGCCTCAGCAAGAAGGCGACCTGGTCATGACAGCTGTGATCGCGGATCACGTGATAGTCGTCCAGCACGAGTACAGCCGGGGCCGGGAGCGCCGCAAGCTCGTTGACCAGGCTCGGCAGCACCGTTCCCGAGATGTCTGGCACCGAGGCATGAAGGGCCCGCAGGATGTCCACGCCGCCGAACTGCGGGCAGGCCCGCTGCAGCGCGGACACGACGTGCAACCACAGCCTGGCCGGGTCATCATCGCTACGGTCAAGGGTGACCCAGGCAAACGGCCGGTCCTCGACCGTGCTGGCAGCCCACTGAGTCACCGCAATGGTCTTGCCGAAGCCTGCAGGCGCAGCCACCAGCACCAGCCTGGACGACGAGCACCCCGCCAGATAGCCGACGAGGTCCTCGCGCTGCACCCACTCCTTGCGAAGCGCCGGAGCATGCAGCTTCGTTTCGATCAGCGCGTCGACACTCGCCCGCTGGGGAATTGAAGGAGTACCACTCGGCAAGGGAGGTTCCACCAGAACGCCAGCCAGGGAAACGTCCCACTCCTCGACACCGGCCCGGACAGCATCCAGGTGGTCGTCCGCGGGCTCGCCGGTAACGTACCGCAATTTTGGGCTGCTCAGCTTTCCCCCAGGACAGGTTGCTGGCACTGCCGGGTCTAGAGCAGCGTCGTACGTGTCATCCCACTATCGCACGTTTGACCATGGCTTACATACACGCAGCCTGCCTGAGAGTACTTGTGCCAAACCGGTCTAAACTGGGCAAGACTTGGAGCCGAGTGAGAGGGCCCGAACTCGTCAATGGACGACCATCGGTCGTGGGCCAAACAGGACCGCAGAGCACAGCAGCGAAGTGCCAGTCAGATGAGGGCGGACCCGGGATCGGCGTGGAGCAAGCGGCGCAGACGGCTGGCGGTCGCGGCCACTGCTGGTGAATGGGTGAGGGGCCGCTGGGCGAGGATGAGCAAGAGAGAGTGCGCTGCCACGGTCAGAGCGGCGTGACTCGTACTGGAGTACGCCCGGGCCAGGGCTTGCAGGGCTGGAGTGAACTGGCGGCGGGGGTCGGCATCGCGCCAGGCGCCGGCATGCTGGAGCACGGCCGCGACCGCCAGGCGGAGTTCGGCCCTGTCCATGGGCTGCAGGGCACTTTGGTCGGATGGCAATGTCGGAGCGGTGCGCGCTGCGTCGGCGGCGATGCCCGGTTTCCCGTCCGTTTTGCTGTAGGGCTGGTGGTGGCTGCTGCGCGGGCCGGTGATCGCAGCCTGGACGGTGGGGAAGATATCTAGCTGACGGCCCAGGCCTGTGAGGGACAGAACCCTGGTCACCGCGGGCGCAGGAGCGGCCAGGTGCAGGAATCCGCCGAGCAGTCCGGCGCGGCGTGCGGTGCCCACCAGGACGGCGAGGCCGCTGGCGTCGGCGTAACGCACTGCTGACAGGTCGAGGATGAGCTGGCTAGCGGCGGGGCGCAACAAGGCGAGGAGCTGCTCGCGCAGGGCCGGAGCGCTCGCGATGTCGAGATCACCACTGAGTGTGGCGATGACGTGGGCGCACTCGGTCCGGGTGGACAGGCTGAGGCCGAGATCACGATCGGCGACGGTGTGCATCACAGGCCTCCTGGGATTGGGCGGAACAAACTGCAGGTCGCTGCGGCGGGCTCCGTGGGCGCAGCTGATCGCACGCTTAGCGCTTGATCACATGGCGCCTTTCCGGCTCGGGTCACGACTGACCTGCCTTGCCGGGCTAGTTCTGGACACGAGGTGGCGTGTCGATGACTGGTTGCCGTCGGCGTTAGGGACGGTGGACCATTCGGCGGATCATTGTGCCTAGCTTTGTGAACGTCGCGCGGAGCCTGGGGGCAGCTGCTGGTGCGCGCGTTGGCGCGCCTGGCAGCGGCGGGGCAAGGCCATTGGGAGATGGGCGCGGCTGGGTGGCGGTCGCGTTCTGGGGAGGTGTTGGCTCGGGCATGGCGTTTCCTCTCGCAATAGGAAGAACTGCCGGGTCAGGAGTCCCCGCGATGAGCGGTTAGGCCGGACTCGCCGGGGAGGCAGGCGAGCCGCAGGCGCTGGCCGCTGCCCGGCCGGGATGTAGCTGCTGCCGGCCGTGGCCCGCCCAGGCCGCGAGCATGTTGCTGGTCAGACTCCTCACGTTTGCGGGCACCAGCTCAGCGCTGCTGGCCGGTGCCGTCCTCTTAACCTATCCTAGTTCTATAAAACTAGCAATAAATTTCCGGAACCTAGAGCGTCATAAGCGCGGCGAACTGGATGTCCCGGCCCCGAAAGCACGAAACGTGTTTCCGGAAACGTCACTAGCACCACGTCGGCGTCCGCGATAGCCACCTGGTCCGGCCAGAAGTAGCCTAAAAGGGCCGAATTACTTCGCCCGGTTGAGTGCCTGGCCGCGGTCGCTGTGGGTGATTCGGGAGTACGTTGATCGCTTTAGCTCGTGAGGCGGGGAGGGCCAGGTGCGGCTTTCCGGGAGCGCCGTCGTCGCCCGCAGCGGGGGCGGTCGGCGGTGAGGGAGAACTTCGCCACGGTCCTGGAGACGGTGGCGGACGTCCGCGCTGACTTCACGGCCGTCACGCACGGGAACCGCAGCCGGACCTGGCGGCAGCTTGACGACCGGGCGTCGCGACTCGCCGCGTTCCTGGCGGGCCGCGGGGTGGGGACGGAGGACCGGGTCGCGATTGCGCTGTATAACGGCATCGAGTACCTGGAGAGCGTGTTCGCGGTGCTCAAACTGCGGGCCATCCCGGTCAACGTCAACTACCGGTACCAGCCCAAGGAGCTGCTCCACCTGTTCCAGGACGCGCAGGTCGCCGCCGTCATCTTCGACGCGTCGCTGGGCGTGCGCGTGGCCAGGGCGCGGGCCGGAGCGCGGATGCTGCACACCCTGGTGCAGGTCGGCGGCGCGACCACCACACCGCCCGGATCCCCGGTCAGCTCTTATGAGCGGGTCATCGAGTCCGCCGGGCCGCTGCCCCGCCAGGAGCGCGGCGTGGACCACTGGCTCATGTACACCGGCGGCACCACGAGCCAGCCCAAGGGCGTGCTGGTCCGCCATTCGTGGCTGTACCCGGTGGCCTGTGCCAACGGCTTCCTGCTCATCGGCGAGCCGTTTCCCGATTCGCTGGGCGCGCTGCGCCGCACGACTAAGCGACTGAGCGCGCGGGGCTACGCCATGGTCTGCCTGCCGGCGCCGCCGCTGATGCACGCGACCGGCATGTACACCACGCTGGGCGCGCTGCTGGCCGGCGGCCGGGTGGTCTACCTGATGGCACGCTCCTACGACCCCGACGAGCTGGCGCGCACCATCGCCCAGCAGCGTGTGGACACCGTCTCGATTGTGGGGGACGTGTTCGCCCTGCCGCTGGCTGACGCGCTGGACCGGGCTGCGCAGGACGGACGGCCCTACGACCTGTCCAGTCTGCGCCGCATCCTGAGCGTCGGCGTGACCTGGAGTGCGGGCGTGAAGCGGCGGCTGCTGGCGCACGGCGACTTCGTCTGCCGCGACCTGGTGGCGGCGTCGGAAGGAGGGCCGTTCGCGGTCAGCGAGACCGGGCGCGGCGACGACGCCGTCACCGCGCGGTTCACGCTGCTGCCCGGCGCGCGGGTCATCGACGACACAGGCCGCGATGTGGTTCCCGGCTCGGGCCAGATCGGCGTGCTCGCCGCGCCTGCGGACGACGAGATCGGCTACCTCGGTGACGACGCGAAGACCGCGGAGACGTTCCGCAGCTTCAGCGGCAGGCGCTGGGTCGTTCCCGGCGACCTGGCCTCGGTCGCGGCGGACGGCTCGATCACCTTTCATGGCCGCGGCAGCCGGGTCATCAACACCGGCGGCGAGAAGGTGTTCGCCGAGGAGGTCGAGCACGTCCTGGCCGAGCACCCCGGTGTCCGCGATGCGCTGGTCGTCGGGGCGCCCGACCCGCGCTGGGGGCACCGTGTGACCGCGATCGTGGTGCCCGTCGGCGACAGCGAGATGAGCGCCGACGACCTGGTCGAGCACGTCGCGGAACGGCTCGCCGACTATAAGAAGCCACGCAGCTTCGTGTTCGTGGCTGCCATCCGGCGCAGCCCGTCCGGCAAGGCGGACCTGCGCTGGGCGGAGGTCGTGGCCGCGGCGGGATCCAGTGCTGATCGCTGAATCGTGATCCGCCTGCAAGGCAAATGACCTCGTACAAAAATGTGCGAATGTGCGGGCCGCCTTACGGTGACACAGGCCAGGCGGGCTCACGTAATACACCTAAGTCGCACGATATGAGCTAGTTCCCGGCTCATAGGCGTGGCCTTAAGGCTCCTGACTAAGATCAGGCACCTGCCCTGCTATGGCCGCAGACAATTGCCCTTTACGCAGTTATTTGCGTTCGCGGTTGGGCTGGTTCCAGGGCATTAAGTGAACGGGCGGCCCAGCCCGTGAGGATTCGAGACGGGGCAGGGCGAGCCGCAGGTCGCGGACGTGATGCCAGGCCACGGGCCTTCCAAGGATTACGGCTCCGGCAGATCGCGGCAGGCGGTCGATTCTCCCGCAGTTCCGGTCAATCTGGGCTAGATGCTAAAGGTTGCCTCATTGAAGCCAGAATCGATTGAACGTGGCGGTTTATTTTTAAAACGCGAGCAGACGTCAGGAGAATTGCACGCAAAGTCGCCTCCCTCGGCGTACGGTTGGGACGTCCAAAAGGCACCCAAAGGGAGGGGTTGCCAAATGTGGCGTATAGTCTCATTCGGCGTAGATATTGGCCATCGAGCCCGGTCCGTCCAGTGGCAGAAGGGCCGCACCGTCGCTGCGGCGGCAGCGGTAACCGCCGTTCTGACGGGGACCTCGGTCGCTGGTGCGCCAGCCGCTTCGGCGAGTCTGAGTGAGACGGTCATCGTCACCGCTACCGGGCTGCTGAGCCCCGCTGCGGCGGTGCTGAGGGTAGGCGGCAGCGTCCTAACGCAGTATCACCTCATCAACGGGGTGGCGGCCTCGATTCCCTCGATTACGGCGCCGGTGCTGGACGCCTTGCCGGGCATCACGGTGACCCCGGATGTCTCGGTCAGCGTTCAGTCCACGACCGAGTCAACCGGGCCGCACACGCCCTCCGATGCGTTCCTGCCGGAGACCGGAGCCACCCAGCTGGCCGCCAGCGGCGACACCGGCCAGGGAGTCACCGTAGCCGTGCTGGACACGGGAATCGACAACCTGACCGACTTCTCGGGCCGGCTGATCGGCGGGCGTGGACCTGACGAACGGAAACAACCCGTTCCAGGACAGCTACGGGCACGGCACCTTCGTGGCCGGCCTGATCGCCGGCAACGGCGCCTCATCGAACGGGCAGTACTCAGGCGAAGCTCCCGGCGCCAATCTGGTGTCGATCAAGGTGGCGGGGACGGACGGTGCCACCCACCTGAGCACTCTGATCCTGGGCCTGCAATGGGCGGTCGACCACCAGGCGGATCTACGGCATCAAGGTCCTCAACATCTCATTGGGCTACCAGTCAGATCAGTCCACCGTCACCAACCCCTTGGACCAGGCGGTGGAGGCCGTCTGGAACTCGGGAATCACGGTCGTGGCCTCGGCCGGCAACGCCGGGCCGTTCAACGGCACCATCCTGTCCCCGGGTGACGACCCGATGGTGATCACCGTGGGCGCCTTGGACGACATGGCCACGCCGTCGCCCACCGACGACGAGATGACCGACTTCAGCAGCGCCGGGCCCACCTCAGCCGACGGCTGGGTCAAGCCCGACCTGGTCACCTCGGGCCGGTCCGTGGTCAGCCTGGCCGCACCGGGCTCGACGATCTACAACAACTTTCCCTCGGCCCTGATCGGCAGCGCGAACTTCGTCGGCTCGGGCACCTCGTTCAGCGCCGCCATCACCAGCGGGGCGGCGGCGCTGGTCCTGGCCGACAACCCCGGCCTCACCCCCAACCAGGTAAAGGCCCGCCTGCTCGGCAACACCGACCCTGGCCCGGTCGGCAACCCGTTCGTTGACGGTCACGGCGCGCTCAACGCCGACGCTGCGGCCACCTCTGCCCCGATGAACCTGAGGCAGTCGGCCCTCAACCTCATCCCCACCTTGCCTGGGCTCACGGTCTCGCTGTCCCCCACCGGGAGCCTCGACACCTGGAACGCGAACCTGTGGTCGGGGGTGTCCTGGAGTCCGGGGCCATCTGGTGGCGGGCCCTGGCACGGCTTGGCGTGGAACGGCAACGACTGGAACGCCTGGACCTGGACCGGCCGGGCCTGGAATGGCGGGGACTGGACCGGCGCAGCGTGGAACGGCGATGACTGGACGGGCCGGGCCTGGAACGACGCAGGCTGGACCGGATCGGCCTGGAACGGCTCCGCCTGGAACGGCTCAGCCTGGAACAGCTCGGCGTGGAACTGACGCCCACCTGGCTGGTCGTCGAGCCATGAAGCTACCCCGAGCTACCTGGGCCATCGTCGCCACTTCGGTCGCGGGCGGCGCGCTGACCCTGTTCGTGGCCGGCTGGGCGCAGCCGGCCTGGCCCGCCTGGACGAGAGCCAGTGGATCATCGCGGCCGCGATGGGCGCCCTGGCCCTGGGGAGCTGGGTCTGGCCGGTCGTGGTGTACCGGGGCGGCGAGTCCGAGGCCTTCAACATGGACGAGGGCTTCTTCGTGATCCTCGCCCTCCTGGTGCCGCCGGTGGTCACCCTGGGCACGCTGGCCCTGGCGACCGCCATGGCGCAGGCGGTCCGCCGGCGCCCGCTGGTCAAGTCGGCCTTCAACGTCGGGCAGGTGCTGATCGCGGCGGGCCTGGGACTGGCGGTGAGCCGCAGTGTCGCGCGTCCCGACGGATTCCGTCACCGCAGGCCAGATAGCGCGCCATCGTGCTCGGGCGTGGCCGTGTATTCGTCGTCAATACGCTTCCTGGTGGCCAGGCTCGTGGTCTCGATGGGCACGACGCTGGCGCGGAGTTCAGCAGCGACCTTCCGATCCAGGTGACGCTGGCGGGCGCGGGAGCGCTGGTCGGCGTGGTCCTGGCCCTGGCGATCCAGGCCCACCTGTGGGCGGTGGCACTGGCTGTCCCGGGACTGATCCTGGAGCGCCGGCTCATCAGCGCCCGGTTCGCGGCGCTGTATGACCGGGCCCGGATGGAGGGGCTGTACGAGGTCACGCTGGAGGCCAACCGGGGCCTGCGGCAGCAGGCGGTGCTCGAGACGATCTTGGGATCGGTACGGCGGCTGCTCCGCAGCCCGGAGGCCACCCTGACCGTCGGCGACCCAGACCCTGGATCAGCTGGCCGCGCCGATGACCGTGGCCGATCGCCAGCAGTGGCTGGTGGCGTCGGGCCGGCGACGGGATGAGCCCTTCGACGACGCCGACCGGGGCCTGCTGCAGGCCCTGGCCGCCGTGGGCAGCGGGGCGCTCAGCAATGCCGAGCTGTACCAGCAGGTCCACGTCGAGCGCGAGCGGCTCTCCTCGATCACCCTCAACATCGGCGAAGGCGTCTGCGCCATCGACGCCGACGGGAAGCTGACCTTCGTCAACCGGGCCGCGGCCGACATGATCGAGCTGCCGCCGCTCGGCATCGACGATCGACGATCCGGTGACCGACGGTGCCCTCACGGCGCCCGACTTTCTGCTCGACGCCGGCCCGCGAAGCCATGCGAACGGGCCGCACCATCCGGGAGGACGACGCCCGGTTCCGCCGCAAGAACGGCGGCACCATCCCGGTCGCGTACACGGCCTCTGCGGTCCTGAGCGACGGCACACCATCGGGCGCGGTGATCGCCTTTCGCGACATCACCGAGCGCAAGGCGTTCGAGGACGAACTGCACCATCACGCCTTCTACGACAGCCTCACCGGCCTGGCCAACCGCCGGCTGCTGGTGGAGCGCCTCGACCAGGCGCTGCGGCGGTCCGCGCTGGACCGCAAGACCCACGCGCTGATCTTTGTCGATGTGGACCGGTTCAAGAGCATCAACGACAGCCTGGGTCACGTGACCGGCGACGAGTTCCTGGTGGCGATCGGAGCCCGGCTGAAGGGCGTGGTGCGCAGTCACGACCTGCTGGCCCGCTTCGGCGGCGACGAGTTCGTCGTGCTGCTGGAGGACGTGGCCGGCGTCGACGTGGCGGTCGCCGCGGCGCGGCGCATCTGCGCCGCCGTCGAACAGCCCATGGTGCTGCCCGGACGGCTACGAACTGGTGGCCAGCGTGTCGGTCGGCATCGCCCTGACCGAGCCGGGCAAGACAGCCGACGACGCGCTGCGCGACGCCGACGTGGCGATGTACGAGGCCAAGGCCAAGGGCCGGGGCGGCATCTACAAGGTGTTCGACCAGGCGTCCATGGGAACCCGCTCCTCAGAGCGGCTCCAGATCGAGGCCGACCTGCGCAAGGGGCTCGACCGGGATGAGCTCGAGGTGCATTACCAGCCGTTCTACTCCCTCGACGACGGAGCGCATCGTGGGCGCAGAGGCCCTGGTGCGGTGGCGGCACCCGACGAACGGCCTGATCAGCCCGCATGAGGTTCATCCCGATGGCCGAGGAGACGGGGCTGATACTGCCGCTGGGCCGTTACGTGCTGGACCAAGCGTGCCGGCAGGTGCGCTCGATCCGGGACCGGCTGAGCGTGGACCTGCCGATCAGCGTCAATCTCTCGCCCCGCCAGTTCCAGGAGAGCGGGCTGCTGTCACAGGTGGCCGCGGCCCTCGACGCGACCGGCCTGCCCTCGGAACTGCTGATCTTCGAGATCACCGAGACCATGGTCATGGAGGACCTCTCCGGGGCCCGCGAGGTCATGAAGAGGCTCAACCGGCTGGGCGTGCGCCTGGCCATCGACGACTTCGGCACCGGCCACTCCTCCTTGGCCTACCTCAAGCAGTTCCCGGTGCACGAGGTGAAGGTGGACCGCGTCTTCGTGCAGGGCGTCGCCGAGAGCCCGGTGGACTCGGCGATCGTCCGCGCCGTCATCGACCTGGCCAACGCCATGGACATAGTCGGCGGTGGCCGAGGGCGTGGAGACCAAGAACCAGGTCGCCGGGCTCAAGAGGCTCGGCTGCGCAGGTTGGCCCAGGGCTTCTACTTCTCGCAGCCGCTTCGCGCGGCGGAGTTCGACGAGCTTCTGGCCCGCCACTTCGCGCGGAACGCGGGGTCGGCCAGGCTGGTGCTGTCCGACTAGGCCCCCAATGCCGCCCGCCCTGCGGCCGTCGCGGACAGATCCCTCGCAGCACACGTCTTAGGCCATGGAGCCCTGATGCTCGAGGTCAGGTAGGCCAAATCCATGCGCCTGCGTGACTGCTCGATTACTCTCCGTTTACCTAAGGTGTCGCTCCGGGTGAGCGAGCACCAGGGATCTGGGGGGAATCCATGGCCACGGACCACCTGCCGCTGCAGGTCGGCACCCGTCTACTGCACATCGGGCCGCACAAGACCGGGACAACTGCCATCCAGAGCGCGTTCCATCTAGCTCGCGAACGCCTGGCGCTCCATGGTGTTGTCTATCCCGGGACCGGCAGGCAGCCGCTGCGGTCCATCCTCGCGGTCACGAGCCAGCCGGCGCTCATGGGGGAGTCGCGCCCCCGGATGGCCCACTGGGATCACCTGGTTCGTGAGGTGCGGGCGGCGGATGACCAGCGGGTCGTGGTGAGCAGCGAGTTCTTCGCGGAAGCGGACGAAGCGGCGGTGCGTCGCATCATCGATGACCTAGGCGGTTCGCTGGTGCATGTGGTGGTCACGCTGCGCCCGCTCTTCCGGATCATGCCGTCGCAATGGCAGCAGTACATGCAGAACGGCTACTGCATGCCCTACCTGGACTGGCTTGAGGGGATACTCAGCGACCCCCCGCGCACCCCGACGCCCGGCTTCTGGCGCCGCCACAGGCACGACGAGCTGATCACGCGGTGGATGACTGCTGTCGGCCGGCAGAACCTCACGGTGGTCGTGGTGGATGAGTCGGACCGGCTGATGCTCCTGCGCACCTTCGAGTGGATGCTGGGCCTGCCGGCCGGGTTCCTCATCCCCGAGGAGAACGCGGCGAACCGGTCTCTCACCCTCGCCGAAGCCGAGGTGGTGAGGCAGTTGAACGAGGAGTTCACCCGCCAGGCATGGCCGGCCGCCAACTACGCCAAGTTCATGCTGTACGGGGCGGTCAGGCACATGAAGATCCGGCAGCCCGCAGTGGATGAGCTGAAGATCGTGACCCCGGCGTGGGCGCTGCAGCGAGCGACCGAGATCGGAGCCGAGATGGCCAGGAATATCTCGGCGCTCGGCGTCCGGGTCATCGGCGACCTGCCTGCGCTCGGCCAGGCTCCGGCCAGCGAGCCCCAGCTGCGGGCGGACGACGGGCCTGGCGGACCCTTGATCCCGGCCGAGGTGGCCGTCCGGGCCGTCGCCGGAGCCTTCATCGCGGGCGGGGTGGCCAGCCCAGCTTCCGCGGAAGCTCCGCCACCGGAACCATCGCGCCCACCGCAGCAGGCTCCCCCGCCGCCCCCGCCGGACCTGCCGCGGCCGGATCCGCGGCGAGCGGCGCACCGGGCTCCGCGGGGAGTGGACGCCAAGGGCCTTACCGGGGTGCTGGAGCGCCTTCGCCGCCAGCGGGCGCGAAGGGTACAGCGGCTATCACGTTAGGCCGTCACTATCTTATCTTCTGTAATTCCGTGCAGTTATACCGAAGTGGTAAGGCCCTTGTGTGGAGATTTATTAGGTGTCATGGTGGGCAGATTTACTGCGCCCACAGCCGGTGGCCCGGAGGGCGGCGACCAGCCCCGCCACATGATCCGGGGCGCGTGCGGACCGGGCACGATGGCCCCGCTATTGGCACACGACCCGTGGCGCGCTCTGAAACCGGGCAGGGGACAGTTAGCGAACCGGGCATGCCTCTTTCTGCTGGATCTAGAAATCACTACTAGAGACAGATTGGTATGATGATCTGAAAAAGTTCTAGTGAGCTTATCGAGGGGCCGGATGGATGAGCAGTGACAGCTCCGGGGGGCCGGGAAACATTTCGGCTCTCCGTGCCGACAGCCTGCGCGAGAAGGTGACCAGAGCCCTCGAGGCTGCCTTGGTGGCCGGCGAGACTGGAGCCGGGGGTGATCTACTCGGCACCAGCGCTCGCTGAGCGTTTCGGGGTGTCGGCCACGCCGGTCCGCGAGGCGATGCTCGATTTGGTCAGTGAGGGCATGGTCGAACCGGTGCGCAACCGGGGATTCCGGGTCGTGGAGGTTTCGGAGGCCGACCTGGATCAGATCTCGCAGATCCGCCTGCTCTTGGAAGTCCCGATCATGGGCCAAGTCGCCAAGCTGCTGACGCCGCAGCGGGCGGCTGAGCTCAGCGAGCTCGGGCAGGCTGATCGAGGCAGCCGCTGAGCGCGGCGACCTGATCCAGTACCTGGACTGTGACCGGCAGTTCCACGCTGAAATGGTGTCGATAGTCGGGAATCCCCGGCTGACCGACCTGGTTGACCGGCTCCGCCGCCAGGCTCGCCTGTTCGGCTTGCAGCAGTTGGCTGACACCGGCGTGCTGCTGGCCTCGGCTCAGGAGCACCGCGCTATGGTCCGGATGCTGCAGACGGGTGACGTGGCCGCCAGCGAGTCGCTGATGTCGGCGCACATCGCCCACACCAGGGGACTATGGGCCGGGCGCTCCGACAAGGACACCGGCCGGAGCTAATCCGGGCACCGGCCTGCAACATACTCGCTTTCAATAGCGTGTTAGAGCTGAAATCCCTCGGGGAACGGGTCGTCGGCTCCGATGAAGTACTGCGCCGTTCCCGTGATCCAGGCCCGCCCGGTGATCTCTGGGATGATCGCAGGCGTGCCGTCCACCTTGTCTCCGCCGCGATGCGCCCGGTGAACCGGGAGCCGATGAACGACTCGTTGATCAGCTCATCACCTACCGCCAGCTCGCCCCTGGTGTGCAGTTGGGCCAGCCGCGCCGAGGTGCCGGTGCCGCACGGCGAGCGGTCGAACCAGCCAGGATAGATCGCCATCGCGTGGCGCGAATGCTTGGCCGTGGCATCGGAGGCGAGGAACTGCACGTGGTGGCAGCCGCGGATCTCCGGGTTGGCGGGGTGCACCGGCTCGTTGTGCTCGCTGATGGCCGACATGAGATCCAGGCCCGCAGCCAGGATCCGATCCTTGTGCGCGCGGTCGAAGGGGATGCCGACCTGCTCGAGAGGGAGTATCGCGTAGAAGTTGCCGCCGTAGGCCATGTCGTAGCTGACCTGCCCGACGCCCTCCAGGTGCACGGTCTGGTCGAGGCCGACGGTGAAGGCGGGCACGTTGGTGATGGTGACGCTGGTCGCGGCGCCGTCACGGACGCTGACCTCGGCGACGACCAGGCCGGCCGGAGTGTCCAGCCGGACCAGGGTGACAGGTTCGGTGACCTGCACCATGCCGGTCTCGACCAGGACCGTGGCGACGCCGATGGTGCCGTGCCCGCACATCGGCAGGCACCCGGACACCTCGATGAAGATGACCCCCCAGTCGGCGTCCGCTCGGCTCGGCGCCTGCAGGATGGCGCCGCTCATGGCGGAGTGGCCGCGCGGCTCGTACATGAGGGCCTTGCGGATGCCGTCCAGGTGCGTCATGAAGTACCGGCGACGGTCGAACATGGTGTCACCGGGGATGGCGCCCACGCCGCCGACGATGACCCTGGTGGGCATTCCCTCGGTGTGCGAGTCGACGGCGTGGAAGACCCGGCGGGCGCGCATCAGGTGCAGCCCTGGGCGAGCGCCTTCTCGGTCGCCTGGCGGACGTCGGCCTCCTGCTCGGCCGTGAGGGCGACCCGGGGCGGCCGGCACGGCCCGCCATAGCGCCCGGCCATGTCCATCGACAGCTTGATCGCCTGGATGAACTCGGTCTTCGCGTCCCAGCGCAGCAGCGGGTGCAGCAGCCGGTACAGCTCGAGGGCGCGGTCCAGGTCCCTGGCGACACAGGCGCGGTACAGCTCCGCGCAGGAGTGCGGGAAGGCGTTGGTGTAGCCCGAGACCCATCCTTTCGCGCCGGCGAGCGCGAACTCCAGGACGGAGTCGTCGGAGCCGATCAGCATGTCGAGCCCAGGCGCCAGCTCGCCGATCTGGTACGCCCGGCGCGGATCGCCGGTGAATTCCTTGACCGCGACGATGAGTCCCTCGTCGAACAGCCGGGCCAGCAGACTCGGGGACCAGATCGACCTTGGTGTCGACCGGGTTGTTGTACGCGACGATGGGCAGCCCGACCGCGGCGACCGCGCGGTAGTGCTCGACAACGCTGCGGGTGTCCGCCCGGTAGGAGTTCGGCGGCAGAAGCATGACGGCGTGGGCGCCGGCCTTGGCGGCAGCCTCGGCCCAGCGCACCGATTCCCTGGCGCCGTACGCGGCCACGCCAGGGATGACCGAGAAGCCGGGTGGCGACGCCGCGATCGCGGTCTCGACCACGCGGGTGCGTTCCTCGGGCGGTCAGCACCTGGTACTCCCCCAGTGACCCGTTCGGGGTGATCCCGTCGCAGCCCGACGCGGCCAGCCACGCGACGTGCTCCGCGTAGCGGTCGAGATCAACTTCGAGCTCGGCAGTGTAAGGCAGGGCGTTCGCGACCAGGACCCCGTGCCACGGCTCCGTCCGCACAGCATCACCTCCAGTGATATGTCACATGTTACGAGAGGCTCATCCTGCAGGTGGCCCCGAGTCCACGATGTCGGCCGATTCCTCGATGGAACCGAACCAGGGCAGCACGCGCAGCCACCACGTGGCGCCCGCGTCGCGCCACTCGCGCCAGTCATCGACGCCGCCGACGACCACGTCATAGCCGTCGAGGCCGCCGGGCGCAGCCGGGACACGTTGGCCAGCAGGTCGGGCAGCTGGTCCGGGCGGCAGGCCGTTGGGGAACACGCCGTCGAGCCGGGCGGCCCGGCGCACCGGCCGGCCCGCTGGCGCGCTCGGTCGCGCCCCAGATCGGCACCGGGGACTGCACGGGCGGCGGCAGGAAGCTCACCGAGTCCAGCTGGTAGTGGGTCACCGTCGTGGCGGACCGGCGTACCGTCGCCAGGCCTGCCGCGCAGAATATCGAGGCCCTCGTCGAGCATGTCACCGCGCAGTCCTCGGGTCGGTTTCCTCACCGAAGTGACCGAACTCCACGCCGCTGACGCCGAGCCCGATGCCGAGGGTGACCCGGCCGCCACTCAGGTGGTCGAGGGTGAGCGACCTGGCGGGCCACGTTCCAGGGCCTGCGCCGGGCCAGCGGGGTGATCGAGCGGCCCGATCCTCATCCGCTGGTGCGCATCGCGACGGCGGCCAGCGCGATCCACGGGTCGAGCATGGGGAACATGCCTTCGGGCCTGGCCACGTGATCCCAGAGGAAGAACCCGTCCCAGCCCGCGGCTTCGGCACTGGCGGCCAGATCGGCGACCGTGCCGGGATCGGCGAAGGCCCCGAAGTTGGGTACGTGCAGCCCGATCTTCACGCGGTGTCTCCAGGTGCGCCCCAAGCCATCGCAGCATCCGCTCTCGCTGGTCGCTCGAGGTGCGCCGGGCTCGCGCACCTGGTGACCCTCCCTCGGGTAGATGACCAGCTCGACCTCGATGCCGAACTCCCGCAGCCCAGCGTAGAGCTCCTCGGCCTGGCCGACCGGTACGCAGCGGTCCTGCTGGCCGTGCAGGATGAGCGTCGGGCCGAGACGCCGGGTTGAGCCGGGTCACCGGTGAGCGCTCCAGGTACCGCGCCGGCTGCTCGCCCGGCCTGCCGCCTGCAGCAGGTAGTCATAGAACGGCGCGTTGTTGGCGGTGCCCCAGCAGCTGACCAGGTCGCTGATGCCGGCGATGACGACGCCGCAGCGAAAGACCGTGCCCGGTCGCGATGGCCCACGCCGTCAGGTAGCCGCCGTAGCTCGCGCCGATGGCCGCGACGCGGTCGGGGTCGGCAGAGCCGTCGGCGACGCAGTGCGCCACCCCGGCGATGATGTCGCCGAACTCGGCCCCGGCCGGATCGTCAGGTTCGCCCGGGCGAAGCGCCTGCCCGCGCCCGGCGCTGCCGCGCGGGTTGGCCATGCAGCACGGCGTATCCGGCCGCGGTCAGCAGCTCGGCCCACGTCAGGTCCCAGCTGTGGTGCCAGGCCAGGCTCGGGCCGCCGTGGATGTCGACGACGAGCGGCCGCGGCGCGTCTCGCCGGCGTCGGCCTGCCGCCGGCCGGAGACGGCTCGGCCACGAGTCCCTCGATCAGCGGTCCCGTCCGCCGCGCTTCCAGCGCAGCCTCGCGCACCCGCAGGTCCGCCGCGTGCCAGCGAGTCTGCGGGTTGAGTGCGGTCCACGGGGCGGGTCGCCGTCCGGCGCAGCCGCACCACCTCGGGAGGGCACCGGTGTCGAGCGCATGGTCAGCGCCGTACCCGTCGGCCAGCGGCACGACTTCCGGGTGCCACGCGAGTTGAGGCAGCTCGCGCCTGCTCGGCCTGGGTGGGACGACGCCGCCAACCTCGGCTGCGCCTCGGCGGCGACGCCGCTCGGCCCAGCCCCATGGCCGTGCCGAGGTGCGGCTGCCAGCCGGCTAGGCCACAGCCGCGCTGTCCGGATGGTGCCAGGACAGCCACGTCACGTCGGCGTCGACGCCGTCGACGCGGCGCGGACCCGGCGTACGGCAGCAGTCTCGTCGAGGCGGACCAGGTGCACGTCGCCGGCGAGCAGGCCGCGGTCGCTGGCCCATCCCTCGACGAAGGCAGCCAGCCGGCCGTCGGGACTTACCGCCGGCGAGGACAGCTGCCACGGCGATTCCCGCAGTACCCGGGTTCGCCGGCCCCGGCGTCCAGCACGATGCAGGCGCGAGTGGTACCAGCCGGCCTCGCTCGGGTCGTCGCTGGCCGACCACGACGGCACCGCCGCCGGGGACGGCGCGAACTCCCAGATGGCCAGGTCGTCCGGGCTGACCGGCGCCGCGGTCCCGGTCGCCGCATCGACCCGCCACAGCCGCCGCCATCCGGCCGCGGCCCGCGCGACGACCGGGTCCTCGGCCCCGCCGGTGAGCGGCTGGCCCGAGGTGAGCGACGCGGCGTCGGCACCCGGTTCGGCGGCCAGCACGATCAGGCCGTCGACGGTCCAGGCCAGGGCCTCGGCGAAGACCGGCAGCCGGAGCTCGTCGCCACTCCGCCGGTTCGAGCCGCGGGGTCCGCCACGATGATCGTGCTGCCGGTCTCGTCGTGGGCACGGCGGCGGCCAGCGCGCGATCGTCAGGCGCGAAGGCCAGGTTGGTGTCGGGAATGAGATCGCAAATCCTCGCTGGCTGACCCGCGAGCGGCCCGTACCAGATCCCCGACGCGTCGGTCGGCCCGTCGGGCCCGGGCACGACGACAAACGCGGCAGCATCCCCGGCCGCCGACACGGCGATGCGCTCGGGACGATCGGGCTGCGGACGCTGCCCGGCAGGGGCTCCGCGTACAGTGCGCACGGACCCTCGGGTCGAGCACGACGTAGAACATGTCGACCGCGAAATTGGCGAGCGACCACGAATGCGGCGGCCAGCATGACGATGCCGATGATCACCGGCAGGTCCTGCTGGGTGACGGACTGGACGGCCAGCTGGCCGAGGCCGGGCAGGCCGAATACGTTCTCTGTTACGACGGCCCCGCCGAGCAGTACCCCGACGTCGATGCCGAGCTGGGTCACCACCGCGATGAGGGCGGCCCGCAGCGCGTGCCGATAGGTGACCCGGCCGATCGCTGACGCCCTTGGCCCGTGCGGTGCGGATGTAGTCCTCGCCCAGCACGTCGAGCATGCCGGTCCGGGTCAGCCGGGTATACGTCGCGGCAGTGGTGAGAGCCACGGCGATCCAGGGCAGCAGCAGATGCTGGGCCCAGCCGATCGGGCTCTGGAAGAACGATACGTATCCGCTGCCGGGGAAGATCGCGATGCCGTGCAGGTGGAGCTGGTAGAAGAGGAAGTACAGCAGGATGAGGCCGAGCAGGAAGGTGGGCATCGAGTAGAAGAAGACCGCGAAGAACGTTGCGCCCTTGTCAACGACCGTGCGCGGGTGGGTCGCCGCCAGCACGCCGGTGGTGATGCCGATGGCCAGCCAGAGCACGGCCCCGCCGAGGACAAGCGAGATGGTGACGCCGATCCGGCTGCCGATGAGGCTCAGCACCGGCTCTGAGTTGTAGTACGAGTAGCCCAGGTTGCCGTGCAGCAGATGCCAGGCAAAGGCGCCGTACTGGTCGAGGATCGGGCGGTTCAGGCCGAGCCGCTTGCTTACCAGCGCCACGGTGAGCGGTGTGGCCTGGCGGCCGGCGATCTTCTGGGCCACGTCGTTGGGCGCGATGAAGAACAGCGCGAACACGGCCACGCTGATGACCCACAGCACGATGATGCCGGACGCCACCCGCTTGAGGACCAGGCGCGTCATCGCGGCCCGACCCCGGTTTCCTGGACGGCGGCGTCCGCGACCGGGCTCAGCGAGCGCCGCCGCCCGCCGTTGCGCCGGCGCGTGGCCGTCATGAGCCGTTCTCCCCGCGGGTCAAGCGCGTCGCGCAGCGAGTCACCGAGCAGGTTGAAGGCCAGTGTGGTGGCGAGCAGCGCGAGGCCGGGGAAGCCGATGAACCACCAGGCCACCTGGTAGTAGCTCACCGCCTCGGCCAGCATGTCACCCCAGCTCGGGGTCGGGCGGGATGATGCCGAGCCCGAGGAAGGACAGCACGGCCTCGAACGCGATGGCCGCGGGGATCAGCAGCGTGGTGTACACGATCAGCGGAGCGGTCAGGTTGGGGAGCACCTCGACGAACATGATGCGCAGGTTGCCGGCGCCGCCTGCGCGGGCCGCCTCGATGTACTCCTTTTCCTTGATGGACATCGCAAGCCCGCGCGCGATGCGGCCGACCGCGGCCCACGAGAAGAACGCGATCACCACGATGATGACCGTCAGGCTCGGCCCGACCACGGAGACCAGCGCGATGGCGGCTAGCAGGAACGGGAACGAGAGGATGAAGTCCATGAACCGGGACAGCAGCGGAGTCGGCCACGCCCGCCGAGGAAGCCGGCCAGCAGCCCGATGGTGGTCCCGACTATGACCGCGCTGAGGCTCGCGACCAGGCCCACGGCCAGTGAGATCCGCGCTCCGTAAACGGTGCGCACGAAGAGCATCACGGCCCAGGTCGTCGGTCCCGAACCAGTATTCGCTGCTCGGCGGCCTGGGCAGGCCTGCCTCGGTCAGCCCGGTGGTGTCGTTCTGCTGGTTGACGCCGTGACCGACGAGGTGGGCGATGACCGGGGCGAAGAGCGCGGCCAGGACGAGCAGGACGATGAAGGCGGCCGAGATGAGAGCCATCCGGTCGTGCCGCAGCCGTTCCCAGGCCAGCGACCACTGACTGCGGCCCTCGATGCCGTGGCCTGCTCGGCCCCGTCGCCGGGGCCTGCTGCCAGTTCGCTGTCGTCATCGGCGACGCGGCCTCGGCCTGGATCACGGCGGCAGCGCCGTAGCCGTCAGCGTCGGCAGCCCGTCCAGCGCCGTTCGGCGCGGCGGCAGCGGCGAGCGCGGCAGCAGTGACCGTGTCGGCGGCCGACCCGCCCGCGGCGCCATCGGGGGCTGAACCGATGTCCAGCGGCCGGCTGGCCGCCAGAGCCGCGGCCTCGATGGGGAAGTGACAGGCCGTGACGTGGCCCGGATGCGGACGCTGACGGTTCCAGCACCGGCTCCTCGACCCGGCACCGGTCCTGGGCCAGCGGGCAGCGCGGGTGGAACCGGCAGCCGTCGGCGGCTCGATCGGCGAAGGGATGTCGCCCTCGATCGTCATGCCGGCGACGCTGGCGGGCCAGATCGGGATCGGTGACCGAGGCCGCCGACAGCAACGCGGCGGCGTAGGGATGACGGGGCTCACGGTAGAGCGCGTCGGCCGTGGCCAGTTCCACGATCTTGCCCGAGTACATGACCGCGACCCGGTCGCTCACGTGCTCGACCACGCCCAGGTCGTGCGAGATGAAGACGCAGGTGAGGCTCAGCTGGCGCTCGCAGGTCCTTGCAGCAGGTTGATGACCTGCGCCTGCACCGAGACGTCCAGGGCCGAAACCGGCTCGTCGCAGATCAGCAGCCGGGGGCCGACCGCCAGCGCCCTGGCGATGCCGACACGCTGGCGCTGGCCGCCGGAGAACTCGGCCGGGTAGCGGTTGTAGTGCTCCGGGTTGAGCCCGACCATGGCCATGAGCTCCTGTACCCGGTCGCGGCGGCTGCTGCCGCGCGCCAGGCCGTGGATGGCGAGCGGCTCGCCCACGATGGCGCCGATCCGCCGTCTCGGGTTCAGCGAGCCGTACGGGTCCTGGAACACGATCTGCACGTCGCGGCGTATCGCTCGCAGGTCGCCCGGCGACAGCTGGGTGATGTCCCGGCCGTCGAAGGTGATCTTGCCCTCGGTGACCGGCTGCAGCCGGGCGATGCAGCGGGCCAGCGTGGACTTGCCGCAGCCGGTCTCGCCGACCAGGCCGAGCGTCTCGCCGTCGCGGACGCTGCAGGCTGATCCCGTCGACCGCGTGCACGACCGGTGACTGCGCGAGACCAGGACTCCGCTGCGGACCGGGAAGTGCTTGACGATCCCGGTGAGCTCCAGCAGCCGGACCCCGGCGGCATTCGTCCGGCTCCGGCGTGACGGGCCGCCGGTGACGGCCGCCTGTGCGTTAGCGTGCCTGCCGTGACCGGGCAGGCGACGGGACGCGGCGGTCGACGTCGCCGGCCACCTCGTCGGGCAGCCAGCAGGCGGACAGGTGACCGGGACGCAGCCGATGCACGCGCAGCGGCGGCGCTTCGGTCTCGCAGCGGTCGAGCGCGAACCGGCAGCGGGGACGGAAGGAGCAGCCCGGCCGGGTCATCAGCATGCTCGGCGGCTGGCCGGGGATCGGGCGCAGCCGCCCGGTGTCGCCGGCCACCGGAATCGATTCGAGCAGCCCGCGGGTGTACGGGTGATGAGCCTGGTAGTACGCGGTTCTGCGGTCGGCCTTCTCGACCGGCTGGCCGCTGTACATGACCAGGACCTCGTCGGCCAGGTCGGCGACGACGCCGAGGTCGTGGGTGATCAGGATCAGCGACAGTGCCGAGCTCGCCCTGAAGCTTGACCAGCAGCTCGAGCACCTGAGCCTGAACCGTGGCGTCCAGGGCGGTGGTCGGCTCGTCGGCGATGATCAGCGCCGGGGACGAGCGCCAGGGCCATCGCGATCATCACGCGCTGGCGCATGCCGCCGGAGAACTGGTGCGGGTAGTCGTTGACGCGCTCTGCCGGCCGGGGAATGCCGACCATGCCGAGCAGGTCGATGGCCCGCCGGTTGGCGGCCTGGCGGCTGACTGAGCCGTGGGCCCGCATGGCCTCGGCCATCTGCCAGCCGACCCTGTACAGCGGGTGCAGGCTGGTGAGCGGGTCCTGGAAGACCATGCTGATCCGCCGCCCGCGCACCGCCTGCAGCTGCTCGCCCGACATCGCCAGCAGGTCCCGGCCCTCAAACCACGCGTGCCCGACACGTCGGCCCCCGGCACGAGACCGAGCAGGGCCTGGGCGGATGACGGACTTGCCCGAGCCCGACTCGCCGACGATGCCGAGCGTCTGTCCCTTGCCGACGCTGAACGAGAGGCCGCGGACCGCGTGCAGCTTCCCGTCGGCGGTGTCGAAGCTGACGTGCAGGTCCTGCACGTCCAGCAGCGCCCCGGTCGTGCCCACGCCCACCGCTGCGGAGGCGTCGGTCACCATCAGAGGATCATCCCCGGGTCGGCGCACCACGCTTCGAGCTGGTCAGGCTGGCGGGGCAGTGCCGACGACAGCAGCTCGAAGCCGCTGTCGGTGATGAGCACGTCGTCCTCGATCCGGATGCCTAGGCCGCGCAGCTCTGGCGGGCACCATCTCATCGTTGTGCTGGAAGTACAGGCCGGGCTCGACGGTCAGGACCTGACCGGCCGCGAGCGGTCCGCCCAGGTAGCGGGCTTCGCGGGCACGGGCGCAGTCGTGGACGTCGAGACCCATCATGTGCCCCGGCGCGCACAGCGTCCAGCGCCGGTGCAGGCCACAGTCCGGCTCCAGCGACTCCTTCGCGGTGACCGGAAGAACGCCGAGGTCCTCAAGTCCCGCGGCGAGAACCTCGGCGCACGCGCGGTGGTAGGCACGGAAGTCGGCGCCCGGCCGCAGCTGCGCGAATGGCCTGCCTCTTGTGCCGCCAGCACGTAGGCGTACACCTGACGCTGCAGCGCGTCGAACCGTCCGCTGACCGGGAAGGTCCTGGTCACGTCCGCGGTGTAGAGGGCGTGCGTTTCCACGCCAGCGTCGAGCAGCAGCAGCTCGCCGGGCCGCAGCTCGCCGTCGTTGCGATTCCAGTGCAGGATCGTGGCGTGCGGGCCCGAGGCGGCGATCGGGTGGTAGCCGTCGCCGTTGCCCTCCGTCCGGGCCCGGGCCGAGAAGGCGGCCTCCACGTGCCGCTCCGTCATGCCCCCGGCGCCGCGGACGAGCCGGGCCACGTCGCAGAACCCGCGGCGTGGTGGCGGCGACCGCGGCACGCACCTGGCCGATCTCCCACGGCGTCCTTGACCAGGCGAAGCTCGGACAGCACCGCGGTCAGCTCGCCGTCGAGGATTCCCGTCGACGGCGGTGACCTGCGCCTCGGCCCCCGGATCGAAGCCGCGCGATACCAGCGCCTCGCCGAGCTTGGCGAGCCGCTGCCCGCAGCTCACCGAGCGGACGGCAGGCGATGCCGAGTTGCTCGGAGCGTCCCGCCAGCGAGGGGCGCGGGCCCACCCAGAGCTCGCCCCGGGTCCTAGTCGGAGAAGAACTCGCCGTCATCGCGCCCGGACGGCGGCAGCAGGAACAGGGCGTCGCCGGCCGCCGACTCCGGGTCGAGGATCAGCACCCCGGCCGGGGTCTGGTCGCCGGTTAGCCAGACGTAGTCGCTGCTCGGGCCGGAACAGGTAGAACTGGTCGTTCGTCCGGCGCGGTGTCGAGCCCGGCCGGGATTACGGCGGGCAGCCGCGCGGGCAGGCTGCCGCGCGCAGCCGGTCTCTGCGGTCGCGGAGCATGCCCGGCGGCGGCGCCGGCGGTGACGTCAGGTCTGGCTGCGGTGCCCAGCCCTCGCGCATGAAGCCCGAGAGCCGGGGGGAGACCGGATCGGTGAAGCTTCCCGTCGCGAGGGGGCCGGCGCCAGCCTGGATCGGAGCCGGTCCTCTCGCGAGTATCCGCCGTGGGCGCGACGGTGTCGGTCATGACCCGCTGAGCCACACGTTGGTCGGGTCGCAGTTGAGGCCGAACCAGAAGAAGTTGCACCCGTGCACGCCGCGCCGAGTGGAAGATCGGCCACTTCTGCACGTTGATCGGGATGTTGGCCACGTCCTGCATCGCGGTGGCGTCGGCCTTCTGCCAGTTCTGCGCGGCCGTGGCCGCATCGGGTGCCGACAGGGCGGCGTTGATGTACGACTCGACCTTGGGGCTGGTGTACCCGCCGAAGTCGTTCGACGCCAGGCCCGGCTGGGTGAGCAGCGGGACGATGGTCGAGCGTCCGTTGTTGCCGAACCAGTCCGGGATCCAGCCCGCCGCAGCGAGGTCCCAGACGCCACGCTTGGCCGTCGCGGGAGCCTCGAGGTACTTGCCGTAGAAGTCGGACTGGGTAGCCGGGACGAGCTGCACGTGGAAGCCTGCCGCGTCCAGGCTGGACTGCAGGGACTGGGCGATCCGTGGCATCGGATCGGTGGTCGAGTACAGCAGCTTCAGCGTGAGTGCCGGTCTTGCCCGCCTGCGCGAGCAACTGCTTGGCCTTCGCCGGGTTGCCAGCGCCGTTGTTGTCGGGGAACGGGTTGTAGTCCGGGATGTACCCCACGTTGCCCGGCAGCACGAGCTGCGAGGTCGTGGAGGCGATGGACTTGCCGCCGAGGATCTGGACGATCGCGTTCTTGTTCACCGCGTACGCCACGGCCTCACGGACGAGCTTGCTGGTGAACGGCCCGGCGTACTGGTTGAGCGCCAGGTAGTTACCGAGCGAGATCGACGCCGAGCCGGCCGGCCGTGGGCCCGATCACCAGGCCGCTGTTGTGCGTCGCCACCAGGCTGGGCAGGTTCTGCGCCGGCGGGGTCACGTCCCATTCCATGTCACCGGTCCCGGCCTGCAGCTGCTGCTGCACGTTGTCGGAGGTCAGGCCCTCGGTGACGGTGATCTTGTTCGACGTACGCGTGCCGGTTCGGGTCGGTCGACTGCCTCCCAGGCCGGGTTGCGCGCGAGCGTGAAGGACTTGCCGGCCACGTACGACGTGATCTCGTACGGGCCGTCGGAGAGGGTGTGCTGCCGGAACGTGGCGCTGTCGGGGACGTACTTCATGTACTCGATGGGCCGGGCCGAGCAGAAGCCCATGGTCAGGATGTACAGGAAGTCGGGCGTGGAGCTGAGCAGGTGGAACGTGAGGGTCTGCGGGTCGGTCGCGACCACGCCCGGCAGGCTGTGCGAGTTGACGTAGTCGGCGATGCCGCTGACCGTGCCGGGCACCTTGGCGAATCCGGTGCAGTACGACTGCATTCCCGTCGATCGTGGCGGTGAAGTAACCGGGCGCACCGACCGGCGAAACCGGGTTGCACAGCATCTTGAACTCGCGGACGAAGTCGGCCGCTGTCACCTGACGGGGCGGCGATGTGTTCCACTTGACACCCGTGCGCAGATGGATCGTGATCGTCTTCCCGCCATCGGTGATGCCGCCGTTGGAGGTCGTCGGGATCGTGGTGGCGACGTCAGGGACCACGGGCGGCGGGGTGGCCGCGCCGGTCGGGACACCGTAGCTGAACAGCTGTCGCGTGAACATCCGCTCCAGCATGCTGCTGACTGTGTAGTACGCGCTGACGGTGTCGAGGTTGAAGATGTCACTCTGCCCGAGCATGACCAGGGTGCCGCCGCGCTGCGGGGTGCCCTGACCGCCGGAGCTGCCCGGCTGGCTGCTGACGGTGCCCGAGGAGGAGCACCCGGCTGCCAGCATGGTGATCACCGCGATAGCCGCGCCAGCAGAACCCAGACGTAGTCGCATGGCCCTCCCGACCACTGCGCACTCCTGTTCGACGTAGGCAGAAGTACTATGTCACATACCAGGTTGGAGTCAAGATCAATCTGGCGCTACCGGTCAATGCGCGTCTGATTCGTAATAATCCTGTGTCATAGCCGCGTATACCGTCATTCTCGCAGCCGTTGGCCACTGCCGGTGACCTGCTGCTTTAAAGATCCCGGCGGTCTGCCGCGGTCCCAGGCCGAACGCCGGCGCGCTGGCGGCGCGGATCGCCTGACGGATGCAGCGGCCGCGGGCAGCGGCCTCGCCAGGTCGCGGGACCCGCCGCCCGGGCCCAGAACAGCGCGTGGCCGACGTCGCCTTCGGGGACGAAGTCCTGCGCCGCGACCTCGAGGCCGGCCTGCTCGAGCCAGGAGCCGGTAGGTGGCCGCGTCCGCCTGGCTCCAGGCCATCGCGGCCGGGCCGCCGAGCCAGTTGTCCTCCACGCCGGCCCAGGCGCCCTGCCCGGTGACCGTGAGCAGCCAGCCACCGGGGCGCAGCCAGGTGGCGGCCTGCCGCAGCAGCCGCGGCTGGGCCTCCAGCGGCATGTGGATGAGCGCGTAGAGGCAGACGACCGCGTCGAAGGACGCGGGCGGGAAGCTGACCGTGGTGGCGTCGGCGCGGATGAAGGTGGCGGCAGGAACCAGGCGCCGGGCCCGCTCGATCTGCACGTCGCTGATGTCGACGCCGGTGATCTGGTACCCGGCTCGGCCAGCGACCGGGCGACCGGGATCCCGCAGCCGCAGCCCAGGTCGAGCACCGATCCTCCCGCCGGCACGCGGGCCTGCAGGTCAGCCAGCCACGGCGCGTACCGGCCCGCTTCGGCGTCGTCGCTGCGGTAGTGATACGACAGCGCGTCATACCCGCGCCGCACCAGGTCGCTCTGCTCGTCTGCGCCCATGCCCTCCATGATCCGGCTCCCTCGTCCGCCCCGCGCCGAGAGCCCGCCCGCTGGCCCCTGGCTGCCCTCACCCCGGTGCGCCGCGGGTCGTGGATGTACCGGAAGGGTCGCTGGAACGACCCTTCCGGTACATCCACGGCGCGATGCTGGGCAGGCGCGCGGGCCGGGCCGCGGGTTCCCGCCGCCGGGCGTCCGGATCTTGACGCTTGCCGCCAATGGAACAATACTCGGACCAAAGGTCCTTGGAGGTGGCCGTGGTGAGCAGCAAGCAGGGATGTCGAGTTCGGATGCGTCGTGGCCGCCGCCGGGGCCCCTGGTGCCAGCGACCGTGAGATGTACCAGGACATGGTGACCGACTGCGCGCGGTACTCGGAGCTCGGCTTCGGCACCATCTGGGTGCTCGAGCATCACTTCAGCGACTACTTCCCGGCGCCGGACCCGGCCGTGCAGATCGGGCACCTGGCGGGCCGGTTCCCCGAACTCGGCTTCGGCACCTGCGTGATCGTCACCCCGTGGCACAACCCGCTGCGCCTGGCCGGCCAGATCGCGATGCTGACCCAGATGACCGACCGGCCGCTGCACCTCGGCCTCGGCCGCGGCACGGCCAAGTTCGAGTACGACGCGTTCGGCCTGGACATGGGCGAGGCACGGGGCCGGTTCCAGGAGACCTGGGAGATCATCCGGCAGGGCATGACCGGCGAGCCGTTCAGCTACACGGGCAAGTACCTGTCGGTGCCGGAGACGATCCGGATCCGTCCCGAGCCGCACACCGGCAACCTGCACTTCTACGGCGCGATCGGCAGCCCGGACAGCGCGGCCATCATGGCCGGGCTCGGCCTGCCGCCGATCTGCAACACCATCGGCAACCTGGACGCGCAGGCCAAGACGCTGCAGACCTGGGCGGACGCCGCGGCCGGCCACGGCATGGACATGTCAGGGACCGTCTACCCCCTCATGATCGACTGCATCGTGGCCGACACGGACGCCGAAGCTGTGCAGGAGGCGTGCCTGTACAAGCCCCGGTTCATGCAGGCCCAGATCGATCACTACGCGCCGCACGCCACCAACTGGGCCGACACCCCCGGGTACGAGGCCTGGCAGCGCATCTTCGCCGGCATGGAGAAGCGGACCCGGCCGGAGAACATCGTGCCGTGGTGCGAGTGGCAGCTCATCGGGTCGCCGGAGACCGTGCGGCGCAAGCTGCAGGCCTACCTGGACGTCGGGTTCAACCACGTGATCCTGCACTTCTCGACGCCGGGCATCCCCCCGGACGTCCGGCGCCGGTGGGCGGCCAGGTTCGCGGCCGACGTAGCCCCGCACTTCGCCCCGCAGCCGGCTAGCCGCTGACCTCCGCGGCGAACGCGGCCACCGCGCTGTTGAACGCGTCGGCTTCCTCCCAGAACGGGCAGTGACTGGAGGCCGCGAACGTCTGCAGCCGCGCGCCTGGCACCTGGTCGGCGATGAACTGGCCGGCCCGCGGGCTGGTGAGCTTGTCGTCCTCGCCGAACAGCACCAGCGTGGGCACGCTGATCTGCGGCAGGAAGTCGCGGTAGTCGCGCAGGGTCTGGTCGGCCAGGATCGTGCTCGCGATGACCGGCGGGACCTGCAGGATCTCCGCGGCCATCCAGGCCAGCGTCTCCTCGTCCGGCTCGTGCAGCATCAGCTCGGTGAACTCCTTGACCAGCGCGGGCTGGTCGAGCTGCAGCTGCTCGTTCATCTCGCGCAGCGTCTCCAGCGTGATCACGCCGAACTCATAGCCGTCCCAGGCGAAGTCGGACGGCGGCTGGTCCACGATCACCAGTCCGGCCACGCTCTCCGGCCCGAACGCGCGCAGGTACTCGTAGCCGACCATCGCGCCCATGGACCAGCCCGCCAGGACCGGCCGCTCGACCGACAGCTGGCCCAGGATCGCGTGCAGGTCGGCGGCGTACTGCGGCACGGTGTGCCCGTGGTTCACCTTCTCGGAGCGGCCGTGCCCGCGCAGGTCGGGGATGACGACCCGGTTCGTCCCGGCGAAGTGCGCGAGCTGGCGCTGGAAGAACCGGCCGCTCATGCTCCAGCCGTGCACAAACACCAGTGGTGAGCCGGTTCCGGCGTCCTCAACCGAGAACGTGACGTCGCCGACGCGGACCTCCTGCGCCATCAGCATCCTCTCCTCGCTCCCTGCCGACCGCCGACCGCTACCGGCGGGTCAGGCCCACTCGAAGTAGTTGGTGAGCTCCCAGTCCGTTACCCGGTCCGGCGAGACGTCAGGGTGCTCGGCCAGCCAGCCCTGGTAGGCCTGGGCTTCGTCGAGCTTCATGGTCGTGAAGTGCTCGATGAACGCCGGGCCGAGCAGGTCCTTGGCCACGGCCGAAGAGCGGAGTGTGGTCACGCTGTCCTCGAGCGTGCGCGGCAGCATCTGGTACCCGCCCACCTCGATGGGATCGCGGACGGTCTGCTCCGGCGGCTGCCAGCCTTCGCGGATGCCCTGGGCCGCCCCGTAGATGATCCCGGCCAGGGCCAGGTACGGGTTGATGTCCGGCCCGGGAGCCCGGTGCTCGAAGCGGGTGTACTTGGCCGGGTCCGAGCCGTGCACCAGGCGGATCGCGGCCGCGTGGTTGTCCGGGCCCCAGGACGCGTCCTCCGGGCTCCAGGTCAGCCGGTCCATGCGCCGGAACGAGTTCACCCACGGCCGGAAGAACAGGTGGAAGTCGGCCATCGTGCCGAGGATGCCGGCCGCCGCCTGGTGGCCCACCTCGGACAGCCCCTGGCGGCCGGCGTCCCAGAACGCGTTCTGGCCGTCCCGCTCCAGCGACACGTTGATGTGGCAGCCGTTCTTCGCGTCGATGGTGTCGGTGTACAGGCACGGCATCCAGGTGGTCACGAGCCCGAGCTGGTCCGCGAGCTCGCGCAGGTAGGTCTTGGTCCGGCTGGCCCAGTCCGCCGCCTGTACCGGGTCGGAGGGCGCGCAGGTGTACTCGTACTGGCCCTTGCCGTACTCGGAGTGGAAGGCCTCCACCGGGATGCCGACCGCCTCCATCCGGGTCAGGAACTCGGTGGCCATCGGCACGAACGAAGGGAAGTTGGTCAGCGTGTAGCAGTGCAGGTTCCGGCCCAGCGCCTTGAGCTCGCGGTGACGGCCGGCCCGCAGCAGCTCGTCGTCGGCCTCGAAGACGTAGAACTCCCACTCCAGGGCGGCCTTGGCCGTGTAGCCGAGCTCGGCCAGGTCGGCCACGGCCCGGCGCAGGATGTCCCGCCCGTCCATCACGCACGGCGACCCGTCGTCCATCACGAAGTCGCAGAGCACGGCGGCGGTCTCCGGCCGCCAGGGCAGCTGGACCACGGTGTCCAAGTCGGGCACGGCCGAGAACTTCGGGAAGCCGTTCTCGAAGCTGCTCCACGGCGAGAGCGTGATCTCGTCCCCGCCGCGGAACGACATGATCAGCGTGCTGACCCCGGTGCCGGTCGGCCCGAGCCCCTTGGCCATCCCGGCGATCTTGCCGCGGACCGCGCCGTTGATGTCCGGCATCTCCATCTGGATGACCCGGACGCCCTGACCGCCGAGGCGCTCAGTTAGCTGGCGGGCCTGGACTGCGTGCTCCTCGCGCTTGTCATGGCCAGGCATGAACGCCAACGCCTCCTTGCCGTGGGGCCGACCCGCGCCCGTTGCGTAATGGCGGTGATCGTCAGGACTTGGACCCGGACAGCTCCGGCTCGTCGGTCTCGATGAACACCTTGGCCGTGTCCCTGATCCGCTCCGGGTGCCGCAGCGAGAAGTAGATCACGAGCACGATCCCGATGACGTACCAGCCGATGATGATCGGCCCGGCCAGGTCCAGCGGGTAGCTCAGCTTGCTGATGAACTTGAAGATCGGGATGCCCAGGCCGGTGAAGAAGCCGGGCACGAACAGCGCGATGCCGAGCACCGGGAAGATCAGGTGCAGGAACAGGTTGAACTCGCCCCGCCGCTCCCGCAGGTAGTAGACGATGCAGGACAGGTTCACCGCGATGTAGATCGGCAGGATCGCGCCGGTGATGATGGTGCCCAGCAGGGCGAACGCGGTGGTCGGGTCGTACATCTCGCCCAGCCAGAGGGTGAGGATCAGGCCGATGCCGAAGGTGAAGATGACCGCCACGTACGGGGACTTGAACCGGGGCTGGGTCCGGCCGAACGCGTGCGGGATCACCCGGATGCGGCCCATGGCCCACAGGCACCGCGCGGCCGCGCACCCGCCGCCGTTGGAGCAGGCGGCGCTGGAGTTCAGGAACGCGATGAACAGGAACACCCAGCCGATACCCCAGACCGCGGTGGCCATGAGGTTCCACGGGTTGCCGCCGCCCGCGGTGTAGAAGGTCACGAACTTGCCCGGGCCGAAGTACACGGTCGCGGCGTAGGTGGTGAGGATGTAGAAGACGCCCACCAGCAGGCACGAGCCCACCACCGCGCGGCTCACGGTCTTGGTGGGGTTCCTGGTCTCCTCGGCCAGCGGCGCGGCCGCGTCGAAGCCGATGAAGGCCAGCACACCGTAGACCGAGCCGGCGATGATGCCGGACATCCCCTTGAACCCGGGCACCGTGGCGTAGTGCGTGGTGAACACGCTGAGCGTGTTGCGGGATCCCGCGCTGATGATCAGCGTGAGCGACAGCGCGATCATCACCAGGATCTCGAACGTGCCCAGGATGATGCCGAAGCGGGTGCTCACCTGGAGGCCGAAGTAGTTCAGCGAGCCGACCAGCAGCACGCAGAACACCGAGCCGATGGGCCACCACACGTTGTAAGACAGGCCGAAGTGGGCGGCGACCGTGCTGCCCAGCAGGTTGCCGAACAGCACGCTGACCAGCGGGACCACGAGCGGGTAGGCGAGGTCGAAGCCCCAGCCGGCCAGGAAGCCGAGCTTGGGTCCCAGGCCGCGGGCGATGTAGGTGTACATGCCGCCGGCCGTGGGCAGGTGTTTGGCCATCTGCCCGATCGCTATCGCGGTGCACAGGCAGCCGGCCAGGGCGATGACCACCCCGGCGGACAGCGCGCCGCCCGCGAACAGTGCGCCTACGGTGATGGAGAACGCCGCGCCCGCGGCGGGCGCCATCGTGGTGATCGACGTGAAGATCACGTCGGGCAGGCCAACCGCGTTGCGGCGAAGGCCCTCGGACTGGCGATCGGTGAGTTCGGCAGTCATTTCGCATTCGCCCCTTACGGTGACGCGGCCGACGCGACCGCCGGTTTTGCCAGGTGCATAACTGCTGGCTGGGTTGTGCTGGCCGACTGTGCGCGAGTAGGTCTATTTTACGGACCTTTGGGCCGTGAGCATAGGTAGCCCGATCACTCAGTGTCAAGACCATGCCCGTCGGCCACCCGGGCGAATCTGCGGGATCTAGGCCGGAGGCGGGGCCGCGGCGGCGATCCTGATCAGGTCCGTGCGGGTGACTTCGATGTGCGCGGCCACGTGGCGCTCGGCCGCGTCGGGGTCGCCGGCCTCGATCGCGGCCAGGATCTGGCCGTGGTGAAGCTGCGCGGTCCTGAACACGTTCTCGGCCACCTTGTCCACCGTCATCCACAGGAACGCGCGCGCGTCGGTGATCGAGCGCTCCATCCAGTCGTTGCGTGCTGCCCGGGCTATGCCCTGGTGGAAGGCGGAATCGGCGGCCCGGAACCGCTTCGTCTCGCGGCTCTCTGCCATGGTGGTGAACGCTTCGCGGAGCGTGGCCAGGTCCTCGTCGGTGCGGCGCATGGCGGCCAGCCGGGCCGCGCTGCACTCGACCGCCAGCCGGAAGTCGATGACCTGCTCGATCTCCGGGAGCTTGGCCCGGATGACCTCCCCGAGCCGGTCCTCGGTCTGGGCCCGGTCCAGCACGATGATGCCGCCGCTGGCGCCGCGCCTGGTCTCCACGTACCCCTCGCCCTCGAGCACGCGGATGGCCTCGCGGACGCTGGCGCGGGACACGCCGAGCTGCTTGGACAGCTCGCGCTCGGGCGGGAACTTGTCGCCGGGCACGAACGACCCGCTGTGGATGGCGCGCCGCAGCTGATCCACGACCAGGCCGTAAACCGGGACGTGCTCAACGCGCTCGATCCCGGCCGGGGCTGGGCTCGGTGCAACGGCGCTCATGCACCAATGTTCTCATAACCGGCGCGGCCAGACCGCTCACGCGCGACGGCGGGTCTCATCGCCCGGCCGGTCCCGCCGCCCGGCCCGGGCAAACCGGCCTTTACCTGCGATGGCCGATTGGACTAAGGTTCAGGCCAAAGGCGCCGCCTCAGCGCCTGGCGGCGTCCCGGACGTCGTGCCGGAGGCGCGCCAGCAGCCTCGTGCCGGAGGCGCGCCAGCAGCCTCGTGCCGGAGGCGCGCCAGCAGTGTCGTGCCAAAGGCGCGCCAACAGCCTCGTGCCGGAGGCACGCCAGCACCTGGGTCTGGGAGGTGAGGTGACCGCTGTCGCGCTCGTCACCGGCGGCACCGGCGGCATCGGCCGGGCCATCTGCCGCCGGCTGGCGGTCTCCGGCCTCACGGTCGTCGCCGGCGACGTCGATGTGACCCTCGACCCCGGCCAGGACGGCCTGGCCGGCCGCAGCATCGTGGACTTCCCGCTGGACGTCACCGACGAGGAGAGCATCGGCCGCTGTGTGGCCGCCGCGGTCGCGCTCGGGCCGCTGACCGGCCTGGTGAACTGCGCGGGCGTGGTGCGCGAGACCCTCGTCGACGAGATGGCCGATGCCGATGCCGCCGCCATGTGGGAGATCAACGTGATGGGCACCGGCCGGGTCACCAGGGCCGTGCTGCCGCACATGTCCGAGGGGGCCGCGATCGTGCACATCGGCAGCATCGCGGGGGCCGTCGGCCGGTTCGCCGGGACGGCCATGTACTCGGCCTCGAAGGCGGCGCTGACCGGGATGACCAGGGTCGGGGCCTGCGAGCTGGCCGCGCGCGGCATCCGGGTCAACGCGGTCGCGCCCGGCTTTATCAAGGTGCCGATGGCCCCGGCCTGGAACCGTATGTCGGGCGGGGAGGTGGCGCTGGCCGGGCACACCCCGCTCGGCCGCCTGGGCCGCACCGAGGAGGTCGCGGAGGTGGTGGAGTTCCTGCTCTCGCCGCGGTCGTCGTTTGTCACCGGCACGGTGATCCCGGTCGACGGCGGGGTGGCCGCGTGGTAGCCGCGGCTCGGCTCGAGCAGGCCAACCAGACCGCGCTGCGGCGGATGTGCGAGGCCGAGCCGGTGCTGACCGGGGTGGCGGCGGCCCGGGATGTGGTGCCCGGCATGACCGGCCGCACGATCCTCACCTCGGGGCCGGCGAAGCCGTTCGGGTGGTACACCGGCGGCCAGCGGGCCGCCCTGGTCTACGCCGCCCTGTACGAGGGGCTGGCCGCCAGCCCGGCCGAGGCCGAGCGGCGCATGGAGGACGGCGAGATCGTCATCGGCGCGTGCCACGACCACGGCTGCGTGGGCTCGGTGGCGGGCGTGTTCACCGCGTCAATGCCGGTCTTCGTGGTGCGCGACGACGTGCACGGGACCACCGGATTCTGCAACTTCTACGAGGGGGAGTCGCGCAAGCGGCTGAACTACGGCTCCTACGACGACGACGTGCGCGACCAGCTGCGCTACATCGAGCGGACCATCGCCCCCACGATCGGCGCCGCGGTCCAGCGCGCGGGCGGGATACCGCTGAAGCCGATCATGCGCCGCGCCGTGCACATGGGCGACGAGCTGCACAGCCGCAACACCGCGGCCACGCTGCTGTTCGGCCGTGAGCTGTTCCCGCACCTGCTGCGCGCGGGGCCGGAGCACGCCGATGAGGTGCTGCAGACCCTCAGCTACCTGTCGGCCAGCGACTACTTCTTCCTGCGGCTGTCGATGGCCAGCGGCAAGGCGGTGGCCGACGCCGCGCGCGGCATCGAGGCCAGCAGCGTGGTGACCGCCATGAGCATCACCTGCCGGGGCACCTCGATCCGGGTCAGCGGGCTGGGCGACGAATGGTTCGACGGGCCGTTCCCCGACGTGTCGGCGAAGCTGTTCGACGGGTTCACCCCGGACGACATCGAGTGGATCGGCGGCGAGAGCCTGATCAACGAGACCGTGGGGCTCGGCGGGTTCGCCCAGGCGGCCGCGTTCCCGCTGCAGAACTACCAGGGCGGTTCGCCCGAGGCCATGATCGAGATGAACCTGGCCATGTACGGCATCACGGTCGGGGAGAACACCGACTACAAAATCCCGTACCTGCGGTACCGGGGCACGCCGACCGCGATCGACGCGCTGAAGGTGGCCGAGACCGGCGTCACGCCCGTGCTCGACGCCGGCCTGGCCGGCCGCGGCGGCGGGCAGATCGGCGCGGGCATCGTCCGCGCCCCGCTGGCGTGCTTCCGCGCCGCCGCCGATGCCTACCAGGCCCGCTACGGCCCGGTCGCGTAGGCGCGGCCCGGATGCTGCGCCGCGGGCCGCCCGGCCCGGCGGGGCTGCCCTTGACCTCATGCTCTAATGGTCCGACAATCGAACCATGACCGCCGAAGGGCAGCTCGACGCGCTTTTGTCCGCTCTGGTGGCCTCCGGCCGCCCGTCCAGCGGGTCCCTGCCCCGTGCGGAGGGCCTGCGGAACTTCACCGAGCTGGCGCAGTTCCTGGCCGGCCCGCCAGCCGGCCGGCCGGCGAGGACCTCGAGATCGACGGCCCGGCCGGGCCCCTGCCGGTACGGGTCTACCGGCCGGACCCGGCCACCGGGCCAGCCGCCGAATCGCCCGCCGGGTCACCGCTTCCCTCCGGGTGGCCCGGCACCCCCGGGCCACCCGCCGCCGTGTTCTTTCACGGCGGCGGGTGGGTCTTCGGCGGCCTCGACTCGCACGACACGCTGTGCCGGGAGCTGGTCCGGCAGGCGGGCGTGACCCTGGTGGCCGTGGACTACCGGCTCGCCCCTGAGCACCCGTACCCGGCCGCGCTTGATGACTGCGCGGCGGCCACCCGCTGGGTGGCGGAGCACGCGGCCGACCTGGGTGTGGACGGCACCCGCCTGGCCGTGGTCGGCGACAGCGCGGGCGCCTCCCTGGCGGCCGGCGTGGCCCTGCGGGCCAGGGACGAGGGGAGTGCCGCCCTGGCGTTTCAGGTGCTGGCCTACCCGGCGCTCGACCCGGCCATGGACACCAAGTCCTACGTGACGAACGCCGACGACCCGTATCTGTCGCGCACCGAGATGGAGTCCTACTGGGCAAAGTACCTGGGCGGTTCCGCCGCGGACGGCCGCGCCGCTCCGGGCCTGGCCCAGGACCTGGCCGGCCTGCCGCCCGCGTACGTGCTGGTCGCAGGCCGGGATGTGCTGCGTGATGAGGGGATCGCCTTTGCCGAGCGGCTGGCCGCGGCCGGGGTGGGCGTGCAACTCCACCGCCAGGACGAGATGGTGCACGGCTTCCTGCTGTGCACGGCCTGGCTGGATGCGGCCCGCGAGGAGATCACCGAGCTGGCCGGGGTGCTGCGGACCGGGCTCGGCCCGGCGAGCCGTCCGTGAGCCAGTGCGCCGTGGCCCCCGGTGAGGCTGGCTTCCGAGCGCTGATGGCCAGGTTCGCCACCGGGGTGGCGGTCATCACCAGCTGCGGCGACACCGGGCCGGCCGGGATGACGGCCAACGCGTTCGCGTCCCTGTCGCTGGACCCGCTCCTGGTCATGATCGGCTTCGAGCTGCAGTCCCGGACGCTGGTGGCGGTCCGGCAGTCCAGCACGTTCGCGGTGAACGTGCTGGGCAGCGATCAGGAGCAGATCAGCCGGATCTTCGCGGGCAAGCAGCCGGAACCGGAGAAGTTCGCCGACTGTGCCTACGCCGAGCGCTCGGGCGTGCCGGTGATCGACGGGGCACTGGCCTGGCTGCGGTGTGACCTGGAAGCGATCTACCCGGGCGGCGATCATGTCATCGTGGTCGGCAACGTGGTGGAGATGGGCGGGAACGGCGGCGAGCCGCTGCTCTTCTACGGTGGTCACTACCGCAGGCTGGACGGCGCCGCGGTGGCCGACCGGTTCCCCGCACCGCGCCAGGAACGACTCGCCCGGTGAGGCCCGTCATCGGGATCACGGCGTGGCCCGCGCCCGTCACCGCGGAGCACATCACCGTGACCGTCCAGGCCGTCCCTGACAATTACCTCGAACTGCTCGACTTCGTGGGCCTGGCCGCCCTGCCGCTGCCGGTCAACGGGTCCCCGGAGCGTGCGGCCGACTTGGCGGCCCGGGTCGACGGCCTGCTGCTGACCGGGGGCGGCGACGTCGACCCGGCGGCGTACGCGGCGCCGCAGCGGCCGCAGACGGCCGGGGTGGACCGCCGCCGCGACGACGTGGAGATCGAGCTGGTCCGGCTCGCCTGCCGGCGCGGGCAGCCGATCCTCGGGGTCTGCCGTGGCATTCAGCTGCTGAACGTCGCGCTCGGCGGCACTCTGGTGCAGGACCTGCCGACCGACGACCCGCCCCACCCTGGGCACATGGTGGTGGAGACCTGGGACGGCGCGACCCATCCGGTCCGGCCGGAGCCCGGCACACTGCTGCACCGGCTGCTCGGCCCCGAGGTGGCCGTGAACTCGCTGCACCACCAGGCGGTGGGCGTGGTGGCGCCCGGGATGCGGGTGGCGGCCCGGGCGCCCGATGGCGTGATCGAGGCGATCGAGGACACTGGCCCGCAGTTCGTGATGGGCCTGCAGTGGCATCCGGAGATGCTCGGGCTCGGCCACCCCAGCGTGGCGGTGTTCCGGCAGTTTGCCGCGGCGGTGGTGGCGGCGGCGAGTTCGCCGGCCCCGGTGCGCACAGGCCTGGCCGGGCCGTAGTACTGCGTTACTGCTCCCGGTCGCGGCGCAGCCGCTCGAGGACCTCGTCCGGGTTCTCGGTCGTGACCCGGATCATGGCCCGCATGGCGTCGGCGAGGGCGACGCGGGGCACGTCAAGCGCGATCGCGGCCGAATCGGCCCACTGGGTGAGCTGCCGGTACAGCTCCGGGTTCAGGTCGAGGGTGATCCGGACCGGCTTCGACCGGATCGCGGTCCGCCCGGCCGGACGGGCCCCGGGTTCGCTGCGCCGGGCGGCGGCCGCGGCCATCTGCGCCTTGCGCTGTTCCCGCTGGACGGTCATGTCCGGACCGTGGTGAGGGGAGCGCAGCGCTGGATGAGATCGTGGGCCACGTGGCGCCAGACCTCGCGGCCGGTGCCGGAGATCGGCAGGCCGAAGCTCTGGGCGTAGACCTCCAGCCGCGGCACCGCGGTTCTGAGCACGTCATAGCCGAGGTCCTGCAGAGCGTCACGGGCGTCGGCCGTGGAGTTCGCCCGCGCGACACAGCGGTTCAGCAGCACGGCCGAACGGGCGGGCCGCTCCTGGAACGCCGCGATCTCATTGATCTCCTCCCGCACCGGCGTGGTGCGGTTGATCTCGATCGGGCTCGGGGCGCACGGGATCAGGATCTCGTCCGCGCACCGCAGCGCCGACCTGGCGATCCCGGCGTGGTCCTCCAGCTGCGGCGCATCAATGATCACCACGTCATCGTCCTGGGCGATCTCGGGGACCCGGCGGTGCAGTTCCCGGGACGGCAGGGCCACGATCCGGAACGGGAACGCCGCCTCGGGCGGCAGGCCAGGGTACATGGCCGCGAGATCGGACCACTCCAGAGCGCTGCCGGACGGGTCCGCGTCGACCAACAGCACACTGTTCCCGGCTTGCGCGAAAACGTGTGCCAGCCAGACCGCCGATGTGGTCTTGCCCGTGCCCGGCTTGAGGTTAGCCAGGACCAGGCGGATCCCCGTCATCAAGGCAGTATTGCAGCGCCTGCAGCATTGCGGTAGACGGTTCCGGGCCCCATGGCTCGCCGTGCGCGCTCCGGAACTGTGCGCTATGGGAGGCAAAAGGGCCTTCCCGCGCCTTCGTTGGCATGTGCCAGCCCCGCCGGCGCCCGTCCGGGTCCGGCTCCACATTCGCCGGCGAGGTGCCGTATCGATGCAGTATTGCAGTAGATACTGCACTGCTGCCGAGCAATGAGAGCGAACAGGCTGAACGTTTTCCACAGGACCGGGGGGATGGCCGTGCATTTCATGCCGAATCCCGGACGAACTTTCCCACAGCCTGTGGACAGGACCGTGCACATCTGCGCATTCAGTTGATTACTGAGAGTTGACACCCAGCCGGGCTGAGCGCAGGCCCGGCGCCGTCGCCAGCGGTTGCCGCCAGCGGCCGGCGCCAGCCCCGGCCGCGGCCCGCCATCAGCGGGGTCATTTGTGGGAACAGCATTATGTTCGTAGGTATTGACAATCGCTTGTCCGAGCTAAAACATTGGGGGCAGTCTGGGGGACACAGGTGGGTTATGCCCGCACGTGGGCCCAGCTGTCATCCCTCGCGTTGGTGGCGAAACTGGAGGTTGGCAGTGACAAGCAGTGACGCAACGGCAGGCACGACCTCGGCCGGAAGCGCTGACGCTGGGCGCCTCTTCATCCGGCAGACATCCGGCCTCGTCCGCGAGCTGGGGATCCCGGCCGCGATCGGCATCTCGCTGGCGTCGGTCGCCGTCGTCAACACCTTCATCAACTTCAACGCCGGGCTGACGGACTTCGCCAAGTCCGACATGTACCTGCCGCTGGTAGCGGCCGCGGTGATCTGGCTCGTCGCCATGTTCGCTTACCGCTACCTGCTCCGGGCCGTGCCGCGGGCCGGCGGTGAGTACGTCTACCTGTCGCGGATCGTGTCACCCGCGGTCGGGGCCATGGCCGGGCTCGGGATAGCCGTCGTGTTCACCTACGTGCTGTCCACCAACGCGCACTTCGCCGCCCAGTTCACGCCGTTCATGCTGACCGGCCTCGGCCTGGCGTTCCACAGCACGGCCATCGCGAACGCCGGGAACCACTTCGGCAGCAACCTGTCGATCGCGTGGCTGAGCGTGATCCTGATGCTGATCGTCGCGGCGCTGTCACTGTTCAAGGTGAAGATCGTGGCCCGCATCATCTTCACCCTCATCATCTTGCAGGTGGTGGCGTTCCTCGCGCTCATCGGGATCCTGGCGTTCAAATCCCATGCCGACTTCGTCACCGCGTACGGCAGCTTCAGCCATCACCCGGGTGCCTACGCGGCGACTATCGCGGCCGCGCACGCGAACGGGGTGGTCTTCGGCACCTCGATCGCGTCCGCGGTGGCGATCATCCCGTTCATGGTGCTCAACTACAACGGCGTCCTCTACTCCTACTACGTGGGCGGCGAGCTACGCCGGCCGGGCCGGACCTACCTGTACGCGTCCACGATCAGCATCCTGGTGCTCGTGGTGCTCTGGGTGGGCGTCTGGGCGCTGCTGCGCGCGCGGGCCGGCCTGACCTTCATGCAGGCGCAGGCGAACCTCGGCGTCATCAACCCCGACGGCTACGCGAAGATCACCACCATGCCCTCGGTCTCCGGCGGGCTCGGGTACGGCCTGCTGCTATCCGGCGACCCGATCACCAAGATTCTGTTCGCGACCGCGGTGCCGTTCGCCGAGATCGCGGTCAACCTGGCCTTCGTGACCGTCACCACCCGGGTCCTGTTCGCGCAGGCCTTCGATCGGCTGCTGCCGGTCGGTGTGGCCAAGATCGGCGACCGGAACCACGCGCCGAACGTCGCCATCGGCATCGTGCTGGTGATCGGCATCGCGTTCTGCTTCCTCACCAGCCTGGTCAACCTCGGCAGCATCGTCGCCCTGCAGAGCCTGTTCTTCGCGCTGATCCTGCTGGCCGGCGGCGTGGCCGCGCTGTTCCTGCCGTTGCGCCGGCCCGACCTGATCGAGCTGCCGGGGGCGAGTGACGACGCGCGCAAGGCGTTCCTGCGCAAGGCCGCCTGGGTCGGCGGCGCGACCACCGTGCTCGCGTTGTTCACCGTGTTCGAGCTGGTCACGCACTCGAGTGTCTACGGCAAGTTCAGCTGGGAGTCGATCCTCACGCTGGTGATCGTGCTGGGCGCAGGCCCGCTGATCTACGCGGTAGCCCGCTCCGTGCGGCGGCAGCGGGACGCGCTGGACCTGGGCATGGCCATGCACGAGCTCCCGCCGGAGTAGCCGATGCCCGTATTCGGCCGGCAGCGTGGCAAGAAGAAGCGCGCGCTGCGCATCTTCTTCACCACCGATGTGCACGGCTCTGACGTGTGCTTCCGCAAGTTCCTGGCCGCGGCCAAGGTCTACCAGCCTGACGTCCTGCTGCTGGGCGGGGACTTCGCCGGCAAGGGCCTGGTCCCGGTGTTGCGGGAGAACGGGTCGCTGCGAGCCGAGGTCGAAGGCACCCAGGTGACCGTGGACGCCGCCGACGGCGACCAGCTGACCGCGGACATCAACCGGCGCGGGTTCTACGCCGCGCAGATGGACGCGGCCGAGCTGGACGAGCTGCGCGAGGATCCCGCCGCGCTCGACCGCCTGTTCCGCAGCGAGATTGCGGCCCAGGCGCGGCGGTGGTGCCAGCTGGCCGCCGAGCGGCTCGACCCGGCGATACGGTGCATTATCACGCCGGGCAACGACGACCCGCGCGACGCCGACCCGGTGTACGCCGCGGACGAGCGGGTCGAGTTCCCCTCCGGCGCCGTGTGCGACCTCGGGCCGGTCTCGATGGCGAGCCTGGGCCTGGTGCCGTTCACGCCCTGGAGCACCGAGCGCGAGTGCTCCGAGGAGGACCTGGCCAAGGAGATATCCGAGCTGCTGGACCCGCTGCCCGAGGGGCGGCAGTGCATCATGAACTTCCACTGCCCGCCCTACGGGACGGGTCTCGATGACGCCCCCGAGCTCGACGCCACGCTCAAGCCGGTCATCCGGGGCGGCCGGCCGAGCATCGTGCCGGTCGGCAGCCACGCGGTACGCGACGCCATCAAGCGCTACCAGCCACCGGTATCGCTGCACGGCCACATTCACGAATCGCGGGGCGTGCAGAAGATCGGCCAGACGCTGTGCGTCAATCCGGGCAGTGACTACTCTTCTGGCGTGCTGCGGGGTGCCGTGGTGGACATCGCAGAGGACGGGACGTGCCTCGACTTCCTGCTCACGACGGGATAGCCGGCGTGGGCGGTGAGGCGGCCCGCCTCGACGTGCTGACCATGGGGCGGGTCGGTGTCGACCTCTACCCGCTGCAGGCGGGCGTCGCGCTCGAGGACGTGACCACGTTCGGCAAGTACCTCGGCGGGAGCGCCACCAACGTCGCGGTCGCGGCCGCGCGCCTCGGCCACAGCGCCGCCGTGATCACGCGGACCGGGCAGGACCCGTTCGGCCGGTTCGTGCACCGCGCGCTGAAGCAGTACGGCGTCGGCGACCAGTTCGTGACCGGCGTCCCTGACCTGCCCACCCCGGTGACGTTCTGCGAGATCTTCCCCCCGGACCACTTCCCCATCTACTTCTACCGCTACCCGAAGGCACCCGACCTGGAGATCAGCGCGGACGAGCTGGACTACGACGCGATCCGCGCCGCGCGGGTGTTCTGGGTCACCGTGACCGGCCTGTCCGCCGAGCCCAGCCGGTCGGCCACGCTCGCGGCGCTGGAAGCGCGCGGCCGGGCCGGCATCACCGTGCTCGACCTCGACTACCGGCCCCAGTTCTGGCCGTCACGTGAGGCGGCCCGCCGGTCGGTCAGCCCGGCGCTCGGCCACGTCACGGTCGCGGTCGGCAACCTCGACGAGGTCGACGTGGCCGTGGGCCAGGCCGATCCCCGGCGCGCCGCGCAGGCCCTCCGCGACCGCGGCGTGGACCTGGCCATCGTGAAGCAGGGACCGCGCGGCGTGCTGGCCGCGACCGAGGCAGGCCTGGTGGAATCGCCGCCGATCCCGGTGGAGGTGTTGAACGGGATCGGCGCCGGGGACGCGTTCGGCGGGGCGCTGTGCCACGGCCTGCTGGCCGGCTGGGAGGTCGCCACCGTCATCCGGTTCGCGAACGCCGCCGGCGCCCTGGTCGCCACGAGACTTGCCTGCTCGGATGCGATGCCCACCGCTGCCGAGGTGGAGGCCCTGCTGGCCCGGGCGAGCGATGTTCGCTGACCGCCTGGCCAGGGTCATCGAGACGCGGGTTCGCCGGCCCGGCCTGGTGGCCGAGCTGGCGGCGGCCCGCCGCCGCGCCCCGTCCGTGATCGGCCCCGACGGCCGGCTGGTGATCGTGGCCGCCGATCACCCGGCCCGGGGCTCGCTGGGCGCCGGGCGGGACCGGCTGGCCATGGCCGACCGCGCCGGCCTGCTCGAACGGCTCTGCGTGGCCCTGGACCGGCCTGGCGTGGGTGGCGTGCTCGGCACCGCGGACGTGCTGGAGGACCTGCTGCTGCTCGGCGCGCTGGACGGCAAGATCGTCATCGGGTCGATGAACCGGGGCGGGCTGGCCGGGTCGGTGTTCGAGATCGACGACCGGTTCACCGGGTACGACGCCGCGGCGGTCGCGCGGATGGGCTTCGACGGCGGCAAGATGCTGCTGCGGATCGACCCCGAGGACCCGGCCACGGCCGCCACCATCCAGGCCTGCGCCCAGGCCGTGTCCGACCTCGCCTCCCGACAGCTCATGGCCATGATCGAGCCGTTCATCTCGCACCGCGCCGACGGCCGCGTGGTCAACGACCTGGCCCCCGAGGCCATGATCCGGGCGCTCACGGTCGCCTCCGGGCTGGGCGCCACGTCGGCCTACACGTGGCTCAAGGTGCCGGTGGTGCCGGACATGGAGCAGGTCATGGCCGCGTCCACGCTGCCCGCCCTGCTGCTGGGCGGCGAGGTCCCTGACGATCCCGGGCTGACGTTCGCCGGGTGGCAGAAGGCGCTGCGCCTGCCGACCGTGATGGGGCTGGTGGCCGGGCGGTCCCTGCTGTACCCGGCCGACGGTGACGTGGCCGCCGCGGTCGACACCGCGGTCGCCCTGCTGTGAGTAGCGTGGGGCCCGTGACCGCCTGGGACCCCTCGTGACCGGCCACGGGCACGTGCGGCTGACCGTCGGGCAGGCCGTGGTGCGGTTCCTGGCGGCTCAGCGCAGCGAGCGCGACGGGGCCGAGCAGCCGCTGTTCGGCGGGTGCTCGGGCATCTTCGGTCACGGCAACGTGGCCGGGATCGGCCAGGCGCTGCTCGAGGCCGAGCTGCTCCACCCGGGTGCGCTGCGCTACTACCAGGCCAGGAACGAGCAGGCGATGGTGCACGCCGCCGCCGCGTACGCGCGCATGCGCAACCGGCTGTCGGCCTGGGCGTGCACCTCCTCCATCGGCCCCGGGGCCACGAACATGATCACCGGCGCGGCCCTGGCCACCATCAACCGGCTGCCCGTCCTGCTGCTGCCCGGCGACGTGTTCGCGACCCGGGTGGCCACGCCGGTGCTGCAGGAGCTCGAGCACCCGGGCGCCGGGGACGTGTCGGTCAACGACGCCTTCCGCCCGGTCTCCCGGTATTTCGACCGGGTGTGGCGTCCCGAGCAGCTCCCTTCGGCCCTGCTCGCGGCGATGCGGGTGCTCACCGACCCGGCCGACACCGGGGCGGTGACGCTCGCGCTGCCGCAGGACGTGCAGGCCGAGGCGCACGACTGGCCCCGCGAGCTGTTCTCCCCGCGGGTCTGGCCCGTGCCGCGGCCGGTACCGGAACCTGCCGCGCTCGCCCGCGCGGCCACCGTCATCCGGTCGGCCGCGCGCCCGCTCATCGTGGCGGGCGGCGGGGTCATCTACGCGGAGGCCACGGCCGAGCTGCGCGCGTTCGCCGAGGCGGCCGGCCTCCCGGTGAGCGAGACCCAGGCCGGGAAGGGCGCGCTGCCCTACGACCACCCGCTCGCGGTGGGCGCGATCGGCAGCACTGGCACCGCGGCGGCCAACCGGCTGGCCGCCGACGCCGACGTGGTCATCGGGATCGGCACCCGCTACAGCGACTTCACCACGGCCTCGCGCACCGCGTTCGGCTGCCCGCAGGTCCGCTTCGTCAACGTCAACATCGCCGCCGCGGACGCGGTGAAGCTCGCGGGCACGGCGCTGGTCGCCGACGCCAGGGAGGCGCTGCGCGGGCTGGCCAGGGCGCTGGCCGGGTGGTCGGCGCCCGCGGCCTACCGGCAGGAGGCGCGGCGGCTGGCCGCGGCCTGGGACGAGAGCGTTAGCCGGGCGTACGCCCTCGGGCACCAGCCGCCCGCCCAGTCGGAGGTGATCGGCGCCGTCAACGGTGCGGCCGGGCCGCGGGATGTGGTGGTGTGCGCCGCCGGGTCGATGCCCGGTGACCTGCACAAGCTGTGGCGCACCCGGGACCCCAAGGGCTACCACGTGGAGTACGGCTACTCCTGCATGGGCTACGAGATCGCGGGCGGCCTGGGCGTGAAGCTGGCCGCCCCAGACCGGGAGGTCTACGTCCTGGTCGGCGACGGGTCCTACCTGATGATGTCGGCCGAGCTCGTCACCGCCGTGCAGGAGGGCATCAAGCTCATCGTGGTCCTGGTCCAGAATCACGGCTTCGCGTCCATCGGCGGGCTGTCCGAGACCGTGGGCGCGCAGCGGTTCGGCACCGCCTACCGGTACCGCAACCCGGGCACCGGCCGGCTGGACGGCGACGTCCTGCCGGTCGACCTCGCCGCGAACGCCGAGAGCCTCGGGATCCGGGTGCTGCGCGCGCAGACGATCGCCGAGCTCCGGGCGGCGCTGGCCCGGGCGAAGGACGAGACAGGCCCGGTCCTGGTGCACATCGAGACCGACCCGATGATCCCCGCGCCGGACAGCGAGGCGTGGTGGGATGTGCCGGTCGCCGAGGTCTCCGAGCTCGGCTCGACCCGGAAAGCCCGCGGCGCCTACGAAGCGGCCAAGCCCGCGCAGCGCCCCCTCGTCGGCCCGGAGGAGGCCTGAGGCCCGCGGGCGGCCCGCTTCTCCGGCGAGGAATAGGCCGGCCGTGTGATGCCGCTCAGGCCGGGAGCGTGACCGCCGGGTCCGCCCGTGACAGGCTAGTGGTGAACGCGTAGCGCGACGCCCGGTAGAGGTGCTGCGCGAACTCCAGCGGCCGGCCGGTCTCGTCGTACGCGGTGCGCTCCATGGTCAGCAGCGCGGCGCCGCGGTTCTCGTTCAGCGTCCTGGCCTCGGCGGCCGACGCGTTCTTGGCGCACATGCGCTGGGTGGCCGAGCCCAGCCGGAGGCCCGACGCCCGCAGCAGTTCGTAGAGCCCGTGCTGCTCGAGCATGTCGATGCTCAGGTGCACGAGCCCGGTGGGCAGGAAGTTGTGCATCAGCGCGATGGGCTCGCCGTCGGCCATCCGGATCCGCTCCAGCGAGACCACCAGCGCCGGCTGGGGGAGCTGCAGGGCGGCGGCAACCCGGTCGCTCGCGTGCATGACCTCGTTGCGGATGACCCGGGTGTCCGGCGACCGGCCCGCCGCCGCCAGGTCGTCGTACAGGCTGGTCAGCTCGACGTTCCGGTCGATCCGCTCGTTGGCGACAAGCGTGCCCGCCCCGCGCTTGCGGACCACGAGGCCCTTGTTGGAGAGGTACAGGAAAGCCGCCCGCACCGTGGGCCTGGACAGGCCCAGCCGCTCCGCGAGCTGCACCTCGTTGTCCAGGCGGGTCCCTTCCTTGAGCGCGCCCGACCTGATCGCCGCCTCGTAGTGCTGGGCCAGCTGAAAGTACAGCGGCACCGGGCTGGTCCGGTCGATGTTGATCACGCTGGGGGTGGTGGTCTCGGGTTCCGGCATCCGGCTTGTCATCAAGCCCCCGTCGGCTCTGCAGGCCCGCGCAGGCCCGGCACAGGCCCCGCAGGTATCGAGGAGTGTTTGTTCGGACATTATATGTACTGTGGCGCTAACCCAAACAGCTGCCCTGGCGGGCCGGAAGCGACGCTGCGGAGTGGCGGAACGAGTGCGCGACTGGCCTGATCCACGGCCCGGCCGTAGCGAGGCTGAGCTGGGCCGAGTACGCCCGGCAAAGTACCGCCGCACCGGTGGTCCGCGCACTTTGTCCCTACATTTTCACAGTCTCTTGACAGGCCAAATAAGCCGGGGCAAACTCGGCAAATGATGCCGCTATCCGCAGATTTCGTGGTCCTGGGAGGCTGAGCCGGATGTCGTCGCGGGGGGATCGCGAAGAGAGCGGGATGGCCGGGCCGGACGGCGCCGGCGACGTAGCCCCGGAACTGCGGATTGGCGTCGTACTCGAGGCCTTCCTGGACTGGCCGCTGGACAGGGTGCTGGGCTGGCTGCGGCAGGCCGCGCCGGAGATCACCGACATCGAGGTCGGCGCCGGCGGGTACGCCCCGCACCCGCACTGCGACGTCGCGGAACTGCTCGCCAGCGCGCCCGCGCGGGCCGCGTGGCTGGACCTGATCGCGCGGCACGGCCTGCGGCTGGACTGCCTGAACGCCTGGGGAAACCCGCTGCACCCGGACCCCGATCTGGCCCGCCGGCATGACGAGGACCTCCGTAACGCGATCCGCCTGGCCACCCTGCTGGGCGCCGACCGGGTCGTGGCCATGGCTGGCTGCCCGGGCGCCGCGCCGCCGGCGGCCAGCGGAGGGGAAGGCAGGGCGGCCAGCACGGCCGCAGTGAGGGGGGCAAGGAGAGGGACGGGGAGGTGGGCGGAGGGTGGGGTGCCGCACTTCGCCGCGGGCGGCTGGCTGCCCTACCTGGAGGGGATCTACGAGCAGCAGTGGGAGCAGTCCATCGAGCCGTACTGGTCCGGCCTGGCCGCGTTCGCCGCGGCCGAAGCCCCCGACCTCCGGGTCTGCCTCGAGCTGCACCCCGGGACCTGCGCGTTCAACGTGGAGACGTTCCGCCGGGTGGCCGCGCTCGGGCCGTCGATCGGCGCCAACCTCGACCCCAGCCACTTCTTCTGGATGGGCATGGACGGCCACCGGGTGACCGAGGCGCTCGGCGAGCTGGTCGGCCACGCGCACGGCAAGGACACCGTCTTCCACGCCGACAACCTGGCCCTGAACGGCCTGCTTGACCGGCGCTGGCCCGAGCCGGCCGACGAGATGCCGTGGACGTTCGCGATCCCCGGCCGCGGTCACGACCTGGACTGGTGGACCGGCCTGATGCGGCGGCTGGCCGCGTCGCAGGCCCACGTGGTGTCTATCGAGCACGAGGACCCGTTCACGCCGGCCGAGACCGGCGTACCCGAGGCGGCCCGGCTGCTGCGCGCCGCGATCGACGCGGCCGCGACGGTGCCGGCGTGACCGACGGTGCCGGCGTGACCGACGGTGCCGGCGTGACCGACGGTGCCGGGCTCCGGCGGCTGCGGGTGGGCCTGGTCGGCACCGGGCTCATCGCCCAGGTCATGCACCTGCACTACCTGACCGAGCTCGCCGACCGCTTCGAGATCGCCGCGGTGTGCGACATCGCGGCCGACAGCGCCCGGGCGTGCGCCGACCGGTACCGCATCCCCGCGGTCTTCACCGACTGGCAGGAGATGCTCCGCCACCCGCTCGACGCGGTGCTGGTGCTGACGTCGGGCAGCCACGCGCCGATCGCCATCGCGGCGGCCCGGGCCGGCCTGCACGTGTTCACCGAGAAGCCGATGTGCTTCTCGGTGGCCGAAGGACGCGAGATGGTGGCCGCCGCCGAGCAGGCCGGCGTGACGCTGATGGTCGGCTACCCCAAGCGCTACGACCCCGCGTTCGCCCGCTTCCAGACCGAGGCGGCCCAGCTCACCGGCGTGCGGCTGATGCGGGTCACCACGTTCGAGTCGCCGCTGCAGCCGTACGTCGGGCACTACCCGCTGCTGCCCCGCTCCCCGGCGCCCGCCGACGTGACCCAGCCCCTGGCCGAGGACACCGACCGGCGCATCGCCGCCGCGATCGGCGAGGCCAGCGCGCTGGAACGCCATGTCTACGAGATGGTGCTGCTCGACACCCTGGTGCACGAGCTGAACACCATCCGCGGGGTGCTCGGCGAGCCGGACCGGCTCGACTACGTGAGCCTGCGCGAGGACTGCGTCACCGTGATGCTCCGCTACGGCGATCTCCCGGTCGCCCTGCACTGGATCGACCTTCCTGGCATCGCACAGTACGCGATGGAGTTTGCGTTCTATGCCCCGGAACGTCGCCTCCTCCTGTCGTTCCCTTCCCCGTTTCTGCGCAGCGCGCCCGCCGTCCTGACCATCGACGGCGGGGACCCAGGCTCGGCGCGATCCTGGCGCACCGAGGAGATCGTCTCCTACGAGAGCGGCTTCAAGCGCGAGCTCATCGCGTTCCACGACAGCGCCGCCGGCCACACCGCACCGGTCACGTCCGGCCGGGACGGCCTGCGCGACATCGCGCTGTGCCAGGCGATCATCGAGTGCCACCGCCGGCAGGCGCCGGTGGACGACCCGACCAGCGTCGGCTAGCGAAGGACGGCGAGATGAGCGACAGCACCGCCGACATGGCCCCGGCCGGGCCTGCGATATCGGTGGCCAACGCGCCGGTCAGCTACGGCGCGTTCGAGGTCACGGTGGGCCACGACCCGAACGTGCCGGACGGGGTGAGCGTGCTCGACCACGTCGCCGCGGCGGGTTACGCGGGCATCGACCTCGGCCCGGTCGGGTACCTGGGCCGCGGCGAGCGCCTGGGAGAACTGCTGGCCGAGCGGGGCCTGGGCCTGGCCGGCGCCTACCTCGAGCTGCCCTATGCCGACCATGAGGCGCTGGAGCAGGTCCTGCCCGACCTGGACGAGCTGCTGACCACGTTCGACGCCGTGCGCGGCTACCTGCCCGGGCCGCCGCCACGGCCCACGCTGGCCGACGCCGGGAGCCGGGACCGCCGGAGCCGCCCCGGGCGGTCCGCCGGGCAGCACTCGCTGGGACTGGACAGCGACGGATGGCGCCGGTTCGCCGAGGGCCTGGCCCGCGTGGTCGGCCGCTGTCACGACCGCGGCTACGACCCCACCTTCCACCCGGAGACCGGAACCTACGTCGAGGCGCCCTGGGAGATCGAGGAGGTGCTCAGCCGGTCCGACGTCGGGCTCTGCCTGGAGACCGGGCACATGATGCTGGGCGGCGGCGACCCGGTCGCCATGCTCAGGGACTGGCGGGACCGCATCAACCACGTCCACCTCAAGGACGCCACGCTCTCGGTCATGCAGCAGATCGTGGCCGACGAGGTCCCGGTGACCGAGATCTGGGTGCGCGAGGCGTTCTGCGCGCTGGGCGGCGGTGACCTCGACGTGGACGCCGTGCTCGACGGCCTGCGCGGCATGTCGTTCGGCGGCTGGCTGGTGGTGGAGCAGGACATCCTGCCGCGCAGCGCGGAGCGGTTCGCGCAGGCCGCCGAGGAACAGCGGCACAACCGGGCCTTCCTCACCGAGCGGGGGATGTGACATGGCGCCGTTCCGGCTGGGGCTGATCGGGGCGGGCCGGATGGGCCGCACCCACCTGCGGGCGCTGGCCGGCTCGCAGCGGGTCGCCGTGACCGCGATCGCGGAGGTCTCCGAGCCCACCCGCCGCAAGGTCGACGCGCCGCGGCGCCGACCTGTACCCGGGCATCGCCGAGATGCTGGACCGCGCGGCCGTCGACGGGGTCCTGATCGTGGTGCCGAGCGACCAGCACCTGCCGGTCATCACCGAGGTCGCCGCGCGGGGGCTGCCGATCCTGTGCGAGAAGCCGTGCGGGCTGACCGTGGCGCAGACCCGGGCCGCGGCCGAGACCACCGCGGCCGCGGGCGTGCCGTTCCAGGTCGCCTACTGGCGGCGCTACGTCCCGGCGCTGCGCGCGCTGCGGAACCAGATCGCCGCCGGCGAGCTCGGCGTGGTGCACCTGGTGACCTGCTACCAGTGGGACGAGCAGCCGCCGTGGGCGGAGTTCCGGGCGCACAGCGGCGGCATCCTCATCGACATGGGCGTGCACGAGTTCGATCAGCTCCGCTGGCTGACCGGCCAGGAGATCGGCGCCCTCCGCGCGGTCGCCTCCGGGCTGGTCCCCGACGGCCTGGGGGAGCCCCCGCACCAGTCGATGGACGTGGACAGCGCGCAGGTCATCGCGGAACTCTCCGGCGGCGGCAGCGGCCTCATCTCGCTGGGCCGGTACCACCCCGCCGGGGACATGGCGCGGGCCGAGGTGTTCGGCACGCACGGCACCGCGCGCTGCGACTTCCTCGACCCGGCCGAGGGGGAGCGGGCTCAGCTCGAGGCCCTGCGCCTGCAGGCCGAGAGCTTCGCGGCGTTCGCGGCCGGCGGCCCGTGCCAGGGCGCCACCGGCCCCGACGCCGTGGCCGCCCTGGACGCGGCCACGCGCGCGGCCGCGGCCCTCCCGGTCCTGTCCGCCGCCGGGGCCGGCCCGCGGGACCCGGGCGCATGAGCGCCGCGCCGGAACTCCGCGTCGGCGTCATCGGCTACGGCGTGATGGGCAAGGCGCACTGTTACGGGTACCGCGTCGCCCCGATGCTGCGCACGCTGCCGGTCACCCCGGTGGTCAGCGTGATTTCCGGCCGTAACGCTGCGGCCCTGGCCACTGCCGCCGCCCGCTACGCGGTGCCCGAGCACACCACCGACTGGCGCTCGGTCATCGCGCGCGACGACATCGACGTCGTGGACATCTGCACCCCGCCCGGCACGCACGCGGAGATCGCGGCCGCCGCGGCCGCCGCGGGCAAGGCCGTCGTCTGCGAGAAGCCGCTCGCCGTCTCCTACCGGCAGGCGGCCGCGGCGCTGGCCGCGGTGACCGCCGCCGGGGTGCACCACGCGGTGGGCTTCAACTACCGCAGGCTGCCCGCGGTCGCGCTGATGCGGCGCATGATCGCCGACGGGGCGATCGGCGAGGTCCGGCTGTGGCGCGCCACCTGGCTCTCCGACGAGTTCACCGACCCGGCGACGCCGTACGACTGGCGGTTCGACCGGGCCATGGGCGGGACGACCATCGCCGACCTGGGCTGTCACCTCATCGACCTGGCCCGCTGGCAGGCCGGCGGCATCCGCGCCGTCTGCGCCCAGGCGGAAACGTTCATCAGGGAGCGGCCCGCGGACGGCGACGGCCATACCACGGTGACCGTGGACGACGCGGCCAGCGCGCTGCTGCGGTTCGAGTCCGGGGCCCTGGGCACGATGGAGGTCGCGCGCGCCGCCGTGCGCCGCCCCTGCGACTTCACGATCGAGGCCAACGGCAGCCGCGGCACGCTGGTGTTCGACTACGCGCGCCTCAACGAGCTGCGGTACGGCAGCGCCGACGACGACGCCGGCCTCTACGGCCTGCGCCGGATCCGCGCGGAGCACCCCAGCCACCCGTACGCCGCCGACTGGTGGCCGATCGGGCAGGGCGTCGGGTACGGCTCCAGCTTCGCCAACCAGGTCGCCGACCTGCTGGAGGGCTGGCCGGACGCGCCGTGGGCCCCCGGGTTCGCCGAGGGCGCGGCGGTGCAGGCGGTGTGCGAGGCCATCGAGACCTCGGCCGCCCAGGCCCGGTGGGTAGACGTCACCGAGGTGACGGGGCCGGCCGCGGGTTAGTGCGGCGCGGCTCACGCCGTCCGATACTGGTCGTGTGCGGCAGGTGCTGTGTCCGGTGCTCGTGGGGCGGGTCGGGGAGAACCGTCACCTGCAGGCTGCGCTGGCCGGGGCGGAGGCAGGCCGGGGCGGCACCGTGTTCCTCACCGGGGAAGCCGGGATCGGGAAATCACGGCTGATCCGGGAGACCACCCGCACCGCCGCGGCGCGCGGGTTCACGGTGCTGACCGGCCGGGCGGTGGCCGGCAGCGTCCCCACGCCGTTCCGGCCGTTCGCCGAGGCGCTGGTGTCGGCCGGGCGCGCGGGCCGCCTCCCCGACAGCGCGGACCTGGACCCGTTCCGGCCCGCCCTGGGGCGGCTGGTTCCCGAGTGGCGGCAGCCGCAGGCGGCCGCCGGTGACGAGTCGCTGGTCGTCCTGGGCGAGGCGGTGCTGCGGCTGCTGCGGGTGCTGTCGCCGGACGCCGGGTGCCTGCTCGTGCTGGAGGACCTGCACTGGGCGGACTCGGAAACGCTGGCGCTGCTCGAGTACCTGGCGGACAACCTGTCCGCGGAGCGGGTGCTCTGCCTCGCCACCCTGCGCGACGAGGAGGCCGACGGCGCCGCCGGCCTGGCCAGGGTGCTGGAGGCACGCGGGTCCGCGGCCGTGCTGCCGCTGGCCCGGCTCGACCCGGCGGCGATGGCCCGCATGGCGCTGGCCTGCGTGGGTGCCGCCGATCTGCCGGCCGCGGTCCAGTCCTTCGTCGCCGAGCGGGCCGAGGGCATCCCGTTCCTGGTCGAGGAGATCCTGGCGGGCCTGATCGGGGAGGGGGCGCTGACCGAGCGGGACGGCAGCTGGAACGCCAGCGACCTGACCGGGTCCGCGATCCCGGCCACGTTCGCCGACGCGGTCCGCCGCCGGCTCGATTCGGTGGACGCGGACGCGCGCCACGTCGTGGGCGCGGCCGCGGTGCTCGGCCGCCGGTTCGACTGGGCGCTGCTGGGCCCGGTGACCGGCCTGACCGACGCGGCGGTCGTGGCCGCCCTGCGCCGGGGCGTGGGCCTGCAGTTGGTCGCGGCGGACCGGGACAGCTTCCGGTTCCGGCACGCGCTGACCCAGGAGGCGGTGCTGGCCGGGCTGCTGCCGCCGGAGCGGGCCGCGCTGGCCGGCCGGGCGCTGGCCGCGGTGGAAACGGCGCATCCCGGCCTGCCCGGCGCGTGGTGCATGCTGGCCGCCGACCTGGCCGAGGGCGCGGGCCACACGGCCCGGGCCGGCGAGCTGCTGCTCGAGGCCGGCCGGCGTGACCTGGCCGTCGGCGCCCTGGCCAGCGCCGAGCGCACGCTGACCCGGGCCCGCGATCTGGCCGGCCAGGACGACGCGGCGCGCACCCCGGTCGACGAGGCGCTGACCGAGGTCTTCGCCATGTCCGGGCAGGTCGACCGCGCGATCGAGATGGGCAAGACGCTGCTCGCCCGGCTCGGCCGGCGTGCCCCGTCGGACCGGGCTGGGCACCTGCACCTGGACATCGCCAGGGCCGCGATCGCCGGCGCCCGGTGGGCGGAGGCCGCCGCGAGCATCGAGGTCGCCCGCGGCTCCCCGGGCGCCGATGCGGCCCAGGCCGATGCCTGCGCGGCCGAGGTCGCGGTCGGCCGGGGCCACCTGGCCGAGGCGGACGAGCTGGCCCGGGCCGCGCTGCACGCGGCGGAGAGCGGCGGCCGGCCCGAGGTGGCCTGCGAGGCGCTCGAGGTGATCGGCCGGGTCGCGCGGCAGCGTGACCTGGAGGAGGCGGAACGCGCGTTCGCGCGGGAGGCCGAGGTGGCCAGCGCGCACGGGCTGCAGCTGTGGCGCCTGCGGGCCCTGCATGAGCTGGGCACCATCGACCAGCTGCGGACCGAGAGCGTGGACCGGCTGCTCGAGGCGCGTGAGCTGGCGGTGGCCCGGGGCGCGCTGGCGCTGACCGCCACGCTCGACCTGCAGATCGCGGCCGGGCTGAACAAGCAGTTCCGCGCCGGTGAGGCGCTGCAGGCCGCCCGGCGGTCGGCCGGGGCCGCCCGCCGCTTCCGCCTCGCCGTGCTGCCGATGGCGCTGATCTTCCAGGCCACCGCGCACGCGATCCGCGGCGAGGAAGTGGAGATGGAGGCCAGGATCGCCGAGGCGGTCTCGCTGGCCCCCGACGACCAGGACGTGCTGGGCTGCGCCTGGGGGCACTGCCGGGCGACCGCGTCGCTGCTGGCCGAGGACATCGGCGAGGCGCATGCCCGGATGGCGACCGGGGCGGCGCTGCTGCTGAGCTCACCGGCGACGATCTCGCCGCCGTTCCTCGGGCTGTGGCCGCTGCTGGGTGCCGCCCTGGACCGCGACGCACAGGACGCCGCGAACCGGGTCAGGTCCGCGCACGGCACCCGGCATCTGGTGGTCGCGGCCCTGCTCGGATACGCCGACGCCGTCCGGGCGGGGCGGCAGGGGCAGCGCGCCGAAGCCGAGGCCGCGTTCGCCGCCGCCGAGGCACAGATGGGCCCGCTGGTGGACTGGTACCGGCAGTACGCCCGCCGGGTAGCCGGGGAGGCGGCCATCGCCGACGGCTGGGGCGAGCCAGTCGGGTGGCTGCGGGAAGCCGCGGCCTACTTCGCCGCCCGCGGCGACGACCAGGTGGCCGCCGCCTGCCGCGGGCTGCTGCGCCGGGCCGGGGCGCCGGTCCCGCGGCGGCGTCCTGGCGGCGGGGAGCTCCCCGGCCAGCTGCGCGCCCTGGGCGTGACGGAACGCGAGGCTGACGTGCTCAGGCTGCTGGCTCAGGGCCTCGGCAACCGGGAGATCGCGGAGCGGATGTTCCTGTCGCCGCGCACCGTGGAGAAGCACGTGGCCAGCCTGCTGGCCAAGACCGGCCTGCGCCGCGCCCAGCTGGCTGGGTATTCCGCAGCGCTAGATGGGTAGCCGCCATCCCGCCGGCTGGGTGATCGCACCGATGTGACGGCCGGCGCCCGCGCGCCACGATGGGGCCATGCGGGGTCGCCAGGGCCCCGCGCCTCACCTGCGAGGAGCGCGGAATGCCGACGCAGAGCCACGCCACCGCCGTGCTGGAGCGGCCGGGAGCCCGCCTGGTGTACGAGGTGGCAGGGACCGGGCCGGCCGTGGTGCTCGTCCATGGCTTCGGGCTCGACCGGCGCATGTGGGACCCGCAGGCCGAGCACCTGGCGGCCAGGTTCCGCGTGGTGCGCTACGACTGCCGCGGGTTCGGCGCCTCGGGGCCGTTCGACCCCGCCGTCCCGTACACCCACGCCGGTGACCTCGTCGCCTTGCTCGACCACCTGGCCCTCGGCCGGGCGGTCCTGGTCGGCCTGTCGTTCGGCGGGCGGGTGGTGCTGGAGACCGCGCTGGCCGCCCCGGACCGGGTCCGGGGCCTGGTGCTGCTCGACGCGGTGCTCGACGGCGTCCCCTGGGACCGCGAATCCGAGGCCGGTATGGACGAGGTGGCGCGGCAGGTCCGGGCGGGCGGGGTCCCGGCCGGCCGGGCGGCCTGGCTGGCCCACCCGCTGTTCGCAGCCGCGCGCCAGCGGCCCGACCTGGCCACGCAGCCTGGCGGACATGGTGGCCGGGTACCCCGGCCAGCACTGGCTCGGCCTCGACCCGCACCAGCAGGTCAGGCCCGACCCTTTCGACGCGCTGGAGCGGGTGGCCGCGCCGACCCTGGTGGCCGTCGGCGAACACGACGTGCCGGGCTTCCGCGAGATGTCCGCCGTGCTGGCCCGCCGCATTCCCCGTGCCACCCACCGCGTGGTCGCCGGCGCGGGGCACATGGCCAACATGGAACAGCCAGCAGCCGTCAGCGAGCTGCTGACCAGGTTCCTGGACGGGCTCCCGCCTTCCGCCGACGGCCGGCCAGCCGGACAGGAGAACTGAGCCATGGACCCTGTGACCCCCACGATCGTGGCCGCCGTGCAGGCCGCGCCGGTCCTGCTGGATCGCGAGGCGACGATCGGCAAGGTTGTGGCGCTCGCCGAGAAGGCCGCCGCGGACGGGGCGCGGCTCGTGGCCTTCCCTGAGGCCTTCGTGCCCGGCTATCCCGACTGGGTGTGGCGGACCCGGCCCTGGGACGCGGAGGCCACCGCCCTGTACGCCAGGCTCCTGGACCAGGCGGTGGTGGTCGGGTCCGCGGCCACGGACCTGCTCGCCGACACCGCCCGGCGGCTGGGGATCTGGCTCTCGGTCGGCGTCGACGAACGCGACCACCACGACTCCACCATCTACAACTCGCTGCTGCACTTCGCCCCCGACGGGTCGCTCGCGGGGCGGCACCGCAAGCTCATGCCCACCGGCGGCGAACGGCTGGTCTGGGGGATGGGCGACGGATCGACCCTCACGACCATCGACACCGGCTTCGGCCGCCTGGGCGGGCTCATCTGCTGGGAGAACTACATGCCGCTGGCCCGGGCCGCGCTCTACGCCCGGGGCGTCGACGTCTACCTGGCGCCTACCTGGGACAACTCAGAGGTCTGGGTACCCACGCTGCGGCACATCGCCAAGGAGGGCCGGACCTATGTGCTCGGCGTCACCTCCTGCATCCGCGCCACCGACCTCCCGGCGGACCTGCCCGGCCGCGAGGCCCTGTACGGCGGCGCGGACGACTGGCTGTCCCGCGGGAACACCGCGATCATCGGCCCGGACGGGGAGATACTCGCCGGGCCCCTGGTGGGCGAGGAGGGCGTGCTGTACGCCGAGATCGACACCGCGCGGGCGCGGGCCGGCCGCCAGCAGTTCGATCCCGTCGGCCACTACAGCCGCAGCGACATCCTCCGCCTGGCCGTCGACACCGCGCCGCACACGCCGGTCTCGTTCGGCCGCAGCGATGACGCCGGCGAGCCGTCCCCGCGCCGCCGCGATCCCGCAGGACGATCGGCGCCCCGCCCGGCGGTGAGGGAGGCGATGACAACGCTCCGGGTAGCCGCGGTGCAGGCGAGCTACGCTGACCGGGGTCCAGCCGACGACGTTCTCGACCGGCCGACTGGCTGAGGCGCACCGGCACGACCCCGCGGTCCGGGTGGTCGAGGTCGACGTGAGCAGGCTCGCCTACGACGAGTGGCACATCCAGGGGCGGTCCTGTGGAACGTCTACACCGATCTCAAGGACGCCGACTACCGCTGGTCGATGCCGTAGCGGTGGAACGGCCGCTGACCCGATCGGGGATCGGCCCGGACTCCACGGTCGTGTGCTACGGGTACGCGCCCGCCATGGGTTTCTGGCTGATGAAGCTCTACGGCCACGCGGACGTGCGCATCCTTGATTGCTCCCGTGACGCGTGGCAGGACGCAGGACGCCAGAGGAGCAGTTCCGCGACCGAGCCGGACCCGGTACGCGCTGCCCGCAGCAGACGGGCAGCTACGCGCGGACCGCGCTGCCGTGCTGGGCGCGATCGGCGATCCGGGCACGACCATCGTTGACGTGCGGTCCGCGGCCGAGTACCAGGGAGAGCGGTTCTGGCCCTCCGGTGGTCTTGAGCCAGGAGGCCGGGCCGGGCGCGTCCCCACCGCGGTCCATCAGCCCGTCGAAGATCTCTACGACGATCGCGGGTCGTTCCGGAGCGCCGCCGAGCTGCGCGGCGTCTTCGCCCGATCGACCTCGACGGCGAGGACGAGCTGATCTCCTACTGCACGATCGGCGGGCGCGCCTGCACCGCCTGGTTCGTGCTTACCTACCTGCTCGGGCGGGATCGTGTCCGCGTCTACGACGGGTCATGGGCCGAGTGGGCCGCTGGCCGGGCACCCCGGTCGAGGCCCCCTAGGGCTTTCGCCCGACGCCGACCAGGCACCAGAACTTGCCCGGGGTCGGCGGGAACGTCATCAGGGGAGTCCGGCCGCCACTGCGGGATGTAGACCAGCCCCGGGTCGACGGTTCGAATCCGTCGAAGAACCGCAGGATGTCCGCGCGTGAGCGCATGTGGATGTCCGTGGAGACGCTGCGGTTGTACACCGTCTCGGCGGCCTGGGCCAGGTCGGGCTTGCTCTCGGTGGTGAGGTGGCCCAGCACGAGGTGGCTGCCGGGCGCGAGCGCATCGCGCAGCCTCGCCACGATCCGCCAGGGATCGTCAGCATCGGCGATGAAGTGCAAGACCATGACCAGCAGCAGCCCGGTCGGCTGCCGGAAGTCGAGCAGCTCTCCGATGGCCGGGTCGGTGAGGATTCGCTCCGGGTCGCGCACGTCGGCCTCGACGACCGTGGCGTTCTGGTTCCCGGCCAGCATGGCCTTGCTGTGCGCGACCGCGACCTGGTCGATGTCGGCGTAGACCACCCGCGCCGCCGGACTGGCCTGCTGTGCGACCTCGTGCACGTTCCCCTCGGTCGGGATGCCGGACCGATGTCCAGGAACTGGTTGATGCCGTTCGCAGTCAGGTACCGGACCGCCCGGCCCAGGAACGCGCGGTTGGCCCGGGTGCCCGCGCGGGTGTTGGGGTCGACAGCGGCGATCGCCCGGCCGAGGTCCTGGTCGGCCAGGAAGTTATGGCTGCCGCCGAGCAGGTAGTCGTAGACGCGGGCGACGTTCGCCCGCTTGGTGTCGACTCCGGGCGGGACCCAGTCCGGCTCGCCAGCCATCACGCCGTCCTCTTCCTGATGATGCGTGTGCCCGGCGCGCCCCGCTAACCTGCGCTGGCCATGGTCTGGTGGCCAGCCGGTCCTGTCGCCGATATCGCGGTGCCTTCTGCGGTTTGCACGATATCCCAGGGGGCACAGGCCGGGGCTGGCGGACAGGGGTAGGCGGGCCAGGCCGCCAGGCTAGGTGGCCTTCGTGGCCCTCCCGGATGCCGGGGCCGAGCCGCGTGACCACGGGCGGCGCACGCCGGCGGGGCGGGCTGAGGAACACCGACCGGGCCCGGGCCGCTCATGCAGCTTTGAGGGATATTTCAGTGACGGCGCAACATCGTCGCCGACCCTGGGGGCCATGAGAGCTTGGCTCGACGCTTCCCGCAGCTCAGTCATTCGCCGCCCGGTCCTTAACGCCCGCCAGACGCGCACGCCGCGCAGGCCTGCGCAGCCCGGCTACGCCGGCCAGCTCGCGCGGTTCGTCACGGTGGGCGCGGCCAGCACCGTGGCTTACGTCCTGCTGTACCTGCGCGGGGTCCCGCCGGCGCAGGCCGCGAACGCCATCAGCCTGCTGCTCACGGCCGTGGCCAACACCGCCGTCAACCGGCGACTCACCTTCGGCATCGCGGCCGCACCCACGCCGCCCGCCACCAGGTGCGCGGCCTGATCGCGTTCGGCATTGGTCTCGCGCTCACCTCCGGTGCGCTCGGGGCGGTGCACGTCATCTCGCCCCGGCCCAGTCGCGCAGCCGAGGTGACGGTGCTCATCGTGGCCAATCTGGCCGCCACGGTGGTCCGGTTCGGGCTCTGCCGAAGCTGGGTGTTCCGCAGCGGCCGGGCCGGGTCGTCGGCCCGGCACGCCGCCCCTCGCGGCCGGGCCGCGGGACGCAGGACTTCGCCGATCAAGCCCGGCCCGGCCGGGCCTATCCGAATAGGAGCCAACAGGTGACGGCCACTTCGACGCATCCCGCCCCGCCGCGGGCCGCCCGTCATGCCCGCGGCGGCCGTGCGGCCCGGCTGCTGCGCGCCCGGCCCGGCGATCCGGCCTGGGCCAGGCCAGTGCTGCTGGCCCTGCTCGTGGCCACTGGCCTGCTCTACATGGTTGGCCTGAGCCGCAACGGCTGGGCCAACGAGTTCTACGCCGGGGCCGCCCAGGCGGGCACGGAGAGCTGGAAGGCATTCCTCTTCGGCTCGCTGGACAGCTCCAACTTCATCACCGTGGACAAGCCCGCGGGCTTTCTGTGGCCCATGGAGCTCTCCGCCCGCATCTTCGGCGTGAACTACTGGAGCCTCCTGCTCCCGCAGGCGCTGGCGGGTGTGGCCACGGTCGGCGTGCTGTACACCACCGTGCGCCGCTGGTTCGGTCCGGCGCCCGCGATCATCGCGGGCGTGGCCTTGGCCCTGGTCCCCGTGGCCACGCTCGTCTTCCGGTTCAATGACCCGGATGCGTTCATCACGCTGACCGCGACCCTGGCCGCGTACGCGATCACCCGGGCCATCGAGTCGGGCCGGACCCGGTGGATAGCCCTGGCCGGAGCGCTTTTCGGGCTGGGTTTCCTGGGCAAGATGCTCGCCGGGTTCCTGGCTTTGCCGGCGCTGGCCCTGGCCTACCTGATCTGCGGCCCGCCCAAGCTGTTCAAGCGCTTCTGGCAGCTGCTGGTGGGCGGGGCTGCCCTGCTGGTCACCGCGGGCTGGTGGACGGCGATCGTCCTGCTCACGCCGGCCGCTAACCGGCCGTTCGTGGGCAGCACCACAGATAACAACATCCTCAACCTCACGTTCGGCTACAACGGCCTGAGCAGGCTCACGGGCAACCGGGGCGGCGGGTTCGGCGGTGCCGGCCGGGGCGGTGACCGTGGGGTCGGCGCGTTTGCCGGGCGCGGTGGCTTCGGTGGCGGTGGCGGGCGGCGGGGGCGGAGCGTTCGGCGGCGGGACCGGCATCACGCGCATGTTCACCCCGGAGTGGGGTGGGCAGATCAGCTGGCTGATCCCGGCCGCCCTGATCGCGTTCGCGGCCATGCTGTGGGTGTCGCGACGGGCCAGCCGGACGGACCGGACCCGCGCCGCCGCGATCATGTTCGGCGGCTGGCTGCTGCTGGCCGGGCTGGTCCTCAGCTTCATGTCCGGGACCACGCACTCGTACTACTCGGTCGCGCTGGCGCCCCCGATCGGCGCGCTGGTCGGAATCGGCAGCCATGGCTTCTGGCGGATCCGTCACACCTGGTTCGCGCGGGCCACCATGGCCGTCGCGATCGCGGCGACGGCCGCCTGGGCCTGGGTCCTGCTCGGCCGCAGCCCCAGCTTCTTCCCCTGGCTGCGCGTGGCCATCGTCATCGCCGCCGTAGGCGCGGTCGGCATGATCCTGGCCGGGCCTTTCCTGCGGGCCGCTGGCGCCCGGACCCGGCTGCTGCTGGCCGCTGTCCCGGTGTCGCTGGCTGCGGTCGCCATGCTGGGCGGGCCGCTGGCCTACAGCCTGGACACCGCATCCAGCTCCTACGCTGGCGCCAGCCCGTCCGCGGGCCCCACGCTGGCCGCGGCGGGAGGCGGCCAGGCTGCGCGTGGCTTCGGCGGCGCGTTCCCCGGCGGCCGCGCGGCGGGCCGTGCGTTCGGCGGCGGCGCGGCCGGCCGCGGCGAGTTCGGCGGTTTCGCGGGCAGGCAGCCCAGCGGAAGGGCGGCGCGCGGCGGGGGCTTCGGCGGCATCGGGGGCAACGCTGCCATCAGCCCCGCCCTGGCCAAGCTGCTCCAGGCGGGCACCTCCCGGTACACGTGGGCCGCGGCCACCCAGACCTCCGACACCGCGGCCGCGATAGAGCTGGCCTCGGGCGGTGTCCCGGTCATGGCCCTGGGCGGATTCCGGGGGAGCGACCCCGCAATCAGCCTCGCCGGGTTCGAGAAGCTCGTGGCCGAGCACCAGGTCCACTACTACGTGGCAGGCGGCGGCGGGTTTGGTGGTGCCTTCGGCGGCGGCGCTGGCAGCACGGGCGGTGGCGCGGCCAACAGCGCACCTGGCGGCCTGGACCCCGGTGGTGCCAGGCCCGGTGGTGGCGGCAGCGATGCGGCCCAGATCGCCGCCTGGGTCGAGGCGCACTTCACGGCCCAGACCGTGGGCGGCATGACCGTGTACAACCTCACCGCCGCGCCGTCGGCCTAGCGACGAGCCGGCCGGGCGGCCTCCGCCGCCCGGCCGGCTCCGTCCGAGGGCAGCGTGGCGGGCGAGAGCCCCTACACTCCCTGTCATGGCTGCCATGGTGCCGATGCGCACGCTGAACTCCGGCTACGAGATCCCGGTGCTGGGCCTCGGCACCTACCCGATGAACGGCGCCGCGGGCACGGCCGCCATGGCCCAGGCGATCTCGCTTGGCTACCGCCTGCTGGACACCGCGGCCCTTTACGGGAACGAGCGGGCCGTGGGCGAGGCGATCCGGCGCAGCGGCGTCGGCCGGCCGGAGCTGTTCGTCACCACCAAGCTCCGCGGCGGCGACCACGGCCGCGAGAAGACCCGGGCGGCCGTGTCGGCCAGCCTCGACCGTCTGGGCCTGGACTACCTGGACCTGTACCTCATTCACTGGCCGCTGCCGCGTCTCGGGCTGTACGTCGAGTCCTACGAGACCATGCTGGAACTCGCCGCCGAGGGGCTGATCCGCTCCGTCGGCGTGTCCAACTTCAAGCCCGCGCACATCGCCGCGCTGGTCGAGGCGACAGGGGTCACCCCCGCGCTGGACCAGATCGAGCTTTCCCCCGCGCTGCCGCGCCGGGAGACCGTCGCCTACCTGGACGGCGCGGGCGTGGTCACCCAGGCCTGGACCCCGCTCGGTCCCGGCCGGGAGGTCCTCGGGTCGGCCGCGGTGGCGGCGATCGCGGACGCTCGCGGGGTTACCCCGGCCCAGGTGATCCTGCGCTGGGAGGTGCAGCAGGGCATCGTCACGATCCCGAAGTCCGCCGATGCCGAGCGGCAGCGGGCCGAACCTGGACATCTTCGGCTTCACCCTCGACGACGCCGAGATGGCCTCGTTGGCCGCCCTGGACCAGGGTGAGGGCGCGGCCGTCGACTCCGACGTGCACGAGGAGTTCTGACCGATGCCGCCCGGCGCGCCGCCCGCGACCCGGAGCTCCCCGCGCGGCTGCTGCGCGCGGAGCACGACGCACTGCTGCCGATCCTGCAGCGCACCCCGGAGCCCGCGTTCGGCCGCCCGACCGCCTGCCCGGGATGGTCGGTGCGCGACGTGCTCGCGCATTGCGGGTCGGCCCTCAGCCGGGTGGTCACCGGCGAACTGCACGACGTTCACGCCCGAGCTCAACGAGATCGACGTGGCCGAGCGCCGCGCCTGGCCGCTGGCCAGAGTGCTGCTCGAGCTGGCCGACGGCTACCTGACGGCCGGCCCGCTGATCGGCGGCGCGAGCGGGCGGCTGGACGGCATCGCGCTTGGCGAATGGGTGCACGGCGGTGACGTGCGGGCCGCGCTGGCCGAGCCGCTGGCTTACGAGAGCGACGGTTTCGGCGACGCCTGCGTCTTGCTCGCCGAGCGCAGCCGCCGCCGCGAGGTCCCGCTGGTCGAGGCCAGTCTGCCCGGCGGTGACCTCCGGCTCGGTGTGGCCCGGACCGACAGGCCGCCCGCGCCACCCTGCGCACCAGCAACGCGGTGCTGATCAGGCTGTTCGCCGGGCGCCCGGTCGAGCCCGGCGACTACCGCCTGGCTGGCGCCACCCCGGGGGAACTCGTCATCTTCTGACGGTGCCTGGCCGGCGCGGCCACGCTGTCCTGGCCGGAAGAGGGAGCAATGACCACTGAGCGGATCGACCCGCCCGTGATCGCCGGTGAGCGCGAGATGCTGCGCGTCTTCCTCGACTATCACCGCGCGACGCTGGCCCTGAAGTGCGATGGTCTTAACGACGTGGACCTGCGCCGCCGGTCGATGCCGCCGTCGGGGCTGTCGCTGCTCGGCCTGGTGCGGCACATGGCCGAGGTCGAGCGCACCTGGTTCCGACGGGTGATCAACGGCGAGGACATCCCGCTGGTCTGGTCGGACGAGGGCGACTTCCAGGTGGCCTACGACGCGACCGAGGCCACCCGGGCCGAGGCGTTCGGGGCCTGGGAGGCGGAGGTCGAGCACTCCCGGCGTATCGAGGCCGCGGCGGAGTCGCTCGACGTGACCGGCTACCAGCCCAGGTGGGGCGAGGATGTCTCGCTGCGGCTGGTCATGCTGCACATGATCCACGAGTACGCCCGGCACAACGGGCATGCCGACTTCCTCCGCGAGGGCATCGACGGCACCGTCGGCGTCTGACTGGCCGTCGCAGCTACGACGGCGGAATCTCGCGTTCCACCAGCCGGGCCAGCCCGGCCACCCCCTCCGCGGACTGCGCTTCCATGGCCGCGCCGACCTGCGGCCCCAGGTCGGGGACGTCGAGGTCGCGCTGCAGGCGCGTGCCGCCGCCGTCCACCGCGGACAGCTGGTAGCTGATCCGCAACGGGCCCACGGTGAGCTCGGTCTCGAGGGCCAGGTGACGTGGACGGTCGTATTCCACGACCGTCCACGTGCCTGAGCCCTCGATCCCGGCGATCGTCACGTGCTCCGTGATCCGGTCGCCCAGCCGGGCCGGGTGGTCGATATCCCCTTCCACGCCACGCGTGGCCGGGTGCCACTCGGTCCAGTACCGGGCCGTGGTTACCACGTCGAAGACGGCGCCGATCGGGCGGTCCGCAACAAAATGGTGACTCACTCGCGGCATGCCTGCCCCGCCTGGTCCGTTTCCCAGGTCAGCCCCGCAGTACCGCCTCGGTCTGCGCCGTGTCCTCGGTGCCGCGGTAGTAGGCGATCTTGCCGTCGCGGAACTTGAAGTAGTGATGCAGATCCATCGCCGCGACCTGACCGGTGCCGCGCGACCGGGCCCGGAACCGGACCACGGTCAGCACGTCAGTGTCGTTGGCTGCGAACGAGACCGGCGTGAACTCCTCAACCTCCATGGCCGAGCCGAATTCGGTGAAGAATTTCGCGACCGCGTCCCGGCCGTGACGCACGCCGTACCAGGGGGCGGCCGTCGACGTCGGCTTCCGCGGCCCAGTCGACGTCGTCGGTGACGGCGTCGAGGATCGCGGCGACGTCGCCGCGCCCGAACGCCTCATATACCTGCGTGATGGTCTTGATGTTGTCAGCGCTCACTGCATTCTCCTCAGTACTGATCCGGCGAGGAGATGGCCTCACCCATGATGAGCTCGGGCGGAGCCGGGTCGGCGCCGATCTCCCCGATGAACGCCTGCAGGTCGGGGTTGGCGAAGAACTGCTGGAACTGCTCGGCTGTCTCCCACTCATCGACGAGCACGACGTAGCCGTCGCCGATCCCGAAACGATGGTGCACGCCGCCGGCGGCGCGTGCCATCTCGGAGATCTTCGCGAACTCGCCGGCCCGATCGACCAGGGACTGGCGGAACTTGGCGGTGTCGCCCTGAAACTTCCCGAGCACCAGTACGCTCACGGTTTACCCCCCTACACGAGGCCTGCCTGCCTGAATGGCTGGCAGCTTCCTGAAGGGATACGTCGCCGGCCCGGGCCGCGGATCACCCGGGGCCGGGAGGTTTCAGCGGCGGCTCAGTCGAGCGCGAGCGCCGCGGCCGCGGCCAGCACCTCGGCGGCGCGGCCGGGGTCGCCGGTGACGTGCAGGTCCAGATCGGCGGCGTCGACCCGGTTGGCGACCAGGCGGCAGAACCCCACGGCGTCGGTGACGATGCGACCCGAGGCCGGATCCCCGGCCCGCTTCCCGACCGTCACGTCCCAGGTGCCGCCGCCGGGCCCGGTGAGCACCAGGTGCAGGCTGACCGGCTCGCGCAGGCCGGTCAGGGTCGCGCCGTACGGCAGCATCCTGGCCGCGAGCTCGGTCATCAGGCGCAGCGTGGACGGGTCAGGCACCGAAGCGGGCAGGCCGGCCACCCGGCGGATGTCGTTGTCGTGGGTCCACAGCTCGAACGCGCGGACCACGAGCAGCGCGCCCAGGGGCAGCCGCATGCCGTGCACCGCTACCTCGGCCTCGAGGTCGCCATCCGCGCGGACCAGGTCCAGACTCCGGTCGGCCGCGCGGCGCCACTCGCTGCGGGTCGTGGCGGGCGGCCGTCCGGCCTGGCGGGCGGCCGCGGCCTGGGTCGAGGCGACGTGGTCGGCCTCGGCGACGCCGGCGTCGCCGGCCAGGCACCGGTGCACGTCCTCCTCGACGCCGATCAGGTGGCCGACCAGGCCCTGCACGTCCAGGTCACGCAGGACCGGCCGCGGCCAGTCCTCGTCGCCCAGGGCGCACAGCAGGCCGTAGAAGGCATCGGCCGCCCGGCTGAACGCCTCGGCCGGGGAGATCTCCTGGACCTCGGGAACGGAGCGCCCGGCGGCGCGGGCCTGCCAGGAGGCCTCCAGGACGCGTTCACGCAGCCCGGCCGGGACCATCATCGGCTCGGGTGTATCGCCTGTCATGACCACTCCAGCAACTCCCGGTCCAGCACGGTTTCCAGCTTGGCCAGCGCCAGCCGGAGCCGCGATTTGGCCGTTCCTTCAGGGATATCAGCCGCGCGCGCAACCTCGCGACAGGTGAGCCCCTGGAAGTAGGCGAGCTCGACCACCCGGCGCTGCGCCTCGGGCAGCTGCCGGACCGCGGCCCGCACCACGCTGGCCGCCTCCGCGGCCGTCACCTCCTCGCTGACCGACAGGTGGGGCTGCTCGGGGCTCAGCCGGTAGTGCCGCTCCTGCCGGGCGATGCGCCGCAGCTCGCTGCGCACCACGTCGACCGCCCGGTGCCTGGCCAGCACGATGAGGTAGGTGCGCAGCGACCCGGCGGCGGGGTCATAGCGATCGGGGTGTGTCCATAGCTCGACGAACACGTCCTGGGCCACGTCCTGCGCGGCGCTGTCCTCGCCGAGGACGCGCAGCGCGGCACCGTACACCACGGGCGCCAGGCGGTCGAAGACCTCGGCCAGGGCATGATCGTCTCCGGCAGCCAGGCGCGCGGTCAGCAGCGCGTCGCTCCCCCCCACCTCAAAAACGCTAGCGCGGGGCGGGCCGGGCGTGCAATGCCCAGGCCGGGATGTGACTGCCCGGTCCGGCCGCACCTCCTGCAGCGTTATCGGCACCGTGCCTCCTGTGCTGGGCTTCCCACGGCCCCTATGTCATGGGATGCCATCAGGGGTACGTCGCCGCGCGGCGGGCCGGATCAGTTTCCGTACCTGTCCGCCGTGGTTCACCTGGACTACTCGTTGCGGGCGGTCTCCGGCCCGGTGATCCGCCGCAGCAGCGGCATGGTGGAGGCGATGACCGCCAGGGAGGCGGCCAGCCCGGCGAGGACGATGAGGTAGTACCCGGCACCGGGTGGCTGCAGCGAGTAGGAGAGCTGGGAGCTGAGGAACAGCTCGGCGGCCAGGAACCCCATCCCGGTCGACACCAGGGCGGATCAGCAGCGGGACCACGGTCTCCAGGGCGACGACGCGGCGCAGCAGCCGGAGCGGCGCACCGGTGAGCCGCAGCAGGCTGAACGGGCGCTTGCGGTCGTTCAGGCCGGCGGCCACGCTCGCGGCCAGGGTGCAGCCGGCGATGGCCAGGCTGACCAGGACGACCACGTCGGCCAGCTGCTGGTACGCGAGGGTGGTCCGGTTGGTCTGCGCGGCGAGCTCGGCGATCGTGGTGGGCGGGGGACCCAGATCGGGTAGGCGATCTCCAGCGTGGTCCGGGCCCGCTCGATCGCTGACGTGGACCCGTTGGTGCCCACGACGATCGCCAGGACCCGGAGGCGCTGCAGGCGCTGCGCGGAGATGGCGGCGGCCGGCCAGATGGTTGCGGCCGGAGTGATCCAGCCCGAGGAAACCGGCAGACGGGATCGCCGCGGCCTGAGCCCCGGCCGGGCAGCGGCCGAGCAGCGGGGTGCGGGCGAGCTGCGCGCAGGAGACCAGGGCCGCCGGCACCGGCCGAACGATGACGGCACGCCCATCTTCGCGGCCGGGATCGAACCGAGGGGGTTGGTGTGGATCACGGCCACGGCCGGACGCCGTGGATGGCGCGCAGCTGCGTCAGCAGGCGTGGGCCGGGATCGACACGGGCGGCGCGGATCTGGATCGCCTCGCCCGGGCCGTGCCGAACTGGTCGATCAGGGTGTCGCTGGCCGCCGCGCCGCCATTGGGGGCGCCGCGGTTGGCGTCGATCGTGGTGATCACCCCGACGGCCACGGTGGTGACGAACAGGGCGAGCACCAGCCCGCTGATCGCGCGGAAGCCGGCCTGGGGGTTGTCGGCGAGCCGCCGCGCGGCGATGAGCGTGGCCGGCCGGCGGGCGCGCCGGGCCAAGACCCGGGCGCCGACCATGGTCAGCCACGGCCCGGCGATGACCAGCCCGACCATGATCAGCAGGAAGCCGGGCAGGAAGGCCTCGATCTGGCCGCCGGTGGTCCCGGGATGCCCGGCGACGACGAAGTAGGCGAGCTCGGCCAGGCCGGCCAGCAGCGGGATCAGCCGCCAGGCGCGGGGGGCGCGCGGCGTGACGCGCCGGGTGACGCCGAGCGGGGAGATCTGCACCCGCCGCAGCGCGAGGCCGCGCCGCGACCGCGGCCGCGAGCGGGACGCCGACCGCGACGACCAGGATGTCCAGGCGCTGAGCGACAGGTCGCTGGTGAAGAACGGCGCGCCGGTGAACGGGACCGCCGCGAGCACCGGGCGGAGCAGGAAGAACAGGCCGAAGCCAGCGGCCACGCCGACGACGGCGGCGACGGCCGACTCGACGGCGGAGATCACCGAGACCTGCCGCGGCGTCGCGCCGACCAGGCGCATCGCGGCGAACCGCTGCTCCCGGCGCGCGGCCGACAGCCGGGTCGCGGCGCCGATGAAGATCAGCACCGGGAACAGCAGCGCCGCGGCCACCACCGACAGGATCAGGTCGATGCCGTTGGCGTTGATGCCGACGCCGACAGCGCAGTTGTGCCGTTGCAGCTGCTGGGCGAGGTGGTCTGGATGCTGGTGACCTCAGCGGCGCCGGGCATGCGGCGTGGAGAGCTGGCCGGCGGTGTGGCCGATGACGATGATCAGCGAGTTCGGGGCGGGCAGCGCGGCGGCGCCGATCGTGCCGATCTGGTGCCCGGGGAAGCGGTCGCCGAGCTGCGCCGGCCGGGGTCGAGCGCAGCAGCGCGGCTGAGCGCCGGCGAGGCGTAGAACTGCCCGGGCCCGGGCAGGCGCGGGATGCCCGGCGGGACCGGCGAGTCGGGCCCGGTGGCGGCGACGTCGACCCGGCCGATGAGTCTGGCCGCGCGAAGTGGTCGGCCCGCAGCTGCCACCACAGCGGATCGGCCGCTGAGCCTGCCGTCCGGACGGCTCGCGATCCGGCCGGGCGAGGCCGATACGGCGCTGGTCGCCAGCCACGCGTAGCGGGCGTTCTGGGTGTTGACGGCGTTGATGCCGGCCAGGCGTGATCAGCAGCAGGCCGACGCCGAGCGCCACGGCCGCGGCGGTGAGGACCAGCCGGACCACGGCCTCCCGGCCGCCGTGCAGGGTCAGGCGCAGGCCGAGGCGGATCATGACGCCGACCCGGTCGGCGCGTCAGCGAGCTGACCTTGCCGTCGCGGACGATGACCTCGCGGTCGGCGTAGGCGGCGACCCGGGCCTCGTGGGTGACCAGGACGACGGTGGTGCCCTGCTCGCGGGCGGCGGCTGACCAGCAGGTCCATCACGTGCTCGCCGGTGAGCGAGTCGAGCGACCCGGTCGGCTCGTCGGCGAACAGCACCTCGGGCCGGGCGACCAGCCCGCGGGCCAGCGCGACCCGCTGGGCCTGGCCGCCGGACAGCTCGCCGGACCGGCGCCGCTCGCAGCCCGTCCAGGTCGAGCCGCCCGAACCAGGGCCGGGCCTCGGCCAGCGCGTCGCGCCCGGCGGACGCCGCCCAGCAGCAGCGGCAGCGCGACGTTCTCCTCGGCGGTCAGCTCGGGCACCAGCTGGCCGAACTGGAACACGAAGCCGAACCGGTCCCGGCGCAGCGCGCTGCGCTCGGCCTCGCCGCAGCGTGTCGATCCGGCGGCCGTCGAACCAGATCTCGCCGGAGTCCGGGACCAGGATGCCGGCCAGGCAGTGCAGCAGGGTCGACTTGCCCGACCCGCTCGGGCCCATCACGGCGAGGATCTCGCCGGCGGCCACCGACACGCTGGCGCCGCGCAGCGCGGGCGTCTGGCCGAAGGACAGGACGACGTCGCGCGCCTCGATCAGGCAGCCGGGCCGGTGCCGGGTCGCGGCGCTGATGGCACTGGCCTCGGTCATCGGGCCTCCGGCGAGCTCCGTGCCGACCGGCCACCTCGGCGCCAGGGCGTCGAGCCGGGCGGCGGTCAGTGTCGATCCAGCGCAGGTCGGCCTCGAGGTGGAACAGGCCGTGATCGGCGAGCAGCGCGTCGACCAGGCCGCCGGTGCGCTTGAGCTCGGTCAGCTCGCGCATCCGCTGCAGGTGCGCGGCGCGCTGGGTGTCGAGGTAGCTGCTCGGCCGAGCGGCCGAGCATCAGCGCCAGCACGACCTTGGCGAACAGCACGGTCTGCAGGTGCGGCTCGGGCTCGACCGGCTCGGCCAGCCAGGTCTCGACCTCGGTCACGCCCGGCTCGGTGATGACGTAGCGCTTGCGGTCGGGGCCCGCGCCGGGCTCGGCCTCGCCGACCACCACCTTGCCGTCCCGGGCCAGCCGGCCCAGGGTCGCGTAGACCTGGCCGAACGGCAGCGGCTTGTCCGCGGCCGAAGTAGGCGTCGTAGTCGCGCTTGAGGTCGTAGCCGTGGCTCGGCTCGCGTTCGAGCAGGCCGAGCAGGGTCAGCGGAACGCTCATACCCCAGACTCTACATCGAGTGTATACCTCACGTCTATACATGTCGCTGAGAGAGTCGGGCGGCGCGATCGGGCGATGCCCGGTCAGGGGTCCATCTGATAGCGAGTTACCGCGTCCTCGTCCCATTCCAGTCCGTTGCCGGGGACGTCGGGCAGGTGCAGCTGCCCGTCGCGGACGGCGAACGGCCGGGCCAGCACCGGGTGCGCCCAGTCCTGCCACTCCAGCCACTGCCGGGTCGGCGTGACCCTGAGCAGGTGACCGGAGACCTCCGGGTACAGGTGAGAGGACATGGGCAGGCCCCACGTCTCGGCGAGCGCGGCGGCCTGCAGCCACCCGGTGACGCCGCCGATGCGCATGAGGTCCGGCATGACCAGGTCGCAGGCCTGGGCCCGGATGGCGGCGAGCATGGCCCGCGGGCCGTAGAAGTTCTCCCCGAGCATGACGGGGGTGGCGATGTCCCTGGCCAGCCGGGCATGCCCGTCCAGGTCGTCGTAGCGCAGCGGCTCCTCGATCCAGCCCAGGCCGTGGGTGTCCAGGGCCCGGCAGCGCAGCAGCGCCTCGGCCAGGTCGAGGCCCTGGTTGTAGTCCGCGACCAGGGCGACCCGGTCGCCGGCCGCGGCGCGCACCCGGCGGACCGCGTCGAGGTCCTGGTCCGGGTCGGCCCGGCCGACCCGGACCTTGAGCCCGCTGAACCCGCCTTCGGCGAGCAGCTCGAGCGCCTCATCGCCGACGGCCGCGGGCGGGATCAGCCCCAGGCCGTTGCTGTTGTAGGCGGGCACCGGGTCCAGCGTCCCGCCCAGCAGCCGGGCCAGCGGCAGCCCGGCCGCCTTGGCCAGCACATCCCACAGCGCGATGTCCAGCCCGGCCACGGCGGCCAGGGCCAGGCCCTGGTACCCGGCCAGGCTGAGCCAGCCGCGGGCCTGCGCGGCCAGGTCTGCCGGCGCCGCCGGGCGCCCCCGCAGCCCGGCGGCCAGGTCAGCGACCATCCGGGCCAGCGCCGCGGTGGCGTGGCTCAGGTAGGGGGCGAGGTAGCTGCGGCCGACGATCCCCTGCTCGGTGGCGAGGTCGATCAGCAGCAGCGGCCACCGGGCGAAGTCCCCCACCCGCGTCGCGAGCGGCCGTGCCAGCGGAACCACCACGGCCCGGACGGTGACGTCGCGAACCACCAGCGCGTCGCGAACCGCTGGCCCAGCATCCGGCCTGCTCACCCGGCCTCCGATTACGTAGCGGCGTCCTGCGGGCGATGTCCGGCCATCGCCCGCCTTGCCCCTACATAATGACCCGCTGCGGCTCAGCCAGCGGCGGGTGGTCCTACGCCCGCTCGTCGATGATGTCCAGATCGTAGAAGGTCGGCGGGCCGTCGGAGAGCTTCATGTACTGCTCGGCCGCGACCTGAGTCTCGGGGAGGCTGTTGTTCTCCATCGCCGACTCGTACGAATCGAAGAACACCACGGCGAAGTAGCGGCCGGGGTCGGAGCGGTCGCGGGCCAGCAGCTGGCGGCGCACAGTCCGCTTGCCCTCGGTGGCGACCAGCCACTCTTCGTCGGTTCGCCTGACTCCCTCGACGTCGGAGGTGCGGAACTCGATGATCTGCATGAACATGAAGTGATCTCCCATCGTGCGGCGCGACAGGGAGATGGCGGTGCCCGCCTTCCCGCGGATTTCGGCCCCGGACCGCTGGTTCCCGCTGCTGTCGCCGCCGCAGCCCACCTGACGAATGGCTGCGGCCGGCCCAGCGCGGGCGCGGGCACCGCCTGCTATCCCCCCACGACGGCCCCTGTGACGCTGCGGTGGCCATCGCTTCTGTCTCTTAGCAGACCCGTTACCCGTGCAGCCGGGACGGAGACCATATGGACATGAGGTGGAGCCGGCCAGAAACCTGGCCGGCGGTGGCATATCATCGCGGGGTCATGACCGAGGTCAGCGGCGTATCGGCCACCATCAAGGAGCTCGCCGCACGGTTGGCGCGGCAGCGCTTCCGCACTGGCCGGCGGCGCCGCCGGGCGGCTGGCCCGCGAGGCGGCCTTCCTGCTGGTGTTCGGGAGCCGGCCAGCAATCAGGGAAGCACTGCTCGACCGGCTCACGCGACGGCAGGAAGCCGGGCGCTGAACCAACGCCGGACGGTCGCCGGCGCCTGATCCGGTCTGCCTTCGGCCTGCCTGTGGCGTAGCGTGAGTGGCGAGAGGGGCCCGCGTTTTGCCCGGCCCCCGGAATGGCGTTGAGCTGGCTCCCCTGCTGGCGCTTTCCTTTCTCAGGCGGAGGAGGCGGCAGGTGAGCGATTGTGCAGTATCGCGGGCAGTGCGCCAGAGCCCAGGCCCGGAATCGTGTTGCTGATGCCCGGTGACAGGCTTTACCGGATCCTGGCCGCGCTGTCGACCGGGGAAGAGCCGTGGTCTTCGGCCCGGCTGTGCGGGGCATGCCCGCCGATCATGGGGGTGAACGGGGCGGGGGTCATGCTCATGTCGAATGACATACCCCGGGGGTCGTTGTGCACCACTGATGGGGTGAGCCGGCTGATCGAGGACTTGCAGTACACGCTGGGCGAGGGCCCGTGCGTCGACGCCCACCGGTACGACAGGGTCGTGGCCGAGCCCGACCTGGCCGAGCCGGTGACTCGCCGGTGGCCGGCCTTCACCCCGCCGGCGCTGCAGGCGGGGGTGCGGGCGGTCTTCGGGTTCCCGCTCCGGGTCGGAACGGTGCATCTCGGGGCGCTCAACCTTTACCGCGACCTGCCCGGCCCGCTGACCAGCGACCAGCAGGCCGACGCACTGGTCATGGCGGATGTGGCCGCCCGCTGGGTGCTGGAGACTCAGGCCGGCGCGCCCCTTGACACTGTGGCTGAGGAACTCGAAGCCGGCGCCGACTTCCACTTCTCGGTGCACAACGCGGCCGGCATGGTCTCGGTCCAGGAGGGCATCAGCGTGTCCGAGGCGCTCATCCGCCTGCGGGCGTTCGCCTTCAGCAGCGATCGCCTGCTCGCCGACGTGGCCCAGGATGTCATCGCCCGCAGGCTCAGAATGGCATGATCCCGCGCGTCAGGGGCAGGGACGGCCGTCACTAGGATGGAGGACCGCGGGCATGGCCCCGATCCGGCGCTGGCCGGCTCCAGACGGTGCCGAGCGCTCTGGAGGGTAAGTGAGAATGACCCGAGAAGCCGACGTGGTTAAGGCACTGGTCGAGATGGCTGACACCCTGGTAGACGACTTTGACGTGGTTGACATGCTGACCGTGCTCGCGGACCGGTGTGTGAGCCTGCTCGGCGTCTCCGCGGCCGGGGTGATGCTGGCCTCCCCGGCGGGCAGCCTGGGGCTGGTGGCCTCCTCCAGCGAGGCGATGCGCCTGCTGGAGCTGTTCGAGCTGCAGACTCAGGAAGGCCCCTGCCTGGACACTTTCCGCACCGGCGAGCCGGTCGAGCACGAGAATCTGCTGGCCGGGACCGGTCGCTGGCCGTTGTTCTCTGCCGCTGCCCTCCAGGCCGGCTTCCGGTCGGCGCTCGCCCTGCCGCTGCGGCTGCGGGAGGTGACCCTCGGCGCGCTCAACCTGCTCAGCGTCAGCCGTACCCCGATGGCCGAGGCGGACGTCATCGTCGCCCGCGGCTTCGCCGACCTCGCCGCGCTCAGCATCGCCCAGCATCGCGTCACCGCCGAGGCCCAGCGCCTGAATGAGCAGCTGTCCGCCGCCCTGACCAGTCGCGTGGTGATCGAGCAAGCCAAGGGCGTGATCTCAGAACGGGCCGGCGTCGACCTGTCCGAGGCCTTCTCCCGGCTGCGGGCCCACGCCCGCAACAACAACCAGCGCCTCACCGACGTCGCCCGTGCTGCCATCGACGGAAGACTCGACCCGCTCGCATGGGCCCCGCCGCCCGGCCCGGTCTCGCCCTAACGATGCTGGCAGCTGAGCATCCTGCCCGCACCGCGCCGGTTGCCTGAACGCGGTCACGCTGCGAAACTGGCAAGGTCCTGCTGCTCCAGACCCCGGCAGCTGATGAGAATCGTCGGCTTGGGGGTCGATCTGGGTGGGTCCTGAAGGCGCGGACGCCGTCACCAGCAGCCGGTCATCCGAACGTCAGAGTGTCATTCCGGTGTCACGCGGACGGCGCCATCTCCGTCACGCGCGGCTGCGCAGTGACGACCACCGTCTCACGAACCCCCCTCCTGCTGGTCAGCCCGGCCACGGCCGTGAGACGAACCTGCGGCGTCAGCCAGCGCGCATCGTGGAGGGCCGAGCGGATGGCGGCTGTACCACCGCGTTCGAGCTCGTCTGCGGCGACTGCGGCGATCATCCGGACCTGGACTACTCCGAGATCCCGCCCCGGTTGCAGCGGATCCGCGGGCCTTACCCGGTGCTGGCGGCCCTGGTGGCGCTGGAGAAGCACCTCGGCCTAGGCACCTGACGGCGTGGGCCGTCCCTCTCCAGGGGGGGCGGAGCCCGATCCTCTGGGCGGGTGAGGACCGGGCTCCGGAGACGGACGGCCCACGGCGCTCAGACCGGCAGGGGGACCGTGACTATGAGGCCGGGGTCTCCACGGCCTCATAGGGCATCGTGCACGGCTGGCCGCCCGCGAGTGTCATCGTCCGCTGCCCCAGGTCGAGGACGACGGACGCGAGGGTCGCGCTCTGATCGGAGAACTTCTCGGCCTGCTCGCCGTGGTTGCAGACCGAGTTCGGGCGCCCGTCGTGCGAGCGGAGCGCTCCGTGGATCAGCTCGGGCGAGATGACGGCGGCGCCGCTGACCTGCTTGCGCAGGTCGTCGAGCCGGCTGATCGTGTCGGGCCAGTCCCGTATGAAGAGATCCTGCCCGGCCGGGGGCTCCGGCTGGAAGTGGTTCGTGTGCAGCAGGACACCGTCGGTGGGGGAGACGAACGCGGGGCCGCCGGGGGACAGCTCTGCGCTCACGAGCTCGGCCTGGCCGCCCTGCTGCCAGCCGAGCGTGATGCAGGACGACGCGCTCATCCGGGCGTCGCGGATCAGCTGCTGCGCCGACGCCATGTCGTCGCAGCGCTGCAGGAGCAGCCGGAGCAGCAGGTGGACCGGCAGTCCGCCCACCCCCGCGTCGAGCGAGCAGTACAGGATGTTGAGCAGTACGCCGAGGCCCGAGCTGTTGAGACCGACCTTGGCCAGGATGCCGGCTTCGGTCAGCGTGGTCAGCCAGCGCCCGTCCGGTTCGGTGATCGTCCACACCACGCGGGACGGGGCGAGACCGGGGTGCCAGTCCCAGTTCTGGGCCATGACCAGGCTGCCCGTGGACGACCGGTCGGGCAGCGCGGCGATCACTGAGCACTCCGGGCTGCCCGCGCCGGACAGGATCTCGGTGCGCGCGTTCGCGGCGAAGAGCTCGCGCTCGTCGACGCCTGCCCCGGCGGCGATACCGGCGATCTCGTCCGCGAGGTCCGGCCAGAACCGGCTCACCATGTCCGCGACGCGCTCGCCCTGGAGCATGATCTGGTCCGGGGTGAGGCCGTGCGCGGCCGCGAACAGCTCCCGGTACCTGGCCAGCGTGTTCGCAACCAGATCGGCCTGGGCGGCGCCGAACTCGCGCCCCCGTTCGGCCGGGCCGCCCGGCGCCGAGACAAACCGCGGGATAGCAGCGTTATGGCTGGGATTTGGACTTTCGCTCATCGCCGACATCGTCCACCCGACCGGGGGCATCCGGCAATCCCTGCGTGCCATCCGTTCCCTGAGCCATTAGCATCGGCCCGCGGATGCGTTCGGGCGCGCTCCGCACTGGGGGGCGGGCGATGACCGATGCGATCAGCAGTCGGCTGGCTAGTTACCAGCGCACGCTGGACCGGCAGGTCCTGGACGAGACCGGCGCCCTGCTCGATGCGGGCGCGGCCCTGCTCGCGGCGGCGTCCGGCCCCGGCGGGCCGTCGCAGCCGCCCCTGGACGCCGTGGCGGCGGTGGGCCTGCTGCACAGCTACCGGGTGCGTGACCGCGATGACCATGACGCGCAGGCGGCCCTGGCCATGTTCGCGTTCGTGGGCCAGGCCGACCCCGGCGCGGTCCCGGCCGAGGCGGGCCAGTACCGGCGCCGGGACGCCAGGCCCGGGCGTGCGCCCGACATGGCCGACTGCCTGGGAGCGGAGCAGGCCGTGCTGCGGTCATACTGGCGCAGAACGGGCGAGGCCAGCGTCGGCCGGGTGATGGTCGACCTGGCGCGCCGGGCGGCCGAGATCGCGCCGCCGGGCCACCCGTACCGGGGCGTGCACCTGTCCAACCTCGGCGCCAGCCTGGGCGATCTCTTCCAGCTGACCCAGGACCCCGGCGTTCTCGGGACGGCCATCCAGGCCAGCCAGGAAGCGCTCGCCCTCCTCCCGCCAGGTCACCTGGTCCGGCGCCGGGCCCAGTCGAACCTGGCCGGGCTGCTCCGGGCCCGGTTCACCCGCGCCGGCGACCGCGCCGACCTCGACGAGGCCGTCCGTCTCGGCCAGGCCGCCGCCGCGGCCGGCCAGGCCACGGCCGGCCCGGAGCTGGCCGTGCACCAAGCGAACCTGTCGGCCGTGCTGCAGGCCAGGTACGCGCACACGGGGAGCGCTGCGGACCTGGAGGCGGCGGTCGTCGCGGCCCGGGCGGCGGTGGCCGCCCGGGGGCCCGCCCGCCGCGTGCCGGCCCGGCACTGGGCCGCGCTGAGCACCGCGCTCCTGGCCCGGTTCGAGCGCTACCAGTGCGGCGAGGACGTGACCGCGGCCATCCAGGCGGGCCGGAGCGCGGTGGCCGCGCTCAGCCAGGCCGGGGCCGCAGACCCGGACCGGCCGGTCGCGCTGCCCGCGCTGTGCCACGCGCTGACCGTGGGCTGCGAGCGCGGCGCGGCCGCGTCGGACCTGGCCGAAGCCATCGAGCGCACCCGGGAAGCGCTCACCGCGGTGCCGCGGCGCGGGATGGAATGGCTCCGGCAGCAGCACAACCTGTGCCTCCTGCTGCTGCGGCGGTTCAAGGTGAGCGGGGACAACCAGGACCTGGACGCCGCGGTCCGGGCCGGCCAGGCTGCCGTGGACGGGACGCCCGCGGGCCACCCCCGCCGGGCTGACTGCCTGTACCGCCTGGCCCGGGCGCACGCCGAGCGTTACGAGCACGGCCCGGACCCGGACCTCATGGCCAGGGACCGGGCGCGGGCGGCGTTCCGGGAGGCGGCCTTAGCGGGTTCCGCCCCGGCCCGGACCCGGGTGGACGCGGCGCAATCCTGGGGCCTGCTGGCCGCCGCGGCCGAGGACTGGGCGGACGCGCTGAGCGGCTACACCGAGGCCGTGGCCGCGCTGGACACCCTCGGCTGGCACGGGCCCGACCGCCCCGAGGTGGTGCCGGTGCTGCAGACGGCGGCCGCCCTGGCCGGTGACGCGGCCGCTGTTGCGCTGCACGCGGCGGACGCCGCCCGCAGCCAGGCTCCCCCGGCGGGGACGACGCGGCCGCCGGGACCGCGGACGGTCTCGCTCGGCAGGCGGTCGTGCTGCTCGAGCGCGGCCGCGGGGCCGTGCTCGCCCCGGCCGTCCAGGCCGGCGCGGACCGGGCCGCGGTGGCCGCGTTCGCTCCTGACCTGGCCCAGCGGATGGGCGAGCTCCGCCGCGGGCTGGACTTTCCCGCCGACGTACCGGGCGAGAGCACCGACCCGGCCACGGCCGCCCAGCGGGCCGAGGAGCAGCGGCAGGAACTGGCCGGGGAGTGGGAGACCCTGGTCCGGCAGGCCCGCCAGCGCCCGGGGCTCGAGCACGTCTTCAGCCGTCCTGGCTTCGCGGAGCTGAGCGCGGCCGCGGCGGATGGGCCCGTGGTGATCCTCAACATCAGTGGATACCGGTGCGACGCGCTGATCGTCACCGACGGCGGCCTGAGCACCGTCCCGCTCGATGTCACTCCAGGCTGGGTGGCCAAGTGCGCCGACCTGCTGGCCGCCGCGGTGGCCACCCAGGACACCCCGGGCAGCCGGCGTGAGACCCGTGAGGTCCTCGCCGAAGTGCTCGGCGCGATGTGGGACAGCGTGACCGGGGACGTCCTGGAGCGGCTGGGCTGCAGCGGGCCCGCCGGGCGGCACGCGCGGTGGCCGCGCCTGTGGTGGTGCCTGGCGGGCCGCGCGGCCGTCCTGCCCTGGCACGCCGCGGGCCACCACCCGGCCGTGGGCCAGCACGCCGCGGCCGTGCGCGAGGGCAGCCAGCCCGTGGCGGACACCGTGCTGGACCGGGTGATCTCCTCCTACACGCCCACGCTGCAGGTCCTTGCCCAGGCCCGCCGCGGCTGCGAAAGGCCCGGCCGCACGCTGGCCGTGCCCGCCGCGCCCGGTCCGCAGCTCCCGGACGAGGCGGTGCACATCGCCGGGGCGTTCCAGCTGGCCGGCGGCGCACATGTCATCGCCACCCAGTGGCGGGTCAGCGAGCGGCTGGGTCCCGGCGCGGCTGATCACATCTACCGGCGCGTGATCTGCGCCACGGACCACCCCGGCCTGGCTCCCGGGCAGGCGGCCGCCGCCCTGCACGAGGCCACCAGGCAGCTGCGCGACCGCGGCGAGCACCCGCTGGCCTGGGCTCCGTTCGTACACGCCGGGCCGTGACGCTCCCGGTTAGGCCTCCGGGCTATACGGCGCTGACATCGCCGCGTGCTACGCCGGCGGCACGGAAAAGCCGGGCGTGACGTGATCGCCGGCCCGCCGCAGCCGTCCCTCGCGGACGAGATCATCGACGAGCGTCCCGGTCCAGTGCCACGGCCAGGAGAACCACCGCGGCAGCTCACGCTCGGGTGCGACCACGGCGGCGCGCACCCCCGCCACGATCAGGTCCCGGAACGCCCGGCCTGGATCGGCGGCCGCGCCGCCGGGATGCACCTGGTCCCAGCGCGACAGCTCGCTCGTGTGCAAGTGGCCCTCGCCCGCGGGCACCTCCACCGACCGCGAGACGACCGCGCCGCGCCGCTCCAGCGGGGCTCGCAGCGATTTCAGCTCCTGCCGCGTCAGCCGGAGCTCGGTGCGCAGGTCGTCGGGGCTGGACGGCCCGACGGCGGCGAGATGATCGAGCAATCGCCGCCAGCCCGCGTCGGCGGCGCGCATGCGCTCGATCTCAGCCCGGCAGACCGGGTCGAGCACGTCCGCTATCTCACCGGTGACGAGCAGGTTCTTGCCCCGGTGGACTGCGGTCATCAGGTAGCCGCGCTCGCCGAGCTCACCAAACCAGGGCCACTTCGTGGCCGGCCAGCTGGCGAAACCCTGCCCGCCCGGCTGGTACGGCTCCTCGTGGCAGGCCTCGAACAGGCTCGGCAGCGCGCAGTCCGGGGTCCGGGTCAGCAGCCCCCGGTCGCGCAGGAACGCCTCCGCCTCGCCGAGCGTCAGCAGCGCCCGGCTGGGCGTCAGGCGGCATTCGATCGCGCGCCGCTCCCGCAGCCCGGCCAGTGACTCCATCCTGCAATAGTGCCTGGTTGCCGCCCTGGGACGGATAGTGGCCGGTATGCTGGCGGGCAGCGAAGGGGAGTAGCTTCCCGCCGGGACATCGACATGCTGGCCTGCCCAGGCAGGCCCGGTGCCCGGGGCGCGGCCCGGTTAGGCCCGCGCTGAGCGAGACCTTCGGCCGCAGGCCCATGCCGCGCCGAAGCCTCTGCTCGGGCCGGTACGGCCCCGACAGGCAAGGACCCCGGGCTTGAACTTCGCTGTCGTCGCCGCGGTGTTCGTTCTCGTGTTTCCTGCCGAGCTGCCGGATAAGACCGCGCTGGCCAGCGTGGTGCTCGGTACCCGCTACCGGCCGCGGCCGGTGTTCGCGGGGGTGGCGGCCGGGTTCGCCGTGCACGTGGCGCTGGCGGTCGCCGCGGGCGGCCTGCTCGCGCTGCTGCCCCGCCGGGCGCTGGAAGTAGTGGTGGCCGCGCTATTCGGTGTGGGTGCGCTGCTGCTGCTGCGCAGCGACGCGGAGGACGGGCAGAGTCTCGTCCCGGCCGATGGCAAGCCGCCGACCGCGGCGCGGGCCATGATGACCAGCTTCATCATCATCCTCGTGGCCGAGTTCGGCGATCTGACGCAGATCGTGATGGCCAGCATGGCGGCCAAATACCACCACAACCTGCTCGCGGTCGCCGTCGGCAGCGTGCTGGCGCTCTGGGCTGTCGGCGGGCTGGCGATCACCGGGGGCCGTGGCCTGCTGCGCGTCGTGCCGATCACCGTCATCGTCAGGCTGGCCGCGCTGGCCATGGCCACGCTGGCGGTGATCAGCCTGCTCAGCGCCATCGAAGGCTGACTCTGATGCAGAGCCGTTACGCCACGTCCGCGGGCCGGTCCCCCGCCCGCCCTGGCGCTACCCGCTGCCGGGTGCGGTGACGAAGTCGATCAGTTCCTCGACCCGGCCGAGGAACTCGGGTTCCAGGTCGGTGAAGGACGTCACCGCGCGCAGGATGCGCTGCCAGGCCCGGGCCGTGTCCGGGGGCCAGCCGATGGCGTCGAGCACGCCCTCCTTCCACGGCAAGCCGTGAGGCACCCGCGGCCAGGCGGGGATCCCGACCACCGACGGCTTGACCGCCGCCCACACGTCGATGAACGGGTGCCCGACGATCAGCACGTGCGGCGATCGCGCCTGCGCCGCGATCCTGGTCTCCTTGGACCCGTCCACCAGGTGGTCGACGAGCACGCCGAGCCTCCGCACGGGACCGGGGGAGAAGTCGGTGACGATCGCGGGCAGGTCGTCGATGCCGCCGAGGTACTCCACCACGACACCGACGTCACGCAGGTCGTCGCCCCAGATCTTCTCCACGAGTTCGGCGTCGTGGCGGCCCTCGACGTAGATCCGGCTGGCCCGCGCCACCTTGGCCCGGCTCGGCGGCGGGGCGATCGACCCGGACGCGGTCCGCCCGCCCGGCCTGCCCGGCGCACCCGGCGCGCCGGCCGGGGCGGGCCGGACCAGCATGACCGGCTTGCCCTCCAGCAGGAACGGGGCGCGTAGCGGGAACACCCGGCGCCGGCCGTGCCGGTCCTCCAGCGTGACCGCGTCCTTCTCGCAGAGAACCACGGCACCGCAGAACTCGCCCGCGGCGTCCTCGACCACCAGCCCGCGCTCGGCCGCGACCCGCGGGAGCTGGCGCTGCCCGGCCGGCGGCGCTGCGCCGCGAGGACGTCCTGGCCGTACTTCATGCTCCGCACGGTTCTGCTGCTCTCCTTGCTTACGCCCAGTGCCCGCTGCCGCCGGGCCCGGCCGTGCCCTGGTCCTACGGCCGTCCCAATTACCCGGAAGGTACCTACCGTAATCAGTCGTGCGGCCGATGCCACGGCGCCACACGGGGCGATCGGAAAGCCCGCGTGCACCCGGAACCTTCTGCGGCCGGGGCCTGTTCGAGTCAAACGATACTTATAGGTATCGTTTACGCCATGACCGGATCCCATGACGCCCGGGAGCGGCTGGTCGCGGCGGCCGAGGAGATGCTGGCCAGGTCCGGGCCCCGCGCGGTATCGATGGACGCGGCGGCGGCGGCAGCGGGGGCGGGGAAGATGTCGGCCTACCGGCACTTCGCGGACAAGGATGATCTGCTGGCGGCGGCCCTCGGTCACCACAACCGCCGGCACATCCAGTGGCTCGTCGGGGCCGACCGGACCGGCGCCGGCGACCCGGTGCGCCGCATCCTGTCGGTGTTCGACCGCCTGGAGTCTGCCGCGGGCGGCGAGAGCTTCCGCGGCTGCCCGTTTGTTGATGCCGCCCTGGCCGCGCCCGGGCCGGACCGGCGGGCCGTGACGATCGCCGCCCGCCACAAGCAGGAGCTGATCGAGGAGCTCACCAGCCTGGTCGTGCAGGCCGGGCGGCCCGGGCCCGGCGAGCTCGCCGCCGCGGTGGCCCTCGTCATCGACGGCGCCACCGTGCAGGCCGCGCTGGCGCCCGACCGGGCCAGCCGCCAGCGCATCGTGCGCCGCGGCCGCCGCGTGGCCGAGGCGCTCCTCGCCCCGGCGGGCCAGCCATGACCGGGCTCAGTGCTGGCCCCGGGGACGACCCCCGCAAACCCCCCCGCTCAGCCCGGCTGGCCGGGCCGTGCGCCTGGCCATCTACCGCACGTTCGCCGGCCAGGGCCAGCCCCCGTCGGTGGCCGGGCTCGCCGCGCAGACCGGCCTGCCCGAGGCCGACGTGCGGACCGCCCTGAGGCAGCTGCACGAGGCCCACGCCATCGTGCTGGCCTCGGAAGGCGACGCGGTGCGGATGGCGCACCCGTTCTCGGCCGCGCCGATGGGCTTCGTGGTCACCGCGGAAGGCCAGGGCCCGGCCGTGACCCGGGTGACCGGATGTGGTGAGGCGGGTGCGCCTGGGACTCTTTCGGCATCGGTGCCGCGCTCGGCGAGCCGGTCGAGATCCGCACGCTCTGCCCCGGCTGCGGCCGCGCCCTGGGACTTTGCGCCGGCCGGGACGGCCCGCCCGGGCCGGACCTGGTCGTGCACGTCCCGACCCCGGCCCGCCGCTGGTGGGACGACGTGGTGGGCACGTGCGTGAACATCCGGCTGTTCTGCTCGCCGGCGCACGTCGATGCGTGGGCGCAGGCCGCTCCGCGTCCGGTCGGCCAGGTCGTTCCTTCGGCGGTCATGTGGCGGCTGGCCCAGGTGTGGTACGGCGACCGGCTGGATCCTGACTGGTCCCCCCGCCCCACGCCCGCGGCCCAGCAGTTGCTCGGGCAGTGGCGGCCTCACCGGCGACTTCTGGCAGCTGCCGCCCTGAATCGAGCCCGGCCCCGTGCACGGCCAGCGTGGTCACGGCGGCGGCGATCAGCGTCGCGGCCGCAGGGCTGGAGACCACGATCCGGGCCAGGCGCACCTGGTGAAAGGCCGCGCCCAGGCTGACCCGGGCGGCCTGGCCGAGCACGCCCGCGGCCACGGCCAGCAGCACCGGCTCCAGGCGCGCCGGGAACGGCCAGAGCTCGGTGATCGCCGCGCCCACGATCGGGCTCACGCACATCGCCGTCAGCCACAGCACCACCTGGCGTCGCGGGGCGCGGCCGAGCAGGGTCCCCGCGGCCAGCCCTTCGGCGAGCGCGTGCACGATGAGCGCGGCCGCCACCATGACCGAGCTGGTGAGGGCCAGGGCCGCCCCCTCCAGCAGCCGGTGCACGGCCAGTGCGCCCGCGGCCCCGGCGCCCCCGGCCGCCTCCCGGTCGGCCTGGCAGGTGCACCCCGGCGCACCGCCAGGCGGCCACGGCGAACGAGATCACCGCGGCCACCGGGATGACCCACAGGGAGATTCCCGCCTGCCGTGCCCCGCTCCAGGCGTCTGGCAGCAGATGGACCCCGGCGATGACCAGCAGCGCCCCGGCGGCCGCGCCGAAGCACAGCTCACGGCGGGCGGCCTGGCGGCGCGCCAGCCAGGCACCGGCCACGGTGGCGAGCCCGATCAGCAGCCCGCTGGCCAGAACCAACACTGGGATCAGCCTCATGCCAGAACCTCCTCGATCACGCTAGAACGGCACGGTCAGGAAGAAAAGGTGGGGTCCGCCTGCCGGATGTGCGCGGCGCGTCCTTTCGGCTCTTCCCACTCCTCCTGACGGCCCAGCGCGGTCAGGTCCAGCAGGGAGTAGGCGCCACCGCCGTCGGCTTGCTCGGTGCCCCGCGCGTAGGTGGAGTAGGTGTGGAAGACGGCGCCGGAATCCCTCAGGAAACAGCTGAAGCCCGGCATTTCGGTTGAGCCCTCCTTGGCCCAGTCCGGGTCGCGCTCGGCGAGCTCGGCCTGAGTCCGGTAGTTGTAGACGACCGGGGCCACCGCCGCGTCCAGGGTGACGTGGAAGTCGTAGTTGAAGTCGCTGCCGGACGAGGAGTACCAGGGGAAGGTCCATCCGCGGGACGCCGCGTAGGAAGCGATCTTGGCATACGGAGCCAGGGAAACCGCGGCAAAGGCGGTGTCGCGCACCCCCAGGTGCGCGGTCAGGGCGGCCGGCCACTCGTCCATGGCGGCCGTGCAGCCCGGGCAGGCGTTCTCCCATGCCGGGTCGTACATCAGGTGGTAGATGATCAGCTGGCTGCTGTCGCCGAACAGGTCCTGGAGGGTGGCCTTGCCGTCCTGGCCCTCGAAGACGTAGTCCTTGCCGATGCGCACCATCGGCAGCCGCCGCCGGTCGGCGTTCAGCGCATCGCGCTGCCGGGTCAGCTCCTTCTCCCGCACGAGCAGCTGCTCGCGGGCGGCCAGCCACTCCTCGCGCGACACGACCTGGGGCAGACTCATCGCAACCTCCGTGTGATTGTTCGTCAGCCGGTTTCGGCTCGTCATCACGACGACGAACGGGAACCGGCCACGATGGACACCTCCGCTGAACCTGACGGGCATCTCTCCCGAAATTGATCGGTGCCGGCCAAACTTGACCGGCGCCGCCCGCCAAACCTGACCGGCGCCGCCCGCCAAACCTGACCGGCGCCGCCCGCCAAACCTGACCGGCGCCGCCCGCCAAACCTGACCGGCGCCGCCCGCCAAACCTGACCGGCGTTTGGGAGGGATTGCCTGGGTAGCTTGGGGCCAGTGACCGTTAGCAAGCCGGCTCCCTCGTCGAGCATGAGCCGGGACGGCGGAATCCCGCTGGACTCGTGATCGCGAGCCTGGTCACCAGCGGCTGTGCGCTGCTGTACGCCCTGTACCGCGTGTACTACGGCCTCGGCGGAACCGTCGGCATGATCGGCCAGCCGGCCAGCCCGGCCGAGTTCCGGGCGATCAACCTCATCGGCGCGGCGCTGCTGCTGGCGGTCGCGGTGCTGCCGGTGGCCTTCCTGCCTGGATGGAAGCGGCCGGGTGCGCGGCGTGTCCTGCTGGCCGTGTGCTGGGTGCTGGCGGTGGGCTTCGTCATGCACGCGCTGGTCCAGGACATACAGCGGGTGGCCAGTCTGGCCGGCGCGCTGCGCATCCACTACCCGCCCGCGCAGTGGGTGACGGTGAACCGGCATCTGGCCGACGTCCAGGACCTGGCCTTCAACGAGACGTTCTTCCTGGTCGAGGGGCTCGGCTGGGCCGCCATCGCGTGGATGGCCCTCGGCCCATCGCCGGCCGGCGCCGGTGGACCGGCACCGCGCTCGCGGCCACGGCAGTGCTGACCGTTATCGGGCTGCTCACCGCGTTCGGCGTCCTCGGCCGGGTGATCATCTTCTGACCGCACGGGGCCATGGTCCGCGCTTCGAGTGCGTCCCGGGTGGGTCGCGATGTGTTAGCACTGATTTATGACGGACGAGCAGAACGGCGAGCACGGTCAGGCGCCAGCCTTGGCCGGGGATGCCGCCCCGGCGGCCCACGACCTGCTCGGGGTGGTGTCGGAGGCCGCCGAGCCCCGGCGAGTCCGAGAGCCTCACCACGGTGGTGGTCGCCTTCGTGGCCAACATCCTCATCGCCGTGGCGAAGTCGGTGGCCGCCGTGGTGACCGGGTCGGCGTCGCTGCTCGCCGAGGCCGCGCACTCGTGGGCGGACGCTGGCAACGAGATCTTCCTGCTGCTCGCCAACCGGCGGTCCCGCCGCCCGGCCGACCGCACGCACCCGTTCGGCTACGGCCGGGACGCCTACGTATGGTCGCTGTTCGCCGCGCTCGGGTTGTTCGTGGCCGGGGCGGCGGTGTCTGTGGTGCACGGCATCCAGGAACTGATCACGCCGGAACCTGCCGGGCATTTCGCCATCGGCTACATCGTGCTCGGTATCTCGTTCGTACTGGAGGGGATCTCGTTCCTGCAGTCCGTCCGGCAGGCGAAGCCTGAGGCCGAATCGCTGCAGCGTGACCTCATCGAGCACGTCCTGGCCACCTCCGATCCGACGCTGCGGGCGGTGTTCGCCGAGGACTCCGCCGCCCTGATCGGCCTGGTCATCGCGGCCGCCGCGCTGGGCGCTCACGAGCTGACCGGGTCGCCCATCCCGGACGCGATCGGGTCGATCATGATCGGCCTGCTGCTCGCCGTGGTCGCGATCGTCCTGATCAACCTCAACCGGCGGTTTCTGGTCGGCCAGGAGGCCGACCCCCGGGTGCGCGCAGCCGCCATCGAGGCGCTGATGGACCTGCCGGAGGTGGCGCGGGTGACCTACCTGCGGCTGGAGATCGTCGGGCCGCACATGGTCTCTGTGATCGGCGACGTCGATCTGACCGGCGACGACATCGAGTCACACCTGGCCGTCCGCCTCCGGGCGCTCGAGGCGAAGATCAGCGCGTCCCCCGCGGTGGCCGGTGCCGTGCTGAGCCTGTCGGCGCCCGACGAGCCGACGCTCAAGGCCTGACCGGCAGGGTCCGTAGGCTTGATGCCATGTCCAGCGCTGCGGAGTTCCCGAACGGTGAACTCGAAGTCCTCCCGGCCATCCCCGCCTCGGCCGGAGCGCTGATTTTCGACGGCGCTGGGCGGCTGCTGATTCTGAAGCCGACCTACAAGTCGGGATGGACGATCCCCGGCGGCGTCATGGAGGCCGACGGGGAAACGCCGTGGCAGGCCTGCCAGCGGGAGGTGCGCGAGGAATGCGGGCTTGAGGTGCAATCCGGCCGCCTGGCCTGCGTGGACTTCCGCAAGCCCCGCCCGGGCCGGCCAGGTGGCATGCGGTTCTTGTTTGACTGCGGCGCGATGGACGATGCCGGCCTCAGCGCGATCACACTGCAGGCGGAGGAGATCTCCGAGCACCGGCTCGCCGGCATGAAGACGGCCCTCACCCTGCTCCGGGGGCCGGTCCGGCGGCGGGTGAAGGCCGCGTCCCGGGCGAATGGCTTCGTCTACCTGGAGGAAGGCCGCCCGGTCCCGGGCGTGGGCGGCTGACCTCAGGCCCAGCCGGGGCGGACCAGGCCGGCCTGGTAGGCAAACACCACCAGCTGGGCCCGGTCCCTGGCGCCCAGCTTGGTCATGGCCCGGGCCGCGTGGGTCTTCACCGTGGACGGGCTGACGTAGATCTTGCGGGAGATCTCCTCGTTGGACAGCCCCGATGCGATCAGCGCGACCACCTCGCGCTCCCGCGGGGTCAGGTCGTCCAGGCCGGCCGGGCTGCGCGCCTCCCGGGTGTGCGCGGCGAACTCGGCGATCAGGCGCCGGGTGACCGTCGGGGACAGCAGCGACTCACCGTCGGCCACCACCCGGACCGCCCGGATCAGCTCGGCGGCGTCGGTGTCCTTCACCAGGAACCCGGCGGCTCCGGCCCGCAGGCCTTCGAAGACGTACTCGTCGAGCTCAAAGGTGGTCAGGATCACGACGTGGACCGCGCTCAGGCCCTCGTCCGCGGCGATGCGCCTGGTCGCCTCGATGCCGTCGAGCCGCGGCATGCGGATGTCCATCAGCAGCACGTCCGGCGTGCGCCGGGTGGCGATCAGGACCGCCTCCTCACCGTCGGCGGCCTCCCCGACCACCTCGATGTCGTCCTCGGCGTCGAGCAGCGCGGCGAACCCGGCCCGGACCAGTTCCTGATCGTCGGCCAGCGCGACCCGGATCACGGCTCGCTCCCCTGGTGCGGGGATTCGGGGCGGGATTCCTGGTCCGCGGGCTCAGGGCCAGGGACGTCGTGATCCTCGGACGTGAACCCCGGGGACCTGAGCAGCGGCAGCCGCGCCCGCACCTCGAAGCCGCCCTCCGGTCTCGGGCCCGCCGTCAGCGTGCCGCCGAGCGCGGCCGCCCGCTCGGTCATGCCCGCGATGCCGTTGCCGGAGCCGTTGACCGGTCCGGCGCCGGTCGAGGGCGGGGCGCCGCCCCGCGGCCGGGGCGAGCCGTCGTCACGCACCTCGATCTCCAGGGTGGTCTCGCGGTAGCCGAGGCGCACGGTGGCGTGCCCGCCGCCGGAGTGGCGGGCGCTGTTGGTCAGCGCCTCCTGGACGATCCGGTACGCGGCCAGGTCGACGTCGGCGGGCAGCGGCACCTGGTCGCCGTCCCGCTCGGTGCGCACGGCCAGGCCGGCTCCCGCGGCGTTGTCGACGAGGTCGCCGAGGCGGGTCAGCCCGGGGGCTGGCGTCCGGGGCGCGCCCTCGTCGACGTCCCTGAGCACCCCCAGCACGGAGCGCAGCTCGACCAGCGCCTGTTTGCTCACATCGTTGATGGTGACCAGCGCCGACCGCGCCCGTTCCGGCTGGCGGTCCATGAGGTGCAGCGCCGTGTTCGCCTGGACGTTGATGACCGAGATGTTGTGTGCCACGACATCGTGCAGGTCGCGTGCCATCCGCATGCGCTCCTCGCTGGCCCGCCGGCGCAGCTCCTCCTCCCGGCTGCTCTTGACCGCAGCGGCGCGCTGGTTCCGGATCCTGATCACCTCGGCCACGCTCAGCAGGAACATCAGGCCGGCCGCTAGCCCGAGCGCGAACCCGACCGAAGCGTGGCCGTTCCGGCCGATCAGCCAGGGCGGCCATACGGATGCGATGTAGCCGATGACCAGGGACGCGATCGCGGCCGCCCGCTTCCTGGCCAGCACCGCGGTGAAGAACGCCACGATCAGCGCGAACCAGACCACGCTGGCTTTCTGCTCGCCCGCCCACAGCGCCGTGACCAGGGTGACGGCCAGGACGGCGACCGGATAGCGGCGCCGGGCGATCAGGGACAGGCCGCCCACGATCAGCAGGGCGTACGCCAGGGCCGAGGGGGAGTCGTGGGCACCGGGATGCCAGGAACTGGCCGCGTGGCTGCCGCCGACCTGTGCGGCGGTCACCACCAGCGCGATCGCGACGTCGACGGCCCAGCGCCAGCCCGGCGTAGCATGCGGGCCGGGCCCGGGTCCATTCGGCCGGTGTCCGGCCAGGTCAGGTTCGTTCATCGCTGTTAACGACGGTACGCGCCCGGCCGGGGGCCAGGCATCGGCCTCGCGGCCACATCCGAGCCCGCCCGCATACACCGGGCGGCGCAGGGCCAGCGGCGCGCGCTACCGCAGCAGACGACCTGAGACGGTCCGCGCAGCCGACGACACCGCGAACCTGGCCGGGCAGCCTGGAGACGCAATCGATCAGGCAGGCCGCCAGGCCGGACAGGGCCGCGGGCGGCGCGAAGGAGTTGGGATCATGTCAGTGATCGAGGTGCACGGCCTGACCAAGCGATTCGGCCGGGTGCTCGCCGTCGATCAGCTGAGCTTCGAGGTCGAGCGCGCCGAGGTAGTCGGCTTCCTCGGTTCGAACGGGGCCGGGAAGACGACCACGCTGCGGATGCTGCTCGGCCTGGTCCGGCCGGACGAGGGCACAGCCACCATCAACGGGCGGGCCTACCGGGACCTGCCCGAGCCACTGCATCAGGTCGGTGCCGTGCTGGAAGCGTCAAGCTTCCATCCGGGCCGGACCGCCCGCGATCACCTGCGGGTGCAGGCCATGGCGGGCCAGGCTGACCCATCCCGGATCGACGACGTGCTGGATCTCGTCGAACTGACCGGCGCGGCCGGCCGCCGGGTGGGCGGGTTCTCGCTGGGCATGCGCCAGCGCCTCGGACTGGCCACCGCCCTGCTCACCGACCCCGAGGTGCTGATCCTGGACGAGCCGGCCAACGGGCTGGACCCGGAGGGGGTCCGCTGGCTCCGGGACCTGATCCGCGGCCTGGCCGCGGAGGGCTGCACGGTCCTGATGTCCAGCCACATCCTGGCCGAGGTGGCCCAGACCGTTGATTCGGTGGTGATCCTCGCCCGCGGCCGGCTCGTGGCCCAGTCGTCGCTGGCGGATCTGACCGGAGGCGGCGACCTGGAGGAGGCCTTCCTCAGGCTGACGTCCCCCCGCCCCGCCCAGTCCGCGACGACCCAGGAGGCGTCCCGATGATCCGGCTGATCCGCGTCGAGCTGCTCAAGATCCGCACTACCCGGGTGAGCTATGGCCTGCTGGCCACCGCGGCCGGGCTCATCGCCCTGTTCTCCGTGCTCGAAGCGTCCCGGGCCGGCTCAGGGAGTGGCGTAGGACCGCTGGACACGGCCTCCGGGCTCAACGCGGTGATCACCGCCGGCATATGGGCGCTGCTGCTGGCCACCGTCCTGGGCGTGACGGTCGCCAGCGGCGAGTTCCGACACTCCACCGCCACGCTGACCTATCTCGCCACCCCGCGCCGCAGCCGGGTCCTGGCCGCCAAGGCGGTCGCTGCCGCCTGCGCCGGCGCCGTGTTCGGCCTGGTCGGTTACCTGATCGCGGCCGGTGCGGGGCTGACCTTCGTGGCCGTCCGCGGGTACCACATGCCCGTCAGCGACGCCACGATCGCCCGCTACGCGGCCGGCTATATCATCGCGGCGGCCCTGCTGGCCGCCGTAGGGGTCGGCCTGGGCTCGCTCATCCGATCCCAGCTGGCCGCGGTCATCGGCGTCTTCGTCTGGACGATCGTGATCGAGTCGCTGGTCGGCGGCCTGTTCCACGGCGTGCAGCCGTACCTCCCCTACACGGCGGCGACGACCCTGGCCGGATCGCAGCTCGGCGGTGCGGCGTTCGGGCCCGCGCACGGCGTCGCCACCACGGCGTCCCCGCTGCCGTTCGCGGCCGCCACCGCGCTGATCGCGGGCCTGGCCATCCTGCTGTCGGTGGTGGCGGCCCGGACCACGGTGGTGCGAGATGTCAGCTGACCAGCAGGCGGCCACGGTGCCCGGCGGCAAGCCCGGCCGCATCCCGCGGGTCATCACCAACCCGCTCAGCGGTGAGCGGATCACGATCAGCGCGACGGCGGATACCGGCGGCCGGGTGCTGGAGTGGGAGCTCGTGCTCGCCCCCGGCGGCCGGGTGCCGAGCAGCCACGCCCATCCCGAGCAGGAGGAGTGCTTCACCGTGCTCGCCGGGCAGATGAGGTTCCGGGTCGGCGGCCGGCGGGTGACCGCGGGCCCGGGCGACACCGTCCGGATCCCGCCGGGGATCGTGCACCACTTCGCCAACCCCGGGCCCGGGCCCGCCACGGTCTCGGTGCAGACGGTACCCGCGCTGAACATGGCAGGCCTGCTGCAGACCGCCGCCGCGGCGGCCCAGGCCCAGCACGCCGCGGCCCGCAGGCTGCCCAGCCTGATCGACCTGGCCCTGTTCATGCGGGACTTCGAGCGGGAGGTGCGGGCGCCCTACCTCCCGGCCGCGCTGGTCCGGGCCGTCGTCCGCCCGGCCGCCTGGCTGGCGCGGCGGGCCGGGCTCGACGCCCGCTACCGCCGCCTACGTGACACGGCGTCGGCCGGGTCTTGACCGCGATCGAGGTCGCGCACCTGGTCAAGCGCTACCGGGCCGCCCCGTGCAACGCGGTCGACGACATCAGCTTCGACGTGCCGGAGGGTCAGCTGTTCTGCCTGCTCGGGCCCAACGGCGCGGGGAAGACGACCACGGTGTCCGTGCTCACCACCACCCTGGCCCCGACCTCGGGCCGGGTCCGGATCGCCGGACGCGACCTGGCGGCCGAGCAGGCCGGGATGCGCCGGGAGATCGGCGTCGTCTTCCAGCAGCCCTCGCTCGACCTCAACCTGACCGCCGAGGAGAACATCAGGCTGCACGCGGTGCTCTACGGGCTCTACCCGTGGCGGCCGCTGTACCGCCTGATGCCGGCCGGCTACCGGAACCAGGTGCAGGAGATGGCCGCCGTGCTGGGCCTGGCCGACCGCTGGGGCAGCGGGCTCGCGCCCTGTCCGGCGGCCTGCGGCGCAGGCTGGAGATCGTCCGGGCGCTGATGCACCGTCCTCGGGTGCTGTTCCTGGACGAGCCGACCGCGGGTCTGGACCCGGAGAGCAGGCGCAGCCTGTGGGCCTACCTGCGCCAGGCCCGGGCCGCGTCCGGGACCACCGTGTTCCTGACCACGCACTACCTGGAGGAGGCCGAGGCCGCCGACGCGGTGTGCGTGCTGGCCCGGGGCCAGATCATCGAGCGCGGCAGCCCGGCTGAGGTCAAGGCCCGGCAGCGGAGCGCCACGCTCGAGGACGCGTACCTGCTGCTGATCGACCGGGCCCGGGCATGAGCGTCCGCGCCGCCGGGCCGGCGCGCCGAGCTGTCCGCGCTACTGGCCATCGCCCAGCGCGACGTGATCAAGCTGCTGCGCGACCGGCCCCGGCTGGCGGTCAACCTGGCCTTCCCTGTGCTGCTCATCGGCGGCCTGGGCACCATCCTGCAGCCCACCGTCGGACGGGTCACCGGCCTGAACGCGGTGACGCTCGCGTTCACCGGGGTGCTCGCGGCCAGCCTGTTCCAGTCCGCGGCCGCGGGCATGATCTCGATCGTCGAGGACCGGGAGAACGACTTCTCCCGCGAGCTGTTCGTGACCCCGGTCTCCCGGCTGACCCTGGTCACAGGGAAGGTGGCCGGGGAGACCCTGGTCGCCCTCGGCCAGGGCGCCTGCATCGTCGGGTTCGCCGTGGCGTTCGGCGTGCGGATGTCGCCGGGCCAGCTGGCGCGCTGATCGCGGCGCCGTGCCTGGCCTGCTGCCTGCTCGGCGGCGCGTTCGGGCTCGCCACGGTCGCGGCGCTGCCCAATCAGCGCTCGGCCATGCAGATCTTCCAGTTCCTGATCATCCCGCAGTACGTGCTCGGCGGCGTTCTGGTGCCGCTGCGCGGGACCGCGTTCTACCTGGACGTGGCCGCGCACCTGATGCCGATGCGCTACGTGGTCGAGCTGACCCGGGCGGCGTTCTACGCCGGCACACCCGGCTACCGCCGAGGTGGTGTCCGGCAGCCCGGCGCTGGACGCGGCGGTGATCGCGGGTGCTGTTCGTCATCCTCATGATCACCGGGGCGGTGGTGTTCGGCTACCGGGAGCGAACCCGCTGATCAGGCCTGCTCCAGCACGCGCGCGAACGCGCGCAGGTAGCGCGGATCGCCCTTGGCGCTCGCGCAGCAGCCAGTACTCAGCCCCCCAGAACAGGTACGCATCCAGAACGAAAGGCCGCCGGTCGGTCCATCGCATGCACTGGCTGTAGTTCTCGATGAGATGCTCCGGGCGGCAGCTGTACATGGCCCGGCCCGCCGGACTGGGCGGGGTCGTGACCGCCTCCCAGGGCTCGGCCTGCCCCTCGGCGATCATCAGTCGCCGCCCGGCCGCGGCGGCCCAGTCGAGCAGCCGTTCGCGGCGGCGCTGCTGCCCCGGGCCCGGCTGCCGTCCAGGTACAGGGTCAGCGGTCCGGCGCGGCCAGCGCGTGCCGCGGGTAGAAGTCGATACCGACGATGTCGGCCAGCCGCTGCGCGACCGCCAGCGAGTCGCCCTGGTCCCGGGTCCGCCACCACTGCTGCAGTGCGCACCGGGACCGAGGTCGGCAGGAAGCCGTTCATCAGGACCGGGCGGGTCGGGTCGGCCGCGCGCACGGCCGTCGACCTCGGCCCGCACGAAGGCGTCGACAGCCGCCAGGAGTGCTCCACTCCGAGCGGGTCGACGGCCTCGTGCTCGACCTGCCACGCGACGATCGCGTCGCGGTCGCGGTACCGCTCCACGACGCGGGTGACGAACGCGGTCGCGGCGTCCAGCAGTCGCCGGTGCGCGCCGGGCGTGACCAGGGCGCCCTCGCGCAGCGGCGCGGTCCAGGTGGTGCGGCGGCACGAAGAACTCCGGGTAGCCGAACGCCTTCACCGGGCCCGACGCACACGATGATCTGCTTTCCGGCCCGCTCGGCGGCGTCGACATGCCGGTCGAGCTCGCCGGGCTCGAACCGCCCGGGGCCGGGCTCGAGCCGGTTCCAGTAGGCGCCCAGCCGGATCAGGTGGAACGGGTACGTCAGCAGGGCGCGCAGCGAGTCGCCCGGATCGAGCCCGAGGTCGGCAGCCTGCAGCGGCCGGAAGCTGATCCCGAGCTGCGCCGGCCTGGCGGGGCTGCGACCGGCACCTCGCTGCCAGCGGTCCGTCAGCGGCTGCGCGGCCCGCCGCAGCCGCAGCCCGGTCACGACGGTCTCCCCAGGCCCAGGACAGTGCGGTGGGGCTCACGCTGTTGCCTCTAGCCGCCATCCAGGCGCCCACCACACCGTTAGCCGGGCGACGGGATCCGCGGCTCGCCGTGCCGGCGGCCACCTCAATGGTCTGGGCCGCGGTCGTGCCGCATTGACCAGGCTGGCGATCTGCTGCGGCGATCTCGGCGGCGGCGCCGGGCTGGCCCATCCGGGCGGACGCCGTGGCGCATCGCGCCGACCGCGCCGCGATCGTCCGGCGCAGCTCGCCGAGCTCGCGGCACAAGCTGCCGCACGCCGCGGCAGGCGCCGGCCCGCGCCCGCGGCGGTCACCAGCTCGGCGTTGCCCTTCTCCTGCCCCGGCAGGTGCGAGGTGAGCAGCATCGGCGCACCGCAGCACGTGGCCTCGGCGATCGTGCCCGGTCCGGCCTTGGTGACGACCAGGTCAGCAGCACCGCAGCCAGGTCGGCCATGCTGCGGGTGAAGCCGGTCACGGTGCAGCCGCCCGCCCGAGCGGGCCGCCATCCTGTCCAGCCTGCGCTCCAGGCGCGGTTGCGCCCGCAGACGGCGACCACGTCGACGTCGGCGAACCAGCGGAGGATGGCGGCGGCTCGCCGGGCCATGCCGCCGCTACCCTCGCCGCCGCCGACCAGCAGGACCAGGAAGCCGTTCTCGCTCAGGCCGAGCGACCGCCGCAGCACGGCGCGCTCGCCGGGCCGCAGCGGGCCACTCCAGAAGCTCGCGGGTCACCGGCAGCCCGGCCACGGCCCACCGGGCCCGTCGGCACGGCCCGGTCCCGGCCGGGAGCCGCGGTAGGCGGCGCGATGATCAGGTCCGCGTCGGCGTGGCGCCACGCCGCGTGCGCTCGGGCCAGGTCGGTGACGACGGTCACGACGGGCGCGCCCGGGCGCGCAGCGGTCCCTGGCCGCGACCGCGGCCAGGCCGGTGAGCGGGTGGAACGACACGATCGCCGCTGGGCCGCAGCGCCCTGGCCGCGTCGATCGCCGGGCCGATCGGCCAGCGCCAGCAGCGTCCGCCGCAGCAGGGTCATGGCCGGGCGTGAGTTGGTCGCGTGATAGGCGGCGCCCCACAGCCACGGGGCCAGCCGGATCACCGGACCGTACAGGCCGGTGACCCACCGCAGCAGCCGGGCTGAGCCCGGGCCGCCCAGCGGGTCGCACAGCACGGGCGCGAACCGGCCCGGGTACATCCGGTCCAGGGCCTGGCCGATCGCCCGGGCCGCGCTCCGGTGCCCACCGCCGGTGTCGGCGATCAGGAACAGCAGCGGCTCCGGCGTTGTGGCGTGTGTGGTCGGTGACATGCAGCCCATCCTGCTGATCTGCGGCAGCCGCGTCGTCAGCCTCGCGGCCACGATCGGCTACACCTCCGGCCGGCATCGACCCCCCTCGCCTGCTGCGTCCGTGGCAGGTAGGGTCAGCCCGGTTGCCACCCGATGCAGTCTCGGCGGCCCGAGTCACCAGTTGGCCAGGAAAGCCATAGTCCGCAAGCATTGCTAAGTCGGCTGGCGATGATGCATATAGCTACGGCCGCGCCGCCTGCCTAATCGGCCGTGGGTCGGAATTGCCAGTAATGCGGAGTGCTTTTGATAACCGCGCGCCGAGCCGCGGACCGCAGGCAGCCATTGCTTGAGCGAGGCTCCGCTCCTCGCTTCAGGGAACCTTTAGGACCAGCGCTACGGTGTCGTCGCTGATTTCCCTGCCGCTGAAGGCCAGCACAGCTTGCTGGATGGCATCGGCCATGTGCCCCGCGGGCATGTCGCCGAGGTCGGCGACGACGTCGTGGAGGCGGTCGTAGCCGTACAGGTTACGGTCGATCGGGCTGCGGGCCTCCGTGACACCATCGGTGAACAGGACGAGGCTGTCGCCTCTCCGCAGTGACGTCTGCGAGTCCCGCAGCTCGGGATCGGGCAGCAATCCGAGCAGAGTCCCAGGCCGCCCGAATGTCTGCACGCGCCCGTCGGCACGGCGCACCAATGCGAGGGGGTGACCCGCGGAGCTGATCTGCACCGAGGCCCCAGCCAGAGTCGGCCGCGCCGTGGCATAGATCGCGGTGAGGAAGCGCGGGTCATCGGTCGGCCAATCCAGCAGCGCCTGGTTCAAGGTAGCCAGAATCAGGCTTGGCCGGCCAACCCGGTGTGCCTCCGCCCGCAAGGTGTATCGGGCCAGTGCGGTGCTCTTAGCCGCCGCGGGCCCCTTGCCGCACACGTCGCCGACAACCATCCCCCAGCTCCCCCGCACCGACGGGAATATGTCGTAGAAGTCCCCGAGAACCTCGGCCCCGGTCCCGCCGGCCACGTACCGCGCCGCTACATGCAAGCCTGGGATCTCCGGCAGCCACGGCGGCAGCAGGCTTTCCTGAAGGATCTTCGCCAGTTCGGCACGTTCCGCGCTGTGCTGCAACGCCACTTGCAGCGCGACTTCACGCGAGGCGACCTGGGCCAGGGCTTCCAGGAGCTCGACCTCTCGGGCACTCCAGTGGCGCGGCAGGGGGTCAGCCACACAAAGCGCGCCCACCACGTCGCCGTGCGGGTCACGTACCGGGAATCCCGCCCAGGCGCTCACAAGTGCCGGCCTGGACGGGCAGCGGGCCGTCGGGTGCCGGTTCTGCCGGGCGTCGTCGATGACCAGCTTCTCCTGGGATTCGATCACAGACTGGAGCCATGAGTGCTCGAGCGGGCTCTGCCGACCGGTCGTGTCCGGGACGCCGAGACGGCTCCCCCCAGGGGGTGCGCGCCATCTGGCGATGGTGACGAAGGCCAGCGAGGTGCCCAGGATCATCGCGGCCAGCCGCGCAACACGGTCGAAGGGCTCCACCGGACGAGGAGCTGGCAGGCGGTCCGGCCGTCGCGCACTCCATCCGGGCCGTTCGGGAATGTCCGCTCGCGCCAGCCCAGCCAACGCGCCGGATCTGGCCGGAAATCGAATTGAAGAGTAACCGGGAAGGTCCATATCAGCCGCTTCCGCCGAGTTTGTGAAATGAGTGACGAAATTCGGGCTGGCAGGGTCTAGACCATCCAAGTTCGTATTCAACCACGGAACGGTCTGATCGACGCCACTGATGGCCAGATATCTCCGTTGTCATTAACCACTCTGTGTGAGATCTATCAGTCGTCCATAGCCTAAATGTGCCATAGTAAACGGATCTGGCGAAAGGGACCTGCGGTGACATGGTGAACGTGGGCTGCGCACACCGGGCCGGTCTTTATGCGTCGACGGCAGGGCGTGCACCTGACCGGTTCAGGCCCGGCATAGGGCCGGTCCTGATGTCGGTCCTGGCGGCCCGGCGGCAGGACACCACCACCGCCAGCGGCCACACCGCCTGCGCGGCGCCGAAGATGCGCTCGGCCAGGCCGGCCTGCCCGCCCCCGGTGATCAGCTCCGCGCCGAACCAGGCCAGCAGGACCAGCAGCACCATCACGGCACTGGCGGATACCCCGGGCCGCAGGCCCCAAGGTACCGACGGCCCACGCCGCCATGCCCCGGCCGGCCAGGCCACCAGCGCGGCGCACCCGACGGCTGTCCAGATCATGTGCGGCAGCGGGTAGCTGGTCCCGGGATGCTCCGGGTTCGCCGCGACCAGGATGCCCGCCGCGGCCGCGGCTATCAGGATCAGCCGTCCCGGCGCTCTGGCGGGCCGCAGCGAAAGCCCGGTGACGACATCACAGGCGCCAACCATCAGGAACGTCAGCGTCATCACCCACCGGTCGGCAGCACCCGGCGCGGCCAGCGCGCTGACTGGCTGGGCAACGGGGTCGAAGCCGCGGGGCTGCAGCCCGGCGGCAACCGTCCACCCGGCGACCATCAGCACCGGGGCCGCGACCGACGAGACCACGCCCCACCACGGCACACCGCGCACAACCACCACCGTAGCCGCGCGTGCAGCGCAGCTCCAGCAGCCGGACCAACCCGGAAGGAACCTCAGACCGTCGCGTTGTGCGAACCCGGATAGGTACCCGCAGGCTTGGGCCTGCAGCTTGGATCGGCTCTGTTACCGGGCCGCCCGGTGCGGGCCGCGGGCCAGGGCTACTATCACCGGCAGAGCGACACCGGGCGGGTAACCAGTGCTTGCCGGGCAGGCAGCGCTGCAGACGCGCCGGGGAATCGACAGGCTAGACCGGCTCGAGGAGGGCAAGAATGACCGCACCGTTGCAGCTGATTGCGCTGACCTTCCGCCTCGGCGCTGATGCTGAGAGCCGCCTGCTGGCGGAGGTTGACCGGATCGAGGGCCGCGGTGCGCTGCGTGTCTTGGATGTGGTGTTCGTGGCTAAGGGACAGGACGGCACGGTAGAGGGGCTCGAGGTCGGCGATAACGAGGACTTCGGCTCGCTGCTGGCCAGCATCGCGCCTTCCGGGTCGCCGAACGGCGGCCGGCCTGCGGCCGGCCATGGGGCGGCCAGCGAGCCGGCAGGCTCTGGCCTGGCTGGTGTGCAGGCGCTGGCGAACTCCGTTGAGCCGGGAACCGCGGTTGCCTTCCTGCTGGTCGAGCATCTGTGGGCTGGGCCGCTTGTCGATGCCGTTTCTGCTGCGGGCGGTGCGCTGCTCAGTGACGACTTCCTGGCCGGGGAGGCCAGCCTGGCTATCGCAGCCGAGGTCGCCGCGGTGGAGGAGGCCTCTGTGGTGATCGCCGGGGCACAGGCTGCCGAGGCTGCCGCGGTGTTGCGCGCCGTCGCGGCCAGCGCCGAGGCCGCCGAGGCAGAAGCCGCCTCCGAACGGGTTCAGGAAGCAGCCGCTGCGGCAGCGGTCAGCGCTCTGATCGCTGCCGGGCTGGTCGAGGAGGCGGCCGCGCATGAGGCGGTCACCGCACTGACGGCGGCCGGTTTGATCACGGACGCGGCGGACCAGGCCGCCGGCGAGGCCGTCGCCGAAGACCTTGCGCTGATAGGCGCAGCCGATGAGGTGGCCGCCGAGGCCACGGAGGAAGCCGAGGCCAAGATGCGGGCCGCGTCGATCACCCGATCGGAAGCCCAGGTTCTGCGTTACCTTCCGCAGCCGGTGCCCTTCTCGGTCATCGCCGATAAGTTGGGCATCTCCCGGTCTGCGGCGAAGGAGCGAGCTGAGCGCTTGTACCAGCGGCTCGGGGTGCACAGCCGGGACGAGGCAGTCAACCGAGCACGCACGCTCGGGCTGCTGCGCCGGTAAACGACGCGCCATAGGCATTGCCGCGTTGACCGTACCGAACAGCCGGTTATGAGCAGGTCCGGCGAGTCTGGGACTGGGGCTCTTGCTTACCGTTTACGGCCTGGCTGAGGCGGCTTCTCGGCCACGGCTAGATGTTAAGGATCTTGCCGTAGCGCAGCGACGGGATGATCTGGCCGTCGGTAGCGGTTGTGCTGTACAGTTGCCGTAGGCGAGGATTCTCCCGCCGTAACGGCGAGCATCTGCCATTCGGCCCCGTCCGCCAGGTAAACCTGCTGCGGGCACAGGTCATCCCGTAGCGATCCGGCCTTCTCCGCTGCTTCTGGAATTCACCAGGTGCTCGTTTCCCCAGCCGCCGCTGGCGTTCGCATTTAGCCGCCCGGCGCTTCTTCTGGCGTGCCCCTTTTCCGGGCGCTGCAGGAAAGGAATTCCCTAATGACCACAATCACCGACAATCCGCAGGGCACGCTGGCCAGCGACACGCTCCCGGCTCCTGATGCCCTGCCTGCCCAGGACACGGCGACGATCCCGGTTTCGGGCCTGCTCGACATCACCGACGGCAAGGCGTTCATCCGCAGTGCCGACTACCAGCGCAGGCCGTCCGATACCTGCATCTCCCTCGCCCAGGTCCGGCAATACGAGCTGCGCCGGGGCGACCAGGTAACCGGCGCCGTGCGGCCAGCCCGGCCAGGCAAAGCACGCGAGCGGTTCGCGACGCTGACCCAGCTCGACTCGGTCAACGGCCTAGCGCCGCAGCAGGCCGCGCAGCGCCCCCACTTCGCGGGACTGACGCCGCTGCACCCGCAGCAACGGCTCCGCCTGGAGACACCCGCCGGTTCGCCGACAGCGCGGATCATCGACCTGATCGCTCCGGTCGGCAAGGGCCAGCGCGGGCTCATCGTGGCCCCGCCCAAGGCCGGCAAGACCATGGTGCTGCAGGCGATCGCCGCCGCGGTGGCCGCCAACCACCCCGAGGTGCACCTGATGGTGATCCTCGTCGGCGAACGTCCGGAGGAGGTCACCGAGCTACGCCGGTCGGCGCACGGCGAAGTGATCTCCGCGACCTTCGACCAGGCTGCCGAAGAGCACATCGCGGTCGCCGAACTGGCCATCGAACGGGCCAAGCGACTGGTCGAGGCGGGCCGCGACGTGGTGGTGCTGCTGGACTCGATCACCCGGCTCGGCCGCGCGTACAACCTGGCCGCCCCGGCCAGCAGCCGCATCCTGGCCGGCGGCGTGGCGGTAGGTGCGCTGTACCCGCCGCGCACATTCCTCGGCGCTGGCCGTAACACCGAGGAGGGCGGCTCACTGACCCTGCTGTGCACCGCCCTGGTGGACACCGGGTCGCGGATGGACGACGTGTTCTTCGAGGAGTTCAAGGGCACCGGCAACATGGAGCTGCGGCTACGCCGCGATCTCGCCGACAAGCGCGTCTTCCCCGCGATCGACGTGCTGTCCTCCGGTACCCGCCGAGAGGACCTGCTGCTGGCTCCCAGTGAGAGCGCGGTCACCGCCACCCTGCGCCGGGTCCTCGCCGAGATTGGCCCTCAGCAGGCGGTCGAGCTGCTGCTAGACAAGGCCCGCGACACCACCTCCAACGCCGAGTTCCTGCAGCAAATCCAGCGCAGCACCCTGCCACTGGCCAGCTGACCCGCTCGCCAGCTCAGGGCGGCGTCGCGGACGGCGAGCCTCACGCATCTGCGAACGCGGCAAGAGCTTCCCGCACTGTGGTGGCCAAGCCGCGGCCGTTCGAGCCGTCAGCATCGATGTCGGGATTGTAAATCGCCACCTGCAGGCCCACTGCCCGCCCGGAGCGCACGGCGATGCTCAGCGCCGACACCACCTCATCCCAGGCGAGGCCGTCCGGCCGGGGATCATCTACCGCCTGCATGATCGTCTCGTCCAGGACGTCGGCGTCGAGGTGAATCCAGAACCCCTCTTCCGGGCCCCCGTCACGCGTCAGGTACCCCACAGCCTCGCGGGCAGCCGCGCCAGCGCCGAGCCCGGCGGACCTGGTCACGGTCGGCAACGAGCAAGCCCGCCGGCAGCGGCTGGCAGCTTCGGCGCTTCCGGTCAGCAGCGTCACGGCAGGCGAACACCACCACATCCGCAGCACGCACCAGTGGCTGCTGGCCCTCGATGTCGGTTACGACCTCAGGGCCGTAGCCCGTCGCGAAGGCAAGATCGCTTGCGGACGCAGCGCCGTTGAGCGGATTGACCTCGGGCTGGTAAAAGTCCGCGTCGCCGTCGATATACAGCAGCCCGTACCGGCCGCGCCGCCTGAGCGCCAGCATCGTGCCGAGCAGGATCGAGCAGTCCCCCCCGAGCACAACAGGGAACTCCCCTTCTTCAAGCACTGCCGTCACCGCATCAGCCAGTAGCGGGGAGTAGTCGCGGATTGCCTGGGGATTCATGATCTGCGTCCCGGGATCACGGTCCGGGCTGTAGCCGGCCGCCTCGACCCGGCCCGCCCGGCGAGCCGCCAGGCCATCAGCAAGCCCGGCTCCGAGCAGCACCTCCGGCGCACGCTCGACGCCCAGATGCTCCGGGACGTGTCCCAGCGCGGACGGCGCCTCCACGATCGCATACCTGGGCATAACCCACCTCCCGCATCAGCCGCCGCCACCGCGGCGCACACCCGGCACGGTACGGGGTGACCTGCTGTCGGCGACCTGAACCTTGCCTTCGTCGTGGCACGCCACGCTCATCCTTCGACGAGTTGCTGGCCGCCGTCGATGTCGAAGGTCGCGCCGGTGATCGCGGTGTTCGTCATGAGGTGGACGGCCAGTGCGGCGATGTCGGCCGGCCCGACGACGCGGCCGATCGGCAGCGTGGCACGCAGCTGCTCGCGGCGCTCGTCGATCTCATCGCCGAGCAGTGCGGCCGACAACGGCGTGTCGACAAATCCTGCCGCGATCAGGTTGACCCGGACGGGCGCGACCTCGAGCGCGAGGGTCTTGGTCATGGCGGGAAGCGCGGCTGTGAGCGCCGCGATGAGCGAGAGGCCCGCTGCCGCGCGGCGGCCACCGACGCCGCCCATGAACAGAAGGGTGCCGCTGGGGCGGACCTTGTTCGCGGCGTCCCGGGCGACCTGCAGCGGCAGCAGGAGATGGGCGTCGACGTCGCGGCGTGCCGCCTCGAGGTCGAACTCGGCCAGCGGCGCGTGGTAGGGACCAGGACCGGTGATCAGCAGGTGGTCGATGGGCGCGGGCAGCGCGTCGAAGAACCTCGCGAGCCGGTCGAAGTCGGTGGCGTCGAAGGCGGCGATGCTGGCCCCGAGCTCAAGGCCGGCGCGGTGCAGGCGGTCCGGCTCGCGGGCGGTGAGGATCACGTCCGCTCCCTTGGCGCGGGCGAGCCGGGCTGTCTCGAGCCCGATACCGGAGCTGCCCCCGATCACCGCGACGGTCTGCCCGAGCAGGTCCCGGTCGCGCGGCACGGACGAAGAGTTGATCGAGGCGGCCATGATTCCTCCAGGCGTCGTCGCTCACGTCGGCAGTTCCGTCCCGGCCTGCTCCGCTGTCAGGTACGCAGCGCACCCGCGGGGCCACTTGGGCCTCGCGCTGGTCATGTCAGGAATCACCGTTGCGCTTCTCCGAGTGGATCGCACCCGGGAGACACCCTGGGGCGGCCCCTTGGTCTGCAGGGTTCCGCAGCCCCGGCCGCAGATATACGCTCTGCTGATAGCGGCTACGAGCGGGTCTTGAACGCTGCAAGGAGGCCGCCGACGAGTCAGGATCGCCGCCAATCCCCAAAGCTCCTCGGACGCCGCAGCGAGTGTGAGGAGCTTGACCGGTTCTTGGCCGACGCGCTCGCTGGCCGGAGCCGGGTCATTGTCCTGCGGGGTGAGGCGGGCGCGGGCAAGAGCGCGCTACTGGGCTACCTGTCCGACCGGGTCGCCGGCTGGCACGTCGCGAGAGCCGCCGGCGTGGAGTCGGAGATGGAGCTGGCCTATGCCGCCCTGCACCAGCTGTGCGCGCCCATGCTGGATCACCTCGGCCGGCTGCCCACGCCGCAGCGCGACGCGCTGGCGACGGTGTTCGGCCTCAGCGCCGACGCTGCGCCCGACCGGTTCCTGGTCGGGCTGGCTACACTGACCCTGTTCGCGGAGGTCGCTGAGCATCAGCCACTGGCCTGTGTCGTCGACGACGCGCAGTGGCTCGACCACGCCTCGGCGCAGGTCCTGGGGTTCGTCGCGCGCCGCCTGTGCGCTGAGCGGATCGCGGTCGTGTGCGCGGCGCGGACGGAGGCCGGCGATGACGTTCTCGCCGGGCTTCCCGAGTTGCCCATCCGCGGACTCGGCGACAGCGATGCCCGCGCGCTGCTGCTGGCCAACGTGCCCGGTCCCGTAGATGCCGCTGTTTGCGACCAGATCATCACGGAGAGTCACGGCAATCCGCTCGCCTTGCTCGAGCTGCCGCGCACATGGAACGTCGCTGGTCTCGCCGGCGGGTTTGGTCTTCCCGGCAGCCATCCGGTCGCCGGCAAGATCGAACAAAGCTACGTGCGGCGCCTCCAGCTGCTCCCGTCCGACACCCAACTGCTCATCCTCACGGCTGCCGCAGAGCCTCTCGGCGACCGCGTCCTGCTGTACCGTGCCGCAGGGGCGCTCGGGATCGACATCGCGGCGGCGGGCCCTGCCCAGGACGGCGGGCTGCTCGAGCTGGGCGGGCGCGTCGAGTTCGCACACCCGCTCGTCCGGTCCGCCGCCTATCGCTCGGCAGGCGCGGACGACCGGCACCGCGTGCATCGTGCCCTGGCCGATGCCACCGTCGCCGAGACCGACCCGGACCGGCGGGCCTGGCACCGCGCCCGCGCCACCCTGGGGCCCGACGAGGAGGCCGCTTCCGAACTCGAACGCTCGGCCGGCCGTGCGCAGGCTCGCGGCGGCGTCGCCGCAGCGGCTGCGTTCCTGCAACGATCCGCCGAGCTCACGCTCGACCCGGCGCGACGAGCCCAGCGCGCGCTGGCTGCGGCGCGGGCGAGTTTCCAGGCCGGCGCGTTCGAGGCGGCTCTCGAACTCGTGGCCACGGCGCAGGCCGGGCCGCTGGATGAGCTGGAAAGCGCCCGGGTGGACCTAGTGCGCGGTCAGCTTGCCTTCGCTTCGGGTTCTGCCAGCGATGCTCCGCCGTTGCAATTGAAGGCCGCGAGGCGGCTCGAGCCGATCGACCTCGATCTCGCGCGCGAGACCTACCTGACAGCCTGGGGCGCGGCGTCCGTCGCCGCTGGGCGGGCCGCGGGAAGGGGCGTGCTGCTGGAGATCTGCCGCGCCGTCCAGGCGCTCCCGCCGAGGCCGGGTGCTCCGCGTCCCCTCGACCTGCTGCTCGACGGGCTCGCCCTGCTGACCACCGACGGACACGCCGCCGCGACTGCGGTGCTGCAGCGGGCAGCGACAGCGCTCGCCGACATCCCGGTGGAGGACGTCATGCGCTGGGGCTGGATGGCCACGGCGGCCAGCAACGCCGTCTGGGACAATGACGGCGCGCATAGGATCTCCGCGAGGCAGGTCCAGCTCATCCGCGATGCCGGCGCACTTGCGGAGCTGCCGCTCTACCTCTCCGCGTTGGGCCTAGCGAGCGCGTGGATGGGCGATTTCGCCAGTGCTGCCTCGAATATCGCGGAGGCCGACAGCGTCGCAGCGGCAACTGGGAGCCACTTCGCGCCCTACACGGTGCTGAGGCTCCGGGCGCTGCAAGGGCGGGAAGCCGAGGCCTCCGCGGCGATCGAGCAAGCCGCGGCCGGAGGGCCAAGTGCGGCGCTCTACGCGCAGTGGGCGGCCGCGGTCCTGTACAACGGCCTGGCCCGCTATGCGGAGGCGGCGTGGTCGGCCTGCCAAGCCACTTCGAACACCTTCGAGTACTGGGTGTCTGTGTGGGCGCTGCCCGAGCTGGTCGAGGCGGCCATGCATATGGGAGATGCCGAACTCGCACGCGATGCGCTCGAGCGGCTCGCGGAGACGACCCAGTCGGCCGGCACCGACTTCGCGCTGGGCATCGAGGCCCGCTGCCAGGCGCTACTGAGCGATGGCACCGGCGCCAACGACTTGTATCGCGAAGCGATCGAGCGGTTTGGCCGTACGCGGCTGCGTCCGGAGCTCGCGCGCGCACATCTGCTCTATGGGGAGTGGCTGCGCCGCGAGGGCCGGCGAGTCGACGCGCGCGAGCAGCTGCGCACCGCTCGCCGCCTGTTCGACGCGATCGGCATGGAGGCGTTCGCCGAGCGCGCCCGCCGCGAGCTGCTGGCGACCGGCGAGAAGGCGCGGAAGCGAAGCCCCGGCACGCGCGACGAGCTCACGCCGCAGGAGGAGCAGATCGCCCGGCTCGCCCGTGAGGGCCTGTCGAACCCGGAGATCGGCGCGCAGCTGTTCGTCAGCGCGCGCACGATCGAGTGGCACCTGCGCAACGTGTTCGCGAAGCTCGGCATCACCTCGCGCAGGCAGCTCAAAACGGCGCTGTCCGAGGACGGCCAGGCTCGCCGGGCCAGGCCAGGGAACCACCGGGCTGTTCCCTGGGAGAGAAACCCAGGGTGTTCCCCTGGGGTGATGCAGCGGTTGAGATCGTAGCGTCATCCCTGACACGACCCCAGGGAGGCGGTAATGAGCACAGCCGAGGACCGCACGAGCGGCGACCTTCGTGAGGGCTACGCCGAGATCGGCGACCAGCGACTGCATTACATGGAGGCCGGCGAGGGGCCGCTGATCGTCCTGCTGCACGGCTTCCCCGAGTTCTGGTACGGCTGGCGGCTGCAGATCCAACCGCTTGCGGCGGCGGGATTCCGGGTCGTCGCACCCGACCTGCGCGGCTACAACCTGTCATCGAAGCCGGACGGCGCCAAGGCTTACGACATCGGCCAGCTGACCGCCGATATCCGTGATCTGGTCCATGAACGCGGTGCCGAGTCCGCGCTGCTGGTCGGTCACGACTGGGGCGGATCCGTTGCCTGGGCCACCGCGATGGCCTACCCGGAGGTCGTGGAGCGGCTGGCCATTCTCAACGCGGCCCATCCGCGGAAGCTCTCGCAGGGGCTGCACCACCCGGGCCAGCTCCGCAAGTCCTGGTACTTCTTCTTCTTTGACCTCCCGGAGTTGCCCGAAGCCGTCGTGCACGCCGACCGCTGGCATTTCTTCCGGCACTTCCTGCGCGACGCCCGCCCGGCGTACACGCCGGAGGAGATCGACCGCTACATCGAGGCCTGGTCGCAGCCAGGCGCGGCCACCGGGATGATCAACTACTACCGGTCCTCGGTGCGGACCCCGCCGAAACAGGCCGAAGCGGCGCTTCGCCCGATCAAGGCGCCGACCCTGGTCATCTGGGGACAGCGGGATCGCTACCTGGGCGAAGAACTAGCCGAGCCCGACCACGAGGATGTGCCTAACCTTGACCGCGTCGAGCGTCTGCCCGACGCCTCGCACTGGGTCCATCACGACGAGCACGAGCGCGTGAACCAGCTGCTCACCGACTTTTTCGCCCCCGCCCTGCCAGCCAGGAACTGACCAGGGAGCTACCTCCGCCGCAGTTACCGGCCCGGCATGCAGACGCCGCACTTCCTGGACGGGCCGCCTACGGCGCTAACCCGCCAGCGGCCGGGCACACCAGTCTCGCGGGGCCACAAGCACGAGTTGTAGAGGAGCTGGTGATGACTCAGGTGTACCGCATGCTGCGGGTCGCCCCGAGCGGCAAAGGTGTGCTCGGCGTGGTGATTGACGCGCCGCCGATGAACCTGATCGGACCGGAACTGGTGCACGACCTGGTCGGACTGTTCGGTGAGCTGGAATCCGGCCAGGAGATCAGGGTCGTGGTGCTGGAGAGCGCCGACCCGGATTATTTCGTCCCGCACGTCGACCTCACCAAGGTCGCGGAGTACACCGCCGAAGCGGCCAAGGCGGGCGGGCCGGACGATGCGTCTCTGGGCATGTTGTGGCACAAGCTCAGCGAGCTTCCGGTCGTCACGATCGCGAAGATCCGCGGCCGGGCCCGCGGGGCGGGCAGCGAACTGGCGCTGGCGTGCGACATGCGGTTCGCCGCGCGGGAGAACGCCATCCTGGGGCAGATCGAGGTCGGCGTCGGCACGACCCCAGGCGCGGGCGGCGTTCAGCACCTGGCCCGGCTGCTGGGACGGGGCCGGGCCATGGAAGCGATTCTCGGCGCGGACGACTTCAGCGCCGAGCAGGCCGAACGGTACGGCTGGATCAACCGGGCCCTGCCGGACGCCGAACTGGACGCGTTCGTGGCCCGGCTCGCGGGGCGCATCGCGTCGTTCCCCGCCGACGCGGTGCGTTCGGCCAAGCGCGTGCTCAACGAGCTGACCATGCCCGGCGCGGACGCGATTCGCGCCGACGCCCGCCGGTTCCACCAGCTGGTCACCTCGGACACGGCCCAGGGCCGCACAGCGTCCCTGTTCACCCAGGGGCTGCAGACGCGCGGCCCGCTCGAACTCGACCTCGGCGACCGCATCGGAGCCCTTTGACACGGAAACAGATCCAGCGCACCGTGTTCGGCTGTCCTCGACTCGATCACGGGCCACTGGCCATGACGCAGCGCAAGCCCCGGTGCGCGCCCGGCGAAGCGCTATGACGCCACGACCACCTGGCGGCGAGTACGCCTCAGGCCCTGGCATCGGCCGACGGAGTACCGCTCGACCAGGCTCAGCGACACCGACTCGGGTCCGGCGTACCCCCCGACGGCCGTGCAAGCCGTCGCAACGGCGCGCCGACGTCCTTTCGATTCTCGCGGAGAGTTTCAATATGAGCTATTTCGGGCCTGGCTGAATGGATCGGGTAAGTCAGATGGCCCTCGTCGAGCCGGTGACCAGATCGAAGTCGATGTCTGCCGGATCGGCGGTCCGCCAGGCGATGTGCTGGTCGGGGCGGACGAGCAGGAACTCGGTACGCCACGGGTAGGACGCCGACGGTTCGGTGAGCGTCAGCGGGATCCGCTGGCGGCGGGCATGGCTCACGAGATCGGCGACGCCCGGGTGGCTGTCGTGCACCGGCCCGACGAGCGTGAAGCCGGTGCCCAGCCGGTCGTACAGGGACGAGCCGTCGGGCAGCCACTCGTGCGGCAGCCGGGCGCCGGGCTCGGCCACGGGCGTGTAGCGGGTCACGTCGGTCACCCCGGGCGGTCGGGCGGCGGGCTGGACGACCGGCGAGCCCGCGTACGAGTAGCCCAGCACCAGCCCGAGGCTATAAAACTCGGTCCGCTTCGCGCTCTGGATGGCCCGCTCGTCGCGGGGCAGGTCACCGGCCAGGTTGCGCATGTTGGCTTCCGCACTGGCCACGGTCTGCTCGATCACGCCGCGGCGCTCGGGTTCGTAGCTGTCGAGAAGGTCAGGCGGCGCCCAGCCCTGCTCGACCGCGGCGATCTTCCAGGCCACGTTGACCGCGTCGCCGACGCAGGTGTTGAAGCCGTGGCCGCCCCAGGGGGGGTTCACGTGGGCGCTCTCGCCGACCAGGAAGACCCGCCGGTCCCGGAACGTGTCCGCGATCAGCATGCGGGCCGTCCACGGATCGGACGCGAGCACCTCGTGGTCGACGGGGGCGCCGACCAAGCCGGTGATCAGTTCCGAGGCGTGCGCGGTTCCGTACCCGGGCTCGACACCAGGAAGGATGGCCCACCAGGTGCCGGACAGGTCGAGCCGGCCCATCAGGCCCGAGGTGGCCGCGCCGACCACCCAGTACTGCACGGCGGGGCCCAGGTGCGTGTCCAGCGACGGCGCGCGGAACACTACGTTGAAGTTCGGGCGGGGGTCCGAGTGGCCCACGAACCGCGCGCCGATCGCATCGCGGACCACGCCCGCCGCGCCGTCGCAGCCGAGCAGCCAGCGGGCCCGGATCTGGTAGACGGCGCCATGGCCGTCGCGGACGGTGGCGACGGCTGCGTCGGGGTTCTGCCGCAGCGCCGTGACCGTATGTCTGAGGCGCAGGTCAACCCCGGGACGGCCGCGGACATGGCGGCGCAGCACCTCTTCCACCACCGGCTGCGGCACCTGCTGGCCCGCTTCGGCGAATCGGTCGTCGCGCTCGGTGGTCAGGCCGAAGGCATGGTCGAAGTCGGTGATCCGCCGTCCGGACAGGGACTCGCAGAACGTGACGCGCTGCGACCAGGCCACCTGAAGCGGCGCGGCTTCGCGCAGCGCGCCGGCCACACCCCAGCGGCGCAGGTGCTCCATGGTCCGCGCGTTCGTGGTCTTCGCCCGAGGCCTGCGGTGCGAGACCTCGGCCCGTGGCTCGATCACCACGCAGTCCACGCCGTGCAGGCCGAGTTCCGCGGCCGCGGCCAGGCCCGCCGGGCCGCCGCCCGCCACCAGAACGGTCGTGCTGTCGGCGCGCGCGGCTGCCCACCTCCCTTCCCATGGGCTGGCCGGGCAGTTGAGCGGAGCCTACTCAGGCCGGCACCTCGCGCCTATACCGGGATTCGGCGGCCTGGAAGCGGGCCAGGGCCTGTCGCCGGGCCGCCAGATCGCCAGCCTGGCCGTCCGGTCCCGGCTCGGCCTCGTCGGCCGAGCCGGTGATGATCGCCAGTTCCGCCTCGGCCCTGGCTTCCCGCTGGGCCAGGAGCGCAGCCGTTCGCGGATCCGCTTCTGCCCTGGTCCGCTCGTGCCTAGCCTCAGCCGCCTGCTCCCTGGCCACCTCGGCCGGATCACGCCACCGGCTGTGGCTTTGGCTGGGCCCGAGGCGCGGGTCGTCCTGCCGGGCGGCCCTGAAGGCGAGCGTGGGCTGGGCGCGGTCCGGGTTGGGCGAAGGAACGGGCACGGGGAACGGCACGAAAGCCATGGTGTCGCTCATAGTGCGGACAGTACGCATCGGCTCGGACAGTTCCGTGGCAACATTCCGCGGCCTCGGCGCCGCCGTCCGCGGCGGCCGGGCTGGGCTGGCCGGAACGGGTCACGGTGTGAGCGGTTTACCGCGGCGCCGTAATGGCGGTGCCTGGGCCGGAGCGGATGGCGGAGAATCGGGACCATGGCGATGACACCGGTCAACCTGACGGAGGCGCTGGCTTCCTTCGACGATATTTACAGCCCCCGGATCGTGGCCCGCATGAACGAGTATGACGTGAAGATCGCGCACACCAGCGGAGAGCACGTCTGGCACGTCCACGAGAACACCGACGAGTTCTTTCTGGTCCTCGACGGCCAGTTCTCGATCGCCGTGCGCGCCGCCGACGGCACCGAGAGCAGGGTCGAGCTCAACCGCGGCGATATCTACGTGGTGCCCAAGGGCACCGAGCACAAGCCGTCGTCCCCGGGCGGGGCGATCCTCATGTTCGAGCCGGCCGGCACCCTGAACATCGGCGACCGCCGGGAGGGGGCGGTTCCGGACTACGTGGACACCACCACCGGCCGTGAGCTGGGCGGGACGGGCTGAACGTGCAGGCGGGCGTCGGGCGTGTGGCGCCGGTGCATGACTGAACCAGAGCTTTAACCGGTCATGCGCTGCGGGTACGCTGACCCCATGACGCTGCCCCCGTGGGTCCCTGACGGCGAGCCGAAGCCGGCGCCGGAGCCGCTGCTGCTCGTGCAGGCGTTCGTGAACACGCGAGACGTCGGCCAGGAGACCGACCTGCTGGGCGAGCCCGGCACGGCGGGCCAGTGGCTGCGCCAGACCGGGCTGCTGGGGCCGGAGGCCACCGCCGGCCCCGAGGATCTCCGGACGGCCCGCGAGTTCCGGGAGGGCATCCGCGCGCTGCTGGCCAGGAACGGCGGCGGCCCCGCGCCCACCGCCGGTGACCTGCGCCCCCTCGAGACGGCGATCCGCACCGCCAGGCCGCGGCTGGCCGTGGACGCCGACGGCCGGGTCCAGCTGGACGCCGGCCCGCGGGGCCGGGTCGCTGACGGGCTGCTCGGCCTGCTGCTCATCATCCGCGACGCGCAGCGCGACGGAACCTGGCCGCGGCTCAAGGTCTGCGGCAACGACGCTTGCTTGTGGGCCTTCTACGACCGCTCGCACAGCCGCCGGGGCGCCTGGTGCGACATGGCAGTCTGCGGCAACCTGATCAAGAACCGCAACCTGCGCGCCCGGCAGGGCAGCCGCAGCGCGGGAACTGCGGGCCGCCGGGCGGGTGCCGCGCGCCGTCCGGCCCCGCGCGGCCCGGCCGGGTGAGCGTCACCGGCCCGAGCTCAGCGGCCGTCGGCCTGATCCTGGCCCGGGCCCGGGGCGAGCGACGGTGTCCGGCCGGAGCCCTCGATGAGCAGTGGCGCCGCGCTGGCCTGCCAGAGCTCGCGGACCAGCACCTGCACCGCCCCGGCGGCGGGAATCGAGATCAGCGCCGCGACGAACGCGCCGAACACCCCGCCGATCCAGCTGCCGATGGACGCGCCGACCAGAATGGACATCAGCACCAGCAGCGGATTCACCTTCACCGTCCGGCTCATCACGATCGGGTTCAGCAGATGATTCTCGACCTGGGTGTAGACCAGGAACACGACCAGCGTGATGATGCCCGCGGTCAGCGAGTGGGCCACGGCGAACAGCACCGTGGGGATGCCGGCCAGCGCACCTCCGATCATCGGCAGGAAGTCGACCAGGGCGACCCACAGCGCCCACAGGAACGCGTACGGCACGCCCACCAGCAGCAATGTCACCAGCACGACCAGCCCGGCGATCAGCGAGGTCAGAAAGTTGCCCAGCATGTACCCGGTGACCCCGCGGTTGACCTCGCGGGCGATCCGGCTGTAACGCTCGGCGCGGGCCGGGGCCATGTTGCCGAGCAGGACCGACCGCATCTTCGGGCCCTCGAGCAGCAGCAGCACCGTGAGCACGAAGATGGTCAGCAGCTCTATCAGCAGGGCAAAGGCTCCCTTGCCCAGGCTCAGCGCGGGCTTGGCCAGGTCCCTGCCGAAGTTGACCAGCTTGGGCGCGTTGTCGTGCACCCACGTCTGCACGTGATAGCGGCGGGCCAGATGCCCGATCCAGCCCCGGCCGTGCTCCGCCGCGCTCACGTACCCGGGCAGGGCATCGGCCAAGTGGGTGATCCCGTTGGCCAGCGGGTACCCGAACGCCACGGCCAGGCCGGCGAACACCAGCAGGCCCCACAGCGTCACCACCGCCACGGCCCAGCCGCGCCGCCGGATCCCCCACCGCTGCACGGCCACCACCAGCGGGTTCAGGATCAGCGCGATGAATCCCGCAATGATCACCAGCAGCAGGACGTCCCGCAGCCGGTAGATCAGCTTGCCGGCAAAGTAGGTGGCTGCCACCACGCCAACCGCGACCAGGATCGTGCGCAGCGGGATGCCCTGTGACTCGGCGGCGGCCCAGAGCCGGGCCCGCCGGGTTCTGGGCGGCGGCGCTTCTTCTGACATCCGCCAATCATGTCAGCCGCACCGGATAGGGACCAGGAGCCCGCGATGACTAGCAACGGAGCGTCCGCCCGCGTCGAGTCGATTCACGTCTACCCGATGAAGGCGTGCCGCGCGGTCGACGTCGACCAGGCGCAGGTGGAGCCCTGGGGCCTGGCGGGCGACCGCCGCTGGCTGCTGGTCGAGCCGGCCGGCCGGTTCATCAGCCAGCGCGAGGAGCCGGCGCTGGCCCTGGTCACCGTCTCCTGGGCCGGCGGCTGCGGCCCGATCACGGTGTCCGCCGCCGGGCACCCGGCCCTGTGCGTGCCCCCGCCGTCCCAGGCCGGCGGCGCCGAGATGCTGCACGTCACGATCTGGGGCGAGCCGGTCCTGGCCGCCGCCGCGGGTGCCCAGGCCGACGCCTGGTTCTCCGGCTACCTGGGCCATCCCGTGCGCCTGGTGTACCTGGACGACCCGACCCGGCGCCCCGTGGACCCCGACTACGGCGCGGCCGGCGACGTGGTGAGCTTCGCCGACGGCTACCCACTACTGCTCACCAACGCGAGTTCGCTGGACGCGCTCGGCGACTGGCTGGTCGAAAGCGGCGACGAGCCGGTCCCGATGACCAGGTTCCGGCCCAGCGTGGTGGTGGCCGGCGCCAGCCCGTGGGCCGAGGACGGCTGGCGCCGGGTCAGGATCGGCCCGGTCAGCTTCCGGGTGGCGAAACCGTGCGGGCGGTGCGTGGTCACCACCATCGACCAGGACACCGCCGAGCGCGGCCGGGAGCCGCTGATGATGCTCGGCCGCCGCCGCCGGTTCGGCCAGGAACTCGTGTTCGGGCAGAACCTGATACCGGACACCCCCGGCCACATCACGGTCGGCGACCCGGTCGAGATCCTGGAGTACGCCGGGCGCCCGGGCTGACCGGCTGGCCAGCCCGGGCGCACCAGGGGGGAATCAGACCGGCACGCGGGGCGACTCCACCGCGGCGTGCCGCGGCGCGGACGGCACGTCCAGCCGCCGGCCGGGAAGCCACTGCAGCCAGCGCGGCAGGTACCAGCAGCGGTCGCCGAGCAGGGTCATGGCCGCCGGGACCAGGATGCCGCGGACGATCGTGGCGTCGATCAGCACCGCGGCGGGCAGCCCGATGCCCAGCATCTTCAGCTCGAGCAGGTGCAGCGTGGCGAAGATGGAGAACACGGCCACCATGATCACCGCCGCGCTGGTCACCACGCCCGCGCTGCTGGCGATCCCGTTGGTCACCGCGTCCTTGGTGCTCGCCCCGCGGGACCTGAGCTCACGGATCCGGCTCAGGATGAACACGTGGTAGTCCATGGACAGGCCGAACAGGAACACGAACAGGAACAGCGGCACCCACTGGGTGATGACGCCGTAGCTGGTGAAGTCCAGCAGCCCCTGCAGCGTGACCGTCCTGGAAGATCAGCGTGATCAGTCCGTAGGCGGCACCGACCGACAGCAGGTTGAGGACTGATCGACATCAGCGGCAGCGTGACCGACCGGAACGCGACCAGCAACAGCATGAACGCCAGGGCCGCCACCACTCCCAGCACGAGAGGGATGGTGTCCTTGATCCGCTGGGTGTCGTCGTAGCTCGCCGCGGTGTTGCCGGTCACGGCGTAGCTGATGCCGTGGACCTGGCCCAGGGTGGCCGGGAGGACCCGGTTCCTGAGCTCGAGCAGGGCGTTGTTGGACCTGGTGTCCGTGCCGTTGCCCGCGAGCGGGACGTTGACGATCAGGGCGCGGCCGTCCGCCACTGGCGTGGCCGTGACCGGCCCCCGGATCGGGCCGTCGGCCGAGACGCGGTCCGCCACCTCGGCGACCGCGTGCCGCACCGCGGGCCCGGACAGGCCGGTGCCGGTCACCACGACCTGCGCCGGGGACGGGGCCTGCGGGAACGCGTGCTGGATCCGGTGGTAGGTGACCACGATCGGGACGTTGTTCGGGATGTCGTTGGCCGGGGTGCCCAGGCGCATGCCCAGCGCGGGCGCGGCGAGCGCGAGCAGGGCCAGCGCGGCCGCGCCGCCCCACAGCACGGGACGCCGCACCACCCGGCGGACCAGCGCGGCCCACAGCCGGGACGGCTTGGCCGCGGTGCGCCTGCGGCCCAGGAACGGGATCCGGCCCCGGTCGGCCCACCGGCCCAGCCAGGACAGCAGCGCGGGCAGGAAGGTCAGCGAGCCGATCACGGCCACGCCCACCACGGTGATCGCGCCGATCGCCATGCCGGTGAACACCGAGACCCCGGTCAGGAACAGCCCGGCCGAGCGCGATCATCACGGTCAGGCCCGAGATCACGATCGCGCGGCCCGAGGTGCCGGCGGCGATCCGCACCGCCTCGCCGATCGTGGCGCCCCTGGCCCGCTCCTCGCGCTCCCGGCGCAGGTAGAACAGGCAGTAGTCGATGCCGACCGCCATCCCGATGAGCAGCACCACCTCGGAGGCGTTCTGCCCGGTCGGGAACCAGTGGCCCGGGATGGCGAGCAGCGAGATCGCGGTGATCACCGAGGTCCCGGCGAGCAGCAGCGGGATGCCCGCGGCGATCAGCGCGCCGAACACCAGCACCAGCAGGATCAGTGTGACCGGCAGCGAGGTCGATCTCGGCCTTGCGGAAGTCGGAGTCGACCAGCTTGGTGATGGCCCGGTCGCCGCTGGCGTCACCGGCCTCCTGGATCAGCAGGTCCGGGTGGCGGGCCTGCACCGCGGCCACCGCGTGCAGGTCGCCGGTCACGGTCTGGTCCATGTTGTCGGGGTTCCCCGGGACCGTGAACGTGACCAGGGCGCTGCGCCCGTCGGCGGAGACCAGCGCCTGGCCGTCAGGGCCGAACGGCGACCTGACGTCGTGCGCGGTCCCCGGCCGGGCGCGCAGGGCCGCGGCCACCTGCCGGGTGGCCTGCCGCAGCTGCGGGTCGGACGCGAACGTCCGGCCCGGGCCCCGCGCCTGGATCAGCACGTTCTCGGCGGGCGGGGACGTTCACGTTGAGCCGGTGCAGGACCTGCTCGCCCTGACCGGACTGGCCGACATCGTACGACTGGACGTTGCTCGCGGGCAGCATCTGGCCGCCCACGAAGATCGCGGCGACCAGGAGGAGCCAGCCGAGCGCCGCGGTTTTGCGGTGCCGCGCGCTCCAGCCGGCGATTCGTTCCACGACGGGTGCTTGCATCGGTGACCTCACTCTGTGTCCGCCGCCCACGGAGGGGCGCTGGCGGGCGACTTCGTTCGCCCCGCCCGACAGCGTCCGTTATCCGGGCCCCCCGGCGACATCCCGCAGACCGCCGGATTCGGGGTAGGGCTAGCCTCCGTGCCGATGCGGGGGCCGGCGGGATAGGGCGCCGCGGGGTCGTTGGCCTACGGTCAGATGACTGCCGGTTCCAGACGGGCCGGGTCAGCAGTTGGCGCAGGGTCCGGGAGGAGCAGCATGGCCGCGGCCGGAGCCGGATCGCGGGCCGCACGGGGCGGCCCGGTACTGGCCGCTGTCTGGGCTGTGGTCTCCGCCCGTACCTGGCTGGCCGTGATCCACCTGCTGGTTGGGTTTTTCCTCGGGCTCGTGATCTTTGTCGTCGTCCTGACCGGCACCGTCCTCGGTGCCGCGCTGCTGGTCGTGGCCCTGGCCGGAATTCCGGTCCTGTGGGCCGTGCTGCTGCTGGCCGGACAGTTCGCCCGGGCCGAGCGGGCCAGGTTCGCGCTGCTGCTCGGCGAGCGCATTCCCGACCCGGCCAGCTACCGCCCGCCCGCCGCGGGCCGGTGGCAGCGGCTGCGGCGGTATCTGGCCGCCAGGACCACGTGGCAGCACTTTGGCTACGCGCTGCTCAGGTTCCCGCTGAGCTGTGTGCAGTTCGTCCTCGTGCTGACCGTGTGGCCGGTCGCCCTGGCCATGATCGCGACGCCCGGCTACTACCGGAGGCTGCCCCGCGGCAGCATGTTCCTGGGCGGAACCGCGCCACCCGCGGCCTGGGAGGTCGCGGGCCTGACCGCGGGCGGCCTGATCCTGCTGCTGCTGGCGCCGCAGGTGATCCGCGGGCTGGCGGTCACCGACGTGCTGGTCGCCCGGGTGCTGCTCGGCCCGCCCAAGGCGCAGCTGCAGGCCAGGATCGGCGAGCTGGAGCGCAGCCGGGCGGCGGTCGTTGACTCGGCCGAGGCCGAGCGCCGCCGGATCGAGCGCGACCTGCACGACGGCGCCCAGCAGCGGCTGGTCGCCCTGGCCATGGACCTCGGCCGGGCCAAGGCCAGGTTCGCCGACGACCCGGAAGCGGCCCGGGCGATCGTGGATCAGGCCCACGCGGAGGCCAAGGCGGCCCTGGTCGAGCTGCGCAACCTGGTCCGCGGCGTGCATCCCCCGGTGCTGACCGACCGGGGCCTGGATGCGGCGCTGTCCGGCCTGGCCGCGCTCAGCCCGGTCCCGGTCACCGTGGAGGTCGACGTGCCTGTCCGGCCGTCATCCGTCGGTCGAGGCGATCGCCTACTTCGTGGTGGCCGAAGCGCTGACCAACGTGGCCAAGCACGCCCACGCCACCCAGGCGGCGGTCTCGGTCGCCCGGCATGCGGACACGCTCAGCGTGGTGATCCGCGACAACGGGGTGGGCGGCGCTGACCCGCGCGGGCAGGGGATGGCCGGTCTGGCCGACCGGGTGGCCGGCGTGGACGGCCGGCTGTCGGTGCACAGCCCGGCCGGGGGCGGAACCGAGATCGAAGTGGAGCTGCCATGCGGGTCGTGATCGCCGAGGATTCGGTGCTGCTGCGCGAGGGGCTGACCCGGCTGCTGGCCGAGGCCGGTCACGAGGTCGTGGCCGCGGCCGCCGAGGCCGAGGAGTTCCTGCGGGCGGTCGGCCAGCACGAGCCGGACGCCGTGGTGGTGGACGTGCGGATGCCGCCGACGTTCACCGACGAGGGCCTGCGCGCCGCCCTGGTGGTCCGCGGCCGCTGGCCCGGGGTCGGCGTGCTTGTGCTGTCGCAGTACGTGGAGGAACGCTATGCCACCGAGCTGCTGTCCGACCGGCCGGCGACGGCGTCGGCTACCTGCTCAAGGACCGGGTGGCGGACCTGACCGAGTTCCTCGATGCGCTGGACCGGGTGGCGGCGGGCGGCAGCGCGCTGGACCCTGAGGTCGTCGCCCAGCTGCTCGCACGCAGCCGTCACCCGCTCGCGGTGCTCACCGCCCGCGAGCGTGAGGTGCTCGCGCTCATGGCCGAGGGCCGCTCCAACGCGGCCATCGCGGCCGCGCTGGTCGTCGGCGAGGGCGCGGTGGAGAAGCACATCAACAGCATCTTCTCCAAGCTCGGCCTGGCCCCCACCGACCGTGACCACCGGCGGGTGCTGGCCGTCCTGCGGTACCTGGGAGCGGAGTAGACCATGACCGCCCGCCTGCCCCTGACCCCCGGGCGCCGTGCCGCCCTGATTATCGGCGTGCCCGTCACGGCGGCCCTCTTCGGCTTGATGGCGTTCAGCGCGGTGGCCCTGGCCAGCCAGGTCAGCTACCGCGTCCACCTGAGTGTCCCGGTCACCGGCCGCGGGGTCAGGCTGGCGCTGGGCCGGGCCGACGCCGTGGTCCGGGCCGGTTCCGGGAGCCGCATCCAGGTGGGCGGGACGCTCAGCGGGAGCCTGGCCCGGCCGGAATTCCACTGGCACCCGATCGCGGCGGGCGTGGCCCTGGCCGCTCGGTGCCCCGTGCCGACCGGCAACTGCAACCTGGACTTCCACGTCGCCGTTCCAGGCGGGCTGCCGCTGAACGTCTCCGGCTCATCCGGAGACCTGGATGTCAGCGGTTTCCGCGGCCAGGTCACGCTCTCCGATGGCTCGGGCGACCTCAGCGCGTCCCGGCTGGCCGGCACGATCTCGCTCAGCTCCGGTTCCGGCGACATCACCGCGTCCGGGCTGACCGGCGGCCGGGTGCGGGTCACCAACGGCTCCGGCAACATCGACGTCACCGGCCTGGGCGCCACGGACGTGGCCGGCGGCGAGAACTCCGGCGACATCACGCTCACGTTCACCCGGGCTCCCCGGCGGGTGAGTATCGAGAACGGCTCGGGCAACATCACGCTGGTCCTGCCGCGGGGTCCCTCCTACCAGGTCGACGCGCGCTCTTCGTCGGGCCAGGTCAGCGTCGGCGTGAAGACCAGGCCCTCGGCGCCCTACGTCATCAGCGCGATCAACGGCTCTGGCGACATCAACGTGACCTACGGATGACCGCTCGCGCGCTCCGCGGCTGACGGAGACCCGGCTGGTGTCTGCGTGGGATCGACGAAGACGTGCGGCCTCTGCGGCAGCCGCTCGGACAGCCGCCGGTCGATGTCGTCGGCCAGGTTCTCGGCCTGACCGGCGCTGATCTCATCGCTGAGCGCCACCCGCGCGGCCACGATGAGATGGTCAGGTCCCAGGTACATAGTGAGCAGCTCGAGCAGCGCGTCGACGCCGGGGGTCTGCCCGATTTCCTCCCGGATCAGCTGCAGCTCCTTCGGGCCGGCGGCCCGGCCGATGAGCAGGGACTTGCTGTCGGCCCCCAGCTTGACCGCCACCGCGATCAGCAGCACGCCGATCGCGATCGAGGCGCCCCCGTCCCAGGCGGCCGAGCCGGTGAGTTCCTGCAGCGCCAGCCCGCCGCCCGCCAGGATCAGCCCCACCACGGCCGCGGTGTCCTCGAACAGCGTGGCCTTGAGCGTGGTATCCGGGCTTTGCCGGACATGATCAAGCAGCTCGGCATGCTCGCTCTTCGCCTCGCCGTGGACCTGGCGGTAGGCCCGGATCAGCGACGTGCCCTCGGCGATGAACGCGATCGCGAGCACGATGTAGGCGATCGTCGGGTCGCTGGCCGGGCGGCTGAGCGACATCAGCCCCTCGAAGATCGAGAAGCCGCCGCCGGCGATGAAGATGCCGAACGCCGCGAGCAGCGACCAGAAATAGCGTTCCTGGCCGTACCCGAACGGGTGGCGCTCGTCAGCCGGCCGCTCGGCCTGGCGGAGCGAGGTCAGCAGGAAGCCCTGGTTGAGCGTGTCAGCCGCAGAGTGCGCGGCCTCGGCCAGCATCGCGCTTGAGCCGGTCAGCAGGCCGGCCGCCAGCTTCGCCACCCCGACGATGATGTTGGCCGCGCCCGCGATGAGCACGGTGCGGCGCGTGGACTTGGTCTGTTTCGACGCCATGAGAGCTAGCTGCCGTGGTCTGCGCCGCGGCTACGCGGCGGCCTGTGCCCGCGGCTTGGCCAGCGCCTCGTATACCGCCAGTGTCTCCTCGGCGATGCGCTCCCAGGCGTACCGGCTCCGGGCCCGGTTCGCCGCGGCGATCCCGTAACCCTCGAGCAGCACCCGGCTGCCCAGGAGCTGCCGTATCCGGCGGGCCAGCACGCTGTGGTCGCCCGGCGGCACCAGGAAGCCGGTGTTTCCCGGGATGACCGCGTCGCGGTGCGCCCCGGACGCGGCGGACGCGATGACCGGCGTCCCGCACGCCATCGCCTCGGCCGGCACCATGGAGAAGGCCGGGTTCGGGGCAAGATGCACGAGCAGGTCGGCGGAGCGCATCAGCGGCGGCATCTCGTCCTGGCTGAGCTCCCCGGTGTAGATGAGCCTGTCCTGGACGCCGAGTCGGCGGGCGAGAAGCGTAACGGCCTGGTATTCAGTGGTGCCGGCCAGCGCGCCCTGCGCGGGGCCGCCGGCGATCACGAGTTCCGCACCCGGCACATCAGCCAGGGCCCGCACGGCGGTGGCCAGCCCCGTATGCCCCGTGGTGGTACGTCCTGCGTCCTCGCCCGGGGCCCAGACCGTGAGCAGGCGGGCCCGGTGACCCCGCTCGGCCACCGGCCCCGCAGGCGCGAACCGTGCCGTATCCAGGCCGGGCGGCACGACCTTGACCGAGGTCTGCGGCAGCCCCAGCCGACCGAGGTTGCTGCGCTCCTCGGACGTGTCCGCCAGGACGGCATCCGCGGTGCGGGCGACGGCGGACTCGATCCTGGCCCTGGCGCCCGTGCCTGCTAGGGCGGTGCCCGCGGCGAGCGAGTGGAACGTCGCCGCGACCGGGACACCGAGGCCGCGCACGGCGGCCAGCGTGGCCATGCCGCTGGTCCAGAAGTGGGCGTGGACCACGTCGGGGGCGCTGCGGCCCCAGTGCTCCGAAAGGTGGCCCGCGACGTCGCCGACGTGGGTGAGCACCTCGGCCTCGGAGAGCTTGCCCGGCGTTCCGCCCGGGATCGGCTCGACCGTCACGGACCGCGCGGTCCGGGCGGCAGCTGCGTCGCCGTGGGCGTAGACCGTGACCTGCTGGCCGTGGCCAGCCAGCGCGGCTGCGAGCGAGAGCACCCGGGCGACCGGGTCACCCGGATAGCTGTCGGTGGCGGCCGGCCGCAGGCAAAGGTGGTCGGCGACCAGGGCGATGTTCATGACCAGGTCTCCCCTCAGTGACCGGGCGGCTGATTCCGCTTGATCCGCTTCCCGTGACGGCATCCGGTAAACGCCGTCCGGAGCCGCGTAGCCCGGCAAACGGCGGGTAGTGCGCCCAGCTGATGCGGCCGAGCAGAGGGAGACCGCGTCATGACGTCGCCGGCGCGACCAGACCCCCGAGAGGGGAAGACCGATGACCCGCTACGGGTACTTCCTGGCCTCCGAGGAACATGAGCCGCTGGAGCTGGTCCGGCAGGCCAGGCTGGCGGAAGAAGCCGGATTCGACGCGCTGTGGATCTCCGATCACTTCCATCCGTGGCTGGACGAGCAGGGCCAGAGCGGTTTCGTATGGTCGGTGATCGGAGCGATCTCGCAGGTCACCACGCTGTCGATCACGACAGCGGTGACGTGCCCGCTGCTGCGGCAGCACCCCGCGATCGGGTTCGACGAGGTCTTTATCGGCCAGGTGGGCACGGAGCAGGAGGGGTTCTTCGAGTTCTACGCCGAGCAGGTGCTACCGCGGCTGCGGGAGGGCGGGTCATGACCCAAGCCCCCGTGAACAACACCGAGCTGAACGGCAAGCTGGCGATGAGCACGGCGAGGCTGGAGGCGGAGCTGGCCGCTCGGGTCGACGGTGAGATCCGGTTTGATCCTGGCACCAAGGCGGCTTACGCGCAGGACGCGTCGAACTACCGCCAGGTCCCGGTCGGCGTGGTGGTCCCGAGGACCGTGGACGCCGCGGTCGCGGCCATCTCGGTCTGCCGGGATTTCGACCTGCCCGTGCTGTCCCGGGGCGGCGGCACCAGCCTGGCCGGCCAGTGCTGCAACGAGGCCGTGGTGATCGACTGGACCAAGTACTGCCACGGGCTGGTGTCGGTGGACCCGGAGGCGAGGACCGCCGTGCTCGAGCCGGGCATGGCGCTGGACAAGGCCAACGACGCGCTCGGCCCGTACGGGCTGATGGTCGGGCCGAAGCCGTCCACGCACGTCAGCTGCACCATCGGCGGCATGATCGGGAACAACTCGTGCGGGTCGACGGCGCAGGCCTACGGCAAGATGGTCGACGCGGTGCGCCGGCTGGAGATCGCTCACCTACGGTGGGCTGCGCAGCTGGACCGGCGAGACCGGCGACGCCGAGTACGAGCAGATCATCACGGCCAGGGGCGAGAAGGCCGAGCTGTACCGGAGACTGCGGCAGATCCGCGACTCCTACCTGGACGCAGATCCGCACCGGCTACCCGCAAATCCCGCGCCGGGTGTCCGGCTACAACCTCGACTCGCTGCTGCCCGAGCGCGGGTTCCACGTGGCGCGGCGCCCTGGTCGGCAGCGAGAGCACCCTGGTGACGGTGCTGCACGCGGAGATCGATCTCGGTGGAGGTCCCGAAGCGCAAGTCGCTGGTGGTCCTCGGCTACCCCGACATCGCCGACGCCGCCGACGTGGTGCCGCTGGTGGTCCGGCACGCCCCGCTGCTGCTGCGAAGGCCTGGACGACACGCTGATCTCGCTGGAACGCGAGGAGCACCTGGCCGCCGGGGCGCTGCAGCAAGCTGCCGGAGGGCTCCGGCTGGCTGATGATCCAGTTCGGCGGCGACACCCAGGACGAGGCCGACGACCGGGCGCAGGCGCTGATCGACGAGGTCAACGGCGAGGGCAGCCATCCCAGGCCGCACGTCGCCTACATCGATGACCCGAGCGTCGAGGAGCAAGCTGTGGGACGTGCGCGAGGCCGGGCCTGGGCGCGACCGCCTACCCGCCGGCAAACACGAGACCCACGAGGGCTGGGAGGATGCGGCCGTGCCGCCGGACCGGCTCGGCGACTACCTGCGGGACTTCCGCAAGCTGCTGCGACCGCCACGACTACCAGGGCGCGTCGCTGTACGGGCACTTCGGCCAGGGCTGCGTGCACACCCGGATCCCGTTCGAGCTGCGCACCGCGGCGGGTATCGCCGCGTACCGCTCGTTCGTGCGAGGACGCCGCGCGATCTGGTGGTGTCCTACGGCGGCTCGCTGTCCGGGCGAGCACGGCGACGGCCAGTCGCGGGGCGAGCTGCTGCCCAGGATGTTCGGCCCGCGATCTGATGCGTGCGTTCGGCGAGATCAAGGCCGCTGTTCGACCCGGGCAACCGGATGAACCCCGGCAAGGTCGTCGCACCCGTATCGGCTGGACGAGAACCTGACGCCTGGCGCGGCTGGTTCCCGCGGGAGCCGCGGACGTTCTTCCAGCTATCCCGACGACGAACGGCAGGTTCTCCGCGCGCCGCGTCCGCTGCGTGGGGGTCGGCAAGTGCCGCGGCGACGAGGGCGGGGTGATGTGCCCGAGCTACCGGGTCACCCGCGAGGAGGAGCACTCCACCCGGGGCCGGGCCCGGCTGCTGATGGAGATGGTGCGCGGCGAGGTCATCACCGACGGCTGGCAGTCCAGCGGAGGTGCGTGACGCGCTCGACCTGTGCCTGGCCTGCAAGGGCTGCCGCAAGGAGTGCCCGGTCGACGTGGACATGGCCACCTACAAGGCGGAGTTCCTGGCCCACCACTACGCGGCGCCGGCTCCGGCCGGCCGCGCACTACTCGATGGGGTGGCTTCCGCCTGTGCGGCGCTGCTGGCCGCGGCCGCGCCCGGCGCGGTGAACACGGCGGACCGCACTGCGCCGGGCTCGGCCGCCTGGTCAAGCAGGCCGGCGGCATCGACCAGCGGCGCGAGCTGCCGCGGTTCGCCCGGCAGCGGTTCACGCGCTGGCACTCCCGTCGCGGCCGCCGCCACACCGGCGGGCAAGCCGGTGATGCTGTGGCCGGACACGTTCACCAACAACTTCCACCCCGAGGTCGCCGCAGGCGGCGGTGACCGTGCTGGAAGACGCCGGATTCCAGGTGGAGGTGCCGGCCAAGCCGCTCTGCTGCGGGCTGACCTGGATATCCACCGGCCAGCTCGGCGTGGCCCGGCGGGTGCTCGGCCGGACGATCAGAGCGCTGCGGCCGGCGCTGCGGGCGGGCTGGCCGGTGGTGGTGCTCGAGCCGAGCTGCGCCGCGGTGTTCCGGTCCGACGCGGCCGAGCTCACCGGCTCCGACGACGCCCGGCTGCTGGCCCGGCAGACCAGGACCCTCGCCGAGCTGCTGGCCGAGTCCGGCTGGCAGCCCGGTGCTGGGAACCCGGCCCGGCTGCATTCGGGCGCGACGCGGGCTATCGCGCAGGTGCACTGTCACCAGCACGCCATCATGGGGTTCGACCGGGACCTGGAGCTGCTGCGCGGCTGCGGGGTGGACGTGGACGTGCTCGACAGCGGCTGCTGCGGGCTCGCGGGCAACTTCGGTTTCGAACGCGGCCACTACGAGGTCTCGGTGGCGTGCGCCGAGCGCGGCCTGTGGCCGGCGGTGCGGGACGCCGACCCGGGCACCGCGATCCTGGCCGACGGGTTCTCCTGCCGCACCCAGATCCAGGCCGGGCACCTGGGCCGCGAAGGCATCCACCTGGCTCAGCTGCTCGCCGGCATGCTAGGCCGCAGCCCGGGCAGCGATCACGAAGCAGGCGACACGAGCGGAGGGTAGACGATGACATCCGGCAGCGACCACCCCTATGTTGACGCGCAGACCTTGACCGATACCGAGGCCCACGTGTACGAGGCCATCGCCACACTGGAGTACGCGAACCGCCCGGTCACTGAGGAGGAGATCGCCGCCGTGGCCGGCGTAGGCCACGAAACGGTCCGCGAGATCCTCCAGGCCTTCACCGAGTGCGGCATGCTGGTGCGGACGGAGGGGCGGGACGGTCCGGTCTACGAGCTGACGCGCCGGGACTGGAGCGCGGCACCCGACACGCCTAGCCGCTGAGCCCGCGCCGTAGCCCCCGGCTCGCCGGGGGCAGTAATTCCCGGCTAATCCGGGTAGAGAGGGACCATGAAAGCGCTGGTGAGCTGGGAAGACGCGCAGGGCACGACACGCAGGTGGCAGATCGCCTACGATGCCGACGACGCCGAGGCCAGGCAGTTCCTCGAGGGCCTTGAGCTGCACGTCCGGTTCCGGCTGGAGACCTTCGACGTCGAGGCCGACGCCGCTGCGCCGGGGCAACCGGCGCCCTGAGCAATAATTTCCGGTCGGCACCCTGCCGTGCAGTGGCCGCCAGTGGCCGACCAGAGCCGCTGACGCCCCACGGGTTGCAGCTCAGGCTTCGGGACGCGATGGCAGCTTGCCGCCGACCCGTATGACGATCTCGGTGGCGAGATCGCGGAGCTTCATGTTGCGGTTGTTAGAGGCCCGGCTCAGCGTCGCAAACGCCTGGTCGGCGTCGCAGCGCGATTCGGCCATGACGATGCCGATCGCCTGGTCGATGACGGCCCGGGACCGCAAGGCATGTTCGAGCTGGGCGGCCAGGTCACGGGCTTCGGAATAGCGGCCCACCACCACGATGGCGGCCGCGGCGGGCACGGTGAACAGGGAGATCAGCTCTTCATCCAGCTGACTGAAGCCGTCCGGCGAATGGCTGGACAGGTTCAGCGCTCCCAGCCGGCGGCCGGCCAGGCCGAGGCCAGCGGAGAGGTAACTGTACAGGCCCATTTCCTCGGCCAGGCTGGTGAAATCTGGCCACAATTGCTCCGCCTCCCGCCGGGTCCACCGGTTGATCTGCTGGCGCCGGGCGGCATCCAGGCACGGGCCATCGTGCAGAACGTACTGACGGCGGTCGAGCTCGTAGGTCCTGTCGTCGGTGGCCGCGATGGTGCTCGGCCGGTCCTTGTCGTCGAGCACCGTCACGCTCGCGGCATGGCACCCAGGAACGGAGCGGAGCACAAGTCCGAGGATGCTGGCCAGGATGTCGCGGACTGATTCGCTCTCGGTCAGCGTCTGGGCCAGCTCGGTGAGGGATTCGATGACATCCTCGTACCGCTCGCCGAGCACGAAACCGGCTGATTTGTCGTTCGCCACCGCTTCAAGCTACCCATGGCCGCGACTTGAAACGCCGGGACCAGCCCAGAGCCACCGCCAGAGGCCGGGCCGGGAGGGCCCTCGCTGGCAGGCGGGCCGGGAGGGCCCCGCTGGTAAGATTGCCCACCGCAGCTCGCGGCCAGATCGGCATGGTGCCGCCGAGGTGACGGATTCGGACGTCGCCACTACCTGGCATTGTGGCGTGGCTGGATGCTCAGTCGCGCGCCAGGCCCGTCGCTGCGAGCGATGATGGTGCCTGATGGAACGCGATACAACCTGGTCCTCTGCCGACGGCCAGCTTGACGTCAGCTCCGCGGAGACGGGGCTGACCGTGCTGCTGGAAGCGTGCGAGCGGGCGGTGGAGGAACTGGGCTCCGCGGTCCCCCCGGCGCAGCTGCGCGCCCTGATGATCATCGACCGGACGGGCAGCTCTGAACCTGAGCAAGCTGGCCGCAGCATTGGGAGCATCAGCGTCGGCGACGAGCAGACTCTGCGACCGGATGCAGGCCGCTGGCCTGCTGACCAGGGACCGCGCCGCCGCGAGCCGCCGCGAGATCGTGCTGCTACCCACCGAGTCGGGGCGCCGGCTGGCGCAGTGGGTTCAGGGCCGCCGCCGGGCGGCTCTCAGCGACGTGCTGCAGACGATGAGCCCGAGCGGCCGCGAGGCGCTGGTGCAGGGACTCAAAGAGGTCGCCGAGTTGGACTAGCGCGGCCGGGCGGTGCTACCAGGCCGGAGAATCCCGCCGCATGCGCAGGACGGTATGACGGTGCTGGGCTCGCTCGGCGGGGATGCCGAGGATCGCGGCGATGACGTCCCAGCCGAGATCCACCTGCTGGGCCAGGTCGAGCAGCCCAGTCTCCAGGTGATCCAGATGGACCCGCAACTCGGTGAGCACCACGAGGCCGGCCCCGACATCGATCGCGTCGGCCGGCGGGCATGGCGTCCTCTGCGGCTGCGTCGAGCAGCGCGCTGACGCCCCGGAGGTCGTCCAGCGGCTGAGCTGACATCCCGTCGGGATCCCGGGCCACGATCAGGGCCCGGCGGGCGGCCAGCCGGAGCCTCGCGCTGTCCACGACACCCGGGTCGGGCGCGGGAATCTCCTCCAGGACAACCGGGGCGCTCGTCAGATCCGGTACGGGATGGCCATCGACCTCGTCTTCGGGCATGGCTGGCCCCCCGCTGTCACTGGCGACATGGGTAGCCTCGCTGCCGGACTACGTCTGCGGCGCTCACCGCGGCAGACAGTATGGCCGAGGCGGCCGCCCCGGTCAACGCTCGGTGCCGGCCCCTGAGCCTGCTACTTCTGGCCGGTGGCGGACCGCTCAGCGAAAGTCCGTTAGGAGCGAGCAATATCGGGCAGCGATTTTGTTATGACTCGCTCAAGGCGCATTGCCGTGCGGGCCCCGTCGCTGAGAGTAACGATGATGGCCCATGAAGGGTGACAACGCCGCCTGGGCCGCTGCCGATGGCCCGCTTGACGTGAGTTCCGCGGAGACGGGGCTGGCCGTGCTGCTGGAATCGTGCGAGAAAGCAGTGGAGGACCTCGGCTCCTCGGTCCCGCCGGCGCAACTGCGCGCGCTGCTGATCATCGGCCGGACCGGAAGCCTGAACCTGAGCATGCTGGCCGGGGCGCTGGGGGCGTCGGCCTCGGCGGCGAGCAGGCTGTGTGACCGGATGCAGGCGGCCGGCCTGCTGACGCGCGGCCGGGCGGCCGCGAGCCGGCGCGAGATCGTGCTGCTGCCCACCGAGACCGGCCGGAAGCTGGCGGACTGGGTCCGGGGCAGGCGCCGCGCCGTGCTGGGCGACGTGCTGCAGGCGATGAGCCCGAGTGGCCGCGAGGCGCTGGTGCGGGGCCTGCGCGAGCTCGCCGACGAGACCGGCTGTATGGACCTGCCCGGGAAGTCGGCCGCCGCGTCGTAGCGCCTCAGAACCCACCTGTGACCTGGAGGGTTGCCATATGGAAACAATCGTGAGAGCCTTTCCCCATGGAAACACTTTCTATGGAGAAAGTATCTGCCGGAACGAGAGTGCTCCTGCCGCCTGTTCCGGAGGGCAGGACCGCCGAGGATCTGGCTAGCCTCGACGACGGCGAACTGCTCCGCATCATCCAGTCCCTGCCGCTGGACAGCAGCCGGCGCGCCGCAGCGTGCGAGCTGGTGGTGAGCCGTCACCGCAACCTGGTCCGGTCGTGCGTGCAGCGGTACAAGCGCAGTCCGGAGCCGGTTGAGGACCTGATGCAGGTGGGGTACGTCGGCCTGCTGAAGGCGATCAACAACTTTGACCCCGCCGTGGGCGGCAGCCTGGCCGCCTACGCCCAGCCGTGCATCTCCGGTGAGATCAAACGGCACTTCCGCGACAAGCGCTGGCAGGTGCACGTCGAGCGCTCGGTGCAGGAGCTGGTGCTGAAGGTCCGCGACGCCACCCGCGAGCTGACCCAGCAGCTCGGCCACGAGCCGGACGACGCGGAGCTGATCAAGCAGCTGAACATCAGCGACGACGACCTGCGCGAGGCGCGGCGGGCGGACCTGGTCTTCCAGCCCGCGTCGCTGGACGCCCCGGTCGCGGGCCAGCCGGACACCGCCAGCCTGGCCGACGTGCTGGGCGAGGACGACCCGCATGTGGAGCTCACACTCGACATGGAGGCGGTGTACGCACACTGGGACGAGCTGCCCCGGCGTGAGCAGCGGATCCTGCTGATGCGTTTCTACGGCGACATGACCCAGGCCGAGATCGGTGACCAGCTCGGCATCTCCCAGATGCACGTTTCCCGGCTGCTAGCCCACGCGCTCGGTCACCTGCGCCGGCGCCTGCTGGACGCCCCGGAAGACGTGCCCGCCGCCAAGCTGGCCCGGGCCAGCTGAGCCGAGCCCGCCCGGGCTGGCTCCCCCCGCGGCCAAACGTCCGACCCGGCCGGACGTTTGGCCGCGGCAGCCCGGGTAGGGCAAAGCCCCGTGTCACGGGTAATCGCGCTCTTCTGCTGGGCGTTCCTGACCTGGGTGCTGCTGACCTGGACGCTCACCGTGGAGCAGATGCTGTTCGGAGCCGGGATCGCCCTGGCGGTCGCGGTGGCCCTCGCGCCGCTCGGCGAGGTGGCAGGCCCGTGGCGGCTGCTGACGCCGCGGCGGCTGGCCGCGGCGGTGCGGCTCATCGCCCTGTCGGCCGGCCGAATCGTGACCGCGAACCTGCGGCTGTCCCGGCTGATCTGGGATCCGCGGCTGCCGCTGCGCAGCGGCATGGTGGTCGTGCCGACCACGCAGCGGTCCGAGGGCGGGCTGACCGCCGTCGGCCTGGTCACCTCGGTCGTCGTGGACAATCAGCTGGTCGACCTGGACTGGAGCCGGGCCCAGTTGCAGTACCACGCGGTGGAGGTGCCACCCGGCGGGCCTGAGCAAGTGCGGGAGCAGATCAACGGTCCGGTAGAGCGTCTGCTGGCGGCGTTCGACAGGCCGGAACATGACTGAGATCTATCTGGCCGTCGCGATCTGCGAAGTGGCGGTGGCGGCCCTGCTGATCGTCCGGCTGGCGGCCGGGCCGTCAATTTCTGACCGGATCGTCGCGCTGAACACCATCTCGACGCAGGCCGCGCTGGCGGTGGTGTTCTTCGCCGCGTTCGCGGGCCGGACTATCTACCTTGACGTCGCGCTGTGGCTGGCCTCGTTCAGCTACCTGGGCGCGATCGTCTGGTCGCGTTACCTGGAGCGGGGCTTGCTATGAGAGAAGGCATCGTCATCGTGCTGGCCGTGATCGGCCTGGCGTTCTCGCTGTCGGGAGCGGTGGGGATCCTGCGCATGCCGGACGTCTACAGCCGGATCCAGTGCTCCAGCAAGACCATCACCATGGGGGCGCTTCCCGTGCTGATCGCGCTGATCGTCGGGGAGGGGCCGGTCAGCGCCTACGGCAGCCGTGCGCTGCTCATCGCGGTGCTGCTGCTGGTGGTCAACCCAGCCGCGTCCCACGCGCTCGCGCGCGCCGCCTACAAGACCGGCGTGCCGATGTGGCCAGACTCGGTGACCGACCAGGTTCGCTCCGGGGCGGCGCGAGGCGCGGCGAGCTTGCCGAAAGAGAGTCCCGGCGAGCCGGGGAAGAACGGGCCGTGACCGCGTTCTGGGCCCTGGACTATCTCATCCTGGCGGTCGTCCTGGCCGCGGCCGTGCTCGTGGTCCGGCTGCGCAACCTGAACGGCGCGGTCATGGCCCTGTCCGCCGCCGGCACCATGCTGGCGCTGCTGTTCGTGGTGCTCGGCGCGCCGGACGTGGCGCACTCCGAGGTGGTGGTCGGGGCGATCGCGCTGCCCGTCCTCTACCTGGTCGCGATCGGCAAGTCGCGTACCGAGGTTTCCGACCGGGCGGAGCTTGATGAGACCGGGGGACCCGGCCGTGAACAGCGCTGACCCCTACCGCGGGCCCGCTGAGGCGGCCGAGCATGAGCCCGGGCGCCGCCGGTGGCTCGGCGGGGCCCTGACCGCGGGGATGGCCGGCGCCCTGACCGCTGCCATGATCGGCATCCCGCGGGAGCACGCACCGCTGTCCGCGGTGGCGCGTTATGCCATGGAGGTGGCCCTGCCCCAATGGGGGCTGACCGAGCCGGTCAACGAGGTCGTCTATGGCACCCGGGGGTTCGATACGTTCGGCGAGACGTTCCTGCTGCTCGCCGCCGTGGTCAGCGTGGTGGTGATCGCCCGCTCCGCCGAGCCGCGCCGGGGTTACTTCGGCGAGTCGCTCGCGGGACAGCGGGAGCAGGCCGAGACTGACCCGGTGGCGCCAGCCGACGCCGATGAGGCGGAGGCTCGGGCGGCAGAACGCCGGGAGCAAGGCGGGCCCGAGACTGGTGACCTGGCCGGGCCGGAAACCCCCGACGCCACCCCGCTGGGCACCCCCGCCCCGGAGACTGCGGACGCCATGACCGTCGTGGTCCGCACCGCGATCCGGGTCGCGCTCCCGGTGCTCGCGGTGGCCGGGCTCTACCTGGTCGCCTGGGGGTACTCGCCAGGCGGCGGGTTCCCGGGCGGCGCCGTGATTCTCGGCGTGCTGCTGCTGGCTTACGCGGGCTTCGGCCGCCGCCGGATCAGACGGGTGGTCCAGCCCGGACTGCTCGAGGCCGTCGAGATGGCCGGCGCCGCGGCCATCATCGTGACCGAGCTGCTCGGCCTGCTGCTGCGCGGCTCGTTCAGCGCGAACTGGCTGCCGCTGGCTCCGGCGCAGACCATCGTGTCGGGCGGGATTGCACAGCTGTTCTCGGCCAGCGAGCTGATCGAGGTAGGCACCGGCCTGGCGATCGCCGTGTTCGCCCTGATCGGCATGGGTCACGACTGGGCCCCCGACGAGCAGAGCGACGGCAGCGGCCACGCAGACGGGGGAGCCCGGCCGTGATCCTCGTCAACTACCTGGCGGCGGTCGCGCTGCTCTGCATCGGCCTGTACACGGTGCTGACCAGGCGCAACATGATCAAGATGGTGATGGGGCTGTCCCTGATGGAGGCCGCCACCTACCTGTTCATGATCTCGCTCGCCTACCGGGCCGGCTCCACCGCGCCGGTGCTGCTCAGCCCGCCGCCCGGCAAGACCGCGCAAGACCTGGCTCACGGCAACGTGGCCGACCCGGTGCTGCAGAACTTCTGCCTCACGGCCGTCGTCATCGGCGTCGCGGTCACCGCCGTATTCCTGAGCGTGGTGGTGCGCATCGCGCAGCACTACCGCACGCTCGACGCGGACAAGGTGCGGGAGCTGCGCGGATGACTCTGGCTGCGCTGGCGTCACTGCTCCCGCTTCCGGTCATGTTCCCGCTCTGCGGCGCGGTGGCCGCACCGCTGCTGGCTCGCCGGTCACGGCGGCTGCCGGTCATCGTCTCGCTCGCCGCCCTGGCCGGATCGGCCGCCGTGCTGCTGGCCCTGGCGCCGAGGGTCTTCCCGGGCCGGGTGCTCGCGCACTACCTGGGCCACTGGACGCCGGTCGACGGACACGTGCTCGGCATCGCGCTCGCCGCCGACCCGTTCGGGCTGCTGTATGCCCTGACCGCCGTGGTCGTCGGCGCGGTGCTGCTGCTCTACACCCTCTCCGAGCTTGGCGGCCTGGGCCCCCGCGAGCTGGGCTTGTTCGCGTGCCTGGTCCAGTTGCTGCTGGCCGCGCTGATCGGCGGCGCCCTGACCGCGGACCTGTTCAATCTCTTCGTCTGGTTCGAGGTCGCCGCGCTGGCCAGCTACGGGCTCACCGGGTTCTTTCTGGAGCGGCCGATCGCGCTGGAGGCTGCGTTCAAGATCCTGGTTTTGACCACCCTGGCCAGCTTCGCCATCTTCATCGGCGCGGGGCTGCTGTACGCCGAGCATGGCGCGCTCAACTACGGCCAGCTGCACATCGCGCTGGCCGGGCAGCTGGCTACGCCAGACATCGTCGCCCTCGGGCTGCTCGTTGCGGGCTTCGCCACCAAGGCCGGGCTGGTGCCGTTCCACGGCTGGCTCGCCGATGCGCATACCGCTGCGCCCGGCCCGGTCTCCGCGCTGTTCTCCGGCCTGATGGTCAGCTTCGGCGTGGTCGCCATCGGCCGGATAGCGCTCCAGGTCTACGGTCCGGGCAGCACGCCCGTGCTCGGGCTGTTGACGACGGTCGGGGTGATCTCCGCGCTCGTCGGCGCGCTGCTGGCGCTGGCTCAGGACGACCTGAAGCGGCTGCTGGCCTACGACACGGTCTCCCAGGTCGGGATCATGATCATCGGCCTGGCCACCGGTACGGCGGCGGGGGTCGCGGGTGGCGTCTATCACCTGGTCAACCACGCACTGTTCAAGGCGCTGCTGTTCTTGTGCGCGGGCGCCATCGTGCACCGCACCGGGGCCACCAAGCTCTCCGAGATGGGCGGCCTGGCCCGCCGCATGCCGGTCGTCGCCGGCGCATTCGTGCTGGGTGCGGTGTCGATCGCCGGGATCCCCCCGTTCAACGGGTACGTGTCGCTCAGCCTGGTCCACACCGGGCTACTGGATCGCCATGAGACCGTTCCGTATCTGCTGACGCTGGCCGCTCAGGTGATCACCATGGCCGCGCTCGGCCGGGCGGCGTGGCTGGCCTTCTTCCGGCGCCCGGCCCAGGATCACGACGAGCAGGAACAGCTGCGGCCCGGGATGCTGACCGGATTCGCGACCCTGGGCGCGTGCTGCGTCGCGTTCGGCGCGGCCGGGCCTCTGGTGCTCCGCACGCTGATGGCGCCCGCCGCGTCCAGCCTGCTGCATCCGGGCCGCTATGCCCTCGGGGTGCTGTCCGGATCCGCGCGGCTCCCGGGGACGACCGTCGCCTTCGACTATTTCTCTCCGGCTGAGCTTGGCATCGCCGCCGCCAGCGTGGCCGTAGCGGCGGCACTGACCTGGGGGTATCTGAGGATCGCGGAGCCCGGCGTGATCCGCGGGCTGCGCGCGATCCACACCGGCTCGGCGAACGACTACGCCGCGTACGCGGTCGCCGGGACCCTGGCCATGATCGCCGTGCTCAGGCTGGTCTGAGGCCAGGCCCGGCCGGTCACGCGCCGTCCGCTGCAGCGGAGCCTGCGGCCGCGATCGCCGCCCGGAGGAACCGGGTGTTCTCCAGGGCGTCGGTGCTGTCGATGAACTCGTCGACCGCGCCCAGCACCGGCAGCCGGCGGACCTGAGGGTCGGCGATGACCTCGAGCAGCGCACTGGTAAACCGGCCGGCGTTGATGACCTGGTAGGGCCGGTCGTAGTAGCGCCGCGTGCGTGTGTCCAGCGGCTTGGTGATCCCGAGCTCGTTGTGCCGGGCCGCCGCGGCCCGGAGGACCTGGGCCAGCTGCCGCTGCCGGGCGGGCCAGTCGGCCGCGGCGATGGCGGCGGCGAGCGGTGGCACCAGCACGGGAGCGTCGGCCAGCCGGGCAAAGGCCGTGCCGAGCCATTTGCTGTAGGGCGGATACCGTCGCCGCATCAGCAGGAACAGCCGCATGAGGTCGCGGACCAGCCTCGCGGTCACGATGGCCGAGCCCAGCTCATCGCCGACCTCGGCGCAGCGGCCAGGGAAGGCCTCTTCCTGGGCGATGCGCTGCCACTGCCGGGCCAGCACGTACAGCCAGATATCACGGGGGTACCAGGCCAGGCGGGCGCGGGCTTGGCTGAGCTCGCCGGGCCCGTCGTGGAAGACGGCTCCCGCGGTGACCTCGGCCAGCCGCTGGGTCGGGGCGGCGAGCCAGTCCTCGGCGGCGATGGGCGGCCTCGGGTCGAACCCTAGCTGGCCGGTCAGCCATGAAGCGACAGGCTGGACCTCTATCCGGTGCCGGGCCCGGCCGTCCCTGGTCACCGGGTAGGCAGTGGGGTATCCGCGGAACGTCGCTGGCAGGCTCCGCGAGAGCAGCTCGCTGACGTCGCCGGCCTCGCCCCCGCTCAGCAGGATGTGCAGGCGCGGGCCCCAGTCGTGATCGGTGGAGCGCTCGGTGTCGAAACCGAGCACCTCGGAGCCAGTTCCCAGCAGCGCCGCAGCGTATGGCAGCCGCGGGAACGCGTCGTCCAGCAAGGGGCGCACGGCCTCGTCGTAGAACGCCCCGGCCAGCTGCAGGCCGGGGATGAACGGCGCCGTCATGCTGACGATCCTGCCGGGCAGGATCCGCGCGGTCACCCGGTTTTCCGGCCGGCCGCCACCCGGCGGTGGGCGTGCAGAGCAGCGGGCCGGGCGGGATTGTGCCGCCCGGCCCGCGCTCCGGCTGCTACAACGTGGCCAGGTGGTCCAGGAAGCCGCGGTAGTTCCGCAGCGTGTTACGGAGATCCTCGGTGTCGATACCGTCGCGGTCCCACTCACTCCGCAGCCCACGCTCGCGCTCCCGGGCGGCGGACACGAGTGTTTCGATGGCTTCGGTCACGAGTTCCGCAGCGGCGACCACGGAGCCGTGAGGGTCGTCGACGAACGTGGACTGAATGGCCGTCCACCGCTCGTGCAGATGCGCCGCGTCGCCAGCGGCGCCGGTGCTGCCGGGAGCAGCGCCTCCGGCCGGAGTGGCGGTTCCCGCGGGCTCCGCGTCCACGGTCGCGCCGGCCCGGGCGGCAGCCGGGGTCGTGTCGGTGACGGCCGATGCGGGTGGGATGTCCGCCTCGGGAACTGGGCGGCCCGGGTCGTCGTCCGGGGTGACGGTCTCAGCGATGATCACCGCGTCCGGGTCGATGACATCGCCCCCATCGGTCTCGTCGCTGGCGTGCCTACCGCGGATGTCGTCCGCCTCGGTCAGGTCATCCGCGCCGACGGCGTTCGCCGGACCCGTCCGGGTCGTGGTCGGCTCATCGTCGGGCTGCGCGGAGCCGGTCACCGTCGCGTGGATCTTCTTAGCAGATTCGTTACTCATGATCCCTCTTCCTACGGCCGACGTGCTGATGCCGGACTCACGGGCAGATGCGAAAACCGCTCTTCCACTACCGGGGAGCAGCCGGGCTAAACCAGGCGGGATCGTCTGGAGCTGGTATATCGCCTCCGAGCGATACATCGGCGAAGCATGGGCTTACGCTGGGGTTCAGGAGGAACGGCGTGGGTGGATCTCTCTCCGGAGGCGGCGCTTTCCTCTGCTCCGGTGTCTTCGCCCGCTCCCGCCTTTCCCGTTTCTTCCGCCGCGTTGGCCTTTTCTGCTGTTCCGGCCTTTCCCGTTGCTCCGGATTCGTCCGCCGTTCCGGCATCGTCCGGTGACCGGCGGGCCGGGATCAGGTCGGAGAGCGCCCGGCGCATCGTCCGCCAGTCGGAGCCCCTTCGCACCTTGAGGGAGATATAAGCGGCGGCACCGGTCGGGATCGGCAGCCAGAAGTTCACCAGCCGCCAGCCGAGTACGCCGAGGATCGCGACGCTCCGGGTTAGCCCGAAGCCGACCAGCAGCACCGGCGTGAGCGTGTCGATGACCCCGAGACCGGCGGGCGTGAACGGGATTGCCCCGAGCACGTTCCCGATCCCGTACGCGGCGAACAGCCCCACCGGGTTCGCGAACCGGCCGAACGCCGCGATGAAGCACCAGAGCGACGCCGCGTCGAGCAGCCAGTTCAGCGAGGCCCAGATCAGCGAGCTGATCAGCACGGCGCGGTTGCTGCCCAGGGCGCGGACCGACCCGCTGGCCTGGAGCACGATCTCCTCTAGGCGGTCGCCGCCGACGCCGGGGATCCGGCCGCCAACGGCCCGGACGATCCGGGCCGCCCGCTTGCCGCCGCGGGTGATGCCGATGATCAGCGCCGCCATCGCCGCCAGCAGGGCGGCCCCGACGAACGCGACGGTCGCGTAGACCGGCCGGAAGCCGGACAGCGGGATGGAGATCACCAGCGAGATCCAGAGCAGGACGTTGAGCACGACCGTGGAGCCCATGCCCTTGGTCGCCATCATCACGCCCACGTCGGTGCCCGGAATGCCGTCCGCGGTGAACAGCTGGTACCCGATCCCCGCGCTGCCGACCGTTCCCGCCGGGATCACGTGCGCCACCGCCGCCGCCGACAGGTCGATCCGCGTCAGCCGGGACAGGCTCGGCCGCCCCTCGGGCGGCAGCAGCGCCCGCGTGAGCAGCGCGTAGCAGAACAGCGAGGCGGCCTCGAGGATCACCCCGGCGATCATCCAGTACGCGTTGACGCGTCCGAGCAGGTACAGGTCCTTGCTCGCCCCGACGAGCTCGGGGATGACCAGGTACTCGACGATCAGCGCCAGGACCAGCAGGATGACCAGGCGGCGCAGCGGGCGCCTGGCGGTCCGCAGCCAAGCCCGCCAGCCCTTGCGTGGTGTCCTGTCCTGGTCAGCCTGGCACAGCGGCTCAGCTGGTGTCCAGGCGGCGGAAGACCACCTCGTCCAGCAGGAGCCGGAGCGCGGCCGCGACCGGGATCGCCACCAGAGCCCCGATGATGCCCATCAGCGCGCCGCCCATCAGCACCGCGACCACGGACACCACCGCGGGCACCTTGACGGTCCTGCCCATGATCCTCGGCACCAGCAGGTAGTCCTCGGCCAGCCGGTAGGCGACGTAGAACGCCAGGGTGGCGAGGGCGACCGGGAGCGACACGGTGAGCGCGACCAGGGAGACGATGGCCCCGCCCACGGTGGAGCCGATGACCGGGATGAGGTCGAGCAGGGCGACCATCAGCGCGAGCAGTATCGGGTAGGGAATGCCGAACGCGAGCAGCCAGAAGTAGGTACCGAGCCCGGCGATGGCGGAGGTCAGAAAGTTCCCCAGCACATAGCCGCCCACCTTGGTGAAGATCTCATCCCCGATCAGTATGACGCGGGTCCGCCGGGACCGCGGTGCGAGCCGGTACGCGAACAGCCGGATCTGGGGCATGCCAATAAGGAAGTAGACCACCAGGACGGCCACGACCAGTATGGACGAGGCCGTGCTGAGCACCAGTTCCCCGGCTCCGAGCACGCCGCCGATCAGCGCGCTCCCCTTGGTGGACAGCAGGCGGGACAGCCGCTGCTCGATGTGAAAGCGGTCGTTCAGCCGGCCGAGCTGAGAGTTGTGATCCTGCAGGGTGTGCATGTAGTGCGGCAGGTGGCCGGCCAGCGCGGAGGCCTGGGCGGACATGGGCGGGATGGCGGCGGCGAGAAAGGCGGCCAGCACCCCGGCCGCGGCCACCAGGATCGTCAGCACCGCCGCCCAGCGCGGCATCCGGTGCCGCGTCAGCCAGGTCACGGCCGGATCCAGCCCGGCGGCGATGAACAGCGCCAGGCCGATGAGCACCAGCACCGACCGGGCCCTGATCACGAGCTCGAACAGGCCGTAGGTGACCGCGACCCCGGCGGCCGCGGCCATGCCGATGAAGAACGGTGAGCGCCGGTTCACCGGCCGGCCGGGTCGCCCCAGGCCTCCCGTCTCCTCGGCGTGCGCGGCCGCCGCGGCGACCGCCTTCTCCATCTCGTCCATGGCCTGCTGGTCGGTGGCATCCTGGTCCCGGACGTCCTGGCCGGCGCCTTCCTGGGCCGGGGCGTCCGGGCTGGGGCCGCCCTGATCCGCAGCGTCCTGGCCCGTGCCGGCATGGTCCACGGTGTCTTTGACCGTGGTCAGTGGCGGGTCCCCCTGGCCGCCCTCGGCGGCGCGCGGCGGCTGAGGGGTCCCGGGCGAGCCCCATGGCGGCCACCGCCCGGCTGACACCCGACGCGGCCAACCGGCCCGTTCTCGGCTGATCCAGGTCGCTTGGCATTACGCCGACGGGTGCTGCGCGGGTGCAGCGGTGAAGGGCACGGGCATCTCCTGAACGCGGGGCCGGGGCGGCGGCGGGCCTGCCCGAGAGCTGGGCAGGGTCGCAAGCCCCCCGGAACTGCCCCGGTCAGGGCCTTTCACACATCGGCCGACGTCAGTCGCCGGTGATCGCGGCGTGGCACTGCGGGCAGGTGGCGGGCGGATCGGTCTCCGCGATCGTGCCGCAGACGGGGCAGACCCGGCGCAGCCAGCAGGCCTGGTCGCCGGGCACGTCCTCGTCCAGATCGGCCCGCGGCCCGGGCGCCGCGGCGGCGCGCACCTGCTCGGCCAGCACCGCCGGCCTGGCTGCGGGAAGCGTCCCGGGTCGCGGTGAGCAGGGTGACCGTCCCTTGCCTGGCCGCCTGCGTCAGGCGCATCAGGGCCTGGGCCCGTTCCGGCTCGCGCAGCTCGGCCGCGTACCTGCGCCGGAACTCGTCGAACTTCGCCGGATCATGCCCGTACCAGCGGCGCAGCTCAGTGGACGGGGCCACCGCCTTGACCCACTCGTCGACGTGCGCGGCGTCCTTGGCGAGCCCCCTGGGCCAGAGCCGGTCCACCAGGAGACGGCGGCCGTCATCCGCTGACGGCGGCTCGTAGACGCGCCGCACGCGCACATCCGGCTCCGTGGCCATCCCGTCTCCCC
>CAVUBM010000088.1:0-138519 GCA_963739645.1 uncultured Actinomycetota bacterium
GGGGCCGGGGACGCGGGCCAGGGCGCCCGGGCGCACCAGATCACGCGGGCCGGGGACTCCTACATCAGGCATTACTCGGTTCCGCTCGTGGCGAAGGCCCGGCAGGACCTGGACTCCGCGCGGACCGTGCCTGTGACCGAGGAGGGGGAGCGCCGCGTCGACGCGCTCCGGGGCAGGTTCGAGCGGTTCGTGACGCTCGAGAGCCAGATCTTCGAGGTGGGCCAGGACGGGGCCGACACGCTGGCCGACCGGGCGCTCGTCGCGGCGTCGGTCAGCGTCGGGGGCTCGATCATCCTCATCCTGCTCTCCGGGGTCTACCTGGCCAGGTCGGTGGTCCAGCCGGTACGCCGGGCGTCGGCGATGGCGGGCCGCGTGGCGGGCGGGGATCTCACCGTGCGGATGACCGAGGCCGGGCCCGGTGAGGTTGGCGTGCTGGAACGCGCGTTCAACGTCATGACGGACTCGCTGGAGACCAGCCGCGACGACCTGCGCCGCATCGCGCAGGAGCAGGCGGCGCTGCGGCGGGTCGCGACGCTCGTCGCGCGCGGGGTCTCCCCGCCCGAGGTGTTCGGCGCGGTCGCGGCCGAAACCGGGCGCGTGCTGGGAGCCGAAGGCACGGCCGTGGCCCGGTTCGAGCCGGACGGCACCGCGACCGTCGCCGGGTCCTGGGACCGGCCCGGCCAGCCCGGGCTGGGGCTCCCGCTGGGATCACGCTGGCCAGCCGAGGGGGAAGTCGTCGCCGGGCGGGTGCAGCGCACCGGCGAGCCAGCCCGGGTCGCCAGCTACGAGGCCGAGGGCGGGGCCGCGTCGGCCTGGGCCGCCGGGCACGGGATCCGGCTCCTCGGTGGGCAGCCCGATCATCGTGGAAGGGCAGCTGTGGGGTGCGGTCATCGCGCTGTCGGGCCCATCGGGAACGCACCCGGAGAGCACCGAGGAGCGCCTGCGCGCCTTCACCGAGCTCGTGGCCATGGCCGTCGCGAACACCGAGAGCCGTGCTCAGCTGGCGGCCTCCCGCGCACGGGTCGTCACCGCGGCCGACGAGACCCGCCGCCGCATCGAGCGCGACCTCCACGACGGGGCACAGCACCGCCTGATCTCGCTCGCGCTCGAGCTGCGGGCCGCCGAGGCCCAGGTGCCGCCGGAGCAGCGGGGCCTGACGGCCCAGTGGTCCCGGACCGCGCAGGGCCTGGCCGACGTGGTCGAGGAGCTCAGGGAGATCTCCCGGGGCCTGCATCCGGCGATCCTGGAGAAGGGCGGTCTCGGGCCTGCCCTGCGGGCGCTCGCCCGCCGCGCCGCCGTCCCGGTCGAGCTCAGCGTGGGCGTCAGCGGGAGACTCCCGCCACGCGTCGAAGCCGCTGCCTACTACGTCGTGTCGGAGGCGCTGACGAACGCGGCCAAGCACGCCACGGCCTCCGTGGCACGGGTCGAGATCGGGGTCGCCGACGAGACCCTGCGACTGCTGGTTCGGGACGACGGAACCGGCGGGGCAGATCCGTCGCGCGGTTCGGGGCTTATCGGCCTCAGCGACCGCGTGGAGGCGGTCGGCGGGAGGTTCGAGGTCACCAGCCCGCCGCGGCGACGGCACGACGCTGCGGGTCACCATCCCGGTCCGGCCGGCCGCGACGGGGACAGAACCCGGCTGAACTACCAGTCCGGGTGGTCGATGTCCACCGCCGGCAGGTCCTGCACCTCTTTCTTGCTGAGGTTGAGCGCGATCCCGTCCTCGATCCCGGTGACGGCGCCAATCGGGATGGCCACCTCCTTGCGGCCCCACAGGTGACCCTCCTTCAGCAGCACGTGGGTCACGTGATGACTGGCCGGGTCGATGACCAGGCCCTCCACGTGCCCGATGCTGCCGTCGGTGGCGTGCACGTGCTCGCCGCGGCGCACGTCGACCTCGCCCGTTGGCACGGTGTCGTACGTCTCGACCTGCGAGTTGATCTCCGTGGCCGGACCGGGAACGCCCAGCCGGTAATAGGGGTTGTACGCGACCTGCTCGGGGCCGTAGTCCGCGTACCCCTTGGACCCCGGTATGTACTGGGTCTCCTCCGCATAGTCGAAGTCCCTGAACTCCGCGAGCGTGCAGTTGATCTTGATCTCGTCGCCCGCCGTCTCGATCTGCTCGATCGGGACCAGCCGGGCGAGCCCCTCGCGGCCGGGCGGCTCGACCACGAGGTGGGTGAGCGTGTCCGCGACGGGGTCGATGATCACGCGAACCATCTCGCCGGCGGGCCCGTCGCTGCAGCGGGCGTGGGCTCCGATGGTAAACGGCGTCTTCGTCATGGCCGCTCTCCTCTGCCTGGTGAACGAGTCGCTGGGGTGGTGCCCGGCGGTCCGGGCCGAAGGCAGTCTGTTGCGCGAGTAAATCGTGGCACGGATTCCCGGCCGGGGCACGGCTGGGGGGGCCGCGGCCGGGCCGGAGCGCCGCGGTGGGCCGGAGCGCCGAACTCGGTGTACTGTCCGGCCCTCATGCCTGTCGGTCAATCATTCGTCACATAAAGGTAAAGCTTGCACGTCAGACCCAGGGTGCTCATAAGGCTGTTTACCGTACAATCCAGGCATGGATCCGGGCCCCCGCCGGAACGACAGCCCGCCCCCTTTCCCATCGCGGCGCGCGGTCTTGTGCGGTGGGATGCTGGTCTCGCTCGCGGCCGCGGGCACCACGGCCCGCGCCGGGGCCCGGGCCGCGACGGCCCCGTCCTCCCGGGCCGGGATCACCCCGTCCCCCAGCCGGCTGAGGGCGCTCAGACCACGTCCGTCTTCGGGTTCAACACGGGCTGGCTGTTCGGCGGCGAATACACAGACGGCTCCGAAGATCCGGGATACGACGACAGCGGCTTCACCCCGGTCACGCTCCCGCACACGGTGACCCCGCTGTCCTGGGGCCAGTGGGACCCCGCGGCCTGGGAGAAGGTCTGGATCTACCGCAAGCACTTCGCCGTGCCCGGGCTCAGTCCCGGCGACCGCGTGTTCGCCGACTTCGACGGCGTGATGACCAGCGCCACGGTGATGGTCAACGGGCGGGTGCTCACCGCGCACCGGGGCGGGTATCTGCCGTGGTCGACGGAGCTGACCGGAGGCATTACCGGCGACCGGAGCGTAATGGCGGTCATCGTGGATTCGCGGTGGCTGCCGGTGCCGCCCGACGGCGCGCCCGCTGGCGCCGGGTCCGTCGACTACCTCCAGCCCGGCGGCATCTACCGTGACGTCACGCTGCGCGTGGTGCCCGAGGTCTTCCTGTCGGACGTGTTCGTCAAGCCGGTTCTCGGCCCCGGGCGGAGCGTGGAGGTGCAGGCCACGATCGACGCCGCGGCCGTGCCCGCGGGCTCGGTCCGGGTCACCGCCGAGCTCAGGGACGCCTCCGTCGTGCTGGGCACCGGATCGGCCCTGGTCACGATCACCGGAACCGGGACCACGGTCACCGATCTCAGCATCACCGGGATCGGCGGCGTGACCCCGTGGTCCCCGGACCTGCCGAAGCTGTACACGGTCCGGGCCACGCTCGAGGCGCCGGCAGGGCGGCCGCACACGGCCGAGGTCAGGACCGGTTTCCGTGAGGCCGTGTTCCGGGCCGACGGCTTCTACCTGAACGGCGAGCGGCTGCAGATCTTCGGCCTGAACCGGCATCAGCTCTTCCCGTACACCGGCATGGCGGCCGCGGCCCGGCTGCAGCGCCGGGACGCGGAGATCCTCAAGCTCGAGCTGAACTGCAACATGGTCCGCTGCTCGCACTACCCGCAGTCCCCGCACTTCCTTGACGCCTGCGACGAGCTCGGCCTCATGGTCTGGCAGGAGGCCCCCGGCTGGCAGTACGTGGGCGGCCCCGCGTGGCAGGACCTGGTCGTGGACAACGTCCGCGACATGGTGGTCAGGGACCGCAGCCGGCCCTCGGTGATCCTGTGGGGCACCCGGCTCAACGAGACCGTTGACCACCCCCGCCTGTACACCAGGACCCGCCAGGCGGCCGAGGACCTGGACGGCACCAGGCAGACCACGGGCGCGGCGTTCCGGCACACCGCGGCCGGCTGGGACGCGGACGTCTTCGGCTACGACGACTACCACTGCCGGGACGGGAACGCCGAGCTCGAGCCGCCGCTGCCCGGGCTGCCGTACCTGGTCAGCGAGGCCGTGGGGGCGATGGACGGGCCTCCGGCCTACCGCTGGACCGACACCGGGGCCGTGCTAGCCGACCAGGCCAGGATGCACGCCCAGGTGCACAACACCGCCCAGGCCGACCCGCGGTACGCCGGGCTGCTCGGCTGGGCGGCCATCGACTACGCGTCGCTCAACGGCGGCATCCGGATCTGGGAGACGCTGAAGACGCCCGGCGTCCTGGACACCTTCCGGGTGCCGAAACCAGGCGCCGCGTTCTACCGGTCCCAGCGGGATCCGCTGGCCGGCCCGGTGATCCTGCCGGTCTTCTTCTGGGACTTCGGCCCGGGGTCGCCGCGGCGCGGTCCGGGCCCGCACGCCATGATCGCCACCAACTGCGACCGGCTCGAGATCTACGCCGGCGGTGAGCACCTGGCCACCGGGACCCCCGACTTCGAGGGTTTCGGCTGCCTGGACTACCCGCCGGTGTTCGCGGACCTGAGCGTGGACGGGTCCGGCCGGCCGGAGTTGCGCATCGACGGCTACGTCGGCGGGCGCCTGGCGGCGTCGGTCCGCATGTCGGCCGACCCCTCGCGCGACCGTCTCGCGCTGACCGCGGACGACCGCTCGATCCAGGCCGACGGCACGGACACCACGCGGGTCACGTTCCTGGCGGTCGACGCCTACGGAAACCAGCGCCCGCAGGTGCGTGGCGACGTACACCTGTCGCTGACCGGGCCTGCGGTGCTCATCGGCGACAACCCGTTCAGCTTCGGCGCCTACGGCGGAGTCGGCGGGGCGTTCGTCCGGTCCGAGCCCGGCCGGGCCGGCCTGGTCACGGTCATGGCCCAGCACCCCGACCTGGGCCGGGCCGCGGTCGGCGTGACGGTCACGCCGCCCGGGCCCGGCCCGCGCCTGCTGTGACCGCGGCGGCTGACCGGCGCCGGCCGGGCGCGGCGCCGTCGATTGCTAGACGAATGCCGTCCGTATTAAGCTGACCGCGCGCGACGACGGATCAGAGGAGCCGCATGACCGGGAGCCCGCCTGCCGCGCCGCGCCGCGTGACCGTGACCGGGCTGGCCCAGCAGCGTGCCTGGCGGGTCCGTGAGCTCCCGCCCGTCGAGCAGGTCACGCCGGGCGTGTGGTCGGTGCCGGTGACGATCCCGGATAGCCCGCTCCGCTACACGCTGGCCTATCTGCTGCTCGCCGACGCCGGCGCCGTGGTCGTGGACCCGGGCTGGGAGACCGACACCGGCTGGCAGGACCTGCTGCGCGGGATGCGGTCGGCGGGCCTGACCCCGGATCGGGTCACCGGCATCGTGGTCACCCATGTGCACCTGGACCACCACGGCCTCAGCCGGCGGCTGCGCGAGGCGTCCGGGGCCTGGATCGCGATGCACACGGAGGAGGTCCAGAACCTGCCCGTGCGGATCGGGGAGGCCGTCGGCGGCGCGGTCGGCGCCCGGGCCTGGCTGGTCCGCTGCGGGGTGCCCGGCGACGTCGTGGCCGAGCTCAGCGCCGACTACGGCCTGGCCGACGCCCTGCTGCACATGGCCGAGCCCGACCGGCTGCTCAACGACGGCCAACACGTGGACCTGCCGGGCCGGCGGATCCGGGCCGTGTGGACCCCCGGGCACACGCCCGGGCACATCTGCCTGCACGACGCCGACTACGGCTTGCTGCTCACCGGGGACCACCTGCTGCCGCGGATCTCGCCCAACATCGGGCTCGCGCCTGGCACCCCGGACTCACCGCTGACTAGCTACCTCGAGTCGCTGCAGGCGATGCACGGCTACGCCGGTGCGGAGGCGCTGCCCGCCCACGAATACCGGTTCCTGGGGATCGCCGACCGGGCGGACGCCCTGGTCCGGCACCACGAGGCCCGGGCCAGGGAGGTGCTCGACGTCGTAGCCGCAGCGGGCCAGCCCATGATCTGGGAGGTGGCCACGCAGCTGACCTGGTCCCGCAGCTGGGATCAGATCACGGGGTTCATGCAGCGGGCGGCCCTGGCCGAGACCGCCGCGCACATCGAGTACCTCGAGCGGGCCGGCCAGCTGGTCCTGCGCGGCGCCCCGGCGGATGAGCCGGACCGGGTGGTCGTCACGCCCAGTGCGCACCCGCGCGTCCGCCCCATGGCCTGAGCCACCGCATACTAGCCACTGTGAAGATCTTGCTGTCCGACGGCTCAGGCCTGACCGCGCGCCAGGTGGCCGGCCGTCTCTCGGAGTCCGGGCACCAGGTGGAGGCGATGTCGCCGGGCTGGCTGTGCCTGTGCCGGTTCACCCGCCACGTCCGCCGGGTGCACCGGGTGCCCAGCTACGGGGCCGACCCGCTCGGCTGGCTGGACGCGGCGCTCGCGGTCTACCGCGCGGGCGGGTTCGACGTCCTGTTCCCCACCCAGGAGCAGGTCGCGGTGCTGTCGCACTCGGCCGGGCGGTTGCAGGCCATCGGGGTGCGGACCGCGGTGCCGCCGTTCGAGGCGCTGCGCGCGCTCCAGGACAAGGTGTCGGCCGCGGCCACGCTCGGCGCCCTGGGCATCCCGCAGCCGCAGACCGCATTCCTGCGGACGGCCGAGGACCTGAGGGCGTGGCGTACGTTCCCGGTGTTCATCAAGACCCCGATCGGCACCGCCACCGCCGCGGTGCGGCGCGTCGACTCGGCCGCGGCGCTGGGCCAGGCCGCCGGCGAGCTCGCCGGCGCGGTGTTCGCGGGCGGCGGGGTGATCGCCCAGGAACCCGCCGACGGGCCGCTGGTGATGGTTCAGGCCGTGTTCGCGCGCGGCGAGATGCTGGCCGCGCACGCGAACTTCCGGGTCAGGGAGGGCGCCAGGGGCGGCGCCAGTAACAAGCGGAGCGTCGACGAGCCCGGCGTAGTGGCCAGGCACCTTGAGGCGCTCGGCCGCGCGCTGCACTGGCACGGCGCCCTGTCGGCCGACGCGATCCTGACCGGCGCCGGGCCGGTCTTCATCGACATCAACCCGCGCCTGGTGGAGCCGGGCAACGCCTGGCGGTCCGGGGTGGACCTGGTCGGCCCGCTGCTCGACCTCGCCTGCGGGGACACGCCGCAGGCGCAGCCGCCGGGCCGCCCGGGGGTGGCCACGCACCAGTTGCTGCTGGCCGCGCTCGGCGCGGGCGCCGACGGCCGCGGGCGGCGCGGGCTGGCGGCCGAGATCCTGGCCGCGCTGACGCGTACGGGCCACTACCGGCGCAGCGCCGAGGAGCTCACCCCGGTTCGCGGTGACCCGCTGGCTGCCGTGCCCCTGGTCCTGGCCTCGGCCGCGATGCTGATTCGGCCCTCGCTGTGGAGCTGGCTGGCGGGCGGCTCCGTAGCTGGGTACGCGCTGACCCCGGCCGGCTGGGACAGCCTGCTGGCCGTCCCGCCTGCCTGAGGCCTACGCCGCGGGCCGGGGCCGGCGGGTGCGGGGGAGCCGGTGCCTGGTCTCGTCGTCTACCGGGCTGTACGCGGCGATCCGCAGGTCCGGGATCCCCGAGACGTCGAACTCGGTCCTGGTGAACGTCATCGGCCCGGCCTCGGGGTGGCGGAACCGCAGCGTCCTGGCGCCCGGCCCGGCCACCTCGTGCCGGGCCCACAGCTCGGCGAAGTCCGGGCTCAGGCTGGCCAGGCGGCGGATGTCCTCTTCCCATTCCGGGTCGCCGATGTGCTGGGCGTAGGCGGAGCGCAGCCGGGCCACCATGTGCGGGACTTCGTCGTCGTAGTTCAGCCACAGCTCGCGGGCCCGGGGCTCGGTGATCGCACACCACAGCAGGTTCTTGTGCACGCAGGGCAGGCTGTGCCAGTTCCAGAACATGTCCTCGTGTGCGCGGTTTGAGTCGATGATGTCGAACCGGCTGTTGATCAGCACGGCCGGGAGCGGGTCGAGCGAGCGGAGCACGTCGGCGACGCCGTCGGGCCGGGCGGAGGTCTTGGCCCACGACCGCAGCGGCATGGCCTCGGCCAGCCGGTAGAGATGCCACCGCTCGGCGAAGTCGAGCTGCAGGGTCCGGGCCACCGCGTCCAGCACCTGTGCGCTGGCGTTGATCGGCCGGCCCTGCTCCAGCCACGTGTACCAGCTGATCCCGACGCCGGCCAGCAGGGCAACCTCCTCGCGGCGCAGTCCTGGTGTCCGCCGCCGCGGCCCCGGCGGCAGCCCGACGTCCTCCGGGCGCAGCCGGGCCCGGCGCGCCTTCAGGAAGCTGCCGAGTTCTGACCTGCGGGCCGCGTCCGGGCGGGCCGGCCGGGCCGCCCGGCTTTCCGTCTCCGTCGTGGCCACGACCCCATGCTGCCATCCGGGTCTGACAAAACCGCAACGGTTTTGTCCGGGCCCTGCCCGGCTTGGCCCCCGCGGCCCGGTCGGGTAGCCCGGTCAGTCGGCCCGGTCCTGCCACCCGGTCAGTCAGCCCGGTCCCGCGGCCCGGGTCAGTCGGCCCGGTCCCGCGGCCCGGGTCAGTCGGCCCGGTCCCGCGGCCCGGTCAGTCGGCCCGGGTCACGGCAGCATCCCGTCGACCCGGCTGATGATGTCCCGGCACAGCCGGCCCACGCCGCCCGGGTCGTCGGTGAACTGGGACGGCTTGACGCAGAACGTGGTGAAGCCCGCCGCGGCCTGGGGCGGGATCGTGGCCAGGGCCTGGCCCAGGTCCGCCACGCTGTGGTGGTCGGGGAAGACCGCGCGGGTGCCGCCGACGAGTTCCAGATCCCCGGGGTCGCGGCCCGCGGCCAGCATCGCCTGCCGCAGCCGCAGCATGTCCTCGGCCGACGGCCAGGCCCAGCGGGTTGAACCCGGCGCCGTACTCGACGATGCGCGCCACCATGCGGCGGTGCATCCCGGACCCGCCCAGCCACAGGGCCGGGCCCTCCGGCCGGAACGCCTTCGGCTCGAAGTACACGTCGCGGAACGAGTAGTGAGCGCCAGAGAACGCTGCGGGAGTGTCCCGCCAGAGCACCGCCCACGCCCGGAGGTGCTCGTCCAGCAGGTCGCCCCGGGCGGCGAACGGCACGCCCAGCGCGGCGTACTCCTCCGGCAGCCAGGACACCGTCGGCTGCACCACCAGACGGCCGCGGCTGACCAGGTCCAGCGAGCCGAGCTCGCGGGCGAGCAGCAGCGGGTGCCGCAGCGGCGCGATCACCGCGCTGGCCACCAGCCGGATCTGCCCGGTGACCGCGGCGATCGCCGACAGCAGCACCAGCGAGCTCGGCCACGGCGTGGCCGGGTCCTGGTTGCCGGGCAGCGCGTACTCGCGCGGGTTGGGCATGACCCCGGCCGATCCCGCGGACGGGCCGAGCACGACGTGCTCGCTGATCATGACCGAGTCGAACCCGGCGTCCTCGGCCTCGCGGGCCCAGTGGACCAGGGCCGGCAGGTCACGGCCCGAGGTCATGGTCCAGTTCTCGCTCAGGACCAGGCACATTCGCGGCGTGCCCATGCCCTCTCCCTCCCGCCCGGCGCCCCGTCCCGGCCTGGGGCGCCCGCTGGGCTTGATCGATGTGAGTTTGGTGCACACCCAACTACATCAACGCCACATCGACGACCGGCGTCGGTTGGGCGGGGTGGGCAGCGGGGGTCAGTTCCGGATCGGCGGGCGGATGCCGCGGAACTCCCAGTCCCCGCCGAGCGCGGTGGACAGGACCTCCTCGCTCTCGGTCGGCTGCGCGCCGAAGCCGTCAGGGACCGGCTGCGGGCCCGCCACCACGTGGCTGGTCAGCCGGCCCAGCCCGTCGACCTCCACGTCGACCACGTCCCCGGGCCCGACCGGCCGGGAGCCCGCCGGCGTGCCGGACAGCAGCACGTCACCGGGGCAGAGCGTGATTGTCCGGGCGATGTCGGCGACCAGGTAGTGCATGTCCCACTGCATCTCGTCGGTCGACCCGTCCTGGGCCAGCCGGCCGTTGACGTAGGTGCGCAGCCGCTTGCCCCGGAAATCCCAGCCGGTCACCAGGCCGGGGCCGAGCGGCGCCATCGTGTCCGAGCCCTTGACCCGCAGCATCGATCCGGCGTCGGTGTCCCTGAAGTCGTGCAGCCCGAAGTCGTTGCCGATGGTGTAGCCCGCGATGTACTCACCCGCCTGCGACGGCGGCACGCCCCGGCAGGTGCGCCCGATCACGATCGCGACCTCGCCCTCGTAGTTGAGGTACCTGCAGTTCGCGGGCCTGATCACGGCGCCGCCGTGCCCCACGAGCGCGGAGACCGGCTTGTGAAAGTAGGTCGGGGCCGGGGGCAGCCTGGCCTGAAACTCGGTGACCCGGCTGCGGTGGTTGAGATGCACCGCGATGATCTTGGTCGGCGACACCGGCGGCAGGTGAACAGCGTCCGTTACGCTAACGCGACGCCCGTCTCCCGCGACCAGATCGTCGCCGTCGCGCCGGACCTGGACGGCTGCGCCGTCCAGCAGAATCCTGCGGTACTCGGCCACTACGCGGTCCATCCCGCATCCGGGCGGTCGAACCACAGGTGCATCTGCCCGGTGCCGACCGAGTTCTCGTAGTCGCTGAACGCGCGGCCCGGGGCAGTCACCGCCTGCTCGCCCAGGGCCCCCATCATCATCAGGTAGTGCGCGAACTTTGACTCGGGCCGGACCCGCAGGAACTCGGGCATGGTGTCGATCACCTTCGCGTGATCGCCCGCCTCGAGCCAGGCGATCCGCTCGGCATCGGCCGCGCGCGCCTCGTCGGTGCGGATGTGCCGGGGGTCGCTGGCCTCGTGGGCGCGCAGCTCCCGCAGCGACCAGAACGTGTGCGACAGCGCCCCGGAGGCCAGCAGCAGCACCCGCCGGTCGGTCTGCGCTATGGCCTCGGCGATGGCCCGGCCCGCGCGCAGGAAGTCCTCGGTGCCGCCGGTCTCCGCGGTGTTGCTGACGCTGACCCACCGGGCGCCGAGCCCGCGGCCCAGGTAGGTCCACAGGTTCACGGTGCCGTAGTGCAGCGGCAGGTACGGGTCGTCGATCGCGGTGATCCAGGTGCCGTGCCTGTCGCCGAGCGCGGCAGCCGCGTGCGCCAGCTCAGGATCACCGCGCCAGTCGTAGGGAATCCGGCACATCCCGCGCGGCAGCTCGTCGGACGTGAACAGCCCGGCGCGGACTTCGTGCGACGAGATCACGAACTCGACCGTGGTGAACCAGTGCGAGTCGAAGACCAGCACGGTGTCGTAGTCGAGGGTCTCGAACACCTCGGCCCGCAGCCGCTCCAGGCCGGGCACCAGGCTGATCTCCTTACCCTCGTTCAGCTCCAGGCGCTCCGCCCGCGGAAGCATGATCGTCGGGACGTGAGCGAGCAGGCCTGCCCCGACAACTTCACCCATCGCCGTCATCCATCGCTGCGCCATCCCTCCGGGGCAAAAACCGTGTTCTTGACGTCGGCGTAGAAGTCGAAGCTCCACGTGCCGCCCTCCCGGCCGATGCCGGAGAGCCCGGCGCCGCCGAAGGGTGCCCGCAGGTCGCGGACGAAGAAGCAGTTGACCCACACGGTGCCCGCGGCCAGCCGGGCCGATACCCGTGCGGCGCGCTCGCGGTCGCCGGTGAACACCATGGCCGCCAGCCCGAACCTGGTGCTGTTGGCCAGGGCCACCGCCTCGTCCTCAGCGGCGAACGTCTGCAGCGTGAGCACCGGGCCGAAGACCTCCTCGGTCAGGATCTCCGCGCCTGGCGCCGCGCCGGTGAGCAGCGTCGGCAAGTAGTACAGGCCGCCGAGACCAGGGTTCACCGTCCCGCCGAGCAGCGGGCGGGCCCCGGCGGCGACCGCGCGGCGCACGAACCCGTCGATCCGCTCCAGGTGCGCGCGGGTGATGTTCGGCCCGATGTCGGTGGCCTCGTCCCTGGGGTCGCCCTGGTGCAGCGCGGCGGCCTGTTCAAGGAACCGCGCGGTGAACTCGCCGGCGACCCGCTCCTCGACCAGCAGCCTGGTGCCGGCCAGGCACACCTGCCCGGCGTTGTCGTACTGCCCGACCGCCTGCCGGACGGCGAGGTCGAGATCCGCGTCGGCGAACACCATCAGCGGGGACTTGCCGCCCAGCTCCAGCGACACCGGGGTCAGCTGGGCCCCGGCCGCGGCGGCGACCAGGCGGCCGGTGGCGACCGAGCCGGTGAAGCTGACCCTGGCCAGGTCCTGGTGGGCCGCGAGCGGTGCGCCCGCCTCCGGGCCCAGGCCCTGCACCACGTTGAACACGCCGCCGGGCAGCCCCGCGTCGCGGGTGATGTCGGCGAGCAGGCTGGCGGTCAGCGGCGCCCACTCCGGCGGCTTGGCCACCACCGTGTTCCCCGCCGCGAGCGCCGGGGCGATCCGCCAGGTGGCCAGCATCAGCGGCGCGTTCCACGGCGTGATCACCGCGGTGACCCCCGACGGGTCCCAGGACACCCGCTCCCGGTGGCCGTTGATCTCGAGATCCCCGGGGCCGAGCTGGCCGAGCCAGTCGGCGAAGAAGCGGAAGTTGTGCGCCGCGCGCGGCATCACGCCCCGGCGGTGCGAGCGGAGCAGGGCGCCGTTGTCGAGGGTCTCCACCTGGGCGAGTTCCTCGGCGCGTTTGTCGATGCCGTCGGCAATGGCGTAAAGGATCTTGGATCGTTGCGGTGGCGGCGTGGCCGCCCACCCGTCGAACGCCTCGCGGGCGGCCCGCACGGCGGCCGTGACCTCGCCGAGCTCGCCCCGGGCGATCTCGGCGAGCGGCCGCTCGTCGATCGGGGAGACATCGGTGAACGTCCTGGCCGAGCCGGCCCGGCGGCCGCCGATCCAGTGCCGGGTGTCGATCTCGACGCCCGCCACGCTCGCTGTGCTCACTGGCTCGCCTCCGGCAAGACGCTCATCGCGGTCCCGTCACGTCGTTTGGACCCAAACTAGATTTCTGCCGTGCGGGCCGTCAAGGGGCAGCGGGGGAGGCTGACGGTCATGGGGCGGTGGCCGTCGGCACGCCGCGCTGGGCGAGCACGCGGCCGCCGTCCCAGGTGACCCCGACCTGCCGGTAGTAACCGCCGATGATCTCGCGAACCCCCAGCCGGGCCAGCTCCTCGGTGGGCGAGTCGAACAGCTCCAGGGTGGCGTCGCCGCGCCAGGCCGGGCCGGCCTCGACCCGGGCGCTGCCGGAGGCGACCAGCTCGTCGAGCGCGTCCGGGGCACCCTTCTCGATCGACGGCATCCACCGGTGGTGCGCCATCGGGTGGGCGTTGACGAACCCGTTGGCGTCCGCTTCCTCGCGCAGCCTGACCACAGCCTGGGCCAGTCGGCGGTCGGCCGCGGCCAGCGTGCCCGCGAACACGCCGCCGGGCGTGATCCGCGGGGCCGCGCGGCCGAACGGGTGCGGCCGGGTCTGGTGGACGGACCCGAGCTTCTTCGGATAGCCCTGGTGCAGGCCGCGGGCCAGGGCGAAGTCGGTGTCGACCCAGATGTAGACGCAGCGCGAGTAGACCTGCCCGGCGAAGCTGCACCGCACGACCGCGAAGCACTCGTGGTACTGGGCGCGGACCGGGTCCAGCAGCTCGGCGCCGTCGTCGCCGCACGACTGCCAGTCGGCCCAGATCAGCGCGACCGCGCCGGGGTCGTCGGGGGCGGGCGCGAGCGGGGCGGGCAGCAGCTCGGCGACCCGGGCCGGGTCGGTGCGGTACTCCACGGTGAGCAGGTCACCGGAGTAATGCCACGGCGGCGCGGGCAGCAGCGAGGACCGCCCGGTCGCGGTCCTGGGGTAGAAGAACCCGGCGACGTCACTCACGCGCGCCCCCAATTTCGTTTGCATCCATACGATCCCGGTTACCAGGGAGGCTAACGGCTTCGTGGATGTACCGGAAGGGACGCGGGGACGACCCTTCCGGTACATCCATGAGCGTCATGGGCCCATGATCCGTCACGGACGGGCCCGGCGGAGGTGGATGAGGTACTCGATCGCGCCGCGGCGGCCGGGCAGCGGGCTCTCGATCCACCGGGGCGCGCGCCAGCCGGCCGCCTCGAACGCGGCCACGGCGATCTCGACGGCCTTGGCCCGCTGGCCCGGTTCGGCCGGAGGATGCGCGAGCCTGAGCTCGAACATGGGCTTAACCAGGGCGACCAGGTCCGCGCCTGGAGCGATGGCGACCGCCTCGAGCTGGGGCGCGGCCCGGGCCAGGGCGAGGTAGGACAGGTCGACGGTGATGACCTCGGCGACCTCGGGCACCAGCGCCGGGGAGAGCACCCCGAGGTTGGTGCGCTCCAGGTTCACGACGCGGCCGTCGCGGCGCAGCGAGCCGAGCAGCTGGCCGTGGCCGGCGTCGACGGCATAGACCCGCCGGGCCCCGGCGGCCAGCAGCGCGTGGGTGAACCCGCCGGCCGCCGCGCCGACGTCGAGCGCCACCCGCCCGGCGACAGGGACCGCGAACTGGTCCAGGGCGGCGGCGAGCTTGCGGGCGCCGCGGGGCGGGGCAGGCGGCGCGGCCACCGTGACCGCCGCGCCGCGCGGTACCCGGGCGCGGGGGTTGCTGACGGTGATGCCGTCGACGCGGATCAGCCCGGCGCTGATCGCGCGGGCTGGATCGCCGAGCTGAGGGTAGAGCTGATGCACGCGCTGCGTGAGCGTGACAAAGCGAGACTTGTTCGGCACAGGGGTTCCTCCGGGCGGTCGCTGGCGGTGATGACGGCCAGCGCCGCGGAGGAGCCCGGCTGCGCGAACCCGGGCAGGGCGATCCGCCGGCCCGGACAGGGTCTTCGGGCCAGCAGGACCAGGGTCAGCTCAGTGCTATCTGAAGCCGCTCATGGCACCAGGCTGGCGTTCGGTGCCCGGGAGCGTCAAACGATTACGGGGCGCGCAACGCGTGTCCCGGAAGCCTCTGCCTGCCAGCCCGTGCCCCGGCGCCCGCGTCCCGGGAGCGGCCGGTGCCGTACGCTATAGCGTTTATGGGACGGCTTGAGCAGCGCGCAGTGCTCGTCACCGGGGCTACATCGGGTATCGGCCATGCGATCGCGAGACGGTGTGCGGCGGAAGGCGCACTGGTGCTGGCCACCGGCCGGGACCAGGAGCGCCTCGCCGAGCTGGTTCGGTCCGCCCCGACGGAGTCCGGCGGGGCGATCACCGGGTACCCGGCCGACCTGGCCGAGCCCGCGGCCGCGGACAATTGCGTCGCGGCCGCGGTGAGCGCCTTCGGGAAGCTCGACGGGCTGGTGCACTCGGCCGGCGTGCATCCGCCGCCAGGAGGACCTGCGCGCACACGACCGATGAGCAGTGGGCGTGGATGACGAACGTCAACCTCGACGCGAGCTTCCGGCTGGCGCGGGCGTGCCTGCGCGTGATGGTGCCCCGCGGCGGGTCGATCGTGCTCATCGGCAGCCAGCTGGCCCACGTGGGCTCGCCGGGCTACGCGAGCTACAGCGCGACCAAGGGCGGGGTTGAGGCGCTGGTGCGGGCGCTGGCGATCGACTTCGGGCCGTCCGGGGTCCGGGTCAACGCGCTGGCCCCGGGCGTGGTGGCGACCCCGCTCGCGTACATAGACCGGCCCGACTTCGACGATCAGGTGGAGACGATCGCGGCCCGGCTGCCGCTGCGGCGGATCGGGCAGCCGGAGGACATGGCGGGCCCGGCGGTGTTCCTGCTGTCCGATGACAGCGCCTGGATGACCGGACAGAGCCTGATCGTGGACGGCGGCTTCACGGCGCAGTGAGCCCCTGACCCGCTCCTACAGCGGCCGGATGCCGGCGGTGAGCTGCGTTTCCAGCTGCGCGTGGCCGGCCAGCCGGAGTGCGTTCCCCGCGGTGACCGCCTGCCCGAGGTTGCCCCCGGTCGCCCACGGCTCGATCCCGAGCGCGTACGCGCCGCCCAGCGGCATGGCCCTGGCCCCGCCGAACGCCTGCCAGGAGATGATCCAGCCGAAGACACCCGGATCCCATTCCAGCCTGAACGCAACCTCCAGGGCCGGGTTGCCGACCTCGGCCCAGCCGCCGCCGAGGCCGGTGAGAAAGACGTCGTCGTGGCTGGCTGCCTCCGGCCCCGGCACCCGGGACAGGTCCACCTCGCCGCCGCCGCGCCGCCGCGCCATGGGCCAGGCGCTGCGCTGGCCGGGTTCCAGCCGGGCGGTGTCCTCCCACGGCTCCGGCGGGGTGATGATCGTCCTGGCCGGCGTGCGGAGCTCGGCGCCGGCGGCGACCAGAGGCGGGCCGAGCACGCAGTGATGGCCCCAGACGAACTGGACCGCGGCGCCCGACCGGTTGGTGACCCGCTCGGAGAGCACGAGCCTGCGTTCCCCGGAACGCAGCGACATCAGCCGCTCGAGCCGCAGCGGGACGGTCACGCACTCCACGGTCAGGCGGACCGCGACCTGGTCGGCGTCGGCGGCCTCCACCGACACCGACCACGGGCGGGTGGCGACCTCCCCGTGGAACGGAACCGGCGACCCCCGGTGGCTGCAGGCGTCATTGGTGTTGGGCAGCAGTTCCTGCCACCCTCCCTCGTAGTTCTCCAGGAACGGGGCGCCGTCGCTGCCCTCCCGGGGCTCGGCACCGGGAGGCTGCAGCCCCCACGGGGCCTTGAACAGCGGGTCGAGGCCGGTGGCGAGATCGGTGATCGCGTAGATGTCGGCGCCCTTGTCGGGCAGGACGGTGACCGCGAGCGCGCCGTTGGTCAGGTGCAGGGCGCGCCAGCCGTTGATGATGTCCTCGGTTATCCCACTTCGGGACCGTGCCACGTGCCCTCCCGGACCACTTGACGCTTTCAGATGCTATAGCGTTTACTTCAGGCATGGAACCCAGGGTGGCGGTCGCCGTGGTCACGGGGGCGGCCCGCGGCATCGGCCGCGCGGTCGCGCTGCGCCTGCGTGACGACGGGTTCGCGGTCGCGGCGGCCGACATCGATCCGGTCGAGCCCGCCGAAGGGATGCTGCCCTGCACGCTCGACGTGGCCGACATCGACGAGCACGACCGGGTGCTCGATCAGGTCGAGGCCGAACTCGGCCCGCTGGCCGCGCTCGTCAACGTCGCGGGCATGTTCGTGGCGGAGAAACTCGAGCATCTGACGATGGCCGCGTGGCGCCGCCAGCACGCGGTGATGCTGGACGGGCCGGTGTGGCTGGCCCGCTCGGCCGGCCTGCGGATGGCGGAGCGCGGATCGGGCCGGATCGTGAACGTGACCTCCGTGCACGCCAGCAACGGGGAGACGGCCTCGCTCGCCTACGACACGGCCAAGGCGGGTCTCGAGGCGGCCTCCAGGAACCTGGCCATCGAGCTGGGACCCCGGGGGGTGCTGGTCAACTCCGTGGCGCCGGGGTTCACCCGGACCCGCATGTCCGTCGTGGACGGGGTTGACGAGCTTGAGTCGGAATGGTTCCGGCAGATTTACCTCGAGCATGGTCGGCTCCCGCTGCGCCGGGCCGCCGAGCCGGCCGAGATCGCGGCTGCCGTCAGCCATCTGGTCTCTCCCGGCAATACCTATCTGACGGGTCAGCGGATCGTCGTCGACGGCGGTTTGCTCGTCACATTCTGAAAGGGAGAACCCGGAATGCCCATGCTGCACCACACCGGCCTCACTATCTCCGACCTTGACCGGTCGCTGCGGTTCTGGCGCGATGCCATGGGGATGCAGGTGATCTTCCAGCAGGAGAAGAAGGGCGGTTATCTGGAGACCATCGTCGGGGAGCCCGGTGCGTATGTGCGCATGGCCCACCTCGCGTTCGACGGTGAGGGAACGCGGATTGAGCTATTCGAGTACGTCTCTCCCTCGGCGGGTCACCATATCCAGCGGCCTGCCGACGTGGGCTTCGCCCACGTGTGCGTGGCCTGTGACGATATCGACGAAAGGCTGGAGCGGCTCGTCGCCGCGGGCGGGGTGCCCTTTACCGGCCCGATCACGATTGACACCGGCGCGAATGCCGGCGGCCGCGGACTGTATCTGCGCGACCCGGACGGCCACGTCGTGGAGCTCTTCGAACGGCCCTCCGCGTGACCCCATTCGATCCGGCCGATATCGAGTCGACGCCCTTCGGGGCGCCTCTCGTCCCGCCGTTGCCGATCCGGCTGCGGCGCACCGAGATTCTCACCGTCGTCTACCGCACTTCTCGTGAGGCCGCGGAATCGCTGCTGCCGCAGCCGTTGCGGCTTGCTTCCGATTTGTGCGTGCTGCACGTCTACCACATGCACGACGCCGAGTGGTTCGGCGTATATTGCGAGTCGGCCTGGCAGATTCCCGTGCTGCTGCCGGACGATTCTGAGGCGGTTTACTCCCCGTTTCTCGTGCTCGAGTCGGACGGCGCCGTGGCCGCGGGCCGCGAAGCGTACGGGCAGCCGAAGAAGGCCGGGCAGGTCCGGCTCGAGCCGCGCGGCGACCTTCTGGTCGGGGTGGTGGAGCGCAACGGGATCGACGTCGCGACCGCGACCATGTGCTGGAAACAGCGCGCCGCGCGCGGCGGCGAGCTCGCCGGGCTCGTTCCCGGCGCGGATCTGAACGTCAACCTGCGGGTGCGTCAGGAGGAGGAAGGCGTCGTGAGCCGCGAGCTTGTGACCAGACGCTTTGCCGACGTGGTGGAACACGAATCGTGGGCCGGCCCGGCAACGCTGGAGCTGCGCCCGAACGCCCAGCTCCCCGTGCACCTGCTGGCCGTCCGCGAGGTGGTGCTCGGCCTGCACCGGACCATCGACCTGACGCTGACGCCGGGGCACATCATCCACCGGTACCGTGCCGCGTGAACGTCACCGACCCGCTGCCCGACCAGAACCTGGCCGACGCCGTCGCCGACCGGATCCGGGAGGCGATCTGGAGCGGGGCGTACAAGCCCGGGGACCGGCTCGTTGAGCGGCGGCTGGCGCGCGAATTCGGCACCAGCCACATCCCGCTGCGCGAGGCGCTGGCCCGCCTGACAGAGGAAGGCCTGGTCGAGCGGCTGCCGCGCCGGGGCGCGCGGGTGGCCAGCCTCACCCCGCGGATGCTGGAAGAGGTGTCGAGCCTGCGGGTCGTCCTTGAGCAGTTCGTCATCCGGCGGCTGAAGGACCGCTTCACCCACGAGGCCTACCTCGAGCTGCAGGGCGTCGTCGACCGCATGGTCAAGGCGGCCGACGATCATGACCTGGTGCGCGTGCACGAGATCGACCAGGAATTCCATCAGCGCCTGTGGGAGCTCACCGACCACGCCCTGCTCGTCGAGCTGGCCGCGCAGATGCGCAGCCGCACGTCGCACTTCTACCGCGCGGCCGCGGCTTCGCTCGGCCCCGACGAGGTGCGCCGCCACGCCGACAGCCACCAGCAGCTGCTCGATGTCATCGCCTCGGGGGACCGGCGGGCCGCCGAGCGCGCCATGCAGCACCACGTGGAGCAAGCCGCGAAGCGCATCGCCGATGCGGGGCTCACGCGGACGGATGATGAGGAGTAAGGCGATGCTGGCCGGCCCGACTGTCGTCATCACCGACTCCGACCTCGCGTCCGACGAGGACGAGCGGGTGCTGCGTGAGGCCGGCCTCACGATCGTGCGCCTGCAGGCGAAGACCGAGGACGAGGTCGTGGCCGGGCTGTCGGAGGCCGACCCGGACGCGCTGATCGTGCAGTGGGCCCCGGTGACGGCCGCCGTGCTCGAGGCCGCGCCGCGGTGCCGGTTCATCAGCCGGCTCGGCATCGGCTACGACATGATCGACGTGGCCGCGGCGACCGAGCGCGGCGTGGCCGTGGCCAACACCCCCGACTACTGCGTCGATGAGGTGGTGGCGCACACCCTGGCCATGGCGCTGTGGCTGCTGCGGGGCCTCGGCAAGTTCGACGCGGCCGTGCGCGGCGGGCAGTGGAGCGCCGCCGCGCCGTACCCCCCGGCGTGCCGGCCGTCGGATGCCACCATCGGGGTGATCGGGGTCGGCCGCATCGGCGCCCGGGTCGCCCGCCAGGCCCAGGCGCTCGGCTTCGGCGTGCTGGCCTGCGATCCATACGCCAAGGGGGCCGGCGGGGGAGTGCCGCTGACCACGCTGGAGGACCTGCTGCGGCGCAGCGACCTGGTCACGCTGCACGCCCCGCTCAACGACGAGACCCGGCACCTGGTCCGGGCCGAGACGATCCGGCTGATGCGGCCGGGAGCGCTGCTGGTCAACACCTGCCGCGGCGGCCTGGTCGACGAGGCCGCGCTGGCCGAGGCGCTGCGCGCGGGGCAGCTGGCCGGCGCCGCGCTCGACGTGTTCGAGGCGGAGCCGCTGCCCGGGCCGAGCCCGCTGCGGTCGCTGGACAACGTGCTGCTCAGCCCGCACGCCGCCTGGTACTCGCCGGCCAGCCTGGCGGAGCTGCCGGTCCAGGCGGCCCGCCAGCTCGTGGACTTCCTGGCGGGCCGTCCCGTGCCGTCGATCGTCAACCCCGGCTACCTGGATCGTGCCCGCGGGCCCCGCACCCCCTCCGACGGCCCCGACGGCGCCCGCGCGGTGGCGCCGGCGCCGTAGCGCCGGCCGCGGCCGGTCACTCGTCGGGCAGCGTCTCCAGGATGTACAGGTTGGCGGTCAGCCCGGCGTCGACCCGCAGCTCGGTACCGGTGATCGCGGAGGCGTGGTCGGACGCCAGGAACAGGAACGCCTGGGCCACCTCGTCGGTCCGCACCAGGCGCCGGAGCGGGACCCGGCCGAAGGACCCGTTGAGGTACGTCATGAGCTTCGGCCCGACCGCGTTCTCGGTCATGACCGTGTGGGTGAAGCCCGGGCTCACGCAGTTGGACCGGATCCCGTACTGAGCCAGCTCGATCGCCATCGTCCGGTTCAGCCCCAGCAGGCCGGCCTTGGAGGAGTTGTAGGCGGCGTAGGGGCCGTCCGCGCCGGACGCGTCGATGGAGGCGGTATGCAGGATCACGCCGCCCCCGGTCCTGGCCATCTGCCGGGCCACGGCCTGGGCCATCAGGAACGCCCCGGTCAGGTTGGTGTCGATGACTGCCCGCCAGCGCGCCCGGTCGATGTCAAGGAACGGGGTGTCGTCGTCGGTGCCGGCGTTGTTGATCAGCACGTGGATGGCGCCCCAGCGCTCAGCGGCGCGGGCGACCACCGCGTCGACGGCGGCCTCGTCGGTGACGTCGCACTCGGCCCGCCAGGCGCGGCCGCCGGCGTCGGTGATCTGGCGCACCGTGTCGTCCAGGGCCGCGACCGCGCGGCCGGTGACGAGCACGTCGGCGCCCTCGGCGGCGAAGGCCAGGGCGGTAGCCTCGCCGATGCCGCGGCCCCCGCCGGTGACGATGACGTTACGACCGGCGAACCGCCCGCTCAATCGGCGACCGCCTCTTCGACGGCAGGGTCGTCCTCGATGAAGCTGTGCGGCCGGCCCAGCCGGCCGGTGCGGCGGATGCCGATCACCGTGAACACCACCGCGAGCACCAGGGCCAGGCCGCAGGCCACGCTGATCGAGGTCTGGAGCTGGAAGCTGGTCGCGTTCAGCACGAAGGTCTGGAAGAAGTTCTTGTAGAAGATGTAACAGTTGATCGCGATCCCGATGATCGGCAGCAGCAGGTTGGTGATCAGGTTCATGTCGCTGCGGTGGAACTTGCGGTGGTAGAAGATGTTGGCCACGCAGGTGAGCGTGTACGGGATCAGGATGAAGAACACGTAGGACTCGCCGATCCAGCCGAACGCGAGCAGCGGGTTGTGCTGCTGGTACAGGCTGATCAGGATCGGCAGGACCACGCAGCACCCCAGCACCAGCAGCTGGGCGTTCCACGGCGTCTTGTTCTGGTCGGTCTTGGCGAACGCGCGGGGCGCGAGGCCCTCCCGGCCGAGCGCGTAGAGCTGGCGGCTGGCCGCGATCGAGATGGCGCTGAACGCGGCGAAGACGGCGGTGAAGCCGGTCAGCGGGACCAGGATCTTCAGCCACCCGATGTACTGCCCGGCGACCAGGTAGATCGGGGTGAACTCGCCGGATGCGACGTAGCCCGCCATGGTCTTGGCCGGGACCGCGTTGACGATCCCGAACGAGGTGAACACCCAGTAGAGCCCGGCGCCGACCGTGACGTAGATCGTCGCCTTCGGGACCAGCGAGCGCGGGGTCCTGGTCTCCTCGGCCATCGGCGCGACGATGTCGAAGGCCGCGATCGCGAGCACCGCGAACAGCAGCGCGTTGAGGAAGCCGGTCCACCCAGCCGTCGCGGCCGTGGGGTTGAACGGCTGCCAGGTCAGGTTCCCGTTGATCCCCTGCTTGATCAGGATGTACAGGCAGAGCAGCGCGACGAAGCCGGCCTCGATCGTGATGAACAGCCCCACGATGCGCGTCGAGATCCTGATGTCCTTCTTCGTCATGTAGCCGACCACCAGGATCGGGATGAAGCCCGCCAGGGTCGCGCTCAGGTAGCCGGTGTGGACCCCGAAGTAGTTCAGGAACGAGTTGAAGAACAGCCCGAACATGACGGGCTGCAGGATGCAGCCCACGATGTAGGCGATGACAAGGACCCAGCCGAGCCAGACCCCCAGCGGCGGCGTCGTCGCCTCCCAGAGCCAGGTCAGCGTCGCGCCCGTGGATGGCCTGCGGCTATTCATGATCGCGTAACTGGCTGCCGTGGGCAGCATCGCCACGGTCACGGCGGCGAAGGCCAGCGGGACGATCGGGCCGGTGATGCCCTCCATGATCCCGAAATTGAAGTAGGCGGTCAGCGCGAGACCCATGTAGGCGATCCCCATGATCACCAGACCCCAGAGCCCGAGGGCGTTGGCGTTGAGCCTGCTCTGCTCGCCCGGCACCGTAGCGGGATCTTGCCTAGTCGCCATCGCTTCCTCCTGCGTCGGAAGAACCAGCTGCGGACTGGAGCCGGAAATGCAGCCGACCAAGTCGGAGACCCCGGTGAGAAGAATCAAACGCTATAGCATCTATGGTGTCAAGACTCAGCTTGAACTGCTTGACACCCAGCCCATCGCGCTCCAGCCTCCGTCGGCGCACAGCGTGGTCCCGGTGACGAACGACGAATCCTCGTCGCAGGCCAGGTACAGCACCGCGCGGGCGATCTCGTCCGGCTCGCCGAGGCGGTGCATGGGGGTACGGGCCTTGTAGGCCGCCACGTCGATCACGCCGTCGTCGATGCCCTTCTGCACCAGCGCGGTGCGCGTCACACCCGGCGCGACAGCGTTGACCCGGATGCCCCGGTCCGCCCATTCGATCGCCAGCACCTCGGTCATGGCCACGACGGCGGCCTTGGCGGCGCAGTACGCCAGCCGCATCGGGAATGCCTCCCAGGCATTGATCGAGCTGATGTTGACGATCGTCCCGCGACCGCGGTCGAGCATGTGCCGCCCGACGATCTGGGAGCAGTGGAACACGCCCGTCTGCATGATCCCGATCGAGGTGTGCCAGTCGTCGTCAGAGAAGCTCTCCGACGGGCCGGCCAGCCCGACGCCCGCGTTGTTGACCAGGATGTCGATCCGCCCGTGCCCGGCCAGGGCCTCCGTCACCGCCGCCTCGACCGAGGCCCGCGAGCTCACGTCGCAGGTGTGCCCGGTCCCGCCCAGGCGGGCGGCGGTCTCGGCCGCGGCCGCGCCGTCGAGATCCAGGATCACGGGTGTCGCGCCCTCGGCGGCGAACCGCGTCGCGATAGCTTCCCCGATGCCGCGTGCGCCGCCGGTGACGATGGCGATCCGGTCCGCGAGCTTCATCCATCCACCTCCGTTGTTCCGGCGGTCCGTGCCCGCCGGGGCCTACCGCTGGTGCGGCATATGCTATAGCGTTGCGGCGGAACCGTGACAAGTGCGCACGATCGCGGTGGTAGCGCCACGCTGGGCAAACACCCCGGGCCCGGGGGTCCTCCGGGGGTGGGGCGGACTGCCGTGACAGCGGCACCGGAGGAGGACGTCGTGGAGTCTGTCGTCAGCGAGCGGATCACAATGGCCCCTCCGCCGCCCAGGCTGGAGCGGGTGACCGCGTGGATCACGGCCCAGAACCTCGATGCGCTCGTGGTGACCGGCCCGGCCCTGGTGAACTGGCTCACGGGTTACTCCCGGTACTACGGCGGGCCCGCGGCGGCCGTGATCAGCCCAGACGGCCGGCGCACCCTCGTGGTGCTGCGCGACGAGGTCCCCGTCGCCGAGAAGATATCGAGCGCCGAATCGGTGGCCGGCTATTCGGAGCGGGGATTCGGTCTCGAGCTGAACCCCATCCCGCTGCTCGTGGCGGAGGTCCTCAAGGTGGGTGCCGTCGCCCCGGCCAGCCGGATCGGCGTGGCCGGGGACTTCAGCGCGGCCCTCACCGCGGCGACCGCCGCGCAGGCGGTCGAGGCCGACGACGCGCTGCACCTGATGAGCCTGGTCAAGGACGGCGACGAGCTGACCAGGATCTTCCGTTCGTACGAGATGTGCTGGCTGGCGCACACAGCCGTCGCCGAGGGCGCGGCCGCGGGCGCGTCCGAGATCGAGATGATGAGCGCCGCGCACGCCGCGGCCCAGGTCGGCCACGGCTCGCCGGTCGAGTTCGTCGCCGACCTGCTGGCCGGGCCGAACACGGCCGAGGTGTGCGCGCCGGTGGCGATCGCCGGGCCGGGACGGGCCGAGGCGGGCCAGCCGGTCGTCGCCGATCTCAGCGTGGGGGCCGACGGCTACTGGGCCGACACCTGCCGGACCTACACCCGCGGCAGCAGCGCCGAGATCGATGAGATGCGCGCCCAGCTGTTCGCGATTATGGACGCCGCCGCCGCCGACCTGCGTACCGGCGGGACCGGCGCCCAGGTCTTCGGCGTCATGAGGGACCGGATCGCGGCGGCCTGGCCGGATAGTGAGTTCCCGCATCACGGCGGGCACGGCGTCGGGCTGACCGTGTTCGACGACCCGCACGTGATCCCGTCCGACGGCCGGGCCCTCGAGAGCTGGATGGTGATGGCGCTGGAGCCCGGCGTCTACCTGCCCGGCCGGTTCGGCGTCCGCTGCGAGAACCTCTTCCTGGTCACGCCGGACGGTGCGGTCGAGCTGGCCCAGGCCATGGCCAGGCCGCTCAGCCCGCAGGCCCAGTCCACCTGGAGCCGCTAGCTCAGAACATGATCTGGCCGCCGGTGATGTTGACCGCCTGGCCGGTCATGTAGCTCGCCTCGGCGGACAGCAGGAACCAGATGATGCCCGCGCAGTCCTCCGGGCTGCCGGTCCGGCCGAGCGGCACCGTGGCGTTGCGGGTGCGGCTGACCTCCTCGGGAGGGATATGCCGGAACTCGGCCACCTTGGCCAGCACCTCGTCCTGCATCGGGGTGTCGATGATCCCCGGGACCACCGCGTTGACCCGCACGCCCTGCGGCGCGAACGCGTAGGCGAACGACCGCGTGATGCTGAGCACGGCCGCCTTGGACGACGCGTAGACCGCGCACTCGATGGTCGACGCGATCTTGGCCGAGAACGAGCCGAGGTTCACGACCGCGCCGCCGCGCGGCATGGCCCGGCCCAGTCGCGAGGTCAGGTCCCACACCGCCTCGACGTTGACCGGGTAGATCGCGCGCATGTCCGCCACGCCGGACTCGAGAATCGGCCGGAGCCTGATCACCCCGGCCGCGTTGACCAGGTAGCGGGCGCCGGACGCGGCCGCGACCACCCGGTCCCGCTCGGACTCGGACGCCAGGTCGGCGACCAGGGTGGCCACCCCCTGCGCCCGGAACTCCTCCAGGCCCGCCTCGTTCTTGTCCACGGCCAGGACGCGGAACCCCTCAGCCCGGATCCGCCGTGCGCAGGCCCGGCCGATGCCGCTGGCCGCGCCGGTCACCACGGCCTCGATGGCGTCAGTCATCTATCCCGCCCCTTCTCATCAGTCCCGCCCTCCCGCCCTGCATGGCGCTGCCCTCCCGCCTCATGGCGCCCGGCTACCGGATCGCGCCGGACAGCATCCCGCGGATGAAGACGCGCGCGGTCACGAAGTACACCAGCAGCGTCGGTATGGAGCCGAGCAGCAGCCCGGTCATGATCACCGGGATGTTGTTCGAGTACCGCCCGCTCAGCTGGGCCAGCGTCGGCGTCATCATCTCGGTCGGACGAGGTGTGCAGCAGCACGATGCTGATGAACAGCTCGTTCCAGATGTTCAGGAACGTCAGGATCCCGACGGTCACCACGCCTGCCCGGCCCATCGGCATGATCACCCGGGCGAAAATCGACGAGCCAGGTCGCGCCGTCGACGCGGGCGGCCTCGACCACGGCGTCCGGGATGGACCGGAAGATCGAGCGGAGCAGGTACGTGCCGTACGGGATGTTGATCGCCGTGTAGACCAGGATCGCGGGCGTGAAGTTGGACGGCCAGGCCGAGGTGCGCGATCTCCACGTACAGCGGGAGCAGCACCACGATGCCCGGCATGAACATGATCATGAGCATCAGCCAGAACAGGGCGTTGCGCGAGCCTGAACGGGGTCTTGGTGAAGACGAAGGCGGCCAGCGCCGAGAACAGCGTGGCCAGGATCACGGCGGGAACCACCACGATCACCGAGTGCAGCAGGCTGGACAGGAACGGCACCTGGTTGAACAGCGCGTGGAAGTTGTTGAGGCTGTAGTGGGTGCGGCAGGCCGTAGGGGCTCAGCTCGTATTGCTGCGAGGTGCGCATCGAGTTCAGCGCCATGAAGATGAGCGGGTAGACGGTCGATGATGCCGACCAGGCACAGCGCGATGAACACGAGGGTGTGGCGTACGCGGACGGCGTTCATGCTCAGGCTTCCCTGCTGGACTTCGCGGCGCGGGAACAGCGTGATCTGCACGATGGTCAGCACCAGGACGATCAGGAAGAGCATCACGGCGAGTGCCGCGCCGTAACCGAACTGGCCGTTCTCGAAACGTGGTCAGGTAGGTGAAGTAGTCGACGGTGGTGGTCGCGAAGCCCGGGACCGCCAGCGGTGATCACGTAGACGAAGCTGAACAGCGACGTGAACGTGTAGATCACGTTGATGACGCTCAGGAACTGCAGCGAACCGGAGATCATCGGCAGGGTAATGCGACCGCAGCCGGCGCCACCAGGAGGCGCCGTCGATGGCGGCGGCGTCGTACAGTGCCGGGTCGATGGTGGACATCGCCGACAGCACGACCACCATGCCGAAGCCGAAGGACGTCCAGACCAGGGCCAGGATCACCACCAGCCGCGCCGGCCACGGATAGGACAGCCAGGGGAAGGAGGACGAGGCCGATCGGGCCGAGCGCCTTGTCGACCAGCCCGGACGGCAGGAAGAACGTGCTGAACAGGGCGCCGACGATCACCGGTGACAGGACGGCGGGGATGAAGAACAGGAACCGGAACACGCGCCAGCCCGAGCGCTTGCTCGTAGACGAGCACCGCGGTCACGACCGACGCGGCGAGGATCAGCGGGACCGAGATCAGGAAGATGACCGAGTTGAGGAAGACCTGAGTGCTCATCGGATTCTGGAAGATCAGCCGGAAATTCTCCAGCCCGATGAAAGTGCTGGTCAGGCCGTCCCAGTTGGTGAAGCTGTGGTAGATGGTCTCGCCGATCGGCAGAACCATGAGGAGCATGATCACGAACAGCGCCGCCGGGAGCACCGCCAGGTAGGGAAAGGCATTCCACCGGACCTCTCGGCACCTTGCGCACCTGCGATCAGATCGATTCCTCACGCTGCGACAGAAGCCGTCCCGGCCGCGGCCACCGTATCCCTGGACCTGCAGGCGGCGGCCAGGATCCGTCATGCGGGAACGGATCCTGGCCGCCCGGCTCACGAGCGGCGACGCAGGCGCAGCGCCTAGCCGCTTGACGCGGTCGCCAGGTAGCTCTTCATCTGGGACTGCATGCTCGACGCGGCACTGGACGGGCTCAGCGTGCCGCCGAACACGCCCGAGTTCGTCTGGTACCAGTAGGAGTCGATGCTCCCCGGCATGATGTTGTCGAAGGCCTCGCCGAGCGCGTAGTGCTGACCTGGATGTAGTTGTACACTGGGGCGAGCAGGGGCTGCTGCGCGTCGAACGAGGCCGATGGTCGTGAACGACACGTTGTTGGGCAGCTGCCCGAGCTCGTTGCACCGACAGCTCCTGCACCTTCAGCGAGGTCAGGAACTTGATCAGCTTGATGTCGTCGGCCATGTGCTTGCTGAGTTCTTGAAGATGACGTAGGAGTTGTTCGGGCCCGCCGGACAGCATCTTGGGATACTGCGAGCCCGGGCAGCATCGGGATCGGGAAGAGCCCCACGTTGGTCTTCCCGAGGCCGTTCTGTGAACTGGGTGTCGTAGAACTCGCCGGTGATCGTCATCGCCGCCTTGCCCGCCGAGAAGTCCGCGATCCCGCTCGTGTAGGTGAGCGACGGGGCGTCGGAGTTGGTCAGCCCGAGGCGAACAGCTCGTGCCACGCCGTGTACGGGCTCGTCAGCGTCGGGGAGTTGAGCGATGCGCTTGCCCGATGTACATCGTCAGCACGCCCGGCGTCGCCGACAGCCGCCGAGATCAGCGCAGTCCTGGGTCCAGGCGCCCATGTAGCCCTCCTTCTCGCCGAACGTCGAACGGCGTGATCCCCTTGGCCTTGAGCTGCTTGCCGAGCGCGATGAGGCCGCTCCAGCGTCGTGGGCAGCGGGCCGGTGATGCCCGCCTTCTTGAACAGCGTCTTGTTGTAGTAGACGACGTAGTAGTAGCCCGCGCCGTACGGCACCGCGTAGATCTTGCCGTCCGGGCTTCGGCCTGGTTGAGCCGGCGGTGACGAACTGCCACCCGGTGAGGGAGCTGTAGTACGACTTCGGCAGGTAGCTGGTTGAGCGGCGACCAGGTACTTGGCGTTCTGGATGACCTGACCGCCGACGTAGAGCTGGCGCGATGTCCGGGCGTGGTCCCGGCGACCTCGGACGACTCGCAGCAGGGTGTCGAAGCCGGTCGAGGCGGCGAAGGGCCCTGGGATGATCTTGACATTGAAGTCCGGGTTCTGCTTCTCGAACAGGGCGACGCCCTTGGTCAGGAACGACTTGGAGGCCGGGACCCCGCACGACCCGACCGCGAGCGCGTCGTTCCAGATGGTGATCGTGGGCTTGCCTCCCGAGCTGGCGGAGGACCCCGAAGAAGAACTCGAGCACGCGGCGATGCCTGTGATCAGCGCTGTCGCCAAGGCCCCGGCCGCCGCTGCCCTTAGCCTGCGTCTCGACATGATTCCTCCCGGTCGGCCGCGTTTGCCTGCTAGCAGGCATCAAACGCTATAGCATCCAGCGATGTCAAGGAACGTTATAGCAGCGAGACGTGACAAAGTCACCGCGTCCCGCCGGGGGTGATCACCGGCGCGGGGCGGCGGCGATCACGGTGCCGGACGGCGGTGGCGGGGTCCGGCCGCTCCCGGTGATCGCCGAGGTGTTCCGGGGGCGCGATCAGCCCGTTGCCTTTGCGTAATGGCCGTGCTTGCCTGTCCTGGTTGCCGCCATTACGCTGCGACAGATCGTTTGTTTCCGAACGTTCTCCGCGTCCGCCACGGGGAGGCGCCGTGACCCAGGAACCGGATGTCGCCGCGATCTGCGGCCAGCTGCGGGAGCAGGGGGTCGATGTCGTCCGGGTGTCGTATCCCGACCTGATCGGCGTGGACCGCGGGCGCGACGTGCTGCTCGACGAGCTGCCCGGCGCGGTCAGCCACGGGCTCGCGTTCTGCCGCGCCGTCTACCACACCTCCCCGATGGGCGACGTGGTACCGGTGCAGGGCGGGCTCGAGGCGGGGCTGCCCGACATCACCGTCCGGCCCGACCTGGCCACGCTGACCCCGCTGCCGTGGGAGCCGCACGCCGCCTGGTGCCTCGGCGACGCCACCACCCCGGACGGCGAGCCCGCGCCCGAGTCGCCGCGCACGGTGGCGCGCCGGGTCGCCGGCCAGCTGGCCAGCCTCGGCCACACCCTCGTCTGCGGCCCGGAGCTCGAGTTCTTCCTGTGCCAGCAGGCGGCGGACGGCAGCTGGCAGCGGTACGCCAACGAGCTGGGCAACGTCTACGTGGTCGGGCGCAAGGGCGACCCGCAGGGCCTGCTCCTGCACATGCTCCGCCAGCTGCGTGACGCGGGCCTGCGGGTGACCGCCGCTAACCACGAGTTCTCGCCCGGCCAGTTCGAGATCAACCTCGGCCACTCCGAGCTGGCCGACGCCGCGGACCGCTCGTTCCGGCTCAAGTCCGCGGTGCAGGAGATCGCCCGCCACCGTGACCTGCTGGCCACGTTCATGGCCAAGCCGTTCAACGACGAGGGCGGCTCAGGCTTCCACGTGCACGTCTCCATCGGCGACGACTCCGGGGCCAACGCGTTCGGCGACCCCGGGGGCCCGGACGGCCTCTCTGACCTTGGCCGTTACGCAATAGCCGGCGTCCTGCGGCACGCCCGCGCGCTGAGCGCGTTGCTCAACCCGACGATCAACTCGTATAAGCGGTTCGGGCCGGACACGCTCGCGCCCTGGCTGATCGACTGGGGGCTGGACAACCGCAGTGTGATGGTGCGCATCCCGCCCGAGCGCGGCGAGGCCGCCCGGATGGAGGTCAGGCTCGGCGACGCCACCGCGAACCCGTACCTGGCCATGGCCGCGATCGGCGCCGCGGTGTACCTGGGCATCCGCGACAAGGCGGAGCCGCCGCCGAAGCTGGAGGGGTACGGCTACGACCCGGGCCGGGCGGAGCTGCTGCCGGTGCGGCTCGGCGAGGCGCTCGACGCGCTCGAGGCCGACCAGGAGCTCGCCGGGGTCCTGGGCGAGTACTTCGTGACGTCGTTCCTGGCCTACAAGCGCAACGAGATCGAGCGGTTCGAGCGGTTCGTCACCGACTGGGAGTTCCGCGAGTACGCCTACCACCTGTGAGGCGGGTCATGAGCAGCCGGTCCGTCGCGGAGTTCGCCGGCGCGGTGACTGGCACGCGTTCTCCCGGGTGCAGATCAGGATCGCGATCGAGATGCTGCTGCGGCGGTTCCCCGCGGTGCGCATCGACCCGGGCCGGCCGCCCGAGTTCCGTGGCTGGGAGTTCCGCGCGCCACGGCGCCTCGACGTGCTGCTCGGCTAGCCGTTCATCACCACTCGACGCCCCGGCAGGTGCGAGGCGTCCCGGAAGCTGCCGCCTCGTCTGCGGCTAGCGGGTCAGCTCCCGCTCCACCGGCGACGGGCCGCGGCCGCGCGCCGTGATCCTGACCGGGCCGAGCCGCGTGGATAGCTGCTCCGCGGCCGCTTCCACCGCGGCCACTGCGTCCGCCCCGGCGTCCTCGAGGAACCGTACCGCGATCTCCCCACCCCCCACCCGCCTCCGCACTCCCCCTGCACCTTCCCCCGTCACTGCACGCTGCGCCCAGCCGCCGATGACCCGGCCGTCCCACCACACCGTGGGGCCCACATTGCCGGTGCGGTCGAACAGCCGCGGGCCGTGGGCGCCGAGGAACCACTCCCGCTGTGACCAGCCCATCGGCGTGGAGTCGAGCGGCGGCAGCAGCGCCGCCCACGGCTCAGGGGCCGGGACGGGCTCCAGGTCACCGGAGAGCACGAGGCCGGTGACCCCGTCCAGGTCGACCTCGGTGGGCCGGAGCCGGGTCAGGACGCGTTTCACCTGGCCCGCCGACCATCCGGCCCACCAGCGCAGGTCCTCCGCTGTCGCGGGCCCGAACGCGGCCAGCCAGCGGCGGGCCAGCTCCACCTCGGCGGCCTCGGTGTCCCAGTCGGCTAGGCCGTCCGGGCACCAGCTCTCCAGCGGGGCCCAGCGGTACTGGCTGGACGCCCAGGAGCCGGCGGCCGGCCGCGCACCACCCGCCCGTCCGCGGCCAGCAGGAACAGCACCCGGCTGCCCACGCCGGCCCGGCCCTCGTACGCCTTGCCCCGGGCCAGGACGATCTGGGCCCGCAGCCGGGGATCGTCCGCGGCCAGCTCTGCCGCGGTGGCCTCGCCCCGGGCCGTGAGCGAGCGCAGCGCGGTCTCCTCCACGTCCTTGAGCCAGGGCCCAGGGTCGGCGGCGACCCCGGACTCGGCCAGCAACGAGAGCAGCTTGCGGCGCTCGCGCGCGGCGACGGCCCGGGTGCACGCGGCCAGGATCACCGGGGCGGTCTCGAGCGGCGTGACGAAGACCGTGCGGCGCATGCCGAGCAGCCGGATCAGCACCCGCTGGTCGTAGAGCGCGCGCTCGACCGCGGCCGCGTCCCCGCCCGTCATCCGGGCCCAGGCGCCCACGTACACCGACGTCGGGTCGGTGGCGTGCAGCGCCACCAGGCCGCGCGCGACCTCGAGCGGGTCACCGGCCAGGGCGCCAGCGGCCAGGTGGTGCCGTCGGCCGAGCCGGGCCCGCCGCTCGGCCACCCCGATCCGCCGCACCGCGCCCCCGTTCCGCCCGGCGCCAGCGTCCGCGCCAGGTCTCCGTCCCACCCGGTGCCGTGCGCGCCCGGTCTCCGTCCCACCCCGGCGTCCGCCTGATTAGTGTGGAAGTGTCATAGCTGCGGTAACAGCAGCAGTAACGGCGTTTCCACACTAATGGTTTTGGCGGCGGCTCCCAGGTTAGGCCGGGGTCTCGGTCAGGTCCGAGAGTTCCGCGCTCGCCGAGGTCCTGGCGCGCAGCACGAACGTGGAGGCGAACCCGACCACGAGCAGGGCGAGCGCGAACCACGGGGCCCAGATGGTCGGGCTCGTCACCTTGTAGAACGAGCCGAAGATGGCGCCACAGGTGATCAGGATGCCGACCACCGCGGACACCGTGAGCGACACCCGCCGGTCTGAAGTCGCGAACGTGCGCAGCGAGCCGACCGACATCAGCAGGTAGACCACGACCAGCGCGAAGCCGCCGAACGTGGAGCCCCAGGCGAACAGCGCGAAGTAGTGCGGGGTGCCGGGCAGCGCGAACAGGCCGGTCCAGAACTGGTTGATCAGCAGGGTGACGACCGCCGCCCCGATGATGAAGACCGCGGCGCCCAGCGGGGAGCTGTGCCGCTTGGACACGATCGCGAGCGGGGCCGGGATCCGGCGGTCGCGGGCCATCGCGAAGATCCCGCGGGACGCGGACACGGCGCACCCGATCGCGACCGCCAGCATGTCGAACAGCACCACGAGCTCGAGCAGCCGGTCCACCCAGGTGCCGCCGTACCCGCCCGCGCTCGCGGGCGCGCCGAGCGCGAACAGCGGCGCTCCCGCCGCCGCGGTCAGCGTCTTCAGGCTGTAGTGGAAGCCTGCCACCTCGACGTAGGTGGCCAGGACGAAGAAGACGGTGGCGATCGCGGCCGTGGCCATGACCGCGATCGGGATCTCCCGGCCCGGGTTCGGGGTCTCCTCGGCCAGGTTCGCCGCGGTCTCGAAGCCGACGAAGAGCAGCACCCCGTACAGCACGCCGAAGAAGATCCCGGACCAGCCGTCGGCCGCAGAGGACGGGTTGAACGGCTTGAGGCTGTTCGCGGAGCCCAGCTTGACGATGACGGTGATGAAGAAGATCAGGACCACCACCATCGAGATCAGCGCCAGGGCCAGCTGGCTGCGGGTGGACAGGCGTACGCCGAAGTACAGGATGGCGGCGATCAGCGCGATAAGGATGAGCGTCCACGCCCAGGACGGCAGCGGGTTGATCTTGAATTCGGCCTGCAGCGTGCTCTGCAGGTAACCGCCCATGAGCAGCAGCAGGCCGGTGAGCAGGACGGTCACCCCGCCGTAATAGAGCCAGCCGGCCGCGGTACCAACTCGTTCGCCCAGGCCCCGGGTCACGTAGTCGTACAGCGACCCGGCCGCGTGGATCTCCTTGACGTAGCTGGACACGATCCAGCCCAGCGCGAAGACACCCACCGCGGCAATGATCACCGACAGCGGTGAGGCCACGCCGCCGCCCTTGCCGGACGCGCTGATGACCCCCACGACCAGCGGGATCACGAAGGCTGAGGAGAACACCGGGCCCAGGAACCCGACGGACTGGGCCACGACATCGGGGAGCGAGAGGACCTTCGCCCCCAGGCGCTCGTACGTCGGCTCGGAACTCGGCATCGTTTCCTCCTTCGGGACTGAGCAGGCTGCCAGCGGTCAGGCAGGGATCCGCAGCACCCTCCTCGCGTTACCGGCGAAGATCGCGGCAGCATCGGCCTCCGGCAGGCCGAGCGCCTCGATGTCGGCGATCGTGTCCGCCACGACCGTGGGGCCGCCCAGCGGCATGTCCGTGCCGAACAGCACGTGGTCGGTACCGAAGAACTCCACCGCGCACCGCACGGCGTTGGCGGCGCCGAACATCGCCGTGTCGGCGTAGAAGCGCCGGAAGTAGCTGAGCGGCTCGCCGGCCAGCCCCGCCATGATCGCGTCGCGGTCGGGGTCCTCCAGCGGAGAGGCCAGGCGGCCGGCGAAGTGCGGCACCATGGCCCCGGCGTGGTGGGTGATCACCCGCAGGCCCGGATAGCGGTCGAAACAGCCCGAGTACACCAGGCGCGCCATGCACACCGACGTTTCGTACGGCCAGCCGAGCGACCACCAGATGCCGTACCGGGACCGGGTCTCCACCGGGTAGTCGGCCCAGACCTCGCTGCGGGTCGGGTGGATCCAGAGCGCGCCGCCGTGCCGGGTCACGGCCTCGAAGATCGGCCCGAACCGCGGCGCGTCGAGCGGCGCCCCGCCGACGTTCGTGTGCAGCTGCGCGCCCAGCGCCCCGAGCTGGTCCATGGCCCGGCTCAGCTCGTCCGCGGCCGCGTCGATGTCGTTCATCGGCAGCGCGGCGGAGAAGCCGGCGAAGCGGTCCGGGTGGCTGCGGACCAGCTCGGCCAGCTCGTCGTTGGCGGCCCGGGCCAGCTCACGGGCCGCGCCCGGGTCGCCGAGCTCGTCGATCGGCGGCACGGCCAGCGTCAGCACCTGCTGGTAGTCCCCGAACGGGTCCACCGACCGCCACCGGGCGTCGAGGTCGGTGAGCGCCGGGTCCTCGTGGATCCATGGCTGGTAGCCGATGATCCGGTCGCTGACGCCCGGGCCCGAGGTGATCGACTCCAGGCGCCGCGCGTACCGCGGTGGGAGGATGTGAGCGAAGGCATCGATCTTCCTCACGTTCCTCCCCTAAGGAGTGCGAGGCGGCAGCGAGTGCCGGCCGTAAGCCGACCGCCATTGGCGGGATCGTATGGAAGCAAACGATTGGCTGTCAAGACCCCGCCCGTGGCTCGCGCCGGGGAGGCTACGGCGTGCGGTTGGCGTCGATCTGGTCGAAGTCGCCCACCCCGTTGCGGCTTCCGCCGCCGCCCGACCACTGCCACATCAGTGCGTACCTGGAACCCCGGGTAACCCCGCTGAAGAAGCGCGCGCAGGCCGACGCCGCGCTGCCGGTCCGGCACCACCCGCGGACGGGGGCCACGGCGGGTGAGGCGGTTGTTAACCGGGGCTGGTTACGATGCCCGTGGCTGACAGGTCATGAGGCGGGAAACCAGGCAAGGTGGCTGATGGCGCACGAGAGCGTACTGCTTGCGGGCTACTGGGTCGACGACACCGACGACGATGACCCCGTCCTGCGCCGTCCGGACGGGTCGATCGTGGACACGTGGCGGGAGGACTACCCGTACCCCGAGCGGATGGACCGCGACGAGTACGAGCACGAGAAACGGCAGCTGCAGGTCGAGCTGCTCAAGCTGCAGTACTGGGTGGAGGACACCGGCCAGCGCCTGGTCGTGCTGTTCGAGGGGCGGGACGCGGCCGGCAAGGGCGGAACGATCAAGCGGTTCATGGAGCACCTGAACCCGCGCCGGGCCCGGATCGTGGCCCTCGGGGTGCCGACCAAGCGGGAGCAGGGCGAGTGGTACTTCCAGCGCTACATCGCGCACCTGCCCACCGCGGGGGAGATCGTGCTGTACGACCGCTCCTGGTACAACCGCGCCGGCGTGGAGCCGGTGATGGGCTTCTGCACGCCCGGAGCAGACCGAGGCATTTCCTGGAGCAGGCGCCCGCCTTCGAGCGGATGCTGATCAACGACGGCATCGCGCTGACCAAGTTCTGGTTCTCCGTGACCCGCAGCGAGCAGCGCACCAGGTTCACCATCCGCGAGATCGACCCGGTGCGGCAGTGGAAGCTCAGCCCCACCGACCTGGCCCTGCTCGGGAAGTGGGACGCCTACACCGCGGCCAAGGCCGAGATCTTCCGCCGCACGGACACGCTCGAGGCGCCGTGGACGGTGGTCAGGAGCAACGACAAGAAGCGGGCCCGGCTGGGGGCCATGCGCAGCCTGCTGACCCGCTTTGACTACCCCGACAAGAACCACGAGGTCGTCGTGCCGCCCGACCCGAAGATCGTCGGCAGGCCGGCCGACATCCGCGAGACCGACGACGTGCGGCTGTCGCCCACCCCGCTCTCCGGCGCGGGGAACTGACCGGCAGCCCCCGTCGGCCAGCCCGGCGTCCGCCTGACTCGTCAGGCCAGCGTCACCCGGACCGGCAGCTCCCGCAGGCCGTTGGTGAAGTTCGACCGGATCCGCCGCGGCCGCCCGGCCAGCTCGAACCGGGCCACACGCCGGGCCAGCGCGGCCAGCACCACGTTCACCTCGAGCCGGGCCAGGTGCACGCCCAGGCACAGGTGCGGCCCGCCGCGGCCGAAGCTGAGGTGCCGGTTGGGGGAGCGGCCGACGTCGAACGACGTCCGGGTCGCCGAACTCGGCCTCGTCCCGGTTCCCTGACACGTACCAGAGCACGACCTTGTCCCCGGCCCGGATCTTCGCGCCGCCGAGCTCGGTGTCGACGGTCGCCGTCCGCCGCATGAAGTGCGTCGGGCAGCTCCACCGGAGCACCTCGTCGGTGGCCGGGCCGAGCAGGCCGGGGTCGGCGCGCACCCGGTCCCACTGCTCCGGGCGCTCGCAGAACGCCAGCACCCCCTGGGCGATGGCGATGCGGGTGGTCTCGTTCCCGGCCACCACGAGGATCGAGAAGAAGTTGTCCAGATCGGTCTCGCTCAGCCGGTCGCCGTCGACCTCGGCCCGCAGCAGCGTGGACAGCAGGTCGTCGCCGGGATCGCGGAGCTTCTGCGCCACGACCTCGCGGCCCAGGTCCCACAGCTGCTTGCCGTACGGGCTCCGGAACGGGAACCGCCGGTAGGCGTCGGTGTCGTCGCGGCCCCAGACCACGTCGGTGACGTCCGGGTCGGTGTTGGCGATCAGCCGGTCGCCGAGGTCGATGAACTGGTCCAGGTCGGCCTCGGGCAGGCCCATGATCCGGGCCAGCACCCGGATCGGTACCTCCTTCGCGACCGTGTCGACGAAGTCGAGCTCACCCTCCGCCAGGCCCGCGTCCAGGACCTGCTCGGTGAGCCCCTCCACGAAGTGCTGGTAGACCGCGACCGCCCGCTGCGTGAAGATCGAAGAAACGATCTTGCGCAGCTTGGTGTGATCGGGCGGGTCGGTGTCGATGATCGTGCGCCGGGCCTCCATGTCCTCGTCGGTCGGCTCCTCGAACGAGATCCCGCGCGCCGACGAGAACGTGGCCACGTCACGGCTGGCGGTGACGATGTCCCGGTAGCCGCAGACGGACCAGAACCCGGAGTTCGGCGAGGTCTCCTCGTGCCACGCGACCGGCTCCTCGCGCCGGAGCCGGGCAAACTCGCCGTACGGAACGCCCCGCGCCCACATGTCGAGATCGGTGAGGTCGACAGCCTGCGCCATGCCAGATAGTTTGGCACCAAACGAGCGGCCGGGCAACGGAGTGCGGCCTGAGCAGCCCGCGGACTTGCGGCGGCAGCACGGCAAATGCGACCGTGCGGGGGGAGGTTTCTATGCGAGTCGTCGTCGTCCGTTTCCACGAAGAGGACCTGGCCGGGTTCATCGGCGAGGCGTTCGAGGCGCACGGCGCCGAACTCGACGTGCACATGTTCCCCAAGGAAGGCCCGCTGCCCGCGCTCGGCGGGGTCGATCACGTGATCGTGCTCGGCGCCATCTGGTCGGTCTATGACGACAGCCCGGACCGCGCCTGGATCGCCGACCTGCTGGCCTGGCTGCGCGAGGCGGACCAGGCCGACGTGCCCGTGCTCGGGATCTGCTTCGGCGCGCAGGCGGTCTCGGCCGCGTTCGGCGGCCAGGTGGAGCCCGCGCCCCGTAAGGAGATCGGCTGGACGGTGGTCGACACGGCCGACCCCGGGCTGGTCCCGCCCGGCCCCTGGCTGGAGTTCCACGGCGACCGCTGCGTCCCGCCGCCGCAGGCCAGGCTGCTGGCGCGCAACGAGGTGGGCGTGCAGGCGTTCTCGGTCGGCCGGCACCTGGCCGTCCAGTTCCACCCCGAGTGCGACGGCGCGCTGCTCCGGCTGTGGCTGGACGCGGGCGGCCGCGAGGATGTCACGCAGGCCGGGTACGACCCGGACCGGTTCCTTACCGAGACCTACGCGGAGGAGCCGGGCGCGCGGAAACGGGCCGCCCAGCTGGTCGATACCGCGCTGCTGATCGCCCAGCAGCCGACCGCCAGCACCACCCAGCCGTAACGCATCCGCCGCCACCGCCCCCGCGTCCCCGCGATGGCCCCGCGGAGCCCGGTCATCCCCGGCGTCCGCCCGGCCTCAGCCCTCCACCGACCGGATGATCTTGCGCAGCAGCGACGCGAGCTGCCCCTTTTCTTCCTCGGTGAGGCTGCCGCTGGCGAACGCCTCGCCCTGGTTGAACGCCGGGAACAGCCGCTCGATCACGCTCAGGCCCTTGGGCTCCAGGCTGACCAGCACCAGGCGGCCGTCCGCGTCGTGCGGCCGCCGCCGGGTCAGGCCGCGCTTCTCCAGCGTCTTCAGCACGCCGGTGAGCGTCCCCTTGGTCACGCCCGCCTCGGAGGCGAGGTGCCGGGTCTGCTGGTCGCCCCAGATCCACAGCACGAACAGCACGGTGAACGCCGCCCAGGACAGGTCCTCGTCGGCCAGTACCTTCTGCTCCATGTGGTGCCGGATCACGTTGGCCGCACGGTAGATGTTGGACACCGCCGCCATGGCGGCGAAGTCGAGGTGCTGGTCGCCGATCCGGCCGCGGATGTCGCGCTCGGCCCGCACGAGATCGCTGTCGCTGCCGGCCGCGAGGCGATGAGGCATGGCACGATCGTACGTGTCCCGGGCGCAGGCCCGCCTGCCTTAGCCGCCCCTCTGCGCCATAGGCCGCCCCTCTGCGCCATAGGCCGGCCCTCGCGACATAGGCCGGCCCCGCGCACATGGCCGGCCCGCGCCATTGGCCCGCCCCCGTAGCAGCGCTCGCAGAATTGGTCTATCATTTTGATATCAGTTTTTTTCGTGGCCTGCCGGGGAACCCCTGACAGCCCGCATAGCGGGAGGCATCATGAGCCAGCTCAGCGGCTCCGCCGCCGTTCTCCCCTCGGCCGAAGCCCCGCCGGCCAGCCCGGCCCTGCCGGAGGCCGGTCATCCCGCCGAGCGAGTGCGGGGGCTCGTGTGGGGCGTGCCAGGGCTCGTGTGGGTGATCGCCGCCGTCTTCGTGGCGCTCGAGCTCGCGCTCAGCGACCGGTACGGCTTCCTGCAGGACGAGCTCTACTTCGTCGAGGCCGGCCGCCACCTCGCGTTCGGCTACGTGGACCAGCCGCCGCTGGCTCCGCTGCTCACCCGGGTCACGGACGTCCTCGGCGTCAGCCCGACCGCGATCCGGATCGCGCCGGCGCTGGCCGGCGGGGCGGTCGTGGTCCTGGCGGCCAGGTTCGCGGCCCTGTTCGGCGCGGGCCGCCTCGGCCGGGTGCTCGCCGCCCTCCTCACCGCGTGCGCTCCGCTGGTCCTGGCGCTCGCCCACCTGGGCATCACCGAGCCGATTGACCTGCTGGCCTGGACCGTGGTCCTGCTCTGCGTGACCACGGCGCTGCTGCGCGGCAGGCCGCGCTGGTGGCTCGGCGCGGGCGTCGCGGCCGGTGCCGGGCTGGAGGACAACAACCTGATGGCCCTGCTGCTGATCTGCCTCGCCATCGGCCTCCTCCTCTCCAGGTACCGCACGGTCCTGCGCACGCGCTGGCCCTGGCTCGGCGCTGGCCTCGCCTCGGTGATCTGGGCGCCGAACGTCATCTGGCAGGCTACCCACGGGTGGCCCCAGCTGGCCATGGCCTCCGCCCTGCACCAGATGAACAGCACGCCTGCCGACTACGTCCTCGCGCTGCCGACCCAGCTTGATTACGCAGGGCTGGGGGTGATCCCGCTGCTCATCGCGGGATTCGTCTGGCTCTGGCGGACCGCGGAGCTGCGATTCCTCGCCATCACCGCCACGCTCCTCATCGTCTACGTCGTGCTCTGGGTGCCGGGCAAGGGTTACTACTCCGAGGGAACCTGCGCGGTGCTGCTGGCCGCGGGCGCGGCCACGACCGAGCGCTGGATCAGGCGCGGCCGCCGGCCGCGGCTGCGGCAGTGGATCGTGGTGCTCACCATCCTGCACGGCATGGTCCTGGTCCTGCCCGCTGACCTGCCCGTGGTGCCGGTCGCGGACCTGCACACCATCTGGGGTCAGGACCAGGTGACCACGGCGGACACCGTGGGCTGGCCGCAGCTCACCCGCGAGGTCGCGGCGCAGGACGCGGCGCTGGTGCGCGCGGGCGAGGCGCCCACGTCGATCTTCGCGGGCGACTACGGGGAAGCCGGTGCGCTCGGCGTTCTGGGCTCGGGCTACCACCTTCCGCCCGTGCTCTCCGGCCACAACACGTTCTGGCTGTGGGGGCCGGGACGGGCCTCCGACCGCACGGTGCTCGTGGTTGACGCGCTCAGCGCGCTGCGGCCCTACTTCGCCCGCTGCCGGGTGCTGACCACCTACTACGCCCCCTACCACGTGCAGACCTACTGGACCGGCCTGCAGATCGGCGTCTGCACCGGACCGGTGGCCGGCTGGCGCACGCTGTGGCCGCACCTGAAGCACTACGACTGACCTGGCGCCTCACCCGGTACTGCCCCTCGCCGCCGGGGCATGGATGACCGATGCATCCTCTTCCCCGAGCGCCTCCTCCTCGTCGCGGTCGAGCACGGCGGGCCGGAACAGCTGCTGGGCGATCAGGGTCGGCACAAAGGCGGACAGGATGACTACGGTGACCAGCTCGGTGTACTGGGATCGGTCAATGAGGCCGTGGGTGAGGCCGAACAGCGCCGCGATGGAGCCGAACGTGAGCCCGGTGGCCATCAGCAGCGTGGTGTAGGTACGCTCCCGCCGGGGCAGCCGGAAGGCCATGGCCACCGGCCAGACGCCGACCACCTTGGTGGTGAGCTTGACCAGCAGCAGCGCCGCGATCACCCCGGCCCCGGCGATCAGCGCGGGCGCGGAGATCAACGTGCCGGCCCGCAGGAAGAAGAACGGGGTGAGCAGGGCGAACGCGATGGAGCGCAGCCGGTCCATCAGCACCCGGTCGTGCAGGAACACCCCGGCCACGACCAGCCCGGCGACATACGCGGGCAAGACGGCCTCGCTGCCCGCCTGGGTAGCCAGCCCGCCCAAGCCGAACAGGACCACCAGTAGCAGCTTGATCTCCGGCTCGGAGACACGGTGGCCGAAATACCTGATCGCCAGCCGGAGCAGCCGGGGTAGCAGCGCCACGGTGACCGTGCTGACCGCGACGAAGACGAGGAGCAGCCAGCCGTAGGTGGCGAACAGGCCGCCGAGGGCCAGCACGGTGCCCAGGTCGGTGACAAAGCAGGCGGCCAGGATGAGCTTGCCGAGGTCATGACGGTTCAGCCCGGTCTCGACCATCACCGCGTATACGACTGCGACTGAGGTGGTGCTCAGCGCGACCCCGCCGATCTCGGCGGCATGCAGATGCCAACCCAGGACCAGCCCGCAGAACGCGAACGCACCCAGGAATGGCAGCAGGAATGAGGCCAGGCCGATGGACAGGCTGGCCTTCCAGTGCCCGCGCAGCGATACCGGGTCGATCTCCGCCCCGGCCAGGAACGTGAGCACCAGCGAGCCCGCGCTGGCCAGGAACGTGATCACGTCGGTCTGGGTGACATGCTCGCGGATGCCGGGGATGTTCCCGGCCAGCGCGCCGACCACAATCTCGACCAGCGCCGCGGGTACGGCGACGCGGATACTGATCACCGACGCGAGCAGGGCCATGCCCAGCCAGATGGCCGCCACGTAGTAGAAATTCATCACTGCTCCTGCCAGTACGTCCTGGCAGCAGCCGACTGCCGACGACTGCCAGGAGGGAGAGTCCTGGTAGAAGCCATCAGCCACGCTGGCGGTTCGGGCGGCGTGCCCGCCGGAGCTTCATCCGGCCAGATCGCATGATAGCCGCAGCAGATACGCATGAGCCCGGACGGGCCTGCGGTCACGGTGGTCCAGGAGATCAGGGCGCGTCGTACGCGATCGTCGGCAGGTCCACCGCGGTCGCGCCGCCGTCGACCGTGATCACGGCACCGGTCACGGCGGAGGCATGGCCGCTGGCCAGGAACGCCACCACGGCCGCAACCTCGCCCGCCTCGGCGGGCCTGCGCAGCGGCACCTGCCCGGTGGCCAGCGTGTAGGCGGCTTCCCGGCTGGTGAGCCCGTGCAGATCGGCGAGCTGGTCCATCTCCTCGTCGGCCATGGGGGTCCGCACCCAGCCCGGGCACACGGTGTTGACCCGGACCCCGCGCGGGCCGAAGTCCCTGGCCATCGACCGGGCCAGGCCGATCAGCCCGTGCTTGGCCGTGACGTAGCCCACCGACTCGGGGGACGCGGCCAGGCCGGCAATCGACGACACCACGACCACGCAGCCGCGGCGGGTGATGAGCTGCGGCAGGCAGGCCCGAGCCGAGACCAGGCAGGTGGTCATGTTGGAGCGGATGCTTGCCGTCCAGGCGTCGTCGGCGATGTCAGCGGCGGTTCCGGCGCCCATACCCCCGGCGTTCGCCACCAGGACGTCGACGCCGCCGAAGCGCGTGATCGCGGCCTCCGCCACCCTGGCCATGTCGGCCGGGTCCGCCGCGTCGGCCGGGACGGCCAGGGCCTGGGCCTCCGGGGTCCGGTTCTGCAGCGTGGCCACGGTGTCGTGCAGCAGCGAGGCGCGCCGCCCGACCAGGATGATCGCGCCGCCCTCGGCGGCAAACCGGGCGGCCACCGCGGCGCCGATCCCGGTCCCGGCGCCAGTGATCACCGCGACCTTGCCGTCGAGCCAGCCACCAGATCCGGCCATTGAGAACCTTTCAGCGTCTGCGGTGTAGGTGTGCGCGGGGCCGGCGGTCAGCCGCCGGCGAGCCGCTCGAGACGGGAGTGCAGTTCGCTCAGGTAGCCCTCGGCCTCCGGCTTCATCAGCACGCTGCGCAGGATCCTGGCGCCCTCGCCGTCCAGCTCCACGCCGGGCTGGCGGCGGGCGACGTCGGCGGCCGACACGCGCAGCGTGCTGAGGTACACCGGGCGGTCCGGGTCGGCCATGCCGTCGGCGAGCATCCGGCCGCTGGCCTGATCGATCGCGGACAGGCTCCGCGGGGTGGTGGCCGGGAAGTAGCAGATGATGTCCAGCTCCGGGGGCTGGTAGAGCACCAGCCGACCGGAATCGGAGATGAGCTTGGCCAGGTCCAGGGCGGCGCGGCGGCCCGCCGCGAGCACCCGGCCGAGCCCATCCGGCTCGGGCGGCAGCAGCCGGAACGTGAGCCACAGCGCGGCGGCCGCCGCCCCGGCCCGGGAGCACTCGAGGCTGATCTCGCCGAGGTGCAGGTCGCCGGACGTGAAGTAGGTGTAGGGGGAGTCATGCAGGTAGAACCGCCCGACGTCCGGGTCACGGAATAGCACCGCGCCGCACCCGTAGGGCTGCAGCCCGTGCTTGTGCGGGTCAACGACCACCGAGTCGCACTCCGCGATGGCCCGCCACGGTGCCTCGTCCAGCCCGGCGCGGTCCTCGAGGCCCGCCAGCAGGGTGAAGAACCCGCCGTAGGCGGCGTCGACGTGCACCCGGACCCCGTGCTGGCGGGCGATCGCGATTACCTCGTGCACGGGATCGATGGCGCCCACGCCGGTCGTGCCCGCGGTCGCCACCACGGTCCCGATCCTGCCCCCGGCGAGCAGCGCGTCCAGCGCGCCGAGGTCCATCCGGCCTCCGCCGTCGGTGGCCACCGGGGTGCCCTCGATGCCCAGCACGCCGCACATCCGGCTGTGCGTGTAGTGCGCCTCGGTGCTGTAGGCGATGCCGCGGCCGGGGTGCAGCTCGCGGGCGACGAACAGGGCCTCCAGGTTCGCGATCGTGCCGCTGCTGGTCAGATGGCCCAGGTGGCGTGACCAGGCCGAACATCTGGGCCAGCTGCGCCACGACCTCCTTCTCCATCTGGCCGGTGACCGGGCCGCCGTCGAGCGCGTGGTTGTTCGGGTTGATCAGCATCGCGGTGACGTAGCCGGCGACGGCCGCCGGGTGCGGCGGCTTGAGCATCTGCCCGGCGTAGGCCGGGTGGAAGAACGGGTAGTTGCCTCGCAGCCGCTCGGTGAACTCGCCGAACGCGCTGGCGAACTGCTCGTCGCTCACCTGCATCGAGGCATCGCGCTCGAACGGCCCGAAGCCCGCCTGCCAGTCCTCGACCGCGTCCACGCCGCTGGTCAGCCAGCGCCGCAAGTCCATCTCGCACCCCCCGCCCGGCGCCGCAGCGGCCGGGCCACCATCAACCCTTGTCCGGCCGGACCCAGATATCGCGCTCGTGCATGAGCTCGATCTGCTTGTCGGTCACCTCTCGGCGGTACTCATCGTGCCCGTACGGGGCCCGGTCGAGGTACATGTTCTTCGGGTAGACCGGCTGCTCGTAGATCAGCTGGTACTGCTCGGTGGTAAGGTCCTTGATCCAGTTGTCCCACTGCGCGTTCGCGCGGAACTTGCGCAGCGCCTCGACGTCGACGGTCCCGGCCACCCAGGAGGATCCGGCGCTGTAGTCGTGCCGCCCGACGATCTGCCCACGGTAGTCGATCACCGCTGACCCGCCGCCGAACGTGTCGATCGGGACCTTGGAGTCGGCGTCCAGATAGTACGTGCCGACGTTGCAGGCGATCAGGTAGAAGTTGTTGTCCAGGGCGCGGGCCCGGTTCTGGATCTCGAACAGGCCGTTGCCGACGTGCGGGTGCGGGTACGGGCCACGGTAGACGATCTCGGCGCCGTTCATGGCCAGGCCGCGGGCGTTCTCCGGATAGGAGCCCTCGTTGGCCATCAGGAACCCGAGCCGGCCGATCTCGGTGTCGGCGACCGGATAGAAGGCGTCCAGGTTGCGGCCGTACAGCTCGATCCACCTGTCCCAGACGTTGTGCGGCGTCACCGAGTGCTCGACCGGGAGCAGCGGGACCACCTTGTGGTGCCGGAGGATGACCTCGCCTTCCGGGCTGATGATGAAGCCCACGTTGAAGAACCGCCCAGGAAACTCGGGGTGGCGGGCCTTGGCCTGAGCCATCACAAACGCGTTCCACTGCCGGGCCAGCGCGCCCAGGCGGTCCGTCTCGGGGCCCGGGATGTCGATGGCGCACTCCCGGGCGAACTCCTCGTGATTGAGGTCCAGGACCTCGTCGTTGAAGCCCTGCAGGGCGCCTTCGGGGATGGCGATGAGCCGCACCGGCAGGTCCAGGCTGGACAGCCACGATGCGGCTTTGATCAGGTGTGAGAGGTGCTCGAGGTTGGTCTCGATCTCACGGCGGTGGCGGATGCCCCGCATGGTGGGCACCAGGCCCAGGGCCTGATAGGGCTCGATCATGACTTATACCTTCAACCCTGCGGGCCCCGGCTTCAAGCGGGACGTGGTGATCGGGCCGCGCCGCCCCGGCCGCTGTCCCGGCACGGGCGTGTCCCGGGACAGCGGGCCAGGGACGATCGCTAGAGTTTGATCATGGGCTTGTTCTTCAGCGACCCGCTGCATGAGGACTTCGCGGCGACGCTCGCGCTCGGGCAGATTTCGCACGGTGGCGGCGAGCCGGGCGAGATCATCGCGACCTGCGCGCTGATCACGGACGGCGACGATACGAGCTGGTACGAGAACTGGTGCGCCACCGCGGACAGCGTCACCGCGACCGCCGAGGCCTCGGCCGCGGCGGGCTGGCAGGTCAGCGCCCGGGAGGCGTTCCTCCGCGCGGCGGTGTACTACGGGCTGGCGTTCCACCCGCTGTTCGGCAGCCCAGTGGACCCCCGCCTGACCGAGGCTTTCGGCAAGCAGCGGTCGGCCTTCGAACGCGGGATCGCGCTGCTCGACCGCCCGCCCGAGCCCCTGTCGGTCCCGCTGGACGGGGCCACGGTCCCCGGCTGGTTCTTCAGCGCCGGGGATGGCCCGCGGCCGGTGCTGGTGGCCACCAACGGCTATGACTCGGGCATGCCCGAGCAGACCCTGGCCTGTGCCCTCCCGGCGCTGCGGCGGGGTTACCACGCCGTGGTGTTCGACGGCCCTGGCCAGGGCCGGATGCTGGTGGAGCAGCAGGTCCCGATCCGGGCCGACTGGGAGAGCGTGGTCGGCCCGGTGCTCGATCAGGTGCTGGCCCGGCCGGATGTCGACCCGGCCCGGGTGGCGCTGATGGGCTGGAGCCTGGGCGGTTACCTCGCCCTCCGCGCGGCGTCGGCCGAGCACCGGCTGGCCGCCTGCATCGCCGACCCGGGCCTGTACGGCATCCCCGAGGGCTTCCAGGCCCGGCTGCGCGCGGCAGGTGTGGGCCAGGACGTCATCGCCACCTACCCGGATCTCCCCGCTGACGTGATCTCGTTCCTCGCGCAGGTGATCGACGGCGACCGGACGATGCGCTGGACGATGAAGCAGCGCGGCTTCTGGGTGCACGACGTCTCCGACCTGGCCGGGTACCTCAGGGCCACGGTCGATTTCACGCTGGCCGGCCGCCTGGCCCAGGTGAGGTGCCCGACGCTGGTGCTGGCCGCCGAGTCCGACCCGCTCTCCGGAAGCTCGCAGCAGGCGGTGGCCGAGATCACCGGCGCTCCGTCGTCCCTGGTCAGCTTCACGGCCAGGGAAGGCGCCGGCGATCACTGCGAGTGGCGCAACCGCACTCGCTTCGATCAGGCCGCCTTCGACTGGCTCGGCGGGATCTTCGGGGCGCCGTCGCGCTGACCGGCGGCGCCGAGCCGGGCCCCAGTGAGCGCGGTTCCGGGTGGGGCTAGGCGGACAGCACGCGGATCGGCTGGCCGTCCAGGAACGCGACGATGGCCTGGACCGCGCCGCCGTAGAAGGCCTGGTAGGTGCCGGCGGTGACGTAACCGATGTGCGGCGTGAGCACGGTCCTGGGCGCCGTGCGGAGCGGATGGTCCGGCGGGAGCGGCTCGGTGCCGAATACGTCAAGCCCGGCGCCGGCGATGCGCTCGCCGCGCAGCGCGTCCGCGAGCGCGGCCTCGTCCACGACCGGGCCGCGCGAGGTGTTGACCAGGAACGCTGTCGGCTTGAGCAGGGCCAGGTCGGCGGCGGAGATCAGCCCGGTGGTGCGCTCGCTGAGCTTGACGTGAACGGTCACGATGTCGGACGTCCGCAGCAGGGTCTCCTTGCTGACGGCCTCGACGCCGGCCGCGGCGGCCCGGCGGGCGTCGAGGTTCTGGCTCCAGGCGATCACGTGCATGCCGAACGCCCGGCCGACGGTGGCCACCTGCTGGCCCAGGTTGCCGAGGCCGACGACGCCGAGGGTGGACCCGGCCAGGTCGGTGCCGACCGTCTGGCCCCAGCGGCCCGCGCGGACCCCGGCGTCCTCCTCGACCACGTGCCGGGTCAGCGCGAGGATCAGCGCCCAGGTCAGCTCCGCGGCCGGCTCCCGGCGGCCGCCGGTCCCCGACACGGTGATGCCGTGCTCGGCGGCAGCCGCCATGTCGATGTGGCCGGTGCTCATGCCGGTGCTGACCAGCAGCCGCAGCCGGGGCAGGCCCTCCAGCACCAGGCGCGGGAAGCGGGTCCGCTCCCGCATCGCGACGACGACGTCAAACGGCGCCAGGCGCTCGGCCAGCGCGCCGGGGTCAGCCACGTGATCGGTGAACACCGTGACGTCCGCCACGGTGGCCAGCTCGGCCCAGGGGCCGAAGTCGCGGGCCGCGTCCTGGTAGTCGTCGAGCACTCCCACTTGCAGGGAGTTCCTGGTCATGTTGCCTCCGGGAGTGTCGCGGGTGGGCGGGAGCAAGTCGGGGGCGGGCCGGGCTGGTTGGGCCGGGCCGGGCCGGGCTGGTTGGGGCGGGCCGGGCTGGTTGGGGCGGGCCGGGCTGGTTTGGGGGAGCGGGTCGGGCGGGGTTGCGGGCGGGTCAGGGTTACGGGTACGGCGGCAGGTAGCGGTCCAGCAGGTCGTTGCGGAACTTGCCGGCCGGGTCGTAGCGGTGCATCAGCCGCCGGAAGTCGTCCAGGCGGGGATAGCGCCCGCTGACGATCTCCGGGCCGCTGCCGAACACCTTGCCCCAGTGCGGCCGGGCGCCCAGCGGCATCAGCTGCTGCTCGAGCTGGGCCAGGACCGGGGCGAGCGCCGCCTCGTCCTTGATCCAGGTGAAGTGGAAGGCCACAGTGTCGCGCTGGTAGCACTCGCTCAGCCACAGATCGTCCGCGGCGATCGTGCGGACCTCCGCGATCTGCAGCACCGGCGCCATCTGGCCGGCGATCGCGCTCAGCGCCTCCAGGCCGTCGAGCGCGGCGGCGCGGGGCAGCAGGAACTCGGACTGCAGCTCGTCGCCGGAGCTGGGGGTGAACTCCAGCCGGAAGTGCGGCAGCCGCTCGTGCCAGGGCCCGGGCACGCCGAGCTGCTGGGTGCAGTAATCCGCGGGCACGCCGGGCACGGGATGGCGCGGCCCGTCGGCCAGCTTGCCGCCCATCCACTCCGGCTCCGGGGTCCACCCGTCCTCGGTGTCCGCGCGCCGCTTCAGCCAGGCCTGCCGGAACCCGGGGCGGCGCCAGTCGGTGAACAGGCTCACGCTGTACGCGCTGGCCATGATCTCGTCGAAGTGCCCGGTCACCTGCTCGGCCGGCAGCTCGTCGTAGACGTACTGCCGGACGTCGAAGGTGGGCAGCGTGTCCAGGGTCAGGCTGGTGACGATGCCGAGGGCGCCGAGCCCCACGACCAGGCCGGGGAAACGGTCCGGGTCGGTCTCCCGGCTCACGGTGACGACATCGCCGTCCGCGGTGACCATCTCCAGGGCGGAGACCGCAGTAGCCAGGTTGCCGTTCCCGTTACCGGAACCGTGCGTCCCGGTCGCGCACGCGCCAGCGACCGAGATGTGCGGCAGCGACCCGAGGTTGTGCAGCGCGCGCCCGGCCCGGTTCAGCTCGACCGCCAGCTCGCCGTACCGCAGGCCGGCCCCGACCCGTACGGCCGCGTTCGCCGAGTCGACCTCGATCAGCCGGGGCAGGTCCGCGAGGGTGACAAGATCGCCGCCGGGGGAGTCAGCCAGGCGGTTGAACGAGTGCCCGCTGCCCAGGGCCCGGATCCGCTCGCTCCCCGCGACCAGATGCTGCAATTGCGAGATTGATGACGGGCGGAAGTAGCGTACGGGCTCAAAAATGATGTTGCCGGCCCAGTTGGTTAGCTCCATGGTCTTCCGGCCGCAGCTTACCGCCGGGAGCGGGGAAGACTGAGAGCGTGGGTGTGCTCGTGGGGACCTCGGGGTGGCAGTACCGCGACTGGCGGGGCGTGCTGTACCCGTCCGGCGTGGCCCAGCGCCGCTGGCTCGAGTACTACGCCAGCCAGTACGCCACGGTCGAGAACAACGGCTCGTTCTACCGGCTGCCGAGCCCGCAGACCTTCGCCGACTGGCGGGCCAGGACACCCGATGACTTTCTGATGACGGTCAAGGCCAGCCGCTACCTGACCCACGTCAGGCGGCTGCGGGATCCGGCCGAGCCCGTCGGGCGGCTGATGCGGGCGGCTGCCGGCCTCGGTGACCGGCTCGGCCCGGTGCTGCTCCAGCTGCCGCCGGACTTCCGGGCCGACCCCGGCGCGCTGGACCAGTGCCTGCAGGAGTTCTCGCGAGCGGCGGCCGGAGGGCAGGCCAGGCCGGGGGAGCCCGGACTGGTGGGCCGGGTCCGGGTCGCGGTGGAGTTCCGGCACGAATCATGGTGGACCGATGAAATCCGGGAGTTGCTGTCCCGTCATCACGCGGCGCTGTGCTGGGCGGACCGGCTCGGCCGACCGCTCACCCCGGAGTGGCGCACCGCCGACTGGGGCTACCTGCGGCTGCACGAGGGGGCGGCCCAGCCCTGGCCGCGGTACGGCGAGAAGGCGCTGCACCGCTGGGCCCGGCTGATCGAGCAGACCTGGCCGGACCGCGCCGACGTGTTCGCCTACTTCAACAACGACCCGGGCGGCGCCGCCGTGTACGACGCGGCCGCGTTTGCCGCGATCGTGCGGCGGGAGGGGCGCCGGGTGACCCGGACCGCCGTCCCGGACGGCAGCTAAAATGTTGCTATATGACTAGGTTCCAGCGAGTTGCGCGGCGCCAGTCAGCGAACCGCGGGCCCCGGGTCGTCGTGGTCGGCATCGGGTTCGCCGGGCTCGCGACCGTCCGCCGGCTGACCCACGCGGGCATGCGGGTCACGCTGGTGGACCGCAACATCTACAGCACGTTCCAGCCGCTGCTCTACCAGGTGGCAACCGGGGGCCTGAACCCGAGCGACGTGGCCTACCCGGTCCGCGGGTTCGCGCACCGGTTCGGCGCCCACTTCGTGCGCGGCGAGCTCGCCCACATCGACGATGCGGCCGGGCAGATCACGCTGGCCGACGGCGAGAAGCTCGACTACGACTACCTCGTGATCGGCACCGGGGTGACCGCGGCGTTCTACGGCGTCACCGGCGCGGACAAGCACAGCTTCGCCATGTACACCCGGCGCGACGCGGTCGCGCTGCGCGACCACATCCTGGCCGGGCTCGAGCTGCTCAGCGGGCAGGGCCGGGGGCGGCGATTGGCCATCACCGTGGTGGGCGGCGGCGCGACCGGCGTGGAGCTGGCCGGGACCCTGGCTGAGCTGCGCAACATCGCGCTCGCTACCGCGTATCCCGACATCGACCGGTCCATGATCAAGGTAACGCTGGTGGAGCAGGCCCCGGCGCTGCTGGCGCCGTACGTCCCGTCGCTGCGCGAGTACGCGCACCGGCAGCTGCTCGACCGGGGGATCGCGGTCCGGCTCAACGCCGCGATCCACGAGGTCACCGCCGACGAGGTGGTGCTGGCCAGCGGGGAGCACATCGCCAGCGACGTGACCGTATGGGCCGCCGGGGTCACCGCCGCCGAGGCCGTGGGCGGCTGGGGGCTGCCGCAGGGCCGCGGCGGGCGGATCCAGGTGGGACCGGACCTGCGGGTCAGCGGGCATGACCGGATCTTCGCCATCGGCGACATCGCGCTAATCGACGGCCAGCCGCTGCCGCAGCTGGCCCAGCCCGCGCTGCAGATGGGCCGGTTCGCGGCCGGGCAGATCCTCCGGCTTGCGGCCGGGCAGCCGACGGCCCGGTACACCTACCACGACAAGGGGATCATGGCGACCATCGGGCGCCGGTCCGCGGTCGCGCAGCTGCGCTTCGGGATCCGGTTCCGCGGCACGCTGGCCTGGCTGGCCTGGCTCGGCCTGCACCTGGTGACCCTGCTCGGCAGCCGCAACCGGATCATCACGCTGGTGAACCTGGCCTACCGCTACCTCACCTGGGGGCACGGCGGAGCGGTCCTGGCGGACAGCGATCCGCCGGACGGCTGACCCGGGCCGCGGAGAACCTAGTCCCAGCCGGCGATCGTGGCGTGCATCTCCCAGAGCAGGATCTCGGCGGGCTCGGCGGCGGAGACCTTCTGCCCGCCGGTCGCGGTGAACCGCACCGCGTCTCCCTCGGACAGCAGGCCAGCGCCTTCCAGCGTCACCGACCCCCGGGGCACGAACAGGTGCAGGTACGGGGCATCGGGGAGCTCGACCTCCTCGCCGGGCTGCAGCCGCGCGGCGTGCAGGGCGGCGAACCTGTTCTTGATCCGGATAGCGGAGGCCCCGTCGTGCTTGCTCATGCCGGAGGCGACCGGGATCAGGCCGCCGCGCAGCAGCTCGTCGTCGATCTCCAGCTGCTCATAACCGGGGGTGATGCGGTCCTCGTCCGGCACCACCCACATCTGCACGAAGTGCACCGGGTCGGTATGCGCCGACCCGCCGCCCTGCAGCCGCCAGGAGTCGTTCTTCTCCGAGTGCAGGATCCCGGTCCCGGCGCTCATCCGCTGGGCCAGGCCCGGGTAGATGATGCCGGCGTGCCCGGTGGAGTCCTGGTGCACCAGCGAGCCCCGCAGCACCCAGGTGACGATCTCCATGTCCTGGTGCGGATGCGTCTCGAACCCGGTTCCGGGCCGGACCACGTCGTCGTTGTTGACGAGGAGCAGGCCGTGGTGGGTGTTAAGCGGGTCGTAGTGCCGGGAGAACGAGAACGAGTGCTTGGAGTCCAGCCAGTGCAGCCTGGTCTTGAACCGCTCGTCGGCCCGGCGGACGTCCACGGTCGGCGCCAGCGGGCCCGTCGTCTCGGTCATCGTCTCTCCTCGTCGTCGGCCGGGCGCTAGCCCAGGCGCGCGGGCAGTGGCCCGCTCACCGCGTGCCGGTCGGTCGCGATGACCTGCGCGGTGGTGGTGACGTGCAGTTCCGCGCAGTGCTGCTCGGCGATTTCGGCGCAGATCTCCGCCGCCTGCTCACAGATCGGGTTCCCGATGTCGGCGGCGTTCAGCGCCATGATCATCTTGTACCGGAGATCTTCCATGGGCACCTCCGCGACAGCCTCGCCGGCCGGCCGGGCGGCGGCCCGCCGGGCCATGCCGGGTTTCACCAGCGATGCTACGCGCCGCCCCCGGGCCGGGCCGTTACGGCGGGCGCCCGCCGACGTGGCCCGGGACATCGACCCTGGCGGACGCGGTGCTGCAGGAGCGGAGTGGCTGATGTGCGCAGCCGGGACCGCTATGCTCATCCAGTCCGACGCGGCGGTGCCGCGCTGCGGCGCTGACGCCGCTCGTTCCGTGGCGCAGCCCGGAGGCAGAGAAATGACCCGAACCGTTGTTCCCGGCCGTCACCGGGTGGCGGTGATCGCCGCTGCTGCCTTCATGCTGTCCGGCCTGGGGCTCATCGGGTGCGGGATCGCGAACGACGCCCAGAGCGTCGCGAGCAACGTGACGGCCAACAAAGCGCTTATCGATCAGTTCGCCAGCACGATAAAGTCCGGCCAAGCGGCCGCCTTTGAAGCGACGTACGTGACCACCGGGAGCTCCCAGAACACCATCGTGTACGCGGTCAGGCCGCCGGACGGGCTCGCGTTCAGGGAGAACCAGTCGAACGGCAGCGGCCGCCTGGATATCGTGGCCAACTCCTCGGGGGAGTACGCCTGCCTGCCGCAGTCCGCCGGCGGGCCGGGCTGGTCCTGCCAGAAGCTGGCCGCCGCCAGCGCCGCTATCCAGAACAAGATCTTCGAGTTCTACACCCCGGCGCACTGGGTCGCGTTCCTGCGGGGCTTCTCGCTGGCCGCGGGCTTCGCAGGCGACAAGATCTCGTCCTCGAAGCAGACCCTGAACGGGTTCGGCATGCAGTGCGTCGACGTCAGGGCGTCCGGAACCTCGGGCACCAGCAAGATCTGCTCGACCGCGCAGGGCATCCTCGGCTACGTCAAGGTCGCCTCGGACCCGGACAGCTTCCAGCTCGAGTCCTATTCGGCCGCGCCGTCGGCGTCGCTGTTCAAGCTGCCGCCGGGTGCCAAGATCACGACTCCGAGCCAGGGAAGCGGCTAGCTCCGCCGCGCCGGGGCCACGGTGAAGCTGGCGGTCGCCGGGGTCCCTGTGGCCGGTGGTTACCGGGAAGCCCGGGCGGTGGAGGCCCAGCGGCCTGCGTGCCTGGCGATCGCGACCGGGTAGTCGAAGCAGGCGCTGACCAGCTCGGTGGTGAGCACGTCATCGGCCTCCCCGGCGGCCAGCATCCGCCCTCCGCGCAGCAGCAGGGCGTGCGAGGTGCTGGTCGGCAGCTCCTCGAGATGGTGCGTGACCAGCACGGTGGTCAGGCCGGGCTGCCGTTCCCGCAGCCCGTCGATGCTCGCCAGCAGCTGCTCGCGGCCGGCCACGTCCAGCCCGGCCGCCGGCTCGTCCAGCAGCAGAAGGCGCGGCTCGGGCATCAGGGCCCGCGCGATCAGCGTCCGGCCGCGTTCGCCCTGGGACAGGACATTCCAGCGTGAGCCGCTCACCCGGCTCAGGCCCATCAGGTCGATGAAGGCGGCGGCGCGGTCCTGCTCGGCCGCGCTCGGCGTGCGCCGCGCCGCGAGCTCGATGGTGCCGGTGGCGCCGGTGAGCACGACCTCGCGCAGCGTCCGGGAGGGCGTCACCGGATGGTGCATGGTGACGTGGCCGATGAGCGGCCGCAGGGTGAACACGTTGACCCGTCCGAGCCGGCAGCCAAGGATGTCCACCTGCCCCCGCGTTGGATGCGCGTAGGTCGCCATGATGCGCAGCAGGAGGGTCTTGCCCGCCCCGTTGGGCCCGAGCAGCGCCCAGTGCTCCCCGGCCCGGACCGTGACCGTGATCTGGTCGAGCAGCAGCCTGCCGTCGCGGACGAAGTCCACGCCGTCGGCGCGCACCACGATGCCCGGGTCGGCCTGGTCGGTCGGGCTGGGCAAGGGGTCCTCGTTCCGGCTGGGGTCACGCGGAGTTTAGCCGGGCCGCGCGCCGCGCCGCGTAGGCGCCCAGCCCGGCGGCCAGCAGCGCGCCGATCACCACGGCCCGCAGCAGCGGGCCGGTCCGGGACGACTCGACCGCGCTGGCCAGCAGCACGGTCATCGGGACCACCGCCAGCACCGGCCCCCAGGCGAACCAGAGCAGCACGGTGACCGCGCCGGTGTTTCCCAGCGGCGTCTCCACCCCGGCGAACAGGTCCGGTGCGAACCGCGGGCGGAACACATTGACCAGCGCGCCGCCGACCAGCACGGGAACGGTCACGGCCAGCAGGGCGAGGAACCGCGGAGCCCCGGTGGCCACCGCGAGCGCAGTGGCCGGCACGCCAGCGACCACGAGCAGGACGGCACACGGCACGGCCGCATGCCACCAGGCCAGGGACTCGAACTGGAACGGCAGCGCGGCTGAGCGGCGGGTGTCCTCCGCGTCCAGCCTGGCCCCCTCGCAGAGCCAGGCGGCGGCGAGATAGCCGAGGGCCAGCGCGCTGGCCACCAGAACCAGCGATACCTGCGCGCCGTGACCAGCCACCGCGACCAGGCCCACGGCCAGCAGGGCCAGGGCCGCCGCGCCCACTACCCGGGACGGTGCCCGGGCCAGCGCGAGCAGGTCCCGCCAGAACAGCACGAGCTCCCGGCGCCGGGGCGGCCGGAGCTTCAGCCGGGCGCGCCGCGGCCCGGCGGCGCTGCCGTAGGCCAGGGCAGACGCCGCGGGTGTCCATGCTCAGCACCGCCGCGGACATGGCGCCGATGGTGCGGGCCCTGGCCCGCAGGGCCGCCCCAGGCACGGCGGCGGCCACGTGGTGCGCGCTGGCCAGCGCCACCGCCGCGGCCGCGCCGAGCAGGGCGGTCGCCACCGGCCACAGCGACGCGGTGCCGCCGGCCAGGGCGACCATGCCCTGCACGGCCCAGCCCCAGGGGCCGGACCACAGCACGATCCCGGCCAGGACGCCGGGCAGGTGGCCGAGTGCCGCCCAGGCTGCCAGCCCGGCGAACGCCGCGGCCAGCACGAGCCCGGCCGGGGTTGCCCGGCGCAGCCAGCGCCAGCTGGCCGGGTACCGCTCGATCAGGCCGGCGGCGCCGGCGGCGAGGGCAAAGAGCAGCGCCGTCGACGCCATCGCGACACCGGCCAGCCGCAGCACGTGACCGGTGCTGTGGCCACCGAGCCCGAGCGCGACGAGGGCGGCGGCGGGCATGATGCCCACGGCCGCGCCGGCCACCACGGCGAGCGCCGCGGATACGCGGAACCTCGGCCGCAGCAGCCGGCCGCGGTCGACCGGTGTGTCCAGCAGCCAGTCCACGGTGACCTGAGGCACGGTGACCGGGCCGCGCCAGAGGGCATCGCGCAGCAGCACCAGGAAGACCAGGAGGGCCAGAGCGGCCAGCCCGGCGGGCGCGGCGTGCTGCACCTGCGGCGTCTGCGCCGAGGGCAGCGGCGGATGCCGCAGCCGGTGAACCGCGCCGGCGATCTGCGAGCCGCCGTAGAAGGCTACGACGAGCGCGATCAGGTAAACCCAGTAGGCCGCGCTCGCGGCCCGTTTCTTGGCATGTCCCCGGCGCAGCTCCCGCAGCAGGGAGAAGGCCGGCTCGGTGCTGTCCGGGACGGCGATGGCCTCGCGGGCAGCCGTCACCGGATCGCCGCCAGGGTCTGCTCTGGTGCCCCTTGCGCGACGACCTCGCCGTCGCTGAGCACTACGACGTGGTCGGCCACCGCGGCGGCGAGCTCGGTGTGGTGGGTCGCGATCAGCACCGCGGCCCCGGCCCGCTTCTCGGCGCTCAGCAGCCCGGCCAGCCAGCGCCGCGCGGCCGGGTCCAGGCGCTGCTCCGGCTCGTCGAGGACCATCAGCCGGCGCGGCCGGACCAGCACCGCGGCCAGGTGCAGGGCCTGCGTCTGCCCGCTGGACAGGGAACCGGGCAGCGCGCCGCCGTGATCGCCGAGGCGGCACTCCTGCAGTGCCGCGTCGACCAGGTCCCCGGCGCCACGGCCAGCGCCGTGCGCGATCGCGACCAGCTGCAGGTGCTCGCGGACCGTGAGGTCCGGGTAGGCGCTGACCATGTCACCGACCACCGCGATCTCGGTCCGCACCACGAGATCGTCCTGCGTCAGCGGACGGCCGGCGTAGGCGGCCTGGCCCGTGGTCGGCGTGTCGCGTCCGGCCGCGATGCGCAGCAGGGTCGACTTGCCCGACCCGTTCACGCCGAGGACGGCGACGCACCCCCCGGCGGCGAGCGTGAGGTCGATCGGGCTCAGCGCGAGCCGCTCCCCGTAGCGGCGGCTGACCCCGGTCAGGGCGAGCAAGGGAGGCGGTCCGGGCGGCGTCACGATCAGAGTCCACCACACCGCCTGAGGCGGCGCGCGGCCCGCTCATCGTCTAGGCCAGGCCGGGCCGCGCGGAACTGTCGGTGCCTCATCGCATAGTGAGAGCAGCCGCTATCGCCAGGAGGCAAATATGTGCTGGCAATGCGCCCACCCGGACCGCAAGAGGCTGGACTATCTCGACCACCTGCGCGGTCTCATCACCAAATTCGGCTGGACGGTCCAGGGGGTCGAGCGATCGGGACCGCACCCGCCGTGGGCCTACACCGTGGGGCTCACCGCCCACCGCCGGCCGGAGCTGGTCGCGACCGGCATGCCGCTCGTCCGCGCCACCGAACTGCTCAACGACGTCGCCGCGCATGCCGTGCACGCCGCCGTGCCCCGGCCGGGCGAGCAGATCCCGCTGCGCGGCGGCCCGGTCATCGAGATCGTGAAGGTTGCCGAGCCGTCGGCGCACTTGGTCATGGCCGTCCAGATTTACGGGCCCGTGGTGCGGGCCCTGCAGCTGGTGCACGCGGACGACCGGGGCCACTGGCCGTGGGACGTCGGGTACCGCGGCGTCCGCGGAGGCCAGCCGGTGCTCGGCCTGCGGGCCCGGCCGTCGGCCACTGCAGCGTGACCGTGCTGCTGCTCCTACATTAGTGGTATAGATGTATGATAACTGTATGAGCACTAAGGAACGGCTATCGGCGTCGGTAGATGCCGAGCTGATCGCCGTGGCCCAGGAGGCAGTGGCCCAGGGGCACGCGGAGAGCGTGAGCGCCTGGGTCAACGAGGCGCTACGCCTCAAGGCCGAGCAGGACCGGCGGCTGGCCAGCCCTGGATGACTTCCTGGCCGCCTACGAGGCCAGGGGCGATGCGCTCGTGGTGCGCGGCCGCCCGGATCAGGCCGATGCGCCCGGCGGTGCGGGGCCACGTGATGCTCGGCGGACGCGGGGCGTTCGTGGCCGTCGAGCGCGGTGACCGTGACGTGGGCGCCGGTGCGGCGCGGCTGGCGGGCCGTCCGCCGGTCACCTGCGGAGGGCGTGGTGGCCAGGTCTGGCGCGGCGGGCACGGCCGCCAGGCTCTCGTGGCCCGGCTGCTGGCTGGCGTGCTCGTGGTGCCCATCGATGACCGCCTGGGCCGCCGGGCCGGGAGCCTACTGGGCCGCAGCGGCCAGTCCGACGCGATCGATGCCGCCGTCATCTGCCTGGCCGCCGATGGCGATGACATCCTCACCTCCGACCCAGGCGAGGTGCGCGAGCTGGCCGAAGCGGCCGACATCCACGTCGACCTCATCCCCGTCTAGCTGAGAGGGCGCAGATGACGATGCCGATGGTCGTGCCGCAGCTCTCGGTCCGGCGGGGCCGTGCGGCTATCGAGTTCTACCAGGCCGCCTTCGGCGCGGTGGAGGACTACCGGGTCGGCGGCACCGACACCCACGAGGCCGTGGTGGCGCAGCTCTCCGTCGGCGGCGCGACGTTCTGGGTCGCCGACGAATCCCCGGCCCATGAGAACTTCAGCCCGGAGACGGTCGGCGGCGGGACCACCCGGATGCTGCTCATCGTGGAGGACCCGGCCGCCGTGGTGCAGCGCGCGGTGGCGGCCGGCGCCCGCGAGGTCCGGCCGGTGCGCGCGGAACACCGCTGGCTGCTGGGCCGGATCGAGGACCCGTTCGGTCACCACTGGGAGATCGGCAAGCCGCTGATTCCCGTGGCCGCCGGAAGACGGCGGGCACGGGCCAGGCCGCAGCGGCGGCACCGGCTAGGCCAGCGCGGGAGCCCGGCGCACCTGCAGCCGAGCCGCAACCGGCTGCCACCCGGCTCTTACTTACCGTCGGGTTACGCTTCCTTTACCGTTTCTTGACCAGCCATCCGGCCGAGGACTACTGAGGGAAGCAGGTCGCTGGCGGGTGCGCGAGCGGCTGTACTCGCCGAGGCATGAACTCGGCCGCAGTGGCACATGGTCCGGTCGGCGAAAGTGCTGGCCAGGCGACGAGGGGCGTGTCGGCGGAAGCCTGCAGGGGTATGCCGGCTGGCTAATTTCAGCAGGCTTCCGGGGGGTTCACATGCCGTTGTCAGCAGGAGTCAATCCGGTTATCCCGGCTCAGTGCCCGAGTGCCGGCCGCATGTATCAGCCGTGCCCGCCGTGCTCTAGCCGCCTCAAGCGTACGTTGCCCCGTCGAGCCGCTGGCCGGCACCAGACGGTCGTGAACGCACCGGCCGGGAGCGCCGGGCGCATGGATCAAGGGCCAGCCGACGTAACAGCACTGGCGAAACGGAGGCGGGGGAGATGGAGTCTTCAAGAGTTTAGGGAGTTCACGCAGGCACCGGACAGCCCGGCGAGCGGATCCGCAGGCCAGATCAGGCCCGCGGGCGGCGACGGGCACGGGACCCGGCGGAACGGGACTGGGCCATCTGCTGCTCGGGCGGCGGCATCCGGTCCGCCGCCTACTGCCTGGGGGCCCTGCAGAGCCTGGACCAGGGCGGGCTGTTCGCCAAGGTCAAATGGATCCTTGGCGTATCGGGCGGGAGCTATATCGCGAGCTCCCGCGCGCTCGTGGCGAGCAATCTTGCTGACGGGGACACAGCCGCACGCGTACGCGCCCGGCACCGCCGGAGGAGCGCAACCTCCGTTACGACACCCGCTACATCGCGCCCAACGGGCCGATCCTGCTGATCGGTGTCCTCTCGCTGCTCCTCGGGGCGATCTGCACGTTCGTTATCGCGCTGGCCCCGCTGTACGCGGTGGCGCACGCCTGGGGCTGGCTGCTGCGCTGGCACGGGCATTCTGGTCCCGTCCGGGCCGCACGGCGATGACCGCCGCGGTCACCGGGCATGAGCTGGTGGCTGTGGCCAGCCATCGCGGCCGGGATCCTGCTCATCGCGTTCCTCTTCTGGTGGGGCGACGCTGCGAGCCGAGCGGCACAAGGCCAAGGGGCCGCTGCCCTGGCTGAGAGCCGGACAGCCGCGATCGCGGGGCCGACCGGGCCTGGCTGGTGAGCCTGGTCGCCACGCTCGCCGCCGGGCTGGCCCTGGCCATGCTCGCCGCCCCGCTCGCTGATCTCGTGGCTGACCAGCAGCACCGGATCGCTGGGCACGATCACGCACTTCGTGGGCTTCGGCGGCAAGCCGACCTGGTCGATCTCGGCGCTGGCGGCGCTGATCGCCGCGGTGACCGCGGTGGCCAGGTACTCCAGGACCGGGCTGGCCAAGTGGACCGCGACCACGACCGCCGCCAAGGGCAACAGCGCGGCCGCGCCGAGCCGGGCTTTATCGCGCCAGCTGCTGACCCGGATCCGGCAGCTGCTGCTGCCCTGGCTGGCCAGTGCCGTGGTCGTGCTGCTCGGCGCGGTCCTGGTGCTGCTGTGGATCAGCGACGGCGCCCGGGCCGGGTACTCCGCCGGCCAGCTGCTGCCGGTCCTGCGTCGCGCTGGTCGTGACGCTGTCTGACGCGGGCCGTCGTGAACGTCAACCGCCTGTCCATGCACGACTTCTACCGGTGGCGGCTGGCCGACGCCTTCGCCGTCACCCGGGAGGCGGCCGAGGCGGACGCGGCCGGGACGGCCCGGGACAAGGTACGCGAGCTGTTCGCCGAGGCCATCGGCCACCCGGCTGTCCGAGCTGACCTGCCACAAGACCGATCCGGGCCTGGTCATCTGCGGGACCGCCAACATCAACGCGGTCCGGCAGGTACCCCCCGGGCAGGGCGGGTTCTGCATCACGTTCGACCCGGAGAACGTGATCCTGCACCGGGAGATGGGCCTGGGGCCCGAGCGGTCCAGGGCCCGGACGTCGGACTACGAGGCCCTCGTCGGACACCGCCGGGCGACCCTGTTCGACGTCTCCGCGATCAGCGGGGCCGCGGTCTCGCCGCTGATGGGCTCCGCGACCCGGCACGCCTACCGGCTCCTGTTCACCGCGACCAACGTCCGTCTCGGTGTGTGGCTGCCGCACCCGAATGTGGTCCGGGACGCCCGCAGGTGGATGGACTTCGAGGAGCGCCAGACCGGCAAGGACACGCCGACTCCTGGCGGGCACGGCACCCGCTGCTGCTGCTGGCGTGGTACCTGCTGCCGCACCGAGCTCTGGTACCGCGGACCTGGCGCCGCAAGCGTGCCCGCAGCGCACGCCGACAGGAGGCGGGAGGCTCGGCTGGGCCCACGTGCTCGAGCTCAGGCTCGCCGAAGAAACGCGGCGCGCTGTGGTACCGGCTCCTGCAGCCGACGCTCGGGCTGCTGTGGGCCGAGGCGGCCGGGCAGCTGAGCTACCGCGCCACCTGGATGTACGTCACCGACGGCGGCCATTACGACAACCTCGGCCTGGTCGAGGCGCTGCGCCGCGGGGCCAGCAACATCCTGGTGCTCGACGCCTCGGGCGACAAGGCGGACACGTGGTTCACCCTCGGCGGTGCCATCGCGCTGGCCAGGTCCGACGCGGGCGTGGAGATCCAGCTCGACCCGACCGACGATGGTCCAGGGCGGGCGCAAGCCTGGCCCCGGGCCAGGTGTGCGCCCCTGGGCGCACGGCACCTTCCGCCGGCGCCAGGTCGCACGGAGCCGCCGAAACCGAGCCGCAGGATGCGAGCCGCTCGACCCGAGCCGCCGGACCGGAACCGGCCCAGAGCTGCCGGAGCAGGGGGAGATCTGGGTCTGCAAGCTCGGCTGGTGGACGGGCGCGCCGTGGGACGTCCGGGCCTACGCCAGGCATCACCCCACCTACCCCTGCGACCCCACGCTGGAGCAGCTGTACGACGCCAACGAGTTCAGCGCCTACCAGGAACTCGGCGCGGCCACGGTCCGCGACGCGGCCACGCCGCCGCCTGCCGCCCCGGGCAAGCCGCCGTTCGCCGCCCCCGCTGCCGCTGCAGCTTCGGCGGGCCCGCCACGAACGGGGACGCTCCGTCCTCGGCCGTGACCGGAGCCCAGGGACCGGTCGTGCGCGGTGAGGAGGACGACATGAGGGTCTACGAGGCCATCGTCAAAGGACTGGAAAGCATCGGGGTCACGGCCGCCTTCGGCGGCGCCGGGGAGAACGCCGCCGGCCTGATGATCGCGCTGAAGCACTCGGAACAGATCCGCCCGGTGATCGCCCGGCACGAGCAGGCCGCGTCGTTCATGGCCTGCGGCCACGCGATGTACACCGACCAGCTCGGCGTCTGCTTCGCCACGGCCGGGCCCGGGGCGTTCAACCTGTTCTCCGGGCTCGCGGTCGCGATGTCCGACTCCTACCCGGTCCTGGCCATCTCGGGCTACTCGTCGCTGGACTGGCAGGGCCGGGGGTCGCTCAACGAGACCTCCGGGCTCAACCGCACGCCGGACTCGCAGGCGATGTTCGAGGCCACCACCAAGGGGTCCTTCCTGCTCACGAACATCGCCGACACGTGCGACACGCTTGAGCGAGCGGTCAACCTCGCGTTCGAGGGACGGCCAGGCCCGGTGCACATCCACGTGCCGGAGAACCTCACCGAGCACGGCCTCGAGGTGCAGAACTACCGCGACATCCGGCTCAACGTGGCGCCGGTCCGGCCCGACCCGGGACGGGTGGAGGAGATCGCCGCCGTGCTGGCCGAGGCGATCGGCCGGGGCGAGCCCATCGTCGCGCTGGCCGGGTTCGGCGCCATCCGCAGCGGCGCCGGCGACCAGGTGCGGCGCCTGATCGAGCGGTTCCAGATCCCGCTGATCACCACCCTGGACGGCAAGGGCATCGTGCCCGAGGGCCACCCGCTGTGCGTCGGCGTGTTCGGCGACAGCGGCCACTCCAGCGCGTGGAAGGCGTTCCGCGAGGCCAAGGTGGTGCTGGGCATCGGGAACGCGCTGAACCAGCACGCGACGTTCAACTACCACGACGGCCTGTTCGACGGCAAAGTGCACATCCGGATCAACATCTCGGACACCGAGATCAGCAAGCTGAAGGACGTCTACCCGGCCGACTACGCCCTGGTCTCGGACGCGCGGCCCGCGGTCGCGGCGCTGATCGACGCGCTGGAACCGAAGGTGGGCGACGTCAAGCCCGGCGCACCCCGACGGCCAGGACTACGAGGCCAGGCGCATCATCGACGTGACCGGCCAGATCCACCCCGGCCGGATGGCCCAGTCGATCGGCCGGATGCTGCCTCCCGGCGCCGTCCTGCTCGCCGACGCCGGCGCGCACCTGGCCTGGCTGGGCTACTACGTGGAGCTGGAGGACGGCCAGAACTTCCGCAAGGCCGGCGAGTTCGGGCCGATGGCCGGGCACGTGAACGGCGCCCTGGGGCTGAAGCTCGCGCACCCGGACCGGACCGTCGTCGTCGGGTGCGGGGACGGCTGCTACTCGCTGTCCGGCTTCGAGCTGATGACCGCGGTCCAGTACCAGATCCCGGTCATCTGGGTCGTCTTCGACGACGAGGAATTCAAGCTCATCAAGCTCTATCAGCTGACGGCCTACCACGAGACCGGCCTGGTCGAGTTCACCAACCCGGACCTCGCCGCCTACGCCCGCGCGTGCGGGGCGGACGGCTACCGGGTGGACACGCTCGAGGACTTCGAGCAGGCGTTCGCCGCCGCGCTCGCCTCGGACCGGCCGACGGTCATCGACGCCAAGATCACCCGGTGGGCGGTGCCGCACTACAGCCCGTCTCCCGACGGGGTCATCGCCGGGCTCGTCGAGACCATCGAGGAGAGGTTGCGGACCAGATGATCAGGAATCTGCCGTTACGCCATAACTGCCGGGGTGCTCGAGACGCCCGTCCGGGGAGCCAGCCCGCCGGGCCCGTGGGCCGAGACCATGGCCGGGGGCAGCCCCGAGGCCGAGCGGCTCGAGTTCGACCGGCTGGCGCGCGACATCATGCTGGTCCAGCTGAAGAACGCAGAAGACGGCCAGCGCGCACGGCGTCCCGCACCCGGTCGACCGGACGGTCCACGCCAAGCCGACCCTCGCCGTCCGACCGGGCCGAGCTGACCTTCCTGGACCTGCCCGAGGATCTCCGGGCCGGGTTTCGCCCAGCCCGGCCGCACGTACCCGGCGGTGGTCAGGTTCTCCAACGCGTCCGGCACCGGCCAGCCCGACACCAAGCCCGACCTGCGCGGGATGGCGGTGCGCGTCCAGGTGTCGCCCGAGGAGTCGCACGACCTGCTGGCCACCAACTTCCCGGTCTCGCACGCGCGCAACGCCCGCCAGTTCGTGGAGTTCCTCAAGGCGACCACCGGCAGCCCGGCTCGTCCAAGGCGCTGGGGATGCTCCGGCTGATCTGGCTGTACGGCCTGCGGGAGACCTGGCGGATGCTGAAGAACGTCCTGACCGGGCGCAGCCGGACGGTGAGCAGCGTGGCCACGGAGACGTACTGGAGCCGCGGCGCGTACCGGTGGGGGCCGGCCCTGGCCGTGCGCTTCCTGCTCCGGCCCGCGCCGGACACGGTCCCGGCGCCAGCCCCGCCGAAGGACGACCCGAACTACCTGTCGACCGAGGCGGCCCGCCGGCTCGCGCAGGGCGATGTCCGCTTCGAGCTGTGCCTGCAGCGGTACGTCAGCGAGGAAGTCGACGCCGATCGAGGACACCGCCGTCGAGTGGACGGAGCGGGTCTCGCCGCCCGAGCCCGTGGCGGTGCTCACCATCGCCCGCGAGGACCTGAGCACGGCCGACGCGCTGGCCCAGGCCCAGATCATCGCCGGGATGGCGTTCAACCCGTGGAACACCACCGATGAGTTCCGCCCGCTCGGCAACCTGAACCGGGCCCGCAAGGCGGTCTACGACGCCAGCTCGGCGCACCGGCTCGGCGTACCGCTTCCAGAACCAGCCGCCGCTGCGCAACGTGGTGATCGGCGCCGTGGTGCGCAAGGTCTTCGGGGTCGTCAACCGGTACGTCCCGTGGCACCGGCTGCCGGTCCGGCTGGGCCTGCTCAACCTCGAGGTCTTCCGGTACGTCCTGCGCGCGCGGAACCTGCTCGACAGCGAGGTCCGCGGAGGCCCCGCCGCAGGCCAGGCCGCTGCCCGCCCGCCCCGCCCGGTGAGGACGCGCGGGTGACCAGGACGTTCGACGGGACCAGCAACGACCTGTCCGCGCCCGCGATGGGTGTCGGTGGGATCGCGCGTTCGGCCGGAACCTGCGCCCGGACTATCCGGCCCGACCTGTTCGACGAGCCCAACCCGGTGCTGGTCAGCCAGCAGCTGCTGTACCGCGAGCACTTCCTGCCCGGCGCTGTCGCTGAACCTGCTGGCCGCGGCGTGGATCCAGTTCCAGGTGCACGACTGGGTGAACCACGCCCGCTACCCGCTCGGCAAGGCCGATGTCCACGTGCCGCTGCCGAACGGCATGACCTGGTCGAACACGCCCGGCGGCGCAGCCCGAGCGGCAGATGCGGATCGCGGGCAACATCCCGTTCCCCGACGCCAGGCCCAACGCCGATGAGCCCGGCTGTTCGCGAACCGCACCTCGCCCTGGTGGGACGGGTCCGAGGTGTACGGCGCCGACCAGGCCAAGAGCTGCGAGCTGCGCGAGGGCGCGAAGCTGCGGCTGCTCGACGGGTACCTGCCCAAGGACACCAAGGGCTTCGAGATCACCGGCTTCAACGAGAGCTGGTGGCTGGGACTCGGCGGGCTGCACACGCTGTTCGCCCGCGAGCACAACCTGCTCTGCGACGAGCTGCGCGCCCACTACCAGGACTGGAGCGACGAGCGGATCTACCAGACGGCGCGGCTGATCGTGTCCGCGCTGATCGCCAAGATCCACACCGTGGAGTGGACGCCGGCGATCCTCGGCACCGAGATCATCGACATGGGCCTGCGGAGCAACTGGAACGGGCCGCCGGCGCACGACTGGCTGTACCAGCTGGGCCTCTGGCTGATCGACAGCCACGCCAGCGTCGGCATCCCGAAGACCATGCCGGACCACAACGGGGTGCCGTACTCGCTGACCGAGGACTTCGTCACCGTCTACCGGATGCACCCGCTGCTGCCCGACGACTACCGGTTCGCCGACCACCGGACCGGCGCGGCCCTCGGCCGCCGCACGCTTCGGCGACATCCAGGGCGCGAACGCGGACGAGGAACTGCGGGGCTTCGGCCTGGAGAACACGCTGTACTCCTTCGGCCTGTCCCATCCCGGCGCGATCACCCTGCACAACTACCCGCGGTCGCTGCAGAGGTTCGACCGCAACGGCGAGATGATCGACCTGTCGGTCGTGGATCTCGTGCGCACCCGCCGCCGCGGCGTGCCCCGCTACAACGACTTCCGCGAGGGGCTGCACAAGCCGCGGATCAGGCGCTGGGAGGACCTCTGCGAGAACCAGGAGTCGGTGCGCCGGATGAAGGACATCTACCGCAGCATCGACGAGGTCGACACGATGGTGGGCCTGTTCGCGGAGACACCGCCCGAGGGCTTCGGGTTCTCCGACACCGCGTTCCGCATCTTCATCCTGATGGCGTCGCGCCGGCTGCAGAGCGACCGCTTCCTCACCGTCGACTTCCGCCCGGAGGTCTACTCGCCGTTCGGCATGGACTGGATCGCGAACAACGGCATGACCAGCATCATCCTGCGGCACTGCCCGGACCTGGCGGCCGTGCTGCCCCGGTCGGCGAGCGCGTTCGCCCCGTGGCGGCCGGTCGTGGCTGCAGACGGGCGGCCGGGAACGCCGAAGCGAGAGGGGACCGAGATGACTGACACCACGACCAGGCAGGGCCACGCCGGGCTCGACGCGCTCGCCGAGCGCCCGCTGCTCACCTCGATCTGGCGCCGCCGCACGCACCGGGTGAGCCGGGGCAGCTCGCTCGACGGCGGGCTCGATGAGCTGGACATTCGCCCGAGCCGCGCGCGCCGCTGACCGAGCTCGAGGAGGCGGTGCTGATCTCGCTGACCGGCTGCACCGGCCTCACCATGCCGGACCGCCCGTTCGCCGACCCGCGGGACAACAAGCCGATCATGGCCAAGCCGAACCTGAACATGGTCGGCCGGACCGCGGGCAGCCCGGACAACGCCCAGGGCACGCACTTCTTCATGATCAACGACACCGGCACCTACTTCCTGCGCAAGCTGCCTCCTCCCGAGGACGCCTCGGCGTCGGTGTTCGACCCGGAGACCCTCATCGCCCGCGCCGCCGAGGCGAAGGTCCGGCTGCTCGACCACCGGATCGACGTGCCGGGCGGGGAAAGGAACCGGGACTTCCCGGCCTACCTCGACTCCAACCGGTTCCTGTCCAACCTGCCCGGCACCACGGTGCTGTTCCCGGTCGTCGACCTGTCCCGGCAGTACATCAACGGGATGATGTACCTCCTGACGCAGCCGGACGGCGCGCGGCCCGCGATCCTCGACGACCGGAACTTCTACCTGCCGGCCGGGGTGAAGAAGTGGATCAAGTCCGGGTTCCTGAACAAGAACATCCCGCTGCCGCTCGGGACCCTGTGGTCGATGCGCACGCAGATCGAGGCCGACCTGCTGCTGCAGAACCTCATGCTCACCGCCGACGCCATGGGCCTGGGCGCGTGGATCCACGCCTCGGTCGCGCCCCCGGTCCTGCTCGGGGACCCGAAGTTCACCGGCCAGTACGGCCCGATGCTCGGGTTCGACTGGAGCACCCCCAAGTGGAAGCCGATCGACGCCTTGCGCTGGCAGGTGCTCCTGCCCTGGCACGCCAACGTGCGGGCGACCTGCGTGGGCCTGCGCCACAACGGCGAGCACCTGATCAAGGCGATGTGCCCGCCGAACTACCCGACCATGGGCGACGCCGTGGACGCCGTGGTAGCGGAGAAGTTCGGCCGCGGCGGCATCTACGCCGACGAGGCCCTGTTCGAGCGCATCTACCGGGGCGAGTTCGGCGCCCAGTACCTCAAGCAGGCCAGCAACTACTCCGCGGACGTGATCGCCTGCGCGCGCGACATCTGCACCTACATCTACGAGACGCACGGGCGGTTCCCCGCGCACTGCGACACCATCCACGTGCCCGGGGTCTGGCTCCAGGCCCACCACGTGGAGCAGGGCTACTACGAGAAGTTCTTCCGCCACGGCCTGACCGAGGAGCACCTGCTGCACGACCAGCGATGGCACCCGGGCAGCCGGAGCTGACGAACCAGCCGGATCTAACGAAGGAGAGAACCGATGAGTGAGCCGATCCAGCCCTGGCCGCTGGTATCACAGGGCGCCAAGAACCATCCCGTGCCGACGTTGCAGTACCTGCTGCGAGCACGGGGGCATGCGGTCACGGTCGACGGGATCTTCGGGCCGCAGACGGAAGCCGCGGTGCGCGCCTTCCAGACCGCAAAGCATCTGGGCGTCGACGGGATCGTCGGCCCCCAGACCTGGAGTGCCCTGATCGTCCAGGTCTCCCAGGGCAGCACCGGCGACGCCGTGCGCGGGGTGCAGGAAGAGTTCCAGTTCCGCAACCTCTCCGGTGACCCGAGCAAGGGCGTACAGGTGGACGGGATCTTCGGGCCGAAGACCGAGGCAGCGGTGCGCGGCTTCCAGAAGGCGCTCGGGATCGCCGTCGACGGGATCGTCGGCCCGGTGACGTGGCGGGCCCTGGTCAGCGGCATGCTCTCGGGCTGATCCCGGCGACCGGCCTGACGCCGGGCGCCGGCGTCACCGACGGCTTTCCGGCTTACCCCGGGTAGCGGGCGCCGGTGACGTTGGTCCGGATGGCGTACAGCGAGGTTGAGCCGCACACGAACATCACGTTGCGCTGCGGCCCGCCGAACGTGAAGTTGGCCACGATCTCGGGGAAGTGCAGCTTGCCCAGGAGCGTGCCGTCCGGGTCGAAGCAGTGCAGCCCGTCGTGGGCCGCCGCCCAGATGCGCCCGGTGTCGTCCAGCCTGATCCCGTCGAACGAGCCCGCGGTGCTGGTGGCGAATACCTCGCCGCCGGACAGGCGGCCCGCGTCGGCGTCGGTCACGTCGAACCGGCGGATGTGCTTCTCCCGGCTGTCGACGATGTAAAGCTGCCGCTCGTCCGCGGAGAACGCGAGCCCGTTGGGGCCGGGGAAGTCATCGGCCACGACCCGCAGGTCGCCGTCGGACGGCCGGACCCGGTACACGTAGCAGGCGCCGATCTCGCTGTCCGCCCGGTGGCCCTCGTAGTCGCTGTCGATCCCGTAGCTCGGGTCGGTGAACCAGACCGAGCCGTCGCTGCGGGTGACCACGTCGTTGGGGCTGTTGAGCCGCTTCCCGTCGTACCGGTCGGCGAGCACGGTGACCGAGCCGTCGGGCTCGGTCCTGGTCACCCGCCGGGCGCCGTGCTCGCAGCTCACCAGCCGGCCCTGGCGGTCGACCGTGTGCCCGTTGGCAAAGCCCGCGGGGTGCCGGAACACTCCCACCGCCCCGGTGGCCTCGTCCCAGCGCAGGATCCGGTCGTTGGGGATGTCGCTGAACACGAGGTAGCGGCCGGCCGGGAAGTAAGCCGGGCCCTCGGTCCAGCGGCACCCGGTGTGCAGCCGCTCGATCCGCTTGTCGCCCTTGAGCCCGAACCGCTCGTCCAGGGTCTCGAACCGGGCCTCGATGGTCTCGATCATGTGCGCTCCGTTCCGCCGCGGGCCAGTATCTCCCGCACCCCCGCGTTGCCCGCCTGGCGGCCACCTGCTAGATTTTATTTGCAGGTGCAAAGGAAGGGTGCGGTGCAGATCGCGGACATGACCGGGGACGCGCTGCTGCGGGTGCTGGCCACGCTGGCCAACCCGCACCGGCTGCGGGTCGTGGCGGCCCTGGCGGAGCAGCGCAACTACGTGAGCCAGCTGGCCCGCGAGCTGGGGATCAGCCGGGCCCTGCTCCAGGTTCACCTGCGGAAGCTGGAAGCGGCAGGGCTGGTAACAGCCGACATCGAGGTCTCAGAGGACGGAAAGGCGATGAAGTTTTACGAGGTCACGCCCTTCGCGCTGTGCCTGACGCCGGAAGCGATCATGGTCGCGGCGCGGTCGCTGAGCCCAGAAAAGGATCTTGGAGTTGGTGTGCGGTGAGAACACGATCGGTAACTGAGACGGCCATCCTTTCCTTGAGCGCACTGATCGCGCTCATCGTGGTGGTAGTGGGCGCGACGAGGAACGTGCACGGACAGCCAGCCGGAATTACGTTCGTGGCCCTGAGCCTGCTGGCCGGAATAGGAATGGTCTTGTGGTTCCGGCAGAACTCGCGGGCGTCAACGGCAAAGACCGAGCTGACCAGCGGCGAGGAATACCGGCGGCTGGCCGAAGAGTGCCGGCGGCTGGCCGAAATGGCCGTCACCGCTCAGGAGCACACCGACCTCAGGCTCGGCGAGGTCTCCGTGCAGATGGACCAGATGCGGGCCCAGCTGGACTCGGTGCGGAAGATCCTGTCCGACGTCGAGTAGCCCGGCGAACTAGGCGGGGGACTCGGAGCGGTCGCCGGCCCAGATGGTGTGGAACGAGCCGTCCCGGTCGACCCGGCGGTAGGTGTGCGCGCCGAAGTTGTCGCGCAGGCCCTGGATCAGCGCGGCGGGCAGGCGGTCCCGGCGCAGTCCGTCGTAGTAGGCCAGCGATGAGGAGAACGCCGGGTCGGGCACGCCGGCCCGGGCCGCGTCGGCGACCACCCGCCGCCAGCTGTCCACGCCCGGCCGACACGGCGCTGGCGAAGTACGGCGCCACCAGCAGGCTGGGCAGGGCCGGGTCGTCGTCGTACGCCTCCCGGATCCGGTTGAGGAACCTGGCCCGGATGATGCAGCCGCCACGCCAGATCGTGGCCATCGCGCCGCGGTCGATGTCCCAGCCGTACTCGTCGCTGCCGGCCTGGATGTGGTCGAAGCCCTGCGCGTAGGCGACGACCTTGGACGCGTACAGGGCCTTGCGCACGTCCTCGGTGAACGCGGCCCGGTCCTCGACCTGCCACGGGTTCAGGTCGCTGCCGAACGCGTCGGCGGGCCGCGGCGCGCTGGTCGGCGTGGCCGGACAGCGAGCGGGCGAACGTGGCCTCGGCGATGCCGGTGATCGGGATGCCGAGGTCGAGCGCGCTCTGCACGGTCCAGCGCCCGGTGCCCTTCTGCTCGGCCTGGTCCAGCACGATGTCGATGAACGGCTGGCCGGTCGCGGCGTCGGTGTGGGCGAGCACGTCGGCGGTGATCTCGATGAGGAACGACTCGAGGTCGCCCTCGTTCCAGGTGCCGGAAGATGCTCGGCGATCTCGGCCGGGGCCGCGCCGGTGCCGGACCGGAGCAGGTCGTAGGCCTCGGCGATCAGCTGCATGTCGGCGTACTCGATGCCGTTGTGCACCATCTTGACGAAGTGGCCGGCGCCGTCGGGCCCGACGTGCACGCAGCACGGGGTGCCGTCGACCTGGGCCGCGATCGACTCGAACATCGGGCCCGAGCGTGCGGTACGACTCGGCCGACCCGCCGGGCATGATGCTCGGCCCGTTGAGCGCGCCTTCCTCGCCGCCGGACACGCCGGAGCCGACGAAGTGCAGCCCGCTCGTCGCGCAGGTCGCGCTCGCGGCGGCGGGTGTCGGTGTAGTGCGCGTTGCCGCAGTCGATGACGATGTCGCCCTCGTCCAGCAGCGGGGCAAGCTCCTCGATCACCGCGTCGGTGGGCTCGCCCGCCTTGACCATGATGATGATCGCGCGGGGCCGCTCCAGCGACGCGACGAAGTCGCTGGTCGACTCGCTCGGCACGAACGTGCCCTCGTGCCCGTGCTCGGCCACCAGGCTGCGGGTGCGCTCGGCCGTGCGGTTGTGCAGGGCGACGCGGTAACCGTGCCGGGCCAGGTTGCGGGCGAGGTTGCGGCCCATCACGGCCAGGCCGGTGACGCCGATCTGCGCGGTTTTCTGATTCTCGTTCATCGGGTTCCACCCTACCGACGGCCGAACCCTCAGGATCGGGACATTAAGCCAATACCGGCCGGAGCCAGCGGCGCCGGCCGCGGCCTGCGCCGTTACGATGAGCCGATGTCCCTGCGCGCCATCGATTTCCACGTGCACCTGCCCACCCCGGACTGGCTGGATGGCAGCATGGCCGGTTACGTCGAGGCGGCCGCGGCGTACTTCCGCTCGACGGTGGAACGGCAGTCGCTGGAGCAGCTGGCGGCCAAGTACCGCGAGCTGGAGCTGAAGGCGGTCCTGCTGGCCTGGGACGCGGAGACGGAGACCGGCCGCCCCCGGGTGCCGAACGAGACGGTGGCCGCGGCCTGCCGCGAGTACCCGGACGCGTTCACCGGCCTGGGCTCGGTCGACCCGCACAAGGGCGACGCCGCCGTCGCCGAGGTCGCGAACATCGCCGCGCTGGGACTGCGGGGGGTGAAGTTCCATCCGTCGCTGCAGGCGTTCGCGCCCGACGACCCGGCCTACTGGCCGATCTTCGCCGCGTGCGAGCGGCACGGCCTGCTGGCCCTGTTCCACACCGGCACCAGCGGAATCGGCGCCCGCCAGCCCGGCGGCCAGGGCATCAGGATCGACTACGCGCACCCGCTCAAGCTCGATTCCGTGGCCGCCGCCCACCCGGGGCTGACCGTGGTGGCGGCGCACTTCGGCTGGCCCTGGCACATGGACCTGATCGCGATGGCGCTGCACAAGACCAACGTCTTTATCGACATCTCGGGCTGGTCGCCGCGCCGGGTCCCGCCGGAGGTGATCCGCGAGCTGAAGGGGCGGCTGTCGGGGCAGTTCCTGTGGGGCAGCGATTTCCCGTTCCTGACCCCGGAACGCTGTCTCGCCGAATTCGACGACCTCGGCCTGCCCGCCGAGGTGGCGGACCAGGTGCTGCGGGACAACGCCGCGCGCGTCCTCGGGCTTAGCTGACCCGCGGCGGGCCGGCTCCGGCTCGCGCCCACCCGGCAGCTACTGCCGGATGCGCGCGAGCACGAGCGTGATGTCGTCCTCGCCGTGATCGCGCAGCGTCCGGGTCACCATGTCGCAGGTCTTGCCCAGCGGGGCGCCGGGCCTGGCCAGGCGGGAGCTGAGGGCGTCGCGCAGCGCGGCCATGCCGCGGTCCAGGGTCGTGGTGCGGCTTTCCACCAGCCCGTCGGTGTACAGGGCCAGGGTCGCCCCGGGCGACAGGCTGATCTCGGTCGCCTGGAAGGATTCAGCACCCAGGCCGAGCGGCAGGCCGGGCGGCAGGTTCAGCATCCGCGCCGTGCCGTCAGGGCTCACGAGCACCGGCGGCAGGTGCCCCGCCTGGGCGACCACGCACGAGCCGGCGGCCGGGTCGATGACCGTGTAGATGCAGGTGGCGAACGGTGCCGCGGTGATGCTCGCCGCCATCCGGTCCAGCCGGCGCAGCACCTCGCCCGGCGCCAGCTCCAGGTCGGCCAGGGTATGGGCCGCGGTGCGCAGCTGCACCATGACCGCGGCGGCCTCCGGGCCGTGCCCCATCGCGTCCCCCACGATCAGCGCCGCCCGGCCGCCGGACAGCGGCACGATGTCGTGCCAGTCGCCGCCGACCACGCTGTCCCCGACCGGGACGTAGCGGTGCGCGACCTCCATGCCCGGGGGCACCTGCGGCCGTCCGGGCAGCAGGCCCTGCTGCAGCGCGAGCGCGGTCCGCCGCTCCCGGTCGTAGAGCCGGGCGTTGTCGATGCAGACCGCCGCGCGCGAGGCGAGCTCGGCGCCGAGCGTTACGTCGGCCGGGCCGAACGCCTGGCTGGTGGGCGCGCGCCCGAACATCGCGCAGCCCACCACCGTGCCGCGGGCGATGAGCGGCATGGCCAGGAACGCGCTGTACCGGGACATCAGCTCGGGACCGGCCGGACGGTTGCCCAGGCGCGCGGCGGTCTCGTCGTCCAGCGGGGCGAGCAGGACCGGCTGGCAGGTCGCCATCGCCCGGGAATGGGGGCTGTCCGCCCCGAAGACCAGGATCTCGCTGGGCCGCAGCAGGCTGTCGGTGGCCGTCGCGTCCAGCCCGGCCAGGCGCGCCGCCAGCCGCCGCACCGCGACCCCGGACCCGGCCCGGGGAGAGGTGAAGTCATCGGCCACGAGGAGGCGTTCCGCCACGTAGATCACGGCCGCGTCGGCGAACCCCGGCACGGCGACGTTAACGATCTCGGCAGCCGTCTGGGTGAGATCGAGGGTGCTGCCGATCCGGGCCGCTGCCTCGCTCAGCCAGCTCGGGCCCGGCTGCGGCCAGGCCCGCTGGACGATCACCAGCGCGCCGCTGGGCACTCCGCCCAGAGGTTCGCAGCGGATGGCGAACCGCCCCTCGCCCAGCCGGCCGCCGGCCACGGTCGTGTTCCAGAGCCGCCCGGCGGCCACCTCGGCCAGCGCCTGGCCCATCAGCTCACGCTGGCCCGGCCCGGTCATCAGCACGTCGCACAGGTCCTGCCCGACGACGGCGTCCTCCGGGTGCCCGAACAGTCGCCGGGCCGTGACCGGCCAGGAGGTCACCTCCCCCTGCGGGCCCACGGTGAACGCGGCGAGGCCGGCCAGGTCCGGATCACGCCGCCGCGGCAGCCCGGGTTTGCCCGCCCCCGCCAACTGTGACTCCAACGGTATCTGCACCAACCTTGACCGCGAGTTTCGCGGCGCTTCCTAGCGGCATACCGGGACAATGGCCGCAGTCCTTTCGCTCCCGCGGCGCTTCGGCACGACAGTTATTGCCAGTACCGTTGGATATCGTACGAACACGAAATGTATCGCATCTTCGCTCCCAAATGGTCCGGCCCGGCCGAGTTCTCGCCGACGTTTTAACGTGACCCATGGTGCCGTTGAGAAGTGCCCGTGCGCGGCCGCCGGCCCCGGGTCACGGCTCCGGGCAGCCTGCGTGAAAGCTCTAAGTGGTGTCCATGCAATCTCATATCGTGGCCATCGCTGCGGCGCGGTCCCGCTTGAGCAGGCCATTTATCTTAAGCACTCAGGCTCGATTTAAAGTTATCCTTTTACTGAGCCCTTCTCGCGATCCGAAAATCTCCCGGACATCGGGCTGCGCGGGTACGGATGCGGCGTGACCGGGCGCCGGCGGCCAAGGGGGAGCCGCGCGACGCTCATGCGAAAGGCGGACGCTCGCCATTGATGTGTACGGTACGCCACGATCTGGCGGCGCGGCGCTGACGGCCGGTGGCGGCTGGCCGTGGACATCTCCAACCGGCAGCCCAGTTAGCTCTCCGGGTGCCTGAGCTGCACGGTGACCGTGCGGACCGCGGGCGCCAGCGTGACCGTGCCCGTGTTCTCGCTGACCGTCCCGGCGCTGGTGCTGGCGATGTTGCCGACGAACGCGGGCAGCTGGAACAGGACCGGCCCGCCCGGGCGCTGGCCAGACAGAGTCAGCGTGACCGAGCTGCCGTTGCCGCGGATGACCAGCCCGGCGTGCTCAGCGTTCAGGGTGGGGAGGTTGGCCAGGCTGATGACCTGGCCGGCGCGCATCCACGCGTCAGGAACACCCCGGCCCACGATCAGGCTGCCGTCGGCACGCTGCGCGACCAGCGAGTCGAGCAGCACCAGGTTGGCGTTGGCCATGCCCCACTCGCCGTAGCCCGCGTTGTACGCGGTGCTGTAGTACTGCGTCGGGTACCCGCCGAACGTGTCCGGCGGCAGCTTCCCGGCCAGGCGGCCGAAGCCGTAGTCGTAGGTGGCGTCGATCAGGCTGCGCCCGGGCCCGCTGCGCGGCGCGCCGAACAGGTACCCGTCCCAGGCCCAGCGGCCGAACAGGAACGGCGCCGCCCAGTTAGCGTCCTCGGCGTTGGCACACCGGTTGGATGTGTTGGGCTCAGTCATCGAACACGGCAGATAGTTGAGGTGGTTAGCCGCTATCGTCGCGTCCAATGTCTTGCTGGTCGCGTTCAGCAGGCTGGCGTACTCGGCGCCGGCCCAGCTGGCCTGCCCCGCGTTGCCGACCTGCTGCGCCAGCCACCGGTACGCCGCCAGGCCCATCAGCGCCTCGTAATTGTCGATGGTCCAGTAGCCGTTCGCGTCGATGTCGTTCGTCTTCTGCATGATCCCGCCCGGGCCGGTGCGGTCGGTGGCGATCAGGTGGGCGGTGTCGGAGATGCTTGGCTCGCTCGCGCCGGCCGGGCCTTCGGCGCCGAAATTTGCCTTTACGAATTGCAGGTCGCCGGGGATCTTCGCCCGGTCGATCCAGAACTGGTAAGGCCGCGGCCCGGCCCGCCCGGGCCGGCCCGGGCTGCGGGCGGGCGGGACAGCGGAAATGCCGTTGCCGGGCGCCGGGCCGGCTGGGAGCCTGAGCCGGTGACCGTACGCCTGATCCGTTCCGGCCGGCTCTACGCTGGCGTGCCCTATGCCTACGCCGCGGTCGGGAGCCCGGCCGCCCTCATCTTCACCGCGGGCGCGTGCCCGCTCGGTCCCGATGGCGAAGTCGTGGCCCCGGGTGATGTCCCGGCTCAGGCCGAGCAGGCGGTGTCGAATCTGGCCGAGGCTCTCGCGGCCGCGGAGTCCAGCCTCAGTCAGGTCCTGAAGACGACCATCTACGTGGCGTCCAGCGAGCGGGCCGACCTGGTCGCGGCGTGGGACGTGATCAGGTCCGCCTTCGGCGACCACGACGCCCCCAGCACCCTGCTCGGCGTGGCCGTCCTCGGGTACCCGGGCCAGCTCGTGGAGATCGACGCCGTGGCTGAGGCCAGACCCTGACGGCGGCGCGATACGGCAGCGCGGCGACCGGTGAAAGCCGGACCGGCGGCACGGGCCTGAAGTAGAGTTCTCGCAGGTCACCGGTCCAGGGGGAGCCGCCATGCGATACCGCGCCCGATTGTTATCCGCCGCAGGAACACTCGCGCTGAGCAGCTGGGCGTGCTTAGCGGGCGCGGCGGTCCTTCCCGCGGCCGGCCACCTCGCTGCCACCACGGCGGCCAGCACCGGCCCGGCCGGGCTCGTCCTCAGGCCCATCGTGACCGGCCGGGCCTCGGCCACCCGCCCGCCGACCCAGGCTCAGTGCGTCCGGGCGTACGCCGCTCCGTGCTACCGGCCGGCCCAGCTCCAGACGGCCTACCACGAGCGCCCGCTGTTCGCCCGCGGGATCACCGGCCGGGGCCAGACGATCGCGATCGTCGACTCCTTCGGCTCGCCCACGATCCGTGCCGACCTGAAGACGTTCGACCGGCGGTTCCGCCTGCCTGCCCCGCCCTCGTTCCGGATCATCCGGCCCGCGGGGGCTGTGCCCCCCTTCGACCCCGGCGACAGCGACATGCTCGGCTGGGCCAGCGAGACCACGCTCGACGTCCAGTGGGCGCACAGCATCGCCCCGGGCGCCAGCATCCTCCTGGTCGAGACCCCGGTCTCGGAGACCGTGGGCACGGCCGGCTTCCCGGAGATCGTCCGCGCCGAGAACTACGTCATCGACCATCATCTCGGCGGCGTGATCAGCCAGAGCTTCGGCACCGCGGAGCTGACGTTCCCGAGCGCGCGGTCCCTGCGCCGCTTGCGCAGCGCCTACGTGAACGCGTTCCGGCACGGCGTGACGGTCCTGGCCGGATCGGGTGACGCCGGGTCGACCGGCTACAAGAACGCCGCCGAGACGCGCCTGTTCACCAAGCGCACGGTGGCCTGGCCTGCCAGCGACCCGCTGGTCACCGCGGTGGGCGGCACCCGGTTGCAGCTGACCGCCGCCGGCCGCAGGACCGCGCAGGACCGGGTGTGGAACGACACTTACAACAAGGCCCTGAACCAGGTCTTCTTCGGCAACCAGGGCCCCAACGCCCTGGCCACGGGCGGCGGCCGGTCGCAGGTCTTCGCCCGGCCGTGGTACCAGGCCGGCGTGACCGGTATCGTCCACTCCCGGCGCAGGATGCCCGACATCGCCATGAGCGGCGCCTGCAGCGGGACGGTGCTCATCTACACCAGCTTCGCTGGCGAGCCGGCGGGCTGGCAGCCTACCTGCGGCACCAGCGAGGCGACCCCGCTGTTCGCCGGGATCGTGGCCCTGGCCGAGCAGGTGGCGCACCATTCCCTCGGCCTCATCAACCCGGCGCTGTACGCCCTCGCGGCCGCGCACGCGCCGGGGCTGGTCGACATCACCCGAGGCGGCAACACGGTCTCGTTCACCCAGCACCACCGGTTCGTCACCGTGCACGGCTTCCGGGCCCGCCCGGGTTACGACCTGGCGTCGGGGGCGGGCACCATCAACGCCGACTGGTTCGTGCCGGAACTGGCCCGGGCCGCGGGCGGGAACTAGCCACCGCTTGCTCGGGGTTATCATCGGCCGGTGCTGAGTCCTGAGCATCCCATCGAGACGGCACGAATGGGCATCCCGGCGGTCCGGCACCTAGATCATGGGCTGACCGGGCCGGCGGTTACCTCCGCGGAAGCAGACGGGGCGGAAAAGCGTTAGCCACCGGGGGAGTCCGTGGCCATCCTGGGTGCGTGTTCCCCGTGTGCCGCTATGGAGACTTCCCTCTTGACCCCCTCGCTCGCTGAACTGCGATCACGCCTGCCCGGGCTGATGCCGCGCGACCGGCAGCGGCTCGGCCGCCGGGCCGACGGCGCCGCCGCGCTGCGCGACGCGAAGCCGCGCGAGCAGGCACTCGCCCGCCTCAACGCCGAGATTGAGACCGCCGCCGCGCGAGTCGAGGAGCGCAGGGGAGCGGTACCGGATATTGCGTACCCGCCAGAACTTCCCGTCAGCCAGCGGAAAGCCGAGATCGCCGCGGCCATCCGTGACCACCAGGTGGTGATCGTCGCGGGCGAGACCGGCTCCGGCAAGACCACGCAGCTGCCGAAGATCTGCCTCGAGCTGGGCCGCGGCGTCACCGGCCAGATCGGCCACACCCAGCCCCGGCGGATCGCGGCCCGCACCGTCGCCGAGCGGATCGCCGAGGAGCTCGGCACCGAGGTCGGCACGGCCGTGGGCTTCAAGGTGCGGTTCACCGACAAGTCCAGCGACGGCACGTTCATCAAGGTCATGACCGACGGCATCCTGCTGACCGAGATGCAGCGGCGACCGGCAGCTGCTGCGCTACGACACGCTGATCATCGACGAGGCGCACGAGCGCAGCCTGAACATCGACTTCCTCCTCGGCTACCTCAAGCAGCTGCTGCCCGCCCGGCCGGATCTCAAGGTCATCATCACCTCGGCCACGATCGACCCGGAGCGGTTCGCAAGCACTTCGGCGACGCGCCGGTGATCGAGGTCTCGGGCCGCACGTACCCGGTCGAGGTGCGGTACCGGCCGCTGGCCGACCCCGACCGGCCACGGCGACGAGCCGAAGGACCAGGCCCAGGGCATCTGCGACGCGATCGCCGAGCTGCGCCGCGAAGGCCCCGGCGACGTGCTGGTCTTCCTCAGCGGCGAGCGAGAGATCAGGGACACCGCCGACGCCCTGGCCGACCAGGCGGGCCAGACCGACCTGGAGGTGCTGCCGCTCTTCGCCCGGCTGTCCGCGGCCGAGCAGCACCGCGTGTTCCAGCCGCACCAGCGGCGGCGCGTGGTGCTGGCCACCAACGTCGCGGAGACGTCGCTGACCGTGCCGGGCATCCGGTACGTGGTCGACCCCGGCACCGCGCGGATCTCCCGCTACAGCCAGCGCACCAAGGTGCAGCGGCTGCCGATCGAGCGCGATCTCGCGGGCGTCGGCGGACCAGCGCAAGGGCCGGTGCGGCCGGACCTCCGACGGCATCTGCATCCGGCTGTACAGCGAGGAGGACTTCGCGTCGCGGCCGGAGTTCACCGACCCGGAGATCCTGCGCACCAACCTGGCCGCGGTCATCCTGCAGGCGGCCGCGCTCGACCTCGGTGAGGTCGCGGACTTCCCGTTCATGGACCCGCCCGACTCCCGCAACATCGCCGACGGCGTCCGGCTGCTGGAGGAGCTGGGCGCGGTCTCCCCCGGACGGGGCGCGACGCGGCTGACCGGCGTGGGCCGGAAGCTGGCCCGGCTGCCGACCGACCCGCGCCTGGGCCGGATGATCCTGGAGGCCGGGCGCAACGGGTGCCTGCCCGAGGTGCTGATCATCACGGCCGCGCTGTCCATCCAGGACCCGCGGGAACGGCCCGCGGACGCGCGCGAGGCCGCGGACGCCATGCACCGGCGCTTCGCCGAGCCGGGATCTGACTTCCTCACCCTCCTCACCCTGTGGCGGTACGTGCACGACCAGCAGCGCGAGCTGTCGGGGTCGGCGTTCCGCCGCCTGTGCCGCCGCGAGTACCTGCACTACCTGCGGGTGCGGGAGTGGCAGGACGTGCACGGCCAGCTGCGGCAGGCGGCCAGGGAGGTGGTGCCGGCGCCGGCGGCGATGCCCCGGAGCCGGCCCGCAAGCCCCGGCGCAGTGGAGGGGGCGTGGAGAGGGACGGGGAGGTGGGCGGGGGGTGGAGGAAGGCGGAGCCGGGCGCGCGCTTCCCTGCGGATGTCGCGGACCGGGTGCACATGTCGCTGCTGGCCGGCCTGCTGTCCCATATCGGAATGCGGGACTCCGATCAGAAGCCGGAACGGAATAGGCGCGGGCCGGTCGAGTTCGCCGGGGCGCGCGGGGCCCGGTTTGCGGTGTTCCCCGATTCCGTGCTGGCCCGGAAGCCGCCGTCGTGGGTGGTGGCGGCCGAGCTGGTGGAGACGTCCCGGCTGTGGGCCAGGGTCACCGCCCGCATCGAGCCCGAGTGGGCCGAACCGCTGGCCGCGCACCTGGTCAAGCGCACCTACAGCGAGCCGCACTGGGACGCAGGGCGGGGCGCGGCGATGGCGCTGGAGAAGGTCACCCTGTACGGGCTGCCGATCGTGACCGCGCGGCCGGTCAACTACGCGCGCGTCGACCCGGCGGCGGCCCGCGACCTGTTCATCACCGGCGCCCTGGTCGAGGGGGACTGGCCGACCCGGCATGAGTTCTTCCACCGCAACCAGCGGCTGCTCGACGAGGCCGCCGATCTGGAGGACCGGGCCAGGCGGCGCGGCATCGTGGCCGACGACACGGCCCGGTTCGACTTCTTCGACCGGCGGATACCCAAGGACGTGACGTCCGCCCGGCACTTCGACACCTGGTGGAAGAAAGCCCGCGCCCAGGATCCCGGCCTGCTGACGTTCACGCTGGCCGACCTGGTCGACCCGGCCGCGGATGAGGTCAGTCCCGGCGACTACCCCGGCACCTGGGGCGAGCTGCCGCTGTCGTACGAGTTCGCGCCCGGCGAGCCGGACGACGGGGTGACCGTGGACGTGCCGCTGGCCGCGCTCGGCCGGGTGAACGCCGAGGAGCTCGGCTGGCAGGTGCCGGGCCGGCGCGAGGAGCTGGTGACCGAGCTCATCCGCTCACTGCCCAAGGACCTGCGGCGGCTGTTCGTGCCCGCCCCCGACACCGCGCGGGCCGTAACCGCCCGGCTGGGCGAGCCGCACGGCAGCCTGCTGGACGCGCTGAGCCGGGAACTCGGCCGCCTCGCCGGGGTGCCGGTGCCGCGGGACGCGTTCGATCAGTCCCGGCTGCCCGCCCACCTGAGGATCACCTACCGGGTGACGGAAGGGAACCGGGAGCTGGCGACCGGGAAGGACCTCGGCGAGCTGCGTGAGCGGCTGCGGCCCCGGCTGCAGAAGATGCTCACCGGCGCGGCCGGCGACATCCTCCGCACCGGGCTCCGGAGCTGGGATATCGGCACGCTGCCCCGCGTCTTCACCCACGACAGGGACAGTGCTGGCCCGGGGGGACGACCCCCCCATGCCCCCCCGCTAATGGCCTACCCGGCGCTGGCCGACACCGGGGACGCGGTGGACGTGCGGCTGTTCGACACCGAGGCCGAGGCCACAGCGGCCATGATCCAGGGCAACCGCCGGCTGCTCCTGCTGCAGGTGCCGACCGGTATCCGGTCCATCGCCGACCGGCTGCCGACGCAGCGGAAGCTGGCCATGAGCCGCAACCCGTACCCCAGTATCGGCGCCCTGCTCGACGACTGCCTGGCGGCCGCGGCCGACCAGGTGATCGCCGACGCGGGCGGGCCGGCCTGGGACGCGGACGGCTTTGCCCGCCTGGTGACGCGGGCCCGGTCGGACCTGCCGCTGGCGACCTCGCGGGTCGTGGACGTGGTCGCGCAGGTCCTCGAGGCCGCGCACGAGGCCGAGATCAGGCTGCAGGCCACCGCCAGCCCCGTGCTCGCCGCGGCGTTCGCGGACGCGAGGACCCAGTTCGGCGGGCTGATCCACTCCGGGTTCGTCAGCGAGACCGGTCTGCGGCGGCTGCCCGACCTGGTGCGGTACCTGCGGGGGATCAGCCGGAGGCTGGACACGGTGGCGGAGGATCCCCGCCGCGACGCCGACCGGATGGCGGCCGTGCACCGGGTGACCGACGCCTGCGACCAGGCCGTCGGGAGGCTCCCGGCGGGCCGGCGTTCTGGCCCGGACGTCCAGGCCGTGCGCTGGATGATCGAGGAACTGCGGGTCAGCCTGTTCGCCCAGGTGCTGGGCACGTCCGGCCCGGTGTCGGAGAAGCGGATCCTGACCGCCCTGGACCGGCTGGCCGACGCCGGGCGAGGCAGCCGGCTGGCCAGCCAGCGCCGGGCGCCTGCACTCCTGTCCGGGCGCGGCAGCCGTTACCCTGGGCGCGCGCCGCGGGCCGCCGCGACCGCCCGGCCCTGGTGCGCCGGCGGGTCCTGCCCCCGGCCTGGGACCAGGGCCTGGAGCCGGTGCGCGTGCCGGCGCAGCCCCTCGATGGCCGCGTCCTCGTCGAGGTCACCCGCGATGAAGACCAGCGCCAGGCTGGCGACGGAGCTGTCGACGAACCGCAGCGGCGCCGCGAGCGCGGAGAAGCCGGGGACGACCTCTGACGTTGATTTCGCGTAGCCGTGCTCCCGGGCGAACTCGACCTCAAGCCGCTCGCCGGGGCGCGGCGGCAGCGCAGCCAGGATGGCCAGCCCGGGAGCGCCGCGGTCGAGCGGGTGCCGCTGGCCGGGCCGCCGGGACACGTGCGCATCAGACTGCCGCGGCTCCATGGCGACGAGCGTCACGGCGTCCTCGCCACTGGGCACGGTGACGAACGCGGTCGTACCGGTGGCCTCGGCCAGCGCCGCGAGCTCGGGCAGCGCGGCGTTGGTCAGGTCGCTGCGGACGGTCCGGGCCAGGCTGGCCACGGCGAGCCCGAGCCGGTAGCGCCCGTCTGGCTGCCGTTCCAGGAAGTCGCGGTCATCCAGGGTGCGGACGATGCGGTAGGTCACCGAGCGGTGCAGCCCGACCGCGCGCGCGATCTGGGCCACGCTGAGCGCGCGGCCGTCAGCCAGCAGCTCCATCACGGCCAGGCCGCGGATGAGGGTCTGCAGCCGCAATCCCGCCGTGGTCTGAGCCCGGGGTGCCGCCGGGCCCGGGTCAGCCAGCGTGCCGGATTGCGTCACGGTTCCATCCTCCATCTGGGGGCCGACTTATCGGATCCGGACATTTACCCGCATTATGACGACGCTGACCTGCGTTAGTCCCGATAACTGAGCACATTGCTCGGATAGAGAACGCCAATCGCCGCGCCACCTGGCCGGGTGCCCTCGTGCCTGCGCCCGGCCCGGCGCCACGGCCGGACGCCGCCGCCGCCGTCTGCTGGGATGGTGGCTGACAACGGCCGTGAGGAAGGAGGCGGCGATGGCGCCGCGAGTGAACAGTGACCTGCTGCTGGTCGGGAGCCTGCCGGCGGATTCCGCCGATTCGGCGCTGCGTGCTGCCGCCGGGTTCTTCGGTGACCTGGTGTTCGCGCTGCCGGACGGCGAGACCGGCCCCCGGGCCGGGTGGGTCAGCTACGAGCGGGAGCGGCTCGTCCGGCCGAACCCGGGCGTTGCCGTCCTGCAGGAGACGCAGTCGCCGACCGGGCTGCCGCGGCATGCGTATGAGACCCCGGTGTTCGGCATCCGGCCCGGTGTCACCGAACTGCACTGGGACTCCTGGCCGCGCATTGATGACGCGATCGCCGGCTACCAGGTGTTCTGCGCGCTGCGCGAGGAAGGGGTGATCCCCGCGCAGCTCCGGTTCCAGGTCGGGCTCCCGTTCCCGGCCAGCGCGCTGAACGCGTTCAAGGCCGACTTCGCCGCCGACTACCCGGTCGCCGAACGGGCGTTTGAGGATCTCGTGGCCCGCGAACTGCAGCGGCTGACCGCGGCCATCGCGCCCGGGGACCTGGCCGTCCAGTGGGACCTGGCGTACGAGACGCAGGACCTGGAGGGTGTGCTCGCGTGGACGTCGGAAGGTGCGTGGGAGCGGTTCGCCGGGCCGGTCACCCGGCTGACGCGGCTGATCCCGGAGGAGGTCCTGGTCGGCTACCACCTGTGCTACGGGACGTTCCCTGAATGGCCGATGTACGAGGCGCGCGACATGGCGCTGCTGGTGCGGATGGCGAACTTCGCGGTCGCGAACTCGGGACGCACCGTGGACTGGCTGCACCTGGCCGGCCCCCGGTACCTGCGCAGCGAGGACCGCAGCTTCTTCCGCCCGCTGGTTGACCTGGAACCCGGCGACGCCCGCGTGTTCCTGGGCATCGTGCTGCCGATCGACGGGGAGGCGGGCCTGCGGCGCAGGCACGCCACGGCATCGCGCTACATCACCGACTTCGGCGTGGCGATGTACTGCGGGTTCGGCCGCCAGCCGGGTGCGGACGGCACCGAGACCATGCGAGAGCACGCGCGCGTGGCCCGCGCCGTCCGGGGCGCGGAACGCTGACGCCGGCCAGCGTGATGAGTTTCGCGGCGCTCGCCCGTCTATACGGCATCCCAGGCGGATGACCGGAACAGGAGAGGGCCCGATGAGCAGACTGAGATATTCGGTGGCCATGTCGCTGGACGGCTTCGTGGCGGGCCCGGACCAGAGCCCGGAGAACCCGCTCGGCGTGGGTGGGGACCGGCTGCATGACTGGCTGCGCGAGCTCGCTGTCTGGCGCCAGGAGGCCGGCCTGGACGGCGGTGTGGCCAACGCCAGCACGGCGGTAATCGAGCGCGGGGACGATAACGTCGGGGCCATCGTCATGGGCCGGAACATGTTCGGCGGCGGCCCCGGCCCGTGGGGCGAGAAGCCCTGGACGGGCTGGTGGGGTGACAATCCGCCGTTCCACCTGCCGGTCTTTGTGCTCACCCACCATCCACGCGAGCCGCTGGAGTGCGAGGGCGGCACGACGTTCACGTTCGTGCCGGACGGCATCGAGGCCGCGCTCAAGCTCGCGCGCGGTGCCGCAAACGGGATGGACGTCGCGGTATCCGGCGGCGCCAGCGTCGCCCGGCAGTACCTGGCCGCCGGGCTGCTGGACCAGATCACGGTTCATCTGGTCCCGGTGTGCCTGGGTGAGGGCATCCGCCTGTTCGGCGGTCCCGGGCTGTCGGCGCTCGCGATCAGCCAGGCCGCCGTGGTAGAAGCGCCTGGCGTCACCCACCTGACCTACGAGATTGCCCGGTAGCAGAGCGCGGGGGCAGGTACGCGGCGCCGTCGCTGGCTACCGCAGCGGCCACAGTGGCCGCAGCGGCCTCGGAGGCCTGGGCGGGCGCGGCGGCCGTGGTGACCACGACGGGGTCATGTGGTCGTGCGGATGCTCCCGTCCCGGCCTGTTCTCGGCGAAGATGCTGTGGAACGCTTCGGCGCCGGCCTGGGGGTCGAGTTCGGCCAGCTGCTCGGCGGCTGAGGAGCGCAGTCCGTCGTCGACGGAGTCGTCTCCGGCGATGATGCTGAACGCTTCGGCGGCGGCCTGGGGGTTCAGTTCGGCCAGCTGCTCGGCGGCTGAGGAGCGCAGTCCGTCGTCGACGGAGTCGTCTCCGGCGACAATCAGGAGTGCCTCGGCGGCGGCTCGCCGGTCGAGGTCCGGCATTTGCTCGGCCGCATCAATCCGGAGGCCGTCGTCGACGCTGTCGTCGCCGGCGATGGCCAGGAACGCCGCCGCGGCGGCCTGCCGGTCGAGCGGGGGCAGGTGCTCGGCTGCGTCCAGACGCAGTTCGTCGTCGACAGAGTCGTCGCTGGCGATCGCCTGGAAGGCCTCGGCGGCGGCCCGCCGGTCGAGCCGGGCCAGTTCCTCGGCCGCGTCAATGCGGTACTCGTCGTCGACGCCGTCGTCGCAGGCGATCGCCTGGAAGGCCTCGGCCGCGGCCGGCGGGTCGAACCTGGCTAGCTGCTGGGCGGCCTCAAGACGGTCGCCATCGTCGTCTTCGTGCATCGCGGTATCGGCTTTCTGCGAGGTCGTCTCGATGTCCGCTGGCGGACGGTGGCAGCGTCAGCTATACGCGCCGCGTCCGGGCCCCACACGGGGGCTGCCGATCTGTGCACCGTTCGGCGGTATCAAGATACATCTCGACTTTGGCTCTGTAAAGATATATCTCGAAGCCGTTGATCAGGACCTGCTGATCCACGCCGTGGCCCGGGCCAACCCGACATGAGCTACAGCCAGGCGGCGGGCCAGCGGTGGGTCGCGTCTCCCGGCCGCTATCTGGTCAGCATCGGGAGCAGCGAGCGCGACCTGGCCCTGGCCGGCTCCTTTGACGCACGTTGACACCGGCCCGGGCGGCTGCTGACGTAGCCACATGCAACACCTCAGCGGCGGCCAGGGGCCCAGCAGCGCGGCGACAGCCCTCGTCACCGGGGCCAACCGCGGCATCGGCACCGAGGTGTGCCGGCAGCTCGCCGTCCGCGGGTACCGGGTCGTGCTGACCGGACGGGACCGGGACAAGGCCGCCGCGGCGGCCCGCAGCCTGGACCCGGCCGGACAGCAGGTAGTTCCGCACGTTCTCGACGTGGCCGACCAGGGCAGCGTCGACGTCCTGGCCGACCGGATCAGCACCAGCTACGGGCGCCTGGACGTCCTGATCAACAACGCCGCGATCTCGTACGACACCTGGGCCACGGCGGCCACGGCCGACCTCGCCGCGGTGCACGAGGCATTCGAGACGAACCTCTTTGGCGCGTGGCGGGTCAGCCAGGCCTGCATCACCCTGCTGCGGGCCAGCCCGCACCCCAGGATCGTCAACGTCAGCAGCGAGGCCGGGTCGATCAGCGAAATGACCGGAGGCACACCCGCCTACAGCGTGTCCAAGGCCGCGCTCAACGCGCTGACCCGTCTCCTGGCCGGCGAGCTGCGGCCTGCAGGCATCCTGGTCAACGCCGTCTGTCCCGGCTGGGTGGCAACCGACATGGGCGGCCCGGGCGGGCGGCCGGTCGCCGAGGGAGCGGCCAGCGTCCTGTGGGCCGCGACCCTGCCGGACACGGGTCCCACCGGCGGGTTCTTCCGTGACGGGCAACCCGTGCCCTGGTGACCGCCGCCCGCGCGGGCCGGGCCTGCGCCCGGTCACATATTCTCGGGTTCCCTCAGCGGCGTGGCGGGAGGTTCGAGGTGAGAGCGGAGGATCCGGAAGGCGTCGAGCGCGGCGGTACGGCGATCGAGTGGGGCAGCGACGCGCTGGCGGAGCTGCTCAGCCGCCTCGATCTGCGCTACATCGCGCTCCTTCCCGGTTCGAGCTACCGCGGGCTCCACGACAGCCTGGTCAACTACAACGGCAACCGTGATCCGCAGATGCTCGTCTGCCTGCACGAGGAGCACGCGGTCGCGATCGCGCACGGCTACGCGAAGGTGACCGGGCGCCCGATGGCGGTCGCGATCCACAGCAACGTCGGCCTGATGCACGCGAGCATGGCCATCTACAACGCCTACTGCGACCGGGTTCCGATGCTGATCATCGGGGCCACCGGCCCCGTGGACGCGGCCCGGAGGCGGCCCTGGATCGACTGGATCCACACCGCCGCCGACCAGGGTGCGCTGATCCGGCAGTACGCCAAATGGGACGATCAACCCGCCTCCGTCGAGGCAGCCCTGGAATCGCTCGCTCGCGGGTACTCGATCACCCGGGAGGCACCGTCGGCGCCGGTCTACATCTGCCTCGACGTGAGCCTGCAGGAGCAGCCCCTGCCGGAGCCGCCAGCGATCCCGGACGTTCGCCGGGACCGGTCGCCACGGTCGCACGGGCCTGATGCCGTCGCGGTCCAGACCACGCTGGAGCTTCTCGGTCAGGCGCGGCGCCCGCTGTTCCTGCTCGGGCGTCTCGGGCGCGATGACCAGGACTGGGATCGGCGGGTCGCCCTGGCGGAGCGGTACGGGGCGCTGGTGATCTCCGATCTCAAGAACGGCGCGGTGTTTCCCACCAGGCATCCGCTGCACCCGCATCCTCCAGGAACGTTCCTGCCCGCCGTGTCCGCGAAGCTGATTGGAGCCGCAGACCTGATCCTGAGCCTCGGCTGGACCGACCTGGCCGGAACCATCTCCGCGGCGGCCAGCCACGGATATCCGGCATCGGCGCGGATCGTCTCCTGCACGACCGACTCCGCGCTGCACAACGGCTGGTCCAAGGATTCTTTCGGACGTGAGCCCGTTGACCTGTCCGTGCCTGCCGATCCTGACCTGCTGGTGCGGGCGCTGCTGGAATCGCAGGAGCCGGTGAAGCCGAGCGAGTGGCCGGCCGACGATGGCGCCCCGGCGCCGCCTGTGGACGATGGCGGCTCCGACATCTTCATGCATGATCTGGCGGAGGCGCTCAGCGGCGCGCTCGCAGGCTCGCCGGCCTGCCTGGTCAGGCTTCCGCTGGGCTGGGGAGGCGCCGACCTCGAGGTCGGCCATCCACTGGACTACCTGGGACAGGATGGCGGTGCGGGTATTGGCTCCGGGCCGGGGATGGCCGTGGGCGCCGCACTTGCGCTCGAGGGCACCGGCCGGCTGCCGACGGCGGTCCTGGGCGACGGCGACTTCCTGATGGGCGGGACCGCGATCTGGACCGCGGCGCATTACCGGCTGCCGCTGCTGGTCGTGGTGGCGAACAACTCCTTCTTCTACAACGATGTGGTCCACCAGGAGCGCATCGCCGGGCAGCGTCGGCGCCCCGCCAGAAACTCCTGGATCGGCCAGGCCATTTCTGACCCGGATCCGGACCTGGCCGCATTCGCCCGCTCGCTCGGCTTCCAGGCCCCCGACCAGGTCCGTGATCGGTCAGCGCTGCCCGGCGCGCTCGCGGCGGCCGCTGCCGCCGCTCGGTCCGGGCAGAGCGTGCTGGTGGACGTGCGGGTCCGTCCGGACGGCTACGCAACCCTCAGCGGCTGACCGCTAGCCCGCCGGGCTGGAGAGGTGGTTCTGCAAAGCAGAATACGGCCAGGCCATGATCTGGAACGCGGGAAGCTCGGAGGTAACCTCACCCGGTGGACCCCACTCTGAGCCTGGTGGACGGCGAGCGCGTCGCCGCGGTCTCGGGAGCCACACTGGACGTGGTCAACCCGGCGACCAACAGCGTCATCGGGCACATTCCCCGGTGCGATGAGCGTGATGTCGAGGTCGCCGTGGCCGCCGCGAAGCGGGCGGCCCCTGGCTGGCGCTCCACCGAGCCCCAGATGCGCGCGGCCGCGCTGCTCGCCTTCGCCGATGCCGTGACCGAACGCGGTGAGGAGTTGGCCCGGCTCGACTCGGTGGACAACGGCAGCCCGCTGCATGAGATGCGCAATGACATCGGGCTTGCCACCAGCCAGATCAGGTACCTGGCCGGCCTGGCGCTCGAGGTACGGGGCCGGACCATGCCGGAAACCCCGGGGCGGCTGCACTACACCGTGCACGAGCCGTTCGGCGTGGTCGCCCGGATCATCGCGTTCAATCATCCGCTAATGTTCGCGGCGACGAAGCTCGCGGCGCCGCTGCTGGCTGGCAACAGCGTGATCCTCAAGCCCTCCGAGTTCACCTCGCTGTCCGCGCTGGCCATGGGCGAGGACCTGCAGCGGCTGTTCCCGCCCGGTGTGGTGCAGATCCTGACCGGGCTGGGGACAGAGGTCGGGGAAGCGCTGGTCAGGCATCCTGGCGTCCCGCGGATCGCCTTTATCGGCAGTGCCGCGACCGGGCGGCGCATTCAGGCCAGCGCCGCTGCGGCGAGCGTGAAGACCGTCACGCTTGAGCTGGGCGGGAAGAACCCGATCGTGGTCTTCCCCGATGCCGACCTGGACCTGGCCGTCGAGGGCGCGGTCCGCGGCATGAACTTCACCTGGCAGGGCCAGTCCTGCGGCTCGACTTCGCGGCTGCTCGCGCACCGGGACTGCTACGACGATTTCGTCGCCCGGGTGGGGGACCGGATCGCCGGGATGCGGCCCGGGCCGCCGCTCGACCCGGCCAGCGACACCGGAGCGATCGTCAGCAGGCAGCAGCTGGAGAAGGTGCTCTCCTACATCGAGATCGGCAAGAGCGAGCGGGCCCGGCTGGTGACCGGCGGCCAGCGGCTGACCGAGGGGGATCTGGCCGCGGGCAACTTCGTCAGCCCGGCGCTGTTCGCCGACGTCGACCCGGCGGGCAGGCTGGCCACCGAGGAGATCTTCGGGCCTGTGCTGACCGCAATCCCGTTCGCCGACTACGACGAGGCGGTGGCCATCGCCAACAGCGTCGAGTACGGGCTCACCGCGAGTGTCTTCACCCGCGACCTGCGGACCGCGATCGCATTCTCCCGCGACGTCGAGGCCGGCTACGTGTGGGTCAACGAGACATCGAGGCACTTCATCGGGGCGCCCTTCGGCGGGGTCAAGAACAGCGGCGTCGGGCGGGACGAGGACATCGCCGAGATCGAGTCCTACACCCAGCTCAAGAGCGTGAACATGAGATTCGGATGACGGGCGCGGGGGGCCTGCCGCCGCCGGGCGTGACCAGCAGCCGGATGCGGCTGCCGTCCACCTGCGACATCGCGGGGCGGCCGGGCGAACTGCCCGGCTGCTATCGGGTCGGCGCGGCGAGACCGATGATGTCGGAACGGATATCTTCCACCGTCTCGGTCAGCACCGGGATCAGGTTGATGATCTGGCCCCGGTTGAATCGCACCGTCGGCGCGGAGATGGTGACGGCCGCGATCGCCGCCCCGGTTGTTCCCCGCACGGCCATGCCGAGCGCGACCACCCCACGCTCGCTCTCCTGGAAGTTGGTGCCGAAGCCCTGCCGCCGGACCGCAGAAAGCGCCCGCTTCAGGGCGCTGAGCCCGGCGGGATCGTCGGCGAGCTCCGGGTGCAGCAGACTGACCTCCTCGAAAGGAAGGTCGGCCAGCAGGACCTTGCCGCCCGAGGTCAGCCGGGCGGCGAGCCGGACGCCGACCCGGCTGCCCACCCGCAGCGCCTTCTTGGACTCGATGCAGTCGATGAACTGCACGTCCGATCCCATCAGGATCGCGAGATTGCTGGTCTCCCCGGCCCGCTCGGTCAGCCGGACAAGGTGCGGCCGCGCGATTCCCAGCAGCGCGGTGGCGGAGTTCGGGCCGCCGCCCAGATCGGCGAAGGCACTGCCAGCCCGGTACGTCCGATCGCGCGCCTGCTCGACGAAACCGCGGAACCTGAGCATCGAGATGAGCCGATGTGCGGTTGATCTGGCGACGCCGAGTTCGGCCGCCGCGTCGCTCACCCGGAGCACGCCGTCCCGCTTCAAGATCAGCATCAGCTGCAGCGCGTAGTCAACGGACTGGATTGGGTAGGGCGGCGCGTGATTCTCCATAGCAGAACCATAGCTGCAGGTAGTTCCGCTCTCCGCGCATCCGGTTTAGCGTAGAACTGCCTGAGCTGGCCCGATTCCTCCGGACGGACTGTCGAGGAGAGCGTGCATGTCATCACATCGACTCCCCGAGACGCTGATCGTCGGCGGCGGTATCGGGGGGCTGTCTGCGGCGCTGTGCCTCGCGCGCCGGGGCGGGATGGTCACCGTTCTCGAGCGCTCGAAAAGCTTCGCGGAGGTGGGTGCGGGCATTCAGCTGGCGCCGAACGCGACCCGCATTCTCGAGCGGCTAGGGGTGCTCGAGATGATCCTGCCGTTGGCCGTCCTGCCGCGGCGGCTGGTGCTGGCCGATGCCGTTGACTCGCGGGAGCTCACCTCGCTCGAGCTCACCGACTTCCCGGCCAGATACGGTGCCCCGTACCTGGTGCTGCATCGCAATGACCTGCTCAGCGCGTTGCTCGAAGCGTGCGTGCAGAGCGGGGTGGGGTTGCACACCGACGCCAACGTGATCGAGCTCAGGGACACGGGCGCCAGCACGGTCGCTACCTGTGCCGACGGCCGGGAGTTCAGCGCCGAGGTAGCGATCGGCGCGGACGGGCTGCACTCACGCGTCCGGCAGCGATTCACCGAAGATGAGCCCGTCAACTCCGGGTTCGTGGCTTACCGGGGCGCTGTCCCGATGGAGCAGGTAGAGCGGCACGCCGATCTGCGCGACGTGGTCGCCTGGATCGGCCCCGACCTGCACCTCGTCCAGTACCCGCTGCGCTCGGGCCGGATGTACAACCAGGTCGCTGTCTTTCGGAGCCAGGCCTACCTCCGCGGAGCGGCCGACTGGGGGACCCCAGCCGAGCTCACGGCCGCCTTCGCCGACTGCAGCGAGCACGTGCGGGAGTCCCTGAAGACGCTCAGCACCGATAACCGCTGGCCGATGCTCGACCGGCTGCCGATGCCGGACTGGGCCCGGGGACGGCTGGCCCTGCTCGGCGACGCTGCTCATCCCATGCTGCAGTACCTGGCGCAGGGGGCCTGCCAGGCTCTGGAGGACTCAGTCGCACTGGCGGCCGAGCTGGCCGCGGCGGGCACCGCAGGCCGGCCGTTCAGCGAGGGGCTGGCCAGCTACGCGGCGATACGCGGACCACGCGCGATGCGCGTGCAACGAGCTGCGAGGACCTGGGGCGAGGTCTGGCATGTGGACGGCGTGGCCAAGCTGATCCGCGATGAGCTGCTTCTCGACCGGGACGTGGCCGACCACAAACACGTGGAATGGCTATACCGGGACGACGCCGCGCTGGCGGCCCGCGATGGCCCGGCGGAGGCTACCGCCGGGCAGCGATACCGAGAGAAGGAGAGAGCGCCGTGACCAACGTGATAGACGATGCGGCCCTGCGGCGGCTGTACGACGACTTCGCCGCTGCCAGCCTGAAGCCACTGTGGACTGAGATCGGCAACCTCATGCCGGAGTTCCCTGAGCCGGAGGCGCAACCCTGTCACTGGGCCTGGGCGGACCTGCTGCCGCTGGCCGAACGAGCGGGGGAGCTCGTGCCGGTCGGGCGCGGCGGTGAGCGCCGGGCGATCGCGCTGGCCAACCCAGGGCTCGGCGGGCGCCCCTACGCGACGACCACGCTGTGGGCCGCGATCCAGTACCTCGGCGCCGGCGAAGTCGCCCCGGCCCACCGGCATTCTCAGGGTGCGTTCCGGTTCGTCCTCCGCGGCGAGGCGGTGTGGACGGTGGTCAACGGCGACCCAGTGCAGATGCGCGCGGGCGACCTGCTGCTGACTCCCTCGATGTTCTGGCATGGCCATCACCATGTGGGAGACGAGCCTATGGCGTGGCTCGACGGGCTGGACATCCCTCTCGTGCGGAAGCTGGACGCCGGATTCTTCGAGTACGGAGACGACGGCATCGAGGACAAGTCAACTCCCGACCGGTCACGCTCGGAGCAGCTGTGGGCGCACGCGGGACGCCGCCCGCTCTCGGCGCTGCAGGACTTGCCCAACTCTCCGCTGCTGGCCTACCGCTGGGCCGACACGGACGCGTCGCTGACCGCCCAGCTCGAGCTGGAGGACGCGGGCGAGCCCGGGGTGTACGAACCCGGCCACGCGGCGATCCGGTTCACCAACCCCACGACCGGCGGGGACGCCCTGCCCACGCTGCGGACCGAGATGCACCGCATCCGTGCCGGTGCCCGGACCAGCAGGCGGCGCACCGCCGGGTCGGGGGTCTGGCAGGTGTTCCGCGGCCGGGGGACGGCGGAGCTGGCCCGGCACCGGTTCGCGCTGGCCGAGGGCGACCTGATCACCGTGCCGTCATGGGCCGAGCTGCGTTTCGAGGCGGAGACCCAGCTGGATCTGTTCACCTTCAACGACCACCGCATCTTCGAAGTGCTCAACCTGGCGCGCGCCGAGGTTGCGGATCAGGCGCAGAGGTGAAGCTCGCCACGCTCACTGACCAGGATCAAGGAGAGGCATGCAAACCGAGGAACGCTTGATCGCCGAGGCTGCTCAGGCCAACCGGGCTCTCGGCGCCGCCGGGCAGTCGGACATGGTGTGGGGCCACGCCTCGATCCGCGATCCCGAAGGCCGCGGGGTCTGGATGAAGGCAGCGGGCTGGTCGTTCGAGGAGCTGAGCGCCGGCCGGGTCGTGCTGGTCACGGCCGCGGGCGAGGTGCTGTCGGGCACCGAGCGCAGGCACATCGAATACCCCATCCACACCGAGCTGATGAACGCCAGGCCCGATGTGAACAGCGTCGTGCACACGCACGCCCCGGCCGCGGTGGCCTTCGCCGCGCTGGATGAGCCGCTGCTGGCGATCTCGCACGACGGGGTCGAATTCGCCGAGCCGCAGATCGCGCGCTTCACCCAGACCGGCAGCCTGATCAGCTCGGCCGGGCTGGGCCAGGCGCTGGCCAAGACGGTCGGCGACGGGGTCGGCTGCCTGATCCCTCGGCACGGGCTGGTGACCGTCGGGCCCGATGCCGCGACGGCGGTGATGCGCGCGCTGCTGCTCGCCCGGGCGTGCGATGTTCAGCTGAGGGCCATGGCGGCCGGCCAGATCCGCCTGTGGTCCGATCCGGCCGAGATCGCCCTGAAGAAGGCGGAGGTCTGGCCGGAATCACAGATCAGCGCCGGATATGCCTACCTGTGCCGCCGGTCCGGCTGACGTGCGGGCTCGCAAATGGCATGATCCGCGCTATGAGGGAGATTGCGGTCGGTGTCGTCGCACCGGCCTACGTCAACGTCCCGCTGTGGGTGGCGCAGCAGCGCGGGCTCCTCGAGCGCTGCGGGCTGCGTGCCACCGAGCGGATCCTCGGCACCACTCACGGAGTGACGAACGCGCTGCGGGGCGGCGAGGTAGACATTGCGCTGACCGCGCCGGAGGGCAGCATCGCGGATGCCATGGCCGGCGGTCCGCTTCGCGTGGTGGCGGGTCTCATCGACCGGCCGCCACTGTCGATGATCGCGTTACCCCGGCACCACGCGTTCGGCGACCTGCGCGGCGGCCGGATCGGGACATCGTCCCTGAAGGAGGGCACCCGGCACGTCGCGGAACGGATGCTTGCCGCGCATGGCCTGGCCTACCCGGCCGACTACGAGTTCGTGCTCGAAGGCTCGCATGTCGAACGATGGAAGGCGCTGCAGGCCGGGGCGATCGACGCGGCGCTGCAGATGCTCCCGTATGACTACATCGCCACCGACGCCGGCTTCACGAACCTGGGGCCTGTGACCGAGGAATTTGCCCTGAATGCCGTCTGCATCAGCCATCTGGCTGAACGGGCCTGGGTCACGGACTTCCTGCAGGCCCTGTCCGAAGCAACGGAATGGTTCCGCGGCCACATCGAGGAGTCGGCGGCTATCGCCGCGGCGCGCACATCGATCGAGCCGCGCTACGCCCGGCTGGCCTGTGCGGCGCTGGCCGCCGACGGGGTTATCCCGCGGGATCTGCGGTCCGGGCCCGGCGCCCTCGCCGCGGCGGTCGACGCACTGCGGTCCAGCGGCCTGATCCCGCCAGACGCGCCGGACCCGATCCGCGCCGCCGTCGATTATTCGTACCTCGGATGAACACCTACGACGTGGCCGTCGTCGGCGGCGGACCGGTAGGCATGTGGCTCGCGGCCGAGCTGCACCGTGGCGGAGTGCGTCCGGTCGTCCTGGAACGCCGCGCGGAGCGGCCGCCGTACTCGAAGGCGCTCACGATCTACCCGCGCACCGTGGAGCAGTTCGCGCTGCGCGGGCTTGTGGACCGCTGGCTGGCCGAAGGCACCCCGGTGCCGTCCTCGCATTTCGCGATCCTGAAGAACCGGCTGGACTTCTCGTTCCTCGACACCCGCTATCCCTTCACGCTCTTCCTGCCGCAGCGCCGGACCGAGGAGCTGCTGGAGGAGCACCTGACCGAGCTGGGCGTGCCGTACCTGAGGCGGCACGCCGTCACCGGCCTGAGGGAGGATGAGACCGGCGTCGACCTCGACGTGGACTCGCCCGAGGGGCCGGCGGTCGTCCGTGCTGCCTACGTGGTGGGATGCGACGGCGCCGCGAGCGTGGTCCGCGCCGCGGCCGGGATCGACTTCGCGGGGACCCCGGACACCTGGCAGACGATCCTGGGCGATGTCGAGCTGACCGACCCGCCGCAAGCCGCGACGCTCACCCTGAACCAGCCAGGCGGATCGGTCTACATGGTGGCGCTGGGCGGCGGCCGGTACCGGCTGGCCGCCATCGACCACTCGACGTTGTACGACCCGGCCGACAAGCCGGTGACCTTCGGGGATCTGCGGGCGAGCGCGTTGCGGCTCGCGGGAACCGACTTCGGCATGCGGGAGACTCCCGACGCGTGGCTGAGCCGGGTGGGCAACGCGACCAGGCAGGCGGCTTGCTACCGGGCGGGGCGGGTGCTGCTCGCCGGGGACGCGGCGCACATCCATTACCCGGCTGGGGGACAGGGCCTGAACCTCGGGCTGCAGGACGCCACCAACCTGGGCTGGAAGCTGGCCGCCGAGATCCGCGGCTGGGCGCCGCCCGGTCTGCTGGACAGCTACCACGACGAGCGGTACCCCATCGGCCTCGACGTGATCGACGACTCTCTCGCGCAGTGTGGGCTGTTCGCCAACCCGAGCCGGGAGGGTGTCGCGCTCCGGGACCGGTTCGACGAATTCCTCGGCGCGCACCCATCCCTCTGCCGTGAGCTAGCCTTCCGCCTCTCCGGCCTGGCTATCCACTACCGGGCCACCGGACAGCTTGCCGGCCAGCGAGTGCCCGACCTCGACCTGCGCGATGCCCCGGCCGCCACCATCTTCGGCCTGCTGCACTCCGCGAAGCTCGTCCTGCTCAACCTGGGCTCCGCGGCGGTCGTGCCCGCTGGCTTCACCGATCGCCTGGATGTCGTGACCGCGAGACTCGCCGGAGATCACCCAGAATGGGCCGGTGTCCGGACCTTGCTGATCCGTCCCGACGGCTACACCGCCTGGGCAACCAAGGCCGACGACGCGCCGCCGCTGGCGACGTGGCTCGGTGACTCCGGCCCCCGCCAGGCAGCACGGCAATCCGGTCACGCCGCGTCGTAGCAGCACGGTTGTCTTGGTTCGCTGGGCCGAACCGGGTCCGCCAGATCGGCACAATCCGCCGAAGACCCGGCCGTTTTCCGCGTCTATGCTCGGCTGCCATGGTCACATCCCGCGAAACTCCCGCCACGCCGTTCCGGATCTGGATCGAGCGAGCTGAACAGCTCGGTGCCCGGGGACGCTTCGAGATAGGCGTCCCGATGCGCGACGGGATCGAGCTGGCCGCCGACGTCTACCTGCCGGCGGGCGCCGAGGAGAAGCCGGTGCCCGCCATCGTGACGGTCACGCCGTACGGCAAAGAGGGCGAGACGCTGGTCGGTGACGAGGCCTTGCTCTACCAGTCGCACGGCTACGCGTTCGTGGCCGCCGACGTACGCGGGCGGGGCAAGTCGGAGGGAGACTGGCTCGCGTTCGTCAACGACGCCAAGGACACCCATGACGTCATCGAGTGGGCCGCCGCCCAGCCCTGGTGCAACGGAAAGGTCGGGCACGACCGGGCTCAGCTACATGGGCTGGGTGCAGTGGGCCGCGGCGTCGGAGCGGCCGCCGCACCTGCGCGCGATGGTCTCCACGTCGGCCGCCGGGCGCTGGCAGCAGGAGATCCCGTACACCAACGGTGTCTTCCAGCTCTACTTCGCCTGGTGGGCCTACTGCCACCCGGCGCCGGATCCTGGATTTCTACGGGCTCGAGCACTCCGGACTGGAACGAGATCCTGCGGACGCTCCCGTTCGAAGGATATTGGCGAAGATCATCAACGCGGACGGGGCCGAACTGGGACGACCTGTGCGCGCCACGACACCCTCGATGACTTCTACCGGGCGCTGCGCTATGAAGACCGCTACGCCCGAGATCGACGTGCCGTGCCTGCACGTGACCGGGTGGTACGACCAGGAGGACCTGCTCGGCGCGTTCCACCACTACGAGCACATGCGCGACGATGTCGCCGGCCCGCGACGTCGCAGTACCTGCTGGTCGGCCCGTGGAGTCACGTCAAGTCCCGGCAGCCCGACTCGGAATGCGGCGGCGTCGACTTCGGCCCGGACGCGGCGCACGACATGGACGCCGAGCACCTGCGCTGGTTCGACCACTGGCTCAAGGGCCACGACACTGGGTCTCGGCGACGTCGACCGGGTCCGGGTCTTCGAGCCGGGCCGCAACGCCTGGCGCGGCGCGGCCCGCTGGCCGCTCAGCGACTCGGCCTCGTCGCTGTACCTCGCGCCTGGGCCGCCGTGCTCGAGCCAGCCGCGGAGGCCGAGTCGGCGGACGAGTTCCGCTACGACCCGGCCGACCCCGCGCTCACCGGCCTCGACGTGCGCAAGTACCCGTTCGAGGACGTCCCGCTGGACCAGACCGCAACCGAGACCCGAGACGACGTGCTGAGCTTACACCAGCGAGCCGCTCACCGAGGCGGTCACCGTGTCGGGCTGGGGCACGGCCGAGCTGCACGGCAGCTCGGACGGCGATGACACCGACTGGCATGTGCAAGCTCACCGACGTCACGCCCGATGGCCGCTCGCTCACGCGTCACCCAGGGCTGCCTGCGGGCGGCCTGCCGGGACTCCCTGGAGGAGCCGAGCCGCGCTGGTCCCCGGCGAGATCGTACCAGTTCAACGTGGAGCTGTGGCCGACGCACCACGTGTTCCTGCCCGGTCACCGCATCCGGCTGACCGTGACCAGCAGCGACTTCCCCTGGTTCGCGCGGAGCCTGAACCGGTTCGGCCCGGTGCGGTCCCAGGCGGAGCCGCGGGTCGCGGTCAACACGGTGCGGCAGGGCGGCGCGCACGCCTCACGGCTGGTGCTGCCGGTGGAGGGCGGCGCGCCCGCTCAGTCGTAGGTGTAATCGGTGGCCGCGCAGCCCGCGCCCACCGTCAGGAGCACCCGCAGGAGCCGGTACATCTCGGGGTAGTTGGTCGAGGTGTACTCGATCTCGCGCGGCGCGACGCGTTTCATGCCGGGCAGGTTCTCGCACAGGGCGGCGGTGGTGGTGGAGTTCCAGCCGACCCGCAGGGTGGTGGGCGACTCCACGCGATAGGGCACGTACGTCCCCTCGCCCGGGGCGACGCCGGCGATCGCGCGCCGGGCGCCGTCCCTGATCAACTCCTGGGCGACCGGGATGCGGCGACGTGGCGGTGTACTTGTCGATCGCCTCCTTCACCTCCACGGCCTCGACGTCGCCGAGGCAATCTCGGCCCTCTTCGCAGAGGACGTCATCGCCGGTGATCAGGGCGACCGGGACGCCGAACCACCCGGCCAGGGCGGCGTTCAGGCGCAACTCCCCCGCCGGTTCGTCGTTGAGGAACACGCCGAGGACGTCACGGCTGCGCATCGTGTGGTTCAGCACGCCGTCGCCGTGCCCGGCGGGCGTGGTAGCCGACGAACATAGTGGCGCGGTGTCGGAGTCTATGCCCTGCATCATCCCGAAGGACTTGCGGCGCCCACGGATGACCTTCGCGCGCGGGTCGAGTTGCTCCTGGAGCAGGTTGAGCATGCCGCCGTGCGAGTCGTTCACGAGCACGTCGGTGGCCCCGGCCTCGAAGCACCCGGCAATGGCGGCGTTGCATTCGGCCGTCATCAGGCGGCGGCAGTACTCATAATGTGGCGCGCCGAGCATCGTGTCGGCGGCCTCGGCGACGCCGGAGATGCCTTCCATGTCGACCGAGATGTGTACTTTCACTCCGCCTGCTCCTTGTGTCGTCCCGTTGCCGCCGCCGCGCTGCAGTTGCTCGCGGCTCCTCGTCCGAGCCGCACCTCGAGCGAGTCCCGGACGGCGTCGCCAAGAAGGTTGAACGCCACGACCGTGATCACGATGCACAAGCCGGCGGGGTAGATCAGCCACCAGTAGCCGTCGAAAACATAGTCCAGGCCGTCGTTGAGCATTTCGCCCCAGTTCGCGGCGGGCGGCGGCGGACCGAGCCCTAGGAAGCTCAGCGCGGCGAAGAGCAGGATGGCATTGGCCACCTCGAAGGTCGATTGCACCGCGACCGTCCCGATCACGTTGCGGACCAGGTGCCGGTCACGATCCGCAGCGGCCGTTCACCGATCATCTCGGCCGCCTTCACGTAGTCGAGGGTTCGGAGCACCAGGACCTCGCTGCGGACCAGACGGGCGGTGATCAGCCACGAGATCAGCCCGAGCATGAAGATCACCGTGACGACGCTCGGGGTGACGATGGTGGCCAGCAGGAGGACCAGGAGCAGCGTCGGGATGGCGAGAAGCCGTCGACGATCCGCATCATGACCGAGTCCAGCCAACCTCCGACGAAGCCGGCAATCGCGCCCCAGAGCGTCCCGACGATCGCGGCGATGACGGCGGCGGCCAGGCCGACTTCCAGCGACGACCGGCCGGCGACCATCAGCCGCCCGAGGATGTTGTAACCCACGGGGTCGGTACCGAGCGGGAACTGGGCGCTGGGGGGCTGGGTGATCTGCAGCAGGTTCGGATGGACTGGTTGGTCGGATAGATCAGCGGGCCGACGAAGCTGAACAGCACCATGAGGACGATGATGACCAGCCCGATCACTCCCAGGCGGTTGCGGCAGAAGTCGCGGACGGCCCCGCGCAGCGAGCGGACTGCCGACCGCCGGCTCGCCCGGCAGCAGCGGGGCACTGCGGGTCCGAGAACGTCGGCGGAGGTCATCCCGCTGAATACCGTGATCCGGGGGTCCAAAATGGCGTAGGCGACGTCGGCCAGCAGGTTGCCAAGTACCGTGGCGCCCGCGATCACGACGGTGAACCCCATCAGCACGGGGTAGTCATGCGCACCGGCCGCGCTCCAGAACAGCCACCCCATCCCGGGGTAGTTGAAGACGGCCTCGACGACGACCGCGCCGGATAGCACGGCAGGCAGGCTGAGCCCGATCAAAGTGATGATGGGCAGGAGGCTGTTGCGCAGGAGGTGCCGCGTTACCATCGCCAGTTGGACAGGCCCTTGGCCCTGGCCGTGCGGATGTAATCCTGCAGCAGGTTGTCGATCGCCGACGAGCGCATAAACCGGCTGAACTGCGCCACGGTGACGATGGTGAGCGTGGCGACCGGCAGCACCAGTGCGCCGGGATCGCCGAGCGCCGCTCCCACCGCGCTCCCTGTGGCCCTTCGGAAGGGAACATATGGAGCGTGGCCGAGAAGGCGACGATCAGCAGGATGCTCAGCCAGAACGTTGGCATCGAGTAACCCACGAACGAGACCGTCGTAAAAGTGTGGTCGAGCAACTTGTTCCGCCGGAGCGCCTGGATGACCGATGGGAATGGCGATGATCAATGCGAACACGTAGGAAACGCCCACGAGCAGGGCCGTCTTCGGCAGGTCGAGGCCCAGCAGGGACCTGACCGACTGGTCGAAATGATAAGAGAAGCCGAGGTTGCCGTGAACAAGGCGGTCGAGGTAGAGCAGGTACTGCATCGGCAGTGCACGGTTGTAACCGTTCGCTTCGTCGAAGGCCGCGATCGCGCCCGGCGTGGCGTGGATCCCGAGCAACGCCCGCGCCGGGCTACCTGGCAGGAAATGCAGCATGGCGAACACGATCAACGTAACGACCAGGACCACGACGACGGCCTGGGCCGTACGCCTGCACAAGGTACTGGTCATCGATGGCTGCGGCCCTCTCAGGACTTCAGGGACCAGGACGACGGGTAGATGTGAGCGGTGGAGTCCTGGGCCGCCACCCCGCCGAGCTTCGGGAGAGATGGCCGAGATCTGGTAGGCGGCGTTGGGGAACCAGAGCACCGGGAGCTGTTTGGCCACGTAAGCTGGTACTTGTAAAAGCGTCTGTCGAGGCTGCCTTGTTCTCGGTGAGCCCGTCGATCAGGCTGCACCTGTTTGTTGCAGTAGTTGCCGCCGTTTGTCGCGCCGCCGCAGCCGAACAGGCTGTCGCCGTCGGGGTAGTAAATGGGGACGTAGGTGTAGACCGGCGACGCGATGAGACTCAGGGCGGTCGAGCTGGCAGGGCACTTTGCGGCGGTTTGCCGATGCAGGCGTAGCCGTCGGCCAGCACCGTGTTATAGGGCGCCTGGGACAGGGCCAGCTGGATGCCGTCCGAGCCGAAGGACGAGCGCATGACCGCCACCTCGTCGTCGGAGGCGGCATGCCGCTCGAGTACAGGAGCGGGATCTCGAGCTTGGTCCCGGCCGCGATGTCTGCGCCGCACTCGCCGTGGCCGTCCCGGCCTGGTGCACGTCGCTGCCCGCCCGATGCGGAATCGACCAGCCATGTTCCGCTAGGAGCTTGCTGGGCCGCCGGGGCTGTACGGGTACGGGTTGGTCTTCTCCGCCGGGTTGAGGAAGTTCGCCGGGAACGTCGGGACCGGGCCGTACGTCGGGGTCCCGTAGCCGCGCAGGATCGCCCGGATGTACGCCGGCTGGTCGATGAGGGTCTGCATCGCCTCCCGGATGTAGAGCTGATTCTCCAGCGCGGCGTACTTCGGGTTGCTGAAGTTGAACCCGATGAACGTGAGGCCCCACTCGTACCAGGGCTCGATCGAGAAGCCCTGGGACTTGAGGGAGCCCAGCGCGCCGACCTCGGTGGCGGGGACGTAGCCGTAGTCGACGCTGCCGGACTGGAGGGCGTTGAACTCAGCCGTGGCGCTGGTGAACGGCAGTTCCTCGAACTCGCTGATCTTCGGCTTGTCCGGGCCGGAGTACGTCTTGTTCGGGAGCAAGATCATCTGCCCGGTGACCTGGAAGCCGGTTTTCGGCTCGAGGTGCCACGGCCCGTCGACCACCTGCCACAGCGGGTTGGTGTCCCAGGTCGACAGCGATAACGACTCCTTGTTCAGGTAGGCGTAGACCTTTTCGGCGCCGGCCTTCGTCTCGTCGTAGTTGCCCGACCGCACCGGTGGCCGACGTCTTGTCCCAGACCGCTTGCGGGATCGGCGTGAGCATCGACAGCCCGTTGTAGAGCAGGTACGTCGGGTTGTAGGTCAGGTTCAGCTTCAGTACGAACGTGTTCGGCGACGGAGCCGAATGCTGGCCACATGGTCCATCCAGCCGCCAGGCACGTAGGCGGCGCTGGTTCTTCTCGGCCAGCAGCAGGTTCATCCAGAACACCAGGTCCCGCGACGTGACCGGCTTCCCGTTCGACCATTCGTACTTCTTCAGCGTCATCGTGACGGTCTTGCCGTCGTCGGAGAACACCGGCGGGTTGGCCATCCACAGGGGGTAGTTGATCGTGGCCTGATCGTTGTTGGGGTGGCCGAACCAGTACAGCGGCAGCCACATCAGCGGTTGCAGGTAGGTGATGTTGTTGTTGCCCGAGTTGGCCCCGTCGTAGAGCGGGAAGATGTATGTCGGCGGCGAGCCGGGCTGCTCGGCGAAGGTCACGACGCCGCCGGTCTGGGGTTTGCCGCCCGAACTCGATCCGGTGCCCGTGCTGCAGGCAGACAGAAGAAGCGCGATAAGGCCGGCAGCGGCGGCAAGCGTCCGACGACAGTTCATGGTGACTCCCGTTCCATCCGTGGGATCTCCCCCGGCTGGTATCCCTGTCGATCCGTACTGGATCGCTGGCGCCGCGCGGAAGTCAGCCTGGCCCGCGACGGCGCGGGCGGGCAGCAGATGCTGGCCGCTTTTGGTCTGCTTTGCAGGCCAGTATCGCGTTCGGGAGAGTTAGGGATCTATGTGGTGATGGCCGAAGATGACGAGGGTGGTTCGTCGGATTCAACGATGGCCCGTCGGCCAGCCGGCGGTTACCTGCCGGTGGCTTCCGGCCCTCGCCCGCGTGGCCGTCGGGTGGCCGACAGCTGCACGAGAGCAGCGAGCCGCGCCCGGGAGTCCTCCAGGTCGAGGCCGCTGACCTCGGAGATCCGGCGCAGCCGGTAGCGGAACGTGTTGGGGTGCACGTGCACGGCCGCCGCGGCGTGGCCGACGTCGCCGAACGCCTCCAGGTACGCGCGCAGCGATCCGGTCAGCTCGGTCCCGTTCTCGGCGTCGTAGCTGATCAGCCGGGCGATAGGCCCGTAGGACCGGTGCTCGTCGTCCTCGAGAACCTCCCCGAGCCGGTCCAGCACGGCCTCCAGGTACACGTCATCCAGGCGGGCGGCGCGGCCGCACGGGCTACTGTCCCGCAGCACCCGGACCGTGCGCTCGGCCTCGGCCCGGGCCCGGGCCAGCCCCTGCAGTGACTGGGCGGGCCCGCCCACCCCGATGACGACCGGATGCCGGTGCCCGATCCTGGCCACAAAGCTGGCCGCCAGAGCGCAGATGCGCTGGGCTGCTTCGCCCAGATCGCAGCGGCCAGCCGGGACCACGGCGTAGACCATGCGGCCGATCCTGGCGATGGCGGCGTCGGCGTGGATCGCGCCCAGGTGCAGGGTGAGAGCATCGGCCAGGCGCTGGCTGGCCGACTCGAGCCCGGCGCCCGGCGCGCCGAGCGGCTGGCAGGCCAGCACGCAGAGCGGGCCCGAGGGCAGGCCCAGGCGGATCGCCGCCTGATGCGCGGCGGCGCCGCCGGCCAGGACCGATTCCAGGAGGTCCGCGCTGAGCTGCCGGGCCAGATCAGTCGAGTTGCGCTGATGCAGCATGTGCAGCGCGGCGAGCCCCGCGGCCTCGGTCATGGCCTGCATGCGCTCATCGGACAGCGGTCCCCTGACCGCGACCCACAGCGAGCCCAGCACCTCCTGGCCGGCGTAAACCGCCACCGCGACCCGCGGCAGCATGCTCGAGTCCAGGCCGGGCATGTACACCGGGCGCCTGCTCCGGTACAGCTCGCGGAATATCCCGCGTTCATCCAGCATCTGCCGGTACCGCTGCGGCACCTGCCGCCCGAGTATGGTCTCGATCCGCCCGGTGTCGGCCTCTTCCTGGCGGCCGGAGAACGCCAGCACCCGCGATGACCGGTCTTCGACCGTCACTGGGCCGTCGACCAGCGCGCTGATCGCGTTGGCGAACGCGAACAGGTCACCGGCCGGGCTTCCGGCCAGATCATCTGTGCCGATCGCGGTCCAGCGGTCGAGCATCGTGCGGAGCAGCACGGCGACCTGGAACCACGATGCGGCCCTGGTCAGGCCGAGCACCGGGATGCCATGGGCGCGGACGGCCTCGTGCAGCCCGGTGCCGACCTCCACCGGTGCCTTCACCACCAGGGCCGCGGCGCGCAGCTTGCCCAGCCGCTCGATCAGGTCGGTCATCTCGGCCTGGGTGGCCACTCCGACACCGAGCAGGAGCTCGCCGGGCGATATCAGCAGGTCATCATGGGCGTCGAAGATGGTGGCGCCGGTCACTTCAGCCTCGAGCGGCCCGGGCGCCTCGATGACCTCAAGCAGCGTGGTTCCGAGATCGTCCACAAGACGCTGCAATCGGATCCCAGGCAGAGTCATACCCGAGTTCCCCATCTTGTCCAAGATACGGCGATCAGGTGGTATCAGTCCAAGTCTGGCCCGGTTTGCCGCCGGGGAGGGCGGTACCGTATGCCGCCAGCATGCGCCCGGGGCCGCAGCCTGTCCTGGTGGGGAAGTCCAATCGGCACGCCGTCGCTTGGTGCCGTGCCACGTAGCCAGGGCCGGCGGGGTCGCCGAGCCTGGTCCCCATGAGCCAGCGACTGGTCATCCGCGGCGGCACGGTCGCGGATGGCAGCGGCGGCCCCCTGCGTGCCGGGGAGGTCGTCGTCGAAGGCGACCGCATAACAGGCATCGCCCCGCCCGGCACGGCCGTGGATGGCGACGAGATCGACGCCCGCGGCCTGATGGTGGCGCCCGGGTTTATCAACGTGCTCAGCCACGCCTACTACAGCCTGCAGCTCGATCCGCGCGGCCTGTCCGACCTGCTGCAGGGCGTCACCACGCTGGTGTTCGGTGAGGGCTGGTCGCTCGGGCCGTGCTCGGAGCAGATGCTCCGCAAGGCCGGGCGGGACGCACCAGACGGCGTCCAGGCGGCGTGGCCGCGGCTGGCCGAGGCGCTTCGCGCGCTCGAGGCCAGCGGGCTCGCCCTCAACGTGGCCAGCTTTGTGGGCGCCCACAACCTGCGCGAGCTCTGGGCGGCTGACACCGACCGGCCGCTGGCGCCGGCCGAGAAGGACCGGGCCTGCGGCATCCTCGCCGAGGAACTGGCCGACGGGGCGCTGGGAGTCGGGTCGGCCCTGATCTACCCGCCCGGCTGCTTCGCGGACATCAGGGAGCTTGCCGCCTGGTGCGACGTGGTCGCGCGGCACGATGGCCTGTACATCTCGCACATGCGAAGCGAAGGCAGCCGGCTGCTGGAGTCACTCGACGAGCTCACCGGGCTCGCGGACATCACCGGAGTACGCGCGGAGGTGTACCACCTCAAGGCGGCCGGCCGGGACAACTGGCCCAAGATGCGGGCCGCCCTGCACCGGATCGAGCAGGCCAGGGCGCGAGGCCTGCAGGTCACGGCGGATATCTACCCGTACACGGCCGGCATGACCTCGCTGAGCGCGTGCATCCCGCCGCGCTACCACGAGGGCGGCGTCGCCGCGCTGCTTGGGCGGCTGGCCGATCCTGTCACCCGGGCCGGCATCGCGCGCGACATCGTCGTGGACTCCGGGACCTGGGAGAACCTGTATCTGGCCGCGGGCGGCGCCAGCGGCATCCTCCTGCTGGGCGGGCTTGAGGCAACCAGTGCGCCGCATCTGGGCGCCACGCTGGCACAGGCGGCAGACGCGGAGGGCGTGGACCCGGTCGAGCTGCTGCTGGACCTGGTGGCCGGCGCGCCGCGGCTGCTGGCGGCCTACTTCATCATCGATGAGGACAACATGCAGGCGGCCCTGTCCCGGCCCTGGGTGGCGATCTGCTCCGATTCCGAGGCACCGGCCAGCGAGGGCAGGTTCCTGGCCACCCCCACGCACCCGCGTGCCTACGGGAGCTTCGCTCGGGTGCTCGGGCATTACGCCCGCGACGAGCGGCTGCTGCCGCTGCCCGATGCGGTGCGGCGAATGACCGCGCTGCCGGCCGAGACGCTGCGACTGCACCGCCGCGGGTGGATCGCCCCCGGCTACGCTGCCGACATCACGGTCTTCGATCCCGACACGGTCGCTGATGACGCTACCTACGACACGCCGCACCGCTATGCCCGCGGCGTGGCGCATGTCATCGTTAACGGTGTCCCCGAGGTCCGCGACGGGATCTTCAACGGCGCGGCCGCCGGGCGCGCCCTGCGACGGGGAGCTGCCTAGTGCGTCCGTTGATCCGGGGTGCGAGCGGGCCGGCATCGCCTTCCCCCATCAGGTGCCGGCCAGGAAGGCAGGCAGCATGACCAGGCGCGGTCCGATCGCGCAGCCCGGGCTGGTCGCGGAGTTCGAGGCCCGGCTGCCCGCCATGCTCGACGAGCTGGGCGACCTCGTGCGGTGCGAGTCGCCATCGGCGGACCTGGCGGCGCTGGAGCGCAGCGCCGACGCCGTCGCTGCCCTCGGCCAGCGGCTGACCGGATGGGCACCGGAGGTCATCGCGGACGCGGGGCCCACGCACCTGCGCTGGACATTCGGCGACGGCCCCCGCCGGGTGCTGCTGGTCGGCCATCACGACACGGTGTGGCCCCTGGGCTCGCTCGACGATCACCCGTGGTCGGTGACAGACGGGGTGGTGCGCGGCCCCGGGTGCCTGGACATGAAGGCCGGGCTCGTGCAGATGTTCCACGCGCTGAGCGTGCTGGATGACACCGATGGCCTGACCGTCCTGGTGAACGGGGACGAGGAGGTCGGCTCCCCGACGTCGAGCGGCCTGATCGAGGAAGCGGCCCGGCAGTCGTCGGCGGCACTGGTGCTGGAGATGGCGGCGGACGACGGCGCCCTGAAGACCGCCCGCAAGGGCGTCTCGCTGTACGAGATGCGGATTTCCGGCCGGGCCGCGCACGCTGGGCTGGAGCCCGAGCGCGGGATCAACGCGAGCATCGAGGCAGCGCACCTGATCCTCAGCATCGCTGGGCTCGGCGATCCGGCGCTCGGCACGACCGTCACGCCGACGCTGCTGCACTCCGGCACCGCAGCGAACGTGGTCCCGGCCAGGGCGACGCTGTCGGTGGACGTGCGGGCGGCCAGCGCCGCCGAGCAGCAGCGGGTCGATGAGGCCCTGCGGCTGATCGCTCCGGTGCTGCCCGGCGCCGCGGTGGTTGCCGCGCGCGGACCCACCTGCCCGCCGATGGAGCCCGCCGCGTCGGCTGACCTGTTCGCCACCGCCCAGCACGTGGCCGGCCTGCTCGGGCTCGAGCCGCTGCGCGGCGTCGCCGTGGGCGGGGCGTCGGACGGAAACCGCACGGCCGGCGCGGGAACCCCCACCCTGGACGGCCTCGGCGCCGTGGGTGGCGGCCCGCACGCTGACCGCGAGCACGTCACCGCGGCGGCCATGCCGCAGCGCGCCGCGCTGCTCGCGGCCCTCGTCGCCGAGCTGCTCACATGACCGAGCTGACGGCCCCGCCGCACAGCCCGCCGCCCCAAGCGCTCGATACGGCGAGGCGGGCAGCCGACGCCGCGGCCCGGGTCGAGCGGCGTGCACGTCAGAGAACTGACCGAGGTGGGCGACATGCAGCGGCTGTGCACGCTCGTCGACGAGATCTGGCACCCGAATCCGGCCAATCCGCCGGTGACCGCCGAGATGCTGCGCGCGCTCGCGTACGCGGGCAGCTATGTAGCCGGGGCGTTCTCAGACGATCAGCTGGTCGGCGGCTGCATGGGGTTCTTCGGCGCACCGGCCGAGCGGACGCTGCATTCGCACATCGCGTTCGCGTCCCCGCGGCTGCCCGGCAAGCACGTGGGCTTCGCGCTCAAGCTGCATCAGCGCGCGTGGGCCCTGTCCCGCGACATCACGACGATTACCTGGACGTTCGATCCGCTGGTGTGCCGCAATGCCTATTTCAACGTAACGAAGCTCGCGGCCTCACCCGTCGCGTATCTGCCCGACTTCTACGGCGCGATGGATGACGTGATCAACGGGGGCGATGACAGCGACCGCCTGCTGCTGCACTGGCCGCTCACCGCCGACCGGGTGACCCGCGCCTGCCAGGGGGACCACCCGGGCGCTGACGCCGCCCGGCTGCGGACGGCGGGCGCCTCGGTGGCCCTGGACATCGACGCCGACGGGCTGCCCGCGATCGGCGATGCTGATCCCGGGGCACCGACCGTGCTGGTCCGGGTGCCGCTGGATATCGAGACCGTGCGCCGTCACCACGAGGCGGCCGCGCGCCGGTGGCGGCGCGCGACACGGCACGTGCTCGGCGGCCTGATGGCCGATGGCGGCCGGGTGACCGGGTTCGATCGTTCCGGCTGGTATGTCGTGCAGCGCGGCACCGCAGCGGGGGAGCAGCCCCCTGACAGAAAGGCCATGCCATGAAGATCACCGGGATCGAGCTTCGTCGGGTGGCCATGCCGCTGGTCGCTCCGTTCCGCACGTCCTTCGGCACCGAGACGACCAGGGACATCCTGCTCATCCGCGTTGTCACCCCGGACGGCGAAGGCTGGGGCGAGTGCGTGGCCATGAGCGACCCGCTCTACAGCCCGGAGTATGTCGACGGCGCCGCCGACGTGCTGACCCGTTTCCTGATTCCCGCGCTCACCGCCCTCGACAACCCCAACGTGAGCGCGGTGGGGCCGGCGCTCGGCCCGTTCAAGGGGCACCTGATGGCCAAGGCGGCACTGGAGACCGCCGTGCTGGACGCGGAGCTCCGCGCGTCCGGCCTGCCGCTGGCCCACTTCCTGGGCGCCACCCGGTCCCGGGTCGCCTGCGGCGTCTCCGTGGGCATCATGGAGTCGGTACCGCAGCTGCTCGACGCCGTGGACGGCTACCTGGCCGAGGGCTACCAGCGGATCAAGCTGAAGATCGAGCAGGGCTGGGACGTCGAGCCGGTACGCGCGGTCCGCGAGCGGTTCGGCGACATCCTGCTGCAGGTGGACGCGAACGCGGCCTACAGCCTGGCGGAGGCGCGCCAGCTGGCCGCCCTGGATCCCTTCGACCTGCTGCTCATCGAGCAGCCGCTGGCCGAGGACGACGTGCGCGGCCACGCTGAGCTCGCCCGTATCCTGCGCACGCCGATCTGCCTGGATGAGTCGATCACCTCCGCCCGGGCGGCGGCCGACGCCATCGCACTGGGAGCCTGCCGGATCGTGAACATCAAGCCGGGCCGGGTCGGCGGCTACCTGGAGGCCCGCCGGGTGCACGACGTCTGTGCCGCGCATGACGTCCCGGTCTGGTGCGGCGGCATGCTGGAGACCGGTATCGGCCGGGCGGCCAACCTGGCGCTGGCCGCGCTCCCGGGGTTCGTCTTTCCCGGGGATACCTCCGGGTCCGCCCGTTACTACCATCAGGACATCACCACGCCGTTCGTCCTCTCCGACGGCCACCTGCCGGTCCCCACCGGCCCGGGCATCGGCGTGGAGCCCCTCCCCGACGTGCTGGACGCGGTCACCACGAGCAAGCAGTGGCTGCCGAACAGCGGCGGGTGAGGTGGCCGGGTCGCGTTGTCGCGGGCGTGAAGGGCGTCTATACGGCGTGGCCGTTTTCCGGCCGTCAGGCGCGAGGGGGGCCTAGCCGCGCGGCCCGCGACTCCAGATAGCGCCGCTCGGCCAGGCTGGCGGTCAGGCGGGCGGCGCGCTGGTAGCTCTCCCGCGCGGCCGCCTCGTCGCCGGCCTGCTCCAGCAGGTGCGCCCGGACCGCGTGCAGCCGGTGGTGGGCGGCCATCCTCGGATCGCCGTCCAGCGCGGCCAGGAGCTCCAGCCCGGCGCGGGGCCCGCTGGTCTGCGCCAGCGCGACCGCGCGGTTGAGCGTCACCATCGGGTTGGGGGCGATCCGCTCGAGGATCCGGTAGAGCGCGTGCACCTGATGCCAGTCGGTGTCCTCGGCGTGCGCGGCGTTGGCGTGGGTCGCGGCGATGGCGGCCTGGAGCTGGTAGGGGCCGAGCGCCGGGCCGGCCATCGCGGCGCTGATCAGGGCGGTGCCCTCGGCGATGAGGCCGGCGTCCCACCGGGCACGGTCCTGCTCGTCCAGCGGGATCAGGTCACCGCCGGGGGTGGTCCGCGCGCCGCGCCGGGAGTCCGTCAGCAGCATGAGCGCGAGCAGGCCGTCCACCTCGCCGTCAGCGGGGAGCAGCCGGCGGGCCAGCCGGGCCAGGCGGATGGCCTCGCGGGCCAGGTCGGCGCGGTGCAGCTCGTTCCCGGAGGAGGCGGTGTAGCCCTCGTTGAAGATCAGGTACAGCACGTGCAGGACGACGCGCAGCCGCTCCGCCAGGTCGCCGGGCGGGGGCAGGCGGAACTGGCTGCCCGCCGCCTTGATCTGCTGTTTGGCCCGGCTGATGCGCGCGGCCATGGTGCCCTCAGGGACGAGGAAGGCGCGGGCGATCTCGGCCGTGGTCAGGCCGCCGACGGCGCGCAGCGTGAGCGCGGTCTGGGAGGCTGGGGTCAGCGCCGGATGGCAGCACAGGAACAGCAGGATCAGGGTGTCGTCGGTGTCCGGCCCGCCCGGGTCGCCGGCGTCCGGCCCGCCCGGGTCGGTCGCGTCGGCGGCGGCGAGCTCGCGGGCCCGGCGCGCGCGGTCGCTGCGGACCTGGTCGATGAACCGCCGGGAGGCCGCGGTGATCAGCCAGCCGCGCGGGCTGTCCGGCACGCCGTCGGCGGGCCAGGCCGCGGCAGCGGCGATGACCGCCTCCTGCACGGCGTCCTCGCACTCCTCGAACTGGCCGTACCGGCGGACGAGCACGCCGAGGACCTGCGGCGCCAGCTCGCGCAGCAGGTCCTCGGTGGCGGCGTCGGTCCTCACATCTCCAGGAGCCCGGCCGAGAACATGACCGGGCGCACCTCGATGCCCATGCCCTCGACCTTAGCGTCGGGGATCATCGCGGCGAGCTCGATGGCGCGCTCCCGGCTCTCGCAGTCGATCAGGTAGAAGCCGCCCAGGTATTCCTTGGCCTCGAGGTAGGGCCCGTCGGTGACGGCGGGCTGGCCGCCGCGGACCCGCACCACGGCGCTCTGCGCCGGATCGGCCAGCGCCTGGGTGGTGATCATCTCGCCCGACTTCGTGATGGTGTCCATGAATGCGCCGTGCCCGTTCCCGATCTCGTTGCGCTCATCCTCGGTCAGGGCGTCGAACACGGCCGGGTTGATGTGCATGCTCAGCAGGAACTTCATCGCTGCTCCTCCTCATTGTCGCCGAGCCCCCGTCGGGCTCTCGGTAGCTGGTCGGAGCGGGCAGCCCCGTCTTGACATCCGCCACCCGAATAATTCTTCCGCCGGCTTTCCGGGCTCGATGTCAAGGAGCCCCCGGCCGCTCCGACCAGTCGCTGTCACGGACCGACGGAGTCAGGAGTCAACATGCTTACCAGACAGACGACCGGGCCGGGGGAGCTGGCCGGACGCCGGGAGTGGATCGGGCTGGCGCTGCTCGCCCTGCCGGCGCTGCTGGTCGCGGTGGACATCACGGCGCTGTTCCTGGCGCTCCCGCGGCTGAGCGCCGACCTGCACGCGAGCAGCGTCGAGCAGCTGTGGATCACCGACAGCTACGGCTTCCTGGTCGCCGGGTTCGTGATCACCATGGGGACGCTGGGGGACCGGGTCGGCCGCCGCCGGCTCCTGCTGATCGGCGGCGCGGCGTTCGCGGCCGTGTCGGTCGCCGCCGCCTACTCGGTCAGCCCGCTGATGCTGATCATCGCCCGCGGGGTGCTGGGCATCGCGGGCGCGACGCTGGCACCCTCGACGCTGGCCCTGATCAGCAGCATGTTCCGCGACGCCCGGCAGCGGGGCCAGGCCATCGCGGTGTGGGCGACCAGCCAGTTCGTCGGCGGGGCGGCCCGGCCCGGTGCTGGCCGGGCTGCTGCTGCAGCACTTCTGGTGGGGCTCGGTGTTCCTGATGGCGGTGCCCGTCATGATGCTGCTGCTGATCGCCGGGCCGAGGGTCCTGCCCGAGTACCGCAACCCGGCCCCCGGCCGAGTGGACCTGGCGAGCGTCGGGCTGTCCCTGGCGGCCGTGCTGCTGGTGGTGTACGGGCTCAAGCAGCTGGCGGTCGGCGGGTCGCCCAGCCTGACCGCGCCGCTCGGGTCGATCGCCGCGGGCGCCGCGCTCGGCGTGGTCTTCGTGCGGCGCCAGCTCCGGCTCGAGGCACCGCTGCTGGACCTGCGGCTGCTGCGCAGCCGCCCGTTCACCGCCGTGCTGGCATCGCTCCTGCTCGCGGGCGTCGCCCTGGCCGGGACGGGCCTGCTGGTCACCCAGTACCTGCAGAGCGTGCTGGGCTACTCGCCCCTGGCCTCGGCCCTGCTGTTCACGCCTATGGGCCTGGGGATCGCGGGCGGCACGATGACCGCCCCGGCCCTCGCGCGGCGGGCGCGGCCGGCCACGGCGATCACCGGGGGGCTGGCCCTCTCGGTGCTGGGCTGCCTCCTGCTGACCCTGGCCGGCCCCACGGGCGGGCTGCCCGCCGTGATGCTGGGCATCGGCATCCTCGCGCTGGGCGCCGGCCCGCTGTTCGCCCTCGGCACCAGCCTGGTCATCGGCTCCGTGCCGCCGGCGAGGGCCGGCTCGGCGGCGTCGATGTCGGAGACGGCCAACTACCTCGGCTCCTCGCTGGGCCTGGCCCTATTCGGGGTGATCGGCGCGAGCGTCTACCGCGGTCACATGGCGCACACGATCGCCGCCGGCGCGCAGGCCGCTGCGGGCCAGACGCTGGCCGGCGCCGCCGCGGCCAGCACCCACCTGCCAGCCCGGGCGGCCGCAGGGCTGCTCGACACGGCCAGGGCCGCATTCACCAGCGGCCTGCACGTCACCGCGGTCGTCGCCGCGGTGATCTTTGCCGCGCTCGCGCTGCTCATCGCGGCCGCGCGGCCGGGCCGGGCCGCCGCGGAAACGCCGGCCGCGGAAACGCCGGCCGCGGCGGCGGACGAGGCGTACGAGGGCGCCCGGTCCTGACGGGCCGGCCGCCCGGTACGGTTGACGGCAGGAACTTCGTGTTCCTCCCGGGCCGCCTGTTACCTTTCGCCGGGTCCGGGCGGCCCGGCTTCATTCCTGGCGGCTACCGCGTCGCCGGTCTCCCGGTGCGGCCGGGGACGATCAGCTCCAACTGGCTGTCTGTCCTGTGGCCCGGCGCCGGAGAGCGCCAGCCCGCTGGACCTCGGATGGACCTGGCGTGTGTCTCCGAGCCTGGACGCGGGCGCGGTATCTGTTTGGCCCGGTCCATCGGTGTTGCTGCTCGGGTTGCTGTTTCACTCGGTTCTGATGTTCCCCGAGATCTTGCTCTTAGGTGCGGCCTGCCGAACCGGTCCGGGTCCGGCGTCGCTTAGCGCATGCTCAACCAGATGTTGGGCTCTACACCGTCTGAGATCGTCCGGTGCCTCGGCTGATCAGCTCCGACGCGTTCGAGGCGATTGGCGTCAATCCGATCGAGTGCATCGCTGTTGCTGCTCGCGTCGCTGCTCCTCGCCTGTGTAGGCCGGTGACCTCGATGGTTCAGGCAGCCGGGGCCAGGAGGGTGCCTCGATCGACCCTGGACTCGTCGCGTTTGCCGTACCGCTCGCGCAGCGCCCGCCAGGCCTTCAGCTTCTCTGGCCGCATCTGCTGCTGACTGTCATACAGATCGTGTACGTAGCAGTTGAGTACCGTCTCCTCGCCGGCCCGAGGAACCGCACGGTCAAGACCTCCCGCCCGTGGAACGAGGGGAACGGGTAGGGCCCGCGCACGAACCGGACGCCGGTGATCTCATCGACCCGCACGTCCATCGTCCAGCTCGCCGTGCCGTCGCCGAGTTCGACGTGCCACCAGCGCCGGTCGGCCGGTCCGCGGAACACCGGCGATGTCACCCCGGTGAGGTGCGCTGTGCACCAGCCGACGCCGACGCCGAAGACGAAGACCAGAAGCCCCGACTCCGACAGGTCGGCGATCAGGCGTTCCAGTTCGCTGGCGGGCTCGCTGATGTCTTCGATCGTGCCCATCTCGCGCTCCTCCTCACCTGAGACGGTGTCGTTTGTGGGTGGGAACACGACGCCGCCCAGGATCGATACCCGACAGCCCGCCAGATGACCGCGCCCGACCCCGGCCGGGTAGCTACGACCGGCAAGGGTACGCATGCGGCTGGAACAACGGCACGCTGAATTCACCGCTGATATACCAAGGAAAACGGTCAAGTCCCGTGGCGTGGTGTTTCGCGGTTAACGCGTGATCCTTTGTTGTGTGGTTAGGCGCTGAGCGCCTGAAGGTCGCTGGCTGCACTCACCTCCGCCCCGGTTCCGGCAGGTACGAGGGTGACGCGGGAGCGGGCCAGGACGTCGAGTCCGAGGTAGCGACGTCCTTCGGTCCATTCGTCGTGCTGCTCGGCCAGGACAGCCCCGACGAGGCGTATCAGGGAATCACGGCCGGGGAAGATCCCGACGACGTCGGTCCGCCTGCGGATCTCGCGGTTCAGCCGTTCCTGCGGATTGTTGGACCAGATCTGGCGCCAGATCTCTTTCGGGAAGCTGGTGAACGCCAGGACATCGGCACGGGCGGCGTCCAGGTGCTCAGCGACCTTCGGCAGCTTGTCGGCAACGGCATCTACGAGGCGGTCGTACTGGGCGTGCACGGAGGCGGCGTCGGGCTGGTCATAGACCGAGTGCAGCAGTGTCTTGACCCAGGGCCAGGACGCTTTCGGCGTGGCGGCCATCAGGTTCGCGGCGTAGTGAGTACGGCACCGCTGCCATGCGGCTCCGGGCAGGGTGGCGCCGATCGCCTCGACCAGCCCGCGGTGGGCATCGGAGGTGACCAGGGCGACACCGGACAGGCCGCGGGCGGTCAGGTCCCGGAAGAACCCCAGCCACCCCGCGCCGTCCTCAGCCGATGTCACCTGCAGGCCCAGAATCTCCCGGTGCCCGTCGCCGTTCACCCCCACCGCGAGCAGCGCATGAACGTTCACGACCCGGCCGCCCTCCCGGACCTTGAGCACCAGCGCGTCGGCCGCCACGAACGTGTACGGTCCGGCGTCCAGCGGCCGGGTCCGGAACGCCTCCACCTGCTCATCGAGATCCCGGGCCATCTCGCTGACCTGCGACCGGGACAGCCTCGTGATCCCCAGGGACTCCACCAGCTTCTCCATCCGCCGCGTCGACACCCCGAGCAGGTAACACGTTGCCACCACGCTGGTCAGGGCCGCCTCCGCCCGCCGCCGGCGCTCCAGCAGCCAGTCCGGGAAATACGACCCCGAGCGCAGCTTCGGGATAGCCACATCCAGCGTCCCGGCCCGGGTATCGAAGTCCCGGTGCCGGTAGCCATTGCGGACATTCACCCGGTCTGGTCCCGGCATCCCATACGGGGCGCCACAGACCGCGTCAGCCTCCGCCGACATCAGCGCGGTGATGAACGTGGTCAGCATCGAGCGCAGCAAGTCCGGCGACGCCGACGCCAGCTGGTCATGCAGAAAGCGGGCAGGGTCGATACTGCTGGGAGCGGTCACTGTCGTGTCTCCTTCAGAAGCACTGTGGAAGGTCTTCCAAAGGATCACGCGGTGGCCGCCCTAAATGCCTACGCCACGCCCATCAGCGAGCCGGTCGGTACACCACTTTGCTGGACGTAACTAGGAAAACACCTCCAGCCTCGCGCATCCGCCCAGGCGCTGACTGCCCGGCGGTCGCCTGGTATCTGGCCCGTTTGTGGCCCGAATCGGGCTCGGCCCTACACGGCTGGGAGGAGCGTTCCGCTGATGGTGACAAACATGGAGGGGTGTGAGCTGGAAAAGTACGGGTGCGCCGCCAGGGACTTGAACCCCGAACCCGCGGATTAAGAGCTTGAGCGGAGCGCGTCCATCCGGGTTCATCGGAGTTCGCGCCGCAGGTCAGGCTGGATTCCTGTACTCCAGTGAACGGCACCGTATTAGAGCGAACTGCAACCCAGATTGCAACCCGGCGGGCCTGGCGATCATCCGTCTGGAAGGCACCTTGTCAACTCAAGAGTGTGAACTCGGATAGTAGCTGTGTCTCCGGCTAGTTACTCTAGGACTACCTGCCATGCCCAGAGCAACCGGCAAGCGCGAGCTGCAAACGGAGCATCCTCCCGGCTCGGGTGGGCGCCTATCGGAAGGATGGGCAAATCTGAAGGTAACCTCCACACCCGCGGCTGGCAGCCAGGTTGCCCAGAACTTGTGGCCATATCCGCTTGCTGGCGTGGCCCTCACAAGCGAACGCAAGCAAGAGAACTCGCCCACAGTGAAGTGCAGTTAGAACTCCATGGCGTTCTCCATGTGGCTAGCAGCGAGCAGACGCGCGGGTTGGTTGCGGGTCAGCGGCATCGGCCAGGCTTGACGAACTGCTCCGTGATGGTCTTTGGCGAAGCTGACCTCAGGGTTTGATCCCGCCGGAGCGGCTCGTCCTACGCGGGGATGAAAGACCCAGGTCCTCGCTAAGGGTGCGCCAGAACGCCGTTGAGCGCGCCGTCCGCGCTGGGCCCAGCCCGGTAACGACCCGGCAACTGCTCGCCTGGACGGTGACGGGCGGGAATGGGCGCCCACCGGCGGCGAACCCGAAACGCAGCGAGCCGCCGAATCCGGCCGCGCAGGTCATCAACCCGGGCGGCATCTTCGGTAGGCCGCACAGCGCGGCAGCCAGGATACGCACCAGGCGTGGTTCCGCGATGGTTATTCCACGCGGCAGGATCGAACCTTTCTGGGGGCGGAAACCCTTCGTGTGGGTGACCACTACGCTGGTCAGTTCCGGTATGTCCCTGCACAAGGCCACCCCCGCAAGCGCCTTGCCGCCGCGGGTGGTGCCGCGCCCGGACCGTCCGTCGAGGCAGACTGGCCGACCGTCACCTGGCTGCCGCAGGCGGCAAGCGTAATGAAGGCGCCGACGGCGGCCGTGGCCAACGCTACCCGGCTGGCCGCGCCGAGCTGCCGTATCCGTAGCACCATCACATTCACCTCTATCCTGAGCGGAATGCCCGAGCGGCCGGTTCCGGCCGCCCGGATTCTCACCCTGCAGGTGCCTGGTCCAGGCCTTTGCGATTGGACGGGTCCCAGGCACGCCCGGTTCCCTCTTGCTCAGCTGGGAGGGCGCTGAATAAAGAGGGCTGGCGATAGCGCGTTTTGCCGGCAGTGTGTTCGATCACCTGGGATGATCGTCGTTATGCAGGGCAGAGAGCGGATGGACCGGCAGTTGCTGGACGCGGGGGCGCTGGTGGGGCATCTGGTGCCGGCGGGGAGCATGTTCGCGTTCCTTGCCTCCCACCGCAGCGAGCTGTTCAGCGATGAGGATTTCGCGGACTTGTTCCCGTCAGGGCGGGGGCGGCCGTCGGTCCCGGCGAGCGTGATGGCGTCGGTGATGGTGCTCCAGGTGCTGCACGACTATTCCGATGCCGAGGCTGCGGAGGCGGCCCGGTGTGACCTGCGGTGGAAGGCGGCGTGCGGGTTCCCGCTGGATCACGCGGGGTTTGATCCGTCCACGCTGGTGTACTGGCGGCGGCGGCTGGCGCGCTCTGGCCGCCGGCACCGGATCAGCGGCGCGGTCCGGAAGGTGATCACCGAGACCGGGGTCTTGCAGGGCCGCCGCCGGCGGGCGGTGGATTCGACGATCCTGGCGGATGCGGTGGCCACCCAGGACACCATCACCCAGCTGGTCGCCGCGATCCGCCGGTGCGGCAGGGTGGTGCCGGGAGCAGCCGGGCTGATCGCGGAGCTGTGCACCGGCCACGATTACAGCCAGCCCGGCAAGCCGCGGATCGATTGGGACGACCCGGCGGCGAAGGACGCGGTGGTGTCCGCGCTGGTGAACGACGCGAGCGCGCTCGTGCGGGCGCTGGAAGACCACGACCTGGATGAGCAGGCGGCCTCGGCGGTGGCGTTGCTGGCGCTGGTCGCCGGGCAGGACGCCGAGCCCGCCGAGGGCAGCGACGGGACCGACGGGCGGTGGCGGATCGCCCGCAAGGTCGCCGAGGACCGGGTGATCTCGGTCAATGACCCGCAGGCGCGGCACACGCGCAAGTCACCCGAGGCCCGGCGGGATGGCTACCGGGCGCACGTGGCGGCTGAGCCCGGCACCGGACTGATCACCGATGAGCAGCTGACCAGGGCAGCCGGGCCGCAAAACAGCGACCCGGCGGTCGCCGCGGCGATGATCGCCCGGGAAGCGGCACCGGCGGAGGTCTACGGCGATTCCGCCTACGGCACCGGTGACCTGCGCGCCGCTCTCACCGCAGCGGGGCACCAGCTGGTCATCAAGCCCGGGCCGCGCAAGCCCGCCGTCGAGGGCGGGTTCACCACCGATGACTTCACCGTCGATGAGGCTGCGGGAACTGTGACCTGCCCGGCCGGCCTCACCCGCCTGATCACCGCCCGGCGCGCGGTCATCTTCGGCGCCGCCTGCCGCACCTGCCCGCTGCGCAGCCGGTGCACGACCGCCAAAGAAGGCCGCACCCTGCACCTGCACCCCCGCGACGCGCTGCTGCGCGCCGCCCGGGCAGACTGGGCTGCCCAGCCCGCCCTGCGCGAGAGCTACCGCAAGCACCGCCCCAACGTCGAACGGGTCATCTCCCAGATCGCCAGCCGCGGCGGGCGGCGCCTCAAACTCCGCTACCGCGGCACCACCCGCAACAACGCCTGGCTCAAAAACCGCACCGCCGCCCTGAACCTGCGCAACCTCATCAGCCGCGGCCTGGACCACCAGAACGGAGCATGGGCACTGGCCTGACCGCCCGGCACAGCAGCCCAGGACGGCTCACAGCCTGCCGCCCGCCTGCCAGCCTGGCACAGGCGGGGCCACCGGCCACGTCACCGCCCAGCAACGACCTGGCATACCGACCGCACAGACGACCATGCCGACACTCTTCCCGTCCCAGATCACCCTTTGTTCAGGGCCCTCCTAGTGCCGCATCAAGCTACGTTTGCCCGGGTGATGACCTGGCGTAGCCGTTGGTCGTAGGCGTGGTCGTTGCGCCAGATGATGTACCGGCGGATCATGCTGGCCTGCTCGTGGTGGGTGGCGTGGTCGGTGCCGTCGAGGGCGAAGTAGCGCAAGGCCGTGAACTGGGCCTCGATGCGGTTTAACCAGGACGAATTCGTCGGCGTATAGGCGATCTCGACGTTGTTCGCCGCCGCCCACTCCCCGACCCGGCCATCGCTGGCGGTGGTCAGGTGGGGTGCGAAGTTGTCGCAGACGATCGCGATTCGCACATCAGGCGGGTAGAGGGAGCGCAGGTACCGGCAGAACTCCAGGAACCGGCCGCGGGTCTTACGCGGCTTGATGTGCCCGAACACCTTGTCCTCGCCCAGCTCATAGGCACCGAACAGGTGCCGCACCCCGGCAGTGCGGGTATAGGTCGCGCGCATCCGCGGCCGCGGCGCCCGGCCGGGTTCTTTGCCCTTGCCACTGACCGCGGCCCACTGCCGGCCAGGCCGGGGCTGCAGGTTTAAGCGGCCCGAACTCGTCCACGCAGAAGATCACCTCTGGCTCGCCCGGGTCGGGGGTCACCTCGCGGTCAGCGATCGCGTACAGGTGCTCAACCCGCGCCTTCTTCACCGCGTAGTCCGGGTCTTTCGACCTCTTCCAGGTCTTTATGCGCTGAAAGCTGACGCCCTCCTCGCGGAGCAGCACCCGCAGCCCCTCGTGGCTGATGTCGTCGACCACCCCCTCAGCCACCAGGAACTCGGCCAGCTTCGACAAGCTCCAGGTCGAGAACGGCAGGTCATGCTCGGCTGGCCTCGACTTGGCGATCTTCTTGATCTCCCGGCGCTGGGCCAGCGTGAACTTCGGCGGATGGCCGCCCTTGTACTTCGGGTACAGCGAGCTGAACCCGTCAGCGTTGAAGTTGCGGATCACATCCCGGACCCGGTCCTCGCTGGTGAACGCCACCTTCGCGATCGCCGGCACGGCCATGCCCTGCGCTGACAGCAGCACCATCTGCGCCCGCCGCCAGGTCACCACCGACCCGCTGCCCCGGCGGACAATCCGCACCAGCCGCCGGCCCTCATCGTCATCGATCTCACCCACCCGCAAGCGTTCCGTCACCGGCCCAGTCTCAAGGATCAGGACCCCCGGCGAAAGCGGCCTGCCGGGCAAACGTGACCTGCTACGGCACTAGTGGTCGCGCCCGTTAATTCGTCGGGGGTTCATGCGGCTAGCGGGTGCGGTGCGTGCGGGTCGTGCTGCCTGATGCGGGTCAGGAGCTGGTTGAGGTCGGTGCGGGTGAACTTCCAGTCGAAGGGCCGGGCGGTGGCGTTGTAGTGCTGTTCGAAGGCGAGGATCTGGTCGGCGAGGTCGTCCAGGTCCTCGAAGTCGTCGGGGGTGAGGAGCTTGCGCTGGATGACGGAGAAGTAGACCTCGACCTGGTTCAGCCAGGAGGCGTGGACGGGCAGGTGGACCATCTGCGCGTTCGGGTAGGCGTCGCGAGGCGGTCGGCCGCGGCCCAGTTCCGGTGCGAGGCGCCGTTGTCGACGACCCAGAAGACCCGCTTCGCCGAGGCGTACGGCTCGGCGCTCATGACCTGGTCGACCAGCGCGGTGAACGGCTTGATCCCGGTGGACGGCTCGCACCGGCCGATGACCTGGGCGCGGTGGACGTCGTAGGCGGCCAGGTAGGCCAGGGTGCCGCAGCGGACGTACTCGCTCTCGGCCCGCATCGCCCGCCGGGGCCCGGGCGGCAGCGGGAGGTGGACGCGCGAGCGCGCCTGGACGCCGGGCTTCTCGTCGGCGCTGAGCACGTACTCGTCCTCGCCGAGCGGCTGTCCTTCCCAGGTCCGCTGGTAGAGGTCGAGGACGCGGCCGCCCTTGAGGGCGAAGTGCGGGTCGCGGGGGAAGATCCACGACCGGTGCTGCCAGGGCTTGATCGCGTCGTCGGCGAGCCAGCGGCGCACCGTGGACGCCGAGACCGAGGCGACGATGCCGCTGGCGGCCGCCTGGCGGGCCAGCTCGGGGCAGGTCCAGCGGGCCAGCGGCTGTCCCGCTCGCGGCGGGCGGCTCGCAGGCCAGGGCCTTGACCTCGGCCACGACCCGGGCGGGGAACGCGCGCGGCCGGCCCGGCCGCGGCGCGTCGGCCAGCCCGGCCAGGCCCTGCTCGCAGTACCGGCGCCGCCACTTGCGGGCCGTGTCCTCGCAGATGCCCAGCCGGTCCGCGATCACCTGGTTCGCCAGCCCGCCGGCGGCCAGCAGCACGATCCGCGCCCGCTGCACCAGCCGGAACGGCGCCGTGGCGCGCCGGGACACTGACTCCAGCTCCGCCCGGTCGGCATCGTCCAGGCAGATCACGTACGGGCTGGAAGGCACGGGCACCTCCTCGCTGACGGCCGCCGGCCCGGTGCCGGGACGCTGGCCTCCATGATGAGGCCGCCGGCTGGGGCAGGATGGAGATATGGCCAAGCCACCCGAGTCGACCAAGACCTCGCTGCGCCAGCGCCTGGCCGCCCGGGCGGGCGAGCGGTGGCCCCAGCTCGCCGGCATCGACGTCCGCTGGCACGGCCAGTTCGCCTACGTCGCCGGCCAGCTCCCCGACGGCACCACCCTGCCCCTGTGCGGCTCCGCTACGCCGACTCGGCCACCACCTGGGGATTCGCCATCTACCGCGCCAGCCACGACGACTACGAGAAATCCGTCCTGCCCAGCGGCTGGCCAGCCGGCACCCCGCAAGAAGCCCTCGACTGCGCCTGCGGCCTCTACCTCGGCGACCATACCGCCTGGCTCGACCCGCCGCCCCCGACGAATTAACGGGCGCGACCACTAGCTCTCGGTCCGTGTCCACCAAGCCGGACGGGTGCGGTCTGAGACCCCACCGGGAGTGCGGCTGAGTCCTGGGGACCACACCGGAACGGCTGATCTGGCGCGAGCTCTTGCCCCAGTCCACATGCCGCCCCTCGGCACCGGCACGCACGTCCTGCGGAGGTCTATTAACAGCAGCTGCCAGCGGCGGGCCGCCGCAGTTTGTACGGTGCAGGTGCGATGGGGTCGTTGCGAAGAAGCTCGCCAACCATTGTCAACAGTTGGCGCACTGCATGGACTCCGCAAAGGAGAACGGCGGCCCCGGATGGTGCCCGGGGCCGCCGTCGTGGCTACGCCGCTCCGTTCAGAGGCGCGTTCACGTATGGGCCGGGGTTATTTGCCCTGCAGGCAGCCACCGCCACTCTGGAAGAAGCTGCGATTGCTGAACTCCTCCTGGGTCAGGTAGTGATGGCCGTTGATCGTCTGGTTGTAGAGCTGCCCAGGCGTGCCAGACGTCGGGCCGAAGATGTAGGCGCACTCGTCGCCGTTCTCGAAGCCACTGGAGTCATACCAGCCGGTCACGGTGTCCGGGTCGGTCCACGCCTCCATTACCTCGTGGCTCGTGGGGCTGACCTCGACGTCGGCGTCGGGATTCCCGTTCGGCGCTTGGACAACGGGGAACACGGCGTCGCTACTGCAGGTGAACCCCGTCGCCGACGCGTAGATCGGGTAGGCCAGGTGCGCGTAGATGGTGCTGCTCGGAGCCTGGCTGTGGTAGGCGCAGTAGGCCGCGCTCGGCTGGTAGTTGATCGTGCAGGCGTTGGCCGAGCGTGTGCTCGTCGGCCCGCGAAGAAGCAGGACTCGACGTGCTTGGGCAGGAACAGCACGTAGATGTGCGCGAAGTTCCGCGGAAGGCCGTTCGCAGTGACGACCCGGTCGGTCTCGGCAATGACCTGGTTATCGTCGAGGCAGGCGTTATAGCCAGAGCTGTCCGCGTAGATGCCCGTGGTGTCCGTGCTGCGCGAGTGTGCAGCCGTCCGCGGGCAGCGGGCCTGTGTCGTTGATGGGGGTGCCCAGCCGGATCCGGTAGCGGATTTTCCCGTCGGTCCCGGAATACTCGGTCGCTGTCGAGTACACGTTGTTAGTGCGACCGCTGGCCTGGGCTACGTCAGACAGGTAGGTGGTGATGATGTTCTTGTAGGCAGCCGTCATCGGGTGGCCCGCCGGGTTCCAGAAGATCGGCGTAATGACCAGCGGGGCCGGTCGACTTCGTCCCCATCACCGCGCCGCCGTGCCAGATCAGCGGCGGAGTGCCGTTGGCCGTGTCGCCAGCGGCTGGAGGTTGGTGTTGAGCGCCCGACAACCCGTCTGGGCGTTCACAGCACTCACGATGCCGCCGAAACGGCCCACCCGAGGTGCGTGGGCATTCGGGGCACAGGCGCCGGGCGTCTGGGACGGGGTGTTAGTGGCTGCGAGCGCCGCAGTGCTTGCTGCCATCAGGGTCGCAGTACCCAATGCTGCGACGGTCAGAGCCGCGCGCAGACCGCGTCGTCTGAGTGCTCTCGCCATTCGTGTCCTCCGGCATCCGGGCGCCCGGGCTGTCGGTGGCAGCCCTGAAAGGGTGCTCGGCTGGACATACGGTTTCGTGCCCGAATGGTGATGTCAAGGTCTCTCGTAGACCTAATAATGGGCGTACTCCGGGCGGTGGATAAGTATCTGCTGTTGAGGTGCCCGTCGCGGCAGGCGCCGGAGGGTCGCGATCGTCATCGGTTCGGGCGGAATTGGTGCCTTTTTGTGCTGTTTTCTGACCCCGGCGAGATTGCCCTCAGCGGGCGGAACGGACACGGGGCGAGGCGGACCTGGAGGCCCCAGACCACGGCAGTCTATTCCGCGGCCACGGCTGTCCGAAGCGCGGCCCAGCCTGGTCCGATATGCGCCGTAGTCTCATAAGAGACCCAGCCGGTCCGCAGCGAGGGGGAGGGTGGCGACGATGCCCGACATCGAGCACACCGCAGATATAAAGGTCACCGCAGCGCAGGGGACGGTGACGGCTGAGATTCCGCTCGCCGGGCACGCCAGCAAATATTGGCTGCAGCTCTTCCGCAGCCTGGCGTCGAAGCGGATGCAAGAACTCCGCGCGGAGGTCGACGACCGTGGGGACCGCACCTGGGTCATCGTCATGCTGCCTGGTGCCCTGCCGGACCACCACCCAGAGTCGGCGCTGGATGCGGCACGCGCGCTGATCGGCGAGGCCACTGGCATGGAGGAACAATTTCAGGCGGGCGCCGCTCAAACTGAGGCCGCTATCCGCGATTGGTGGGCGCGTCAGCAGCGATAGCGCCCGCTCGCTGCTGGTCCTGGCCTACTGCTTAGGAGATCGTTTCAACGCCTACGTCGTGCACCTCCGGCAGGTCAGCGAGCGTCGTGGCGACCCTGAGTACTCGTGAATGACCGCCGTGGCCGACACGTTCTGGCACGGATCTGGCACGGCCGCGCCTGTAGTAACGGACGCCTCTCGATGCGAACCGGTCTCAGCTGGGACCCGCTTGCGGCTTGGGTTGTCGCTCTTCCGCCGAGCGTCACAGCGGGATAGGCTTCTCCCGGCGAGGGGGTGCCGGACATCGCGCTGTTCGTTCTGACGCATATGAGCTAATCGGAAGGGGCAACCTTTCCCGGCAACTCGACGAGCGAATTTACGCAGCCGTCCAGTGCCATTGCGGCTTCCTCCATGACATGCGGCTAGGACTGATCTACCTGCCATACGGAAGGTAGACCCGCAGCAGAGGGGGTGTTCTTGGAGGAACCGCTTTTCTCCGCCGCTCGCTGGGATCGGACTTCTCGTTGCGGTGCTCGTCTCGTCGTGCGGTTCGCCGCAGAAACCAGCAAGCGATTCGTCGCCTAAACCAGCGGACGGCAAGATCACCGTCAAGTCCACGGAGACAACGAAGAGCTCTGACGTCACAAACGGAGGCGTAGCGGCCACTGGTCACTTCACGATTTCGGGGGCTACCGCAGACGCGGGCGCGGTTACCGACTACCGGACTGTGAAGGGCAACAAGGTCCTGATCCGGCGTGTCGCAGTCGGCAAGAAAGGGACGATCACCTTCCTGATCACGCTCCACATGTTCGCGTCCGCGCCCGGGAAGTGGACGATCACATCGGCGACGAAAACCTACAAGGGACTGCACGGCAACGGCACACAAGTCGTGGACGACTTCTTCGAGCACCCCGGCGACCTTCGTGCTGGCAGGCACCGTGTCTCAGTGACGGACCGCGCGGACGCTCTCGCCGTGAGTGAGCACCATTGGCGGGTTGCTGTGGCACGAGTGTGGCACGCCGTGCGCTGTGCTACCCCTCGATGCGAACTACCGGCAGGGTGGTCATTCACCGTCGTTCGCGCAAGTGCCTCGCACGGATAGGGCTACCCGAGGTCGTCCTGCGACGGGGCGGTTGCTGCACTTTGGTGCTGCACGTGAGCGTCGTCCGCGACCAGGTGGTCATCGTCAAACCGGTCATTGGTCTCCTGGGTCTAACAGCCTCCGTGGAAGTAGCGCACATCCGTGCCGCCCGGCAGCGGACTCCCGTCGCTGGGTGGCTAAGCTACCGCGTATGCGCCGAATTCTCCTGGGGGGCGTCGCGGGAGTCCTCCTGCTGGCAGTTGGTACCCGCGCCGCCGACGCTCTGGGAATCGGCGGGCCTCGTCTGCGCTGCGGTTGTGTGGAGACGTGCTGGTGCAAACGTCCGGGTCTCACTGTCTTCCGCTGGGTAACGCCCGGGGGTTGGCACCACATTGGCCTGACCGCCGAGGAGAAGCAGTCCCGTCACTCGCAGTCATGATCAACAGCGAGTGAGGCACCAACCATCAGATCCGTAGATATCTACGGGCACATCCGCCATCAGCTCATATGCCCGTTGACCTGGTGAGATGCTGCTCAGCGATGTGCAACAAGTGGCAGCGTTGAGCGCTGCTGTGCGGCCAAAATCCGGCCAGCCCGAGCCAGCGATCCCTTGCTTGCAAAATCCGCACCAAGTGTCCGGCACCGTATCTGGCCTTGGGAAACCGCTCCCAACCGTCCGCAGCAGGTCGCAGACATCCGACCTCGTTGGTGTCAGCGGTGGGTGTCATCCGGCCTCTTCGTCCCGAAGCCAAGTTCATACGTCGGCAAGCAGGTTCTACTCATCGGCTGGCCTGCCGAGACTGTCCGTGGGTGTCCGCCTGCGAGCGCGGCGATTGTCACCCAGTTAGTCACCCAGGCCGCTCACGGGATCTTCAAGTCTGCGGCGCGATCCGCGAGGCGACGGCATCAGTGAGACGACACATAATTACACGGAGGTGCAGCGGGCTGTCTGGAGCAGGTGTGACGGTTGGATGAGATCAGCCAGGGTCCACGGCGCGATCCCCGCTTGCCTTCCGGGCGCTGGCTTGCCGGGGCAGCAGCTGTTGCCCTGATCGCCGTGATCACAACCCTGGTCCTGAGCCAAGGCGGCCGCCGTCACGCTGTCTCCTCGCCGGGCGGTCCGACAGCGCTGGCAGCACCCGGGCCGTCGCCGACCGCCGCCCCTGGTACGGTGCTGCTCACCTGCGATTCCGCGAACCTGGGCCAGCTCGGGCCGGATTGGCGTGCTGGGAGCCTGCGGGCGGGCCCGCTGTGGTTCGTCGGCGGCCGTCAGCTCGGCTACGTGCATTATGACGGCTGGCCGGGCGCGGACCGGGCTGCGCCCCGGCAGGGCAAATTCCGCTTCGTCGTGATGATCGTTGAAGTCACGACCGGGTCTACGGTGGTCATGAAGCCCGCCGTCGCGGCCCGGTCGTACTTCCGCTTCGTGGACGGTTTCGGCCCGGGTTCCGGAAATCAATTGCCCGCCGGGGATACAGGTTTCACCTTCGCCGCATGCCCGCGCGGAACCCCGGCCCAACGGCCAGGTGACAGACTTTTACCTGGGATATTCCATCGAGGCAGGCCGGGCAGCCCTGGTAGAAATTCACCCATCAACGATGCCTCACCCAATCCAGGTGATCTTCACATGCCCGGTCCGCGGATGTGGCACAACAGGATGACTCACTGCTTAGGAGGTCGTTTGGGCCACTCCCCCACCAGCGATTGTCCAGGTCAGGCCCCGCCGCGTTGGTCTCTCAGTACTCGTGAATGACCGCCATGACGGACCCGTTCTGGCACGGATTTGGTACGCCCGTGCCGATCTGATTAGCTCGCCTGGCACTATCAGTCCAGATGGTGGGGGCTGTTAGCCGAGGCCAGCCGCGCCGACCAGAATGACGTGGCCGAGCTGCGCACCGCTGCCGGGTGATTCGGCGGTGATCTCCATCGTGCGGAATTGGCGGGGGTCGACCCCCGCCGTCATTGTGACAGTGGTTACGCCGGAGCCGCCCACCACGAAGGTGCCGCCACTGACCAGCATCGGATGACGGTTGGTGCTACCAGGAGCGGCCCACCAGCACTCATAAACGTCGTTGCCGCGAAGGGGCTTTAGGCCATGCACGTTGACAACAAATGTCCAGCTCGGCCCAGCCTGGTGGGCTGTTGCCTGGCCACCGGCGCTGCCCTCGCCGATTACATCGGCTGTGGCCGTGGCGTGGAGCGGGACAACGACTGTGGCCTGAGCCGGGCCACTAAGATCCAGCGGCACGATGATGGCGGCGACGATGACGGCAGCGGCCGCGGCGCTGATCGTAAGCACCCGGCGGCTCAGGCGGCGACGGAGGGGAAGGACGTTGGCCGATTTCTCGCCGGGCTGGGCCTATGGCTGGAGTGGGGAAACGCCTGGAATCGGATAGGCGCGCGTGGTGTCCCGCTGGCTGACACCGCTGACAGGCGAGACGTCGTGGATGGCTGGATAGTCCCGGGTCGGCCGCCGGTCTGCCATGGCCCGGACCATGGCGGCGACGGTGCGCTCCTCAAGGCCGGGTGATGGACTATCAGTTGGCGGCAGGTTCTGGATCTTCTGGCCTAGCTCGCGGTACTCGTCGGCGACTGCCCGGCAGTGGTGGCACTGGTCCATGTGGCGGCGGAACGCCTGGACCTCAGCCGGATCAAGGACGCCCATGACGTAGTCGAAGGCCTCGGGGTGAGCGGCATCAATGTCGGCCTCAGAGGGCATCGTCATCGCCACGCAGGCTGGCCAGGTCCTTGCCTAGAGTGTCGAGAGCCTTGGCCAGCCGGGACTTTACCGTACCGGGCGGGATGCCGAGGCGCTCTGCGATCTGGGAGAGGGTGAGGTCTTGGCGGTAGAGTTTGACGACGTCGGCGTAGATCGGCCGCAATTTACCGAGGGCCTCATCCAAGGCGAGAGCAGTGAGGACCTGGTCGATGTTGTCGGGCTGGGGAGGCAGCTGGAACTCCTCGACGGGCTGGGACGACCGACTCGCCCACTTACGCCGGATGTCGGTGGCAGCTGAATTAGCCATCATCACTATCCACCCCGGGACCGAGGCCTTACTTGGACTGTATCTCGGTGCCTGCTTGCAGAGCTTGATGAAGGTCTCCTGCACCACGTCGTCGGCCAGCTCCTTGTTACGCAGCTGCCCAAGGCCAATCCTGAACACCATCATGTGGTACTTGCGGTAGATCCTTCTTGCCGCATCGTCGTCGCCGCCGCTGAAGGCGATCCTGGCGATCAGGCTTATCTCGTGGGGCCCGGTGCGTGCCCCGCTATCGGTCCACGGCACTGCTGTCCCCCAGCTGATCCCCCGCTACTGCCCCAGGCCGCCGATCGGTTCGGCGCTTATCTCAGTACGCGGTCCCGGTGAGTCACTCCCGCGCCCGAGCGAGCTGCCGGCCAACTGCCCTGGTAGCGGCGGTCCAAACCGCAGTAGATCGCACCAAGAAGGAGGCAGGCAGCCATGGACGGCAACGACGGCCGGGGAAAGGTTCCGCAGGTTCTTCGCCAACGGGCACTCGCGAGCTCCGCTCGGCGTGCCTAACTCTCAGGCCCCCGATGACATGCCGATGCCATGCGATAGCGACGTCGGAGCGAACCGTTTCGCTGCCGCTGTCGTAGTACAGCAGCCGATTGTCACCTCGGCCCGGAAGGAGCCACCTATGTTCTCTCTCGCAGACCCGCGGACGGATCGGCGCGACCGCCATCGCCTTCACCACGGCCCTCGGCGGCGTCGGCGTCGCGCTCGCGCCCGCAGCTCACGCCGATACGGTCGTCCCGGCACCTGGCCAGCCCTACACCATCACCCTGCAGATGAGCGAATGCGGCGTCATGTACCTCGGCACAACCGGCACCTGCATCGTCAGCCTGCAGACCTGGATGAACTGGGCCGTGGGCACCAACCTCACGATCGACGGCGTCTACGGCCCGGCCACGCTCGCAGCCGTCGAACAGTTCCAGCGCGACTATCAAAACGCTTACCCGAACCTGGGCATCGCCACCGACGGCCACTTCGGCCCCATATCGCGATGGGCGCTGATCCAGTGGTATCTGCAGACCAGCAACGACGGTCAGCAGCCACCGTGCCAGCAGAACACTGGCATGTACTGCGATGCGGGAGCCGCAGAGCCCGGCCTGCACGCCGGAATCGCGGGACACTTCGCCGGGCAAACGGTCTGCGTTGTGGGAGTCTCGGGGTGGGGCTGGCACTAGGGATGCGGGGGTCACGGCGCCGCTCGCCGCGCTGGCTTTTGAGGACACGCACGTCCAGTGCGAGGCGTACCTGAACGCATGAACCACCGAGATCTGCCGGGGGTCCAAAGAACCTCATGGGTTACGGGACCCCGGCGGATCTTGAAGACTTCGCCAGCCCTAGAGGGCAGCAAGCAGACCCAGCGCCTCCCAGTCACGAAGCTCTGCACAAACGTCGCACCAGAGTGGCCGAAACACGCCACTGTCGCAGATCACCTGGCGGAAGAAGCAAGGCCTCCTGCGACGGGGGTTCGGGATTAGCCGTGTGGTCTCGCGATACGTATGACAGCTTCAGGAAGCCAGCTAAAAGTTATGGCATAAGAATCACAATTTACAGACCCCAGGTTCGATCTACTTCGGGAGGTACCCATGCATTACCTGGCATATTGCGACCCCGCGCACAACGCGTTCCAGAAGTGGCTGGGGTGCAACCCGGCTCAAATCCGCCAGAGCCTGCTCTATTACATGGTCGGGCTCCTCATCCTGGCAGCCATCACCGCACCGATCTGGCTGCGGATCTACCGCTGCGCTCGCTGGCCACAGTGTCCTGTCTGCCAAGGGCGCGGGGGTGGCAGCTACGAGCGCCAGCCTACGGCGTGGGAGACGCGGGTTCCTCACGGCTTCGCAACCCCCGGCAAGCTCGTAACTGAGTACACAAAGTGCTACTTCTGCTCAGGACGCGGCCGGGTGCGGCCGAGCCGACTTGAGCAACCTAGAACACGCGCTCGACGCGTATGAGCAGGTCAGCGCGGTGGGGTGCCAGGGGCTCGAACCCTGAACCCACGGATTAAAAGCTTGACCGAGCCAAGTTCACCTCGGTTCGAGAAAGGCCGCTGCGCAGGCCAGGTTAGTAGTGCGTACGCCTGCGGACACGCATGTACGAGGGCGAACTGCAACTAGAACTGCAACTAGCAGTGATTCGCTATGCTCTTTGCTGCGCTAGCTACTTGACAGTTCCATAGTGGAACCTGCGCACTGCTGTCTCCTGTGTCAGCGACCATGGTCAGCTTCGCTTGTCCCGTCGTCGCCATGCTAGACGTTTCGGCCGGTCTCGGCGGCGCTCCTGCCTGCCGACTGTGGACGGAGCTGGCAACTCGGGCGGGAGAATCGCGCTGCCGCGTGCCTGAGCCGCTCCGCGAGGCCGCAGCGCCAGGTCGTGTTGAAGGTGGTATAGGTAGCTGACTGGGGATGCCGCCAGCGAAGCGCCGCGCATTCCCGCGGTCCGCCGAGCCGACGTCCACACGCCCAGCGCAAGGCCGCCGAACCCAATAGCTGCGCCTTGGGCGGCCGAGGGGTGCAGTGCCAGGAGCGCTAGCGAACTTGCCGCCGCAGCGGGAACTGCGGCTTGTACGTTCATCGTGCCCGTTACCGTGTCAATGCGCAGGCCGCGGAGGGCCTGCTGGAGATCTCTAAGGGCTGGCGCCATTTGACTGTCGTAGCTCGCCTTGAGGTGATCGAGGAGCACCTGCTGGTCGCGGATGCTCTCAAGCTGCTCCGACTCGGTTATGAGGCGGATTACGGAGTCGTTGAACCGGGCACGCTCGGCGGCGTACCGTGCGCGGAACTCAATTATCTTGCTGACCGGGCAAACGTCGATGTCTGCGTGGCAGGATTGTCGTAATGGCTAGGTTCACCAGAACGGATCGCTGTTCCTCCGCCTCTATTAGAGGCAGCCGCTCCTCGCGCAGTCCTGCGACCAGCCGCCTGGCGGTCAGGCCCGCTGCAGCCTGGTCGTAAGCTTCCTCAGCTAGCGGCGAGGCGCCCAGTTCCACGGCCATCTCTGTCGCCAGCGTAAGCAGGTAGGCATGGACAAGACCTGGGTCCAGCGCCAGCCGCCCACGTCCAATGTCCCGCGCAACTCCTGTCTCCTTTAGCAGGTCAGCGAGCGGGTTGGGCATTTTCCAGGCCGCGAGCGCGGTCTCAAAGTCATCGGCGGTGACAGGAGAATCGAATGGCATGCGATATTGGGCCAAGTCAGTACCGGAGACGGCATTAAGGAACCGCTCTGCGGCTCGGTCCGCGACCTCCGGGCTGGCCGGATCGCTTTGGTGAAATCATCCACCGCCAGCGACATCTCAGTCTGAGTGATGCTCGGGAGGGTAATCTCTGCGAAGTTGTCGTAGAGATGGTATAGGCGATCCAGGTACAGTGCGCTGAGCTTCAGCCATCCCTCGTCACGGAAATGAACATGCGGGTAGTAGAGTCCGAACACATTCGCCATTGACCCTCCTAGACGAAACCTCGGCATGAGTGTACCGCAACGACATGCCGCCGCGTAAGGCTGGACATTCTTAACTAGTAATCTGACCGAACTGGCAGACCCGATACCGGATTCGGCGCACCGCCCTGCCTACTGGATATCCTGGGTCGCCCTAAGCATTGACCGGGAAACCCAAGGCTTTCGCTGGTACCGCCACGATGTTGATCACTACATCGTTCATACGTCAGATATTTACGGCCGCAAGCCCTACGGCCTGCAGTGATCTCCAAGCTCTACACGTTTAGCTGACGATCACCGTCAATTCGCAGTCGATGAGGTTGCTGTACTCCAGTGCTGTATACCCGCCCGTCTGGTGAGCTGTCGCGGTCCGAAGCCGCGGATTAAGAGCTTGAGCGGAGCGCGTCCATCCGGGTTCATCGGAGTTCGCGCCGCAGGTCAGCCTGGATGCCTGTACTCCGGTGAACGGGACCGTATCAGAGCGAACTGCAACCCAGATTGCAACCCGGCGGGCTGGTGATCATCCGCCTGGAATGCACCTTGTCAACTCAACAGTGTGAAGTGAGCGCTACCTGACTTCGCCGCCTGCTGCCGAGCATGTGGCATGGCCTCAACCACGGCACCCGCCAGCTGCCCGCCGGCCATGGTGGGGATGGGACACTGGCCGTCATGGGGTGCTGGCAGTATGCCCAGCTGACGATCACCGTCGATGGGCGTGCTCAGGCGGAAAGCGCACGCGCTGTCGTGTGGCACGGTCCTGGCCAGGGCGTGGGCGAGAACTACTCCGACAACGATCAGACAGTCCTGGAGCTGCTGAACCGATTCGGAGCTGATGGCTGGGAGCTGGCCGGGCTGCAGGACTACCGCGAGGGAGGGGACGGGTCCTCGTACTGGGAGGCGGCGCGGTTGCTCACCATCTACACCTTCAAACGCCCCGTCGATGGCGCAGGTCCGCAGGTGACAGGAGGTGACCAGGGTTCACGCTGATCAGCCAGATGTGATCAGCTGCTTAGAAGGCGGTCTCGGCCACCGCTCGGAGGCACAATCCCAAAGCGGGTGAGGCCACCCGTACCCACGTGTTGTCCCTGGGAACGCCGAGTGCCAGACCTGTAACAAGACTTAGGTTGTTCAGATTAGTCCGCTGTAGCGAGATTCGCCCGGCTAAGGATTGATTGACCTGGTTAAGGGAGATAACAGGTCGCAACTTGAGACCCCTAGTACGCAGCTCGGCACCTCTATCCAGGTCCGAGTAGAGAGGCGGTCAGCCAGCCGACGCTAGACCGGATGGCGTTTCGACCTCATGTGTGCCCGAACGCAGGCCAACTTGGGCCATCATGGTTCAGTGGCGCAACAGTCCTCTCGGCCCCATGAGGTCTCAATCGGGGTTCCCGCCGGCGAATGCGAGGAAGGCCCTCCGACAGGCTGGACAACATCTGAACAAGCCCTCTGGCGAGCATTCCAAGCCGGTGAGCCGCTCGATTTGAGCGATGCCGATCCGACGCTCAATGACCCAGCCAACGCCGCTGTCTGGGACGTCAATCGGACCATCCGTGCCTCCGTTGTGGCTCAACTCCTCCTGAATCCGCCGACCGTCAACCCGGGTCACCCAGTCCGGTTCAGGCTAATTGGGGGCCGCGTCACAGGGTCGCTTGATCTGGCTGCGGACGCCTTCTTGCTTTCCGATTTAGCAACTGCCGTTTTGATGAACCGCTCAACCTAAGTGATACATTTGCCACTTTTTATCGGCATAGTCAATTCGGTCATTTCCAAGCCTTAGTGCAGAGCGAGCGAACTGTTCAGGCCCAATCTGGTTCTCTAACTGTCACGTCACGGACCGAATAAGTCTTAATGGTGCCAAGATTTTCGGCGAATTGGACCTCGCAAGAACGAAAATTGAAGAACGCAAGTCAGGTTATCGTGTCTCTCTATCGGGCTGCTCCATAGACGGCGATGTCACACTTCGAGGATCCATTATTCGAGGGGCGATAGATCTTCGCCGGGCTGAGATAGGCGGCTTTCTGTCGCTAGTGGCGTTACGGTGTCTAATCCAGGCAACACCGCAATTCACGCGACGAAGGTAAAAGTCTCTCAAACAGTGCACGCGTCGGATGGCTTTAAGTGCACGGGGTCTGTCAATATGAATGGTGCTCATATAGGCGGTCAACTGGTATTGACAGGATCGACTATTACCAATGAGAAGGGTATCGCGCTCGACATTGATCATGCGAATATAGGCTTGGGCCTCGCTGCAGCTAAGCTCAATGCGAAAGGGCAGATCCACCTCCATCATGCCCGAATAGGTTGTCAAGTAACATTTGATGGCACGAACCTGTCTAGCCCGGAAGATCGCACCGTTCGTGCTGATCACTTGATTGTAGATGGATCGCTCTTGATCACTGACGGCGCTTGCATCGAAGGGCAAATTGACCTCCATGGAGCCGAGATTGAATGTGGGCTCGCCATCCGTGGGGCGAAGATAAGCGCACGAACGGCTCCTGCATTTCAAGCCGACGCAATTCAAGTGGGAGGGAATCTCCTAGGCGAGAAATGCCATATAACTCATGGGTTGGATCTCAGGGATGCGAAGGTCGGCGGGTCAGTATGGTTCGCAGGCGCCAGTTTTGAACATGATGGGAAGGCGTTGGATCTAAGCCGAGCGCAGATTTCAGGCAGCCTCGAACTCAACCGTAAATTTTCGTGCAAGGGAAGTGCATGGCTTTTCGATGCTACTATTGGAACAAACCTAACCTTGACTGATTCTGTTCTCTCAAATGCTGGCCAGCTGTGTTTGAACGCCACAGGACTTCGGATCCAAGGTGACTTGATAGGCGACCGTGTTAAGGTAAACGGCCTATTTGATCTAGCAGGTCTAAGATCAGGTGGAGATGTCCGCCTTGCGGATAGTGAGCTTATTGGTGCCCCTGCGCAAAGATCGTCCCTCGGATCTCCTATCGATCAGCGTAAGGGTGGCGATTGGCGCGGCATCTCTCTAAGGATGACAGCTGCTACGGTCAAGGGCGATGTCGATCTCCGCGCTTCTAAAGCCAGCAATTCATTGAATCTAAAAAACGCTAAGATCTCACGCTCCATACTTCTTACTGATGCCTCCTTGAACGCGCCCGAAGGTTGTGCGTTGGTGGCAGCGGGAGCTACTGCAGTAAGCTCTGGTATTTCAACTTAGAGCCAAGCCTTCGGCTTGTGTGGACCTTACTGCTGCCAGTGTGGTTACCCTTTCGGACTCTGAGACATCTTGGCCTGATTCGGCCCCAATTATGATCAGTGGCTTTCGATACCATCGGCTTGATTCGACCCTCAGTCCTGCGGACCGTCTTAGATGGTTGAAGCGAGCGGTAGCCAGTTATTCACCACAGCCTTACGAGCAGCTCGCCTCTTATTACAAAGAAAACGGTGACGCTGATCAGGCTAGGAAGGTAAATCTTGAATCGGTGAGACGGTCTTACAAGGCCCGAGGATTCTTTGGGCGCTTGTGGGGCAATATGCAAGATTGGACTGTGGGATTTGGCTACCTGCCGTCGCGGGCCGTTCTTATCTTCGGTGTTCTGTGGATTGCCGCTGGAATCTGGTTCTCAGTTGGAGTGGGCCCATGCACGAGCTTTGGCGTGCGATGGCCAGCCCTGTGTCCCGTTGCGCCAACGGGTCATATGTCATGGAATCCCTGGCTGTATAGCCTGGATCTACTTGTTCCTGTAGTCAACCTTGGATGGAAGACAGCATGGAACGCCATAGGACTTTCGAGGCTCATCGCCACGGTTCTAACAGTTGCTGGTTGGATCCTGACGACGACGATTATCGCGGCAGCCGGGCGCATGCTGCGAAGACCGTAGAGTAACTCACGTCTTTGAACTTCCCGGAACCCGTAGCCAAGAAATCAACGAAATTAATCTAATGCTCCTGGCTGCGTTGTCTCCCTCGTGAGTGCGCAAGATCCCTATTAGCACGGCGAAGCCGACGGTCGGCGTGTCTGATCGCGCGACCCTCGCCTCGTGGACTAGACGCGCCGCCACGACTTGGACAGTCGGCAGCGAGGAAGGCGGGCTGCGCGCAGCACCCAGTCAGAGTGCCAGATCAGCCTCTTGATGTGGAGGTGCCTTGCGGGTGTGGCCCGGCGTGCGCCGGGCGGGCCTTCTGAGGCAGAGCCCGGCGCTAGCGCCGGGCCAGCGGCGCCGCAGGCGCCGCTCTTGATCCCAATACGGCTCAACTCGGCAACGTAGAACTTGGCACAAGGTGACCGGCTGCTTAGAAGATATGCCCAAGCTGTGCGAGCGCGTCTCTCGTCTGGGCTTCTCTGGCCTCAGCGTCTCCTGGATACGCCTGTCGTCAGGCTCGTTGGTGTCGGCCGGGGGTGTCAGCCAGCTGGAGCCGCCGACCTCCTCGGTGTGAACGAGCGCCGAACTGGTCGAATGGGGTCACCTGGGCAGGTCGCTCCTCAATTGCGGCCGTTGCATGCCGCCTCCGGCCGGAAGCGTTGCTGTACTTAACTGCTGTGTGCGCCACGAGGCGCTGGAATGTCGAGAGGGGTGAGAGACCCTTCCGTTCGGGTCGTCGTAGCGACCTGATTGAAGCTGGGGGACGGATCCGGGAACGCCGGTGAGGGCGGGAAGCAGCCCCGACAATGCCGGGACGTGCTGGCACTGCCAGACGGTGCGGGTCCGGCTAGCAAGGCCAGTGTGCGTAACGCGAGTGAATCAGTGGTTGAAGCCTCGTAACGAGTGCCGGCGGAAATCTGGTGGATAGGGGCCGGGGCGCAGTGCGTGTCCGCCGGTGGTAGCCGGGGCAACTCCGAAGCCGTGTGCAGCAGACGGTGGGGAGGCCACGCTGAAGGGCTGCGGCGTAGGCGTGGCGATGCTGCCGGGGTATAGCTGAGCGCCGGTCTGGCCGATCGATGTTCTGGTGAACGTGGGAACCATCCGCGGTCGCCCTGGCCGCCAGGCAGCCGGTCTGGCGGTGGGCAGGTCCGTTGCCTGTCCGCCGCTGGGTGGGGCGGAGGCCCCGTAGTAGTCCGAGCGTGCGAGAGGCACGTGCATGGCGAAGGGAGCCAGCAAGTCCGTAGCGGAGACTCTGGAATGCCGGGAGGACGTTGATGAATACCGACGAGCTGGCGGCCGCCACGTATGAGGCGAGCCGCCGGGTACTGGAGATCCAGGCGAAGCTGCACCGTTGGGCCCGAGATGACCCTCATCGCCGGTTCGACGATGTGTTCAACCTTGTCACCGATCCCGCGTTCTTGCTTGTGGCCTGGATCGGGTGCGGCACAACAAGGGCGCCAAGACGGCTGGCGTGGACGGGCAAAGCGCCTCCTACGTCCAGATCGTCGTGGGAGTCGAGGAGTTCCTCGACCGGCTGCGGACGGCACTAAAGGACCGCAGCTTCTGCCCGGTACCGGTGCGGGAGCGGATGATCGCCGAAAGCAGGCGGCAAACAGCGCCGCCTGGGGATCGCGACCGTCACCGACCGGGTGGCCCAGGCGTCCCTGACCCTGGTGCTTGAGCCGATCCTGGAAGCGGATTTCCTGCCGTGCAGCTACGGCTTCTGCCCCAGGCGGCGGGCTCAGGACGCGATCGCCGAGGCCCGGTATTTGGCGGCCCGCTCGTATGAGTGGATCGTCGAGGGCGACATCACCGGCATGCTTCGACGAGATCTCGCACCCGGCCCTGATGGACCGGCTGCGCAAGAGAATCGCGGACAAGCGCGTCCTGGCCCTCGTCAAGGCGTTCCTGAAGGCTGGCATCCTCGGCCAGGACGGGACGCTGCGCGACAACAACGCCGGAGTGCCGCAGGGCGGCATTCTCTCCCCCGTGCTGGCCAACCTGGCCTTGTCGGTACTGGACGAGTACATCGCCCAGATCCCCGGCGGCCCAGGCAGCACCCAAGGCCAGCGGGCCGTCCGCCGCCACCGGGGCCAGGGCAACTACCGGCTCGTCCGCTACGCGGACGACTGGCTGCTCATGGTCTCCGGCACCCGCGAGCACGCCGAGCAGATGCGCGAGCACGCGGCAGCGGTACTGGCCCCGATGGGCCTGCGCCTATCGCCGGAAAAGACGAAGATCACCCATATTGACAAGGGCCTCGACTTCTCGGCTGGCACATCCAGCGCCACCGCAAGCGAGGCACCACCCGGTATTACGTCTTCCGCCACCACCCTGTCCCGCAAAGCCGTCAAGGCAGTGACGGTCAAGGTCAAGACCATCTGCCGGCGCAACGTCAACCAGCCGCTCCAGACCCTCATCCGCCAGCTCAACCCGGCGCTGCGAGGCTGGTGCGCCTACTTCAGGCCCGGCGTCTCCGCCGCCGCCTTCGCTGGCCTGGCCCGCTACACCCTGGACCGGTTCATGCGATGGGCACGGCGCAAACACCGCCGGGTCACGGTGAAGACCATCCGCCGCCGCTACTGCAACGGAGGATGGTGGCCGGTCACCACCGAGATCGGACTGTTCAACCCCGACAAGATGCGCACCACGCGCTACCGCTACCGGGGCACAGCCATTCCGGGACCATGGCCGGTCAGCGGATGAACCACCACGGCAACCCCTAACGGGACCTGCGGAGAGCCCGGTGCCGGGACGACTCGGCACGCCGGGTTCGGGAGGCGACTCGGGGAAACCCACCGATCGAAAGACCGGCAGGGCGCCCCGAGTCGACCTC
>CAVUBM010000089.1:0-9983 GCA_963739645.1 uncultured Actinomycetota bacterium
CAGCGGCTGCGGGCGCTGGCTGGCGGTGGCTGGCCTGGCCGGGTTAGCCGACCAGCGCCTGGTAGACCAGCTGGCGCAGCTGTGACCGGATCCGGTAGGTGCTGGAGGGCATCAGCTGGGTGAAGAAGGACACGGTCAGCTCCTCGGCCGGATCGATCCAGAACGCGGTGCTGGCCGCGCCGCCCCAGGACAGCTCACCCTGGGAGCAGAGCACCTCACCCTTGACCGGGTCGATGACGACCGCGAACCCGAGCCCGAAGCCGATCCCGCGGAACGGGGACTCGGCGAACAGCTGGCGGCCGAACGTCTCCAGGTCGAGCCCGCCGGGCAGATGGTTGCGGGCCATGTAGTCCACGGTGCTCGGGCTCAGCAGCCGGACGCCGTCCAGTTCCCCGGCCGGGCTGCCCGCCCGGCCGAGCACCAGCTGGGTGAAACGGTGATAGTCGGCCGCGGTCGAGATCAGGCCGCCGCCCCCGCTGAGCATGTCCGGCCGCTGCCGGGCGCCCTGGCCCAGGGCGTCCAGCCGCGTCGCCCGGCCTTCCGGGCCCGGCTGGTAGAGGGCGGCCAGCCGGGTGTCGTCCGCACCGACCCAGAACGTGGTGCCGGTCATCCCGAGCGGGCCGAAGATCCGCTGGGTGAAGAACTCATCGAGCCGCTGCCCCGAGGCCACCTCGACCACCCGGCCGAGCACGTCGGTGGCCACCGAGTAGTTCCATTCCGTCCCCGGCTGGAACAGCAGCGGGAGCCCGGCCCAGATGTCGCACGCCTGGGCCAGGTCGCAGCCGGGTGGGTAGGACCATTCGAACCCGGCCCCACGGTGCAGCGCGTCCACCGGATGGACGCGGTGGAAGCCATAGGTGAGCCCGGCCGTGTGGGTGAGCAGGTGCCAGATCCGCACCGGTTCGGTGGCGGGCACGGTGACCGGGCGCAGGTCCGACCCGCCCGCGTAGACCCGCACATCGGCGAACGACGGGATGAACCGGCTCACCGGGTCGGTCAGCTCGAACGCGCCCTCCTCGTACAGCATCATCGCCGCCACCGACGTGATCGGCTTCGTCATCGAGTAGATGCGCCACCGGGTGTCGGTCTCCACTGGCAGCCCGGCCTCGATGTCCCGTGACCCGCAGGCCGAGACGTGCGCCAGCCGCCCGCGCCTGCTCACCGTGATCAGCCAGCCGGGCAGCCGCCCATCCTCGACGTAGCGCGCGAAGTGCCGATCGATCCGCTGCAGCCGCTCCGGGTCGAAACCCACCTCACCCGGATCCACCTCGGCCTTGAGCTCGGTCATCGATCATCCTCCGCTTCGCACCGTCCCGGTCCGCAGTACCGCGGCTGACTCGATTCTGCGGAATGCGCCTCCGGTTATCCAGAGGCAACCTCACGACGTCCGCCGCTTCTCGTGGAACCGGTGGGCGCGGACGGAGCAGGCCACGCCTGCTCACCTGGGGATTGGCCGGACTGGCGATTCGAGCACGCCGAAAACGGTCATGATGGTCATGGTCAACGCAACTGCGCATACGGACCGCCGCTCCGGACCGGATGATCAGGGAGGTGTCGGGTGAGCATCGGCGAGGCCCTGGCGGATGCCCGTGAGCAGGCCGGTCTCAGCGTTCTGCAGGTCAGCGAGCGGACCCGGATCCGGCCGAGCATCATCCGCAACATCGAAGCCGACGACTACTCCGAGTGCGGCGGCGACTTCTACGCCCGGGGTGACATCCGCAGCATCGCGGAGGTCGTCGGCACCGACCCGATGCCACTGATCCAGGAGTATGACCGGGCCTACCGGGCGCCCGGCCCGGCCGCGGCCACCAGCCTCGACGAGCTGATGCGTCTCTCGGCCCAGCCGGAACGGCCGCGCGGCCCGAGACACCCGGGCCACCCGGGTCGGCCGGGTCGGCCGGGCCGGCTGGTAGTGCTCGGCCTGGCTCTGGTGGTGCTGGCCGGCGTGGGCGGATTCTTCCTGTGGGGCTACCACCCTGGAACGGGCCGCAAAGCGTCGGTGGCCGCGGACAACCAGGCCAGTGCGAGGCAGGCCGCGAGCGGGCAGGCGGGCAGTCCGGCGGCGGCCAGTTCTGCGCCCGCTAGTGCCGCGCCGAGCCCGCCGGCATCGGCCCCGGCGCCGTCACCCCCGCCTGCTGCACACCCCCGCCCGCGGATGATGGGCCCGGTGCGCGCGACCGCGTTCCGCCCGCAGGGCGGCCACGGCGACAACCCGCAGAACGCTCACCTGGCTATCGATAGCCGCCCGGGTACCGCCTGGCGGACCGACTGGTACACGACCCCGCAGTTCGGGAACCTGTACCGGGGCACCGGGCTGCTGCTGGACATGGGCCGCAAGGTCACCATCACCGGAGTCCGGCTGCTGCTCGGCCCGGCCGCAGGCGCCCGCTTCCAGATCCGCGTCGGTCCCCGGCCGCGGCTAGCCGGCCTGCGGCCGGTGGCGCGGTCCGCTGGCCACGGAGGGATGGTGTACCTGAAGGTGGGCAGCCGGCCGACGGGCCGTTATGTATTGGTGTGGTTTACCAGGCTGCCGCCTAACGCGGCCGGCAACTTCCAGGTGGCCGTGCGCGGCGTGCGGGTGAGGGGCTATCGCTGACGGCGGAGGCGGCCCAGCCAGCTGATGGCGGGGCCGCCTCCGGTCGTTCTCTAGGGCTGGATCAGTGGCCGGCGGAGACCGGGATCCTCACGTGGTGGAAGGAGTTCGTGCCGAGGCCGAACGCCGTCACCGGCTTGCTGAGCCAGATACCGATCTTGTTGTCGAAGATGCGGTTGTGGGCGATCACCGTCTTGACCGGGGTGCCGCCGGAGAAGACAAGGACACCGGTGGTCTTCAGGTCCTTGACCGTGCCGTCGAGCGTGTCGCCGGCGAGGTTGTTCGTCCCGATCTTGTTCCCGATGACCTTGTTACCGTTGAGGTCTTCGTGCTGGCCGGGGGCGAGCGTGTGCGCGTGCATGGTCACGCCGGACAGCCCGTTGCCGGCGATGAAGTTGCCCGCGACCAGGTTGTTGTAGGACGCGGTGCCCGCGGTGGCGTTGGCGAACAGGACACCGGCGCCTTCGCCCTGGAGGCCGTTGTTGGTGACCACGTTGTGCACGATGGCGTTGTTGTACACGCCCGCGACGTCCGGCTGCCGCTGGCCCTTGCTGTTCAGCGCGGCCGGGTTGTGACCAGGCACCGTGATCCCGCAGTCGGACTCGTTACGGGTCACGATGTTGTTCTCGACCACGTTGTTGTGCGTCGGCCCGGTCTCATCGGTGAGCAGCACGCCGCCCGAGTTGTGCGCGATGAAGTTGCCGTTGACCTGCGAATATGCGACGGCGATGAAGTGCACGCCCTCGCCGCAGTCACCGGGGATCGGCCCGGCGGGCTGGCATTCGAAGTAGGTCGAGGCAGGCGGGACACCGCCACCGAGGTCGTTGTGCACCACCTTGTTGTGCTCGATGCTGACGTCGCTGATCGTGCCGTTGACGCCTGCGGCGAGGATGCCCTCACCCAGGGCGTTCTTCACCGTGAAGCCGCGGAAGTTGACGTGGGAGCTGACGATCACCACGCCCGCGAAGATGGTGAGCGGGCCGAGACCGGGCGGGTTGACGACGAACGTCGGTGTGACGCCTGATTGGCTGATCGTGGCGTGGATGCCGACCAGGGACACCGGTTTCTTGACGACTACCTGCTCGTGGTACTTGCCCGGGCAGACCACGACGGTCGCCCCCGGCCTGGCCGCCTTCAGCGCGGACCCGATCGTCGAGTAGTTCGCCGTACTGCAGGATTGACCGGAGCCGGATGGGCTCGCGTTCTGCGAGACGAACAGGGCCTGGTGACCGCCGCGAGCGGTGGCGGCGGCCGGTGCGGCCTGGGCGAGCGTCGTTGCTATGACCAGCAACGGTGTCAGGAGCGCGCTCGTGATCAGGCCTGCCTTGACGGACCTCATGGTCTCCCCTTCCCCCTGGGCCGGGCAGGAGCCATGGGGCCGGGTCATCCCCGGCCCGGCGTGTTACGGCGAGCCCGGCGGCCGGCCCTTGGTCAGCGCAACCCCAGGCCGGCCGGTCCCCCATAGCCCCGACTGGCCCATTAAAACAGACAAGCTGAAACAAACAAGGTCTAAAGTCCCCCTCGTTTCTCGTTGGTAGGCAGCCCCAGGCAGCTCGTTTGTGGTGGAAAGCCCAGTCTGGTCAGGCTTGGGCGGGTCTCTATAGTCGGCGTCATGCCTGATGCTGATAAGGCGTTCGCCGCGCTGGCCGGGTCGGTGGTGGACGGCGTGCTGGAGCGGCGGCCGGAGCTGGCCACCACGCTGGGTTCGCACGCGCACGACGGCCGGCTGACGATCGGCAGCGCCGGGTACCACGCCGAGGTGGCGCGGTGGTGCGGGGACCGGCTGGCTGAGGTTCGCGCGGTCGATCTGGGCCAGCTGTCTGCGGAATTCCGGGTGGACGCGGAGATCCTTGGCGACCAGCTGGAGCGCTGGCGGTTTGGTGAGCTGGAGCTGCGTGAGCATGAATGGAACCCGATGCTCGCGAATCCGGGACGGGCGATCTACCTGCTGCTGGCCCGGGATTTCGCGCCGCTGGCGGACCGGCTGCTGTCCCTGGCGCGGCGGCTGGCTGCGGTGCCGGAGGCACTGGCGGCGGCGCGGTCGGTGCTGGGTGAGCGGCTGCCCCGGGTGCATGTAGAAACGGCGCTTGGTCAGTTCGCGGGCACGCAGCAGCTGGTCGGGGCGGAGCTGGACCGGGTGCTCGCTGAGGGTGGCTTCGTGACGGCGCCGGCGGAGCTGGCAACGGCGCGGGCTGCCGCGCTGGACGCGATCGCAGAACATTGCCGGTGGCTGGAGGAGCGGCTCGCGGATGGCTTGCCGGGATCGGGCGCTGCGGGCGGTGGCTTCCGGGACCCGCGGATCGGGGCGGAGCTGTTCGGGCGCAAGCTGCGGCTGACCCTGGAGTCCGGCGTCTCGCCGGAGGAACTGCTCGCCCGGGCCCTGGCCGACCTGGACGAGACGTCTGGGCAGATCGCCGAGACCGCTGGGCGGCTGGGGGCAGCCGGTGAGAGCGGGCTCGGCGGCGGGGAGCAGGTGCGCCAGGTGCTCGACTCGCTGGCCGCGGACGCGCCGGATGACAGCACGATTCTGGGGCTGGTCGAGCGGGCGTATGAGGCTCAGCTGGCGTTCGTCCGCGAGCACGACATCGTGACCGCGTACGACGACCCGGTGGATGTCATCGAGATGCCGGAGATCGACCGGGGCGTCGCGGTCGCCTACTGCGATTCGCCCGGGCCGCTGGAGACGGCGGATCTGCCGACGTTCGTGGCGGTGTCACCGACCCCTCGGGACTGGACGGCCGACCGGGTCCGGTCCTTCTACCGCGAGTACAACCGGCACATGGTGCAGAACCTGATGGTGCATGAGGCGATGCCAGGACACGTTCTGCAGCTGGGGCACTCCCGGCGGTTCACTGGGGCGACGCCGGTGCGGGGGGCGTTCCGGTCTGGGTCGTTCGTCGAGGGGTGGGCGGTGTATGCCGAGGAACTGATGGCCGCCCACGGCTACCCAGGTGAGGGGAATCCCGACGCGGTGCGGATGCAGCAGCTGAAGATGCGGTTGCGCATGATCATCAATACGGTGCTGGACGTCCGGGTGCATTGCGACGGGCTGCCGGAAGCCGAGGCTATGGCCCTGATGACGGGGCGCGGGTTCCAGGAAGAAGGGGAAGCGGCCGGCAAGTGGCGGCGGGCGCTGCTGACCTCCACCCAGCTGTCCACCTACTACGCGGGGTACACCGAGGTCAGCGACCTCATGACTGGGCTGCGGACGAGATGGCCCGGGTGGAGCGAGCGGCAGGTGCATGACGCAGTGCTGGCGCACGGCTCACCAGGAGTGCGGCACCTTGGGCCATTGGTCACTGGCAGTAAGAGACGGCAAAGCTGAGGAATCAAGACGGTCGCGGCCCAGTCGGCAGGTCGCCGTAATTGTGTAGCGTTCCTCGATTTGAGCAATCACTCCGCCATTGTCCGCAAGAATGCCACTCAGCATTAGCAAGTAGTCGGTGTTCATCGAGAATTCCGAGGTGAATAGGCGCACAGTCTCCACCAGGCCAACGCGGGTCGGGTGCCGGGAAATATGCGGCACGACATCCTCCGCGACGAACTGCTCAAAGGTGCGCTTGACATCCTCAACCTGCTCGACGATCCGCCTGGCCTCGTTGTCGTCTAGGTCCGAGAGATTGACCTCGGTCAGGTCGGGCGCATCTTTGGGCCAGATATGCTGGAGCCTCCATACGAGCTCGGTCCCATCGCCCTCACCATCCTTTCTGGTCCGCTGCTAGTCAGTTCCGGTCAATAGCAAGGGGAGCCGCAGCCCTCCCTGATACAGATTCATCCGGTGGATTGTTCACCGGCATGTCGGTTGCCGGCCAGCACACCGGCGGCTGGCCGGCCGATCATTGGGGTCGTGCATGGCGTGCGCCTGGCGGGACCACGCCGGGGACACACCAGGACCCGGCCGCGGAAGGGTAAGGCAAAGACATGACTGAGGCTCCTGTTCCGGCCGCCGGGCCGATCGCCGCGGTCCTCACGGACGTGGACGGAACCTTGATCACTGGAGCCAAGGTGCTGACACCGCAGGCGATCGAAGCGGTCGGGCAACTGCACGAGCGTGGGGTGCTCTTCGCCATTACCAGCGGGCGCCCGCCGCGCGGCATGCGGATGCTGATCTCGCCGCTGAAGCTGCAGGGGCCGATGGCGGCCTTCAACGGGGGGATCATCGTGCGGCCGGACATGACGGTCGTGGAGGAGCGGACCGTCGCGGCCGATGTCGCCCCAGCGGTCATCGACGTCATCCGCGCGCAGGGCCTGTACGCCTGGATCTACTGCGGCACGGAGTGGTACGTCACCGATCCGCACGCGCCGCACGTCGCGCGCGAAGCGGCCACCGTCCAGTTCCAGCCGGCCGTGGTGCCCAGCTACGACGGGCTGCTGGACCGGGCGGTCAAGATCGTCGGGGTTGGCGACGACTACGACCGGGTGGCGCGGTGCGAGACCACGGTGCATGAGCAGTTCGGCGCGCGTGTCTCGGCGTCCCGGTCCCAGCCGTACTACCTCGACGTGACGAACCCGGCGGCGAACAAGGGTGTCGTGGTCGAGCGGCTGTCGCACCACTACCAGATCCCGCTGGAGCAGATCGCCACGCTCGGCGACGGGGCGAACGACGTGCTGATGTTCGAGCGGAGCGGGCTGAGCATTGCGATGGGCAACGCGAGCGAGGAGGTACGGCGGCAGGCTACCTACGTGACGGTCTCCAACGAGGACGAGGGCTTCGCCAAGGCGGTCGGGCGGTACATCCTGCCGCGGGTGGCAGCGGCTCCGGCGGTACCTCCGGCCGGGTAGCGCGGTACCTCCGGCCGGCGGACCCGGTGACATCGCGGCTCCTGGCTGTGGCCGGCGGGCTCGGGTTTCCGGCAGGCCCCGCCTAGTTCGGCCACGCCCCCATCTGGGAAGACCTCATCACGTCGGAACCGTACGGGTAAACCGGGGGAAATCGATGAACGCGTCCCTGCTGGCGGCCCTCAACGACACTGAGCGACTCATGGTGGCCGAGACTGACCGCGACAAGCTGGCCGAGCTAGACGAAGATGCGGCCATCGAGCTTGAGACCCGGATCAGGCGGGCTCGCAACAAGTACGTCGGCCAGTACCGCCGAACCGCCAGCGCCGCGGTGGCAGAGCACGGCGGGCGTGGCCAGGCACGGCCCGAGAACAAGCAGGCCAAGACGAAAGCCGAGGCATTCGAGGAGGCCCTGTCCCGGGTAAGCCGCCGGGTCGCGACCCTCGCCCGGCAGGCCGCAGCCGAGCTCCGCGCCGAGCGGATCGCAGCGGCCAGGGCGGCCAGGCGAGGCCGCGCACCCGCAACCGCCGCGAAGCCTGCCCCCGCCCGGCAAGGCCCCGCGGTCACCGGACAGCCCACCGGGGACCGCGCCCTGCGCTCACCGGCGAGCGCCAAGCGGCGGGCCAGCACCCGCGCCACGGGTGCCCGCCAGCAGGCCAAACGGGACAGCCGGTAAGCACCACTCCGCTGGCCGCCGGAAGCCGGAAACCCCCCGGGCAGCCTGCGGGCCCGCCAGCACAAACGCCAGCGGGCCCGCAGCCACCCCATCAGCCAGTCGGCGAAGGGCTCGGCACCGGTGCCCCGGACGGCACCGGCTGCGGCGCACCCACCGGCGGCTGAGTCCGCCCCGGCCCGACGATCAGCATGACCTCCCGCGGTGCCCACGGCGTCGCGTCGTACACGAACCACCCGCCGGGCACATGCCGCACGTTCCGCGCCACGCCACCCCGCGCGTAGTTGAACACCGGCACCGACACCCCCCGCGCCCGCAGCTGCACAAGCACCCGCGTCACCGTCCGCCCCCGGACCCGCATCCCGTGCATCACCTCGCCGGGCGCGAACGCCGACGTCGTCAACTCATACCTCTCGCCCGCCCGGGCCGCCCGGCCGAACACCAGCTGTGCCGACCCATGGAAGCCCGCCGGGATCCGCACCCCGACCGGGCACGCCGCGCCCCCGCCACCCGTCCAGCACCGGCCGCGGGCGGTGATCGGCGCGATATCGGCGCCCCCGGACTGGCCGATATACACGACGGTGCCGACTAGCGACGGCGACACCGGCAGCAGCTTGAGCGAGATCCGCAGGTGGTGCCGGGCGAACTCGGCCCGGTAGGCGGCCGGGTCGGCCAGCGGGTCGCGCACGATGACCGTGATCTGCCCGTGGTGCCGGCTGAACGACAGCGCCTGCGCCGCCGCCGGGCCCACGCTGACCGGCCCGACCCGCTGCCCCGGCCGGCCCAGCGACGTCAAAACCAGCAACGCGACGGCGAGGGCCACGGCCAACGGCACCGCCACTACCCATTTCCTTCTTTTTGCTGAACGCCACCGCCCCCTAACCGACACCCGCCGCGCCGCATCCTGCACGGGCGACTCGACGGTGATCCGCTCCGCCAGCTCGGCCAGTGTGCCCGGGCGGGCCAGGTGCCCGGCCTCGGTGTCGGAGACCGGGGAAATACGGGTGAGCTGATTCATGCCAGGTCTCCGTTCGGGATGTGCAGGCCGGGGTCGGCGGACTGGGACTGGGCCTGGCCCGCGGCCAGTTCGCGGGCGAACCGTTTGCGGGCCCGGTGCAGCCGGATGCGCACCGCATTGCGCGAGCAGTCCAGGACGACCGCGATCTCGCCGTGGCCCAGGCCTTCCCAGGCGCTGAGGGCCAGCACCTCGCGCTCGCCAGCAGGCAGCCGCTGGTAGGCCTCGGCAATCTGGGCCAGCTCACCGGTGTACTCCGGCGGCCGGTAGCTGACCGCGAGGTCGGCGCGCAGCCGGCCGGCCAGCGCCGAGCGGCGGCGCTGGCCGCGATGGTAATTAGCCAGTACCCGGCGGGCCACGCCATACAGCCACAACCGCGCGTCCGGGCCGGCGGGCACGTCCTCCAGCCGCCGCCAGGCAGCCAGGAACGTATCCGCCAGCGCATCAGCGGCGTCATCCGGATTGTCAGTGCGGCGCAGCAGGTACCCGAGGATCGGGCCGTGGTGCGCTGCGTACACCGCCTCGAAACGGTGCGACCGCTCACGGCGGGCGGTCAGTAGCGGACTGGGCAAGGCTGCTCTCCCTTCGACAGAGAGCACATGTCCACCACCCGCCGAGCATTTCAGCTCCTGACCCACCTATCCGGATCACTCTCAGACCCCGGCCGCGGTTTGCTGCACCGCGACCGCGTGTGAAGGAGACGCCGTATCGTGATCGGTATGGCGTCGAACAAGCTAAGCACCATCCCTGACGACGTCGCTGAGTGGGACGCGCTGCTCGCCGAAGCTCTGCGGGAAACCGGCGGGCCACTCTCCGAAGAAGAACACGCCTGGGCCGATGACGTGCTCGGCCAGGGCCCTAGCGGCCGGTCCGGTTCGCGCAGCTAGTGCGCTAGCTTCACGACCGATGCGGCTGCTTTGGCC
>CAVUBM010000090.1:0-80062 GCA_963739645.1 uncultured Actinomycetota bacterium
CCTCACGATGTGTCGGCCACGCTGTTGGCCGCACGCAGATCATCCGGGTTCTGGCCGTGCCGTCCCGCGGGGCGACCGGTCTCACTGGTCGCCGGTCAGCGCGGCGAGCACGTCGGGGAAGACGGCGTCGGCCCGGCCGTCCAGCTCGTCGTCGGTCAGCAGCTGGACCGGATGAGGGATGTAGACCATGCGGGCGCCCGGCATGCCGAGCCGGCGTGCCTGCTCGATGGCTTCGTCGGCGAACGGTGCCGTCGCGATGCCGACCGCCGGGATGCCCCGGCGCTCCAGGTGAACCAGGTCATGCAAACTGCACGACGTGCATGAGCCTCAATCGGCGAGGGCTTCCACGACCAGGTCGGCCTGTCCTGCGATGTCGCCGATCAGCGCGAGGGCGGCCGGCTTGGAGAAGATTTCCTTCGTGGTGCGCGCTGTGGCCGCGCCCGCCGCCTGCAGCAGCGTCTCGATCCGGTCGAGGAACTCGGCACCGCGGTTCTTCCTGATGTCGAGCAGCACCACCCGGCGCCCGCTGATGCTGGCCGGGCGCGGCGCGAGCGGCTCGGCCGCCCGGACGCGCTCGTCGAACGGGCTTACGTAGTCAGCGGCCACGGTGAGCCCACCTCCCGGGATACGATCTGCGATCCCATGCCGGTGCATGGGCCCAGGACTGCAGAGTAACGCCCGGCCTCGCCGCCGGCCACGATCAGGACGATGGCCTCCGGCGACGCCCACTTGGGCACCTGGGCGGCCGGGTCGGCGGTGTGGACGAAGGGGGTCGTCTCGCCGCGGCGCAGCTCGGCGGCGGGCTTGTGCACCGCGTCGAACATGAAGCGGCGCAGCTGCTGTTTGGTCCATCCGGCGGCGCGGAACATCTCGGCGTGCTCGGGGCAGATCACGAACACCGACGGCTCCTCCAGCGGCCACCAGTTGGTGCTCCAGGCGCTGGCCGCTGCCCACGCGAGGACCCAGGCGAGATCCTCGGGGGTGCGGCTGCGGTGGTCGGAGATCGACAGCGGCGCGTCGCTGCCGATGAGCGTGACGACCGACTGGCCGGGCCGGAAACCGCGCTCGACGTGCAGCGGCTCCCAGGGGCTCACTTCCTCGTCCTCGGCGATGCAGAACCCGACCTTCCCCATCTGCCCCTGGGTCGCCCGGTCCAGCCTGCCGGGCGTCCCTCCACCGGTGAGGGTGACCAGCAGCCGCAGCGCCCGGCCGATGGTGAGGTTCGCCCGGAATCCCGGGCCGAGCGCCCCCATGCCACTGTTCAGGCCGATCGCCTCCCGCACCGGCCCGTTCACCACCACCAGCTGCCCGGCCGGCTGGGTGGTCACCGCCTGGCCGTGGAGGTTGAACGCGGGATCAAGCGCGGCCTGGGCGGCCGCGACCACGACCGGGAAGTAGGCCGGCCAGCAGCCGGCCAGCACCGCGCAGGCCGCGACCCGCTCCAGTGTCGCCTCGCCCATGTCGGGCGGGACGGGGCCGAGGGAAACCTGGCCGTCGCAGCCGCCGAGCATCGCCTCGACCCGGTCCGGGGTCGGCGGGACGACCGGCAGGCCGTCGGTCCAGCCGCGCTCGAACATCTCCTCGACGTCGTCGGTGCCGGCGGGGACCGAGATCGCGGCCGCCAGTTCCGGGTCGATCGCGGCCTTGGACGAGCAACCGGGCTTGAGCAGCGGCTCGCTGGCCTCCGGGATCGCGAGCTCGGCGCCGAGGAGCGCTCCCGCCCGCCCGATGAGAGCCACCAGGGCCGCATGGTCCCAGCCGGTCACGGTGCCTGCGATCGTCCCGGCGCGGTCGACGAGGACCGCTGTCGGCACCGAGACGAGCCGGTAGGCGCGCGACGTCCGGTACGGCGGGTCCTCGGCGGCCACCCCTGCCTGCCAGCCGAGACGGCGCGCCACCCGGACGGCGACCTCGAGCGGGTCCTCGAACACGGCAGTGGCGGTGAGCCCGGCCCCCTGCCAGGTCCCGCACAACGGGCCGAGCCTGCGCAGCGCCATCGCGGAGGTAGGGCACTCCTCAGAGACGAACAGCAGCAGCGCGCCGCCGCCCGCGGCGAGGCCGGCCACGGTCACCTCGGCAGAGCCGAGCCCGCGGACCGACAGAGCCGGCGCGCGCAGCGGCGCGCCGACCCGACTGAGGTGGCTTTCGGTCATACACCTGCGCTACCACAGCCGCACGGTCCGCGGAAGGGCGCAGCCGCAGCGCTATCCCCCTCCGCTGAAGTCTCGCTGCAGGCAAGTCCCGATCAGGCCAGGCCGGTGACCGAGTCAACGTTGAACACGCAGAACTCGTTGCCCTCCGGGTCCTGCATGACCGCCCACGTATCGGGGTTCGCGAGCGTCTGCGGATCCTGGCGCATCTCGACGAGTTTGCCTCCCATGGCAACCAGTCTGGCCACCCCATCCTCGAGGGACCCGTCGGTGGTGATGTCGATGTGCAGCCGGTTCTTCATCGTCTTCGGCTCTGGGACGTTCATGAAGTAGAGCCGAGTGCGGCCGCCCGACGGGTCGCTGACCTCGTATTCATGCGCGTTTCGCTCCGATACCTGATGGCCAAGGACCGTGGCCCACCAGTTCGCCTGCGACAAGGAGTCGCGACAGTCCACAACGGCGGCGAGCAGCGACCATGCCATAGGGCCCCCCTCGAGGAATCGCCGGCTCCATAGCTCCGATCGCCACCATAGCCCCGCGCATTCCTGCCCCGGCATCTCGCCGGACAAGATCCGCGCCGACATACCTGATCACGCGCGGGCGTTCCCACAGGTGGTTAATCAGCCAAGCGCGAATAGGCTTTGTCGGCATGAGCTCGCCGGCCTACCCGAATGCCTCGCACTGGGGTGCGTTCAGCGTGCGGACCGGGCCGGGCGGGGTCGAGGTCACCGCGCACCCGGACGACCCGGCGCCGTCCCCGCTGCTCGGCAACATCGCGGGCGGCCTGCGGCACGCCACGCGGGTGGCCCGCCCGGCCGTGCGGCGGGGCTGGCTCGAGCACGGGCCGGGGCCGAGCGACCGGCGCGGACGCGACCCGTTCGTGGAGGTCAGCTGGGACAAGGCGGTGGACCTGCTGGCGGCGGAGCTCGTCCGGGTGCGCGAATCGAACGGCAACGAGGCGATCTTCGCGGGCTCGTACGGCTGGGCCAGCGCGGGCCGGTTCCACCACGCCCAGAGCCAGCTGCGCCGGTTCCTCGGCCTGTTCGGCGGCTTCACCGCGTCGCGCAACACCTACAGCATCGGCACGTCCGAGGTGCTGCTGCCGCACCTGGTCGGGGACGCGAACGCGGTCCTGCGGTTCGCGTCGTCCTGGCCGACGATCGTCGAGAACACCGAGCTGATCGTGGCGTTCGGCGGCATCCCGGAGAAGAACGTCTTCGTCACCCCCGGTGGGATGACCCGGCACGAGACCCCGGGATATCTGGCGCAGCTCGCCGCCCGGGGGACCGAGGTCGTGCTGGTCAGCCCGCTGCGCTCCGACCTGCCTGACTACCTGGACGCGCAGTGGCACCCGGTGGTCCCGGCCACCGACGTGGCACTGATGCTCGGGCTCGCGCACACGCTGGTGACCGAGGGCCTGCACGACAAGGGGTTCCTTGACCGGTACTGCCATGGGTACGGCACCTTCGAGCGGTACCTGCTCGGCGACGCCGACGGCGTGGCCAAGGACGCGGCCTGGGCCGGGCCGGTGTGCGGCGTCGATCCCGAGGCCATCAGGCAGCTCGCGCGCCGGATGGCGGCCGCGCGCACCCTGATCACCGTCACCTGGTCGCTGCAGCGGGCCCACCACGGCGAGCAGCCGGTCTGGGCCGGGCTGGCCCTGGCCGCGATGCTGGGCCAGATCGGGCTGCCCGGCGGCGGGTTCGGGCACGGCTACGGGTCCATGGGCGACGTGGGGAGCCATGGCCGGCTGCTACGGCTGCCGACCTTCCGCCAGGGCCACAACCCGGTGCGCACCTTCATCCCCGTGGCCAGGATCGCGGACCTGCTGCTGAACCCGGGCGCCAGCTACGACTACGACGGGCGGCTGTACACCTATCCCGACATCCGGCTGGTCTACTGGGCGGGGGGCAACCCCTTCCACCATCACCAGGACCTGGGCCGGCTGCGCACCGCGTTCGCCCGCCCGGACACGATCGTGGTGCACGAGCCGCACTGGACAGCCACCGCCCGGCACGCCGACATCGTGCTCCCGGTCACCACCAGCCTGGAGCGGGAAGATGTCGGCAGCGGGCGCAGGGACACGCACCTCATCGCCATGCACCGCGCGACAGCGCCGGTCGGCCAGGCCCGGGATGACCACGATATCTTCGCCGCGCTCGCGGGCCGGCTTGGCCTGCGGCAGGCCTTCACCGAGGACCGGACCCCGCGCCAGTGGCTCGAGCACCTGTACGGCACCTGGCGCGAGGCCATGCTGGCCGACGGCCACGACGTCCCTGGCTTCGCCGAGTTCTGGGCGGCGGGCGAGCACCGGCTGCCCGAGGGCCCGGCGAACTTCACCCTGTTCGAGCGGTTCCGCGCCGACCCTGTGGGGTCGCCGCTGCGCACGCCGAGCGGGCGGATCGAGATCACATCCGAGGTCATCGCGGGCTTCGGCTACCCGGACTGCCCCGGGCACCCGGTCTGGCTGGAGCCCCGCGAGTGGCTGGGCGGCCCGCTGACGCAGCGTTTCCCGCTGCACCTGATCGCCAACCAGCCGGCCACCCGCCTGCACAGCCAGCTCGACATGGGCGCGACCAGCCAGCGCGGCAAGGTGGCGGGCCGCGAGGCGCTGCGGATGCACCCCGAGGACGCCGCGGCCCGCGGCGTCGGCGCCGGGGACGTGGTCAGGGTCTTCAACGACCGCGGCGCCTGCCTGGCCGGCGCGGTGCTGACCACGGCCCTGCGCCGGGGTGTGGTGCAGCTGCCGACCGGCGCCTGGTTCGACCCGGTCCCCGGTGCCGGGCGGACCCCGCTGTGCGCGCACGGCAACCCCAACGTGCTGACGGCCGACGAGCCGACCTCCCGGCTGTCTCAGGGCTGCAGCGGCCAGCATGCGCTGGTCGACGTGGAACGCTGGGCCGGCCCGCCGCCGCCGGTGACCATCGGCGCCCCGCCGCCGATCCTGGCGCGCCGGCGAAGCCTCGCCAGAAGAGCCACAGGCCCCGGGGTGAACCCGGTATGCCCGTCATGTCAGCCGCGGCCGCGGCTGCGATCGCGTCAGCGTACGACCTGGGAGATCCGGCCGGTGATCCGGTGTACGCGACCCGGGGCGAGCAGGGGCTGATCTGGCGTCTGGACACCGCGCGCGGCTCGTGGGCCGTCAAGGAGCTGCTGCTGCCCATGGACGAGGCCGCGGCCGCCCGGGACGTGGCGTTCCAGCTCGCGGCCGCGACAGCCGGGACACCGCTGCCGCGGCCCCGGCGCACCCGAGACGGGCGGGTCGTGCTGCCTGCGCCGGAGGCGGCGTCGGGGTGGAGCGTGCGCGTGTACGAGTGGGCCGACCTGGCCGACGGGCGGACGGTGACCGGGGCCGAGATCGGGGCCGTTGCCGCGCGGCTGCACCGGGTGCGGCATCCCGCGCCGCGGCCGGCGGAGGCCTGGTTCATCGAGCCGATCGGGCCGCCCGCTTGGGAGGCCATGCTGAGCGACGCACGCCGGGCCCGGGCCTCGTGGGCCGGGGCGCTGGACCGGTGGCTGCCCCAGCTGATCGCCCTGGACACCGCCGTGGCCCCGCCCGACCCGGCGGTGATGACGACCTGCCACCGCGACCTGAACCTGGAGAACGTCCGGTACGCGGCCGGCGGCGGGGTCGTCGTCCTGGACTGGGAGAACTGCGGCCCGGCCCAGCCGGAGCGGGAGCTGGCGGCGATCGTGGCCGACATCGCCCTGGACGTGACGCTGCCGGCCGCACGGGACGTGTATGTGTCCTACCGGGCCGCAGGCGGCCCGGCCGAGGTGCGCACGGTCGCCGACTTCGCCACGGCCATCGCGATTCAGGGCCACCTGCTCCAGTTCTACAGCCGGCGCGCGCTCGACCCGGACGACGCACCGGAGAACCGGGCGCGCGCCCGCGGGCGGCTCGATCACATGACCCGGCAGCCGCTCACCCTGGACCGGGTCGACCGCCTCCTCGGCCTCCTGGCCGAGGTGCGGCATCAGGACGACGGCGCGGCCAGCCGGTAGACCGCAGCCCCGTCCGCGCGGTAGCCGAAGCGGAACCCCGTGGCGGTCAGATAGCGGATCACGGTCTGGTCGTGCGGCTGCCAGACCAGCGCCCAGCCGATGCCGAGCCCGCGGACGTCCCGCCGCGCCGCGGCCAGCTCCCTGGCCGAGACCTGGGTCCCGTCCTGGCTCACCAGCGGAGACACAGGGACCCCGTCCTGCACGCGCACCAGCTGCGCGAAGAATGGGTGCCCGGCGATCCTGGCGATGACCGGCGCAGACTCGCGGGCGGTATAGGAGATCGCCCGGGGGTGGCCGTCGGCAGTGGCAATGAGCAGCGAGGCGTTGTTCAGGTGACTGCCGTAGAGCGGCGGGCCACCGCGCAGCCCGAACGGGATGTCCAGCACGATCGAGCCGGAACGGTCGGCCGCAATCGGGCGGTCCAGCGCAGGCAGCGCGGTGGGCATCGGGCCCGGGCCCGGGCGGCCCGACCAGCCCGCCTCAAGGATGCCGAGCGCGGCGATCCCGATGATCAGCATCCGGGCGTGCCAGGCGCAGCCACTCGACCGCACTTCCGGCCAGCAGCGCGGCGCCGACCAGGCCGAGCAAGGCCAGCCGGGCCGCGTCGCGGAACGCGGCCAGCCCGGGGATCCGGATCATCCAGGTGTACGGCATGGCCTGAGACACCGGCACCCCGTCCAGCGTGCTGCGCAGCGGCAGGTACTGGTGCCCGCCGACCCAGAGCGAGACACCCAGCGCCAGGGCCGCGCAGCCCAGCCATAGCCCGGCCAGCAGCCAGGCGCTGCGCCGCCGCCAGGCTCGCCGCCAGGCCGCCCGCGGCCAGCACGGTGACCAGCACGCCGAACCCCGGCATGCCCTCGCCGTCCGGGCCGAGTCCGGAGGGCGTGGGCAGGCCCAAGCTGGCGGCCCGGGGCGACGGGGCGAACAGCTGCCCCAGCGCGGTGCCGTAACTGGCGTCGCTGAGCGCGAGCAGGTGCGGGCTGACCGCGGCACCGCCCGACGCGACCTGCTGGGCCATGGCGATCAGCTGCGGGCTGGCCACCACGGCCGCGGCCAGCGCGCCCAGGGCCAGCGGCCGCAGCCGTCCGAGGTCCCGCAGCAGCCAGGGCAGCAGCACCAGCGTGGCCAGAATCCCGGCCATGACCGCCGTCTCCTGGTTGACCAGCACCGCCGCACCCAGCACCAGGCCCAGGATCAGCCCCTGGCGCAGGCCAGAGCGCCGGCGCAACCGGACCGCGGCCTCCAGCGTCATCGGCAGGAACACCACGCCCGCCGAGATCTGGAGGTGGTACCAGTCCTGCCAGGCCAGCATCGAGGACAGGCCGAAGCACGCCCCGGCGGCGATCGCCCCGACCTGGCTGCGCAGCCACAGCCGGGCCGCCCGGTACATGGCGTAGCAGGCCAGGCCCGGAATCACGATCGTCAGCAGGCTGAGCGAGGCCGACGGGCCGAAGGCCAGCGTGACCGGGGTCATCACGACGCCGAGCAGCGGGATCAGCGTGTCGAAGCCCAGCTGAACCCCGGCCGGGGCGGCCATGTGGCTGGTGAAGAACGGGTTGCCCAGGTGGGTGACCTGGTGCGCGACCCACCACAGGTCCCAGACGTAGCTGACCACGTCGCCGTAGTTGGGCAGGCGGCCCTGGACCAGGTAGGCGGCCCGCGGCCAGGTCACCGCGATGCCCGCGGCCAGATAACCGGCCAGGATCACCAGGTGCCTGACCGCGGCCGGCCCGGGCCGGGGGGAGTTCCGCCTGGGCGCCGTGCCCGCTCTGGGCCTGATCCGCCGGCGCGCCATGCCCGGTATCCGCCCGATCTGCCCGGGCACCGCGCCCCGCATCCGCCCGCGGCGCGTGTTCCGGCCGGGCGGACTGATTTTTCTCGACTGCCACCTGCTGCCGCTCCCACGCCGGGGCCAGGACTAGGGAACCAACATAGACGCGCCAGCCGGCGCTCAGGATCGGGGTGCGCCGCCTTTGCCGGGGCGTGAGTCATCGGCGCCGCGCACCACCGCCACCACGCCGAGCAGCGCCGCCAGCGGGGCCACCAGCGCGATGAAGTCGGAGGAGTCGAGGCTGCCCAGGGCGTCGAGCGCCCCGGCGAACCCGATGACCAGCACGGCCACCACGACCAGCCCCCAGCCGTGCAGGAACAGCCGCAGCGTGAACGGCGGCTCGGTGGTCACCTCGGGCACGGCGGTGACGGACTTGGTGCCGCGGCGCTCCATCATGCCCTCGCGCACCCGCACCATGACCGCGAGGTCGCCCGGGCGGTCCGCGACCAGCAGCAGGTCCTCGGGATGGGCCGGGTCGGGTGACTGCGCCACCGCGCCGCCGCCGGCCGCCCACGACACCACGGTCTGGTCGCCGGACGGCCGCACGCGGTAGCGGGCCTGCTCCCCGGTCACCACGGTGTCCGGACCCTCGATGATCACCGGTGACTTCGGCCCGCGGCCGGCGGCCGCCTTGACCTCCTGGCCGGCGGCCCCGTGGCTGCCGTTCCCGTTCGTGGCCGGCGCCGCTGCGTCGGCCTCACCGGTCACCAGGAACTGCCGGCGGGCCAGCAGCTCGGCGAGCCGGATCTGGCGTGCGTGCACGCTCCAGGCCATGGCCACCACGACACCGGCCAGCCCGGCCGTCCCCAGCCCCAGCAGCCCGGCGACCAGAGGATGGCTGGCGCCTGCTGCTAAGGCCGGGAACATGTCGCCCGCCGTGTCGTCCGCGTCACGATCGTATTCAAACATATAATCGAGTAGACGGAAAGCCGGGTTCGGGTTTAGTCCCTCTGAGCGACGGGCGGCTGGGCCGGAAACGAACGCCTGATACTAGGGACAGACCGCTCAGGACGCGGCCGCGCTCGGGCTTCATCGGAGCGCCGGGCCAGGCGGCGGAACGCGGCCTGGGTGGGTGAGCCCGGCGCGGCGCAGTAGGTGATCAGCCGCTGGCCAGCTTCCGGGATGTGCAGGACCTGGCACTCGAACTCGATCGGCCCGGCCAGCGGGTGATTGACGTGCTTGACCAGCGGCCGCCGGGACTCGACCTCAAAGGTGTCCCACATCCCGGCGAACTGCGGCGAGGTGCCGAGCAGCTCGGTGATCAGCTCCTGATGCCCGGGTCGGCGGGGTAGCGGCGTAGGACGCGCGCAGGTCGGCGACCGTGGACCGGGTGAACCGGACGGCGTCGGCGTCGGTCCAGGGTGCGCGGTCGGGGCAGGCGGAAGATCCAGCGGATCATGTTCCGGTCCGGCTCGGCGACCCCCGACAGGTCCCCGATGAAATGGGTGGCGAGCGTGTTCCAGGCAGCACGTCATACTTCGCGTCGACCACGTAGGCCGGGGTCTCGGTGAGGCTGTCGATCAGGTTGCGCAGGCCCGGGGTGACCTCGCGCGACGGGCTGGCCGCGGGCGGCGGGCTCTCGCCGGCGACGCGGTAGAGGTACTCGCGCTCGTCCGATGTGAGCATCAGCGCGCGGGCGAGGCGCGGCAGGATCTGCGCGAGGGTGCGGGCGCAGGCGCTGCTAGAGGGCGGCGCCCAGGCCAGGTTCGCCCCGGCCGCGCGGATCGTGAACGTGTCCAGCGAGGTCGGCTCGATCACCTCGATGACGGACCCGGATGGCCCGATGGCGGCCATGGCCTCGGTGCCGTATCCGTCGTCCAAGACCGCGCTGAACATGCTGACCGCCATGTACGCGAAGGAGCTCGCCGGCACGCCGGTCAAGGTCAACGCGGCCAACCCCGGCTACTGCGCCACCGACCTCAACGGCCGGTCCGGCTTCCGCACCCCGCAGCAGGGCGCCGAGGTCAGCGTGCACCTGGCCACGCTGCCGGCTGACGGGCCTACCGGTGTGCTGTGGGGCCACCTGTGGACCACCGACGGTGACGGGTACGGGGTGCTGCCCTGGTAGGCCGCGGCGAGATCGAGGGCAGTGAGCTGCCGCCGCCCGCAGTTATCAGCGGCTCTGCGGCGTGGCGCCTGGTTTGCGGTGCATCCGGTAGTGCAGGACGAGGAACGGCAGCCCGAAGATGGAGAACGCGTGCTCGGCCAGCAGCTCCTCATCCTGCACGTACACGTCGAGCTGCTCGGCGAAGCCGTGCACGGCCACCGCCGTGAGGTCCGCGCTGTCCGGGTCGATGTAGGCCAGATAGTGGCCGGGCTGATCCAGGTCGCTGCGGCTGGTCAGGACCAGGCCACCGCCGGGGCGGGGGAGCGGCAGCAGCGTCGCGGTGAAGCTGGCCTGCGGCAGCGGGAAGCCGACGCTCACGTAGCCGCGCCCGTCCTGCCGGTAGGTGGTGTAGATACCGACGTAGATCGGCTCGTCGGTGTCGGCGAACGACCGGATCCAGCCGCGGACCGTCGCCACGTCGGTGCCGTCCGGCGTGATGGTGTCGATCCGGCTGTTGATGCCCCGCTGCGTTTCCCGCTGGTTCATCGGCACGTTGGCCTGGCCCAGCGGGCGAGCGACCATGGTCCGGTAGAGCAGATAGCCGGGCCGCACCCACAGCCGCCACTCCGGCACGATGTCGAGCGTGAACCGCGTGGTGTGCTCGTAGAACTCGCGCACCCGCGGGTCGACCCCCGCCGGGTCGAACTGCGGCCCGGCCAGCTCGTCCAGGGAGCTGACGATGCCGACATCGGGTGCGGCGGCGACGTACCGGCCGCCGAGTTCCTCGGCCAGCTCGCGGACGTAGCCGGTGCCGACGTAGCGGGACCGCGCCTCCAGCGGCACCACGAACGGCAGCTCCTCGGCCTTGACCTCCTCGGCGAGCAGGCTGACCTGCGCGTCGCTGAACACCAGGGCCGACACCGACCGGTAGGCCAGCATCGTGGCGCTGGCGGTGACCGCGGCCGGGACCGGGCGCCGTCCCGCGGCCAGCAGCCGGCCTACCGCGGCCCCGAACACCGGCCCGAGCAGCACCTTCTGTGGCCGGACCCCGAGCAGCCCGCCCAGGGCGCCGGTGGCCGCTCCCACCGCGACCGGCCCGGCGCGGGTGACCCGCTCGGCCGCCCACCCGGCCGGGGCCACCAGGGCGGCGCTGACCGCGATCCGCTGCCACAGCGCCGGGATCTCGCCGGGACGCTGCCGGGCGCGGGCCACCGCCTCGGACGCGGCCAGCCCGGCCGCCCCGGCGACCGCGCTCAGGGCGGCCACCCGCGCGCCCCGGTGCCCGGCCAGGGCCGCCCCGGCCACGCCGCCGATCACGCCGGCGGTGATGACCGCGCCCCTCCGACCCGCCGCCCGCCGCGGCGGCACCTCAGGCCTTGGGCGAGAGAACGACCGCTGCCTCGCTGGTCAGCATCTGGAAGGTCAGGCTCTCCTGCAGGTAGAGCCGGACGCTGGCTGTCGGTGTGCGACAGGTAGCCGATCGACGACGTCCTGGCCCAGTTGCAGCTCGAAGTCGCCGCCCCGGGTCGTCAGCACCAGGCCGCCGTCGATGGCCGGCGCCCACACGATGTCGTCGCTGATCATCCGGCGCAGGTGCTCGATCACCGGGTAGCCGTGGTCGGAGGTCTCGCTCGACCTCGGTGTAGGCGGCGGCGCTCAGCACCACCGCGTAAGGCCCGTTCACGCCCGGCCGCGCGCAGCTCGCTGAGCGCCTGCGCGATGGCCTGCGGGTAGCCGGTCGCCTCGGCGGGCAGCGCGATCGACGCGTTGCTGGACCCGGGCCGGATGCCGTCGATGTCCGCCGCCGCGTACCCGTCGAAGACCGCGCGGTCCTCGGCGAAGGCGAGCATGCCGCGCGGCGTCCTTGACCGGCTGCCAGTCGGAGTCCTGGGAGCCGCGGGCCACGTCGTCGATCTGCTCGCGGTTCAGCGAGAACGGCGCCCGCAGCTCGACCACCGACAGCACGTGCCGCTGCCGGGCCTGCACGCCCGTCGCCGGGCGAGTCGATCTCGCGGACGTGGCCGGTGCCGACGGCCGAGTAGCCGCTCCCCGGCCGGGCCCGCCACGTCCACCACCCGCCGGCCGGCCAGGTGGCGCTTGAACGTCCGGGCCGCTTCCTCCGCGATCTCCGCCCACGCGGCGTCGGAGACCGGCGCTAGCTCGCGGTGCAGGTTATTCATCCGGGGAAGCTCCTCTCAGGCTGCCGATCTCCAGCGATCCGGCCGTCGGTCGGCCGCCGTGGTGCAGGTGACGCGTCCGGGGCCGTCGTCCGTGCTGCCGCGTCCAGCGCGCCCGTCGCCCAGGCTCTCCAGCATGGTCGCCGAGGGCACGAAGAACAGGCGTCCCGGTGACCGCGGTGCTGAAGTCCAGCAGCCGGTCGTAGTTGCCCTCCGGGAAGCCGATGAACATGTTGCGCAGCATCTGCTCGGTCGTGTCCGGCGACCGCGCATAGCCGATGAAGTAGGTCCCGTACTCGCCGCGGCCGGGCGCGCCGAACGGCATGTTGTCGCGCAGGATCTGTCACCTGGTCGCCGTCTGTCGTCCAGCGATCGTGGTCAGCGCGTTGTGCGCGAAGCTGGGCTTCACGTCGTCGAGCTCGATGTCGGACAGCTTCTCCCGCCCGATGATCCGCTCCTGCTGCTCGATCGGCTGGCGCGTTCCAGCCCGTCAGGTCGTGCAGGTACTTCTGCACGATCACGTAGCTGCCGCCGGCGAAGTCCGGGTCCTCGTCGCCGATCAGCACCGCCCGATGGCCGCGTTGGCCGTCGGGTTCTCGGTACCGTCCACGAAGCCGATCAGTCGCGGTCGTCGAAGTACTGAACCCGTGCACCTCGTCCACGACGGTCACCACGCCGCGCAGCCGGTTCATGAGCACCCGGGCCAGCTCGAAGCACAGGTCCATGCGCGCCGACCTGATGTGGAACAGCAGGTCACCCGGTGTCGAGACGGCATGCCGGCCGCCCGCTTCGAATCTCCGCGAACAGATGCAGGCCAGCCGGCCGTGGTCCGCCCGCCAGCGTGTCCCAGAGCCGGTCGCCGATCCCCGTCACGCAGCTCAGATGGGCCCGTCGGGTCGCGCTGATTGACCCCGCGCGACCAGTCCGGCCAGGTCGCCGCACAGCGCCGCGCATCACGTCGGCCGACCCCGCGTCCTCGTTGACCACCGCCACCAGGAAGATGCGCGGCGCCGGTCAGCGGCGCCAGCACCGCCTGCGGCTCTGCGTCCGCCGTCCCGGCCGCGTAGGTCGTCACCCGTCCATCCTGCACCAGCCCCGGCCCGGCCGTCAGCCGGGCCCCGCATGGCGCTGCTGACCCGCCGTTACTTGGCGGCGGCGTCCAGGGCGGCGGTGAACGTCTCGGCGATCTGCTCGATCTCCGCCACCGAGATCGTGAACGGCGGGGAGATCTGCAGCGCCGAGCCCCGGAGCAGCCGGGTGATCACGCCCCGCTCGCGGATGTCGGTCACCAGGCGGGCGGCCAGGCCCGGGTCGGCCGTGCGGGCCTCCTCGGTGATCTCGACCGCGGCGAGCAGGCCGGTGCCGGCCCGGACCTCGGACACGAGCTCGTGGTCGGCCAGCGGCGTGAGCTTGCCGGCCAGGACCGGCTCGAGCTCGGTGACCCGGCCGAGCAGCAGTTCCCGCTCGAGCAGGTCGAGGTTGGCCAGGCCGACCGCGCACGCGGTGGGATGCCCGGAGTAGGTGTAGCCGTGCCGGAACACCTCATGCGATCCGGCCCGCCAGAACGGCTCGCACACCCGCTCGCCCACGATCACCGCACCGAGCGGTGCGTAGCCGGAGGTCAGCCCCTTGGCCGTGGTGATCATGTCGGGTTCGAGCCCGAACCGCTCGCTGGCCAGCCAGGTGCCGGTCCGGCCGAACCCGGTGATCACCTCGTCGGCCACGAACAGCACGTCGCGGCGGCGGCAGATCTCGCGCACCCGGGCCAGGTAGCCCTCGGGCGGCGGGTACACGCCCCCGGCCCCGATGACCGGCTCGCACCAGAACCCGGCGACCTTCTCCGCGCCGAGCTGCTCGATGAGCTTGTCCAGGGCGTCCGCGTCGTCCCACGGGATGTGCTCGACCAGCGAGACCAGCGGGCTGAACGGCTCGGTGTTGGCCGGGATGCCGCCGAGCGTGGTGCCGTAGGCGTTCATCCCGTGGTAGGCGTGCGACCGGCCGATGATGATCTGCTTGCCGGGCTGGCCGACCGCGCGCCAGTACGCCCGCGCGAGCTTGGCCGCGGTGTCCACGGCGTCTGACCCGCCGCCCGGGGTGAAGAAGACCTTGGCCCCGGGGACCGGCGCGAGGTCCGCGACCCGCCGGGCCAGCGCCTGGGCGGGCAGGTTGGCGAACGGCTCGAACGTCTGGTAGGCGGCGAGCTCGCGCATCTGGGCCGCGGCGGCGTCGGCGAGCTCGGCCCGCCCGTGCCCGACGTTGCAGTACCAGAGGCTGGCGATCGCATCCAGGTAGGGACGCCCCGCGGTGTCGAACACGGTCGTCCCCTCGCCGCGCACGATCGTGACGGCCCGGTCCTGGAGGGTGGCCATGTTGGCAAACCCGTTCCACAGTACGTACGGCGCGCCGCTGGATTCTGGCCCCATTGCCGGTCCCTTCCTGCCTGAATGCTGCCTTCTGGACTCCTAGATCCTCTTCCTACCGTAGATGAGGACCTCGCGTTACGGCGCTTCCCGGCGCGGGCCCACCGCGTCAGGAGTTCACCGTCGCTGGCGCCGCCGATCGTCGGGCGGTCACGTGTCGTTCACAGCGCGCCGCCAGCCTGTCAGGCATGACTCGCGATCACGATGACTCCTCGATAACGCGCAGGCAGGTCCTGGCTGGTGCCGGCGGCACCGGGCTGCTGGCCGCGGCCGCCCCGGTCGCGGCCCGGGCCGCGACCGGCCCAGATGCACCAGATCGCCTGCTCGTCCTCGGCCACGGGCAACGGCTCAGACCTCGGGATCCGGCAAGCCTGGCTGCCCCTGTTCGACAAGTACGAGGTCGACCTGGTGCTGAACGGCCACGACCACGACTACGAGCGGTCGTTCCCTTGCCGCGGCTTCGACGCCAGGCGGGCACCGAGGTCGCGACCGGCACGCCCGTGCAGACCCTGCGCCCGCACCCGGTGACCACCGACGACACCGGCGTGTTCGACACCAGCCAGGGCACGGTCCACCTGGTGCTCGGCTGCGGCGGCACCAACGCCAACCTCGACGACTACGGCGTCGACACCGCCGACGGGATGCGCCAGGCCAAGGTGTTCACCAAGCCCAACCGGCCCGTCCCGGGCTCGGCCGCCGGCACCTTCACCCGCGCGGCCGCTGACGCCGTGGAGGACGCCCCGTGGTCGGCGAGGCGGGACACGTCGACCGGCTACGGGATCGCCGTGTTCGACGTGGACCCGGGCGTGCCGGGCGGTCACACCAGCATCAAGGTCACGCAGTATCACGCGCTGGGCGCGGACCCGGTCAACCCGACCACCGGCGCGGCCGGCGCGCCCACGCCTGATTACACCGAGTTCGAGGCGTTCACCCTGATCCGGCCCCGCTCGGACCGGCGCGCCGGCCACACCGCGGAGCGCTCGCCGGCCCGGGCCTGATCGGACCCGGTCGGCCCGGCGGCTAGCGTAACCACGCGCCTGTTGTCATGATCTGGGTATGTCACCCGCAACCAGAGCGGGCGACGTACCAGATCATGGACGAGCGCGGCCTGGTGCATGATCTGAACCGGAACGTGCGCGGGGGCGTGGGAACTGGCATGAACACTTCGCAGCAGCGGTGGATTTTGCGGATAGCAGGCGCCGGGCTGCTCATCGCCACCGGGGCAATTCACCTTGACCTGTACCTGACCGGGTACAAGACGATCCCGACGATCGGCTGGCTGTTCCTGCTCCAGGTGATCTCCGGGTTCGCCCTCGGCGCGCTGGTGCTGACCGGCAGCAGGCTCATGGCCGCGGCCGGAGCCCTGTTCTGCCTGGGCACCCTCGGTGGGTACCTGCTGTCGATCTGGTTCGGCCTGTTCGGCTTCCGCGAGGTCCGCACCACCGCCGGGATCGTGGCCGGGGTGATCGAGGTGGCCGGGTTCGCGGTACTGGCCATCCTGGCCCTGTACCCGGCGCCGCAGCGGGCGGGCGCGCACCGCGGCCCGGGCGCCGAGACGCAGGCCGTCCCGCACGCGGGGGCGGTGGTGGCTGGCCTGTCGCTGGTGGCCCTGGTGCTGTTCGTGGTCGCGCTGGCCAGCGCCGGCAGTTCGTCGCCGGGCGGCGCCGCGACGTCCTCAACGGCCTCCGGCCAGGTCGTGAAGAGCGCCGTGATCAACGGCCAGAAGGTGCTGACCAACGGCAAGGGGCTCACCCTGTACTGGTTCGCCCCGGACACGAAGAACAAGTCGGTCTGCTACGGCGCCTGCGCGCAGTACTGGCCGCCGGTGCCCGGCGGCGAGAAGGCCGGCCCGGGCGTGACGGGCGCGCTCGGCACGATCAAGCGGACCGACGGCACCACGCAGGCCACCTATAACGGGCGCCCCCTGTACACCTACATCGCCGACAGCTCCCCGGGCCAGGCCCGCGGCAACAACGTGAACCTCAACGGCGGGCTGTGGCACGTGGTGCCGGTCAGCTGACGGCGCCCAGCAGCAGGTAGCGGATCCGGGACCGCAGCTCCCTGGCCGTGGCCAGGAACGCGTCGATGTCGGGCGGGTGGGCCTGAGCCGGGTTCGGGATGCTCCAGTGCGTAGCGGGCAGCTCGCCGCAGGCCTCCCTGGCCCGGTCGCACAGCGTGATCACGCGGCCGAAGCCGTGGCCAGCCAGCGCGCTCAGGTGCGTCGGCCGGTGGCCGCTGATGTCCACGCCGTGCTCGGCCATGGCCGCGACCGCGAGCGGGTGCACCGGCGCGGGCGAGATGCCCGCGCTGCGGGCGGTCACCAGGCCGCCGCCCAGGTGGTTCAGCCAGCCCGCGGCCATCGGCGACCTGGCGCTGTTGCCGCTGCAGATGAACAGGACCTCGGCCGGGTCCCGGGGGCCGTCGTCCCGCCCGGGCAGGCCGGCCAGCAGGCCTGGGTGCACCTGGGTGGTCATGGCCGCCACGGCCTGCCCGAGCGCGCCGAGGTCCAGGGTGTGGTAGCTGTCCCGGCCGTCGGCCGTGCTGCGCCGCGCGCTGACCAGGCCCGCGTCGCGCAGCCGGCCCAGGTGGTAGGAGACCAGACTGGGCGCCTGGCCGGTCCGGGCCACCAGCTCACCGGTGCGCAGATCGCCGTCGGCCAGCAGGCCGACGATCGTCCAGCGCAGGTCGTGCGCGAGCAGCCCGAGCACGGGCGGGGAAGACTGCACAGCCACCCTCTCATTATGACAAACTCAATTGAACTATTTTTGTGTGCTTGACAGATCGGGAGTAGTCGTGGCCGCCGCTGATCCGGGTGAGCCGGTGCCGCTGCTGACGATCGCGCGCGAGTGGGGCCGGATCGGCTGCACCGGGTTTGGCGGGCCGCCGGCGCACCTGGCGCTGCTGCGGGCGCTGTGCGTCGAGCGCCGCGGCTGGATGTCCGCGTCAGAGTTCGAGGACGGCGTCGCGGCGGCCAACATGATGCCGGGACCGGCCTCGACCCAGATGGCCATCTTCTGCGCCTGGCGGCTGCGCGGGCCGGCGGGCGCGCTGATCGGCGGGGCGTGCTTCATCGTGCCCGGCCTGATCCTCATCCTGGCCCTGTCCGCGGTGTTCCTGGGCTCCCGCCCGCCGCTGTGGATCAGGGGCGCCGCGGCCGGCGCGGGCGCCGCGGTCCCTGTCGTGGCCATCAGCGCGGCCCTCGGCCTGGTGCCGGCCAGCTGGCGCCGGGCCGGCGGTCCCGGCCCGGCCCGGGTGAGATGGGCCTGCTACCTGGCCGCCGGCGGCGTGGCCGGGGCGCTGACCGGCCAGTTCCTGGTGCTGGTCCTGATCGGCTGCGGCCTGATCGAGATGCTGCTGCGGGCCCCGCCGCGGATCGCAGGGAAAGGCCTGCTCCGGCGCCGTCCCGACCGGCCGGACGGAGCGCCGCTGGCCCTGCTGGCCGCGCCCGCAGTGGCCGCGGGCGGCCTGCTGTCGCTGGCCTGGGTGGCGTTCAAGGTCGGCGCGCTGTCCTACGGCGGCGGCTTCGTCATCATCCCGCTCATGCAGCACGACGCCGTGCACACCTACCACTGGATGACCAGCGCCCAGTTCCTCAGCGCGGTCGCGCTCGGGCAGGTCACCCCCGGCCCGGTCGTGCAGACCGTGGCGGTGGTCGGCTACGCCGCGGCCGGCCTCGGCGGCGGCCTGCTCGCCGTGCTGATCGCCTTCACCCCGTCGTTCGTGTTCGTGCTGGCCGGCGGCTCCCGGTTCGACCTGCTGCGCGGCAACGCCAGCGTGCAGGCCTTCCTGACCGGCGCCGGCCCGGCCGCGATCGGCGCCATCGCCGGGGCCACGATCCCGCTGGCCCTGGCCCTGGCCCACCTGTGGCAGCTGGGCGTGCTCGCGCTGGCCGCGGTGTGGCTGCTGGGTCTGCGCCGCGGCGTGGTCACCGCCCTGGTCGGCGCGGGCGCGCTCGGGGTCATCGCGGTCCTGGCCGGGGCGCCCGTAGCCTGAGATAGCCAGGGACTGGCATCAGACGATCCCGATGGGGCACGATCCCGGTATGCATAGCGTCGGTCTCGTCCTGCACCCGCAGCGTGATTCCGAGGAGGCGGTGAACGCCATCCTCGACTGGGCCAAGCAGCGGTCCATCCAGGTTCTCGGCATCAACGAGGAGATCAGCAGGCTGCGCTGCGCGGCGCAGGCCGTCACCCCCGAGGAACTCGGGCGGCGCTCGGACCTCATCGTCAGCCTCGGCGGAGACGGCACCATGCTGCGGGCCATGCGCCTGGCCGATCAGCAGCGTGCCCCGGTGCTCGGGGTGAACCTGGGCAAGCTGGGGTTCCTGGCCGAGATCGACGTGCCCGAGCTGCCCGGCGCGCTGTCCGCCGTCGACGCCCACGACTACACGCTCGAGCCGCGCCTCGCGGTCGACGGGGTGTTCGGCGGCAAGGTCGTGACCGCGTTCAACGACGTCGCCGTGGTCCGTTATCCCGGGCACGTCAGCGCCGTGGTCGCGGTGCGGGTCGACGACCGCCCGTTCGTCAGCTACGCGGCCGACGCGGTCGTGGTGGCCACCCCCACCGGGTCCACCGCCTACAGCTTCTCCGCGGGCGGGCCGATCGTGAGCCCATCGGTGGAGAGCCTGCTGGTCACCCCGGCCGCACCGCACTCCGTCTACAACCGCGGGCTGGTGCTGTCGGTGAACGACACCCTGGCGCTGGACATCCTGCCCGGCAGCGGTGAGCTCGCCGTGGAGGTGGACGGCCAGGTCGGCGGCCGGGTCGTGCCCGGCGACCGGATCGACCTGCGGCCCCGGCCGGCCGCGGCCCGGGTGGTCCGCCTGGGCCTGACCACGTTCTACGAGCGGGCCAGGCGCAAGCTCCGCGTGACCGACTCGGCGGAGATCCCCCCGAGCAGCTAGCCTTCTCCCGCCCGGCATCTGCGCACCCCGTGGCTCACCTGCAGGTATGGGGAGACCTCCCCTTGTTTCCCCTGGTCACAGGACGCACCCTCTGATCAGGTTGCGCGGTCTGCGCACGATCCAAGGGGGACAGGATGTCCGCTTCCATCACCGGCCGCGTTACCCGCGTGGTCATGCTCGGCGCTGCGGCGTGCTCGGTGGCTCTCATCTCCGCATGCTCCAGCACCGCCCGGCCAGAAACGGCCGCTGCGCTGCCCTCCGGCGGCGCGGCCGCGCCGTCAGCCGGGTGGGCGTCCTCCGCGCCCGCGCCCTCCGCACCCGGGCCCAGCCGGCGCCGACTCACCCGCCGCCGGCCCGCCCGCGGCCGGGACTGCGGCGGGCTACCTGACCGCGATCCGGGTGGCTAAGCACCCGGCCTACGACCGTGTGGTGTTCCAGTTCGCGGGGCGCGTGCCCGGCTACAAGGTCGGCTATGTGGCGGCCGTGACCCATGACGGGTCCGGCCAGCCCGTGCCGCTGCCCGGCCAGGCCAACCTGCAGGTCGTGTTCAACCCGGCCAGCGGGATCAGGCAGGACGGCACCACGGCGTACACCGGCCCGAGCACGCTGACTCCGTTCCTGCCGACGCTGCTGCAGGTCAGCTCCGCCGGGGACTTCGAGGGCTACCTGCGCTTCGGCGTCGGCCTGAGCGGCCGCGCCGGATACCACGCGTTCACGCTCACCAACCCGGCCCGGGTCGTCATCGACGTCACGCACGCGCCGCTGCCCGCGTTCCCCGGGGTGTGGGACATCACCAGCTGGCGGCAGTACTGGTCGGCGCAGGCCTCGGTCGAGCAGGGGCATCAGCCCTGGCTGCTCCGCCCGTCATCGGTGGTGAAGGCGTGGGCGGCCGGCTGGGCCAGCAACGCGACCGTCGCCCAGACCGGGCCGGACAGGTTCACGGTCACCAAGCCCGGCCAGACGGCCACCGTCACCGTGACCCGGCCGGTCCGCACCGGCCCGGCCCCGATCTGGGTCATCTCCCACATCAGCTACGCCGCTGCCTAAGGGCAGGCCGGGTCCGTGGCTGGACACTTAGGCGCCCAGGACGCCTCTTGGTCCAACCACGGCGCCTCAGGAGGCTGGCGTCAGCGGCCGGCCGAGGTGTCGGCCAGGGGCGCCACGTACGGCTTGGCCTCGCGCCACGCGGCGATCTGCTCCGGGCGGCCGAACTCCTCCAGGTACTCCTGGACCCGCTTGCTGACGTGATCCCACACCAGGACCGGCTCCTCGGCCGGGCCCTCCGGGCCGACGAACGGGGCCAGCGGCTGCACGGTCATGTCCAGGCTCGGGTAGCAGAACACCGCGGTGGAGCGCCTGGTGTCGGTGCCGCCCGCGATGACCCGGTGCCGTCCGGGCCGCAGCCGCCCGTTGGTCCACCGGGTCAGCAGCATGCCGGAGAGCACCTGCAGCGCGCCCGGGATCACCGGCACCGTCTGCCAGCTGCCGTCGGGCCGCTGCGCCTGCAGCCCCTCGTAGGCGCCGTCCTGGCTGAGGATCGTGATCGCCGAGTCGTCGGCGTGCTCGAGCAGCAGCAGCTTGTCGGCGTCCTGCGCGTCGTCGCTCTCCGGGTAGGCCCAGGTCGGGTAGTCGTTGACGGTCAGCCGCACGTGCGGGATGGGCCCGAGCGAGAACGTGCCCGCTGGCACCTCCTCGGCCCGGGCGTACAGCTCCAGCATGCGCTCGGCCAGGCGCCGGGCCGCGTCCAGGTAGCCGAGCGTCACCTCGCGCAGCTGCGCATCGGGCCACACGTTCTCATGCGCGAACAGGCCAAGGTACTCGTCGGGGACCCCGGCGGCCCGCGCGTCCTGCGCGTTGTCGAACTGCGCGACCATGTACCGCTCTAGCTCCAGCCGGCCGAAGTCGTCCGGCCACTGCCGCCAGCCACGGTAGGGGTGGCCGGTGGGGCTGGCCAGCCTCGCCTTCTCGGCCTGGGGCCGGGACAGCAGCTCCCCGGTACGCCGGGTGAACTCGTCGATCAGGCCGGCGTCGATGCCGTGGTTCACCACCTGCACGATCCCGATCTGCTCGGCCCCGGCCCGGACCGCGTCCAGCGCCTCGTCGCCGTCGAGGTCGATCACGGGAATGTTCTGCGCCATGGTCCCTCCGTCTTAGATACGGACATCTACGGCCAGACTAACCTCGGCCGCGGACAGGACCGGCGGGCGGAACCAGGCCGTGTCGGCCTAGGCGCGCGACGGCGTGAGCAGCCGGTGATCGACGCCGGTGATGCGCATGATCTTCGAGACGGACGCCGACGGCCGGGCCAGCTCCAGCGGGCGCCCGGCCCGCTCGGCGTAGGAGACGATCCGGACCAGGGCGCCCAGGCCGCACGCGTCGCAGAAGGTCACGTCGCGCAGGTCCGCGATCACTGGCCCGTCATGGCGGTCGATGACATCGCTGACGTAGCTGACCACCCGGTCGACCGTGGCCAGATCCAGTTCGCCGCGCAGGGCCACCTCGGCGTGCCCGCTCGCCGAGATCTGGCAGCTCAGCTGCATCACAGCGGCTGCGCCCGCGACGGCCACACCATCACTGGTGAGCACCGGGTCGCAGCCGATGGCCATGATGGCTCTCCTTGCTCTCGGGCAGGCCAGCTGCCCACATTAAATACGGCAGTCGGCCACGGGACGGTTGTAAGCACACAAACAAATGAAACTGAGAATTTACCAGGTGATACATGCGTAACCGCTGAGGCGCAGCGTGGCGTGTCTACGGCAGCTTCCAGTCGACGGGCGCCGCGCCCTGGCTCTCCAGCAGCTGGTTGGCCCGGCTGAACGGCCGCGAGCCGAAGAAGCCGCGGTCGGCCGAGATCGGGCTCGGGTGAGCCGATTCTACGCTCGGAACACCGCCCAGCAGCGGAACCAGGCTGCGTGCGTCGCGGCCCCACAGGATCGCGACGAGCGGGGCCTGGCGGGCGACCAGCGCCCTGATGGCCTGCTCGGTGACCTCTTCCCAGCCCTTGCCCCGGTGCGAGCCGGGCTTGCCTGGCTGCACGGTGAGCACCCGGTTCAGCAGCATCACGCCCGCGCTCGGTCCACGGGCTGAGGTCCCCGTTGCTCGGTGCCGGGTAGCCGAGGTCGTCGCGGTATTCGCGGAAGATGTTGACCAGGCTGCGCGGGCAGCCGGCGGACCTCGGGTGCCACCGAGAAGCTCAGCCCGACCGGGTGCCCCGGCGTCGGGTACGGGTCCTGGCCCACGATCAGCACCCGCACGTCGCCGAACGGCTGCTGGAAGGCCCGCAGCACCTGGTCGCCCGCGGGGAGGTACTTGCGGCCCGCGGCGATCTCCGCGCGCAGGAAGTCGCCCATCGCCGCGATCTGCCCCGCGACCGGCTGGAGCGCATCCGACCAGCCAGGGTCGATGCCGGGGATCGGGTCTTGCGTCATGCCGGAACTCTACAGAGCACCCGTGCACTGCCGTTCGTATTAGTCCGGCGACGTGGGCCGCGCGCGGCCCATGCCGTGGAGCGTGCCGGGCGGGCCTCCTCATTCCTGGTGGGTGATGCCCTGTTCTGCGCCGAGTGGTTGAGTCGGGGACAGCGGACCCGTGCCGGGCGCTCGGGCAGCCACCTTCGAGGAAGGGATCGCTGCGATGGCGGATGTGTCAGCCGATCGGTCCACGCGCAGGCCGGGTTCTGGGCGGACCGGGTTAGGGGTGGGAAGGTGAGCGCTGGTGCTTTCCCGGAACCGCTTCGCCATTTCCTGGCTCAGCTGGATGAGCTGTGTTCTGGCGACATCCCGATATGGGCCAGGTGGGGCGGCTCTTGGTGGGGCTGGCCGCTGACGAGGAGTATTTTGGCCCGCTGATCGCGGAGATGCCCTCTGAGTCGGCCGGGGGGAAGTGGCTGGTCAAGCCCGAACGGGGTCCCCGCCTGGTGCTGTTCCACCGGCCGGAGGGGGTGATGGCCTACACCCACTCCCACCATTGCTGGGTGGGGGTCGCTCCGGTCCGCGGAGTGGAGACCCATCAGCGTTGGGACGCAGTCCGCCGTGAGGGCGGCCGGGCCGACCTGCGCCTGACAGATGACCGCGCCATGCACCGCGGTGACGTCGCGACACTGACCCCGCCCGGCGACATCCACAACCACGGCCATGTCGTCGGCACGGGTCCCAGCCCCTACTCACTCATCCTGCTGGGTGACGACATGTACCGCTACGAACGGGAAGAGTACGACCCCGAGCAGGGGACGTGGCGGAAGCTTGCACCCGGTGATCCAGGCCGGTCGCACCGCTGATCTCCCGGCAGCACCCCGATGGCCTGCCGTCAGGACGCGGGGCTGAGCCTGAGATCGTGATCCGCGGCTGTCTCCGGCCTGCGCGGCCGGCTGGACTCGCGGATCACGAGGCTGCACGGCAGTTCCTCCACGCCCTTCCCTGGCCGCCCGTCGATCGCGGCCAGCAGCCGCTCGCCCGCGCTGCGGCCCAGCTCGCGCAGGTTCATGTCCACGGTGGTGAGCGGCGGCCGGCAGGCCGCCGCGATCACCCCCCAGTTGTCGAAGCCGACCAGGGCGATGTCGTCAGGGATGGCCCGGCCCGCCTCCCGGAGCGTGTCGGCCACGCCGCGCGCGATCTGGTCGTTGCCGCAGAACACCGCGTCGAGCTCGGGAGCCGACCGCAGCAGCATGTCCGCGGCCTGGCGGCCCCACTCCTCGGTCCACTCGCCGTACAGCGGCTCGCCGCCGGCCAGGGTCAGCCCGGTCCCGGCCAGCGTCTCCACGGCGCCCTGGGTCCGCAGCCGCGCGGCGGCGAACCGCAGCGGCCCGGTCACGTGGCCGACGTGGGTGCGCCCGGTGCTGAGCAGATGCTGCACGGCCAGGGCGCCGCCCTGGCGGTCGTTGGGGATCAGCGAGACGTCGCCGGGGTTCGCGGAGTGCGTCATCGCGTAGACCACTGGCACCGGGATGTTGCCGCCGATCGGCTCGCGCTGGTCCTGGCGCCGCCCGGTGACGATGATCCCGTCCACCCGGCGTTCCAGCAGCGTCCGGAGGTAATGCTGCTCCCGGATCGGGTCATCCCGGCTGTCGCACAGGAACACCGAGATGCGCCCGGGGCCGAGCGCGTCCTCGGCGCCCATCATGACCGGGAGGCTGAACCGGCCGAAGCTGTCGGTGGTGATCAGGCCGACCGTGAAGGACCGGCCCGCCAGCAGGCCGCGGGCCAGGGCGTTGGGCTGATAGCCCAGCCGGCCGGCCGCCTCGCGCACCCGCTGGACGGTCTCCGCCCGGATGCCGCCACGCCCGTTCAGCGCCTTGGACGCTGTGCCAGGCGAGACACCCGCCACTCGGGCCACATCGGTGATGGTCACCGGCCCGCGGGCGGAAGCAGCCGGAGGATTGACCGTCATGGTGGCCCGAGTATAAGCTCCCGAGTTTCGGAAAGCCATGGGCTGGCGTTTCCTTGGCGCGGCGCTCTGGTGGCCGGGCCTATTTCTTGCTAGCGCTAACAAACTGTTCCTGACAGGGCAATCTGGTCTTGACGACCCCTTAGGGACGGCTTTACGGTTCTGATGAAAACCTTTGCCCTACCGAACCCCTGCAGGGGGGCAACGTGCCGCATATGCCGATGGATACCTGAATGGGCCTGTTTACCCAGCTTGACGGCAACGCCCTGGAGTGGCGGGGTGAACACGAAATCGTCCGCATCGAGGCCTGGGGTCCTGACGCCCTGCGGGTGCGCGGCACGGTCTGGTCACAGATCCAGGACGATCTCCCCGGCGCGCTGCTCGACGGCGGCCCGGCCCGGGCCGAGGTGGGCATCACTGCCGACGGAGCCCGGATCGGCAACGGCCGGATAGCGGCCGAGGTGACCCCGGGCGGCCAGGCTGCGCTTCTTGCGTACCACCGACGGCGCCGAGCTGCTGATCGAGGCCAAGCAGCACTTCACCGGTCCGCCGCCGCGCCGGTACCGCTCCGCCGGCGGCGGCATGCACCACTACGAGGCGGTGTTCGAGGCGCACGACGGCGAGCGCTGCTACGGGCTGGGCCAGCACCAGCACGGCCGGCTGGACCAGAAGGGCGCCGTGGTCGAGCTCATCCAGCGCAACACCGAGGTGTCCATCCCGTTCCTGGTGTCCAGCCTGGGCTACGGCTTCCTGTGGAACCACCCGGGGATCGGCCGGGTCGAGCTGGGCACGACGGCCACCCGGTGGGTCAGCGAGGCCACCCGCCAGTGGGACTACTGGATCACCGCCGCGGACCAGCCCGCGGACGTGCTGCGCCGGTACTCCGGGGTGACCGGGCGCGTGCCCATGCTCCCGGAATGGGCGTCCGGCTTCTGGCAGTGCAAGCTCCGCTACCGGACCCAGGACGAGCTGCTCGGCGTGGCCAGGGAGCACAAGCGGCGCGGGCTGCCGCTCTCGGTCATCGTGGCCGACTACTTCCACTGGACCCACATGGGCGACTGGCAGTTCGACCCCGAGGACTGGCCGGACCCTTCGGCCATGGTGGACGAGCTGAACGGGCTCGGCGTGAAGCTGATGGTGTCGGTCTGGCCCACGGTCAACCCGCTGAGCGCCAACTACGCCGAGATGGAGGCCGAGGGCCTGCTGGTCGCCAACGAGCAGGGCATCGGCGTGCACCTGCCGATCACGGACACCAAGCAGCCGGGCAAGGCGCTGGTGAGCTACTACGACTCGACCAACCCCCGGGCCCGCTCGTTCATCTGGGAGAAGGCCAAGCAGGGCTACTACGCGCACGGCGTCCGCACCTGGTGGCTGGACGCCTGCGAGCCGGAGCTGCGGCCCGAGCAGTCAGGCAACCTGCGTTACCACCTCGGCCCTGGCCTGGAGGTCGGGAACATCTACCCGCTGCTGCACGCCCAGGGCTTCTTCGAGGGCATGCGGGCCGAGCAGGAGGACGAGATCGTCCTGCTGTGCCGGTCGGCCTGGGCCGGCAGCCAGCGCTACGGCGCGCTGGTCTGGTCCGGTGACATCGACTCCACCTTCGACGACCTGCGGCGCCAGATCACGGCCGGCCTCAACATCGGGCTGTCCGGCATTCCGTGGTGGACCACGGACATCGGCGGCTTCAAGGGCGGGGACATCACCACCCCTGGCTTCCGCGAGCTCATCGTGCGCTGGTTCCAGTTCGGCGTGTTCTCGCCGGTCTGCCGGCTGCACGGTGTCCGCGAGCCGCGGAGCGCGGACGACGGGGCCTCGCAGACCGGCGCGGACAACGAGGTCTGGTCGTTTGGCGACGAGGCCTACGAGATCCTGCGCCGCTACCTGCTGGTCAGGGAGCAGCTGCGGCCCTACGTCATGGACTGCATGCGGTCGGCCCACGAGACCGGCCTGCCGGTGATGCGCCCGCTGTTCCTCGACTTCCCCGCGGACCAGGCGAGCTGGGAGGTCGACGACCAGTTCCTGCTCGGCGAGGACATCCTCGTCGCGCCGGTGATCACGGAGGGGGCGCGGGAGCGCCAGGTGTACCTGCCGGCCGGGCCGGCTGGCAGGATGCCTGGACCGGGGCCGCCTGCCGCGGGGGTGAACGGATCACCGCGGCGGCGCCGCTGGATACGATCCCCGTCTACCTCAGAGAGGGCGGCCAGGTCCGGCCCTTCGGGGGTGAGCCTGGGTGACCGGGACCATCCGCGCCGACCAGTCCACGGCCACCCAGGCGCCCAGACCCCCGTCCGGCGCGGCGCTGAGCGCCCGCCGCCGGGCCCGGGTGCTGCGCTGGGCCCGGTGGGCCTTCCTGGTCCCAGCGGGTGCCTATGTCCTGTTCGCGTTCGCGGTGCCGGTCGTCTACAACCTGATCCTCAGCTTCGAACTGACCTCCCCCGCGACGATCGCCAGCCTGTTCGCGCCGTTCGCCGGGTTCGCCAACTACGCCGCGACCGTGGGGCAGAGCGCCACCCAGAGCGTCCTGCTGCACACCCTGCTGTTCACTGTCGGGTCGCTGTTCTTCCAGTTCCTGATCGGCTTCTGCCTCGCGCTGCTGTTCCAGGTCAAGTTCCCCGGCGGTGTCCTGGCCAGGTCTCTGGTCATCGTGCCCTGGCTGCTGCCGTTCCTGATCACCGGCACCATCTTCCGCTTCCTGTTCCAGCTCGAGGCCGGCGCGGTCAACCAGCTGCTCTCGGCGCTGGGCCTGATCGACCAGCCGATCGGGTTCCTGCTCTCGCCGCACTGGGCGTTCACCGTCGTCCTGATCACCAACATCTGGCTGGGCATCCCGTTCTTCACCGTGCTGCTCTACAGCGCGCTGCAGGACGTGCCGCCCGAGATCAGGGAGGCGGCGATGATCGACGGGGCCTCGTTCTGGCCCCGGCTGACCAAGGTCACGCTGCCGATCATCCGCCCGGTGATCGAGGTCACCTTCGTCCTGGGCTTTGTGTTCACAGTCAAGGTGTTCGACATCGTCATCGGCCTGACCAACGGCGGCCCGGCGAACTCCACCCAGCTGATCGCGACCTGGGCGTACAACCTGTCGTTCCAGCAGTTCGACTACGGCGCGGGCGCGGCGGTGAACACGGTGCTGCTGCTGATCGCCCTGCTGGCCGCGCCCGTCTACATCTGGCTCAACCGGTCCTCGCTGCGGGCGGTCTGACATGACCAGGCGACGCACGCTCATCAAGATCCTGGCCGGCACGGGCGCGTTCGCCGCGCTCGCGGTGCTGCTGTTCCCGCTCTACGCGGTGATCATCGCCTCGTTCGAGACCAACTCACAGCTCGTCGGCACCAGCTACAACTGGTACCCGCCCACCCCGAACCTGGATAACTACCGGCAGGTCATCACCACGCAGGGCAGTCACCTGGTGAGCAGCCTGGTCATCGCGATCGGGACCACGCTGCTGACTCTGGCCGTGTCGCTGCCGGCCGCGCACGCCCTGGCCCGCTACCGGTTCCGGGTGACCGCCGTGGTTGTCGGCTCGCTGCTCGTGGCGCAGATCCTGCCGTCCATCGTCATCGCCAACTCGCTGTTCGTGCTCTACCACAAGCTGCACCTGCTGAACTCCTACCCGGGGCTGATCCTGGCCGACGCGACCTACGCGGTGCCGTTCAGCATCCTGGTCCTGCGGGCGTTCATGCTCAGCCTGCCCCCGGACGTCCTGCAGGCCGCCCGGGTGGACGGCGCGTCGGAATGGAGCACGTTCGTGCGGGTCGTGCTGCCGATGAGCCGCTCGGCCATCATCACCGTGGCGCTGTTCGCGTTCCTCAACGGCTGGGGCGACTTCATCTTCGCGCTCACGCTGCTGTCCGGCGGCACGTTCCAGCCGGTCACGCTGAGCATCTACAACTACATAGGCGAATTCACGCAGAACCTCGGGGCTGCCATGGCTCTGGCTGTATTTGCGGTATTGCCCGCCGCAATGATGCTGATAGCGGCGCAGCGATATATCGCCGCAGGACTCACCGTCGGGTCTGTGAAGGGATAGGGAACATGAAACCAAGAAGACGGGCGCTCCCAATTGCTGTCGGGCTCGCCGCACTCTGCCTGGTCGCTGCGGCCTGCTCGTCAGGGTCTGGCAGCGGCAGCAGCAACGGGAAGGTCACGATCACCGAATTCGACTACTTCACCTCTGGTGGCAGCAACACGGCCGTGAACTGGTACAACAAGAAGTTCGAGGCCGCGCACCCGAACGTCACGATCAAGCGCGAGGTCGTCCCGTTCGCGAACCTCATCACCAAGGTGCTGCAGGACGCGAGCGCCCAGGACATGCCCAGCATCGTGATGCTGGATAACCCGAACATTCCCCAGGTCGCCGCTACGGGGCAGTTGCGTCCGTTCAATAACCTGCCCGGCTTCACCACCCAGGGCTATTACGCGGGCTCGATGAACGAGTGCAAGTTCAAGGGTTCCTATTACTGCTACCCGATCGGCACGAACTCGCTCGGCATCTTCTACAACAAGCAGATGCTGGCCGCCGCGCACCTGCAGCCGCCGAAGACCTGGGCCGAGCTGGCCTCCGACGCCAAGAAGCTCACCAAGCCCGGCGTCTACGGCTTTGCCTTCGACGCGACCGCCGACGAGCAGTCCACCTGGCAGCTTGAGCCCTTCTTCTGGAGCAACGGCGGCAGCCTGTCCAACGTTGACACGCCAGCGGTCCAGCAGTCCCTGCAGCTGTGGGTGAACATGGTCAAGAACGGGTCGGCCTCCAAGTCGGTGCTCCAGTGGGGCCAGGACCCGGACCTCAACCAGCAGTTCGAGCACGGCAAGGCCGCCATGATCGAGGACGGGCCGTGGATCTTCCCCGAGCTCAACGCGTCCGGCATGAAGTACGGCCAGCAGTTCGGGATCGTGCCGATCCCGACGCGGCAGGCCGGCCAGACCGTGGTCGCTCCGCTGGGCGGCGAGACCTGGACGCTCGGCACGGGGGGCAGCGATGAGCAGCAGAAGATGGCGTGGGCGTGGATCAAGGGCATGCAGGTGCCGTCGACCATGACCCACGTCACCTCGCTGATGTACTACCTGCCGACCAAGCCCGCGGTCACGGCCGAGGTGCTCAAGGGCGGACCGGAGTACACGGTCTTCGCCAAGGAGACGCTGACCGCCCGCGGGCGGACCACGGAGTACGGGGCCAACTACCCCAAGGTCTCCCAGGCCATCTGGACCGCGATCCAGGCCGCGATCTCCGGGTCCTCGTCCGTGGACAGCTCGCTGCAGCAGGCGCAGTCCACCATTTCCGGGATACCTAAGGTCAGCGGCGGGTAACAAGCCCCGCACTGGCCTGATACGGGCGGCTTCCTGCACCCGCAGGGAGCCGCCCGTCGCGGTGCAGGGCCCGGGCGATTAGCCCTTCGCTCGGGAGCGCTGCCGGCCTACACTCGCTGGGAGGTGATCCCATGGATGATGTCAGCGAGCGGTTCCTCGACCTGGTGCATGACCTTGAGGAGATGACTCGCCACCTTCCGCCGGAGCAGGCGCATACGCAGTTCGACGCGACCACGCTGCAGGTGTTCTGGAAGAAGTGGCCTGGCCTGTCGGCCTGGGCGGGCTCGCTGTGGCGGTTGCTCTCGGAGGAGATGTCCGGGCCGTCCACTCCGCACCAGGACCCGGAGCTTGATGAGGTCGGGGACAGCGGCTGAACGCACGGGCCTGAACGCACGGGCCTGAACGCACGGGGGCTGAACGGGCATGAGGAGGCCATGGCGAAGCTCAAGGACCTGATGAACACCAGCGTGGTCACGGTGCAGCCGGAGACCACGATCGCCGACGCGGCCGCCGGCATGGTGCGGGGCAGGGTCGGGTCAGTGGTCGTGCTGCAGGCATCGTTCCTGGCGGGCATCCTCACCGAGCGGGACGTGCTCCGCGCCGCCGCCTCCGGCGAGGACCTCTCGGTGTCGCGGGTCTCCGCGTGGATGTCGAGGGACCCGCAGTTCGCCACGCCGGATATGTCGGCCGAGGAAGCCTCGCAGATCATGCTCCTGAACGGATTCCGGCACCTGCCGGTGCTCGAGGGCCGCGCGGTGTGCGGCGTGGTGAGCATCCGCGACCTGTTCGCGGCCAAGATCCGCCGCCCCGTGTAGCGCGCCGGCCCGTCGACCCTGGAAGCCAGGCTGAATGGGATTCTAGGATTGCCTTGAGCGCGCGGCGGGAGATGAGCGATGGACCTTGACCTCGGCCCTGAGATCGCGCAATTCCGGGTCGGCCTGCGGGACTGGATCGCGGCGGAGGCCCCCGGCGGCCTGGCCGCGCTGGCCGACTGGAACATGGCGCCCACGGGGGGCGGTTACCGCAGCCCGGACGTGGTCGAGGCCATGGACCAGCCCGCGTACGCGGCCTGGGAGCGCAAGCTGGCGGGCGCCCGGCTGATCTGCCCGCAGTGGCCGGAGGAGCACGGCGGGCAGGGCCTGGACGCCGTGCGCCTCGCGGTGCTGAACGAGGAGTTCTACCGGGCCGGGGTGCCGCGCGTGTACCGCGGCATGGGCGAGGCCCTGGTCGGCCCCTCGGTGATCGTGCACGGAACGCCCGAGCAGCGGGCGCACTTCCTGCCCCGCATCGTCTCCGGCGAGGACGTGTACTGCCAGGGCTTCTCCGAGCCCGGTCACGGCAGCGACCTCGCCGCGGTGGAGACCCGCGGCGTGGTGGACGGCGACGAGATCGCGGTCACCGGGCAGAAGGTCTGGACCTCGGGCGCGTCCCGGGCGACCATGATGTTCGCGCTGGTCCGGACCGACCAGGACGCGGAGAAGCACGCCGGCCTGTCCTACGTGCTGATCCCGTTCACCGGCCCCGGCGTCGAGTACCGGCCGATCCGGCAGATGTCAGGGGCGGACGAGTTCTGCGAGGACTTCCTCGACGGCGTCAGGGCGCCGCTGTTCAACGTGATCGGCGGCCTCGGTAACGGCTGGCGGGTGGCCATGACCACGCTCGGGCACGAGCGCGGCGGCCAGGTCACGGTCCAGCACCTGGGCTACGAGCGGGAGTTCTGGGAGCTGGTCGACACCGCCCGCAAGTACGGCCGCGACACCGACCCCCTGGTCCGCCAGCAGCTGGCCTGGGCCTATACCGGCGTGCAGCTGATGCGGTTCAGCGGGCTGCGCACGCTGGCCGAGGTCGCCGAGGGCCGCGCGCCTGGCCCCGAGGCGTCGGTGGCCAAGCTGTTCTGGAGCGAGTACCACAAGCGGCTGGGCGAGATCGCGGTCGGCATCGTCGGCGCCGACGCCCTGCTGCGGCCGGAGGGCCCCGGCTACCCGACCACGGCGTGGCAGAACGTGTTCCTGGCCAGCCGGGCCGGCACCATCTACTCGGGCACCAGCGAGATCCAGCGCAACATCATCGGTGAGCGGGCGCTCGGGCTGCCGAAGGGGCCGAAGTGAGACTCACGGTCAGCGACGAGCAGCGGGCGCTGCGCGACGCGGTGCGCCGGTTCCTGGCCGACCGGGCGCCGCTGCCCCGGGTGCGCGCGCTCATGGACACCCCGGACGGCATCGACCGGGCGGTGTGGGACCAGGCCGGTACCCAGCTCGGCCTGCAGGGCATCGCGATCCCCGAGGCGTACGGCGGCGGCGGGTTCACGTTCGCCGAGCAGGCCATCGTGCTCGAGGAACTCGGCGGCGCGCTGTACGGCGGGCCGTACCTGGCCAGCGCCGTGCTCGCGGCCACGGCGCTGCTGGCCAGCCCCGACGAGGCCGCCCGGCGCGAGCTGCTGCCGGGCATCGCGTCCGGCCAGACCGTGGCCACGCTGGCCTTCACCGAGGACGACGGGTCCTGGGCGCCCGAGGCGGTCAGGCTCGCCGCGTCCGGCGACGGGGCGGGCTGGGTGCTCGACGGGCACAAGAGCTTCGTTCTGGACGGGCACACCGCGGACCTGATCCTGGTCGTGGCCCGGGCCGGCTCCGGGCTGTCGCTGTTCGCGGTGCAGCCCGGCGCCCAGGGCCTGGTCCGCCGGGGGCTGCCCACGCTGGACCAGACCCGCAAGCTCGCCCGGCTGGAGTTCGGCGCGGTGCCCGCGCGGCTCATCGACGGTGACGGCGCGGCGGTGCTCGCGCGCACGCTGGACGTGGCGGCGATCGCGCTGGCCGCCGAGCAGCTCGGCGGCGCCCAGCGCGCGCTCGACATGGCGGTGTCGTACGCCAAGGACCGGCAGCAGTTCGGCCGGCCGATCGGCAGCTTCCAGGCCATCAAGCACCGCTGCGCCGACCTGCTGCTCGAGGTCGAGTCGCTGCGGTCGGCGGTCGGCTACGCCGCGGCCGCGGTGGCCGAGGACTCGGCCGAGATCCCCGTGGTCGCCTCGCTGGTCAAGGCGTACGCCTCCGACGTGTTCTTCCACGTGGCCGCTGAGAGCATCCAGATCCACGGCGGCATCGGCTTCACCTGGGAACACGATGCCCACCTCTACTTCAAGCGGGCCAAGGCCAGTGAGCTGTTCCTCGGCGACGCCAGCTACCACCGCGAGCACCTGGCCGAGCGCATCGGCGTCTGACCCGCTACCGCGCACGCGACGGTGGGACGGGGCCACTCAATCGCGTAACGGCCTCTGGGTTGTTTCGAGCCGGGCGAGCCGGGTAGCCAGAGTCGGGCTCACCTACAGGAGAGGAACGATCCGATGTATATCGGTATTGGAACGGTCGTGCTGATCGCGATTATCGTGCTTGTCGTCTTTATGCTGCGCCGGGCATAAACCCCCGGGAGGACGAGATGGCCAGCGCGGACGATATGCCAGAATTAATCTGGTGACGATCCGCGCGGTCATCTTTGATATTGGCGGGGTACTCGAGAATGACCCCGCCACCGGCTGGCTGGAGCGCTGGGCCGGGCGGCTCGGCCTCGGCGGGCCGGACATGGCCGCCCGGCTCGGGCCAATATCGCGGGCCGGCAATATAGGCGCCATCACCCTGGACCAGGCGCAGGACCGGATCGCCGCGGTCCTCGGCCTGGACGACGCCCAGCTCGCGCGGTTCATGGCGGACCTGTGGACCGAGTACCTCGGCACCCTCAACACCGAGCTGGCCGGCTACTTCGCGGCGCTGCGGCCGCGGTACAAGACCGCGATTGGCAGCAACAGCTTCGTAGGCGCGCGGGAGCGCGAACGGGACGCCTACGGGTTCGAGGACCTCTGCGACGTGGTGGTCTACTCCCACGAGGAGGGCCTGGAAAAGCCGGACCCGCGCTTCTACCGCATCGTCACCGACCGGCTCGGCGTGCCGCCGCGCGAGGCGGTGTTCCTCGACGACCACGAGGAGTGCGTGCAGGGGGCCCGCGACGTCGGCATGGCCGCGGTGCTCTTCGGCAGCAACGAGCAGGCCATCGCCGATCTCGATGCTTACCTGCGCGGTTGACAGCCGCACGGTCGGCCTCAAATACTTCTGGAACGCGATTCTAGGCGGCCGGTCGTGCCACGGAGGCGAGATGTCTCTTGACCACAGGATCGTTGGCGTGCCCAGCGAGCCGCAGGAACGCTCCTGGACCTCAACCGACGCGCTGCTCTACGCGGTCGGCGTCGGGGCGGGGCTCGGCGACCCGCTGCCAGGAGCTGGAGTTCACCACCGAGAACACCGAGGGCATGCCGCAGCGGGTGCTGCCCACGTACGCCGTGCTGATCGCGCAGGCGCGTTCCGCGCGCAGCCTGGGCGACTTCGACCGGGCCCTGCTCGTGCACGCCGAGCAGGGGTTCGAGCTGCACCAGCCGCTGCCGGTGGCGGGCACCGCGCGCACCGTCTCGACCGTAACCGGCCTCTACGACAAGGGCGCCGGCGCGCTGGTGGTCAGCGAGAACGTGGCCGAGGACGCGGCGACCGGCGCCAAGCTGGTGACGTCGACGAGCAGCGTGTACATCAGGGGCGAGGGCGGTTTCGGCGGCGACCGCGCATTGAAGGGGGAAGGGGAGGCGGGTGGGGGCTGGGAGCGGCCCACCCGCCCGGCGGACCACACGGTGACCATGCCCACCCGGCCGGAACAGGCGCTGCTGTACCGGCTGTCCGGCGACAGGAACCCGCTGCACGCGGACCCGGGGTTCGCGGCCCGCGGCGGGTTCCGCCGGCCGATCCTGCACGGCCTGTGCACCTACGGGTTCACCGGGCGCGCGCTGCTGCACACGCTGTGCGGCTCGGACCCGGCCAGGTTCCGGTCCATGTCCGGGCGGTTCACCCGGCCGGTGCTGCCCGGTGAAACGCTGGTGGTGTCGATCTGGCGGGACGGCGAAGGCACCGCCTCGTTCCGGACCGCGACCGAGGACGGGAGCGTGGTCATCGACCGCGGCCAGATGCAGTTCGCGGCCGCGTAGTGGCGCCCCCGGCCGCGGCCATCGCGGGCATCCACGAGTTCCCCCAGCGGATCGCCGGGGGCCTGAGCCCATTGCAGATCAAGGCGGAGTGCGCGGCGCGGGCCCTGGAGGACGCGGGACTGACCTGGGCCGACGTCGACGCCGTGTACGACGCGAGCGAGGCAGGCCCGATGCAGGGGCTGACGATCGCCGAGTACTTCGGCATCACCCCGCGGGTGGTCGACACCACGGCCGTCGGCGGCAGCTCGTACGAGTTCCACGCCGCGCACGCCGCCAGGGACATCGCCGCGGGCCAGGCCAGCGTCGCGCTGCTCACGTACGGGTCAACGGCGCACAGCGAGTCGCGGGCCATCGGGACCGGCCCCCGTCCGTCCGCCGGGCCGCAGCCGGCCGTCAACATGGAGCGGCCCTACGGGCTGACCCTGATCGGGAACTACGCGCTGGTGGCCCGGCGGCACATGGCCCAGTACGGCACCACGGCCGAGCAGCTGGCCGAGATCGCGGTCATCACGCGCAGGCACGCCACGCGGAATCCGGAGGCCGTGGCCGGGCTGGCCGACATCGGCATCAGGAACAACGGCGAGATCACCGTCGATGACGTGCTCGGCTCACGGCTGATCGCCGACCCGCTGCACCTGCTGGAGTGCTGCATCGTCTCGGACGGCGGCGGGGCGGTGGTGATCGTGTCGCCGGACGTGGCGGCCGGGATCCGCCCGCCGCCCGTCTGGATCCTCGGCACGGGTGAGGCCGTCGGGTACCCGGGTTACGGCGCCGACATCACCACCACCGCCGCGGTCAGGTCAGGGAGCGAGGCGTTCGGCCGGGCGGGCGTGCGGCCCGAGGAGATCGACATCGCGATGATCTACGACTCGTTCACGATCACGGTGCTGGCCATCCTGGAGGATCTCGGCTTCGCCAAGAAGGGCGAGGGCGGGCCGCTCGCGGCCAGCGGCCGGCTGGCGTTTGACCAGCCCGGCGGGCCGGCGCTGAACACCGACGGCGGCGGCCTGTCGTCCAACCACCCGGGCATGCGCGGGATCTTCCTGCTCATCGAGGCCACCCGGCAGCTGCGCGGCCAGTCCACGGCCCAGGTTCCCGGCGCCCGCCTGGCGGTCGCGCACGGGAACGGCGGGCTGCTCGGCACCAGGCACGCGGCCGCCACGATCGTGCTGGGCAGGCAGTAATGGCCGAGGTTCCTGAGCGTCCGCTGCCGCAGTTCCCCGAGCCCGATACCGAGGCGTTCTGGGCGGCGACCGCCGGGCACCGGCTGACCTATCAGGTGTGCCGCAGCTGCGGCCAGATCGTGTTCTACCCGCGGCGGCACTGCCCCGGCTGCCTGCGGGGCGACCTGGAGCAGCGGGACTCGGCGGGGCGCGGCACCGTGTACTCGTTCACCGTGATCCGCCAGAACCGGCATCCGTTCTTCCGGGCCCGCGTGCCGTACGTGGTCGGCCTGATCGACCTGGACGAAGGGTTCCGGATGATGGCGGAGATCGAGGCGGCCCCTGACGCGGTGCGCGTGGACCAGCGTGTGGCCGTGGGCTGGGAGGATCACGACGGGCTGAGCGTTCCGGTGTTCGGGCCCGAGTAACCGTGCCACCACACTGCGGCACCAGCAGATTCCGACGGCGGGTCGATACGGGCAATGCGAAGGCATAAATACCCGGACCGGCTCGTCGGGCTCTCCCTCTTGGGGGTTTTCAGAAAGCCATTCGCGGTAACGCACCGCGGGCTATTCGCATGCCCGCTGAGAATGTCTGGTTCGTCACACCCGATCAGCTCAGCAGCCGCCGCAGGAGTTCGTCGATGGCGTCGGCCCCGTCTTTCATCGCGGCCTCCTGGTCATCCGACCTGGCCACGAGCAGCGCCACTTCGTTGACCGAGGCGAGCAGCACGTGGGCGAGCGTGCCGACCAGTTCCGGCCGCATGTTGCCCTGGTTGGCGACCTCCTGCAGCACGGCCCTGATCAGGCCGAGGGCGTGGCGTTCCTCCATGGCCCGCCACTCCTGCCAGCCCAGCACCGACGGGGCGTCGATCAGCAGGATGCGCTGCACCACCGGATCGCTGGCCAGCCTGATCCACTCGATGAAGCCCTTGCGCAGCGCGTCGACCGGCCCCGTCGCGTCGCCCGCGGCGGCCAGCGTCTGCATCCCGACCTTGGTCTCGACATCCTCGACCACGGCCTCGTACAGGGCCTCCTTGCCCGCGAAGTGGTGGTAGAGCGAGCCCCGGCTGACCCCGGCCTCCCTGAGCACCGCCTCGATCGAGGTGCCCTCGTACCCGTGGTCGGCGAACAGGCGGGTGGCGATCGCGACCAGCTGAGCCCGCGTGGCCTCACCGCGGGCGATGTTCTTGTTCGGTCGTTCCATCTCGGCTCCTGGCTCAGCTGGCGTGCTCAGCTAGATCATCCCGCCTGGCGTGGTCGCAGGGGGCCGGCTCGCTCTTCAAGGTTGCCCCACCCGGCGAGTTGACAGACCGACTGTCGGTCTGTTTCGATAAACCGACAGTCGGTTTAGATCTTTAAGAGTACCGCACCTCACGAGGAAGGACCCCCATGGAAATCCACGAGCTCGACGCCCACCGGCACGCCACGGCGACCCGCTCCGGTGAGGTCAGCTACGTCGACGTCGGCACCGGGCCGGTCGCGCTGTTCGTGCACGGCCTCGCCACCAGCGCCTACCTGTGGCGCAACGTCATCGAGGCCCTGGCCGGGCAGCGCCGCTGCATCGCCATCGACCTGCCGCTGCACGGCCAGAGCCCGGTGACTCCCGAGCAGGACGTGTCGATCGCCGCGCTGGCCCAGCTCATCGGTGACTTCTGCGACGCGCTGGGGCTGGACCGCGTCGACCTGGTCGCCAACGACACCGGGGGCGCAATCGCCCAGGTCTTCGCGGCCAGGAACCCGCAGCGGCTGGCCACGCTGACCCTCACCAACTGCGACACGAGCGACAATCTGCCGCCCGAGGCCTTCAAGCCGACGGTCGAGCTCGCGGCCGCCGGCGCCCTCGCGCTGGCCGCGGTCTCGCTGCTGGGCAACATTGACGCCGCCCGTGATCTCGTCTTCGGCCCGGGCTACGAGCACCCCGAACTCCTGGCGCCGGAGACCGTCCGCGCCTACCTGGAGCCGTGTTTCGGCACCCTGGACCGGGCCCTCCAGTTCGAGCGAATGGTGGCGGCGCTCGACGCCGACGACCTGCGGGCGGTCGAGCCGCAGCTCAGGGAGTTCACCGTGCCCACCCTGCTGGTCTGGGGGACCGGCGACACCTTCTTCGACGTCTCCTGGGCCTACTGGCTGAGGGACACCATTCCCGGGGTGAGCCGCGTGGTGACGATCGACGGTGCCCGGCTGTTCTTCCCCGACGAGCGGCCCGCGGATCTCGCGCGCGAACTCGAGCGGCACTGGTCGGAGCAGCGCACCGCCCACCTGGCGGCCAGCTGAGCCACCCCGCCCGCCGCCGGCCCGGCGGCGGGGCGGAGGCCCACCTGCCCGCCGGCGGAGGCTCGCCCGCCTGCCTGATCCACGGGGGCATCAGGCAGGCGGGCGCAGCCGGTGGCGGAGCCCCTGCACATCGGCCAGCGGGCCGAGGTGGCGCAGCTTGTCCGGGTTGATGACCGACCGGACCGCCTGCACCTGGCCATCGGCGATGTCCAGGACGAACACGCTGATGAGACGGCCATCCGGAGCGAGCAGCCGCGCGCCGGCCTGCCCGTTGAACTCGGCGGGCTCGATCAGGATCCCGACCTGCCGCATCTGGTTCGCGATACCGACCAGGAGCCGGCTGACGTGGTCGCGGCCCACGATCGGGCGCGGCCAGGACGGGCTGGTGCCGCCGCTGTCGCCGTAGACGACGGCGTCCGCGGCCAGCATCGAGACCAGGCCGTCCATGTCCCCCTGGCCGACGGCACTGAAGAACTTGGCGGCCAGTTCCGCGCGCTTGCTGCGCGATGCCTCGAAGCGCGGCTTCTGCTCATTGACGTGGCGCCGGGCCCGAAGCGCCAGCTGACGGCAGTTGTCCGAGGTCTTCCCGACGATGCGCGCGATCTCGTCGTAGTCGTAGCCGAAGACGTCGTGCAGCAGGAACACGGCTCGCTCCACCGGCGTCAGCCGCTCCAGCAACAGCAGGAACGCCATGGACAGGGAGTCGGCCTGCTCGGCCAGGCCCGCCGGGTCAGGGGCGGAGTCGTCGGTCAGCAGCGGCTCGGGCAGCCACTCGCCCAGGTAGGCCTCGCGCCTGACCCGCGCGGACCGCAGGTAGTCGATGCACAGCCGGGTGGTCACGGCGGACAGGTAGGCCTTGGGCGAGCTGATCGCGTTCTCGCCGTTCTCCCCGGACTCCGCACGGTGGTAGCGCAAGAATGCCTCCTGGACGACGTCCTCCGCCTCGCTCGCGCTGCCGAGCATCCGGTAGGCGATCGAGAACATCAGCGGCCGGTGCTGCTCATAGACCTCGGCGGTACTCACGTCAGTTCCTCCCGCGGGTTACACGGCTCCGCGGGCCGGCTCGGACTCGGCGAGCCCGCGGGTGAACCCCTGCCGCCAGCTCGGCCACGCAGGCTCCCAGCCGAGTTCCCGCTTCGCCTTCGCGTTCGACGAACCGCGGATCTGCGTCATCATCGAGACACCCACCTCGCCCGCGGCCAGGCGGCCGAGCCAGACCGGGACCCAGTACGGCGCCTTCGCGCCGATCGCCCGGGCCAGGAACGGCAGCCATTCAGCCACGCTAGCTGGCTCGTCATCGACGACGTTATAGACGCCCGGCGTACCCCGCTCCAGCGCGGCGACGGTCGCGGCGGCGGCGTCGCGGATATGCAGGAATGACCAGATACCCGTGCCGTTGCCGATGATCGGCACCTTCCGCTTGCTGATCATGCCGACGCAGGTCGTCGGAGGCTCCTGGCCCGTAGAACGAGCCGTACCTGAGCACGATCCCCTCCATCTGCGCTGCCGCCGGCACCACCTGCTCCAGGTGGCGGATCGCGGCCAGCGACTCGCGCTGCGCGGCAGGCGGGTTCGGGTCAAGCGGGTCATCCTCCGTCTTCACCGGGCCTCCCTCACGGATGTTCGTCCAGCCCGTGTAGCTCTGGGCCACGAAGCGCTTGACGCCCGCGGCCGCGGCCGCCGCCAGCAGGTGGTCGGTTCCCTCGGTCCGTAGCTGGTTGGTGACGGCGAACACCTTGTCGAAACCACGCAGGTTGAAGGCGCCAGGCCAGGGAGGTCATCTGGTGGATGACCACCTCGGGCTCGGCCTGGGCGACCGCCCTGCCGACGGCCGTCGCGTCCAGGCCGTCGACCACGACGGGCTCGGCGCCAAGCTCGCGCAGCAGCGCGGTCTTGCCCGGGCTCCGGGTCGTCGCCGTGACCTGATGTCCTTGCGCTGTGAGCTGCGGCAGCAACTGCTGCCCGATCGCTCCGGCCGCGCCGGCCACGAAGACTCGCATCGTTTACTCCTTTCGGGCTCTGCCCGGCCCCTCTGGACCGGCCGTACTCTCAGACGAGATACGGCAGTTGCCCGTGACACCCGTCGTAGCACTCGCGCCGAATGGCTGAGCCTGGGAACGTGTTAGGAAGCCGACCCGTGACCCCGCCGGATCAACTGCGCGCAGGCTCGCGTCGTCGGATCGTCTGCCTGCTGGCCTTTGCCGCCCTGGCGGTGCTGCTGGCGGTGCCGGCGGTGGTCGGCCCGCCCCGGCCGGAGCGCCTGCTGAGCCCGGTTCAGGTCCGGTCCGACATCGAAGTGCCGGGCACCGTCAGCCTGTCTCGCGACTGCGGTTTCAGCACGCCGCTGCCCGGCCACCCCGGCCGCAGTCTGTGGCTGTTCTGCGACACGCCGGTCTACGTGCGCGGCCAGAACGCCAGCGGCCACGTCACCTGGGTGCTCAGCCGCTTCATCGCCGGCTCGACGGCCGCGGTCGGCCCGCCCGCGGCCGCGGGCCAGCCGCCGAGCCCGCTCAGCGAACTCGGCACGCCACGTCTGCTTGCCGCGGCGGGTGTCACCGGCGTGCCCGCGCTCGGCGGCCGGCCTGGGCTGGGTGGCCGGCTTGCGCCGGGCGGGGTGCCAGAGCCGTTCCTCCCGGCGCCGGCGGGGCTCGTCAGCAGCGCCGGCCTGCCGTGCGGCCAGAGCAGCGGCAGCTACGCGGCCTCGTGGGTCACCGGCGTCGCCCGCGTACCGCACCGGCCGGACCTGCTGGTGACGTTCAATGACTTCTGCGTGATACCGGGGAACCTGATTCCTGAGGGCTTTGGCTTGGCTGAGTATGACCCGGCGACGGGGACGCTGGTTCGGGTTGCGACGGTGTTCACCAGGGCGGACTTTGGCGGTACCGCCGCGGAGATGTCAACGAGGGAACTCGGTTCGCCGGTCTTCTCCGGCCGCTACCTGTACCTGTTCGCGCGCTGCCCACCGGGCGGCGACGGCACCCGCGGCCCGTGCCGGGCGGGGGCGGTGTTCGAGGCGCGGGTGGCCGCGAACCCGTCGGCGTGGACCCGCCCGCTCAGCTACCAATGGTGGAGCCGGGACACGCCCACCTCATGGACCTCAGACGCAGCTCAGGCGACGTCGATCGTCGCCGGGCCAGAACCAGACGGCGTCAGCGTGGCCAGCTTCGGTGGGCGGCGGTTCGTGCTCGTCGAGCAGACCAGCCTCAAGGGCGCGTTCGCGGTGTACGAGTCGCCGGCCCCCTCCGGCCCGTGGCGACTCGTGACGTCCGGGCAGGTGACGTGCGGGACAGCCACGGGCTTCCTGAACTTCTGCCGCGCGATCATCGCGCACCCCGAGTTCAGTACGCGGTCCCAGCTGATCCTGTCCTACTTCAACCCTGCCACGGCTCCTCACGGCCACGTCATGATGGCCGGATTCCGCTGGTAGCCAGACGCGAGTATTTGGACCCAGTCACACGCTGGGGAGAGTGAGCACGAGCCCGGGATAGGTTGCGGACATCCAGTCGTTGGTCGCCGTGGTTGACATGGTGGTGAGGTCTGGCATGCCGAACAGGTAGCCCCGCTCGATGGCTTCAGTGTTCGGAATGACCTGAGCAGCGGCCTGGAGCTGGGCCTCACTCCATTGGCGGAGAGCATCATCCACGGTCGACGCGTCGGCCAGGGCGTCCGTCAATGAGATGGCGTTGCCTACCGCCCTCAGGACGCCACTCCCCGCGAACGGGGGGACCACCGCACCGGCGTCGCCGACCAGACACAAGCGATCGTGCGCGTAGCTGGGGGCCACACAGGAGTAGATGGCCTGGACCGACGAGTTGCCGCTCTGTTGCACCAGCTCGAACAGCGACAGGGGCAGCAGGCCCGCGAGGCGGGACTCCAGGGCCGCCCTGACCTCCGGATGCACCTTCCCGAACGGTACCGAGCCGGACTGCTGCCGCTCTTGATCGTCGACGAGCACCGACGCCAGGGCGCTCTCCGGAACCTGGAGGTAGTAGCCCCACATGAGAAGGCGTTTCCCCTGTTCGGTGCCCTGCCCGGGTCCGGGGACGTAGTACGCGATCCCGTGGCCCCCCTGGTATACGGGTCGCAGAAGGTCGCAGCCGTCGAGGGCATCGACGCGGATGTCGCGCTCGGGGAGGAGCCCGCGCCACAGCACCATTCCCCGGTAGGCAGGCGCGGCGCCTGGGTCAATGAGCCCGCGTCCCAGCGAGCGGTACCCGTCGGCGCACACGACGAGGTCGAAGTCCAGTGAACCGGCCGAGGGAAGGTGCAGCGTCGTGCCGTGAGGCGTCGCTTCGATCCGCTCGACGGCCGCGCCGCTGCGGTATTGATCGTCAGGCACGCGCCGCCGAAGTCCCTGGTAAAGGTGAGCCCAGTTGAGCAGCGTGAAGCTCATCTGGAAGTCGCCCAGCCACCGCTGCTGGCCTGTCCCGGATGCACGGGTGACCAACCGGGAGAAGTCGGCCCGGCAGGCGGGAAGGGTCCCGTCGATCAGACCGTGCGCCATTATGTCCTGCCACGCGGCCGTCGTCATAAGGATCCCGGCGCCACGGCTCACCAGGTCGGACTCGGACCGCTCGAAGACGATTACGTCGTGCCCGGCCCGATGCAGGAGCGTCGCTGTCGCGCATCCGGCGATCGATCCCCCGACAATGCCGACTCTCATGCCCGTCGCCCCCGAACCTCTTGGAGCGCCACCCGGGAGGTGATTGCCATCCGTCAGCGTAGCGGCCACATGTTCTCGGAGGAAGCCGACGGAACGGGATCGGAGGGTCAGCAGGTGACACCTTACCCCCCTCCTTCGACCTCCCACGTTCCTTCATCGCGGCCTCCGAGAACCGGGGCAAACGTTGCCGGTCGCGGCATTAGCTGCGGTTACGGGAAGCGGTCGGGCGGAGGATCATGGAGGCGGCGAAGCGTGAGACGGTCGTGATCGCTACCGTCGCAATCAGGGTCGCGGGAAGGGCCGCGGTGGGTGCGACCGCCGCCGCGATCATCGCGATGACGAACGAGGCATAGACGAGGCCCAGGGCCTGGATGACCCGGCGGGTACGGAATAGCGGGCGAGTCTCTGGCGGCATCCGCCATATCTGCAGAGCCCCGAGGCCGGTGCCGAGAGCGGTGATTCCGGCGAGCCCGAGCACAACCGTCGAACGGCTCAGATGGGTCACCGTCGTCGCGTACACGAGCGCGAGGCAGGCCAGGCAGGCCACATAGATCATGAGATTCACGACGCGCCCGACCACGATCTCGACGTTCCGGCTATAGATCGTGACCCGGGGCGCGGACCGGGCCGCCTGAATGAAGTGTCTGGCCGCCTGCGTCATGCCGACCCGGTGGAGGCTGATCCGGCCGAGTTCGTTCTGCGCGCCGCTGTGCGCTGGGTCGAGCGCGAGCGTGCGTTCCTGATATTCGCGCGCGGCGCGCAGTTCGCCGCGGGCGAGGCTGATCTTGCCGGAGATGAAATACACGTCGGGCTCGTTGGGCCCGAGCCGGCGGGCATCGGCGGCCGCCCGTTCGGCCGCAGCGTAGTTGGCCTTCGTGGCCAGCTCGGCCTGCGCCAGGCAGAGGTGTGCCCGCCACGTGTTCGGCGCCAGCCTGCAGGCCTCGTTCGCCGCGTCGATGGCCGCCGCGGTGTCGCCCAGATGAACCTGGGCGATGCTGACCAGCCGGTAGGGCCAGTCGTCCGATGGGGCGAGGACGATCGAGCGGCCGGCCGCAGCCAGACTCTCCTGGTACTGGCTGTTGCTCAGATGGGCGGCGGCGAGCATGCACCACGCCCGGCCGTGGGCCGGTTCCTCGGCCACGATGCGAGCGAGCAGGCTGGTCGCCTGGTCGTAGCGCTTGAGGTCAAGCATGACCCTCGCGCGCTCAAGCTCCAGCGTGACCTCGGTCATAGCATCCGCCGCTTCTTCAGGTAGGCGGCGAGGTCATCGTAGGTTCCGCCCTCGTTGGCGAACAGCGCCACGTTGCGCGCCGTTTCGAACCACGGACCGAGCGACGGCTTGACCTCCCCGATCGCCTTCTCCAGGTCAGCCTGGCCGATCAGCCGGGGCGTGCCCTGCTGGACGGAGTCCATCAGGGCATATTCGGCCGAGGTCTCACAGATATGGGCGACGTCAGCGCCCGAGTAACCCTCGGTCAGCTCCGCCAGCTTGGCCAGGTTGACGCCGCCGACCGGGCGCTCGCGCAGGTGGTAGCGGAACACCGCTTCACGCGCCGGCCGGTCGGGAGGCAGCACCAGCAAGGTGCGGTCGAAACGCCCCGGCCTGCGCAGCGCGCTGTCCACGTCCCAGGGATGGTTGGTCGCGGCCAGCAGGAAGACTCCGTCGTTGCCCGCGGTCACGTCGTCAAGCTCGAGCAGCAACTGGTTCACCGCGCTGCGCATCGGGGTGTTGCGCAACTGGCTGCGTTTCTGGCCGAGCGCGTCGACCTCGTCGAGGAACAGCACGCAGGGTGCGTGGCGCCGGGCGATGCTGAACAGCTCGTGGATGTTCCGCTCGCTCTGCCCGACGAACATGTCGATGACGTCGGCAAACGACACCGACATGAACTGGGCCCCGAGTTCCCCTGCGGTCGCCCTGGCGATGAACGTCTTCCCGCACCCGGGCGGGCCGTAGAGCAGCAAGCCGCCGCGCAGGCTCTTGCCGTACAGGCGGCGGAGTTCGGGATTGTGCATGGGCGCGAGGAACGCGGCCTCCAGCCGCTGCTTTACCTCCGCCATCCCGGCCACGTCGGCGAGCCGCAGTCCGGTCTGCTCGACGTCGAACGCCCTGGCGGCCGGGTCTTCTTCGTCGACGGCCGGGGCGTCGCCGACGAACATGGGCGGCAGCAGCCCGTCGACATCGGATTCCGCCTGCGACCAGTCGAATCCCTGCGCCGGTGCCTGAGCCGGGGCAGGTACCCGGTCCTGGCTGGGCGCCTGGGGCGGGTCAGGCACCTGGAGCAGGGCGAGGGCCGCCGCGTTACCGGGATCCCGCTGGAGTATCGCGCCCACGTGGCGGACCGCCTCGTCGCGCAGTCCCGCGCTCATCAGCATCGTGGCCAGGTGCACCCGCAGCGGCACGTCCTCGGGCAGGGCCTGGACCGCGTTGCGCAGGCTGTCGAGCACGGCCGGCTCTGGTTCCATGGGACCCATCCGTCAGATCGGAACACGGATGGTTACTGACCATCCCTGCGGTACGGACCCAAGCATTCCAGACATCACCGTCAAGACGGGGGCAGGAACAGGCAGCCCGTCACCTCGGAGGTGACGGGCTGCCTGGGCGGGTGCCGCCGGGGGTGCTCCCTGGCAGGGTGCTGCCTCGGCGGGCGCTTCCGCCGGGGCGCCCCGTCAGGCAGCTGGCTGACGGGCGCGACTGCGGATGATCATCGAGACGACCAGGAACGCGAGGACATCAAAGACCGCGGCCAGCGTGAACGCGCTGGCCATGCCGTGCACGGCGACGTGCTGTAGCTGCGCCAGCGGGCTCAGGTGAGCCACCGGGTGCTGCGCGGCGTTGTGGCTGGATGTGCTGTACGCGGTGACCAGGATGGCCAGCCCGAGCGACCCGCCGACCTGCTGGGTGACGTTCACCATGCTGGACGCGGCGCCCGAGTCCTCCGGCCGCACGCCCGCCAGCGACGCCATGGTCAGCGGCACGAAGACCACGCCCATGCCCGCGCCGATCAGCAGCATCGGGCCGAGGACCCCGGCCAGGTAGCCGGTGCCCGGGGAGATCCGGGACAGCCAGGCCATCCCGGCCACCACCGGCAGCAGGCCGGTCACCATGAGCGGTGTGGCGCCGAACCTGGCCAGCATCCGGGGCGACAGCCGTGACACCGCGAACAGCGCGAACGTCATCGGCAGGAACGAGATCCCGGCCCGCAGCGGGCTGAACCCCAGGATGTTCTGGACGAACTGGGTGAGGAAGTAGAACATCCCGAACATGCCGGCCACCAGCAGCAGCCGGGTGACGTAGGAGCCGGCCCGGCCGCGGTCGGCGAACAGGCGCAGCGGGGTGATCGGCTGCGGGGCACGGGCCTCGTTGACCACGAACACGGCGAGCAGCACGGCCGCGGCCGCGAACGCGCCCAGGGCGCCCCGGTTGCTCCACCCGTCCTCGGCGGCGCGGATGAAGCCGTACACCAGCGAGGTCATGCCCGCGGTCGAGGTCAGCGCGCCGGCGATGTCGAACCGCCCGGGCTGCCGCTCCGACTCGGTCAGGAACCGCGGGGCCAGGAGGGCCACGGCGATGCCGATCGGCACGTTGATGAACAGAACCCAGCGCCAGGACACCCACTCGGTGATCACGCCGCCGAGCACCAGGCCGAGCGACCCGCCGCCCATGGCCACGGCCGTGTAGATGCTGAGCGCGCGGGTGCGCTCGCGGCCCTCCGCGAAGCTGGCCGCGATCAGGGCCAGCACCGCGGGCGACGCGATCGCGCCGCCGGCGCCCTGCACCGCGCGCGCGGCGAGCAGCCATGGGGCCGAGGTCGCGAGCCCGCCGGCCAGCGACGCGGCCGTGAACAGCGCGATGCCCGCGATGAAGACCCGCCGCCTGCCGAGGATGTCGCCGGCCCGGCCCCCGAGCAGCAGCAGGCCGCCGAACGTCAGCGTGTAGGCGTTGAGCACCCAGGACAGGCTGGCTTCGGAGAAGTGGAGGCCGCTGGCGATGCTCGGCAGAGCGATGTTCACCACGGTCATGTCGAGGATGATCATGAGCTGAGCGCCGAGCACGAGCGCGAGGGCGATGCCGCGGCGGTCGGGACGGCGGATAGCCCGCCGTTCCGTCGTGACCTGCGTTATCGACGTAGTCGACATGAATGCCTTCCGGGAGAGATGCTGCGGGCGGGCGGACTGGTTGCCGGCCCGGCCCGTGTTGCCTAGTATGTAAGTGGAGGCCGCCTCCGATAACTATACGGAGGCACCCTCCGGTTTGCAACTCGAATTCAGGTGAGGGCCGATGAGCACGACCGGCGGACCGGACCAGGTTCCGGCCGGGGAGCCGCGTCCGATGCGTGCCGACGCGCAGCGCAACTACGCGCGGCTGCTGAGCGCCGCGGCGACCGTGTTCGCCGAGCACGGTGCGGACGACGCGTCGCTCGAGGAGATCGCCCGGCGGGCGGGCGTGGGCATCGGCACGCTCTACCGTCACTTCCCGACCCGGCAGGCGCTGCTCGAGGCCGTGTACCGCGATCAGGTCGATGCGCTCCGTCTTCGGGCCGACGAGCTGCTTGAGTCCGATTCGCCTGGTGACGCGCTGGCCGCCTGGCTGCGGGCCATGGTCGCGTTCAGCAGCACGAAGCACACCCTGACCTCGGCGCTGCTCGCCACGCTGGGCAAGGAATCCGATCTGCTGTCGTCGTGCAGCAAGGTGATCCGCGACTCGGCGGATGCCCTGCTCGGCCGCGCCCAGAAGGCGGGGGTCGTGCGCGAGGACGTCGACGCCAAGGACCTGATCCGGCTGGTGCACGCGGTCAACATCGCGACGCAGCACGCGCCCACCGACCCGCAGCAGACCGACCGGCTTCTCGGGCTGGTCCTGGATGGCCTGCGGCCTCAGCCGACCAGCTCCGCCTGACGCCCGCTTCCGGGGTCTCATGGATGTACCGGAAGGGTCGTTGTAGCGACCCTTCCGGTACATCCATGCGGCCGAGCCTGCCTCTTACAGCGGCGGGCTGCTGAACGCGGGGTTCACCACCGCATCGGCCCGCACCGGCGCGACGCCGGACGGCAGGTCCGGGGCCGGGACGGGCTGCTCGAAGACCAGCCGGGCCGGGATGTGACCCGCCCACACCGGCAGCCCGGCGTCGGACGGCGGGTCGATCGTGGACCCGCGGCGCGCCTTGACCGACGCCTCCTCGATCGTGACCCGCCACAGCCCGGTCTCCCTGATGTCGTCGCTGGCGAGCGGGCGCAGCTGGTCCCACCGGCCCGGCGTGAGGTGCTCGATCAGCGCCCGCATCGCCGCGATGGCCTCGCCCGTCTCGGTCACCGCCGCGGCGTGGCCGTGCACGGTGACCGAGCGGTAGTTCACCGAGTGGTTACGGGCCGACCGGGCCAGCACCAGCCCGTCGAGCATGGTCGCGGTGACGCAGACCGGGCTGCCGCCCCGCAGGTCGCGGAACAGGCCGGCCGCGGGCGAGCCGTGCAGGACCAGCGTGTCGCCGAGCCGGGCGTGCACCATCGGCAGCACCACGGGCCGCCCGCGGCGCACGGTGGCCACGTGGCAGAACGGCACCGCGTCCAGCACCTCGTGCACGGCCGCGCTGTCGTAGCGGGCCCGGTCCGGGTTGCGGCGGACCCGGGCCAGCTGGCGGGAGCCCCCCGGTGGCCTCGACATTCCGGATGGCGGGGACGGCCGGGCCACGCTCCTCATAGCTTCAGTTCCGCCCGCTCGCGGGCGGCGAGCAGCATGTGGAGGTGGTGCTTCACCTCCGGCCACTCCGGCGCCGTGACCGAGTAGCGGGCCGAGTTCCTGGGGCGGTCATCGGTCGCCAGCCGGTGGGCCCGGAGGATGCCCTCGAACTGCGCCCCGATTCGCTCCAGCGCCGCGCGTGAGCGCTCGTTGCGGGCGTCGGTGTGGAAGCACACGCTCTGCGTCTGGAAGACCTCGAAGGCGTGGGTGAGCATCAGCAGTTTCATCTCGGTGTTCGCGGCGGTGCCGATCGCCGGCTTGGCGAGCCAGGTAAAACCGATCTCGCACACGTCAGGGCCGTCGTGGCCGTGGCGCGGATGACCCGCGGGCCATGACCACCAGCCCAGGTCAAAGAACCGGGTGGAGCCGATGACCACGTCGTCGCTGACCCGGAGGACCGCGAACGGCGCCGCCATGTCCCGGTCGCGCAGGGCCAGCGCAGCCTCGACATAGGCCTCGGCCGCCGCCTCGCCGTGCGGGATCGGGCTCCACCGGTACGGCGCGCGGTCGATGGCGGCCGCGTCGGCCAGGCCCTGAGCATGCCAGCGCTGCAGCGGCTCGAGCCGGACGTGCTGGCCCTCGAGCAGGGGGAGCAGCGTGATCATGACACCCCGCCTTTCTGCGGTGCTTGCCGAAAATTATGTAACAGTACATAATTTCTTTATGCTGACACAATATAAGCCGCAGGGGCGCAACGCCAGCGAGATATCTCGCGACGTCGAGGGAGCCCTGCGCGACGGCAGGCTCGCACCGGGAGCGGCGCTGCCCCCCGTGCGCGGGCTGGCCGCCGAGCTCGGGCTGAGCCCGGTCACCGTGGCCGCCGCCTACCGGGAGCTGCGCGAGAAGGGGATCGCGCGGGGCAACGGGCGGGCCGGCACCCGCATCACCGGGGCGCCGCCGATCGGGCCGAGGCCCGCGCTCACCGTGCCCGACGGGGTGCGCAACCTGCTCGTCGGCAGTCCCGATCCGGAGCTGCTGCCCCCACTGCCGGCGGTGACACCCAGGCCTCAGCTCTATGGCGGCCCTCCGGTCACACCACGCCTAGGCCGCCTGGCCGCGGAGCAGTTCCGCGCCGACGGCATCGACCCGGCCCACCTGGCCGTGGTCAGCGGGGCCCTGGACGGCGTGGAGCGGGTGTTCGGGGCGTGGCTGCGGCCGGGCGACCGGGTCGGCGTCGAGGACCCGGGCTACCCGCCCGTGCTCGACCTGCTGGCGGCGATGGGCCTGACCGCCGTCGGCATGCCCATCGACGACTACGGCGTGCGGCCCGCCGCGCTGCAGGACGCGCTGGCCCGCGGCTGCCAGGCGGCGCTGTTCACGCCGCGGGCGCAGGCGCCGACCGGCGCGGCCTGGGACCAGGCCAGGGCCGCGGAGCTGCGCGAGGTGCTGGCCGGCCGGCCCGAGGTCGGTGTGATCGAGGATGACCACGCGGGCCCGGTGGCGGGCGCCGGGGCGCAGACCATCGCGGGTGGCCGGCCGCGATGGGCGACCATCCGTTCCGTATCAAAATCACTGGGGCCGGACGTGCGGCTGGCCACCCTGGCCGGGGATGTGGTGACGGTCTCCCGGGTCGAGGGCCGTCAGGCGCTCGGCCCGGGATGGGTGAGCCACCTGCTGCAGGAAATCGTGGCCGAGCTGTGGGCCGACCGGTCGACGGGCAAGCTGTTCGCGCGGGCCGCCGCCCGTTACGCCGAGCGCCGCAACGGCCTGATCGACGCGCTCGCCGCCCGGGGCGTGGCCGCCCACGGGCGCTCGGGCCTGGCGGTCTGGGTTCCGGTGCCCGACGAGCTCGCCGCTGCCACCGCGCTGCTGCAGCGCGGCTGGGCCGTGGCTCCCGGCGAGCGCTTCCGGATCTCCGCACCGCCCGGCATCAGGATTGGAACCGGAACGCTGCCGGCGCGGGAAGCATCGACCCTGGCCGGGGACATTGCCGGTGCCCTGGCCCGTCGGCCACGGCGTAGCGACTGAAACCGGCCGCCGCCCCGGATGGGGACGGCGGCCGGTTTCTGGCCTGGCTGGGCCGGTCGGTCAGGCCGCGATCGCGGAGTGCGTGATCGCGGGCTCGAGCGCCAGCTCCAGCACCTCGCGCACGTCGCTGACCGGGTGGACCTCCAGCTGCTCCCGCACGCCCTCGGGCACGTCCTCGAGGTCGGGCTCGTTGCGCTTGGGGATCAGCACGGTGGTGATCCCGGCCCGGTGCGCGGCGAGCAGCTTCTGCTTCACCCCGCCGATCGGGAGCACCCGGCCGGTCAGCGAGACCTCGCCGGTCATCGCCACATCGCTGCGGACCAGCCTGCCGGACAGCAGCGACGCCAGTGCCGTGGTCATCGTCACCCCGGCGCTCGGCCCGTCCTTGGGCACCGCGCCCGCGGGCACGTGCACGTGGACGCCGCGGTCCTTCAGGTCGCCGACCGGAAGCTCCAGCTCGGCGCCGTGCGAGCGCAGGTAGGACAGGGCGATCTGGGCCGACTCCTTCATCACGTCGCCCAGCTGGCCGGTGAGCGTGACACCGGTGCTGCCGGTCTCCGGGTCGGCCAGCGACGCCTCGATGAACAGCACGTCGCCGCCGGTTCCGGTGACCGCGAGCCCAGTGGCCACACCCGGCACCGCGGTCCGCTCGGCCGACTCCGGCGTGTGCCGCGGGTGACCAAGGTAACCGTGCAGGTCGTCCGGGCCGACCGTGACCGGGAGCTCCGCCTCGCCCGAGGCGAGCCGTGCCGCGATCTTCCGCAGCACCCGGCCGATGGACCGCTCCAGCGCGCGCACGCCCGCCTCGCGGGTGTACTCGGCGGCCAGCCTGTGCAGGGTCTCGTCGGTCAGCGTGACGTCGGCCGGGTCAAGACCGGCCCGCTCCAGCTGCCTGGGCAGCAGGTGCCCGCGCGCGATCGTCACCTTCTCGGCCTCGGTGTAGCCGTCCAGACCGATCGGCTCCATCCGGTCCATGAGCGGCTCAGGAATCGCCTCGGCCACGTTGGCGGTCGCGATGAACAGCACGTCGGACAGGTCCAGCTCGACCTCGAGGTAGTGGTCGCGGAACGTGTGGTTCTGCGCCGGGTCCAGCACCTCGAGCAGCGCGGCCGTCGGGTCGCCGCGGTAGTCCGCGCCGAGCTTGTCGACCTCGTCCAGGAGGATCACCGGGTTCATGGAACCCGCCTCGCGGATCGCGCGCACGATCCGGCCGGGCAGCGCGCCGACGTAGGTCCGGCGGTGACCGCGGATCTCGGCCTCGTCGCGGACGCCACCCAGTGCCACCCGCGCGAACTTGCGGCCCATGGCCCGCGCCACCGACTCACCCAGCGAGGTCTTGCCGACCCCGGGCGGTCCGGTCAGCGCCAGCACCGCGCCGCTGCGGCGGCCGCCGACCAGGGTCAGGCCCTTGTCGGACCGGCGCTTGCGCACGGCCAGGTACTCGATGATCCGGTCCTTGACGTCATCCAGGCCAGCGTGGTCCGCGTCCAGGATGGCCCGGGCCGCGCCAATGTCGTAGGCGTCGTCGGTCGTGGTGTTCCACGGGATCTCCAGCACCGTGTCCAGCCAGGTGCGGATCCAGCTGCCCTCGGGCGACTGGTCGGAGCTGCGCTCGAGCTTGTCGGCCTCCTTGAGCGCCGCCTCCTCGACCTTCTCGGGCAGGTTCGCGGCCTCGATCCGGGCCTTGTAGTCGTCTTCCTCGGTGCCCGGCTTGCCGTCCAGCTCCGACAGCTCCTTGCGGATGGCCGCGAGCTGCTGGCGCAGCAGGAACTCGCGCTGCTGTTTCTCCATGCCCTCGCGCACGTCATTCTGGATGGTCTCGGCCACGTCGAGCTCGGCCAGCGCGTCACGGGACCAGCCGACCAGCCGCTCCAGGCGCTGCTCGGGGTCGATGGTCTCCAGCAGCTCGTGGCGCTGCTCGAGCTTGAGGTATGAGGCGTAGCCCGCGCTGTCGGCCAGCGCCGACGGCTCGGTGATGTTCTGCAGCATCTCGACGACCTGCCACGCGCCGCGCTTCTGCAGGATCGCCGCGGCGATGCCGCGGTACTCACGGGCCAGCTCCTGGGCGCGCTCGCTCGCGGGCGGCTCGTCCAGCACCGTGCCCTCGACCCACAGCGCCGCGCCGGGTCCCACGGTCCCGGTGCCGATCTGCACCCGGGACAGCCCGCGGATCACCGCGGCGGCCTCGCCGCTGGGCAGCCGGCCGGTCTGCTCGACCACGCCGAGCGTGCCGACCGAGGAGTACTTGCCGCCGACCCTGGGCACCAGCAGCAGCTGGGGCTTGGCGTCGCCGGCCGTTCCGGAAGCCGACACCCGAGCCGCCTCTATGGCCGCGCGAACCTCGGCGTCAGCAATCTCTACCGGGACCACCATGGTCGGCAGCACAACAGTGTCGTCGAGCGGCAGCACCGGGAGGGAGAGGGTCTCGCTCATCAGGTCACTTCCCTGGTAGTTCTTACTTGATTACACCGCTGTAACAACGGGGGGCCCACATTGTTTCCCGAGCCCGTTCGCGGTCAGCGGACACGGGGCCGGGGTGGCGCTGACCTGCGCGAACGCGGCGCTGCGGGCGGGTCGAGGGCTCTGTCGCTCACCCGCGATAGGGCCGGTGCGCGCCTCGCGGACCCCCGGCCGCCGCCGACGATTGTGACCCGGCGCCCGGCCGTTGCTACCGTCCGGTTATGGGTCTGCGCTGGCGGCCACGACGGCTAGCACTGCGGGGGCGCGGCGCAATCGCGCTCGCGGCCGCCGCCGTGGTGCTCGTCATCGCCGGGGTGGCCGCGATCCTCGCGGCCACGGGCAGCCCGGCGCCGATCGGCGTCCGCAACCTGCGTATCCAGGTCGTGGACGGCCCAGACAACAACCAGCACGTGTCGCTCGACGCCACGTTCTTCACGCCTGAGGGCACCGGCCGGGTGCCCGCCATCCTGGTCGCGCACGGGTTCGGTGCGACCAAGAACGCGGTCAGGCCCGAGGCAGAGCAGCTGGCCCGGGCCGGGTTCGCGGTACTCACCTGGTCGGCCCGCGGCATGGGCGCCTCCACCGGGCAGATCGCGCTCGACTCCCCGGACTACGAGGTCAAGGACGTCGAGCAGCTGATCACCTGGCTGGCCAGGCAGCCGCGGGTGCTGCTCGACCATCCCGGCGACCCAAGGGTCGGCGTGGTCGGCGCCTCCTACGGCGGCGGTATCTCGCTGATGGCCGCGGCCTACGACCACCGGATCGATGCCATCGTCCCGCAGATCACCTGGAACAACCTGGCCACCGCGCTATTCCCGAACGGCGCGGGGGGCGGCCCGCTGAACGGCGTGTTCAAGCGGCAGTGGGCGGGCCTGCTGTTCACCCAGGGGTCGGTCGGATTTGGCAGGCTCGCTGCGGGGGCGCAAACCGGGTCCGCCTCGGGCGCTGGCTCGACGGCCGGGACCGGGCAGATCGCCGGGTTCGACCACTCCGGGCTCGCCCAGGTGGTCGAGTGCGGCCGGTTCCAGGCCGGCATCTGCGCCGCCTACCAGCAGTCGGCCGAGCAGGGACGGGCCACGCCGCAGGCGGTCAAGCTGCTCCAGGCCTCCAGCCCGTCCAGCGTGGCCCGCCGGATCGACGTCCCCACCCTGCTGATCCAGGGCGAGAACGACTCGCTGTTCGGACTCGACCAGGCCGATGCGAACTACCGGGCCATCAAGCGGAACGGGGCCCCGGTCGACATGGTCTGGTTTGCCGGCGGGCATGACGGCGGCAATCAGGAGACGGCCCGGATCAATGAGCTGACCCAGGAGTGGTTCGACCGCTGGCTGATGCCGCCGAACAAGCCGTGGCACCCCGGCCAGCCCGCCAGCACGGGCCAGTCCAGCACAGGCCAGCCCGCGTTCGCGGTGAGCCGGAACGAGGGTTTCGACCCGTCGAGCGAGCAGGAGCTGCTGGGCGTCGCCACCGCGCCGGGCTACCCCGGCCTGCACGGGACCCGGCAGGAAATGGTCAGCCTGAACGGCCCGCGGCAGCTCATGGTCAACCCGGCGGGCGGCACGCCGCCGTCGATGTCGGTCTTCCCCGGCCTGGGCGCGCTGGGTGCGGCGAACGGCTCGGGTACGTCGGCGGGCGGCAGCATCGTCTTTGACATGCCCGGCCAGAGCGCGGGCTTCGAGTCCGCGCCGCTCAGGACGCCGCTGCAGGTGACCGGCGCCATGACGGTCAGGGTCCGGGTCAGCGGCGCCGACCAGGTGACGCTGTTCGCCAAGGTCTACGACGTGGACCAGGCGGGCAACGCCACGCTGCCGTTCTCTCTCGCCGCCCCGGTCCGGGTCAACGGCGCGACGGCCGGGCGCGTGGTCAGCGTGGCCCTCCCGGCGATGGACTACCAGTTCGCCGCCGGGCACCGGCTCCGGCTGGTCCTCACCGCCACCGACTTCGCCTACGCCACGTCGCCCGTGCCCGCCACCTACCAGGTCGCGCTGGCCGGCCGCGGTCTGACCGTGCCCACGGACCCGGCCCTGGTCATCTCCGGCGTCGGCATCCCGTGGTGGACCTGGGCGGCGCCCGCGGCCGCGCTGCTGGCCGCGATCGCGATCCTGACCGTCGGCCGGCGCCGGTCCCGCGACCGGTTCATCCTCGAGCTGGCCGAGGTGCCGCTCGAGATCGTCGGGCTGACCAAGCGCTACCGCGACGGCCAGCTGGCCGTGGATGACCTGTCGCTGCGGGTGGAACACGGCCAGATCCTGGGCCTGCTCGGGCCCAACGGCGCGGGCAAGACCACGGCCCTGCGTGCGCTGATGGGCCTGCTGCATCCCAACGCCGGCACGATCACGATCTTCGGCCGGCAGGTCCGCGCCGGGTCGCCCGCACTGTCCAGGCTCGGCGCGTTCGTGGAGGGACCGGGTTTCCTGCCGCACCTGTCCGGCCGGGCCAACCTGGAGATGTACTGGCGGGCCGCCGGGCGCCCGGCGGCCGACTCGCACATGGCCGAGGTCCTGGAGATCGCCGGCCTGGGCGCGGCCATCGACCGCCCGGTCCGCGCCTACTCGCGCGGCATGCGGCAGCGGCTCGCGATCGCCCAGGCCATGCTCGGCCTGCCGGACCTGCTGGTGCTCGACGAGCCCATGAACGGGCTCGACCCGCCGCAGATCAGGGAGATGCGGGACGTGCTGCTCGGGTATGCGGCCGCCGGCCGGACGGTGATCCTGTCCAGCCACATGCTCGCCGAGGTGGAACAGACCTGCAGCCACGTGGTCGTCATGCACCTCGGCCGCCGCCTCGCCGCGGGCCCGGTCGCCGAGATCACCGGCGAGGGAGCCGGGCTCATCGTGGGCACCCCCGAGATCGGGCGGGCCGTCTCGGTGCTCGGCGGGCTCACCGGGATCGAGCGGGCCGAGCCGCACCAGGACGGCGTCCTGGTGCACCCGAACGGCGTGCCTGCCGCCACCGTCGTGGCCACGCTGGTCGGGGCGGGCATCCCGGTGGAGCGGGTGATGCCGAACCGCCGCCTGGAGGACGCGTTCCTGGCCCTGATCGCCGGCCCGGACGGGGCCAGCTCGAACGGCGCCAGCTCAGCCGGCGCGGCCGGGCCGGCCCGGACAACGGAGCCAGCGCGGCGGGCGCGGGCGCGGCAGCCGGAACGGAGGGAACCCGGTGAGCGCAGTCGCACCCCGCGCAGGATCGGGCGCTCCCGGGTACAGCCCGCACCGGACCCTGCCCTTCGCCGTCGAGACCATCCGTCAGCTGCGACGCCGGCGGACGATGGTCGCGTTCGGGATCTTGCTGGTCTTGCCCTGGATACTCGTGGGTGCGTTCGAGATCGGCGGCCCGCCGTCACCCAACAGCGGGACGCCCGGCCTGGTCGCGGAGGCCATGGCCGGCGGGCTCAACTTCGCGGCGTTCAGCTTCTTCGCCTCGGCTGGGTTCCTGCTCGTGGTGGCCGTGGCCCTGTTCTGCGGCGACACCGTGGCCACCGAGGCCAGCTGGGCATCGCTGCGGTACCTGCTGGCGGCGCCGGTGCCCCGGGCGCGGCTGCTGCGGCAGAAGCTGGCCGTCGCGCTGGCCTACTCCACGGTCGCGGTCACCGTCTTCCCGCTGATGTCGCTGGTCGCGGGGACCGTGGCGTTCGGCTGGCACCCGCTGCGGCTGCCCGCCAGCGGCGTGCAGCTCGGGTACGCGACGGCGCTGGGCCGGATGGGGATCGTTCTGGCCTACGTCCTGATCAGCGAGGTGGTCGTGGCCGGGCTCGCGTTCCTGCTGTCGGTGTCCACCGACTCGCCGCTGGGCGCGGTCGGCGGCGCGGTCGGCCTGGTGATCGTCAGCTCGATCCTGGACGCGATCACCGCGCTCGGGAACTGGCGGGAGATTCTGCCCACGCACTGGCAGTTCGCCTGGCTCGTGGTGCTGCAGCAGCCGGTGACCTGGAGCGCGATGATCGAAGGGGCGGCGGTCTCGCTGTCCTACGGCCTGATCCTGTTCGCGCTCGCGTTCCGGCGGTTCCGGGTCAAGGACATCGTGTCCTGACGGCTCAGTTCGAGAAGTCCTGGGTCATCCAGACCGTGCCGGAGCCGTCCCTGGTCACGGTGATGCCGATGTGGTGGAACGTGCTGCTGAGAATGTTGAGGCGGTGGCCGTCGTCGGGCGGCTTCTCGTTCAGCATGTCCTGGGTCAGGCCGGTCGCCATCTGCCCGATGGCCGCCGAGGTGTCGGCCACCGGGCCGCCGTCCCCGATGTTCTCGCCGGCCGACGTCCAGTTCACGCCAGCCGCGGTCTCGCGCGCGCCGAGCGACGGCTCGCCCGGGCACTGATGCGAGAGCCCGCAGCCGCCCGCCATCCGCGCGTTGTGCGCGGCGGAGCTCTGGTCGAGCCCGGCGCTGATGGTCAGCGCGGGCAGGCCGGCCTGGGCCCGCGCCTGGTTGATCAGCGCCAGGACCTGGCCGGCCGCTGCGGTCTGCTGGGCCGGCGGCGGGGTGGTCGGGGTGGGAGTCGGCGTCGGCGTGGGGGTCGGGGAGGGCGTGGCCGAGGGACGCGGCCGCTTCGGCCGGGCCGGCGCGGACGGGTCCGACCCCGGCGTAGCGGCCGGGGTGGAGGCGAAGGCCAGCGGGCTGGCCGGGCCCGCGGCCTGCACGATATTGGCGGCGGCCTGCCCGGCGTGGGACGGGCCGGCCGGCGGGGCCCCGGCGGCCCGGGCCAGGTAGACGGCCGCGAGCACGAGGGGAACCAGCAGCGCGCCGCAGAGCACACCCAGCCGCCGGCGCCGCCATCTCGGCCTGGGCTCCTCGGACCACTCGTCCCAGTCCGGACGCTCGGACCACTCGTCCCAGTCCGGGCGCTCGGCCATCAGGTCCCCTCCATCGCTCCGCTTCGTGGACCATTAAAGACGCCTAAAGGAGGTACGGGTGTGGCATCCGGAATCCAAGCGCTCAAATTTGAGTACTCGTGCTTTACTAGCTAGGTGAACCCCACCCGCCTGTTCGTGCTGAGCGCGCTCGCGCGCCGCGGTCCCATGTACGGGCACCAGATTCGCCGGGACGCGCGCATCGACCGCACCGAGCTGTGGTCCGAGGTCAAGCCGGGGTCGCTGTACGCGGCGCTGCACCGGCTGCAGGCCGAGGGGCTGATCGAGCCCGTGCGCACCGAGCAGCAGGGCAACCTGCCCGCCCGCACCGTCTACGCGATCACCGACGAAGGCCGCAGGGAGCTGCGCGCGCTGCGTGCCGAGGCACTGCGCGAGGTGGCGATGCGCCCGGATCCGGTCGATCTCGCGCTGGCCGTGAGCGCGGACCTGGACTCCGACACGCTGCGCGGGTTCTTCTCCAGCCGCCGCGAGGCGCTCTCCAGCCGGGCGGCGTTCTTCGCCCACGAACGGGAGCACGCCTGGCCCGACCAGACTCCCGCCGACGACCTGATCATCGAGCACGCCATCGCCCGGATCGAGACGGAGCTGCGCTGGCACGACCTGGTCCTGGACCGCATCGGCAAGCTCGCCGGCGAGACCGGGGCGGACCGATGACCGTCCAGCCGCTGCGGCTGTTCGGGGACCCGGTGCTGCGGACCGAGTGCGATCCCGTGACCCGCTTCGATGACGCCACCGGGCGGCTCGTCGACGACCTGCTCGAGAACGTGCTGCTGCCCGGCCGGGCCGGGCTGGCCGCGCCCCAGATCGGCGTCAGCCTGGCCGCCTTCTCCTATAACATCGACGGCCAGCACGGCTACGTCATCAACCCGGTCGTGGTTGAGACCTCCGGCGAGTACGACGGGCCCGAGGGCTGCCTGTCCATCCCCGGCATCTACGCCGATACCAGGCGGGCCCTGCGCACCGTGGTCACCGGGGTCGATCGGCACGGCGATCCCATCACCGTGATTGGCACCGAGGAGCTGTCCCGGGCCCTGCAGCACGAGACCGACCATCTGCGCGGCGTGCTGTTCATCGACCGGCTCACCGGGCAGGAGCGCAAGGAGGTCCTCGGCCAGATCCGCCGGGCGACCCTCTAGCTGATCAGTCCGCTAGCCGGGCAGCAGCAGCAGCTTGCCGGTCGTGCGCCTGGCGGCCAGGTCCTCGTGGGCGCGGGCGGCCTGGTCGAGCGGGTACCGGCCGCCGATATGTACGTCCAGCGCGCCCTGGCGGATCCAGGTGAACAGGTCGTCGGCCCGGCGCACCAGCTCGTCACGGGTGGTGATGTAGCTGACCAGCGTCGGGCGCGTGACGAACAGCGACCCGCCGACGGCGAGGCGCTGGAGTTCCAGCGGCGGCACCGGCCCGCTGGCCCCGCCGTACAGCACCATGTACCCGCGGCGGCGCAGGACGGCCAGGCTGTCATCGAAGGTCGCCCGCCCGACCCCGTCGTAGACGACCGCGGCGCCGTCGCTGGTGGCTTCCCTGGTCACCGTGCCGAAGTTGTCGTAGTCCGCGAGGTACGCGGCTCCCGCGTTTCTGGCCAGCTCGGCCTTTTCCCTGGTCGACGTCGTCGCGATCACCACGCCGCCGCGCCTGGTCACCATCTGGGTGAGCAGCAGGCCGACGCCGCCGGCGGCCGCGTGCACGACCGCAGCGTCGCCGCTGGCCACGGGGTAGGTGTCGGTCGACAGGTAATGCGCGGTCAGGCCCTGCAGCATGACCGCCGCGGCCACCTCGAGGTCCACGCCGTCGGGCACCAGAACGGCGCGATCCGCCGGAACGAGCACCTGCTCCGCATAGCTGCCGGGCACGTCGGTCCAGGCGACCCTGGTGCCGACCCCGCCGGCCCGGGGCCGGCGGCCGTAACCGTGCCCGCCCCTTCGGAGCCCGCGATGTACGGCACGTTGCCGCCGTAGGGCGGGAGCCCCTGCCGCCGGTAGATGTCGGCGAAGTTGACCCCCGCCGCCGTCACGTCGACCAGGAGCTGCCCGGGGCCAGGCGTGGGCGTGTCGCGTTCGGCCAGCCGGAGCACGTCCGGCCCACCATGCTCTTCGGCGATGACTGCGCGCATAACCCCATCCTCTCGCTCAGGCGGGTTTCCGACATGGGTGGCCCCGAGATCCGGGCGCCGCCGCCTGGCCGCCGGCCGCGTCACCTTCACCCAGTTCCTCGCCGAGCGAGTCACCTCGTAAAGTACGTGCATCGAGTTGCCGCAGGGCGGAGGAGCCATGGCCGGACGGTGGAGTGATCTCAGTCCCCGCAACCGCAAGCTGATCATCGCGGGCGCAGTGGTCGAAGCCGGCCTTAAGGCGGCGGTGCTCCTCGATCTCAAGCGCCGGCCGGCCAGCCAGGTCCGGGGCTCGAAGCGGATGTGGGCGGCGGCGATGCTCATTAACTCAGCCGGGGTCCTGCCGCTGGCCTACTTCACGGTCGGGCGGCGGCGGTCGGCTGCCGCCTAGGGCCTCAGGCGAAGGCCGCCGCCACCGGGGCCAGGCGCAGCACGTCGTCCGGGTCGGCCAGGTCAGGCAGGGCGACGAATACCGTGGTGACCCCGCGCTCGGCTAGCAGCCGGTAGCGGCCGATGTGGTCGTCGGCGGTGCCAGCGTGATGCTGCCGCGCGTAGGCGGCGGCGGTCGCGCGGCCGCGCAGGCGCTCCACGATTGACGCAGCCTGCTCGCGATCGTGGCCGATGACCGGTACGTCGAGCACGGTGACCTCGACCTCCGCGGGATCCCGGCCGGCCTCCACGCAGTGCTGGCGCAGGACCGCCAGCTTCCGGTCGAGCGTGGCGAGATCCGAGGGCAGGTTGCATCCGTCGCCGAGCCGGGCCGCGATCCGCAGCGTCCGCTTCTCACCGGAGCCGCCGACGATCACCGGGATCTGGGATACCGGGCGGGGGTAGCAGGTCGTCTCCGGCAGCGAGATCCGCCGACCCTGGTAGGCCTTCGTGCCGGGCTGCCAGAGGGCCCGGAGCGTCTCGATGGCCGTCTCCAGGCGGTCGAGCCGGTCGGGCGCGGGCGGGAACGGCAGCCCGAACGCCGCGTGCTCGCGTTCCCACCAGCCCGCCCCGATGCCGCAGAACGCCCGGCCGCCGCTGAGCGCGTCCAGGGTGGCCACGGTCTTGGCCAGGATCCCGGGCGCGCGGAACGTCACCGGCGTCACCAGAGAGCCCAGCCGCAGGCCGGGCTCCAGGCCCGCCAGCATCCCGAGCGTCACCCAGGGCTCAGGGATCGGCTCCCAGGCCCGGCCCACCTGCGGGATCTGAATCAGGTGATCCATCAGCGCGATCCCCTGCAGGCCCGCCCCGGCTGCGTTGCGGGCGACCGCCGCCAGCCAGGCCGCCGGCTCTCCCGTGTCCCAGCCGAAGCGCGAGACCTGCAGGATGAGGCTCATCCGTACCGGCCGCCGCCGCTGCTCGCTGGCGGCGCTTCTCGCGCCGGGCGTATGCGACGGCTCGGGATGCGCCGTGTCAGCGTCCAGGACCAGGTCCCAGCCCTCCGCCGCGACCTCCGTGACCGCGGCGCGCATCCGCCGCAGCTGGCCGTCGAGCGCCGCTGCGGGCACGGCCTGGCCGCGGGCGCGGTTGCGGCGGCGGCACTCGGCCGGATCGGTGCGGAAGAGCACGGCGACGGCGTCCAGGCGGCTGGCCCGGGCCAGCTCCAGGTAGCCGCGGCGCCGGGCCGGCTCCAGGCCGAGCGTGTCGATGACCGTCATCAGGCCGCGGCGCAGCCGGGCCGCCACGATGTGGTCCAGCAGGGCGAACGCGTCGTCCGACGCGTCCAGGTCGTGCTCACCGCTGCCCACCACGGCCCGCAGCCGGTCGGACGAGACCACCTCCTGGAGCCGGTACCGCTCGGCGGCCCACACGGACTTGCCCGAACCGGCGGGCCCGATCAGCACCACGAGCGCAGGGTCAGGGATCGCTGTGTCCCGGCTGGCCTCGGTAGCGTCCACGGCCATCAGCCTGGCAGATGGCCCTCATGCTGGTCGTCCTTACGCCGCGGCATGCCTGCGTCTCCTCTCAGGCGCAGCGCCCGAACGGCGCGCAGGCCTTCGGCTGGGTCTCGGCCATAGGATGACCGCCATGACAGAACCTTCAGCCGCTGGCTTCCCTGTCACCACCGCTCTCCAGCTGCAGGGCAGGACGGTCGAGCGCGATCTCGGTGTCGCGTTCGGCCTGGTCGTGCGCAGCATGGGATTTGCCAAATCCATGGGCGCGGGCTTCAAGGCGTTGCGCCAGGGCGAGGTGTCCCAGTACACCGAGCTGCTCGAGGACAGCCGCAGGCACGCGGTCGACCGGATGATCGACAACGCCAGGCTGCTCGGCGCCAACGCGGTCGTCGCGATGCGGTTCGACTCCTCGGAAATCGGCCAGCAGCTCACTGAGATCGTGGCCTACGGCACGGCCGTCGTCACCCGGCCCAGCGCGTGACGAACCCCGGCAGGCCAAGGCTCCCGGCAGGAGACGCCGACCGGGAGCGCTTGGTCGCGCTGCTCCGTGAGCACTACGCCCTGGGTGGGCTGGAGCATGACGAGCTGGACCGCAGGATCGGCGTCGTACTCGCCGCCGAGTACACGGACGAAGCCGCCGCGGCCGTGGCTGATCTTCCGCAGCTAGCCGGGCCCAGGCCGGGCCAGCCGGTCAGGAAGCCGCGGCGGCGCGGCCACGCCCAGGCAGCCGCGCCCGGCGCCGGGTGGGTGCCGACCGACGAGCGGTTCCGCGACCCGACGACCCGCGCGATCATGCGAGTCTGGATCGACCCGGCTGACCAGAGCCGGCACTACGTGCCAGAGCCCGGTTAGCCGTTTCGCAGCTGGGCGACCAGGGCGTCGGCCTGCTCGACGGTGAGCGTCTGGCCCAGGTTCGGCATGGGCAGCACGCGGCTGCCCCCGGCCAGGAAGATCACCTGATCGTTCAGGCAGGCGCGCAGATCCGGATGCCGCTCGGCGATCGCGATCTGCGTGCGGAGCATCTCCTCCTGCTTGGCGGCGAGGGCCGGGACGACCTTCTGCTGGTACGCGTTCTGCATCCTGCGGCCAATGAACCGCGCGGCCGCGCCTGCCGCCGCGCCCAGCACCGCGCCGGCGATGTCGTCCGCAACCGAGTCGCCGATGCCGACGTCCGAGCCGCCTGATCTGCGGCCGAAGCTGGGAAGACGGCCCTGCCAGCCGCCGGGCGGACCGGGCCGGGGCTGCTGCGCGTAGCCCGGCACCTGGTCCTCGGAGTATCCCGGCTGTGGCTGCGCCGCATACCCGGGCACTCCGCCTCCGGCCTGCGGCTGTCCGGCCCAGCCCTGCTGCGGCGGTACCGGGCCACTACCGGGCTGCGGCTGTCCTGCCCATCCCTGTTGCGGCGGTACCGGGCCGCTCCCGGGCTGCTGCCCGAGCCGGCCCCTGGCCAGCTGAGCAAGCTCCTCGATCGAATGCACAGCGGCTGGGCTGCCGCACTGCGGACACACCGCTCCCACCTGGGGGTTCGTCACGGCCATATTGTGCCCTTCCCGCTGGCTTGCTGGGAAGACTCGGCGGATTCTAAGGCGATCTTTGTGGCCCGGTGCTGACCGGGAGCACGATCGCCGACGGGTGATCAGGGTCGTGATAGACCTGCTGGTCCGCGACCTGCAGCGTGGCTCCGGTGCCCAGTGGCTCGCCGGTGCCGTTGTTGCGGACGTATCGGGGGTGCGCGCCGCTGGAGACCTGGAGGCGGAGCCGGTGCCCGCGGCGGAACCGGTGCGCGGCGGGCCAGAGCGCGAACCGTACCCGGATCGTGCCGTCGGGCTCGGGCGCGGGCAGGCCGGGGACCAGGCGGAGCAGGGCGTCGCAGACGTTGACCGACCGGCCGGCCGGATCCACCTCGCAGAGCCGGGCGAAGACGTCGGTGTGCTCCAGGCTTGACCGCACGTACAGGTCGGCGGTCGCCTCGCCCATCACCTCGAGGTCGCCGGCGAGCGGTGCGCTCGTGTAGGTCAGGACGTCGGGACGTGCTTCCAGGATGCGGTTGTCCACGCGAGCCTGGCCGGTGTAGCCGACGGGCCCGGCCAGGTTCGGCGTCGGGTCGGCCGGGTCGTAGCGGTACCGGTCCGGCTCGCCGGGGGCGGGAAGGCCGGGGGCGAGTGCCCCGTCGGGCTGCAGGTGCCAGCGCTGCGGGTCGGCCGGCGGCGGCCACCCGGGCAGCTGGCGCCACTCCTCCACGCCGCTGACGAAGATCCGGACCGGCTCCGCCCGCAGGCCGCTGCGGTCACCGGCCAGGTGCGCCCGCAGCCAGGCCAGGGACTCGGTGATCCAGGTCCCCAGCGCCGCCTGATCGGCGTGCCGCCACGGGCCGATGGTCAGGTAGGGCTCGTGCCCGCTCGCGCGCAGCGCCGCGTAGTCGCGCAGCTGCAGCGGCAGGAAGAAGTCGTACCAGCCGCCGACCATGCTGACCCGGGCGGTCACCCGGTCCAGGGTGGCCGCGAAGCCGCGGCCCTGCCAGTAGCCGTCCCCCGGCGCGCTCCTGGCCAGCCATTCCTGGTAGTAGGGCACAGGCCCCCCGGTAGCCAGCCGGTCGAGATCGCGCAGCGGCAGCTGGTTCATGATCGCTTTGAGCTTGCGCCCGGCGCGTGCCTGCCGCAGGTAGGCCAGCCGCTTCTCCTGCGTGGCGACCTGGTGCACCCACGTCAGCGCCGTCTCGAGGGAGAACGACTCACCCGCGTAGAAAGGAGCCCGGAAGTCGGCCGTGGTGACCTGAGTGGCCATCGCCCTGAGGTCCGGCCCGGCGTCTGCGGCGATCGCCCACTGGACCATGCCGAGGTAGCTAGGTCCCGCCGTCCCGAACGCGCCCGGGTACCAGGGCTGCTCGTGCAGCCACCCGATCGTGGCCAGTCCGTCGCCGTGCTCGTCCGGCCCGAACGGGTCGAAGACGCCGCCCGAGCCGAACGTCCCCCGGCAGCTCTGGATCAGCACCTGGAAGCCGCGTTCGGCGAGCAGCCGGCCCAGGATCAGACCCCAGAAACCGCGCCGCCCGTAGGGCGACCGCACCAGCACCAGCGGCGGCCGCCCGTCGCGGGCCGGCACATACCGGTCGGCCAGCAGCACCACGCCGTCGGGCATCGGGACCCGCAGGTCGCGCTCGACCCGCACGTCATGGGTGGCTGCGGGGGCCAGCTTCAGCGTCCGCCGGAAGAAGCGGCTGGCGATCGTCATGGCGGCCGGATCAGGAGTGCTGCGTCAGCCTGCAGTAGCAGGACGAGTTGATCGGCACGTCCGCGTAGGCAGCGGCGATCTTGAGCTGCTGCTTGATGATGCCGGCCTGCTCGGTCTTGCCCAGCCGGGTCAGGCACTCGTGATAGCCGTGCAGGCTCCAGACGTTGCCGGGATGCTGGCAGGCCCGGGCCAGGGTGTCATCGAGGCCGAGGTCGGCCCGGTACACGGCCTCGGCCTCCGTCACCCGGCCCTGCTCCAGGAGCAGGGCGCCGTAAGCGTGCCGGGTCGGCTGCATCCAGCCCCATGGCTCGTCGTAGGGAAGCCCGTCGTCGAGCTCGATCGAGCGGCGCAGGCTGGCGAAGGCCGCCTCGTAGTTGCCCCGGCGGTACTCGAGCTCGCCGTCGAGCATGGCCTCGGCGATACGCAGGATGTCCAGGCAGGTGTTGTTGAACAGGGTGCGGGACTCCGGCACCCGCCCGACGGCGGCCGCGAACTGCCTGCGCTGCTCCGCGGCGTCCTCGGGGCGTCCAGTGGCCGCGAGCGCGACGCCCTTGGCGTAGTGGATCATGGCGGTGGTGACGCAGTACAGCGCCGGGTCCGCGGGCAGCGGCGTGGCGATGATCTCCGGCCAGCGCCCGAACCGGATCAGCACGTGCATCTTCATCGGGACGAAGCCCTCGAGCCAGTCCGCCATCGGCGGCACCTTCACCAGAAGGAGATCTTCGGGGATCGCCGCGGCGAGCTCGTCCGCCGTGTCCAGGGCCGTCTGGGCCTGGCCGCAGAACATCGCGCCGTAGATCTTGAAGTGGTAGTCGTGCGCCCGGTACAGCGTGTAGAAGTTCATCGCGCCCGCCCGCGCCCTGAATTTCTCGTCGGCCACGATCGCGGCCCCGTTGGCGGACACCACCCGCCGGTAGTCGCCGCAGAGCACGTCGATGTGTGTCGGCATGTGCCGCAGGTGGCCCGCGTCCGGAACCAGGTCGCGCAGCTGGTCACCGGCCAGCAGGGCGTCCTCGGGCTGGGCCGACATCTCCATCAGGTGGATGTAGAAGTGCAGCACGCCCGGGTGCGACTCGTCCTGGGCCAGGGCCCGCTCGAGTACCGATTTGGCCTCGACCGCGGCCGAGCTCGTCGGCCGGCTGCCCGGTCGCCTGGTCCCACAGCGCCCACGGCGTGAGGTTCAGCAGCGCATCGGCGAACAGGGCCGCGACATCGGGATCATCGGGATGCGCCCGGTAAGCCTCACGCATGGCGTCGGCGTATCCCTGGCTCCAGGCCGAGAGATCCGCGGCCGGCTCGGCGGCCGGAAAGCGCGAGGCCAGCGCGTCCACAAGGGCGCGCTCCACGGGGGAGGCCCCGGACGCGTGGCGGGCGGCGTCGGTCACCGCGCCGAAGGCCCGCGAGACGGACGAGGCCAGGTCGGCCGGGTCGAAGGCCTCCCATGGCTTGTTGTAGTTCGGGCCCACCGCGTAGGCCAGCCCCCAGTACGCGAGCGCGCAGCCGGGATCGCTCTCGATCGCGCGCTCGAAGCACGCCGCCGCCTCTTCGTGGTTGAACCCGTAGGCCCACAGCAGCCCGCGGTTGAACCAGATCCGGGCCTGCGCCGACGGGGTCGTCACCTCCCGGGCATAGCCGCCGAGGTCGAAGTAGTCGTCCAGGTCAAGCCGTGAACTGGCCGGCGTTTCGGGCATCTTGCCGAGTATGGCAGGTCGCGGCCTCACGGCGGGCGGTGGCACACTTTGGGGCGTAGCGGGGTGACGGGGCGCACCAGGCAAACCGTGGCCGAGCCGGTTCCCGGCTACAGGCCGGGAGGGCACATGGCGAGGCTCGACGCGCCGGACCTTCGTCGCGGCGCATCCGTAGTAACGCTGCTGGCCGTGGCCGCGATCGGCCTGCGGGCGCGGGCCAGCCTTTCGGCCGCCGGCAGCGAGGCCGCGACGACGGTCTTCCGGCACGGCCTGCTGATCTTCTTCGGGGTCATGGAGGGACTGGCCGTGCTGACCTATGGCACGCTGCTGGTCCTGGTCTTCCGCCGCGGGCGCCGGAGGGGCAGGCCGGAGGACAATCCGCCGAACCCGCTGGTTCCCTGGTGGGTGCGGCTGCTGGGCGGGCTGGTGGCGATCACCCTGGTCACCGTGCCGGTGGTGCTGCTTGTGCTGGCGGCCAGGGGACACCGGCGCTCCACTCCGGGCTTTGGCTCGCCGCGCCGTCCGCCCCCACTGGCCCAGCACGGAGCGCAGGTGGCCGCCGACAGCTCCGCGTGGTGGCTGGCGGGCCTGGCCGCGGTGGGAGTGGCCGCGATCGCGCTGGCCCTGTCGGCCTGGCTGCGGCAGCGGCGGCAGCCCGCGCTCGCGGCGGGTGGTGCGGACCCGGCCCCGGACCGGCTGTCCGCGGCCGCGTCGGCCGGGGCGGTGGCGCTGCACAGCCACGCCGACCCCCGCACGGCGATCATCGCCTGCTACGCGGCGATGGAGCGCAGCCTGTCCGGCGCGGGATCGCCGCCCGCCGCGGCCGACACGCCCGCCGAGGTGCTGGACCGCGCCTTCGGGCTCGCTCACTCGGCCGCGGCCGAGACGCTGACCGGCCTGTTCCGCCAGGCCCGGTACAGCGATCACGTCCTGGCCGAGGAGGACCGCACGGCGGCGCTGCAGGCCCTGGACGCGCTGCGGGCTGACCTGGGGCAGACATCCGGCATCGGGCCGGCCGGTGAGCGGCCGCTGGGCGGCGGCCCTGATCGCGGCCGTCGGCCTGGCCGCGGCCGCCACCGCCGCCTACGCCGTGACCGGCCCCCGCGGCCTCGCGATCCTGGGTACGGCTCTCGCCATCGCCGCCCTGCTGGCCGCGCGCCTGGCGATCGTGCCAGCCGCACCCCGGCGACCGGGCCGCAAGCACGCGACGGCGCCCGGCGTCCGGGCCGAGGACTTCCCCGCGTTCCGGCAGATCGTCGCGGATCTGGGCTGGGCCGGGGCGTCCCGGCGGCACTACGATCACGTCACCCGCCCGGTGTTCACCCGCCTGCTCCGCGCCGCGCTGGAAGACGGGCGGGTCACCCGGCAGGCTGCGGAGGCGCGGGTCGGGGCGGACCTGTGGCCGCTGATAGACCCGGCAGCGCCGCTGTCGGATAACAGCGAGGCACCAGGAGTGGACCCAGCGACGCTCCGCCGGGTCGTGGACCGGCTGGAGCGGCTGTGGCCCGGACGGGACGGCTATGACGTGGGCTGATGGTGCTGACACCTCCCGGATGTGCGCGAAGATCCTCGCCGAGCTTGAGCAGGTCATCGTGGGCAAGCGAGACGCCGTGGCCCTGGTCCTGCTCGGGATCCTGGCGTCCGGGCACATCCTGATCGAGGATCTGCCGGGGCTGGGCAAGACGCTGCTGGCCCGGTCGTTCGCGCGGGTGCTGGGCCTGGAGTTCACCCGGGTTCAGTTCACGCCCGACATGCTCCCGGCCGACCTGACCGGCGCGGCCGTGCTCGATCCGGCCACCGGTGATGTGGTGTTCCGCCGCGGGCCGGTGTTCACCAACCTGCTGCTGGCCGATGAGATCAACCGCACCCCGCCCAAGACTCAGGCGGCGCTGCTGGAGGCTATGGCCGAAGCCCAGGTTAGTGCCGACGGCCGGACCTACGTGCTCGACCAGCCGTTCGTCGTGATCGCCACCGACAACCCGATCGAGTACGAGGGCACCTACCCGCTGCCGGAGGCGCAGCTGGACCGCTTCATCGCCCGGGTCCGGCTGGGCTACCTCGACCAGGCCGGGGAGGCGGAGATGGCGCGGCGGCGGCTGGCCCGCGGCTCGGCGCCGCCAGAACCGGGCCAGGTCACCGACGCCGCCGGGCTGCTGGCCATGCGCGAGTCGCTCGAGGGCGTGCATCTCGACGACGACCTGCTCGGCTACATCGTCAGCCTGGTCGCCGCGACCCGCAGCCACGCGAAGGCCACCGTGGGGGCCAGCCCGCGCGGCACGCTGGCCGTGATCCAGCTGGCCCGCGGTCACGCGGTGCTGGAGTCCCGCGACTACGTCACGCCCGAGGACGTGAAGGCGGTGGCGGTGGTGGCGCTGGCGCACCGGCTGGTGCTGCGGCCGGAGATGTGGGTGCGGCAGGTGACCGGCGAAGACGTCATCGGGGAGATCCTCGCGACCGTGCCGGTGCCCCGGATCGGCTGATGGACAGACAGCCGGTTACGTGGCGGGCCGCCCCGCGGCTGCGCCGCCTGGCCACGGTCGCGCTTATCGCGGTGGCCGCCGCCGTGGTGACCGGCCGGGCGGGCTTGCTGCTGCTGGCCGCGCCCGCGCTGGTCGTGCTCGCGATCAGCCGCTCGCGGCCCGGGCCTGCCACCGTCGACACAGAAACCGTCACGTCCTCCTCCCGGTGTTTCGAAGGTGAGGACATCGAGCTCACGTCACCGTCGGGTCGCCGCAGCCCCTGGATGAGATCACCCTCGAGTTCGAGCCGGCCGACACGGTGTCGCTGGTGTCCGGGGCTGCCGCGCAGACCGTGGTGCGCGGCGACCACGCGGAGGCGCAGTGGGTACTGCGGCCCTCCGTCTGGGGCCGCCGCACGCCGGGCCGGATCGCTGTCCGCTGCCGTTCCCGGGGCATCTGGCAAGCCGACCTGACCCTGAACCCGCCCGGGCTGGAGGTCTTCCCGCACCCGCCGCCCACCCGGGCCTGGCTGGTCCCGGCCGAGCTGCGCCGCCGCATCGGTGATCACACAGCCAGGTCGCCCGGCAGCGGTGTCGAGTTCAGCGGCATCCGCGAGTACGTGCCCGGCGACCGGCTCCGGGACCTGAACTGGGCGGTCTCAGCCCGCCGCGGGAAGCTGCACACCAACCAGCGGGCCGCCGAACGCGCCGCCGACCTGATCGTGATGATCGACGGCTTCTCCGCTGTCGGGCCACCCGGCCACGGCAGCATCGACGTGTCGGTCCGGGGCGCCGCGGCGGTCGCCCACGCCTACCTGGAGGCGGGTGACCGGGTCGGCGCGGTCGCCCTCGGCGGCATGCTCCGCTGGCTGAGCCCGGGCTCGAGCCGCAGGCAGTTCTACCAGATCGCGGAGATGCTCTTCGGCATCTGGACCGAGAGTGCGGTAACACCCGACCTTGACCGCGTTCCGCGTACCGCGCTGCCGCCCGGGGCGCTGGTAATCATGTTCACGCCGCTGCTCGACCAGCGGGTCATCGGCGCCGTCACCGACCTGCGCGAGCGGGGATTCGCGCTGGTCGTCGTCGACGTGCTCCGGCACGAGCCGCCGGTCACGGCGCGCTCCCAGATGTCGGCGCTCGCGGTCAGGTTGTGGCGGCTCGACCGCGAGGCCCTGCGGGTCAGTCTGACCGGTCTCGGCGTCCCCGTGGTCAGGTGGCCGGCCGACCAGGATCTGGACGCGGCACTCGCCCCGATGCATCGCGTAATGGCCCTGGCGAGGCGTCCGTGACGGATACAGTCAGCAGCGCGCTGCGGGCCGGGGCCGGCCTGCTGATGCTGATCGTGCCCGCCCTCGCCGCACCGCCGCAGGCCCTGGTCCTGACCGGGGCGGGCGCGCTGCTCGTCGGGGCCAGCGTCCTGGGCCGCTTCCGCCGGTGGACCGCGGCCGGAACGCTCGCCGCCGTGGTCCCGGTCATCCAGTGCGCGGCCTGGCCGCCGGGCGGCGTCCTCCTGGCCGCCGAGGGACTGCTGATACTCGGCTACCTGCTCCTGCTCGACGGGCCCGCGAGCCTGCCGTGGCTGCGCGGCCAGGTCCGGTACGCCGTGGCCGGCCTGGTCGGCGCCGGCGTGGTGCTCGCCGCGCTGGCGATACCGTCGGCCACGTCGGCGTGGCTCGTCCTGGCCGGTCTCGGCGCGGCGGTCGCCGCGTACCTGATCGCCGTTCCGCTGGCGCGCCCGCCACACGGGTGAGATGCGCCGCGGGTGATGCCTGGCACGCGGGTGATCTGAGAGGCTTGGCTCATGGCCAGCGATTCCGCGCGGCGGCTCATCGTGCTGCGGCACGCCAAGTCGGCCTGGCCCGACGGGGTGCCCGATCATGATCGTCCCCTGGCGGGCCGGGGCCGCCGCGATGCTCCGGCCGCGGGGCGCTGGCTCGCCGAGTCCGGCTACGTGCCCGATCTCGTCCTGTGCTCCACGGCCCAGCGCGCCCGCGAAACCTGGCAGCTCGCCGAGGCAGAGCTGGGCGCACATCCCCAGACCACCTTCGAGGACCGGGTCTACGGGGCGATGGCCGCCGACCTCCTAGACCTCGCCCACGAGATGCCGTCAAGCGTCCGGACGCTGATGCTGGTCGGGCATGACCCCGCCATGAGAGAGCTGACCCTGGAGCTGGCCAGCCCCAGGCAACCCGCCGATGCCAGCGCAGAGGCGCTCGCGCGGGTTAGGCTCAAGTTCCCGACGGCCGGGATTGCAGTCCTGACCTTCGAGGGCACATGGTCAGCCCTTGCTCGACCGGGCGACGGCGGAGTTCGTTGCTTTCGCGATAGGCCGATGACGTCTTCCGCCGTCTCACGCTGCCGTGATCGACCGCTGAACCGGTACTTTCTAGCTGAACGATCGAGCACCTCACGCCAAAGCGGCTGCGACCGCAAGATCCTTTGCGGAGGATGGATGAGAGGCGAACCGTGGCCTTGCTGAGCAGGCATGATCCAGAACCATTACGGTTTCGTAACGGTATAGGTCAGTTGCTGGCGTCGCGGCATCGGAGCATGTACAGTGCTGGCGAGCAAATCCAGCGAAACGGAGCAGGTACCGTAGGCACCATCGCTCCAGTTCGACGGATGCGTCTGCGGAGCGTGCAAAAGATCGTCACGTCGCGATGTTTGGTCTAGCCCACGTCACCCGACCACGATGGAGACGGAGCCACCGTGACCGACACCGGAGGCCATTCAGCGAGGCCGTTGCATCAGGGCATCTCAGGTGCCGGCCGGGACGATCTGGAGGAAGAGTTCTTGGAGTTCACACGCGGGTAACTGCGTCGAGGTGGCCGAGCTGCCGCGAGGCACTATTGGTGTTCGTGACAGCAAGGACACTGACCGGGTCTCCAGTTCTAGCGTTCTCTCGTACGGATTGGAACTGCTTTACCTTCGCGGGCTGCCAGGACTGGGGAGTTTGACCGCCGCATAGCCACTGCCCGGTCAGTAATCGATTCGCTATACCCCTTATGCCCAGGTCTGGCGCACGGTGCTGGCTATCAGGTCGCATGAGTCGATGGGATCGAGCGCGGCTCGCCTAAGCTACTCAAACGCCACTCGATATTGTTCGTGTCGAGCAACATCCCCGATGAAGTTATTGTGCTCGAGTTGCTCAACGTATACGACATGGTTCGGAACTTCATGTTCCCGAGCAAACTGCATGTATGTAAACGGTGCAGTCCCGATAGGGTGATAGCCGTCTAGTGGCAGTATTCGTATTCGACATTTGGAATATCTGACGACGCGACAAGCCGTGTTCCAAGTTGCTCCGTCATAACCGAGCTGTCGCCGAACCGTCTTCGAATGACCGACTCATCTATCACTGCGCCAAATCAAAAGGCTGATCACGAGTTAGCACCTGTTGTCGCTAGTCATCCGCGCCTCTACCTGAATTTCGAGTTCCATGGGCGGCAGGCTGAACATTGAGTACCATCCACGCATTACCTCACGCGCATAGCTTTCTGTCTGGAGCAATCCCAGGTACAAGCTTGAGGCTCCCAGTTCCAGACTCGTGTCGCCTCAGCTTCCGCAAAGACGAATGCGGCATACCCGGCCTGGTAGGTGGCGATCGCCGCGTCTTCTACGGAAGGTGGCACCTCGGTCGACTCGCTGGCGAGGGCGAGTACCTCCGAGTGGTGGGGTTCGACCAACTCGATACAGATCGAGAAGCAGTCGCAGATCTTCGTTGCTTCACTCCGATCTTGTTGTTCTCAATACGGCTGATCTTGGAGGCAGACCAACCGAGGTGATCGGCGGCTTGGTCTCCAGTGAAACCGGCGCGCTCGCGGAGTCGGCGTAGCTCCGTAGCGAGCCGACGGCGACGAATGGTTGGGCTGCCCTGGTCTGGCACCCGTTCGGCTCCTTCTCGGGACCGGTGTTCCAGTCGGCTGTGACTCGGTAGCCAACTGGGACTCGTATGAGCGTAGTGGCGCTAGGGGCCTGATGTGAAGAATTCGCAATCAGGTCAGCAACTTGCTTTTCATCTTGCGATCTTCGTTGGCATGAAGTGTACTCAAAGAGAGGCCGATTTCCTGGCAAGGGGAGGAGGCCACGCCGTGAGCGGCTGGCGGTGGTACATGAAGATGGTTCCACCGCGTGCCTTTTCCGGCGCCACTCTCGCCCATCCGGGCCGTCGAGGACCGCAGACCGCTGCGGATGCGGCCGGCCGCGCGCCCGGGCCCCTCCCGCGTACGACGAGCCGCATGGCCGGGCCCCAGCATGATCGCGTCTTCTCGGGCTTTCCCCGGCCCCAGATACGCCAAATGGGCCAGCAGCGCGCACTGCTAGCCCGAGGCGAACCAAGCTCCGAAAATGACTACGGACAGGAGTCGAGGTATGACTACAAAGACTACGCCGGTTCGCGTTCAATGCAAGGGGTCCATTGGCCGCACTAGCTGCGGGATTGTCCCTGCTGGAGGATTGAACACGGCGTTGCGAGGCGGTGAGTCGGACCGATGGACGTACTCGCCATAGCGGCGTGGGTCATCCTGGCGGCGGTAGCCGCCTGGGGATTCACCATGGTCTACGCCGCGACACAGCTCTCCAGGGTCCGGGCCGACATGACCCGCGTCCAGGAGCAGCTGCACAGGGAGATCAAGCACTGGCAGGACGAGGCAGGCCGCGCGAAGAGCCACGCCGCGCAGATCGCCCGAGAGGCGGCGACGTGGGCTGCGGGTCACCAGCAAGGCCGGGATGACGTGGTCACGACGCTGCCGTTGATCATGGCCTACCTCACGGCCCACGAGGGGAGCACGTGCAGCCAGCACGGCTCCCATGAGGTAATCGAACACGCCTAGCCGACGGAGCGCTCCCCGGCCGGAAGCACGGCGGACCCGGCGGGGAGCGCATCGAGAGGGCTGATCCCGGCCAGAACGCGGGCGGTGCCGGGCACCGCCCCGTGGCGCGCGGCGGATCACGTAGTCCTCGCGGACCGTGTCACAGCCCCGTGCGACAGCCCCGTGCGACAGCCCCGTGCGACACCCGGTGTCACATTCTGGCGGCCCAGCCTGTCTTACAGGGATGAAGGCACTGTTCGATGAGGAAGGACTGGGTGATGGCCCGGATTTTTTTGGACCAAGGGCTGAAGGACCTGGCCGTGCTGGCCGCCACCGCCACCATCGGCTGCTCGTGGTGCACGGACTTCGGCTACTGGGGGCCGATCACAAGACGCGATGTGCTGGCGCGGAAGATCCGGGCCATACCGGACTGGCAGGACAGCGAGGTGTTCACCGAGCTGGAGCGGCTCGTGATGCTCTATGCCGAAGCCGTGGCCGTGACCCCGCCGTACGTGCCGGCTGAGCTGGTGGGCCAGCTGCGCAGGCACCTTGGGGAGGCGGAGCTCGCCGAGCTCACCGCGGCCATCGATCGCGTGACCGCAGGGCGAACGCTGATCTCGTGAACCCCGGCTGGACGGCCGGCGCGACGAGGTTGCAGGATCGGGGCATAACGTCGTCGTCGGAACTGGCCGGGGAGGCATGGCACGGTGACCGAGCTCAAGGTGGAGGCAGACCCGGCCGAGGTGGGATTCGACCCGACCCGGCTGCAGCGGATCGACCAGCACTTCCGGCGCTACGTGGATGACGGCCGGCTGCCGGGCTGGCTGATCACCGTGAGCAGGCACGGCAGGCTCGCGCACGTCTCCGCCTACGGAGCCCGTGACATGGAGACGGGGCTGCCGGTCGAGACCGACACCCTGTGGCGCATCTACTCGATGACCAAGCCGGTCACCTCGGTCGCGGCGATGATGCTGTACGAGGAGGGCGCGTTCGAGCTGACCGACCCGGTGCAGGACCTCATCCCGTCGTTCGGCGACGTCCGCGTGTACGCCGGGGGATCCGACGTCAGGCCGCTGACGGTGCCCGCCACGGAGCCGGTACGGATCTGGCACCTGCTGACCCACACGGCGGGCCTGACCTACGGCTTCCACCGGGTGCACCCCGTTGACGCCAGGTACCGGGACGCCGGGTTCGAGTGGGGCACGCCGCGCGGAATGGACCTGGCGCAGTGCTGCGATGCGTGGGCGGCACAGCCGCTGCTGTTCCAGCCCGGGGCTGAGTGGAACTACTCGGTGGCGACCGACGTGCTCGGCCGGGTGGTCGAGGTGGCCTCGGGCCGCAGCCTGGACGAGTTCTTCGCCGAGCGGATCTTCGGCCCGCTGGGCATGACCGATACGTCGTTCTGGGTCGGCGAGGCGGACCGGGACCGGCTGGCGGCCCTGTACACGCCGAGCGCCGCGCCGGGAAGCTCGGCGGCCAGGCTCGACGCCATGGGCCAGGTCGCCCGCGCCCGGCCGCACCTGTTCAGCGGCGGCGGGGGGCTGATCTCGACCGCGGCCGACTATCACCGGTTCACGCAGATGCTGCTGGACCGGCCGGGGAGCCCCGGCGGCGAGCTGGACGGCACCCGCCTGCTGGGCCCGAGGACCGTGGCCTACATGACCCGCAACCACCTCCCGGGCGGGGCGGACCTGGAGACGTTCGGGCGCCCCCTGTACGCGGAGGCGCCGTTCCGCGGGGTCGGCTTCGGCCTGGGTTTCGCCGTCGTCATCGATCCGGTGCGCGGGGAAGACGCTCGGCAGCGCGGGCGAGTTCTCCTGGGGCGGCGCGGCGTCGACGGCGTTCTGGGTGGACCCGGCGGAGGAGCTGACCGCGTGCTTCTTCACCCAGCTGCTCCCGTCCAGCGCGTACCGGATCCGTCCGCAGCTGCGCCAGCTGGTCTACCAGGCCCTGACGGGATGAGGCTGTGTTGGCCGCGGCTGGCCCTAGACGTTCGGGTCGCGTGCGTGGCGGGCGGCGGTAGCCGCCTCCTTCCTGACCTCGCGCAGCCGGTACGCGACCAGGGCGGCGATGGCCAGCACGACCAGGGCGACGATCGCGTACCCGCCGATCGAGACGTAGTGGTTGACGCTCTGCCAGGCGCTGCCGAGCTCATAGCCGATCACGGAGAACGTGGTGGCCCAGACCACGGTGCCGATCAGGCTGAAGATGCCGAACTGGACCGCGGGCACCTCGATCAGGCCGGCCACGATCGAGACAAAGGCCCGGACCACCGGGATCGCCCGTCCCACAGCCACGGCCCATGCGCCGCGGCCGGCGAAGAACCGCTCGGCCCGCTGGATGTCCTTGCGCGTGATCAGGAAGTACTTGCCGATCCGCTCGACCATGGGCCTGCCGCCCACCCGTCCGACGGCGTATGAGAGGTAGGAGCCTGCGAGCTCGGCCGCCGACCCGATGAGGATCACGAGGACGAGGCTGAGATGGCCTTGGAAGGCGAGCACGCCCGCGAAGCCGAAGGTGATCTCCGAGGAGATCGGTATGCAGCACGCCTCGAGGAATCCGAAGACGATCAGCGCCGCGTAGCCCGCGTGCGTCAGGAAGCTCTCCATGGCCTTCTGTTGTACCGCATGGACCTGTGTGGTAACGCCGTCCCGGGTAAGAGCAGGCAGCCCGCGGCGCACGTCGCCGCAGACGGCGGGGCAGCGACGGGGCGAATCCTGGCCGGCAGCGGGTTCAGACCGTGCGGACTCGCGGTCGGCGGGCGCCCTGGCAATAAATTTACAGGCGCGCCAGGCAGCTTAGTTAATTTCTCAATGCGGTAGTCCGATCACTCGCGTGGGAAGCCGGTCAGCGACCGCAGCTTTGGGATATGGGATCCGGGCCAGGCTGGGTGTGAAGATAGCCACGCCCAGCCATGGCCCAGGAAATTCAGGAAGGAATTGTGGCGGGGGAGCCAGTATCGATCCTCATGCAGTCCTGCGCCGCCCGCCTAACGGTGGCGCTCGCAGGCGGGCGCGGTTCGGGAGGATCCGCTCGCGCCCGTCATTGCGCTGGTCAGATGCCATATGGGTGAGACGTGTACCCGCCTCGGATGGTTCCGTCCCCATCATTGTTTCCAGAATAAACCTATAAGCCGGTGAAATCAGGACATGCCGATATTGCGAAAAGCGAATGATGGGTTAGCGCACGCCGGCAAGCTGGACTAGCGCACGGTGGATGCTAGTTAGCCGACGGCGTAACCCGTCTAGCGGACGAGAGGGGCTAACCCGGCCTGTATGAGGGGACTAAGCCGTACGGCACGCCTTGACATGGTCCTGAATCGCTGTTTAAATGATTAATCTTGCGACGAATCGCGTGCTGACCATGAAGAATAGGTGAGTCAGCATTCCCGGGGGGGTCAGCGCAAGACGTTAGTCCTGCGTTGCCCCACCAGACTCGTTGGCGGAGCTTGCATCGGTGACTGATCCGGCCTGCCGCATCTTGCTGACGCTTTTCGGCGGAACGACTTCAAGCGGTCCCCTGAGCCGCCGCCCTCCGCGGCTGGCCGCGAGACCCGAGCAACGACTCCCACGAGGCAACATGTCTATCGAAATACTCACAAAACTGACGAAGCCTGGGTCCGTGCGACCCCCCGAGCGGTCCCGGGCTCAGACCGGGTACGACTCTGTTCAGGCCCGGCCGTACAACCATGCCCGGCACCCGGGCGGCATCGCCAGGAAGGAGGAGACGGGATGAGAATCGTCATCTGCGATGCCCATCGCGTCTTCGCCGACGCCCTGGCGTCCCTGCTGCGGGCCGATGGACACGACATCGCGGGCAGCGTGACCGACCTGGACGAGGCGGTCGAGCTGCTGAGCCGTGAGCCGATCGAAGCCTGCGTCATCGACCTGCGCGCGCCAGACCCGGGGAAGCGCCCGGAGATCGAGAAGGTCGTGGCGCCCTTCCCCGACACCGCGTTTGTCGCGCTCTCCGGGTCGGCCGATCCCTCTTCACTCCGCCACGCGATGATCTCCGGGGTCCGGGGTGTGGCGATGAAAGGGGACGACTTCGGTGAGTTTCTCCGGGTCCTGACCGAAGCCGTCGCGCTCCGGGGCTCGTCCCGGGCGCAGCCGGTCATCCTGTCCGCGTCGGCCCGGGTGACGCTCAGACGTGGGGAGGGCGCGGCCGCAGACCCGGCCCAGTTCCTCACCGACCGCGAGCGGGAGACGCTGGCCCGGCTGGTGCGCGGGGAAAGCACCGCGGACATGGCTGCCGCCATGGGTGTCCGCGTCTCCACCGCGCGCACGCACATCGACGCGGTGCTGAGCAAGCTGGGTGCCCATTCACGCCTGGAGGCGGTCGCCTACGCGGTCCGGGAGGGGCTCGTGGACATGAGCGGCTGGGACGCTGAGCAGCGTGCGGTTGGCACATGAGGCCGGTCAGGCTGCTCATCGTCGACGATCACCGGGTCTTCGCGGAAGGCCTGGAGGCTGTCTTCCGCGCGGAACCTGACTTCGAGCCCATGCCGGCCGTGACCAACCCGGACCATGTGGTCAGCATGGTGGCCGCGCAGAAACCCGATGCCGTGGTCATGGATGTGCAGCTCGGGGACGTCAGCGGCATCGAGCTCACCAGCCAGCTGACGGCTTTGCCCAACCCGCCGGTGGTGGTGGTCCTGACCGCGTTTTCCGACGCGGCCACCGCAATCGGCGCCGTCCAGGCGGGCGCGATGGGCTTCGTGTCCAAGAACGGGCCGGCCCAGCATGTCGTCACCGCGGTCCGGGCTGCGATGCTGGGCGGCACCTGGTTCCCCTCGGGCCTGCTCACGGTGATGCTGGCGGCTTCGGAGAGCGACGTCTCCGAACCGCTCGGGCAGCTCTTCGCCGAGCTCACCGACAAGGAGCGGGAGGTGCTCAGGCTCATGGTCAGCGGGCTGGACCGCCGGAGCATCGCGGACCGGCTGCAGCGATCGCCGGACACGGTTAAGACCCATATCCGCAACATCGCGGCGAAGCTCGGGACGCGCAGCACGGCCGAGGCGGTGGCCATGGCCCTGAACGCCGGCGTCCGCCCCGAGTTAACGCGGAACCGGGTGCCGGGGGTCGCCCCCCCAAAGGTAAGCAGCACTACGACGCGAGCCAGTTGTCCGGGTCGGGCGCGCCCAGGGGCGCGGTCGCGGTCGGCGCTGGCAGCGCATCGGGGTTGACGAACGTGCTGCCAGTCGGCCCGGCCTGGACGGCCTGGCCCAGCGCGCTGCCCTTGAGGAACTTTTCCCACGGCAGGAACCAGTCGGTCCAGCCGTTGTCCCACACGCCGGCCTTGGGGCTGCCGGTGATCGTCACCGGATCGCCGGGGAGCTCCATCCTGTAGTAGGTCTCCGCGTTGGCCGGCGCCATGTTCACGCAGCCGTGGCTCACGTTCGTGAAGCCTTGCTGACCCACGGACCAGAACGCGTCGTGCAGGTAGTCGCCGGACCAGGTGAACCGCACCGACCAGGGGACCTGGATGCGGTAGCCGGGCCCCTTCATCAGCACGGGGTT
>CAVUBM010000091.1:0-22142 GCA_963739645.1 uncultured Actinomycetota bacterium
ACGCCGCCCTTCGCGGTGCTCCGCGTGGTGAAGGTGCTCCCGCAGGTGCAGGTCACCTCAGTTACCACGTAGTCGGGGTGGATACCTGGCTTCACTTGTTATCTCCTGCCTTGGGCGGTCGCCGGGTCGCCAGGCGGGTGAACCCGCCACGGCGTGAACCGGTACCGCGCTGGTTTGGCTATTCAGTGTGCCAGACCCTGCAACGTGGTACAGGGCCTGGCGATTCCCTAGCCGCGGTCCTGGCCGACGGTGGTCTTCTGGACGTGCAGCAGGAACTCGGCGTTGCTCTTGGTCTCCTTCATCCGCTCCATGAGCACCTCGAGCGCCTGCTGTGGCTCCAGGGCGTGCAGCACCCGGCGCAGCTGCCAGACGATCCGCAGCTCTTCCGGCGTCATCAGGATCTCTTCCTTGCGGGTGCCGGAGGCATCCACGTCGATGGCCGGGAAGATCCGCTTGTCGGCCAGCTCGCGGCGCAGCCGCAGCTCCATGTTGCCGGTCCCCTTGAACTCCTCGAAGATGACCTCGTCGGCCCGGGACCCGGTCTCGATCAGCGCGGTGGCCAGGATGGTCAGCGACCCGCCGTGCTCGATGTTGCGCGCCGCGCCGAAGAACCGCTTGGGCGGGTAGAGCGCGGTGGAGTCCACACCACCAGACATGATCCGGCCGCTGGCCGGCGCGGCCAGGTTGTAGGCCCGGCCCAGCCGGGTGATCGAGTCGAGCAGCACGACCACGTCGTGGCCCATCTCGACCAGCCGCTTGGCCCGCTCGATGGCCAGCTCGGCCACGGTCGTGTGGTCCTCCGCGGGCCGGTCAAAGGTGGAGTGGATCACCTCGCCCTTGACCGAGCGCTGCATGTCGGTGACTTCCTCCGGCCGCTCGTCCACCAAGACGACCATGAGGTGGCACTCCGGGTTGTTCTTGGTGATCGCGTTCGCGATGGCCTGCAGGATCATCGTCTTGCCCGCCTTGGGCGGGGACACGATCAGCCCACGCTGGCCCTTGCCGATCGGGCTGACCAGGTCCATGATCCGGGTGGTCAGCACGCCGGGGTCGGTCTCCAGCCGGAGCCGGTCCTGCGGGTACAGCGGGACCAGCTTGGCGAAGTCCGGGCGGCCGCGGGACTGCTCCGGGTCCAGTCCGTTGATCTTGTCCAGGCGGACCAGCGCGTTGAACTTCTCCCGGCGCTCGCCCTCGCGGGGCTGGCGGACCGCGCCCTCGATGACGTCGCCCTTGCGCAGGCCGTGCCGGCGGACCTGGGACAGCGACACGTACACGTCGTTGGAGCCGGGCAGGTACCCGGTGGTCCGGATGAACCCGTAGTTGTCCAGCACGTCCAGGATGCCGGCGATCGGGATCAGCACGTCGTCCTCGGCGATGACCGGCTCGGCCTCGCCACCGACACCGCGCTCGCGGCGCCGGTTGCGGTTGCGGAACCGGTCCCGGTTACGGCGCCGGCCGGGGCCCTCGTCGTCGTCGCGGTCCATGGCCTGCCCGCGCTGGCCGTTGTCGCGCTGGCCACTGTCCCGGCCGCCATCACGCTGGCCGCCATCACGCTGACCGCTGTCCCGGCCGCCATCACGCTGGCCACTGTCCCGGTCGCGCTGGTCGCCTGCGTCGCCGCGGCTCGCGTCGTCCCGCCGGCCGTTGCGGCGGCGCTGCTCGCGGCGCGGCCCGCCGTCGCCCGGCTGGCCGTCCGCGGGCGCCTGGGCCCGGCCGTTCGGCTCGGCCGTGCCCGGGCCGACGACCGTGCTACTGGCCTGCCCGAAGGCAAGCTGGCTATCCGTGCCTGGCGCCGGGCCATCCTGGGCCGGGCCGGCCTCTCCGGGTTGCCGCGCGCGGCTGGCGCGTGGTAGCGGCGGCTTCCTGCGCCGGGGCTGACTGCCCGGCATCGCCCAGGGCGGGCTGAGTAGGTGTGTCTGACTCCATGGCGTCCTGCTCACGCTGGCGAGGTGCGCCGGCTCCCGCAGGCGCACCACGCTGGACTGAGTTGTCGTGTGCCCGGTTGCCCGCGGGCGCGGCGGTGCCGTCCTGCGGGCCAGACGGGCCCTGGCCGGCGGGCCTGCGATACGCGCTGCCGCCAGCCTCCCTGTCCTGAATCGCTTCGATGAGCTGGCTCTTGCGCATCCGGCCGGTGCCGGTGATACCCATCTGCTGGGCGATCCGCTGCAGGTCAGCAAGCAGCATGCCGGAGAGCCCGGAACCACCTCGGCGGGCAGGCTTGTCAGTCACCGTCTCACCGGCTGGGGCGCTGTCCCCCGGGCCGCTGGCCGGTCCCGCCGCGGGCGGGGACAGGCCGGGCTCCCCGGTCCCGGCGGCCGGCGCCGTGCCCGCGCTGGCGATACCGGGCTCGGCCGAGTAGCCGGGAGATGCCTCGGGCGCGCCCGAGGAGCCGGTGAAGAGTTCGGTGGTGTCGCTCACGAGGGGTCCTTCCCAGGGAGCGGGCGTCGGCCGCGCATGCGGCCGGTTGACCCGGTGTCACGGTCCGGCGAATCGGCCGGACCTGGTACTGCTGTTCCTGCTATGCCCATACCGCCACGGCACGTGCTCTCGCCCGTGCCCCGTTCCCGCGCCGACCCTGCTGAGCTAGCGCCTGCGGCTGGGGACCGCAGCCGTAACCCGGGTTCCTTAGCCGGGGCAGGGGTTTCGGAACGAGCCCAGACGGCTGGGATGGCCCGCCCTGGCCCTCCGCCCGCTCCTGGTTCGCCAAGACCACCCCGCGTCAGTTCCGGGCGGGGGGGAAGTGATGAACCAGAGAGTTGACGGAGCGTCACAGACCACGCCCGGCGGTGAAGCCGGTCACGTCGCAAGTGACGGGCGAGCACCTGACCCCGTGGCGGGGTATCTGGTGCAGTGCCCACCTTAACACTAGGAGAGGCCACAGCATTCCCTCGGCACCGGTCCGTGTGTCGTAGCAGACCCTGGCCAGCCTCGCGGGAAATCCCGCTCGACTCACCCGAGGCAACCGTGCCGTATGTCCGGGAACTAGGCAGCGCACGCTGTCTCATGGGCGTTCGCCTGGCAGGGCGGTCTGGAGGGTAGCGCCGTACCGGTTGACGTCCAGGGGGCTTATACGCCAGACGGTACCCGTTTCTGCCGCGATTGAATCCACCAGGTCAGGGCCGGGGCCCGCGCCCGCCACAGTGAACGCGAGCACGGATGGCCCGGCGCCGGACAGCACCGCGGGCACCCCCGCCGCCCGGAGCCGGCCGAGCAGGTCGGCGGCGTGCGGCAGCACCCCGGCCCGGTACTCCTGGTGCAGAAAATCGACGGTCGCGTCGAGCAGCACGGTGGGGTCCCGGGTCAGCGCCGCGACCAGCAGCGCGCTGCGCGCGCTGTTCGCGGCCGCGTCCTGGTGCGGCACGGTGGCCGGCAGCGCGCCGCGGGCGGTGGCCGTCGCCAGACCTTCAGCCGGAACGCACAGCACCGGGTGGATCTGCTCCAGCACCGGCAGCCGCACCAGGTGGGCAGCTGACGGCGTGGCGGCGATGTTCCCCGCCCCGGCCGCTGGCCCGCTAGTCCAGGCGATCGTCAGGCTGCCAGCCAGGCACGCCGCCACGTTGTCGGGGTGCCCCTCCAGGTCCGCGGCCAGCGTGAGCACCTCCCCGTCGGGAAGCAGTTCCGCGCCGCCGCGCACCAGCCCGCGGGCGGCCAGCACGCCGGTGACGATAGCCGCCGCCGAGGAGCCGAGCCCGCGGCCGTGCGGGATCGTGTTGCGGCTGCGCAGCGCGATCCCCAGGGGCTGCCCGCCGAGCCGGCCGAACGTGGCCCGCATGGCCCGCACCACGAGGTGCGCCTCGCCCAGGCCCGCGCTGTCGCTGCCCTCGCCGGTCACCTGGATATCCAGCCCGCCGCTGGTCACCCGGGCGACCGTCACGTCATGACGGGCGAGGGCCAGGGCCAGGGCGTCGAAACCGGGCCCGAGGTTGGCACTGCTGGCCGGGGCGCGGACCACCACCGGCTGGTCCCGCCAGCGGGCGGCCGCCACGGTCACCCGGGATTCGCCCGGGCGTGTCCCGGTCACGCCAGGCTCAGCGCGGCCGCCGCGGCGGCCGGCTCGGCGGGGATGGTGACCGGGGCCGGGGCGGCGGACACTGCCCAGTCCGGGTCCTTGAGCCCGTTACCGGTCACCGTGCAGACCACCCGGCCGCCAGCGGGCAGCTGGCCGCGCTCGTGCGCCTGGAGCAGCCCGGCCACCCCGGCCGCCGAGGCCAGCTCGCCGAACACCGCCTCCTGCGCGGCCAGCAGCCGGTAGGCGGCGAAGATCTGCCGGTCGGTGACTGAGTCGATCAGCCCGCCGGACTCACGCTGGGCGGTCTCGGCCAGCCCCCAGGACGCCGGGTTGCCGATCCGGATCGCGGTCGCGATGGTCTGCGGCGCGCGCACCGGCTCGCCGCGCACGATCGGCGCCGCGCCACTGGCCTGGAAACCGAACATCCGCGGCACGCGGGCAGCCCGGCCCGCCGCCGCGTACTCGGTGTACCCCTTCCAGTACGCGGAGATGTTCCCGGCGTTGCCGACCGGCAGGCAGTGCACGTCCGGGGCATCACCCAGCGCGTCGACGATCTCGAACGCGGCCGACTTCTGCCCCTCCAGCCGGTCCGGGTTCACCGAGTTGACCAGCGCTACCGGGTAGTCGGCGGCGAGCTTGCGGGCCAGCTCCAGGCAGTCGTCGAAGTTCCCGTCCACCTGGAGCAGCCTGGCCCCGTGCACCAGGGCCTGGGCCAGCTTGCCCAGCGCGATCTTGCCGCGGGGCACCAGGACGGCGCAGGACAGGCCGGCCCGGGCCGCGTACGCGGCGGCGCTCGCGCTGGTGTTGCCGGTGGATGCGCAGATCACCGCGGTCGCCCCGCGGGCCGCGGCCAGGCTGACCGCCACCGTCATCCCGCGGTCCTTGAACGACCCGGTCGGGTTGGCCCCCTCCACCTTGAGGTACACGTCGCAGCCGGTCCGCGCGGACAGCGTGGGCGCGGGCAGCAGCGGGGTCGCCCCCTCGCCCAGCGTCACCACCGGCCCGCCGCCGGGCACCGGCGGCAGCCACTCCTGGTACTGCGCGATCACACCGCGCCACGGCACGTAATTAGCGGCTGCCGCGCCCGCTTTCACGGCTGCGTTCATTCGGCTGGTTCCCCCTCCACGCGCATCACGCTGGCCACCGCGCGGACCGGCCTCATCGTGCCCAGTTCAGCGACGCAGCTGGACAGGGCCGCGTCCGGCGCGATGTGCGTCACGATCACCAGTTGCGCGTCCTCGCCCCGGCCCTCCTGGCGCACGGCCTCGATCGAGACATCGTGCTTGGCGAACGTCTCGGCCACCTGGGCCAGCACGCCGGGCCGGTCGGCCACGTCCAGCGCCACGTGATACCGGGTCAGCGAGTCGCCCATGGGCAGCGCGGGCAGCTGCGCGTAGGTGGACGCGTCCGGCCCGCGGGTCCCGGCGACCCGGTTGCGCGCCACCGCGACCACGTCGCCGAGCACCGCGCTGGCGGTCGGCACGCCCCCCGCGCCAGCCCCGTAGAACATCAGCTGGCCGGCCGCCTCGGCCTCGACGAACACCGCGTTGTAAGCGGCCCGCACGCCGGCCAGCGGATGACTGCGCGGGATCATCGCCGGGTGCGCGCGGACCGAGACCCCCTGGGGGTGGCGCTCACAGATGGCCAGCAGCTTCACCACCCGGCCCAGCGCCCGGGCGCTGGCGATGTCGGCCGCGGTGACCGCGGTGATGCCCTCCCGGTACACGTCGGCCGCGGTGACCCCGGTGTGGAAGGCCAGCCCGGCCAGGATGGCCGCCTTGGCGGCCGCGTCGAAGCCCTCGATGTCCGCGGTCGGGTCGGGCTCGGCGTAGCCCAGTGACTGGGCCTCGTCCAGCGCGTCCGCGAACCCCGCACCCGAGGTGTCCATCCGGTCGAGGATGTAGTTCGTGGTGCCGTTGACGATGCCGAGCACCCGGTGCACGGCATCGCCGGCCAGTGATTCGCGCAGCGGCCGGAGCAGCGGGATGGCGCCCGCCACAGCCGCCTCGTAGTAGAGGTCGACGCCGTTCTCCCGGGCCGCCTCGTGCAGCGTGGCGCCGTCCTCGGCGAGCAGTGCCTTGTTCGCCGAGACCACGGCCTTGCCCGACTTCATCGCGGCCAGCAGGAGGGAGCGGACCGGCTCGATGCCGCCGATCACCTCGACCACGATGTCCACGTCAGGCTGGGTGACCAGGCCCATCGGGTCGCCGGTGAGCAGCGCCGAGTCGACCGGCACGGACCGGGGCCGGTTCGGCCTGCGGACCGCGACCCCGGCTACTTCGAGGCGGGCGCCGGTCCGCGCGGCCAGCTCACTGGACTGCTGGCCGAGCAGGCGGAACACTTCAGAGCCCACCGTCCCGCAGCCCAGCAGGGCCACTCTCAGCGTCCGCACGACCGCCGGTCTCCCCTCACTCTGCGTCCAGCCGGAGCAGGTCATCCATGGTCTCCCGGCGCACCAGCAGCCGGGCTGAGCCGCCGGCCACGGCCACCACGGCGGGCCGGGTCACGTAGTTGTAGTTGCTGGCCATCGACCGGCAGTACGCGCCGGTGGCAGCCACCGCGACCAGGTCCCCGGGGACCAGGTCGGACGGCAGGTAGCAGTCGGTGACCACGATGTCGCCGCCCTCCCCGTGCCGGCCAGCCACCCGGGACAGCATGGGCGGCGCGGCCGACTCCCGGGAGGCGAGCACGCAGGTGTACTCCGCGCCGTACAGCGCGGCGCGGATGTTGTCACTCATCCCGCCGTCCACGCTCACGTAGCTGCGCAGCCCGTCCACGTCCTTGACCGTCCCGACCTCGTACAGCGTAATGGTGCCCGGCCCGGCGATGGCGCGTCCCGGCTCGACCACCAGCCGGGGCACGGCCAGGTCACGGGCGGCGCACTGGGCCGCCACGATCTCGTCCAGGTGCTGCGCCACGACCTTGACAGCGGCCGGGTCGTCACTGTCTGTATAGCTGATGCCGAAGCCGCCGCCCAAGATTCAGCTCGGTGAGCTGCCACCCGTGCTCGTCGCGGATCTGCGCGGCCAGGCCGGTCACCCGGCGGGCGGCCATCTCGAACCCGTCGGTGCCGAAGATCTGCGACCCGATGTGCGTGTGCAGGCCGGCCAGGTCCAGCCCGGGACTGGCCAGCACCCGGCGGGCGGCTTCCGCGGCCGCGCCGGAGGCCAGCGAGAACCCGAACTTCTGGTCGTCGTGCTCGCTGGCCACGAACTCGTGCCCGGTCGCCGCGACCCCGGTGGCCACCCGGATGAGAACCCGAGGATGTGCTGCCGGTGCCTCGCCCGGCGGCGGGTCGGTCAGGTAAGCCAGCCGGGCGATCTCCTCGCCGGAGTCCACCACGATGCGGCCCACGCCCACGTCCAGCGCCCGGGCCAGTTCACTTGGCAGCTTGTTGCTGCCGTGCAGGGTGATCGTGTCCGGCGGTACCCCGGCGGCCAGCGCGACCTCCAGTTCGCCACCGGTGCACACGGCCACCCCGAGGCCCTCCTCAGCCACCCAGCGCAGCACGCCCCGGCAGCAGAACGCCTGGGCCGCGTAGCTCACCCCGGTCTGCAGGCCGAACGCCGCGCGGAAACCGCGGCACCGCTGCCGGAAGTCCTCCTCGGCACAGACGAACAGTGGGGTGCCGAACTCGGTGGCCAGGTCACGCACGTCGATGCCGCCAATCGTCAACACGCCGCCGGCCCGGTGCGCGGTGCGCGGCCACAGTTGCGGGAGCAGGCCGTTCAGATTGGCACGGGGTATGGGCGGGCGGGCAGCGGGCAGCACCCCCGCGTGGCGTGGCCCGGCGGGGTGGGCGACACGGCTCATGACCACTTCCTTGCTGATCGGCTGCGCTGGCGGCTATCGGCGGCCGGGGGCGGTCACCCCGAGCAGTCCCAGTCCGGTGCCCAGGACCGTCCGCGCCGCATCGGCCAGCCACAGCCGGGCCGCCAGCCGCGGCTCGGTGACCGGCTCCCCCAGTCGGGAGGGCTCCGCCAGGGCACCGGGCTGGCTGACCGGACAAGCCTCCTGCCAGCCAAAATACGTCCCAGCCAGGCTGGCGAGGTAGGCCGCCAGCACATGCGGCTGGTGACGGCGAGCGGTCCCGGAGACCCGTTCGGGCAGCCAGGACATCGCGTCGAGCAGCGCCCGCTCGGTGGGGTGCGTGAGCAGGTGCGGCTGGAACCGCTCCGCATCCCCCCTGGGCAGGCCGAGGTCGGCAGCCTGCCGGACGGCGGACGCGGCGTGGGCGTGCGCGTACCGGACAGCATAGGCGGGATTGCCCAGGTGCTGCGCGGCGGCGGCGTGCGGGTCGATCACCGGGCCGCGGCGGCCGGGGCCCGGGTCAGCCGGGGCAGCCAGAGCGAGCGCGCACCGGACGGCGTCCTCGCCCGCGTACCCGATGGCGTCGCCGGCCGGGCTGGCTCCTGGTGGCGCTGGGGCCAGTGGCGCGGTGGGTGGTTCGGCCCAGCTGAGCTCCGCGCCCGCGGCCGTCGCGCAGCGGCCAGTCACCTCGGCGGCCAGCCGTTCGGCGGCCTCCGCCCAGCCACGGGTGGCGGCCAGCTGCGCGTCCGGCAGCCCCTCGACCCGGGTGCCGCGCAGCGACTGACTGGCGGCACAGCCCGGCCCGGCCTGGCTGATCCGCACGGCCAGCCGGGCCAGCGTGTCGTGGCTGACGGTGACGGACAGATAGCCGTCCCCGGTCACCCCGGCCTGGCTGACCTCGCGCGGGCGCAGCCGCTCGGCCAGCACCGCGGCGATCCGCGCCGGGGCGGCCCCGGTCTGCCTGGCCAGCTCGAACGGCAGGGTGGTGGCGTAACTGCCCGGCCCGCCACCGGCCTCGGCCGGGACCGGCCGCCAGACTGGTACGGGGGTGGCGGCCGGGACGCGGGGACTGGGCAGCACACCGTCGGCCACGGCCGTGCCCAGCGCCACGGTGATGGCCACGCTGAGGTCCCCGGTGATCACCCGGAGCAGGGTATCCCGGGCCGCTGGGTTCAGGCCTGCTCAGGCTGGCCGGCGGCTTCGCCGCCGCGATCGGCGGGTCCGCTGCCGGCCAGCTCGCGGACCACCCGGATCATCTCGCCCGGGTCGAACGGCTTGGTCAGGTACGCGTCCACGCCGATCTCCCGGCCGCGGTCCTTGTCGTCCTCCTGGGCCCGGGCGGTGATCAGCACGACCCGGATCTGGCTGGTCTCCGGATTGCGCCGGAGCTGCCCCGCGGTCACCCAGCCGTCCAGCCGCGGCATCATCACGTCCAGCGTGATGACGTCCGGATTGATCGCGGCGACTTTGTCCAGGCAGTCCTGCCCGTCCACGGCGGTCGCCACGTCGAATCCTTCCAGGGTGAGATTGACAGCGATGAGCTGGCGGATCACCTCATCGTCGTCGACCACGAGCACGCGTCCCAGAGCCTGCGCCACGGCGCGAGGCTAGCGCGTCCCGGGCACTTCCCGCACCAACACGCCCGACGCACACTCGCCCGGTTGACTGCCCGGACCAGCACCCCAGCCCGTCTTGCGGCGCTGCGCCCGGGCTGGCCGGAACGCCCGGGGGGCTGCGGGATAACTGCTCAGGGGTAGATGGTCTGGTGCTCGTGCAGCATCGCCACGTATTTCGCGATCCGGGCCGCCCGGGTCTGCGGCCGCTTGGCGTCACCGACCCGGTAGAGGATCGCGTACCGGTTCTGGCTGCTGACCGTCGCGAAGAAGTCCCGGGCCACCGGGTCGGCGTCCAGCGCGGCCTGCAGATCGGCGGGCACGGCCGCGGTGCGTGCCCCGGCGTAAGCCGCGGCCCACCGCCCGTCCGCCCGGGCCGCGTCCACCTCGCCCTGCCCGCGCGGGCGCATCTGCCCGGCCTCGATGAGCCGGTCCGCCCGGGCACAGTTGATCTTCGACCACCTGCTGCGCGCCGTGCGCGGGGTGAACCGCTGCAGCCAGTGCTGGCCGTCGAGGCTGCGTTTCTGCCCGTCGATCCAGCCGAAGCACAGGGCGACGTTGACCGCCTCGTCGTAGCTGACGGTCGCGACCGCGGCGTCCTTCTTGGCGATCTTGAGCCAGATGCCTGGCGACTGCTCGTGCTCGGCGTCCAGCCAGGCGGCGAAGGCCTCGCTGGACGGGAACGAGACGATCGGCAGGTCGGGCTGGCCGGTCAACCGGCCGCGCCGCTGGATCGGGTGGTCACCCAGGGCCTCCTTCCGGGAGCGGACCAGGGGGTCAATCTAGCCGAGCGGGACGGACGCGGGGACGGCCGGCGTGGGCGGCCAGGGACGGCCGGCGCAGGCGGCCAGGGACGGCCGGCGCAGGCGGCCAGGGACGGCCGGCGCAGGCGGCCGGGGCGGGTGGCTCCTGCGGGTGGCTTCGGCGGGCGGCGCGCTGGCCCGGGACCGCCTGGCTTGCTGGTACTCTTTCTCCCGTCCTGGAGCCCCCGTAGCTCAGGGGATAGAGCAACGGCCTCCGGAGCCGTGTGCGCAGGTTCGAATCCTGTCGGGGGCGCTGCTCAAAGGCCTAACTCGGACGCTTTCCCTATCACGGCTGAGCCGAGCCGCAAGTCTGTGACCTGCGACGATACGGGCGCGTTTTAGATCTTGTGCCCGATACGCGCCTCGATTCTGCTGCCTCATGAGCACGTTCTCCTGCTCAGCAGCGGTGCACGCGCACGGCCTGCAGGCCGTTTGGTCACATCAGGCCGTCAACGCAACACCTTGCCTGAGAGGTGAGGTGCATGATCTTGGGTCGCCCAGCGATTCGGGTGGAGGTTCAGCGGCAGTACTGGTCGCTGATCCGGGCGGGCGAGGTCCCCGGCGATGCAGCGGACGCCGTGGGCGTGTCGAGAACCGTTACGTGGCGATGGTTCCGGAATGCTGGCGGGGTGATGCCGCCCGTTGAACCCGCTCCTGACGGCTGGGTCGTTGCCGTTCAGGTTGACGTTCGCCGAACGTGAGGAGATCGCCTGCCGAAGGGCCGCTGGGCACGGAGTCCGGGTGATCGCCCGTGCACTGGGCCGCCCGCCGTCGACGATCAGCCGGGAGCTGTGCCGGGGGACGGTGCGCCGCAAGAGCGGGTACCGGGCCACCGTCGCCCAGGCGGCTGCCGACGCGCGGGCCCGGCGGCCGAAGGTCGCGCTGCTGGCGGACAACGACAGGTTGCGTGAGCATGTCCAGCAGAGGCTGCTGTTGAAGGACAGCCCCGAGCAGATCAGCCGGCGTCTGCTGCTGGACTTCCCCGCCGAGGTGGAGATGCGGGTGTCTCACGAGACCATCTACCAGAGCCTGTACGTGCAAGGACGCGGCGCGCTGCGACGAGACCTGGCGGCTTGCCTGCGCACCGGCCGGGCGCTGCGCAAGCCTCACCGCAAGGCCGCAGAGCGTCGCGGCCGGATCGCGGACATGGTCAACATCAGCGAACGCCCGGCCGAGGTGGCCGACCGCGCTGTGCCGGGCCATTGGGAGGGCGACCTGATCACCGGCTCGGTGAACAAGTCCGCGATCGGGACCCTGGTCGAACGAACCACCGGCTACGTCATGCTGCTGCACCTGCCGCAGGCCCACGGAGCCGTGGAGGTCCAGGACGCAATGATCGAGGCGACGGCGTCGCTCCCGGGCACACTGCGCCGGACCCTGACCTGGGACCAGGGGATGGAGATGCGCAACCACGTGCAGATCGCCTCCGCCACCGATCTGGACATCTACTTCTGCGATCCGCACGCTCCTTGGCAACGCGGCACGAACGAGAACACTAATGGGCTTCTGCGCCAGTACTTCCCCAAGGGCACGGACCTTTCCGGCTACCACCGTGACTACCTCGAGTTCGTCGCCGCCCAGCTCAACCGCCGACCCCGCAAACGCCTCGCCTGGCGAACACCCGCGGAGGCGCTCGACCAACTACTGTGCGACCCATACGAACAACCCGGTGTTGCGTTGACCGGTTGAATCCACCCGTTACTCCTGTGCCTGAACTGCCGTTACCCGGCCATGGCGGGCGCAGCTCCAGGCGACCGTCAGGATTCTGCCTGCCGGCGGCCACAACGAAGGCGCCACAGCCATCACAGACGGTAGCCAGACGCCCCCGTGTCAACGGCGTGTCAACGGGCCTACGCCGCGAGCCTGGTGCCGATCGCCGGATAGGCGCTAAGGCTTCTGCCTTCTGAATTGAGGTAGACCCATGCCGAGCGGGTTGCTCCGCATCCGCGTTCACCGGGGCCAGGCATGGTGCGGGAAACATAAATCTTGCCGGGGGTGGCAACCGAACGGGACGCTGCGCGCCTCTAGTAGGTGTGAAGCATGTGATGGGGCATGGCGGTCGGCGGTGAGCCGCAGCCGGGACGCCGAATACACCGAGTACGCCGCGGCCCGGCTGCCGTCGCTGCGGCGGCTGGCCGGGGTGCTGTGCGGTGACTGGCAGCGGGCGGATGACCTGGTGCAGGCCACGCTGACCACGCTGTATGTGCACTGGGCCCAGGTCCGGGCGGGCAGCCATCCCGACGCTTATGCCCGGGCCGTGCTGGTCCGCGAGTTCATCCATGAGCGGCGCTCGGCCTGGGTGAGGCGGGTGAGCCTGAGCGGCCGGGTGGCAGACTCGCCCGCCGCCGCGGTCGACCACGATGCCGCGCTGGACCTGCGGACGGCGGTCGCGGCGCTGCCCGCCCGGCAGCGCGCCACGCTGGTGTTGCGCTTTTACTGCGACCTGAACGTCGATCAGGCCGCCGAGATCCTCGGCTGCTCGCCGGGGACAGTGAAGAGCCAGACGGCCCGGGCCCTGGACGCGGTACGCCGTGCGCTCGGGCCAGCGCCTGCCGCCGGCTCCGGTGGCCAGCCCCCCGCAGCGGCGGAGTACCAGATCTACCCAGGAGGCCCCGGCCATGACTGAGCCCCAGATCCGTGCGCTGTTCGCCGAGATAGCCGACCGTGAGCCGGCCCGTTCACAGGTGGATATCCAGCTTGCCCGCCGCCGGGGCCGGGCCCGCCTTCGCTGGCGCCGGGCCTGCGTGGCCGGCACCTCGGTGCTGGCTGCGGCCGCGGTCGCGGCCCTGGCCGTGGGGGTGGGCCTGGTCCGGCTAGGTTCCGGCCCGCCCGCCGGGCCGGCGGCGCCGCGCCAGTTCAACCCGCTGGTCCCCTACCTGTCGTTCGGCTGGCTGCCCGCGGGTAACCGGCTGGTGGCAGGCGACGCGCGCCCGGAGGTGGTGGCCCTGGTCGCGGGGCGCAAACTATCTGCCCTGTCCAATTGGAACCTCATTGTCTACGCGGCCGACCAGTGCCACCTGACCCGCCCGGCCGGGGACCTGAAATGCTCCACCGAGGCCTTGGAGGGCCTCACCGCACGGATCAGCGGGCGCGCGCCGCCCGTGCAGGGCCACCGCGCATTCTGGGCCGGTCCCGGACCGATCAGCGGCCTCCCGCCGGCCCTGCAGCGCCACCGCGCATCCCAGTCCGACTCGTATCTCCTCTGGCAATACGCCCGTGGCGGCTGGGGCGGGCTGGTGCTCCCCACGGCGAATGCCACGAAGCTGAGCGCGGCCCAACGCGAGGCGTACAAACAGGACGCGGTCAAGATAGCCAACCACGTCCGCTATGGCGCGGCCACGCCACCACTGGTGTTCCCGGCCCAGCTGACCGGCCTGCCCAGCCGGTGGCGGGTGGGCAGCGTGTACTACCAGCCGGACGGCCGGCTGCTGCGGGCCAGCCGGTTCGCGCTGACCACGGGGACCCCCGATCTGGGCGCCGACGGCGGCATGGAATTCGAGACCAACCTTCCCTACTTTACGGACATTGACCCCGCCACCTTCTACAGGAACTTCTGCCCAACGTCGGGCTCCGAGATCATCAACGGCTACCGGGTGGTCGTGACCAACCAGGTCGCCGGCACCCTCCCGAGCGAGACCCTGTGCGCTGCCAACGCCAACGGCCTGGCGCTAAGCATCAACCAGCAGGGCGCACACCCCCCCATCAGCGTGGCCAGCCTGTTCAGGGACCACCTGCGGCTGCTTGGCACCAACCCGGCGAACTGGACCACGAAACCTATCGGGTGAGCAAGACCGGCGTCCCGCACGGGGCCGGGGACGCCGCCTGCCCGCCTGACGCGCCTGCATGCGGCACGGTGCGGGCTCGCCCCATACCCCAAACTCTCCTCTAACGCACAAAGGATCGCCAATTGCATCAGATGAGAATTCGCCCGCTTCAGCGACTGGCCGCGGGTGCTGCTAGCTGGCCTGTTGGCAGGATCGACATCGCGCTGCGATCGTTGGCCGCGGTGATGACCCTACGCCACACTGACCTCTGAGATCTACCGCTTGACCTGAGACGATGCTGCTAGGGTCGCATCCAATGCGAGAGAGTCGCACCAAATGCGAGTCCTGTTGCTGGGGGTTCGGGTGAGTACACGGCGATCTGGGCAGGGCGCGGCGCAGCTGCATCTTGCCGCTGGGGTGCGGCTGTTGCACCCGCAGGAGCAAGTGTTGGAGGCCATGCTGGATGGCTGGCGTAACCAGCAGCTGGCCCGCAATCTTGGGTTCGGCACGATTGAGGGCTGGGCCGCCCCGCGTTTTCCGGACAGCTGAATTGAGCCCATTTCATGCTGCGAGCTGCCGATTCAGGTAGTCATCGAGGGCCTCTTGCGGAGTCCGGTACCCAAGTCCTGAATGAAGACGTGCCCGATTATACCGGAGCTCGATGTACCGTGCAATATCCTCCTCCGCCTTCTTTCTCGTCGGGTAAGCTGTCCGGTGGACACGCTCGACTTTCAGGGCGGCGTTAAAAGATTCGGCCAGCGCATTGTCGTAGCATATCCCGGTCCGCCCTACGGACTGGCGGATCCCGAGCCGTTCCAGGACTGCCGCGAACTCAGCGGAAGTATAGTTACTGCCGCGGTCCGAATGAAAAACAGCATCAGCAGGAAGATCGAGATTGCGCGCGGCCATCTCTATGGCGCAGGTGATCAGCGGCGTCCGGTAATTGTCATCCATCGCCCAGCCGGCCACCTTGCGTGTCGCACAGTCAATCACGGTAGCCAGGTAAACCCATCCTTCCCACGTCGGGATATACGTGATATCGCCGACCATTTTCCGCCCGGGCGCATCAGCGCTGAAGTCGCGGTTCACCAGGTCGGGGATCGGCCCAGCGGCGCCCTGCTGCGTGGTGGATGGCCGCCACGGCCGCGGCTGGCAGGCCACCAGGCCCAGCTCACGCATCAGCGCACGGACCAGCTCCAGGCCCGCCCGCACGCCCCAGCGGGCAAGCTGCCACCACACGCGCCGGTAACCGTACGTCCCGTCGGAATCCTCAAAAGCCTTCCCGACCAGGAGCTTGAGTTCCTCCCTCCTTTTCGCCGTCGCTGATTCCGGCCGCGACCGCCATTCGTAGTACCCGGACTTTGAAACTTCCAGCCACCTGCACATGAGCGTGATTGCCGGAGCGGCCCCACTGGTGGCGTACTCCGCATCGATGAACTCATACACGTCGCTCACCGATGCTCGGCCGCGAAGTACGCCGCGGCTTTTGAAAGGAAATCAGCCTTCATCCGCAGCTCACGGTTCTCACGTTCCAGCTCCCGCAGCCGCGCCCGCTCGGACAGCTGCAACGGAGGCTCATCATCCGCGTGCTTCTTGCGGTAATCCCGCACCCAGTTACCAAGCGAGGTCTCATTGATCCCGAGCTCGCGGGCAACATCCGCGATCGGCCGTGACGTCTCCACGACCATCCTGGCCGCTTCCTCACGGAACTCAGGAGTGAATTTCCGGTATTTCCCTGCCACGTGATCCCGTCCTTTCGAGTGAAGATCCTATAAGGATCCGCAGTCCGGAAGGTCCGGGGCACCCCCGGCCGTGAGCGGGTCGTGCGGGCGTTCGCTGCGCACGCCGAGGCGTTCCCGTGGCGGTGGACCGCGCAGCAGGTTGATGACTGGTGTACCGATCTGCGGGCGGTGCGGGGCCTGCGCCGGTTGACGCTGCGCCGCTACCAGGAAGCACTGCGGCTGTTCTGCGACTACCTGACCGACCCGCAGTACGGATGGGCTGGCGAGTGTGAGGCCCGGTTCGGCAGCCACCCAGTGCAGGTGTGCCATGAGTGGAACACCGCGGTCCACGCCCAGGAGGCAGACGGAGATCCCGCCAGGCGGGCGTTCACGCTCGATGAGCTGCAGGCGTTCTTTGATTACGCCGATGAGCAGGTCGCCCGGATCCGCAGCGCCGGGCGGAAAGGCTGGCTGCCGGCGTTCCGGGACGCCACCTTGTTCAAGGTCGCCTACGCCTACGGGCTGCGCCGCCGCGAGGTGCGGATGCTCGACCTTGCGGACTTCGGCCGCAATCCCAAGGCCGCCGAGTTCGGCGAATACGGTGTCTGTTACGTGCGGTTCGGCAAAGCGAACAAGGGATCACCGCCCAAGCGGCGCAGCGTGCTGGCGGTCTGGCCGTGGCTTCCGGACATTCTGGGCCAGTGGGTCAGCGAGATCCGGCCGCTGATGGCAGCCGGGAACAATGCCGCACTGTGGCCTTCGGAGCGGGCGGAACGAGTCGGCTTGCACCAGATCAATACCCGGTTCACCGCCTACCGGGACGCGCTGGGCCTCGACAGCGGGCTGGATTTCCATTCACTGCGCCGCGCGTATGTGACCCACCTGATCGAGGCCGGCTGGGACGCCCTGTTCGTCCAGCAGCAAGCCGGGCACGCACACGCCTCCACCACCTCCCTCTACACGGGTGTGTCATCGGACTACCGCACCCGCACCCTGCGGCAGGCCCTCGACCAGGCGGTCACCAGCGCCCTGAACGCCGGGAGCGCCCGGTGAGGCCGCGGCGGCAGGTCAGCTATCAGTGGCGGCTGCGGGAGCTGATGGCGGCCCGGGGCATGTTCACCGCGACCGAGCTGATGCCGTTGCTCGCCGAGCGGGGTATCGGCCTGTCGGCCTCCCAGGTGCACCGGCTGGTCAGCGGCACCCCGGAACGGCTGACCCTGGCGGTGCTGGCCGCGCTGTGCGACATCCTCGACGTCACACCGGCCGACCTGATCACCACGCAAGCGGCCAACGCAGAGCCGCGCAAGGCCGCGGCCGGCGGCGGCCCTGCGGTGGTGGACCTGGCCGCCACGGCCCGGCCTAAGCGCGCCCGCGTGCGCCCCGACTGACGATGCCTGCGTCCAGCGGCCGCCGGCCGGGTTCGGCGGGGATCACCTTGGGCTACGCTGGCCACGGCCGGCACCCGCGATGCGAACGGTGCACCCTGGCCCGGCGGCTGGCCGTACTGCTCGATGATGGGACCGGCCAGATCAGCCAGCCGCTGCTGCCGCTGTATGACGCTTTGGTCAGCGCTCCCGATCCCGATGCGGTGGTAGCCTGGCTGCGGCACCCGCACGGCCCCGGACTGCTGTCCGCCGTCGCCACCGGGGAAATACCGCTAACCCACGACGGCCTGCACAAATGGCCGAACTGGCGCGCCGCTGCCCACCTGCGGGACCTGCTGATGGTCTGCGGCGTGCTCCCCGTGGCCGACAAGCAGCTCCTGCACGCCGAGACATGGCTGCACCGCCAGCTCGCTGGCCTGGCCGGGCAGCCGGACGAACGGCTGCTGCGCCAGTACGGCACTTGGCACCAGCTGCCCAGACTCCGCGCCCGGGCTGGGCAGCGGGCGCTCACTCCGGCAATCCGCCGGTTCGCCGCCGAGGAATTCACCGCCGCCCGCTACTTCCTGGCCTGGCTCCGGAAGCAGGGGCGCACCCTCTCCGAGTGCACCCAGGCCGACCTGGACACCTGGCGCGCCTGTCACCCAGCGCACCGTTACCGGGCCGCCCGGGGATTCCTCCGCTGGGCTATCAGCGCCCGCCACATGCCGCGGCTGTCGCTGCCACCCCAGCTCGCCTACCAGGCCAGCCCGATCAGCCAGGACGAGAGAATCAGGCTGCTGCAGCGCATCCTCACCGGCCAGGAGCCGCCACTGCGCTCCCGCGTTGCTGCCTGCCTGATGCTGCTGTACGCCCAGCCGGCCAGCCGCCTGGCGCGGCTCACCATCGACGACATCATCCGCGATGGCGCCGAGGTTTTCCTGCGCCTCGGTGACCCGCCAGCGCCCGTCCCCCAACCCTTCGCGACGATGCTGCTACAGCTGGCCGCTGATCGCGCCAACATGAACACCCCGGCCAACCAGGCCGCCCGCTGGCTGTTTCCCGGCCAGCGCGCCGGCCAGCCGCTCAGCCCGGTCTACCTCGGCCAGCTCGTCCGCCAGCTCGGCGTCCCCGCCAGAGCCGCCCGCACCGCGGCGCTTCGCCAGCTCGTGCTCCAGGCACCCGCACCCGTCGTGGCCCGCGCGCTCGGCTACAACCACAGCACGACCACCAAAATGCTCACCGAAGCCGGCGGGACCTGGACCAGCTACCCACGCGGCCATGGCGGCCGTTAACAGCGGGAGCCCAGGCAGCAACGATTCTGCGCCAGCAAGGCATCGTCGGCCTGGGCCGCTCATGGGAAGGACCTGCGCCGGCGTCACCTCACCGGCGCCCGGCGTAACCGCGCCAACCTCACCTGGCGCCCCTCGGCGAGCTCACCCGCAAGGCCCTCGATGGCGGCGAGTTCACCCTGGTCGATGGTCAGGTTCACTCCCCGCAACGGGTGCACAGGCGGTTCGCCTGGGTAGGTCTTCGTCCATCCTCCAAGACAAGGATCGGGGCATCCCATGGACGAGTTCGGTACGACGGTAGGCCTAAGCGGAGACCCGGTACCCGGCCAGCTCAGGTCGCTGTTCAACCACCCGGACGACGTACGGGTGCAAGCCCTTCCCTGCGCGCTGCCGGGCTTCGATTCCATGGCCGTGTACTTCGGCGCGGGCGCGCGAACCGTGCCTCACCAGCACCGCAACGGCCAGCACCTGGTGTTCGTCGAAGGTGTCGGCGCCGTCGCCGATGAGGACGGCGTGCACGTCGTTCGGGCCGGCGACGTGGTGAGCAATCCACCTGGCGCTTGGCACTGGCACGGCGCAACGCCCGGCGCAGCGGCGACCCACGTGACCTTCGAGGCCCCGGGCGACTTCGACCTCGACGTCGAGCGCCGCGACTGGGACGACACGTACGGCCCGGACCTGGGTACCTGAGCCGGCTCTCGCCCCTGGGACGCTGCAGGCGCGGCGTAGGCTGCCAGGTAGCGGCAGTGCTGACAGGGGGAGGCGTGTCGTGGGCGTTCGTACGTGGTTGGAAGGATGGCCGGTCTACCGGCAGTTGACTGGGCCAGACCGGGGCGGCTTGGGTGCCGCGGCCAAGAGCAGCCGCACCGCGAAGCTGCAGGCCCGGACGTCCACCGCGGACCGGGTGGTGAAGTCGGTCTGCCCGTACTGCGCGGTGGGCTGTGCGCAGAACGTGTACGTCAAGGACGAGCGGGTCGTGCAGATCGAGGGGGACCCGGACTCCCCGGTGAGCCGGGGCCGCTTGTGCCCGAAGGGGTCGGCCAGCCTCCAGCTGACCACCGGTCCCGGGCGGCAGTACCAGGTGCTCTACCGCAGGCCGGGCGGCGCCGGGTGGGAACCGCTGGACCTTCATACGGCCATGGACATGATCGCCGACCGGGTGATCGAATCCCGCCGCAAGGGCTGGCAATGGGAGGTGAACGGGGCCCGTACCCGCCGCACCCTGGGGTTTGCCAGCCTGGGCGGGGCCACGCTGGACAATGAAGAGAACTATCTGATCAAGAAGCTGTTCACGGCGCTGGGCGCGATCCAGATCGAGAACCAGGCGCGGATTTGACACTCCTCCACCGTTCCCGGTCTGGGGACCAGCTTTGGCCGCGGCGGCGCGACCACTTTCCAGCAGGATCTGCAGAACTCCGACTGCATCCTGATCGAGGGCTCGAACATGGCCGAGTGCCATCCGGTCGGGTTCCAGTGGGTGATGGAAGCCAAGGCCCGCGGCGCCAGGGTCATCCACGTGGATCCGCGGTTCACCCGGACCAGCGCGCTGGCTGACTTGCATGTGCCGATCCGGGCGGGTGCCGATATCGCGTTCGTCGGCGGCCTGATCAACTACGTGCTGCAAAACGACAAGTATTTCCGCGATTATGTGGTCGCCTACACGAACGCGGCCACGATCCTGACCGAGGATTACAGCGATACCGAAGACCTCGGCGGCGTGTTTTCCGGGCTGGACCGCGACCACCGGCTGTACGACATGAACACCTGGCGGTATGAGGGTGCGGAGGTTCGCCCTGCCATGGGTGAGCGCAGCCCCGCCTCGACCCGCGGCCCGCTTCCCGCTGACCAGTTGCGTCAGGTGCGGCGGGCGGCGCGCGGGGAGACGCACGGCTCGGGCGGCGCGGCCGCGCATCCGGAGCCGGACACCGATCCCACGCTGCAGCACCCGCGGTGCGTGTTCCAGATTCTCAAGCGGCACTTCGCCCGGTACACGCCGGAGATGGTGGCCGAGGTGGCCGGGGTGCCGGAGGAACAGTTCTACCAGGTGGCCCGCGCGATCACGGAGAACTCCGGGCGGGACCGGACCACCGCGTTCGTGTACAGCCTGGGCTGGACCCAGCACACGGTGGGCGTGCAGTACATCCGCACCGCGGCCATCCTGCAGTCGCTGCTGGGCAACATGGGCCGTCCCGGCGGCGGCATCCTCGCGTTGCGCGGGCACGCGTCGATCCAGGGTTCTACCGATATCCCCACCTTGTTCGACCTGCTGCCCGGTTACCTCCTCATGCCCCATGCGTACGGGAACGAGGACCTGGACACCTACGTCGAGGCCGAGAAGACCGAGAAAGGGCTTCTGGGCCAATACGCGCAACTACATGGTCAGCCTGCTCAAGGCGTACTGGGGCGACGTGGCCACCGCGGACAATGACTTCTGCTACGGCTACCTGCCCCGGCTGACCGGCAGCCACAGCACTTATGAGACCGTTCTCGCCCAGATCGACGGCGTGTGCACGGGGTATTTCCTGTTCGGGCAGAACCCGGCGGTGGGCTCGGCCAACGCGCGGATGCAGCGGATGGGCCTGGCCAATCTGGACTGGCTGGTGGTCCGTGATCTGGTGATGATCGAGAGCGCCACGTTCTGGAAGAACGGCCCGGAGATCGAGACCGGCGAGATGCGCACCGAGGACATCAGCACCGAGGTGTTCTTCATGCCGGCTGCGGCGCACACCGAGAAAAGCGGCAGCTTCACCAACACCGGGCGGATGCTGCAGTGGCATCACACCGCGGTCGAGCCGGCCGGGGACGCCCGCAGTGACCTGTGGTTCATCTACCATCTGGGCCGCCGGATCCGGGCCAAGCTGGCCGCGTCCACCGACGAGACCGACCGGCCGCTCCTCGACCTCACCTGGGACTACCCGGCCGAGGGCACGCAGCAGGAGCCGGACGCGGACGCGGTGCTGGCCGAGATCAACGGCTGGGACGCCGACGGCCAGCCGCTGTCCACGTTCAACCAGCTGAAAGCCGACGGGTCCACCGCGTGCGGCTGCTGGATCTACTGCGGCGTGCGGGCCGGCGGGGTCAACCAGGCCGCCCGGCGCAAACCCGGCCGCGAGCAGAACTGGGTGGCTGGCGAGTGGGGCTGGGCGTGGCCGGCCAACCGGCGGATGCTGTACAACCGGGCCTCGGCTGACCCGGACGGCAAGCCGTGGAGCGAGCGCAAGGCCTACGTCTGGTGGGACGAGGAGCAGGGCAAGTGGACCGGGTATGACGTGCCCGACTTCATCCCCGACCGGCCGCCGTCCTACCGCCCGCCCGCCGGGTCCACCGGGGTGGCCGCGATCGCCGGCGATGAGCCGTTCATCATGCAGGCCGACGGCCGGGCGTGGCTGTTCGCCCCGGCCGGCCTGGTCGACGGGCCGCTGCCCGCGCACTACGAGCCGCAGGAGTCACCGCTGCCCAACGCGCTCTACGGGCAGCAGCACAACCCGGTCCGGGAGATGATCGCCGACCCGGAGAACCGGTACCAGCCCAGCGGCAGCGAGCCCGGGGACCGTGTTCCCGTACGTGACCACCACCTACCGGCTCACCGAGCACCACACCGCGGGCGGCATGTCGCGCTTCCTGCCCTACCTCGAGCGAGCTGCAGCCCGCCTTCTTCTGCGAGGTGTCGCCGGAACTGGCCGCCGAGCGGGGGCTGGAGCATATGGGCTGGGCCACGATCATCAGCGCGCGCAACGCCATCGAGGCCCGGGTCCTGGTCACCCGGCGG
>CAVUBM010000092.1:0-14835 GCA_963739645.1 uncultured Actinomycetota bacterium
CCGGTCCGTGTGTCGTAGCAGACCCTGGCCAGCCTCGCGGGAAATCCCGCTCGACTTCACCCGAGGCAACCGTGCCGTATGTCCGGGAACTAGGCAGCGCACGCTGTCTCATGGGCGTTCGCCTGGCAGGGCGGTCTGGAGGGTAGCGCCGTACCGGTCAACGTCCAGGGGGCTTATACGCCAGACGGTACCCGTTTCTGCCGCGATTGAATCCACCAGGTCAGGGCCGGGGCCCGCGCCCGCCACAGTGAACGCGAGCACGGATGGCCCGGCGCCGGACAGCACCGCGGGCACCCCCGCCGCCGAGCAGGCCGAGCAGGTCGGCGGCGTGCGGCAGCACCCCGGCCCGGTACTCCTGGTGCAGAAAATCGACGGTCGCGTCAAGCAGCACGGTGGGGTCCCGGGTCAGCGCGCGACGAGAAGGCGCAGACCGCGCCGTCCGCGGCCGCGTCCTGGCGCGCACGGTGGCTGGAGCGTGCCGCGGCGGTGGCTGTTGCCAGCCCTTCCGCCGGAACGGATAGGCACCGGTGGACTTGCTCAGGGAGCCGGAGCGGCACCAGGTGGGCAGCTATGGTGGCGGTGGTGTCTGGCCCTGCTGCTTGGCCGCTTAGTCAGGCGATCGTTGGGCGGCCAGGGGGACGCCGTGACGTCGTCGGGGTGCTCTTCCAGGCCGCCAGCGTGAGCAACTCCCCGTCGGGAAGAGTTCTGGTGCGGCCCCGGACCAGCCGCGGGCGCGAGCACGCCGGTGACGATAGCGGCGCCGAGGAGCCGAGCCTGGCGCCGTGCGGCACGCGTCGGCTGCGCAGCGCGATCCCGGGGGCGGCGCCGAAGCCGGCCGAACGTGGCCCTGATGGCCGGCACCACTGAGGTGGCGCCTTGTCGATGCCGCGCTGTCGCTGCCCGGCGGTCACCTGGATGTCCAGCTCCTGCCGCTGGTCACCGGGCGACCGTCACGTCATGCTGGTCAGGGCCAGGGCCAGGCGTCGAAACCGGGCCCAGCGGGACTGCTGGCCGGGGCGCGGGCAACCACCACGGCTGGTCCGCGGCAGCGGCGGGCGCCACGGTCATGGGACTCCCTGGGCGTGTCCCGGTCCACGCCAGGCCCAGCGCGGCCGCCGTGGTGGCTGGCGCGGGGATGGTGACCGGGGCCGGGGCGGTGGACACCGCCCAGTCCTGGGCGTCCTTGAGCTGTTGCCGTCGACCGTGCAACTGACCCGGCCGCTGAGCGGGCAGTTCTGGCCCGCGCTCGTGGCGCTGGAGCAACTGGCCACCGGTCCGGCCCAGGCCAGCTCGAACAATTCCCGCCTCCTGCGCGGCGAGAAGCCGGTAGGCGGCGAAGATCTGCTGGTCGGTGACCGAACCGATCAGCTGCTGGAACTGGACGCTGGGCGGTCTGGCCAGCCCCAGGACGCTGGTCGCCGATCCGGACCGCTGTCGCGATGGTCGCGGCGCGGCGACCGGCTCGCCGCGCACGATCGGCGCCGCGCCATGGTGGGACGGTACCCGCGGCACGCGGCTGCCTGGCTGCCGCCGCGTACTGGGTGTACCCTTCGAGACGCGGCAGATGTTCCGCGGTGTTGCCGAACTGCAGGTAGTGCACGTCCGGGGCATCAACCGAGCGCGTCGACCACCGAACCAGCGACTCCGCCCCTCGAGCTGGTCCTGTTCATGCTCACCGAGCGCGACCGGGTAGTCGGCGAGCTCGCGGGCCAGCTCCAGGCAGCGTCGAAGTTCCTGTCCACCTGGAGCAGCCTGGCCCGCGCACCAGGGCCTGGTCAGCCGCCCAGCGCGATCTTGCCGGGCACCAGGACGGCGCAGGACAGGCCCGGCCGCGTACGCGGGCGGCGCTCGCGCTGGTGTTGCTGGTGGACGCGCAGATCGACGCGGTCGCCGCGGGCGCGGCGAGGTGCTGACTGCGACTGCTATTCCTGCGGCCTCGGTCGACCCGGTCGGGTTGGTCCTCGACCTCAAGGACACGTCGGAGCCGGTCCGCGCGGCAGTAGCGTGGGCGCGGGCAGCAGCGGGGCCGTCTCGCCCAGCGTCACGCACTGGGCGCGCGGGGTACCGCGGAGTGACTCCCTGGGGACCCGCGCGACCACCCGCGCGACGGCACGCTATCAGCGGCCGCTGGTGCTGGTGGCCTTCATGCTGCGTTCATCGGCTGGTTGCTCCTCGACGCGCCATCATGCTGGCCATGCGCTGGGTCGCCGATCCGCGCCCAGTTCGGCGACGCAGCTGGACAGGGCCGCGTCCGGCGCGACGCGCGCCACGATCACCAGTCGCGCGTCCTCGCCCCTGGCCCTCCTGGCGCACGGCCTCGATCGAAGCATCGGTCGGCGACGTTGGGCCGACCTGGGCGAGCACGCTGGGCCGGTCGGCGATGTCGAGTGCGACGTGACTGGGTCAGCGAGTCGTCGATGGCAGCGCGGCAAGCTGCGCGCACGCAGGACGCGTCCGGCCCGCGGTCCCGGCGACCTGGTTGCGCGCCACTGTGACGAGGTCGCTGAGTACTGCGCCGGCGGTCGGCATGCTGCGCCAGCCCTGAAGAACATCAGCCGGCCGCTGCCTCGGCCTCGACGAAGACCGCGTCGGAGCCTGGCCCGCACGCTGGCGAGTGGGTGAACTGCGTGGGGATCATCCGCCGGGCGCGCGCGGACTCGTAGAGCCTGGGGGTGGCGCCACCAGCAGCTTCACCACCCGGCCCAGCGCCGGGCGCGGCCATGTCGGCGCGGGTGACGTGGTGATGCTCTCGGTACACGTCGGCCGTGGTGACCCGGTGGAAGGCCAGCCGGCCGAGGATGGCCGCCTTGGTGGCTGTGTTGAAGGCTCGATGTCCGCGGTCGGGTCGGTGGCGTAGCCAGCGACTGGGCCTCGTCCAGCGTGCCGCCGACCCGCGCCCGAGGTGTCGATCTGGTCGAGGATGTAGTCGTGGCGCCGTTGACGATGCCGAGCACCTGGTGCACGGCATCGCTGGCCAGCGATCCGCGCAGCGGCCGGAGCAGCGGACGGCGTGGCCGATGCGCCCGCCGTAGTAGAGGTTGATGCCGCTCTCCCGGGCCGCCTCGTGCAGCGTGGCGCCGTCCTCGGCGAGCAGTGCCTTGTTTCGCCGAGACCACGGCCTTGCCCGACTTCATCGCGGCCGACGGGAAGAGCGGACCGGCTCGATGCCGTCGATCACTTCGACCACGATGTCCACGTCAGGCTGGGTGACCAGGCCCATCGGGTCGCCGGTGAGCAGCGCCGCATCGAACCGGCACGGACCGGGGCCGGTTCGGCCTGCGGACCGCGACCCCGGCTACTTCGAGGCGGGCGCCGGTCCGCGCGGCCAGCTCACTGGACTGCTGGCCGAGCAGGCGGAACACTTCAGAGCCCACCGTCCCGCAGCCCAGCAGGGCCACTCTCAGCGTCCGCACGACCGCCGGTCTCCCCTCACTCTGCGTCCAGCCGGAGCAGGTCATCCATGGTCTCCCGGCGCACCAGCAGCCGGGCTGAGCCGCCGGCCACGGCCACCACGGCGGGCCGGGTCACGTAGTTGTAGTTGCTGGCCATCGACCGGCAGTACGCGCCGGTGGCAGCCACCGCGACCAGGTCCCCGGGGACCAGGTCGGACGGCAGGTAGCAGTCGGTGACCACGATGTCGCCGCCCTCCCCGTCCAGGCCAGCCACCCGGGACAGCATGGGCGGCGCGGCCGACTCCCGGGAGGCGAGCACGCAGGTGTACTCCGCGCCGTACAGCGCGGCGCGGATGTTGTCACTCATCCCGCCGTCCACGCTCACGTAGCTGCGCAGCCCGTCCACGTCCTTGACCGTCCCGACCTCGTACAGCGTAATGGTGCCCGGCCCGGCGATGGCGCGTCCCGGCTCGACCACCAGCCGGGGCACGGCCAGGTCACGGGCGGCGCACTGGGCCGCCACGATCTCGTCCAGGTGCTGCGCCACGACCTTGACAGCGGCCGGGTCGTCACTGTCTGTATAGCTGATGCCGAAGCCGCCGCCCAAGTTCAGCTCGGTGAGCTGCCACCCGTGCTCGTCGCGGATCTGCGCGGCCAGGCCGGTCACCCGGCGGGCGGCCATCTCGAACCCGTCGGTGCCGAAGATCTGCGACCCGATGTGCGTGTGCAGGCCGGCCAGGTCCAGCCCGGGACTGGCCAGCACCCGGCGGGCGGCTTCCGCCGGCCGCGCCGGAGGCCAGCGAGAACCCGAACTTCTGGTCGTCGTGCTCGCTGGCCACGAACTCGTGCCCGGTCGCCGCGACCCCGGTGGCCACCCGGATGAGAACCCGAGGATGTGCTGCCGGTGCCTCGCCCGGCGGCGGGTCGGTGAGGTAAGCCAGCCGGGCGATCTCCTCGCCGGAGTCCACCACGATGCGGCCCACGCCCACGTCCAGCGCCCGGGCCAGTTCACTGGGCAGCTTGTTGCTGCCGTGCAGGGTGATCGTGTCCGGCGGTACCCCGGCGGCCAGCGCGACCTCCAGTTCGCCACCGGTGCACACGGCCACCCCGAGACCCTCCTCAGCCACCCAGCGCAGCACGCCCCGGCAGCAGAACGCCTGGGCCGCGTAGCTCACCCCGGTCTGCGGGCCGAACGCCGCGCGGAAACCGCGGCACCGCTGCCGGAAGTCCTCCTCGGCACAGACGAACAGCGGGGTGCCGAACTCGGTGGCCAGGTCACGCACGTCGATGCCGCCAATCGTCAGCACGCCGCCGGCCCGGTGCGCGGTGCGCGGCCACAGTTGCGGGAGCAGGCCGTTCAGATTGGCAGGGGGTATGGGCGGGCGGGCAGCGGGCAGCACTCCCGCGTGGCGTGGCCCGGCGGGGTGGGCGACACGGCTCATGACCACTTCCTTGCTGATCGGCTGCGCTGGCGGCTATCGGCGGCCGGGGGCGGTCACCCCGAGCAGTCCCAGTCCGGTGCCCAGGACCGTCCGCGCCGCATCGGCCAGCCACAGCCGGGCCGCCAGCCGCGGCTCGGTGACCGGCTCCCCCAGTCGGGAGGGCTCCGCCAGGGCACCGGGCTGGCTGACCGGACAAGCCTCCTGCCAGCCAAAATACGTCCCAGCCAGGCTGGCGAGGTAGGCCGCCAGCACATGCGGCTGGTGACGGCGAGCGGTCCCGGAGACCCGTTCGGGCAGCCAGGACATCGCGTCGAGCAGCGCCCGCTCGGTGGGGTGCGTGAGCAGGTGCGGCTGGAACCGCTCCGCATCCCCCCTGGGCAGGCCGAGGTCGGCAGCCTGCCGGACGGCGGACGCGGCGTGGGCGTGCGCGTACCGGACAGCATAGGCGGGATTGCCCAGGTGCTGCGCGGCGGCGGCGTGCGGGTCGATCACCGGGCCGCGGCGGCCGGGGCCTGGGTCAGCCGGGGCAGCCAGAGCGAGCGCGTACCGGACGGCGTCCTCGCCCGCGTACCCGATGGCGTCGCCGGCCGGGCTGGCTCCTGGTGGCGCTGGGGCCAGTGGCGCGGTGGGTGGTTCGGCCCAGCTGAGCTCCGCGCCCGCGGCCGTCGCGCAGCGGCCAGTCACCTCGGCGGCCAGCCGTTCGGCGGCCTCCGCCCAGCCACGGGTGGCGGCCAGCTGCGCGTCCGGCAGCCCCTCGACCCGGGTGCCGCGCAGCGACTGACTGGCGGCACAGCCCGGCCCGGCCTGGCTGATCCGCACGGCCAGCCGGGCCAGCGTCTCGTGGCTGACGGTGACGGACAGATAGCCGTCCCCGGTCACCCCGGCCTGGCTGACCTCCTCGCGCGGCCGCAGCCGCTCGGCCAGCACCGCGGCGATCCGCGCCGGGGCGGCCCCGGTCTGCCTGGCCAGCTCGAACGGCAGGGTGGTGGCGTAACTGCCCGGCCCGCCGCCGGCCTCGGCCGGGACCGGCCGCCAGACTGGTACGCGGGTGGCGGCCGGGACGCGGGGACTGGGCAGCACACCGTCGGCCACGGCCGTGCCCAGCGCCACGGTGGTGGCCACGCTGAGGTCCCCGGTGATCACCCGGAGCAGGGTATCCCGGGCCGCTGGGTTCAGGCCTGCTCAGGCTGGCCGGCGGCCTCGCCGCCGCGATCGGCGGGCCCGCTGCCGGCCAGCTCGCGGACCACCCGGATCATCTCGCCCGGGTCGAACGGCTTGGTCAGGTAGGCGTCCACGCCGATCTCCCGGCCGCGGTCCTTGTCGTCCTCCTGGGCCCGGGCGGTGATCAGCACGACCCGGATCTGGCTGGTCTCCGGATTGCGCCGGAGCTGCCCCGCGGTCACCCAGCCGTCCAGCCGCGGCATCATCACGTCCAGCGTGATGACGTCCGGATTGATCGCGGCGACCTTGTCCAGGCAGTCCTGCCCGTCCACGGCGGTCGCCACGTCGAATCCTTCCAGGGTGAGATTGACGGCGATGAGCTGGCGGATCACCTCATCGTCGTCGACCACGAGCACGCGTCCCAGAGCCTGCGCCACGGCGCGAGGCTAGCGCGTCCCGGGCACTTCCCGCACCAACACGCCCGACGCACACTCGCCCGGTCGACTGCCCGGACCAGCACCCCAGCCCGTCTTGCGGCGCTGCGCCCGGGCTGGCCGGAACGCCCGGGGGGCTGCGGGATAACTGCTCAGGGGTAGATGGTCTGGTGCTCGTGCAGCATCGCCACGTATTTCGCGATCCGGGCCGCCCGGGTCTGCGGCCGCTTGGCGTCACCGACCCGGTAGAGGATCGCGTACCGGTTCTGGCTGCTGATCGTCGCGAAGAAGTCCCGGGCCACCGGGTCGGCGTCCAGCGCGGCCTGCAGATCGGCGGGCACGGCCGCGGTGCGCGCCCCGGCGTAAGCCGCGGCCCACCGCCCGTCCGCCCGGGCCGCGTCCACCTCGCCCTGCCCGCGCGGGCGCATCTGCCCGGCCTCGATGAGCCGGTCCGCCCGGGCACAGTTGATCTTCGACCACCTGCTGCGCGCCGTGCGCGGGGTGAACCGCTGCAGCCAGTGCTGGCCGTCGAGGCTGCGTTTCTGCCCGTCGATCCAGCCGAAGCACAGGGCGACGTCGACCGCCTCGTCGTAGCTGACGGTCGCGACTGCGGCGTCCTTCTTGGCGATCTTGAGCCAGATGCCTGGCGACTGCTCGTGCTCGGCGTCCAGCCAGGCGGCGAAGGCCTCGCTGGACGGGAACGAGACGATCGGCAGGTCGGGCTGGCCGGTCAACCGGCCGCGCCGCTGGATCGGGTGGTCACCCAGGGCCTCCTTCCGGGAGCGGACCAGGGGGTCAATCTAGCCGAGCGGGACGGACGCGGGGACGGCCGGCGCGGGCGGCCAGGGACGGCCGGCGCAGGCGGCCGGGGCGGGCGGCTCCTGCGGGTGGCTTCGGCGGGCGGCGCGCTGGCCCGGGACCGCCTGGCTTGCTGGTACTCTTTCTCCCGTCCTGGAGCCCCCGTAGCTCAGGGGATAGAGCAACGGCCTCCGGAGCCGTGTGCGCAGGTTCGAATCCTGTCGGGGGCGCTGCTCAAAGGCCTAACTCGGACGCTTTCCCTATCACGGCTGAGCCGAGCCGCAAGTCTGTGACCTGCGACGATACGGGCGCGTTTTAGATCTTGTGCCCGATACGCGCCTCGATTCTGCTGCCTCATGAGCACGTTCTCCTGCTCAGCAGCGGTGCACGCGCACGGCCTGCAGGCCGTTTGGTCACATCAGGCCGTTACTCCTGTGCCTGAACTGCCGTTACCCGGCCATGGCGGGCGCAGCTCCAGGCGACCGTCAGGATTCTGCCTGCCGGCGGCCACAACGAAGGCGCCACAGCCATCACAGACGGTAGCCAGACGCCCCCGTGTCAACGGCGTGTCAACGGGCCTACGCCGCGAGCCTGCTGCCGATCGCCGGATAGGCGCTAAGGCTTCTGCCTTCTGAATTGAGGTAGACCCATGCCGAGCGGGTTGCTCCGCATCCGCGTTCACCGGGGCCGGGCATGGTGCGGGAAACATAAATCTTGCCGGGGGTGGCAACCGAACGGGACGCTGCGCGCCTCTAGTAGGTGTGAAGCATGTGGTGAGGCATGGCGGTCGGCGGTGAGCCGCAGCCGGGACGCCGAATACACCGAGTACGCCGCGGCCAGGCTGCCGTCGCTGCGGGAGCTGGCGGCGGTGCTGTGCGGTGACTGGCAGCGGGCGGATGACCTGGTGCAGGCCACGCTGACCACGCTGTATGTGCACTGGGCCCAGGTCCGGGCGGGCAGCCATCCCGACGCTTATGCCCGGGCCGTGCTGGTCCGCGAGTTCATCCATGAGCGGCGCTCGGCCTGGGTGAGGCGGGTGAGCCTGAGCGGCCGGGTGGCAGACTCGCCCGCCGCCGCGGTCAACCACGATGCCGCGCTGGACCTGCGGACGGCGGTCGCGGCGCTGCCCGCCCGGCAGCGCGCCACGCTGGTGTTGCGCTTTTACTGCGACCTGAACGTCGATCAGGCCGCCGAGATCCTCGGCTGCTCGCCGGGGACAGTGAAGAGCCAGACGGCCCGGGCCCTGGACGCGGTACGCCGTGCGCTCGGGCCAGCGCCTGCCGCCGGCTCCGGTGGCCAGCCCCCCGCAGCGGCGGAGTACCAGATCTACCCAGGAGGCCCCGGCCATGACTGAGCCCCAGATCCGTGCGCTGTTCGCCGAGATAGCCGACCGTGAGCCGGCCCGTTCACAGGTGGATATCCAGCTTGCCCGCCGCCGGGGCCGGGCCCGCCTTCGCTGGCGCCGGGCCTGCGTGGCCGGCACCTCGGTGCTGGCTGCGGCCGCGGTCGCGGCCCTGGCCGTGGGGGTGGGCCTGGTCCGGCTAGGTTCCGGCCCGCCCGCCGGGCCGGCGGCGCCGCGCCAGTTCAACCCGCTGGTCCCCTACCTGTCGTTCGGCTGGCTGCCCGCGGGTAACCGGCTGGTGGCAGGCGACGCGCGCCCGGAGGTGGTGGCCCTGGTCGCGGGGCGCAAACTATCTGCCCTGTCCAATTGGAACCTCATCGTCTACGCGGCCGACCAGTGCCACCTGACCCGCCCGGCCGGGGACCTGAAATGCTCCACCGAGGCCTTGGAGGGCCTCACCGCACGGATCAGCGGGCGCACGCCGCCCGTGCAGGGCCACCGCGCATTCTGGGCCGGTCCCGGACCGATCAGCGGCCTCCCGCCGGCCCTGCAGCGCCACCGCGCATCCCAGTCCGACTCGTATCTCCTCTGGCAATACGCCCGTGGCGGCTGGGCCGGGCTGGTGCTCCCCACGGCGAATGCCACGAAGCTGAGCGCGGCCCAACGCGAGGCGTACAAACAGGACGCGGTCAAGATAGCCAACCACGTCCGCTATGGCGCGGCCACGCCACCACTGGTGTTCCCGGCCCAGCTGACCGGCCTGCCCAGCCGGTGGCGGGTGGGCAGCGTGTACTACCAGCCGGACGGCCGACTGCTGCGGGCCAGCCGGTTCGCGCTGACCACGGGGACCCCCGATCTGGGCGCCGACGGCGGCATGGAATTCCAGACCAACCTTCCCTACTTTACGGACATCGACCCCGCCACCTTCTACAGGAACTTCTGCCCAACGTCGGGCTCCGAGATCATCAACGGCTACCGGGTGGTCGTGACCAACCAGGTCGCCGGCACCCTCCCGAGCGAGACCCTGTGCGCTGCCAACGCCAACGGCCTGGCGCTAAGCATCGACCAGCAGGGCGCACACCCCCCCATCAGCGTGGCCAGCCTGTTCAGGGACCACCTGCGGCTGCTCGGCACCAACCCGGCGAACTGGACCACGAAACCTATCGGGTGAGCAAGACCGGCGTCCCGCACGGGGCCGGGGACGCCGCCTGCCCGCCTGACGCGCCTGCATGCGGCACGGTGCGGGCTCGCCCCATACCCCAAACTCTCCTCTAACGCACAAAGGATCGCCAATTGCATCAGATGAGAATTCGCCCGCTTCAGCGACTGGCCGCGGGTGCTGCTAGCTGGCCTGTTGGCAGGATCGACATCGCGCTGCGATCGTTGGCCGCGGTGATGACCCTACGCCACACTGACCTCTGAGATCTACCGCTTGACCTGAGACGATGCTGCTAGGGTCGCATCCAATGCGAGAGAGTCGCACCAAATGCGAGTCCGGTTGCTGGGGGTTCGGGTGAGTACACGGCGATCTGGGCAGGGCGCGGCGCAGCTGCATCTTGCCGCTGGGGTGCGGCTGTTGCACCCGCAGGAGCAAGTGTTGGAGGCCATGCTGGATGGCTGGCGTAACCAGCAGCTGGCCCGCAATCTTGGGTTCGGCACGATTGAGGGCCGTGAGCGGGTCGTGCGGGCGTTCGCTGCGCACGCCGAGGCGTTCCCGTGGCGGTGGACCGCGCAGCAGGTTGATGACTGGTGTACCGATCTGCGGGCGGTGCGGGGCCTGCGCCGGTCGAACGCTGCGCCGCTACCAGGAAGCACTGCGGCTGTTCTGCGACTACCTGACCGACCCGCAGTACGGATGGGCTGGCGAGTGTGAGGCCCGGTTCGGCAGCCACCCAGTGCAGGTGTGCCATGAGTGGAACACCGCGGTCCACGCCCAGGAGGCAGACGGAGATCCCGCCAGGCGGGCGTTCACGCTCGATGAGCTGCAGGCGTTCTTTGATTACGCCGATGAGCAGGTCGCCCGGATCCGCAGCGCCGGGCGGAAAGGCTGGCTGCCGGCGTTCCGGGACGCCACCTTGTTCAAGGTCGCCTACGCCTACGGGCTGCGCCGCCGCGAGGTGCGGATGCTCGACCTTGCGGACTTCGGCCGCAATCCCAAGGCCGCCGAGTTCGGCGAATACGGTGTCTGTTACGTGCGGTTCGGCAAAGCGAACAAGGGATCACCGCCCAAGCGGCGCAGCGTGCTGGCGGTCTGGCCGTGGCTTCCGGACATTCTGGGCCAGTGGGTCAGCGAGATCCGGCCGCTGATGGCAGCCGGGAACAATGCCGCACTGTGGCCTTCGGAGCGGGCGGAACGAGTCGGCTTGCACCAGATCAATACCCGGTTCACCGCCTACCGGGACGCGCTGGGCCTCGACAGCGGGCTGGATTTCCATTCACTGCGCCGCGCGTATGTGACCCACCTGATCGAGGCCGGCTGGGACGCCCTGTTCGTCCAGCAGCAAGCCGGGCACGCACACGCCTCCACCACCTCCCTCTACACGGGTGTGTCATCGGACTACCGCACCCGCACCCTGCGGCAGGCCCTCGACCAGGCGGTCACCAGCGCCCTGAACGCCGGGAGCGCCCGGTGAGGCCGCGGCGGCAGGTCAGCTATCAGTGGCGGCTGCGGGAGCTGATGGCGGCCCGGGGCATGTTCACCGCGACCGAGCTGATGCCGTTGCTCGCCGAGCGGGGTATCGGCCTGTCGGCCTCCCAGGTGCACCGGCTGGTCAGCGGCACCCCGGAACGGCTGACCCTGGCGGTGCTGGCCGCGCTGTGCGACATCCTCGACGTCACACCGGCCGACCTGATCACCACGCAAGCGGCCAACGCAGAGCCGCGCAAGGCCGCGGCCGGCGGCGGCCCTGCGGTGGTGGACCTGGCCGCCACGGCCCGGCCTAAGCGCGCCCGCGTGCGCCCCGACTGACGATGCCTGCGTCCAGCGGCCGCCGGCCGGGTTCGGCGGGGATCACCTTGGGCTACGCTGGCCACGGCCGGCACCCGCGATGCGAACGGTGCACCCTGGCCCGGCGGCTGGCCGTACTGCTCGATGATGGGACCGGCCAGATCAGCCAGCCGCTGCTGCCGCTGTATGACGCTTTGGTCAGCGCTCCCGATCCCGATGCGGTGGTAGCCTGGCTGCGGCACCCGCACGGCCCCGGACTGCTGTCCGCCGTCGCCACCGGGGAAATACCGCTAACCCACGACGGCCTGCACAAATGGCCGAACTGGCGCGCCGCTGCCCACCTGCGGGACCTGCTGATGGTCTGCGGCGTGCTCCCCGTGGCCGACAAGCAGCTCCTGCACGCCGAGACATGGCTGCACCGCCAGCTCGCTGGCCTGGCCGGGCAGCCGGACGAACGGCTGCTGCGCCAGTACGGCACTTGGCACCAGCTGCCCAGACTCCGCGCCCGGGCTGGGCAGCGGGCGCTCACTCCGGCAATCCGCCGGTTCGCCGCCGAGGAATTCACCGCCGCCCGCTACTTCCTGGCCTGGCTCCGGAAGCAGGGGCGCACCCTCTCCGAGTGCACCCAGGCCGACCTGGACACCTGGCGCGCCTGTCACCCAGCGCACCGTTACCGGGCCGCCCGGGGATTCCTCCGCTGGGCTATCAGCGCCCGCCACATGCCGCGGCTGTCGCTGCCACCCCAGCTCGCCTACCAGGCCAGCCCGATCAGCCAGGACGAGAGAATCAGGCTGCTGCAGCGCATCCTCACCGGCCAGGAGCCGCCACTGCGCTCCCGCGTTGCTGCCTGCCTGATGCTGCTGTACGCCCAGCCGGCCAGCCGCCTGGCGCGGCTCACCATCGACGACATCATCCGCGATGGCGCCGAGGTTTTCCTGCGCCTCGGTGACCCGCCAGCGCCCGTCCCCCAACCCTTCGCGACGATGCTGCTACAGCTGGCCGCTGATCGCGCCAACATGAACACCCCGGCCAACCAGGCCGCCCGCTGGCTGTTTCCCGGCCAGCGCGCCGGCCAGCCGCTCAGCCCGGTCTACCTCGGCCAGCTCGTCCGCCAGCTCGGCGTCCCCGCCAGAGCCGCCCGCACCGCGGCGCTTCGCCAGCTCGTGCTCCAGGCACCCGCACCCGTCGTGGCCCGCGCGCTCGGCTACAACCACAGCACGACCACCAAAATGCTCACCGAAGCCGGCGGGACCTGGACCAGCTACCCACGCGGCCATGGCGGCCGTTAACAGCGGGAGCCCAGGCAGCAACGATTCTGCGCCAGCAAGGCATCGCCGGCCTGGGCCGCTCATGGGAAGGACCTGCGCCGGCGTCACCTCACCGGCGCCCGGCGTAACCGCGCCAACCTCACCTGGCGCCCCCGGCGGCTCACCCGCAAGGCCCTCGATGGCGGCGAGTTCACCTGGTCGATGGTCAGGTTCACTCCCCGCAACGGGTGCACAGGCGGTTCGCCTGGGTAGGTCTTCGTCCATCCTCCAAGACAAGGATCGGGGCATCCCATGGACGAGTTCGGTACGACGGCGGGCACAAGCGGAGACCTGGTACCCGGCCAGCTCAGGTCGTTGTTCAACGACCCGGACGACGTACGGGTGCAAGCCCTTCCCTGTGCGCTGCCGGGCTTCGATTCCATGGCCGTGTACTTTCGGCGCGGGCGCGCGAACCGTGCCTCACCAGCACCGCAACGGCCAGCACCTGGTGTTCGTCGAAGGTGTCGGCGCCGTCGCCGATGAGGACGGCGTGCACGTCGTTGAGGGCCGGCGACGTGGTGAGCAATCCACCTGGCGCCTGGCACTGGCACGGCGCAACGCCCGGCGTAGCGGCGACCCACGTGACCTTCGAGGCCCCCGGCGACTTCGACCTCGACGTCGAGCGCCGCGACTGGGACGACACCTACGGCCCGGACCTGGGTACCTGAGCCGGCTCTCGCCCTTGGGACGCTGCAGGCGCGGCGTAGGCTGCCAGGTAGCGGCAGTGCTGACAGGGGGAGGCGTGTCGTGGGCGTTCGTACGTGGTTGCGGAAGGATGGCCGGTCTACCGGCAGTTGACTGGGCCAGACCGGGGCGGCCTGGGTGCCGCGGCCAAGAGCAGCCGCACCGCGAAGCTGCAGGCCCGGACGTCCACCGCGGACCGGGTGGTGAAGTCGGTCTGCCCGTACTGCGCGGTGGGCTGTGCGCAGAACGTGTACGTCAAGGACGAGCGGGTCGTGCAGATCGAGGGGGACCCGGACTCCCCGGTCAGCCGGGGCCGCTTGTGCCCCAAGGGATCGGCCAGCCTCCAGCTGACCACCGGTCCCGGGCGGCAGTACCAGGTGCTCTACCGCAGGCCGGGCGGCGCCGGGTGGGAACCGCTGGACCTTCATACGGCCATGGACATGATCGCCGACCGGGTGATCGAATCCCGCCGCAAGGGCTGGCAATGGGAGGTGAACGGGGCCCGTACCCGCCGCACCCTGGGGTTTGCCAGCCTGGGCGGGGCCACGCTGGACAATGAAGAGAACTATCTGATCAAGAAGCTGTTCACGGCGCTGGGCGCGATCCAGATCGAGAACCAGGCGCGGATTTGACACTCCTCCACCGTTCCCGGTCTGGGGACCAGCTTTGGCCGCGGCGGCGCGACCACTTTCCAGCAGGATCTGCAGAACTCCGACTGCATCCTGATCGAGGGCTCGAACATGGCCGAGTGCCATCCGGTCGGGTTCCAGTGGGTGATGGAAGCCAAGGCCCGCGGCGCCAGGGTCATCCACGTGGATCCGCGGTTCACCCGGACCAGCGCGCTGGCTGACTTGCATGTGCCGATCCGGGCGGGTGCCGATATCGCGTTCGTCGGCGGCCTGATCAACTACGTGCTGCAGAACGACAAGTACTTCCGCGAGTATGTGGTCGCCTACACGAACGCGGCCACGATCCTGACCGAGGATTACAGCGATACCGAAGACCTCGGCGGCGTGTTTTCCGGGCTGGACCGCGACCACCGGCTGTACGACATGAACACCTGGCGGTATGAGGGTGCGGAGGTTCGCCCTGCCATGGGTGAGCGCAGCCCGCCTCGACCCGCGGCCAGCTTCCCGCTGACCAGTTGCGTCAGGTGCGGCGGGCGGCGCGCGGGGAGACGCACGGCTCGGGCGGCGCGGCCGCGCATCCGGAGCCGGACACCGATCCGCACGCTGCAGCACCCGCGGTGCGTGTTCCAGATTCTCAAGCGGCACTTCGCCCGGTACACGCCGGAGATGGTGGCCGAGGTGGCCGGGGTGCCGGAGGAA
>CAVUBM010000093.1:0-157118 GCA_963739645.1 uncultured Actinomycetota bacterium
CAAAGTTTAACGATGCTTGTGAAGACATTCACAAGTCGACCGGGCGGGACGCTGGCACCGGAACCGCGCTGGGCAAGGCGCTTCCGGCCACCGCCCGCAGTCAGCACTTTACCGTGCGCAGCAACGCCTGTCGTCACTTGGCGGGGGCAGGGGCGGCGGCGGGGGCCGGGGCCTCGCCCGGATCCAGGCCCGGGTCGGAGACGGGCCCGGGGTCGGGCACGAACTCGGGCTCGCCGCCCTCGCCTCCGTTGACGGCAGCGGCCATCGCCACGTCGTCGTCCTCGTCGGCACCGCCGGCCTCATCATCCCCGGCTTCGCCGCCGGGCCAGCCGCTGCCGACCAGGGCCTCGATGCCGCGGGCCGGCATCGGCCGGGCGATCAGGTACCCCTGGCCCAGATCGCAGCCCATCCCGCGCAGCAGCTCGAGGTGCTCGGGCCGCTCGATCCCCTCCGCGACGACCTCGATGCCGAGGTCGTGTCCCACCTGGATGATCGCCCGGGTGAGCATGGCCAGGGTCGCGTCCTCGCCCAGGCCGGCCACGAAGGAGGGGTCGATCTTGATGACGTCCACCGCGAGCTGCCTGAGGTAGGCGAGGGAGGCGTACCCGGTGCCGAAGTCGTCGATGGCCAGCCGCACGCCGTGGCGGCGGAGCTCGGCCAGGCCGTCAACCATCGGCCCGGCTCCCTCGATCAGGACCCGCTCGGCGACCTCGAGGGTCAGCGCGCCCGGCGGCAGGCCGCTGTCCTCGAGCGCGGTCAGTACCGACGCGGCGAACCCGGCCGCGGTGACCTGCCGCAGCGAGAAGTTCACCGAGACCCCGATCGTCCAGCCGGCCTTGCGCCACGCGGCCACCTGGGCGCAGGCCTCGCGCAGCACCTGCTCGCCGAGCGGGACGATGAGCCCGGAGTCCTCGGCCACCCCGAGGAACTCGCCGCGCGGCACGGGCTCGGCGTCCCGCGTCCACCGCACCAGCGCCTCCACGCCGACGACCTGGGAGGTCGTGAACTCCACCACGGGCTGATAGTCAAGCTCCAGCCTGCCCGCCGTGATCGCGGCGCGCAGGTCGCTGGCCATCTCGAGCCTGCGCATGACGTCGGCGTGCATGTGCGCGGCGAAGACCTCGACCCGCCCGCCGCCCGATTCCTTGGCCCGCGACATGGCCACGTCCGCGTTGCGCAGCAGGTGCCCGGGAGCGCCCCCGCCGGCCAGGGCCACGCCGATGCTCGCCGTCAGGGAGATATCCCGGCTGGCCACGTGGAACGGCTCGGCGGTGATCACTCCGGCGAGCCGCTCGGCGATGTCCACGATCTCCGGTGCGCTGGCGGCGCTCTCGACCAGCACGGCGAACTCGTCGCCGCCCCAGCGGGCCACCGTGTCCTGCGGCGGCACGGCCGCCCGCAGCCGCCGGGCGGCCTGGGCCAGCAGCAGGTCGCCCGCGCCGTGCCCGACGGAGTCGTTGACGCCGGTGAAGCCGTCCAGGTCGATGAAGATCGCCCCGGCCTGAGTCTGCGGCTGGCCGGGCTCGGCGGCGGACCGGTCGATCGCGTCCTTGGCCCGGTCCTCCACGTAGGCCCGGTTGGGCAGGCCGGTGAGGCCGTCGTGGAAGGTCAGGTACGTGAGCTGCCTGCGCAGCGCCACCTGGTCGCTGACGTCCCGCGCGGTGATGAGCAGCTGGTCGGCGCCGTCCGCGTCACGGTAGCGGGACACCGTCGATTCCACGTGGCGCCAGGTGCCGTCGGCCGACCTGACCCGGCACGGGAACCGGCCCGGCTGCGGGCTGCCGCCGGTGGCGGAGCGGATGGTCCTGGCCCCGGCCACCCGGTCCTCCGGGTGCACGAGCTCGGACAGCGACCGGCCCTCGAGCTCGCCCGGGGAGTAGCCGTACTCGTCGACCGCGGGGCTGGCGTACCTGATGATCCCGTCGCGGTCGCAGATCAGGACCACGTCACTGGTGCGGTCGGCCAGCTCCCGGAATCTCTGGTCCGAGGCACGCGAGGTCGCCGCGGCCGCGCGCTCCCGCCGGAGCAGGTCGGCGACCCGGACCACCAGCGCCAGCGCGGCGACTCCGCCGCAGGCCACGACGGCCGGCTCGACCACGGACCCGCCGTTCAGGGCCCAGCCGATCGCGATCACCGCGGCGATCGCGGCCGCCGACGCGGCCACCAGGGTCGCGGCCCCCAGCCCGTCCGTCCAGGCCGCCCCGGGCTGCAGCCGGGCGGGCCGCGCACGGCCGGCCGCGATCAGCGGCGCCGCGCCCAGCAGGCAGAACCCGATCAGCTGGATAACCTGCGACCAGGGCCCGGGTCGCAGGCCGCTGATCCGGGCGCCGACCGCGAGTGACTCGCCCACGGCGACCACGAACAGGGCCAGGTAGGGCGCCAGCCCCGCACGCCGGGCGCGTACCGCGACCGCCAGCAGCACACCCAGCGCGATCAGGTCGGCGATGGGGTGGATCGCCTGCAGCGCAAAGGCCCCGGCCGATTCGCCGGTCCTGCGGTACTCGGCCCCGAACACCGTCACCCAGCCGATGACGAACAGGGTGGTGGACAGCAGGCAGGCGTCGGCCACCCGCGCCAGCGCCCCGCGGGCCAGGGCCGGCCCGCCCGGCGGCTGTCGGTGCCGGGCGCACCGCGCGCACGGGCGAGGCCGACCAAGCCGGCGCCCAGGGCGGGCAGGGCCAGCAGGGAGAGCAGGTCCGCGAAGGTCAGCGAGGTGCCGGTGCCGCTGGCCGCCATCGCCTCCTGGCCGACGAACCCGGCCCCCCAGAGCAGCGCCGCGCCGGCGAGCCACCGGTAGGCGTTCCGAACGGATGCGTCAAGCCGGGACGCCGCGCGCCACAGGCTTGCCGCAGCGGCGATAGCGACCAGAGCCCCGGCCACTCCACCCACGATGGCCAGGCTCATCGCGCGCCGCCGGATCCGTCCGACCGCACCAGAGCCTCCTTCTCACCGCGTCCGGGAGCCAACAGCGAGCCTGGCTGACCTGGTCCGGCCGGGCACGCGTCCCGTCACGAGGAGCGGCGCTGCGGCTCGTGATCACCAGTACGTATTTCCCGTACCGCCAGGCGTTGCGGGGATCGCCGCGTACTGGACGCGGTCTCGCAATCAGCGATGTGCATTCACTGTACGTGGGCAAGGTCACGAGTCGATTGAGGATGTGCGTAGAGCGGGAGACAACTTCAGGAGTTATCTGTGATCACTTCAGTACTCCCCTGTGATCACGTTGGCGAGCTGCTCCCCGGCCAGGAAGCGTCGCGCCTGCTCACGCACGAATTCGGCGGCGGTCCGCTGCGAAACGGGTGTCGACGCCGCGACGTGCGGGGTGATAAACGCGTTCGGCATGCCCCAGAGCGGGTGCTCAGGGCCGAGCGGCTCCGGGTCGGTGACGTCGGCCACGGCGTAGAGCCTGCCGCTGCGCAGCTCCGCGCAGAGGGCCTCGGTGACCACCAGCGAGCCGCGGGCCGCGTTGACCAGCAGCGCGCCATTCTTCATCCGGCTCAGGAACGCGGCGTCGACCATTCCGATGGTGTCGGCGGTGACCGGGGCGAGCAGGATCACGACATCGCTCGCGGGCAGCAGCGCGGGGATCTCGCTCACCGGGCTCACCCCGCTGCGCGCGGTCCTGGCCACCCGCAGCACCTCCACGTCGAAGCCGGTCAGCCGGCGCTCGACCGCGGCGCCGATGGAGCCGTAGCCCACGATCAGCACCGTCTGGCCGGCCAGGCTGCCGGTGAACCGGTAGCTCCAGCGGGCCGACGCCTGCTCGGCGGCGAAGTAGGGGAACTGGCGGACCGAGGCCAGGATCGCCGCGACCACCCACTCCGCGGTGCTGGCGTCGTGCACGCCCCGCGCGTTGCACAGCACCGCGCCGGCGGGAACGTGCCCGAGCAGCCGGTCCACCCCCGCGGTGAGCGTCTGCACCACCTTGAGCCTGGGCAGCCGCGCGAGCGCGGCCACCGCGGCCGCGTCGGGGAAGAACGGCGGAACGTAGAACTCCGCCTCGGCCGCGCTCTCCGGCAGCCGGCCGCCGTCGGGCACCACCACGTCCACCGTGGCCCCGGGCAGCCCGGCCAGCGTCGTGGCCAGGGGCTCGGTCGGCACCCAGATCCGCGCCATCACACCTCGCTCATCCCGTGTCGGCCGTTCCGCGACACGACGGTATCGCGTCGCGCTGGTCAGCTCAGGCGGGGGAACACCGGCTCGGCCGGCGGCAGCCGGCCAGCGGATCCGTCGCAGGCCGCGCGGATGCGGGCGGCGAGGCCGGGGAGGAACGGCTCCAGCTCCCGGCCCAGCTCCGCGCAGGTGCCGACGAGCAGCGCGAGCGACTCGTCGAGCAGCTCGCCCGCGCGGGCGTCGCCGTCGCGCTCGGCCCGGGCCAGGCGCCAGGGCTCGACCTGCTCGGTGTAGCGGTTGGCCGCGTCCACGACCTCCCAGATCGCCGCGGTGGCGGCGCGGAAGTCGAACGCCGCCAGGGCGGCAGCGACCCGCTCCGGCAGCCTGCTGCCGCGCGTTGACCAGGGCGAGCCCGGCGCCACCCGGCGGTCCCCCGGCCCCGGGCACGATCCCCTGCCGGTAGCGGTGCACCAGCGTGACCACCCGGCTGACCAGGTTGCCCAGGCCGTTGGCGAGATCATCGTTGGCCCGGGCGATCAGCCGCGCCTGGCTGAAGTCGGCGTCACCCACCCGCGGCACCTCGCGCAGCAGCCACCACCGCACCGCGTCGGTCCCGTACCGGCCGGCCAGCGCGACCGGGTCGGCGGTCTCGCGCGGCGCGTCAGCCCCCCCGTCCGCCGGGGCCACCCCATCAGCCACCCCGCCGGCCGGAGCCCTCTCACCAGCCACCCCGCCGACTGGAGCCCTCCCATCAGCCACCCCGCTGATCGGAGCCGCCCCGCCAGCCACGCCGCCCGACTTGCTGATCTTGCGCGCCGCCGATCGTCAGGTAGTCGTGCACCAGGATGTCGGTGGGCAGCGGCTCGCCCGCGGACAGCAGGATCGCGGGCCAGTAGACGGCGTGGAACCTGAGCACCCCCTTGCCGACCACGTGCACCCGGCGGTCGGCGCCGGCCCACCAGCGCCGGTAGCCCGCGGCGTCGGTGCCGTAGCCAGGCGCGGTGATGTAGTTGCCCAGGGCATCCCACCAGACGTAGATCACCTGGCCCGGGTCGCCGGGCACGGGAATGCCCCAGCCGCGGGCCCGGGCCGTGGACCGCGACACGCTGAAGTCCTCGAGCCCGCCGGCGATGAAGCCGAGCACCTCGTTGCGCCGCGCCGCGGGCTCGATCCGCAGCCGGCCCGAGCTGATCAGGTCGTGCAGCTGGCCGGCGTACCGGGACAGCCGGAAGAACCAGTTCTCCTCGGCCACGAGCTGCGGCTCGGTCCGGTGCTCGGGACACAGCCCGCCGGGCAGCTCGGCCGGCTTGTAGAACTGCTCGCAGCCGACGCAGTAGAGACCCTCGTAGCGCTTCTGGTACAGGTCGCCGCGGTCGGCGCACGCCTGCCAGAGCCGCTCTACCCCGGGCCGGTGCCGCGGGTCGCTGCTGGTGCGGATGAAGTCGTCGAACGACAGCGCGAGCGGCTCACGCAGCCCGGCGAACGCCGCGGCGTAGCGGCCCACCAGCTCGGCGGCGGGAATCCCTTCCGCCTCGGCGGCCAGCACGTTCTTCAGCGAGTTGTCGTCGGTGCCGGTCTGGAAGCGCACCTGGTCGCCACCGAGCCTGGCGTGCCTGGCGAGCACGTCGGCCTGGACCAGCTCGAGCGCGTGCCCCAGGTGGGGACGGGCGTTGACGTACGGGATCGTGGTGCTGAGGAAGATACGTTCTGCGGTCATCGGAACCTCCGGAGAAGGCGGGGGCTCCGACCCGCGACATGAATCGAGGCCCCCGAGGGGCCTCGTGTCGGACGTCGTCCAGGCAGCGTGAAGTGGCCCCGCTAGCGGGGCATCATCACCGGGCTCGAGTACGACGTCATAGCAACAGCATAAACCGGCTCCAGCCGGAAAACCTTCCCGGCGCGGTCAGGAGCCGGCCAGGCGCTCCAGGATCAGCTCGCGGGCGCGGGTGGCGTCGGCCCGGCCGCGGGTGGCCTTCATCACGGCGCCGACCAGGAAGCTAGCCGCCGCCGTCTTGCCCGTACGGATCTTGTCCGCCACCTCGGGATGGGCGGCGATCGCCTCGTCGATCGCGGCCAGCAGCGCGCCGTCGTCGCTGACCACGGCCAGGCCGCGCGCGGACACGATCTCGTCGGGCGAGCCCTCCCCGGCCAGCACGCCGTCGAGCACCTGCCGGGCGAGCTTGTCGTTGAGCGTCCCGGCCGCGACCAGCTCACTGACCCTGGCCACCTGGGCCGCGGTGATCGGCAAGGCGTCCAGCTCGGCACCGGAGTCGTGGGCCCGGCGGGACAGCTCGCCCAGCCACCAGTTGCGCGCCTGGTCCGGCGGCACGCCCGCGGCCACGGTCTCGGCCATCAGGTCGAGCGCCCCGGCGTTGCGCAGCGCGGTCATGTCGAGGTCGGACAGGCCCCATTCCTCCTGCAGCCGGGCCCGCCGGGCGGCCGGAAGCTCGGGCAGGGACGCGCGGATCTCCTCCACCCACTCGCGCGCGGGCGCGACAGGGACCAGATCGGGCTCGGGGAAGTACCGGTAGTCCTGTGCCTCTTCCTTGCTGCGGCCTGGCGTCGTCGTGCCGTTGTCCTCGTGGAAGTGCCGCGTCTCCTGGACGATCCGGCCGCCGCCGTCGAGCACGGCGGCCTGCCGCTCGATCTCGAACCGCACCGAGCGCTCGACCGAGCGCAGCGAGTTGACGTTCTTGGTCTCGGTCCTGGTCCCCCAGGTGCCGGAGCCCTTCGGCGCCAGCGAGGTGTTCACGTCGCAGCGCAGCGAGCCCTCCTCCATGCGGACGTCGGACACGTCCAGCGCCCGGAGCAGGTCCCGCAGCTCGGTGACGTAGGCACGGGCGACCACGGGCGCGAGCGCGCCGGTGCCGGCGACCGGCTTGGTGACCACCTCGACCAGCGGGATGCCGGCCCGGTTGTAGTCGACCAGCGAGTAGTCGGCCCCGTGGATCCGCCCGGTGGCGCCGCCGACGTGCAGCGACTTGCCGGTGTCCTCCTCCAGGTGCACGCGCTCGATGCCGACCCGTACCACGGTCTCGCCGACCGTGACGTCCAGCCAGCCGTCGGTGCACAGCGGCTCGTCGTACTGGGAGATCTGGAAGTTCTTCGGCATGTCCGGGTAGAAGTAGTTCTTCCGCGCGAACCGGCACCAGGAGGCGATCGAGCAGTTCAGGGCCAGGCCGATCCTGATCGTGTACTCGATGGCGGTCCGGTTGACCACCGGCAGCGAGCCCGGCAGGCCGAGGCAGACCGGGCAGACCGAGCTGTTCGGCTCGGCCCCGAACGCGGTCGGTGAGCCGCAGAACATCTTCGACACCGTGCCCAGCTCGACGTGGGTCTCCAGGCCGATCACCGGGTCGTAGCGGGAGATGGCCTCGTCGAAGGACACGAGCGCCCCCAGGTCAGTCATCAGCCAGCCCCTTCGCCTCGTCGAGCAGCGGGTGTCCCCAGCTCTGGTCCAGCGCGGCCTCCACGGCCGCGCCGACCCGGTAGACCCGGTCGTCGCCGAGCACCGGCGCCATGATCTGCAGGCCGACCGGCAGGCCGTCCTCCGGGGCGAGCCCGCACGGCACGGACAGCGCGGCGTTGCCGGCCAGGTCCGACGGGATCGTGCACAGGTCGGCGAGGTACATGGCCATCGGGTCGTCGGCACGCTCGCCGATCGGGAACGCCGTGGTCGGCGTGGTCGGCGAGACCAGCACGTCGACCTGCTCGAAGGCCGCGTCGAAGTCCCGCGTGATCAGCGTCCGCACCTGCTGCGCCTTGCCGTAGTAGGCGTCGTAGTAGCCGCTGGACAGGGCGTAGGTGCCGAGCATGATCCGCCGCTTGACCTCGGCGCCGAAGCCGGCGGCCCGGGTCAGCGACATGACCTCCTCGGCGCTGCGGGTCCCGTCGTCGCCGATCCGCAGGCCGTAGCGCATCCCGTCGAAGCGGGCCAGGTTGGACGAGCACTCGCTGGGCGCGATCAGGTAGTACGCGGGCAGCGCGTAGACGAAGTGCGGGCAGGACACCTCGGTGACCTTGGCGCCGAGCGACTCCAGCAGCTCCACCGCCTCGTCGAACCTGGCCAGGACACCCGGCTGGTAGCCCTCGCCGCTGAACTCGGCGACCACGCCGACCCGCAGCCCGTTCACGTCGGCCTGCCGCGCCGCGGCCACGACCGGCGGCACCGGCGCGTCGATCGAGGTCGAGTCGCACGGGTCGTGCCCGGACATGACCTCGTGCAGCAGGGCCGCGTCGAGCACGGTGCGGGCCAGCGGGCCGGGCGTGTCCAGCGAGGACGCGAACGCGACCACGCCGTACCGGGAGGAGCCGCCGTAGGTCGGCTTGATGCCGACGATGCCGCAGACGGCGGCGGGCTGGCGGATCGAGCCGCCGGTGTCGGTGCCGATGCCCAGCGGCGCCTCGAACGCGGTCACCGCGGCCGAGGAGCCGCCGGAGGACCCGCCCGGCACCCGGCTCAGGTCCCACGGGTTGTGGGACGGGCCGAACGCCGAGTTCTCGGTGGACGAGCCCATCGCGAACTCGTCCATGTTGGTCTTGCCGAGGATCACCACCCCGGCGTCGCGCAGCCGCCGGGTGACGGTCGCGTCGTAGGGCGGGCGCCAGCCCTCCAGGATCCGCGAGCCGCAGGTCGTCGGCATGTCGGTGGTGGTGAACACGTCCTTGAGCGCCAGCGGCACCCCGGCCAGCGGGCCGAGCGGCTCCCCGGCGCCGCGCCGCTGCGTCGACCGCGCGGGCCGCGGCCAGCGCGGCCTCGGGCGCCACGTGCAGGAACGCGTGCACCTGCTCGTCCACGGCGTCGATCCGGTCCAGGTGCGCCTGGGTGACCTCGACCGCGGAGGCCTCGCCCGACGCGATGGCCGCGGCCAGCTCGGCCGCGGTCATCCTGGTCAGCTCGCTCGTCATAGCTCAGTCCTCAGTCAGGATCCGCGGGACCCGGAACCGGTCCTGCTCGGCCGCGGGCGCCTGGTCGAGCGCGGCCGGCGCCCCGAGCGGCGGCACGATGACGTCGTCACGGAACACGTTGGTCACCGGCAGCGCGTGCGTCATCGGCGGGATTCCGTCGGCGGCGACCTCCTGCACCCGGGCCACCGACGCGATGATCACGTCCAGCTGGCCGGCGAAGTGGTCGAGTTCCTGCTCGCTGAGAGCCAGCCGGGACAGCCTGGCCAGGTGGGCGACCTCGTCCCGGGTAATCGGCATGCAGGCAAGCCTAGCGACCGCGCAGCGGCGGGCCGAAATCTTTAACCGCCTGCCACCATAAGGAGCGGCAGGCCCGCCGGCGGCGTGGCCTGGCGGGGGCCGGGCAGACCAGTGTAGGGGGAAGGGGCGGCGGGTGGGGGCGTGGGCGGGCGGGGCCCGGGCAGGCCAGGTGACGGCGGGCCCGCGGCCCGGCGGCGCCGCCCCCGGTCGGCAGCGGCGCGGGCTGCACGGCCGCGACGCCGTGCTCGGCCAGCCACGCCGTGGCCGACGCCGCGTTGAGCGGCTTGCTGAAGTGCCAGCCCTGCGCGGCGTCGCAGCCCATGACCCGCAGCGCGGCCGCGACCTCCGCGGACTCCACGCCCTCGGCCACCGAGTCGATGCCGAGCGCGCGGACCAGGTCGACGATCGACTGGACGATCACCTCGTCGTCGGCGGAGGGCAGCAGCCGCCTGACGAACGACGAATCGATCTTCACCTCGCTCACCGGCAGCCGCTTGAGCCGGACCAGCGAGGAGTAGCCGGTGCCGAAGTCGTCCAGGCTGAGCGCCACGCCGAGCGCGGCCAGCGCCTCCACGGCGGCCGCGGCGTGGGCGGGCTCGCTGGTCAGCACCCGCTCGTTGATCTCCAGCAGCAGCGCCTCCGGCGGCAGCCCGTGGCGCGCCAGCCCGCGGCCGATCGGTCTCGGCGAGGCCGGCGTCGAGCAGGTCGCGCGCGGACACGTTCAGCGACGACCGGGACCGGCAGGCCCGTCCTGCCACCACGGCCGAGGCCTGGGCCAGCGCCAGGTCCACCACGTGGAACGGTGAGCTCCCGCATCAGGTCGGACTGCTCGACCAGCGGGATGAACTCCTCGGGCGCGATCAGCCCGCGCACCGGGTGCTGCCAGCGGACCAGCGCCTCCATCCCGACGGTCCGGCCGGTCTCCAGGAGCACCTTGGGCTGGTAGTGCAGCTCGAGCTCGCCGCGGTCCATGCCGCGGCGCAGGTCGCCGAGCAGGGCCAGCCGGGCCGGGGAGTTGCGGTCGGAGTCGGCCACGTACCGCTCCACCCCGCTGCGGCGCTCCTTGGCCAGGTACATGGCCACGTCGGCGTGCTGCATGCAGCAGCTCGAACCCGGTCGCGTCGTCCGGGTACAGCGCGATGCCGACGCTGGCCTCGATCTCGAACGACATGCCCTCGAGCCGGATCGGCTCGGAGAGCGCGGCCCGCAGCCGGGCGGCCACCTCGCGGGCCGCGCCGACCTCGCGCACCGACGGCAGCAGCACGGCGAACTCGTCGCCGCCCAGGCGGGCCACCATGTCACCGGGCCGCACGCTGTGGGTGAGCCGGTGCGCCACGATCCGCAGCAGCCGGTCGCCGACCGGGTGCCCGAGGGTGTCGTTGACCTCCTTGAAGCGGTCCAGGTCCAGCAGCAGGAACCCGGCCTGGTCCCCGACCGGGCCGCATCGGTCAGGGCCTCGCTGGTCTGCCGGATCAGCAGCTTGCGGTTGGACAGGCCGGTCAGCTCGTCGTGGTGGGCCTGATGCTCGCGCTGCACCGACATGGCCGCGTTCATGTAGATGGCCGCGAGCGGGAACGCGAACAGCAGCACCAGCCAGCGCGGAGTTCGCCGCCATCACGACCGCGACCAGCGGCGCCGCCGCGATCAGCACCAGGTTCACGAAGCGCCTGGAACGGCAGCGCGGAGCGGAACGTCCGCAGCAGCGACACCCGGGAGTGCAGCGCGATGGCCACCCCGACCAGCAGGAAGTTCGCCAGGAAGTAGGCCAGGCCGGCCAGCAGCACCAGCGGCAGCTCGGCGCCGGAGGGCACGTAGGGCAGGGCCGGGCGCCGGGTGAACCCCGGCCACGGCCAGGACCAGGCCCGCGGCCGCCATGCTCAGCGTGGTCTGGGCCGCGTTGAACAGGCACCGGTGCGGCGCCTTGCGCTGGGCCAGGCCGACGACCAGGCAGGACGTGGTCCGGATGAGCACCGCGACCGGGAACCCCCAGTACAGCAGGGCAGCGAAGCTAAAGGTGACCGAGGCGACCGGGGATTCCCAGCCGGACCTGCCCTGGGTCACCAGCGGCCGCATCTCGCCGACCACCACCAGCGCAGCGATCACCCAGAACAGGGGATGGCGGACCAGCTCCGCCAGCCCGGACAGGTGCGCCAGCGCCCAGGCAAAGACCGCGAGGCCAACCACTGTCACCGCGGACATGTGGATCCACAGTGGCGAGCCGACCCGCGGGCCTATGTCCCTGGTGTCGTTCGGGTCCTTCATGGGCGTCCTCATCGGTACAACCGACTGTGCTGCGGTTCTCCCGTGGTCATCAGAAGCGTACGGCGAAAATCGTACTTCCCGAAGCCAATTGCATACTATCCGTTACAACATGTCAGGCCGTAGTCATCCAGTTACGATTCACGTACTGGCTGATGCTCACGCCTCAGCCTCGGGCGAGACGGCGGTCTCCTGTGCCGCCGCAGGCCCCCGTTCCAGCAGCACGCCGAGGCCGGCCTCGTCGAGCACGGGGACACCGAGCGTGAGCGCCTTGTCGTACTTGGATCCCGGGCTCGATCCCGCGACCACGAAGCCGGTCTTCTTCGACACCGAGCCGACGACCTTCCCGCCCAGGCGCTGCACCGCTTCGGCGGCCTCGTCCCTGGTGAGGCCGTCCAGCGTGCCGGTAATCACGACAGTAACCCCGGCCAGCGGCGCGGCGCTGCCAGACTCGCCGGCTGCCGCCACGGCCCCCCCGCCGAGGCCCTCCTGAGCCAGTTCGCACCCCCGCCGCCCGCCACTTCTCCACGATCGCGGTGTGCCAGTCCACGGCGAACCAGTCCTGCACCGACGCGGCGATCGTCGGCCCGACGTCGTCGACGGCGGTGAGCTGCTCGGGCGAGGCCGCCGCGATCGCGTCGACCGAGCCGAACGCCACGGCCAGCGCGCGGGCCGCGGTCGGCCCGACGTGCCGGATCGACAGCGCGACCAGGATGCGCCACAGCGGCCGGTGCCGGGCCTCCTCCAGGTTGTGCAGCAGCTTGACCGCGTTCACGGTCAGCGTGCCCTGCTTGTTGACGAAGAACGGGCTGGTGGCCAGCGTCTCGGCGGTCAGCGCGAACACGTCGCCCTCGTCGGCCACCAGCCCGCTGTCCAGCAGCGCCATGGCGGCCTCGTAGCCGAGCACCTCGATGTCCAGCGCACCGCGGCTGGCCAGGTGGAACAGCCGCTCGCGCAGCTGCGCCGGGCAGGAGCGGGCGTTCGGGCAGCGCCAGTCCACGCTGACCTTCCCGCCCTCCTCACCCTCGCGGACGAGGGTGGTGCCGCACTCCGGGCATTCGGTGGGGAACTCGAACGCGCGCTCCGAGCCGGAGCGCAGGTCCAGGACCGGCGCCGACCACCTCGGGAATCACGTCGCCGGCCTTGCGCAGCACCACCATGTCGCCGATCAGCACGCCCTTGCGGTCCAGCTCGTCGGCGTTGTGCAGGGTGGCCCGGTCCACGGTGGAGCCGCTGACCTTGACCGGCTCCATCACCGCGAACGGCGTCACCCGACCGGTTCGCCCCACGTTGACCCGGATGTCCAGCAGCCGGGTGGTGACCTCCTCCGGCGGGTACTTGAAGGCGATCGCCCAGCGCGGCGCGCGGCTGGTCGCGCCGAGCGCGCCGCTGTATCTCGAGCCGGTCAAGCTTGATCACCACGCCGTCGATCTCGTAGGCCTGGTCGTGCCGGTGCTCGGCGTAGTAGCCGATGTAGCTCGCGCACCTGGTCCAGCGTGTCCACGACCTTGTACACGTCGCTGACCGGCAGCCCCCACTCGCGCATCTGCTCGTACCAGCCCGACTGCGTGGCCGGCACGGTGTCCGGCACCGCCTCGTCCTCGGGCGCGGGCATGCCGCTGTCCGCCGCGCCGGCGCCGGGCACGGCGAGCCCGTGCACGATCAGGCTGAGCGGGCGGGTCGCGGTGACCCGCGGGTCCTTCTGCCGGAGCGACCCGGCCGCGGTGTTGCGCGGGTTCACGTACAGCGGCTTGCCCGCCTCGGCCTGCCGCTCGTTCAGCTGGTGGAACGCCTCCACCGGCAGGTACACCTCGCCGCGGACCTCGAGGGTCTGCGGCCAGCCTGACCCGGAGAGCCGGGCCGGGGCCGCGGCGATCGTCCGGATGTTCGGCGTGACGTCCTCGCCGGTCACCCCGTCGCCCCGGGTCGCGGCGCGGACCAGCTTCCCGTCCCGGTAGACCAGGGCGACCGCCAGGCCGTCGATCTTCAGCTCGCAGAGGTAGGGGCCCACCGCGGTATCCGGCCCGGCCAGCCGCTCGGTGCGGGCCGCCCAGGCGTCGAGCTCCTCGGCCGAGAACGCGTTGTCCAGGCTGAGCAGCCGCTCCAGGTGCTCGACCGGGGCGAAGTCGGTGGAGATCACGTCCCCGACCTTCTGGGTCGGGGAGTCCGGGGTGCGCAGGTCGGGGTGCTGCTCCTCGAGGGCGCGCAGCTCGCGCATGAGCGCGTCGTACTCGGCGTCGGAGATGAGCGGCGCGTCGAGCACGTGGTAGCGGTGGTTGTGCTCGGTGATCTCGACGACCAGCCCGGCGTGGCGGTGCCGTGCCGCCGTGTCCGCCTCGGTCGACGATGCCCCCTCCTCGGTCACTATGCCCCCTCCTCGATCAGCTCCGGCATCAGCCGCGCCGCCTCCCGGCAGCGGGCGAGCACGGCCCGGGCGCTGTCCGGTGACGCGCAGCCAGGCCGCAGGCCGGGGTGAGCACCACCTGCTCGGCCAGGTTTGCGGTCGGCAGCCCGATCCGGCGCCACAGCTCGATCACTCTCCGCGGCCGCGTCCTTGGGCGGCGGTGGCGGGGCCGCGGCGGAGCGTACCGCCACGGTTTTCTCGGTGCCGATCAGGATCCCGAGGCCCGCCTCGGCCACCTCGGCCAGCCCGTCCTCGTCCGCCCGCCGCAGCAGGCCGAGATCGAAGCCGACCGCCTGCGCCCCGCGCCTCTCTGGCGATCCCGAACGGGATGTCAGCGGCGCAGCAGTGGACCAGGCCGAGTGATGTCGTGGCGCGCAGCACCGAGCGCAGGTTATCGCAGGCCACGCTGGCATCGACGGCTCCGACCCGGTTCAGCCCGCTCGCGGTCGGCACCGATCCGGCCAGCACGGCGGGCAGCGCGGGCTCGTCGAGCTGGAGCAGCACCGTGGCCCCCGGGATCCGGCTGCGGACCTCGGCCAGGTGCGCGGCGACCCCCTCGGCCAGCGAGGCGGTCAGGTCGGCCACCGCGCCGGGGTCGGCCAGCGCCGGGTTCTGGCTGCGGTTCAGCTCGACCGTCGCGGCCAGCGTCCATGGGCCGCACACCTGGATCTTGAACGGCCCGGTCCAGCCGTCAGCGGCCTCCTGGGCCGCGTCCAGGTCCGCGGCCAGCAGGCCAGCCGCCCGGCGCTGGTCCCGGCCGGGCCGGTCAGCGAACCTCCACCCGGCCGGCCGTGATCTCCACCGGCATGTCGATCAGCAGGGCCGCGGTCCGGCCGGTCAGGTCGGCTCCGGGGCCGCGGGCGGGAAGCTCGGGCAGGTAAGGGAAATCGGGCAGCTCGCCGAGGATCACGGCGATGACCTCGGCCGGGTCCGTGCCCGGCATCGACCCGATGCCGGTGGCACAGCCGGCCGGCCAGGGGAATTGGGGTGTAGCTGCGGTGTCCGGCACGCTGCTGAGCTTAGTGTTCAGCACCGTCATCGCCACCCGGCGGAGCCGGTGCCAGCCGCGACGGCGGATCCGCCTGAAGGGGATGGGGAGGCGGGCGGCGGCGGGCACGCGGGGTCCGGGGTCGTCCCCCGGGCCAGCACCGTCAGGGCACGGGGCCGCGTTGCTGGGTGAGCGGCGGGAGGTGTGGCTGATCGTGGCCGAGCCGAGCACGGTGTCGCCGTCGTAGAGGACGGCCGCCTGGCCGCGGGCCACGCCCCGGGCGGGCTGGCTCAGCGCGATACGCAGGATGGCACCGTCCATCCAGGCCGTGGCCGGGTAGGTCTCGCCGTGCGCGCGCAGCTGGACCAGGCAGCCGATGGGCTCCGCCGGCTCCGGGCCGCCGCTCCAGACCGGGCGCTGGGCCTCGATGCCGGCCACGTCGAGCGCGGCGGCCGGGCCGACGGTCACCGTGTTCGACACCGGCTCGATGTCCAGCACGTACCGCGGCCTGCCGTCCGGCGATGGCGTGCCGATGCGCAGGCCCCGGCGCTGGCCGACGGTGAACGCGTAGCTGCCGTCGTGGCGGCCGAGCTCCGCGCCGCCGGTGTCCACGATCGCCCCGGGTGCGGTGCCGAGCCGGTCGGCGCAGGAACCGGCCGGTGTCCCCGTCGGCGATGAAGCAGATGTCGTGGCTGTCCGGCTTGTCCGCGACCGCGAGACCGCGCTGGGCCGCCTCGCGGCGCACCTGGTCCTTGGTCGTGTCGCCGAGCGGGAACATGGCCCGGGCCAGCTGCTCGCCGGTCAGCACGGCCAGCACGTAGGACTGGTCCTTGGCCGGGTCCACGCTGCGCATCAGCCGCTGGCCGCCGGCGGTGGGCACCAGCCGGGCGTGGTGGCCGGTGCAGACCGCGTCGAAGCCGAGCGCGACCGCGCGGTCAAGCACGGCGGTGAACTTGATCTTCTCGTTGCAGCGCAGGCAGGGGTTGGGCGTGTTGCCGCGCGCGTACTCGTCGACGAAGTCCTGCACCACGTCGCGGTGAAACCGCTCGGCCAGGTCCCAGACGTAGAACGGGATGCCGATCACGTCCGCGGCGCGCCGGGCGTCCCGCGCGTCCTCCAGCGTGCAGCAGCCGCGCGCGCCGGTCCGGTAGGACTGCGGGTTCGCGGACAGCGCGAGATGCACGCCGGTCACGTCGTGGCCGGCCTCGGCGGCCCGGGCGGCGGCCACCGCGGAGTCGACGCCGCCGGACATGGCGGCGAGCACGCGTAGTCGAGTCATCGCGATACGAGGGTATGCGCCGGCGGCGGCCTGTTCCGCATCGGCGCGGCCCCGGGCTCGCGCCGCCGCCGGCGGCTCGGCCAGGATGACGTTCCATGACACAGCCAGCCGGCCCGGCCGGGAGCACCAGGACCCTGAGCGACAGCGACTTCACGGTGCCCATCGACGACCGTTACTTCGAGGACTACACGCCGGGAGCCGTCTACGAATACGGGTCGATCACGGTGACCGAGGCGGAGATCGTGGACTTTGCCCGGGCGTTCGACCCGCAGCCGATTCACACCGACCCGGCGGCCGCCGCCCAGGGCCCGTTCCGCGGCCTGATCGCCAGCGGCTGGCACACCACGGGGATCATGATGCGGCTGTTCGCCGACCATTACCTGTCCCGGGTGGCCAGCCTCGCGTCCCCGGGCGTGGATGAGATCCGCTGGCCGGCGCCGGTGCGGCCAGGTGACTCGCTGCGGCTGCGGGTCACCGTGGCCGAGGCGCGGCGCTCGCGGTCCAAGCCGGACCGCGGCCTGGTCCGCACCCACGCGGAGCTGATCAGCCAGGACGGCGGCACCGTGCTCACGCTGACCGCGATGAACCTCCTCCGCGCCCGCCAGCCAGCCCCGCCGGGCTGACCGGGCGGGTCAGCGGGCGGCGCGGCGGGCGCGGTCGACGGCCTCGCCGATGACCGCGCCGAGGGCGTCCACGTCGGCCTGGGTGCTCGAGTGGCCCAGCGAGAACCGCAGCGACCCGCGGGCCCGGGCCTCGTCGCTGCCCATGGCCAGCAGCACGTGGCTGGGCTGCGCCACCCCGGCGGTACAGGCCGACCCGGTGGAGCAGGCGATGCCCTTGGCGTCGAGCAGCATCAGCAGCGCGTCGCCTTCGCAGCCGGGGAAGGAGAAGTGGGCGTTGCCCGGCAGCCGGTGCGGCCCGGGCGGGGCCCCGTTCAGTACCGCGTCGGGCACCGCGGCCAGGACCTGCGCGATCAGGTCGTCCCGCAGCTCGGCCAGGCGCTTGGCCTCGTCGCTGCGGCGCTCGGTGGCCAGCTCGACCGCGACCGCGAAGGCCCGGATCGCGGGGGCGTCCAGCGTGCCCGACCGCACGTCACGCTCCTGGCCGCCGCCGTGCAGCACCGGCACCAGGTCGGTGCCCCTGGCCAGCAGCAGCGCGCCCACGCCGACCGGCCCGCCGATCTTGTGAGCGGTGATGGTGAGCGCGGTGGCCCCGCTCCCGGCGAGGTCCACCGGCAGCTGCCCCGCCGCCTGGACCGCGTCGCTGTGCAGCGGTATCCGGTGCTCCCCGGCCACGGCGGCCAGCTCGGCGACCGGCTGGACGGTGCCGACCTCGTTGTTGGCCCACATGACGCTGATCAGGCTCACGGCCCCGGGGTCGGCCTCGATGACCTCGCGCGCCGCCTCGGGGCTGACCCGGCCGTAGCCGTCCAGCGGCAGCCAGCCCACGTCGGCCCCCTCGTGCTCGTCCAGCCACTCCACGGTGTCGAGGACCGCGTGATGCTCGATCGCGGGGGTGAGCACCCGCGTCCGCCGGGGATCCGCGGCGCGCCGCGTCCAGAACAGGCCCTTAACCGCCAGGTTGTCCGCTTCGGTGCCGCCGCTGGTGAACACCACCTCGCTGGGCCGGGCGCCGTAGGCCGCCGCGATCTGCTCGCGCGACTCCTCGACGACCCGGCGCGCCCGGCGGCCCGCGTTGTGCAGGGACGAGGGGTTGCCGACCTGGGCGAGCTCCTCGGTCATCGCGTCGAGGGCCTCGGGCCGCATCGGCGTCGTCGCGGCGTGATCCAGGTACACGGGCGAAGCCGGTGCTGGCGGCCGGCGGCCGCCGGCATCGAGGTATCCCATATTGTCCCAGCCTAGCCGCGGGAGGCTCGCTGGTCTGTCCCTGGCGGGCGCTCGCTAGTCCCCGGCCCGCTTCTGGATCTCCTCGGTCAATTGGGGCACCACCTGGAACAGGTCCCCGACCACGCCGTAGTCGGCGAGCTCGAAGATCGGGGCCTCGGGATCCTTGTTGACCACCATGATCGTCTTGGACGTCTGCATGCCCGGCCCGGTGCTGGATGGCCCCGGAGATGCCCACCGCCAGGTACAGCTGCGGGGAGACGGTCTTGCCGGTCTGGCCGACCTGGAACTGGTGCGGGTACCAGCCCGCGTCGGTGGCGGCCCGGGACGCGCCCACCGCGGCGCCCAGGGAGTCGGCGAGCTTCTCGATCAGCGCGAAGTTCTCCGCGCTGCCCACGCCGCGGCCGCCGGAGACCACGATCGACGCCTCGGTGAGCTCGGGCCGCTCGCCGCGCTCCTGCACCACCCGCTCGGTGACCTGGGCGGCCTTGGCCGCGTCGCTGACCTCGACGCTGACGTTCTCGAGCTCGGCGGCGGCGTCGGCGGCCTCGGGCGCGATCGCGTTGGGGCGGACGGCCACGATGGGCGTGCCGACGGCGACCTTGGACTGGACGATGATGGCGCCGCCGAAGATGGACTGCTCGGCGACCAGGCCCTCGTCCAGGCCGACCGCGTCGGTGATCAGCCCGGAACCGGTCTTGACCGCGAGCCGCGCGGCGACCTCCCGGCCCTCGGCGGTGCTGGCCACCAGCACCGCGGCCGGGGACTTCTCCGCCACCAGGGCGGCGAGCAGCTCCGCCTTGGGCGCCGCCACGTAGTCGTCGAACTCCTCGCCCGCCGCGACATACACCTTGGCCGCGCCGAACTCGGCCAGGCGCTCCCGGCCGCCGTCCGCGCCCGGCCCGGTCCAGACCACGGCGGGCTCACCGAACCGGCGGGCCAGGGTCAGCAGCTCGGTGGTGACCTTCTTCACCGACTCGCCGGAATGCTCGGCGAGCACCAGGATCTCAGCCATGTACGGCGGCCCTTCCAGAATCGGGAATCAGATGAACTTCTGCGCGGCGAGGAACTCGGCGGCCTTGACCCCGCCGTCGCCGTCGTCCTTGACCACGGTCCCGGCCTGGCGGGGCGGGCGGTTGGCGAAGCTGACCACCTCGGTGGCGGCCGAGGCCAGGCCGACCTGGCCGGGGTCGATCCCGATGTCGGCCAGGCTCAGCGTCTCGACCGGCTTCTTCTTCGCCGCCATGATTCCCTTGAAGGACGGGTAGCGCGGCTCGTTGATCTTCTCCACGACGCTGATCACCGCGGGCAGGGTGGACTGGACCCGGTCGTAGCCGTAGTCGGCCTGGCGGTTGATGGAGATGGCCGTGCCGTCGATCTCCACCTTGCTGGCGTACGACATCTGCGGCACGCCGAGCCGCTCGGCCAGCATCGCGGCCATCACGCCCATCCGGGCGTCGGTGGACTCCGAGCCGAGGATCACGACGTCGAACCCGATCCGGCTGAGCACCGCGGCCAGCGCCGCCGAGGTGGCCAGGCCGTCCGACCCGGCCAGGGCGTCGTCGATCAGGTGCACGGCCTTGTCGGCGCCCATCGACAGCGCCTTGCGGATGGACTCGCCGGCCCTCTCCGGGCCCATGGTCAGGATCGTCACCTCGCCGCCGTGCGCCTCGGCCAGGCGCAGCCCTTCCTCGATCGCGTACTCGTCAAGCTCGTTCATGACCCCATCGGCGGCGTCGCGGTCCAGGGTGGAGTCAGACCGCAGCTTCCGCTCGGAGTATGTGTCAGGAACCTGCTTCATGCAGACGACGATGTTCATGACCGGCGGCCGACCTCCTCTGCGAACATGCTGCCCAGCGCTGGGACTGCGCGGCACCAGCGCCACGTGAGCGCCAGGTTAAGCCTGCCAAACCGGGCCAGCAGGCGCAGCCCCGGGTACCTGGCAGGACCCCGGGCATAGGTTACTCACCAGTAGGCGATGGGGCCAAAACGCGTCCTCGCGGGCCCGCCAGGACGGGATCAGGCCTCCTGCTCGGCGAACGCCACCACCTTGGCCAGCAGCATCGCGCGGGTCATCGGGCCGACCCCGCCCGGGACCGGGGCGAGCCAGCCCGCCACCTCGGCCACCGCGGGGTCGACGTCGCCGACCAGCCCGGCGTCGGTACGCGTAATGCCCACGTCGACAACGGCCGCGCCGGGCCTGACCATGTCCGGGGTCAGCAGCCCGGGACGCCCGGCCGCGGCGACCACGATGTCCGCGCCCCTGGTGTGCGCGGCCAGGTCCTTGGTGCCGGTGTGGCACAGGGTGACGGTGGCGTTCTCGCTGCGGCGGGTCAGCAGCAGGCCGAGGGCGCGCCCGACCGTGATGCCGCGGCCGATCACGGTGACCTCGGCCCCGGCGATCGGCACGTCGAACCGGCGGAGCAGCTCGATGATCCCCTCTGGGGTGCCCGGCACCGGCCCGGGCTCACCGAGCACCAGCTTGCCCAGATTCAGCGGGTGCAGGCCGTCCGCGTCCTTGGCCGGGTCCATGCGCAGCAGCACCCGCTGCGCGTCGAGCCCGGCGGGCAGCGGCAGCTGGACGATGTAGCCGGTGCAGGCGGGATCGGCGTTGAGCTCGTCCACGACCGCCTCGACCTCGGCCTGGGTGGCGTCGGCGGGCAGTTCCCGCCTGATGCTGGCGATGCCCACCTGGGCGCAGTCCCGGTGCTTGCCGTTGACATAGGACCGGCTGCCCGGGTCGTCGCCCACCAGCACGGTGCCGAGGCCGGGCACGATGCCGCGCCGGGCCAGCTCGGCGACCCGCAGGGTGAGATCCTCCCTGATCGCCTGTGCGGTGGCCTTGCCGTCGAGAATGCGTGCGGTCATCTCAGCCCCAGTCGTTCGAGTCCAGCCGAATCGCACCGATTCTGCCAGGCCCGGCGCCCGGGGCTGCGCCTGCCGTCCCGCTGTTGACGTATAAATAAAAACTAATTATTGTACCGGTCATGGCCGAGCGGCCCGGACGACCGAGCAAGGGCCGGGACCTGGCTCCCGGCGCCCTGCCGGCGGACAGGTTCGCGGCCCTGGCCGACGGCACCCGGCGGCACCTGCTGGAGCGGCTGGCCACGGCCGACCGGTCGGTCACGGACCTGATGGCCGGCCTGGATATCAGCCAGGCCGCTGTCTCACAGCACCTGCGCGTGCTGCGCGAGGCAGGCCTGGTCACGGCGCGGAAGGAGGGCCGGCACCGGTACTACCAGCTGCGGCCCGCCGCCCTGACCGAGATGCGGGACTGGCTGGACGAGCTGGAGCGGTTCTGGCAGGCCCGCCTGGCCGCGCTGGGCGACTACCTGGCCACCACCTGAGGGAGGCACCCGATGAAGGCCGACATCGACGCCTCGGTCGTCTACCCGCACCCGGTCGACCGGGTCTGGGCGGCACTGACGTCGAGCGAGGCGCTGGCCGCCTGGCTGATGCCCAACGACTTCAAGCCGGCCGTCGGCCACCGCTTCACGTTCCGGACCAAGCCGGCCCCCGGCTTCGACGGCGTGGTGCGGTGCGAGGTGCTCGAGCTCGACCCGCCGACCCGGATGGTGTGGTCGTGGGCGGGCGGCAACATCGACACCACGGTGACGTTCACGCTCAAGCCGGCCGGGCCGGGCGGGACCCGGCTGCGGATGCACCAGATCGGCTTCCACGGCCTCGGCGCGCAGCTGACCCGCCGGATCCTGGCGGGCGGCTACCCGAGGATCCTGGGCCGCCGGCTGCCCGCCTACCTGGACCAGCTGGCCGGCTCGGACACCGGGCCCGTTCCCGTGGACTGCGCCGGAGGCTGGCGTGCGTACCTGGGCATCGTCCGCCGCTGGCGGCATACTCCGATCGCGTGAGGAGAGGACCATGGCACTTACCAACCTCGAGGTCATCTCGGTCCCGGTCAGCGACCAGGACCGGGCGAAGGCCTTCTACGCCGACCAGCTGGGCTTCTCGGTCGACATCGACAGCTCGTTCGCCGACGGCAGCATGCGGTGGGTAATGCTGCGCCCGCCCGGCAGCGGCACCGCGATCACGCTGGTGACCTGGTTCGACACCATGCCGGCCGGATCACTCAAGGGCTCGGTGCTGGGCTGTGACGACCTGGAGAAGACGCTGGCGGACCTGGAGGCGCGCGGGGTCAGCTTCCACGAGGACGAGGTCGAGGAGGCGCCGTGGGGCCGCTGGAAGACCTTTGACGACCCGGACGGCAACGGCTGGGTGCTGCAGCAGAGCAATCCGGGCATCGGCGGCTGAGGGCGGCGCCGGGCTGGCCGCGGCGCGCGGCGCGGGCCAGGCCGGGACGCGGCGGTCAGTGGTAGAAGTGCCGGACGCCGGTCAGGTAGAGGCTGACGCCTGCCGCCTGAGCCGCGGCGATGACCTCCTCGTCCCTGATCGACCCGCCCGGCTCGGCGATCGCGCGCACGCCCGCGCCGGCCAGGACCTGCAGCCCGTCAGCGAACGGGAAGTACGCGTCGCTGGCCGCCACGGCCCCCTGGGCGCGGTCCCCGGCCCGCGTGACCGCCAGCCGGGCCGCGTCGACCCGGTTCACCTGGCCCATGCCGATCCCGACCGCGGCCTCCCCCGAGGCCAGCAGGATCGCGTTGGACTTGACCGCGCGGCAGGCCCGCCAGGCGAAGCCCAGGTCCCGCAGCGCGGCGGCGTCGGCCGCCTGGCCCGGCGGCCAGCTTCCAGTTCGCCGGATCGTCTCCTGGCTCGGCGATCCGGTCGGCCGACTGGGCCAGCATGCCGCCGCTGACCGGGCGCCACTCGACACCCGGGCCCGGATCGGGGGCGGGGCAGCGCAGCACCCGCAGGTTCTTCCGGCCGGTCAGCACGTCCAGCGCGGCCGGCTCGAAGCCGGGCGCGATGAGCGCCTCGGTGAACACCTCGGCGATCTGCCGGGCCAGCGCCTCGGTCACCACGCCGTTCGCCGCGATCACGCCGCCGTACGCGGACCCCGGGTCGCAGGCGTGCGCCTTGCGGTGCGCGTCGGCCAGGTCGGTGCCGAGCGCGATCCCGCACGGGTTGGAGTGCTTCATGATCGCCACGCAGGGCGCGGCGAAATCGTAGACGGCCCGCCGCGCCGCGTCGCAGTCGACGTAGTTGTTGTAGGACATCGCCTTGCCGTGCAGCTGCTCGGCGCTGGCGATTCCCGCGGCCGCGCCCTGGCCGCTGCGCACGTAGAGGGCCGCCCGCTGGTGCGGGTTCTCGCCGTACCTGAGGACCTCCCGGCGGTGCCAGACCGCGCCGGTCACGTCGGGCCAGCCGGTCTCGTGCGCGGTCTCGTCCGGTGCGTAGACCGAGGCGAACCAGGACGCGACCGCCGCGTCATACGCGGCCGTGTGCGCGAAGGCCCGGGCCGCGAAGCGGCGGCGCTGCTCCAGGGTGAAGCCGCCGTCCGCGAGGGCCGCGGCCACCGCCGGGTACATCCCCGGATCGGTGATGACCGTGACCCGGCTGTGGTTCTTGGCCGCCGCCCGGACCATGGCCGGGCCCCCGATGTCGATCTGCTCCACGCATTCCTCGCCCGCTGCGCCGCCGGCCACGGTCTGCTCGAACGGGTAGAGGTTGGACACGAGCAGCTCGAACGTCGCGATGCCGAGCTCGTCGAGCTGGGCCCGGTGCCCGGGCAGGCCCGGGTCGGCGAGCAGCCCGGCGTGCACCGCCGGGTGCAGCGTCTTGACCCGGCCGTCCAGGCACTCGGGGAAGCCGGTCAGGTCCTCGACCTTCGTCACCGGCACCCCAGCGGCCGCGATCGCGGCCGCCGTGCTTCCGGTGGAAACGATCTCGACCCCGGCCCGGTGCAGGGTCCCGGCGAGATCCTCCAGCCCGGTCTTGTCGTACACGCTGATCAGCGCTCGGGCGATGCGCACCTTGGTCACGGTCCGATTCTCACCTTCCGGCCCTGAACGGACCATCCGTCGCGGACAAGCCGGCCCACGGTATCCACGAGCAGCGCGCGCTCGGCGACCTTGATGCGCTCGTGCAGGGCGGTCTCGTCGTCGTCATCGTGAACGGGAACGGCGGCCTGCGCGATGATCGGGCCGCTGTCTGTGCCGGCGTCGACCAGGAATACGGTGCAGCCGGACACCTTGGCGCCGTGCTCCAGCGCGTCCCTGACCCCGCGCATGCCGGGAAACGACGGTAGCAACGCCGGGTGCGTGTTGATGATCCGGCCGCCGAACCTGGCCAGGAAGTCCGGCCCGACCAGCTTCATGAAGCCGGCCAAGACGATCAGGTCGGGCTCGAACCCGGCGCAGGCCTCGGTGAGCGCCCGGTCCCACTCGCCGCGGGAGCCGAAGTCCTGCACCTGAAGCGTGAACGTCGTGATCCCCGCCGCCTGGGCCCGGGCCAGCGCGGTGATGCCGCCACGGTCCGCGCCGACCGCTACCACCCGCGCCCCGTAGGCGTCGCTGGCGCACGCGTCCATCAGCGCCTGCAGGTTCGTTCCCGTCCCCGAGACCAGCACGACCAGGCGTGATTGCGGCATGCGGTCACGATAGCCGCGGGCCGGGCGGGCATCCGTCCGCATGCGCAACGCGGCTGGCGCGGCTAGGACGCTGGGCGGTTGCCGGAGGTGATGGAATAGGGGGGTCAGCAAGCAGCGTGACCACAGAGAGGACCAGGCCCTGCCAGCAGACCAGAGTCCGCGGCCACCGCTGAGCCCTCCCGAGCCCGCGGACGGGCACTCGGACGACCGGCCGGCGGACGGGCAGCAGGCCGCCGCGCCGCCCCCGGACGGGCGGTCAGCCGGCGGGGCGCCCCCGGACGGGCGGCCCGCGGACGGGCCGCCGGCCGGCGAGCGCCCTCAGGGCAAGCAGCCGGCGCCGACCCTGCCCGGGCTGCCGCGGCTGCACTTTCCCGAGCAGCCCGGCGGCCAGGGCCCGGGCCCGGCGCCCGGAGGGTACCCGCCGCCTGCCCCCCGGGACGCACCGCCGCCGCCCGAAAACATGCCCGGCCCGCCGCCCGGGGCGCCACCTGGGCCGCCGGCACCCTGGGGCAACGCGCCAGGAAACGGCCGGCCAGCGCCCGGCCAACCGGCCGGGCCCCCGCGCCCAACAAGTCTCCCCGAGCCGTCCGTCCGCCAGCGGGCGCTAGCGGCGTTCTTCCTCGGCGGGCTGAGCGTCCTGGCCGCGCTGCTCGGCGTGGGCAGTAACCCGCACCGCGGCATCTATCTGGTCATCTTTGCCCTGGTCGTGGGCGTAGCCGCGTGCTGGCTGGCCGTATCGGCGATGCAGGAGGCCCGGCGCGCGGCCAGCATGCGCCCGCGGGGCGCGGTGTTCGCCACCGTGCTCGGTGTCCTTGGCACCCTGCTCAGCGTCATCATGCTGATCGCGTTCGCCGTGTTCTGGCAGCAGCTGACCACCTTTAACCAGTGCATCAGCAGCGCGAACACGCTGGCTGCGCAGCAGCAGTGCCTGAACCAGGTGCACAAGTCGCTGAACGGCGAGATCAGCAAGCTGGGCGCCCAGGGGTAACGGCCGCCCGCCCCGGTCAGGGCAGGGACGACGGCCCCGGGGCGGCGTCCCGTGACTCGGCCGCCGCGGCATCCGCGCCCGCCCAGGGATCCAGGTAGATCGTGTGCCCGTCGGGGCCTGCCTCCTGGCCCGGCCCTCTCCCCGCGGCCGGCATCGCCTCGCCGCGTCCGGACGCCGGGCCCTCGGCTTCCCCGGCGACGTCCGAGGAGCGGAACCGCAGCCAGTTGGCGACGCCCGCGGTGACCGCGGCGGCCACGCCCACCTCAAGCGCGGTCACCACGCCGACCTGCCACCCGGACGGGCCGACCGCCGCGAGCCGGCCGTTGCCCAGCGGCCCGCCCGCGAACGCGGCCAGCACCCCGAGCACCGAGCCCGTCAGCAGCCCGCTGCCAAAGCCCCACAGCGGCGCGACCTCGAGCGCCAGCACCGGCGCGGCCCGGGTCATCAGCAGCCCGCCGAACACCCCGGCCAGGTAGGGCACGGCCAGCACGATCACGGACAGCGCGGGCGGAACGGCCGCGTGCACCCCGGGCGGGAGCGCCGCGAGCATGGGGAAGGCCGGAATCGGGCCGAGCGCGGAGCCAGTCGGCGCGATCACCGTGCTCGTGCCGAACGCGAACCCCGGGCCGAGCGTGAACGAGATCGCCCAGACCACCGCGTTGGGCACGTAGGCCAGCTGGGCGAGCAGCAGCAGCCCCGACCCCACGGTCCCCGGGGCCAGCGTGGCGTACACGGCCCGGTACTGCGCCAGGTGCAGGGCGAGCGAGCCGACCGCGAGCAGGCCCCCGGCGGCCGTGAGGACCGCCAGCGCCCCGGCCGTGCCCACGGTCAGCGAGCGCACCCGGTCCGGGAGCAGGCTGGTCAGCTGCGACCACGGCGCGAGGGCCCGCGCACCGCCGAGCACCCCCGCGGTCAGCGCGAGCAGGAACGAGCACACCACGGCCTGCGAGAGCGAGGGCGTGGCCAGCGCCGAGCCGCAGGCCAGGGCCAGCGCCCCGGCGATCATGGCGTAGGGGACGGCCAGGGCCAGCCCGGCGTAGCCCACGTGGCGGAGCCTGCTGACGCCTCCGGTGCGCACCACCCAGCGCCCGGCCCGCCACAGCAGCGTGCCGGGCAGCAGCACCAGCCCGAGCGGCAGCATGCCGATCCGGCCCGCGCTGGGCAGCGCGAAGCCGACGTGATGGCCGATGAGCCAGAGCAGCCCGGCCGTCCGCAGCACCCCGGTCAGGCCCACCCCCGCGTGCGGCGCCGCGATCCACCCGGCCAGCACGAGCATGGTCAGCACGACGAGACCGATCCCCGCGGCTGCGCACGCGGCGATCGCCCCGGTGATGGCGAGCGGACGGCCGTTACGCAACGGCGCGGGGCTGGTCGTGCCGCTCTGGCGCGTGCCGGTGGCCGAACTAGTCATCACTGCATCAGCCTGGCAATTGCCGTGGCCGAACGCGTGGAGGCGCGCCGGGCCGCCTCAACCCCGCGGTACGCCGGGCGGCCTGACCCGGCGGCACGCCGGTCAGCGGGCCCGCATGACCTCGCGGACCAGGGCGGCGGCGCCGCTCGGCGTCCGCCCGACCCGGACACCCACCTTCTCCAGCGCTTCCTTCTTGGCCTGCGCCGTGCCGGCCGACCCGGAGATGATCGCCCCGGCGTGGCCCATCGTTTTGCCTTCGGGCGCGGTGAAGCCCGCCACGTAGGCCACCACGGGCTTGGTGACGTTGCGCTCGATGAAGGCCGCCGCGCGCTCCTCGGCGTCGCCGCCGATCTCGCCGATCATCACGATCGCGTCGGTCTCCGGGTCGTCCTGGAACGCCCGCAGGCAGTCGATGTGCGTGGTCCCGATGATCGGGTCGCCGCCGATGCCCACCGCGGTGGAGAAGCCGATGTCGCGCCAGCTCGTACATCATCTGGTAGGTCAGCGTGCCCGACTTGGACACCAGGCCGATCCGGCCTTCGGTGGTGATGTCGGCGGGGATGATGCCCGCGTTCGACTTGCCGGGCGAGGCGATGCCGGGGCAGTTCGGCCCGACGACGCGGGTGGTGTTGCCGTGCGCGCTGGCGTAGGCCCAGAACGCCGCCGTGTCGTGCACCGGGATGCCCTCGGTGATGACGATGACCAGCGGCATCCCCGCGTCCACCGCCTCGATCACCGCGTCCTTGGTGCCGGCCGGGGGCACGAACACGACCGAGACGTCCGCGCCGGTGGCCGCCATCGCGTCCGCGACCGTCCCGAACACCGGGAGCTCGGTCCCGGCGAGCTCGATCGTCTGGCCGGCCTTGCGCGGGTTGGTCCCGCCCACCACCTGGGTGCCCGCCCTGAGCATCCGGGCCCCGTGCTTGCGGCCCTCGGAGCCGGTGATGCCCTGCACGATGATCCGGCTCTCGCCGGTCAGGAAGATCGCCATCTCATGCTCCCGTCGCGGCCGCGGCGGCCAGTTCGGCGGCGCGCCGCGCCGCGTCGTCCATGGTCCCGACCTGCTCGACCACCGGTATCTCGGCCGCGTCGAGTATCCGCCGCCCCTCGGCGGCGTTGTTCCCGTCGAGGCGGACCACGATCGGGTGGTTCACCTGCTCGCCGCGGGCGCCGAGCATCCCGATCGCGGACACGATCCCGTTCGCCACCGCATCGCAGGAGGTGATACCGCCGAACACGTTGACCAGCACGCTGCGGACCGACGGATCGGACAGCACGATCTCCAGGCCGTTCGCCATCACCTCGGCCGAAGCGCCGCCGCCGATGTCGAGGAAGTTCGCGGGCCGGACCCCGCCGAACGCCTCGCCCGCGTAGGCGACGACGTCGAGTGTGGACATGACCAGGCCAGCACCGTTGCCGATGATGCCGACCTGGCCGTCGAGCTTGACGTAGTTGAGGTGCTTGGCCTTGGCCCGGGCCTCGATCGGGTCGGCCGCGTCGGCGTCGGCGTACCCGGCCCAGTCATGCCGGAAGGCCGCGTTGTCGTCGAGGCTGACCTTCGCGTCCAGCGCGATCACCCGCCCGTCGCCGGTCAGCACCAGCGGGTTGACCTCGACCAGCGTGGCGTCCTCGCCGGTGAAGACCGCCCAGAGCCGCTCGGCCAGCGCGATCGCGCCCGCCCTGGCCTCCTCGGGAAGCTTGCCCGCCGCGACGATCTCGGCGGCCTTGGCCGCGTCGAACTCGGCGAGCGGGCTGACCGGGATCCTGGCCAGCGCCTCCGGTTTCGTTCTGGCCACTTCCTCGATCTCGACGCCGCCCTCGACCGAGCACATCGACAGGAAGCTGCGCTCGGCCCGGTCGAGCAGGAACGACAGGTAATACTCCTGGGCGATGTCGATGTCCTCGGCCACGAGCACCGAGTGCACGGTGTGCCCCTTGATGTCCATGCCGAGGATCGCCTCGGCCTTCGCCTGCGCCTCATCGGGAGTGGTGGCGAGCTTCACCCCGCCCGCCTTGCCGCGGCCGCCGACCTTCACCTGGGCCTTGATAACGACACCCGGCTTGCCCGCCGCGACGATCTCGGCGGTGATGGCGCGGACTTCCTCGGGGGTAGTGGCGATCTTGCCCTGCTGGATCGGAACGCCGTAGGTGGCGAAGAGATCCTTCGCCTGATACTCGAACAGGTCCACTCGGGGTCCGTCCTCGATGTGCGGCACTGCGGCCGGTGATGTCGGCGATGCAGCGTGACGGCCCGCGCCACGCTGCGCTGCCCGGGCGCGCTCACAGCGGCGCGTCCCAAGCAGGCAGCCTAGCGAGGATTCCCGGCAGGCGCCGGCGCGGGCCGGCCGCGCAGACCGCCGTCATCCGGGCCGCGCGGACTGTCAGACTCCGCTGAGACGCTGTCCGCGATGACCAAGTCGACGAAGCTGAACGAAGCCTCGCTCATGACCACGCTGCGGAAGCAGGAGCAGGTCATAGCCCGCGGCCAGGCCATGGCGTGCGGGATGACAGCGGGCGCTCTCAGGCACCGGACAGCTGCAGGCGGCCGATGGCAGCGGGTCCTTCCCGGCGTGTATCTCGCGGCCACCGGGCGCCGACCGCGGTGCAGCGGGAGATCGCCGCCTTGCTCTACGCGGGCAGTGGCAGCGTGATCACGGGCGCGGTCGCCCTGCGCCACCAAGGCCTGCGGGCACCACGGACCGAAAGATCACGGTGCTGATCCCGGCCGGGCGGGCGGTCAGAAGCGTCTCGTTCGCGCAGCTCTGGCGCACCACGAGGATGCCCCCTGTCTTCCTGGAAGACGGCCCGGTGTCGCGTTGCGCTACCTCCCCGGGCTGCCGCCGATGCCGCTCGGAGCCTGACCGACCTTCGCGACGTCCGTGCGGTTATCGCTGACGCTGTACAGAAGAACCAATGCCCAGCCTTCTTGCTGGCCGAGGAACTGGACAGCGGGCCAAAGTCCGGCTCGGCTCTGCCCCGCCGCGTTCTCGCCGAGATCTCCGAAGGCGTCCGGTCGGTCGCTGAGGCCGAGTTCCGCGACCTCATCAGGCGGGCCAGGCTGCCCAAGCCGTTGTTCAACGCGAGCATCTATGCCGGCCGGTCATTCGTAGCGATCGCCGACGCCTGGTGGCCGGACGCCGGGGTCGTAGCCGAGGTGGACTCGCGCGAATGGCACCTGTCCCCAGCGGACTGGGAGCACACGATCAGGCGGCACGCGGCCATGACGGCTCACGGCATCCTCGTGCTCCACTTCACTCCCGGCCAGATCCACCGCGACGCGGCCAAGGTGACGGCGGACCTCAGGTCCGCGATCGCGGCTGGCCGCAGGCGGGCACCTCGACCCTGCGCACCAAACCCGCCACCGCTTGATCGAAGTGGCTTTGGTGCACATCTGACTACAGCAAACTCACATGGATCAAGGTCGGGGCGAGGCGGGTGCGGGCGAATCCTGCTCGCCGGGTGCGGGCGAGTCCTGCTCGCCGAGCGCGGACCGGACCCAGGCCACGATCTCGTGCATGGGCGCGCCAGGCGTGAAGATCCTCGCCACGCCCATCCGCTGCAGCTCGGCGATGTCCTCAGCGGGGATGATGCCGCCGCCGAACACCGTGATGTCGGTGGCGTCGCGTTCGGCCAGCAGCTCGAGCACCTGCTTGAACTGGGTCATATGCGCGCCGGACAGCACCGAGAGCCCGATCGCGTCGGCGTCCTCCTGCAGCGCGGCGGCCACGATCTGCTCCGGGGTCTGGTGCAGCCCGGTGTAGATGACCTCCACCCCGGCGTCGCGCAGCGCGCGCGCCACCACCTTGGCGCCACGGTCGTGGCCGTCCAGGCCGGGCTTCGCGATGACCACGCGGATGCTCATGAGTACCCTCCACCGGAACGCGGCCCAGCCCGGCCCGCAGGCTAGCCGCCTATCCGCAGAGTAGCCGCAGGCCGGGGCCGGCCCGCGAGGCAAGCCGCCTTTCCGCAGCGTAGCCGCAGGGCGCCGCGGCCTCGCCGGGCTGGCCGGCGCACACGCGGCCAGCGGGCGGCAACGGCCGGCGTGGTCGCGTCCTACAGCTTCTCGATAGGGGCGTAACGCAACACCAGGTGCTTGATGCCGTAGTCCCCGCCGAAATCGATCTTGGCTTCGGGGTCGTCGCCGCGGCCCTCGACCGACAGCACGGTGCCGAGCCCGTAGGAGTCGTGCGTGACCCGGTCGCCGGGCTGCAGCGACGGCACCGCGCGGTTGCCGAGCGTCTGCACGCCGGGCCGCCGGGCCAGCCGCTCCGACGCGGGCGGCGCGGCGTGCGCCTCGTCGCGGCGCCAGTCGATCAGCTCCGCCGGGACCTCGGACAGGAACCGGGACTGCTTGTGGTAGGACGGCCGGCCCGACCAGGTCCGCGCCACCGCGCGGGTCAGGTACAGCCGCTGCTCCGCGCGGGTGATCCCGACGTAGGCCAGCCGCCGTTCCTCGGCGAGCTCGCGGTCGTCGTTGATCGACCGCTCGTGCGGGAACACGTTTTCTTCCAGCCCGGTCAGGAACACCACGGGGAACTCCAGCCCCTTCGCGGTGTGCAGGGTCATCAGCGTCACGAGGCCGCCGTGATCCTCACCCTCGGGGATCTGGTCGGCGTCGGCGACCAGCGACACCTGCTCAAGGAAGTCGGGCAGCGACCCGTCCGGGTGCCGGCTGTCGTACTCCCTGGCCACCGAGACCATCTCGTTGAGGTTCTCGATCCGGCTCTCGTCCTGCAGGTCGGAAGAGGCCTGCAGCTCGGCCACGTACCCGGTGCGGTCGAGCACGGCCTCGGCCAGGTCGCCGACCGGGCTGCCCGCCTGCATGTCCTTCCGCAGGCCGTTCATCAGCTCGTTGAACGCCTCGATCGACCGGGCCGACCGGGCGGCCAGCGCCGGGACGTCATCCGGCCGGACCAGCGCCTGGGCGAAGCTGATCTTCTCCCGGCTGGCCAGCGCGGCCACGCATTCCTCGGCCCGCTCGCCGATGCCCCGCCGGGGGGTGTTCAGCACCCGGCGCAGCGATACCTCGTCCTCCGGGTTGGCCATCAGGCGCAGGTAGCCGAGCAGGTCGCGGACCTCGCGCCGCTCGTAGAACCGCACCCCGCCGACGACCTTGTACGGCAGGCCGGCCCGGATGAAGACCTCCTCAAACACCCGGGACTGGGCGTTGGTCCGGTAGAACACCGCCACCTGCCCGGGGATGGCCAGCCCCTCGTCGGCGAGCCGGTCCACCTCCTCGGCCACGAACGCGGCCTCGTCGTGCTCGCTGTCGGCCACGTAGCCGATGATCGGCGGCCCGTTACCCGCCTCCGACCAGAGCCTCTTCGGTACCCGGCCCGGGTTGCGGGAGACGACCGCGTTCGCCGCGGCGAGGATGTTCTGGGTGGAGCGGTAGTTCTGCTCGAGCAGGATGACCGTGGCCCCGGGGAAGTCGCGCTCGAACTCCTCGATGTTCCTGATCGTGGCGCCACGGAAGGCGTAGATGGCCTGGTCCGCGTCGCCGACGACGCAGAGCTCGGCGGGCGGGCTCGGCGGCCCGGCCCCATCGGCGGGCGAGAGGGTCCCGCCCCGGGGCTTTTCGTTCAGGATAAATGGGGGTCCCTGCTGCCCGGCGAGCTCGGTGACCAGCACATACTGTGCGTGGTTGGTGTCCTGGTACTCGTCCACGAGCACGTGCCGGAACCTGGCCCGGTACTCGGCGGCCACGTCGGGGAACGCCTGCAGCAGGTTGACCGTCACCATGATCAGGTCGTCGAAGTCCATGGCGCCGGCCGCGACCAGGCGGCGCTGGTACTCGGCGTAGGCCTCGGCCAGCGCCTTCTCCCGGTAGCCGCTGGCGCGGGTGGCGACCGTCTCGTAGTCGATCAGCTCGTTCTTGAGGCTGGAGACCTGGTTGGCCATGCCCTTGGGCGGGAAGTACTTGGTGTCCAGGTCGAGCTCGCGGCAGACCATGGTCATCAGCCGCTGCGAGTCGGCCTGGTCGTAGATGGAGAACGAGGACGGGTAGCCGAACCGCTTGGCCTCCCGGCGCAGGATCCGCACGCACGCGGCGTGGAACGTCATCAGCCACATGGACCGCGCCCGCGCGCCGGTCAGCGCGGCCGCCCGCGCGGCCATCTCACCGGCCGCCTTGTTCGTGAACGTGATGGCCAGGATCTGGCCGGGCATGACCCCGCGCTCGGCGAGCAGGTACGCGATCCGGTGGGTCAGCACCCGGGTCTTGCCCGAGCCGGCGCCCGCCACGATCAGCAGCGGGCTCCCCTCGTGCACCACGGCAGCGCGCTGCTGCGGGTTAAGCCCGTCCAGGAGGGAATCAACGGCCGTCGCGGTCACCCGCTCAGCCTAGGCGGTGCGGCCGACAGCGGTGTTGGCCTTGGGGGGGCGACCCCCTAGACCCCCCGCGGGCCTTCGGCCGGGATCCCCGGCAGCCGTCAGCCCGGCCCGGCCGCCCAGATCGGCCGGGCCGGGCTGCGGCGGGTCACTCGTCGGGGACCAGGGTGGGCGTGGCCCGGGTCAGGGTCTCCTTCTTGAAGAACGCGGGCTGGGCTATCCGGAGGCAGACGAAGATGACAACCCCGACCAGCGCCGCGCCAACCGCGATCACGAAGGCGCCGCCGATCTGCCAGTGAATGCCCGGGCACCGTCCACATGGTGTAGTCGTTCTCGGTGGCGACGTCGTAGTCCAGCCACACGCTCCAGCCGCCCAGGAACCACAGCATCAGCGCGCCGGCCACCGGCAGGATCCCCTGCATCCAGAGGTTGCGCATACTGCTGGTCAGGTTCCTGCGGTAGTACCAGGCGCAGGCGAAGCCGGTCAGCCCGTAGTAGAACGCGATGTACAGGCCGATCGCGATCACCGCGTCGCCGATGACCCCGATGCCGTTCGACGCGTAGTTCACCGCGACGTAGAACACGATCGAGACCACGCCCATGACGATCGTGGAGACGGTCGGGGTCAGGAACCGCGGGTGGATCTTGGCGAACGACTTCGGCAGCGCCTTGTACGCGGCCATGGACAGCGTGGTCCGCGCGGTCGGCAGGATCGTGGTCTGGGTCGACGCGGCGGCCGAGGAGAGCACCATCAGCAGCAGCAGGTGGTAGAAGACGTGCCGACGCCGCCGGTGCCGAAGACCGCGTTGCCCTGCACCGACAGCACGTCGCCCGCGTTGGCGAGGTTGCCCAGGCCGTTGCCCGTGGTCTCCGATCCCGGCGAACGACTGCATGGAGAAGATGACCAGCGCGTAGGTGAACAGCAGGATGATCGTGGAGAAGATCGCCGCCCGGCCCGGCGTCCTGGTCTTGTCCTTGGTCTCCTCGTTGACCGCGACCGCGGTGTCCCAGCCCCAGTAGATGAACACCATCAGGATGACGCCGCTGGCGAACGCGCTGAAGCTGGAGATGTGGAACGGGTTCAGCCACGGAGAGGCTCGGGGTCAGGTGAGCCGGCCGGCGCGTGGCCGGTGCCGACCTTGACCAGCGCGACCACCGACAGCACGACCAGCATGATGAGCTCGATGCCCAGCAGGACCTTCTGGAAGTTGGCCGAGACCTCGATGCCGACGTAGCAGATGACCGTCATCAGGACGATCCAGATGACGCCGCCGAGCAGCACCCAGCCGCTGGTCGGGTTCGTGCCGATGCCCTTGGCGCCGAAGAGCAGGAAGCACGTACTGGCTGGCGACCTGGGCCAGGCTGGCCATGACCAGCACGTCGGCGGCGACGATGGCCCAGCCGCCGGCCCAGCCGGTCTTCGGCCCGAACGCCCGGGTGGCCCAGGTGAACGTGGTGCCGCAGTCCGGGTCGGCCTTGTTCAGCTCGCTGTAGCCGATCGAGGTCAGCAGCATCGGGACGAACGCGAGCACGGCGACGGCCGGCGACTGGAGTGCCACGGCGCCCACGACGAAGACCAGCGTGGCCGCGATGCTGTAGGCGGGCGCGACCGACGCGGTCGCGATGACGGTGGTGGAGATCAGGCCGAGCGCCCCGACTTCAGGCCCTTGTCTAGCTGCTCTTCCGTGGCTGTCTGCTGCCTCGGGGTGGCCATGGCTCACCTCTCCTGACGCGACCCGGGCGGGACCGGACCGGGCACACGGGCGGCGGCGAAGGCCGCCGGACCTGGTGCGATTCGGCACCCTGGGATAGCGCGTATGCACCTCAGTGCGACGGTTCTGCATGCATCGTGCCCTACGGCAACGATTTCAGTGGCAAAATGCAGGAATCACGACTGGTCTCGTCGGTACGCCGGTGACCCGCTGGTCTAGGATCGCCCGTATGCGAATACTCCTCGTCGGCGCCGGCGGCGTGGGCACGGCCTTCGCCCGCATCGCCGCCCGGCGGCCGTTCGCCGAGCTGATCGTCGCCGACTACGACCTGGGCCGGGCCCAGCGCGCCGCCGCGGCCAGCGACCGCTACACCGCCGTGCAGCTCGACGCGCGGGACGAGCAGGCCGTCGCGGACCTGCTCGACCGAGCACTCGCTGCGACGTCCTGATGAACGCCACCGATCCCCGGTTCGTCATGCCGCTGTTCCGCGCCGCGCTGCGGACAGGTACGAACTATCTGGACATGGCGATGTCGTTGTCTCATCCCCACCAGGATGCGCCTTACAGCCAGACCGGTGTCAAGCTCGGCGACGAGCAGTTCGCGCTGGCCGACCAGTGGGAACAGCGCGGGCAAGCTGGCGCTGGTCGGCATCGGCGTCGAGCCCGGGCTGTCCGACGTGTTCGCGCGGCACGCGGCCGACACGATGTTCAGCGAGATCGACGAGATCGGCGTGCGCGACGGCGCCAACCTGGTCGTCGCCGGCTACGACTTCGCGCCGACGTTCTCGATCTGGACCACGATCGAGGAGTGCCTCAACCCGCCGGTGATCTGGGAGGCCGACCGCGGCTGGTTCACCACGCCGCCGTTCAGCGAGCCGGAGATCTTCAACTTCCCGGCCGGGATCGGCCCGGTCGAGTGCGTCAACGTCGAGCACGAGGAAGTGCTGCTGATCCCGCGCTGGGTGCAGGCCAAGCGGGTCACGTTCAAGTACGGCCTGGGCGAGGAGTTCATCGGCGTGCTGCAGACGCTGCACAAGCTCGGCCTCGACTCGCACCGACCCGGTCAGCGTCGGCGGCGGCCAGCGTCTCGCCGCGCGACGTGGTCGCCGCCTGCCTGCCCGACCCGGCCACGCTCGGCGACAAGATGTCCGGCCTGACCTGCGCGGGCACCTGGGTGACCGGCACCGGCAAGGACGGCGCGCCGCGCGAGGTCTACCTGTACCACGTGGTCGACAACGCCTGGTCGATGGCCGAGTACGGATCGCAGGCAGTGGTCTGGCAGACCGCGGTCAACCCGGTCGTCGCGCTGGAGCTGATCGACTCCGGCGCCTGGTCAGGCACCGGCGTGCTCGGCCCCGAGGCGCTGCCCGCCGCAGCCGTTCCTCGACCTGCTGACCGACTACGGCTCGCCGTGGGGCTGCGAGGAGCGCACGCCCGCGGGCAAGTAACCCAGACAGACATAACGAACGGAGGCCTCGCCATGAAAGAGCTGCGGAACTTCATCGGCGGCCAGTGGACCGACATGGCCAACGACACGCGCGCCGAGCTGATCAACCCGACCACCGGCGAGGCGTTCGCCACCGCGCCGGTCTCCGGCCAGGCCGACGTCGACGCCGCCTTCGCCGCCGCCGCCGACGCGTTCGAGGGCTGGCGCGACGCCACGCCCGGCCGAGCGCAGCCTGGCGCTGCTGCGGATCGCCGACGCGATCGAGGCCAAGGCCGAGCAGCTCGTCGCCGCCGAGTCGGAGAACACCGGCAAGCCGATCGCGCTGACCCTGTCCGAGGAGATCCCGCCGATGGTCGACCAGATCCGGTTCTTCGCCGGCGCCGCCCGGATGCTCGAGGGCCGCTCGGCCGGCGAGTACATGTCCGGCTTCACCTCGATCATCCGGCGCGAGCCGATCGGCGTCTGCGCCGCGGTCACGCCGTGGAACTACCCGATGATGATGGCCGTCTGGAAGTGGGCGCCCGCGCTCGCGGCCGGCAACACCGTGGTGCTCAAGCCGTCGGACACCACCCCGGTCACCACGCTGATGATGGCCGAGCTGATGAGCGAGCACCTGCCGCCCGGCGTGTTCAACGTGATCTGCGGCGACCGGGACACCGGCCGGGCGCTGGTCTCGCACCCGGTGCCGCAGATGGTGTCGATCACCGGCAGCGTCCGGGCCGGCAAGGAGGTCGCGGCCGCGGCGGCCGCCGAGCCTCAAGCGGGTGCACCTCGAGCTCGGCGGCAAGGCCCCGGTCGTCGTCTTCGACGACGCCGACCCGGCCAAGGCCGCCGAGGCGATCGCCATCGCCGGCTACTTCAACGCCGGCCAGGACTGCACGGCGGCGACCCGGGTGCTGGCCGGGCCCGGCGTGCACGACGACTTCGTGGCGCGCCCTGGTCGAGCAGGCCAAGGACCAGACGGTCGGCGGCCCGGACAACGACCGACGCCGACTTCGGGCCGCTGAACAACGCCAGTCCCAGCTGGAGCGGGTCTCCGGGTTCATCGACCGGCTGCCCGACCACGCCCGGGTGCTGGCCGGCGGCCACGCAGACCGGGGACCGCGGCTACTTCTTCGAGGCCAGCGTGGTCGACGGGCTGCACCAGGACGACGAGATCATCCAGAACGAGGTGTTCGGCCCGGTCATCACCGTGCAGCGGTTCAGCGACGAGGACGAGGCGGTGCGGTGGGCCAACGGCACCGAGTACGGGCTGGCCTCCTCGGTGTGGACCTCCGACCACGGCCGGGCGATGCGGATGGCGCGGCGGCTCGACTTCGGCTGCGTGTGGATCAACACCCACATCCCGCTGGTGGCCGAGATGCCGCACGGCGGCTTCAAGCAGTCCGGCTACGGCAAGGACCTGTCGATGTACGGCTTCGAGGACTACACCCGGGTCAAGCACGTGATGTCCGCGCTCGACTAGCCAGGACCGACTCCGCCCGCACCCGTCTGGGGGTGCGCGCGGAGCTGCGTCCGCGGCTAGAACGGGTACGCGGGCAGGTCGCCGCGGACGGTGACCCACTGGGTCTCGGTGAACGCCTCCAGGTTGGCGCGCGCCCCGCCGAGCCGCCCGCCGTTGCCCGACGACCCGACGCCACCGAACGGGATCGTCGCCTCGTCGTTGACGGTCTGGTCGTTGATGTGCACCAGCCCGGACGGGATCCGCTCGGCGATCTCCAGGCCCTTGTAGACGTCCCGGGTCAGGATGCCGAGCGACAGCCCGTACTCGGTGCCCGCCGGCCAGCTCGACCGCCTCGTCGATGGAGTCGAAGCGAGATCACCGGGGCGACCGGGCCGAAGATCTCCTCGGCGTAGGCGGGAGCCGAGGTCGGCACGTCGGCGAGCACCGTCGGCCGGTAGAACAGGCCCTCGTAGGTGCCGCCGGTCAGCAGCGCGGCACCTGCGTCGACGCTGCCGGTCACGATCCGGTGCACGTTGTCGCGCTGCGCTCGTCGATCAGCGGCCCGAGCGCGACCTGGCCGGTGTACGGGTCGCCGACCGGCAGGTGCTCGGCCCGGGCGGCCAGCGCCGAGGCGTACTCCTTGGCGATCGAGCTGTGCACCAGGTGCCGGCTGGTCGGACATGCAGATCTGGCCCTGGTGGATGAACGAGCCGAAGGCGCCGACCGAGGTGGCCCGCTCGACGTCCACGTCGTCCAGCACGATCAGCGCCGAGTTCCCGCCCAGCTCCAGGTGCACCCGCTTGAGGTGCTCGCCGGCCAGCCGGGCCACGGCCCGGCCGGCCCGGGTGGAGCCGGTGAACGCGATGATCCGGATATCCGGGCTCGGTGACCACCGCCTCGCCGGCGTCCGCGCCGCCGGGCAGCACGTGCAGCACGCCGTCGGGCAGGCCGGCCCGGCTCGAAGATCTCGGCCAGCAGCGACGCCGCCGCTCACCGAGGTGCGCGGGTCCGGCTTCAGGATCACGGCGTTGCCGAGCGCCAGCGCGGGCGCCACCGAACGGATGGACAGGATCGTCGGGACGTTGAACGGCGCGATGACGCCGACCACTCCGGCCGGCACCCGGCGGGCCATGCTCAGCCGCGGCTGCGGCGTGCGCAGCAGCTCGCCGTAGGGCTGCGAGGCCAGCGCCGCGGCCTCGTAGCACTCGTCGGCGGACACGTGCACCTGCAGGTCGCCCATGCGGCGGGATCGCACCGGTCTCCCTGGACAGCCAGGTCTTGATCTCGTCGGCGTGCTCGCAGCCACAGGTCGCCGGCGCGGCGCAGCACCGCGGCGCGCTCGCTGTAGGGCGCCGCCGCCCAGGACCGCTGGGCCTCGGCGGCCCGCCGGGCCGCGTTGCCGCACGTCGGCCGGGGTCGCGCGACCGATCCGGCCGAGTTCCTCTCCGGTCGCTGGCTCGGTCACCGGATAGCTCGCCGCCGGAGCCCGGCCGTCCAGCCTCCGAGTAGATCTTGCCCTGCCAGGCGCCCGAGTCCACCAGTCCCATGGGGGTCCTCTGCCCTTCCGCCGTAGTGGCGTGTCCCCCCGAGCGGGTGCACGCCAAGCGACCACTTGTCCGCTTACCGGTCACTATCGCAGTATGCGCCCGATCATCCCGGCTCACACGGCCAGGCGGGCAACTGCGTCACCCCACCTGGCCCGTAAGATCATGACCGTGCTAGACGACGCCGACATCAGCCGGATCCTGGTCATTGCCGCCCACCCCGATGACGTGGACTTCGGCGCGGCCGGGACGGTCGCGCGCTGGACCGCCGCCGGGCTCGAGGTCATCTACTGCATCGTCACCGACGGCGATGCAGGCGGGAGTGACCCTGTCGTCTCGCGTTCGGAGATGGCGACGCTCCGCCACGCCGAGCAGACCGCGGCGGCCAGGCAGGTCGGCGTGCACGACCTGCGGTTCCTCGGCTATCCCGGACGGCCGGGTGGAGGCCACGCTCGGGCTGCGCCAGGATCTGGCCCGGGTGATCAGGCAGGTGCGCCCGCAGCGGGTGGTCTGCCCGTCGCCCGGAGCGCAACTACGTCCGGCTCGGGATCGGCCACCCCGACCACCGCGCCGTCGGCTCGGCCGCCCTGGACGCCGTCTACCCGGACGCCCGCAATCCGTTCGCGTTTCCCGAACTGCTCGCCGACGAGGGGCTGGAAGCCTGGATGGTGCCCGGAGGTCTGGATCATCGGCGGCGTCGCGCCCACCATTACGTGGACGTGACCGACATGTTCGGCCGCAGAAGGTCGCCGCGCTGCAGTCCCACGAGAGCCAGGTCGGCCAGCGGGACGACTTCGAGGAGTTCCTGCGCGAGCGGCTGGCCGGTCGGCGGCGCAGGGCGGGCTGCCCGAGGGCCGTCTGGCCGAGGCATTCCAGGTCATCGACGTCGGGTAGCGGGCCGGTTCGTGCGGTATCCGCGCAAAGCGTCCTTGGCCGGGGCCCGCCTGGCCCGCCCACACCGACCGGCGGTACCGTGCGGATGATCAACCGGGGCTGGTGCAGCCAGGCTGGCGGTCCTAGGTTGTCCTCAGGCGCAACCGCCCGTCTCTCAAGGAGTTCGCGCATGACCCACATCACCGTCACGGTCGACGGCACCAAGTACGTCGACCAGGTCGAACCACGAATGCTGCTCGTCCACTACCTCAGGGAAGTGGTCGGCAAGACCGGTACGCCCATCGGATGCGACACCTCCAACTGCGGCGCCTGCACCGTGCTCATGGACGGTGTCTCGGTCAAGAGCTGCTCGGTGCTCGCTGTGCAGGCCGATGGCTCCGACGATCACCACGATCGAGGGCCTCGCCAACGGGGAGCTGCATCCGCTGCAGCGCGCCTTCAACGACGGAGCACGCGCTGCAGTGCGGATACTGCACGCCGGGCATGATCATCGCGGCCGTGGACCTGCTCCGCGAGCAACCCGCACCCCAGCGAGCAGGAGATCCGCGACGGCCTTGAGGGCAACCTCTGCCGGTGCACCGGTTACGAGAACATCGTCCGCGCGGTCAAGCGCGCGGCCGAGGCAGGAGTGAGTCCATGACCACCGAGACGCGAGGCCGCGCAGGCGCCCGAGCTCGGCAAGGCCGCTCCGCAAGGAAGACGCCGGCTCGTTCACCGGGCAGACCAACTGGACCGACAACATCGTCCTGCCCGGCATGCTGCACATGGCCTTCCTGCGCAGCCCGTACGCGCACGCCAGGATCACGTCGGTGGACGTCAGCGCGGCGAAGCAGCTGCCCGGCGTGATCGCGGCGTTCTCCGGCGCCGACTTCGCCGACGAGCAGGGCAGCCTGCCCTGCGCGTGGCCGGTCACCGAGGACATCGTGATCCCGGCCCACCCGCCGATGGCCGTCGACGAGGTCCGCTACGTCGGCGAGGCGGTGGCGGTGCGTCGTCGCCCGGACCCGGTACGAGGCCGCCGACGCGGTCGAGCCGCCATCGAGATCGACTACGAGCCGCTGCCGCCGGTGCTCGACATCAGGACCGCGCTGGACGAGGGCTCGCCCAAGGTCCACGAGGCGGGCAACAAGAGCTTCGACTTCGTCATGCGCCAACGGCGACCTGGACGCCGCGTTCCGCGACGCCCCGGTGGTGATCGAGCGCACCTACCGTCAGCAGCGGCTGATCCCCAGCGCGATGGAGCCGCGCGCGGTGGTCGCCACCGGCGTGGGCGGGGAGTACACGGTGTGGTCGGCGACCCAGATCCCGCACATCCTCCGGGTCATGCTCGCCCTGCTGACCGGCATCCCGGAGCAGACGATCCGGGTCATCGCGCCCGACGTCGGTGGCGGCTTCGGCTCGAAGTTGCAGGTCACCGCCGAGGAAGTGCTGGCCCTCCTGATCACGCGGAAGCTCGGCAGGCCGGTCAAGTGGACCGAGTCCCGCAGCGAAGGCAACATGACCGTGCACCACGGCCGGGACCAGTGGCAGCGGATCAGGATCGCGGCCGACTCCGACGGCCGGATCCGCGGACTGGACGTGGACCTGCTGGCCGACATGGGCGCCTACCTGATGCTGGTCACGCCGGGCGTGCCGATTCTCGGCGCGTTCATGTACCCGGCCATCTACAAGATGGACGCGTACAGGTTCCGCTGCATGGGCGTCTTCACCACCAAGATGCCCACCGACGCCTACCGCGGGGCGGGCCGGCCCGAGGCCACGTTCGCCATCGAGCGGATCATGGACGAGCTGGCCGCCGAGCTGGGCATGGACCCGCTCGAGCTGCGGGAGCTGAACTGGATCAAGCACGAGGAGTTCCCGTTCACCACCGTGGCCGGACTGACCTACGACTCGGGTAACTACGAGGCGGCTACGGCCAAGGCGAAGGAGCTGTTCGGCTACGACGAGCTCCGCAAGGAGCAGGCGGAGCGCGCCTCCCGGGGTGACCCGGTCCGGCTGGGCATCGGCATCTCGACGTTCACCGAGATGTGCGGGCTCGCCCCGTCGCGCGTGGTCGGCTCGCTCGCCTACGGAGCCGGTGGCTGGGAGCACGCATCGATCAGGATGCTGCCCACAGGCAAGGTCGAGGTCATCACCGGGTCGAGCGCGCACGGCCAGGGTCACGAGACCGCGTGGAGCCAGATCGTCGCCGACCAGCTCGGCGTGCCGTTCGAGGACATCCGGGTGCTGCACGGCGACACCCAGATCTCGTCCCGGGGCCTTGACACATACGGATCCCGGTCGCTGGCGGTCGGCGGGATGGCCCTGGTCGCGGCCTGCGACAAGGTAATTGAGAAGGCCAAGGTGATCGCGGCGGACCTGATCGAGGCCTCGGCTGAGGACCTTGAGTGGTCGTCCGGGCGGTTCTCGGTCCGCGGCGACCCGGACAAGGGCGTCACGATCGGCGAGATCGCGCTGGCCGTCTTCGCGCGCACGACCGCCGGAGGGCGTGGAGCCGAGCTCGACGCCGAGGCCACCTACGACCCGGACAACTTCTCGTTCCCGCACGGCACGCACCTGTGCGCGACCGAGGTCGACACCGAGACCGGCATGGTCACGATCCGGTCCTACGTCGCGGTCGACGACGTCGGCAAGGTGGTCAACCCGCTGATCGTCGAGGGCCAGGTGCACGGCGGCATCGCGCAGGGCATCGCGCAGGCGCTGTACGAGGAGGCGGTCTACGACGACGCGGGCAACCTGCTGACCACCACGCTGGCGGACTACCTGGTGCCGTCGGCGGCCGACCTGCCGTCGTTCGTCACCGACCGGACCGAGAGCCCGGCCGACAACCGGCTCGGCGTCAAGGGCGTCGGCGAGGCAGGCACGATCGCCTCCACGCCGGCGGTGGTGAACGCGGTCGTCGACGCGCTCCGCCCGTTCGGCATCAGAGACGTGGAGATGCCCTGCACGCCAGAGCGGGTCTGGCGCGCCCTCCAGTCCGCCCAGCAGAACGGAGGCGCGGCATGATCCCGGCGAAGTTCGACTACCTCCGCCCGGCCTCGGTGGACGAGGCCGTGCGGGCGCTCGGCGACGGCGGCGAGGACGCCAAGGTGATCGCGGGCGGGCAGAGCCTGATGCCGCTGCTGCGGCTCCGGCTCGCCTACCCCGTGCTGCTGGTCGACGTCGCCGGGCTCGACGAGCTGCGCGGCGTCACCGACCACGGCGACTCGCTGCTGATCGGCGCCCGGACGACGCACTATCGAGCTGGTCCACGACCCGCTGGTCGCGGAGCACTGCGGTCTGCTGGCCGAGGCCGCGGGCACGGTCGCCGACCCGGCGGTGCGGCACCGCGGCACGCTCGGCGGCTCGCTGGCGCACGGCGACCCCGCGGGTGACCTGCCGGCGGTGGTGCTGGCGCTGGACGCGACGATGACCGCCCGCGGGCCGGGCGGTGACCGGGAGATCGCCGGCGGCCGATTTCTTCGTCGACTACCTGACCACCGCGCTGGACGCGGGCGAGGTCCTGACCGGGATCCCGGTGCCCAAGCTGGGCCCGGCTGGGGCTATCGTTACGAGAAGTTCCACCGGACCGCGCAGGCCTGGGCGATCGTCGGCGTGGCGGCCCTGGTCAGGCGATCGAACGGACAGGTCCGCTCCGAAGCCAGGATCGGTCTGACTAACATGGGGCACGGTACCGGTAAGGGCCACGCGCGGCCGAGGCAGCCGCAGCGGGAGCTGGAGGCGAGCCGCGCCGCGCTGAACGGCGGCGGCCGCCTACGCGGCCGACGGCACCGAGCCGCCCGGCGACCTGCACGGCGCGCCCGACTACCGGCGTCACCTGGCGCGGGTCCTCACCGGCCGGGCACTGGCAGCGGCGGCAGGAGTCTAGAAGATGGAACTGGAGCACTCGTTCACGGTCCCGGTCCCTGAGGAACGGGCGTGGGAAGTGCTGCTGGACGTCGAGCGGGTGGCGCCCTGCATGCCGGGCGCCTCCCTCGACTCGGTCGACGGCGACGAGATCAGCGGCCGGATCAAGGTCAAGGTCGGCCCGATCGCCATGACCTACGCGGGCACGGCGCAAGTTCACCGAGCGTGACCCGCACGCTCACGTGATCACGCTCGAGGCCTCGGGCAAGGAAACCCGCGGCGCAGGCACCGCGTCGGCCACGGTGCGCTCGATGCTGGAGGGCCAGGGCGATCAGACCCACGTGATCGTGCACACCACGCTGAACGTGACCGGCGGCCGGCCCAGTTCGGCCGGGGCGTGATGGCCGAGGTCGGCGGCAAGCTGATCGGCATCTTCGCGCCAACCTCGCGGACATGCTCTCGCGCCGAGCAGCCAGCGGCCGCCAGCGCGGGCTCCGGCGCCGAAGACCCCGCTGACCAGGCAGCGACCCGCTGGCCGAGCCCGTCGAGGAACTGGAGCTGTCCCTCCGCTCCTACAACAGCCTGCGCCGGGAGGGCATCCACACCGTGGGCGACCTGTCCTCCCGGACCAGGGAGGAACTGCTCGCGATCGACCACATCGGCCCGGCCTCGGTCGAGGAGATCAAGCAGAAGCTCGCGACCGGGGGCCTGACCCTGGCCGAGCTCCGCCGCCAGCGCCAACGGCCTGCCTGCGGCTCCTCCCCGGAAGCCGGCGGCCGCGGCGGCCACGGCCAGCCCGCCGCCGGCGCCCGGCGCACCCGACGCCCATCGGCGCCCCGCAGGCCAGCGCACCAGGCCGCCGGACGACGACGCGATCGACCTGCTCAGCGTGGCCGGCGTGCCGGTGCTCAAGCGCGCGCTCCCGGCTCGCGGCCGCTGCTCGCCTCCTGGCCGCGCCGCGAGTGATCGCCGCTGCCGCAGGCCGCAGCAAGCCCCGCGGCCCGGCGCGGCCCGCCGGCCTCCGCGGTCCCGTCCCGCTGCCGTTCCGCACGCCTGGCACCCGCAGCTGGTACTGGCCAGCACTCTCGGCGCCAGGAACCGAACCCGTGGCGCTGGCCGCTGCCCGGCGGCAGGCTCCGAGTTCCGGCTCGACTGATACCGGATGTTGAGCTGGGACGGGCTTTTGCCGGCATGTGGCGAGCAGGTCCGGTAGCACGTCACTGGGCGCCCGGTTGAGGGCCGTGGAGCCTGGCTTAAGGTGGAGCAGTGACGAGTTGCCGCTCGACCGGTCCTATGCCGAGGAACTGGACGCCGCCGACCCGCTGGCCGGGTTCCGGGACCGGTTCGTGGCCCGACGAGCGCGCTGATCTACCTGGACGGCAACTCGCTCGGCCCGCTGCCGCTGGCCACCAGGCGCGCATCGCCGAGGTGGTCGAGCAGCGAATGGGGCGCCGGCCTGGTCCGCTCCTGGGACCGCTGGATCGACCTGCCCCGCCAGGCTGGCGACGACGATTGGCCGGCACCTGGTCGGGGCGGCACCCGGCCAGGTCGCGGTCTGCGACTCGACCACGGTCAACCTGTACAAGCTGGCCTGCGCGGCGCTCGACGCCCGGCCGGGCCGCAACGTCATCGTGACCGACGACGACAACTTCCCGACCGACCGGTACGTGCTGGCAGGGGATCGCCGCGCAGCGCGGCTGCGAGCTGCGCATGATCCGCACGGACATGGATCAGGGCCTCAGCCGGTGACGCGGTCCGCGGCGCCGTCGACGAGCGGACGGCGCTGGTCAGCCTCTCGCACGTGGCCTACCGCAGCGGCGCGCTGGCCGACATGGCGGCGATCACCGAGATCGTGCACGACGCCGGCGCGCTCGCGCTCTGGGATCTGTGCCACTCGGTCGGCGCGGTCCCGGTCGAGCTCGATGCCTGCGGGGCCGACCTGGCCGTCGGCTGCACCTACAAGTACGTCAACGCCGGGCCCGGCGCCCCGGCGTTCCTGTACGTCCGCGCGGATCTGCAGGACCGAGCTGCGCCAGCCGATCTGGGGCTGGTTCGGCCAGCGCGACCAGTTCGCGATGGGCCCGTGGTACGACCCGGCGCCGGGCATCGGCCAGTTCCTGACCGGAACGCCGCAGATCATCGGCACGGTCGCGGTGGAGGAGGGGGCCAGGCTGCTCGGCGAGGCCGGAATCGGGCGGCTGCGCGCCAAGGGGGTGGCGCTGACCGGCTACCTGATCAGCCTGGCCGACGAGTGGCTGGCCGAGTACGGCTTCGCGGTGGCCTCGCCCCGGGCGGACGAGCGCCGCGGCTCGCACGTACGCCTGCAGTCACCCGGACGCCTGGCGGATCAGCCAGGCGCTGATCCAGCCGGCGTGATCGGCGACTACCGCACGCCGGACCGGCTCCGGCTCGGGCCCGGTGCCGATCATCACCCGGTTCACCGACGTCTGGGACGCGCTCGACATCCTGCGCCGGGTCATGGCCGACCGGGCCTATGCGGACCTCCCCGCCACCCGCGCGCCGTCACCTGACCGGCGGCCGCCAACGCCACGCCCAGTTCATGATCGTGGCGGATTGCCAGCCTTCAAGCTGGTCATGAGGATTCGGTTCCCTTCGCCCGCTCCGATCTGAAACCCCATGTCAAGACCGCTGTGCTTGGGACACAGGTGCGGGGCCGGGGGCTCAATCCGAGGTGTCGTGGTGGTCATATCGTGCCGACGGTCCGAAGGACGGCGGCCTTCGGCAGAGCATGGCGGAGAGTGCGGCAAGATCCCCCTTGGGGGGTGATGACACGCGACCGAATCGCCTTGAATGCTGGAGTACACATCAATGGCACGTTGCGAGGGCAATCCGGTGCGCCCCCGCCGCCGTCACAAGGGGAGGCGGAAGGATGGCAGCTGACCGGCCCGACAAGAACGGGGCGGCAAAGCCGGCGATCGCCAGGGTCGTGGTGGCGACCAGCCGGGTGGCAGGAATATCGACTGGAAAAAGGTCCGTGCAGCTGGCGGCGTTATTGCCGGCGCTCGGTGATACTCGGGTCAGCACCGTAGGTGGCGTTATGCCGACACTTTCGGCGTGGTGCTGGAATTGCCGCAGCGGGAGCGGCACACCTGAAGGATAAATGACGTTCGGGCGCCTAAAAACGAATAAATGCGCAACCCACCACGTGATGGTCTGGGGGCTACTCCCACTCGATGGTGGCCGGCGGCTTGCTGGTCACGTCGAGCACGACCCGGTTGATCTCCGGCACCTCGTTGGTGATCCGGGTCGAGATCGTGGCCAGCACCCGGTCCGGCAGCCGGGCCCAGTCGGCGGTCATCGCGTCCTCGCTGGTCACCGGCCGGAGCACGACCGGGTAACCGTAGCTGCGGCCGTCGCCCTGAACGCCCGACCGAGCGGACGTCGGCCAGCAGCACCACCGGGCACTGCCAGATCTCGCGGTCCAGGCCGGCCGCGGAGAGCTCGGCGCGGGCGATCGCGTCCGCGGCCTGCACGATCCGCAGCCGCTCGCTGGTGACCTCGCCGACGATCCGGATCGCGAGGCCCGGCCCGGGGAACGGCTGCCGCCAGACGATCTCCGGCGGCAGGCCGAGTTGGCGGCCGACCTCGCGCACCTCGTCCTTGAACAGCGTCCGCAGCGGCTCGACCAGCTCGAACGCCGAGATCATCGGGCAGCCCGCCGACGTTGTGGTGGGACTTGATGTTGGCCGCGCCGCGCCGCCGCCGGACTCGACCACGTCCGGGTACAGCGTGCCCTGGACCAGGAATCGTCACCTGCTCCCCGTGCCCGCCCGGCGCGCCGGTGATCTTCCTCGCCGCCTGCTCGAACGCGCGGATGAACTCGCGCCCGATGATCTTGCGCTTCTGCTCGGGGTCGGTCACCCCGGCCAGCGCGGCGAGGAACTCCTCCGCCGCGTCCACGACGGTCAGGTCGACCCCGGTGGCGGCGACGAAGTCCTGCTCCACCTGCTCGGCCTCGCCGGTGCGCAGCAGCCCGTGGTCGACGAACACGCAGCTCAGCCGGGAGCCGATGGCCCGCTGAACCAGGGCGGCGGCGACCGCCGAGTCCACGCCGCCGGACAGCCCGCAGATGGCCCGGCCGTCGCCGACCTGCGCCGCGATCCGCTCGGTCTGCTCGTCGATCACGCCGCGCATGGTCCACGTGGGCCGGCAGCCCGCGGCCTTCAGGAACCGGCGCAGCATCTCCATACCGTGCGCGGTGTGCAGCACCTCGGGATGGAACTGCACCCCGTACAGGTGCCTGGCCTGGTCCTCGGCCGCAGCGACCGGCGTCCGGCGGTCCGGGCCGTGACCGTGAAGCCCGGGGGCGCCGACGCGCACGTGTCGCCGTGCGACATCCACACCTGCTGCTCGCCGGGCAGGCCGCCGAGCAGCACGCCAGGGTCCGGGCAGGGTCTCGAGCGCGGTCGCGCCGTACTCGCCGCCCCGGTCCGCGCCACCGCGCCGCCGAGGCCGGACACCATCAGCTGGAAGCCGTAGCAGATCCCGAGCACCGGGACGCCCGCCTCCAGCAGGCCGTCAGGGGCGGGCGGGGCCCCGGGAGCGTAGACCGACGCGGGCCCGCCGGACAGGATGATGGCCTTCGGCTGGCGCGCCAGCATCTGCGCGGCGGGCATCGACGCCGGGACGATCTCCGAGTACACCTGGCACTCGCGGACCCGGCGGGCGATCAGCTGGGCGTACTGAGCCCCGAAATCGACCACAAGTACGGTGTCGGGCGCCTCATCCACCTGCGCAGTCTAGCGGCGCGGCCCCCGCGATCAGCCGCTCTCCGGGCCCGGGTCAGGCCGCGCGTCGGCCGCGGCCGGCACCCCCTGGCTCAGCCGCACCCGGGCGATCCGCCGGCCGTCCAGCTGGGTCACGGCCAGCCGGCGCCCTGAGACCTCCACCGACTCCCCCTCACCGGGCAGGTGGCCGAGCGAGGCCAGCAGGAAGCCGGCCACGGTCTCGTACGGGCCCTCGGGCAGCTCGACCCCGGTCTGCTCGGCGAAGTCGTCCAGGTTGAGCAGGCCGTCGACCTCGAGCTCGCCGTCGTGCAGCTGCCGGGAATGCCCCTCCTCGACGTCGTACTCGTCCTGGATCTCGCCGATCAGCTCCTCGACCAGGTCCTCCAGCGTGACGATGCCCGCCGTCCCGCCGTACTCGTCGAGCACGATGGCCAGGTGCGCGTTCTCGCGCCGCATCTCCGACAAGGCGGACAGCACGGTCTTGCTCGTGGGCAGGAACTTCACCGGCCGGCAGGCCTCGCCGACCCGGAGCGGGCCGCGGTCGGGCTCAGGGAAGAACAGGTCGCGGGCGTGCACGAAGCCGATCACGTCGTCGTAGGACTCCTGGTACACAGGGAACCTGGTGTGCGGCGCCTCCGACACGATCGACGCGGCCTCGGCGATCGGCATGGTGGCGGGCAGGAACTCCACCTCGGTCCTGGGCACCAGCACCTCGCGGATCTGCCGTTTCCCGGCGTCGAACACCTCGCCCACGATCCGCCGCTCGTCCGGGCTCAGCGCCTGGTGCCCGGCCACCAGGTCGCGAAGTTCCTCCTCGGTCATGACCCCGCGGCCGACCGCCGGATCGCCGCCGAGAATCACCACGACCAGGTTCACGGTCTTCGACAGCAGCCAGACCACGGGCGTGGCCAGGGTCGCGAGCCGGTCCAGGAACGGCGCGGCGAACAGCGACACCCGCTCCGAGCGCTGCAGGGCGATCCGCTTGGGCGCGAGCTCACCGAACACCAGGGTGAGGAACGAGATCGCCAGCGTGATCACGGCGATCGAGAGCGCCGACGCCAGGTCGGCGTTCATGTGCTGGGCCAGCCAGGACTTCAGGCTGCTGGCCAGCGTGGCCGCGCCGAACGCGCCGGACAGCAGGGTGGCCAGGGTGACGCCGATCTGGACGGCGGAAAGGAACCGGTTCGGGGTCCTGGGCCAGCTTCGCGGCCCGCTGCCCCCGTTTGCCCCGTTTCGAGAGCGTACGGACCTGGCCTTCGCGCAGCGATACCAGGGCCATCTCGGCGGCCGCGAAGAAACCACCGATCAGAACAATGACCAGGACAATCAGAATGTCCCAGCCGACGGCGTTCACGTCTGGATCCCTGACCTCGGCAGTTAGCCTGGTGGCGTCGGCCGCGGCCGGGCACGGTGCCGACCACGGCGGGCACCGCGCGGCGCGGTGTCCGCACAGTCTAGGTGTATTGTGTCGGCCCGCGACGGCCGGCTGGCCGGCCCGAGCGGACCGCACGCGGGGGTCCGGGGGGCGCCCCCGGGCTAGCAATGACCCGGCCGGCGCTGTCAGCAGGGGAGGAGAACACCGCCGATGACTGAGGTACTCCAGGAGGCGGCGGCGATCTCCGGCGATCTGGCCGAGCTGCGCCGCGCCATCCACCGGGAGCCGGAGATCGGGCTCGACCTGCCCCGGACCCTCGAGAAGGTGCTCGCCGCCCTGGACGGGCTGCCCCTGGAGATCACCACGGGGCGCTCGGCGTCCTCGGTGACCGCGGTGCTGCGCGGGTGCGGGCCAGACCGGAGCGTTCTGCTGCGCGGCGACATGGACGCGCTCCCGGTCACCGAGAGCACGGGCCTGCCCTACGCCTCGCAGGTCGACGGCGTCATGCACGCCTGCGGGCACGACCTGCACACGGCCATGCTGGCCGGGGCCGCGCGGCTGCTGGCCGCGCGCCAGGCTGAGCTGCCCGGGAACGTGATCTTCATGTTCCAGCCCGCGGAGGAGACCGGGGGCGGCGCCGAGCTGATGATCGACGAAGGGGTGCTCGACGCGGCCGGGCCCCGCCCGGTCGCGGCTTACGCCCTGCACGTGGCGTCCGGCCTGCTTCCCCGCGGGATGTTTACCAGCCGTAACGGAATTATGACGGCCGCATCAGACACCCTCGAGGTGACGGTCACCGGGCGTGGCGGCCACGGGTCCCAGCCGCATCTCGCGGCCGATCCCATCCCCGCGGCCTGCGAGATCGTAACCGCGCTGCAGGCGCTGGTCACCCGCCGGTTCGACATCTTCGACCCCGTGGTGATCACGGTGGGCACGTTCCACGCGGGCACGGCGAGCAACGTGATCCCCGATCAGGCGCGGTTCGAGGCCACCGTGCGGACGTTCTCCCCCGCCTCCCGCGCGGCCGTGCAGGACGCGGCGCTGAGCCTGGTGACGGAGATCGCGGCGGGGCACGGGCTCACGGCCACGGCCATGTTCGCCGACGGGTACCCGATGACGGTCAACACCGGCGCCGAGGTCGACTTCGCCGAGCGGGTCGTGACCGACCTGTTCGGCGCCCCGGCCTTCCTGCGCACCCCGCGCCCGATCACGGGCTCTGAGGACTTCTCCTTCGTGCTGGACCAGGTGCCGGGCGCGTTCATCATGCTGGGCGCGTGCCCGCCCGGCGCCGACCCGGTCACGGCCCCGTTCAACCACGCGGCCGACGCGGTGTTCGACGACTCGGTGCTGGCCGACGGGGCGGCGCTGCTGGCCGAGCTAGCGCTACGGAGACTGCGTAACTAAAGGGGGGGCGACCCCCCAGGACCCCCCGCGTGCCAACCGCTCGGGCCGACCTCCGGCCGGCCGTCGCGATCGGCACGGCCTCACGGCCGCCCCACTAACTGAGCACGCTGACGGCGCTGGGTCTCAGAGGCTGGCGACGTCGGCCTGCTTGGCCCGCACCGCCTCGGCCGCGGTTCGCAGCGAGTCCAGCTCGTCGCCGGTCAGGTCACGCTCCACCACGCGGCGCACGCCGGTCCGGCCGATCTCGGCCTCGACGCCCAGGTAGACGCCGGAGATGCCGTACTGGCCGTCCACCCAGGCGCAGACCGGCAGCACCGTGCCGGCGTCCTCGGCCACGGCCCGCGCCATCCGGGCCGCGGCGGCCGATGGCGCGTAGTAGGCCGACCCGGTCTTCAGCAGGCCGACGATCTCGGCGCCGCCGTCGCGGGTGCGCTGCACCAGGGCCTCGATGTCCGCGGCGGACATCAGGTCGGCCAGCGGCTTGCCGTCCACCGTGCAGGCCGAAGGGACCGGCACCATCGTGTCCCCGTGCGAGCCCAGGGTGAGCGTGCGCACCGACCCGACCGGCACGCCGAGGCGCTCGGCCACGAAGTAGGTGAACCGGGCGGTGTCCAGCATGCCCGCCTGGCCCATGACCCGGTGCGACGGGAATCCGGACACCTTCGCGGCCAGCGCGGTCATCTCGTCCAGCGGGTTGGACACCACGATCAGCACCGCGTCGGGCGCGTGCTTGACCACCTGCTCGATCACGCTGCGCACGATCTTGGCGTTGACGCCGATCAGGTCCATCCGGCTCATGCCCGGCTTGCGCGGCAGGCCGGCCGTGATGATCACGATGTCCGACCCGGCGATCGCCTCATAGCCCTCGCCGGCCTGACCGGTGGTCTGGCCGGTCAGCTTGGTCTCGAACCCCTCGACCGGGCGCGACTGGTTCATGTCGAGCGCGAGGCCCTCGGGCTTGCCCTCGACGATGTCGGTCAGCACCACCTCGTCGAAGATGTCGTACTCGGCGAGCCGCTGCGCGGTGGTCGAGCCGTAGAACCCGGCCCCGACGACGGTCACCTTGCCTGTGCGGGTCATGTCTCCTGCTCTCTAGCTAGCGGTGGTGGCGGAACGCAGGCCCTCGTCCAGCGCGGCGAGGAACTCCTCGGTGGTCAGGAACGGGGTGCCCGCGCCGACCAGCAGCGCCAGGTCCTTGGTCATCCGGCCGCCCTGGACGGTGTCGATGCACACCCGCTCCAGCGTCTCAGCGAACGCGCTGACCTCGGGGGTGCCGTCCAGCGTGCCGCGGTGGGCGAGCCCCCGGGTCCAGGCGAAGATCGAGGCGATCGGGTTCGTCGAGGTCGGCTTGCCCTGCTGGTGCTGGCGGTAGTGCCGGGTCACGGTGCCGTGCGCGGCCTCGGCCTCGACCGTGTGCCCGTCCGGCGTCATCAGCACGCTGCTCATCAGCCCGAGCGAGCCGAACCCCTGGGCCACGATGTCGGACTCCACGTCGCCGTCGTAGTTCTTGCACGCCCAGACGATACCGCCGTCGCCCTTGATGACCTGGGCGACCATGTCGTCGATCAGCCGGTGGTCGTAGGTGATCCCGGCCGCCTCGTACTCGGACTTGAACTCGGACTCAAATGTCTCGGCGAAGATGTCCTTGAACCGGCCGTCGTACGCCTTCAGGATCGTGTTCTTGGTGGACAGCTGGAGCGGGTAGCCGCGGGTCAGCGCGTAGCGCATGGTGGCCCGGGCGAAGTCCCTGATCGAGTCGTCGAAGTTGTACATGCCCATGGCCACGCCGCCGCCGTCGAAGCGGGCCACCTCCAACTCGAACGGGTCGCCTGACCCCTCGTCGGGCTGGTAGGAGATCCTCACCGTGCCCGGGCCAGGGACCACGAAGTCGGTGGCCCGGTACTGGTCGCCGTGCGCGTGGCGGCCGATGATGATGGGCTTGGTCCAGCCCGGCACGAACCGCGGGATGTTGGACACGACGATCGGCTCGCGGAAGACCACGCCGCCGAGGATGTTGCGGATCGTGCCGTTCGGCGAGCGCCACATCCGCTTCAGGCCGAACTCGGTCACCCGGGCCTCGTCCGGGGTGATCGTGGCGCACTTGACGCCGACGTGGTGCCGCTTGATCGCGTTGGCCGCGTCGATCGTCACCTGGTCGTCGGTGGCGTCCCGGTTCTCGATGGACAGGTCGTAGTAGTCAAGCTCGATATCCAGGTAGGGCAGGATCAGCTGGTCCTTGATGAAGTGCCAGATGATCCGCGTCATCTCGTCGCCATCGATCTCCACGACGGGATTCGCTACCTTGATCTTGGACATTCCGCTGCGTTCCCTTCATCATCCGAGCGTCCTTGCTCGTGACTGCGACTGCTCCTGGCTGGTCTCATGCTCGCGATGGCGCTGCCGCGCCGGGTCAGGTCTGCGGCGGCAGCACCAGCCCGGCGACCAGCAGGCCGACACCGAACGCAGCGAGGACCGCCACGTCAAGCAGGCGACGCCTCGATACGAGCATGCCCGCCCGGCGCTCCGGCAACGCCAGCCGGGCCAGGGCCGTGGCGAGCAACGTTCCCGCCACCGCCAACGTACCGTCTCGCACGCTCTCCCCGCCCTGCCGCATCCAGATGAGGGACCCGGCCAGGCAGCACAGCGCGATCCCGTAGACGAGCTGCTGCTGCCACCGGCCGCGCCCGGGCGCCTCAGTCGCCGGCCGGCCTGGCCGCCGCGCGGTGCTGCGCGGAATGCTTCACCGGGCGTACCCGGTGGCCGGAAGACGGCCCGCCTGGCCGTCTGTGTCGTTCAGCGCCGTGGCGGCGGCGACGACGTCGGCCAGCCCGCTGGACGGCTTTCCCAGCATGTGTCTTCCTCTCGGACAGCCCGCTCGGCAGTGTACTTGCGCGCCCGTTCTGCGCATCTTGGCTGGCCGTCTCTGGCCGCCCCGGAGGCCGCGCGGCCGTCTGGACCGGGCAATCCGTTCGGTCAGGAACGGTACAACCGCGCCGGAGAAGGGTAGCTGCAGAGTGAGATCTCCGTAGCTGCTCCGACAGGCAGGAGGAACGGGTCATGGATGGCCCCTACATCCGGGTCGAGGACAGCGGGGCGACGATCCCGCTGCGCGGGGATGTGACCACCATCGGGCGCGGCAGGTCGGTGGATGTCCACCTGGCTGATCCGAGCGTCTCCAGGCTGCACGCCGAGATCATCTGCCGCGGGCCCTACGCCTACGTGACCGATCTCGGTTTATCACGCAACGGCACCCGGGTGAACGGCCGCCTGGTGGCGCGCCGGGTGCTCGACGACGGCGACGTGCTGACCTTCGGGTCGGCCCGCTGCCGGGTGTTCGGCCTCGCCGCCGATGAGCTCACCCCCGAGGTGGAGCTGCGCCGGCCCGCGGCGCCTGAGCTGACCCGCAGGGAGCTGGACGTGGTGACCTCGCTGTGCCGGCCGGCCTTGTCCGATGAGGCGTTCGTAGCACCCGCGACGGCGCGCGAGATCGCCGCTGACCTGGTGGTGACCGAGGCCGCGATCAAGCAGCACCTGCTCAGGCTCTACCAGAAGTTCCGGATTCCCGAGGGGGCGAACCGCCGGGTCCGGCTGGCCAACGAGGTGGTGGCGCTCGGCATGGTCCGGCCGCTGCCGCCGGCCGAGAGATCCGCCCTGGCCGGGCGGGCGGCGCCGCCGTCAGTCCCCGCGGGACCGGTCCCGCTGCACTCGGTTCCGCCGCAGGCCGCCGCGCCGCCGGTCATGGCCCCGGCGGCCGCGCCTGCCGTGCCCGCTCAGGCCCACAGCCCGCGCGCCGGCCGGGTCACCAACCTCACCGGGCGCAGCAGCTAGCCGGCTGTCCCGGTCCCCGCTCCAGGGTCTCAGCCGCCCGGCCTGCCGATAAGCCTCAGCAGCTGACTCCGGGCGCTGTGCAGCCACTCGAAGTGCTGCAGCCAGGTGACCGTGTGACTGGACGGCCAGAAGACCGGCGGATTCGAGTTCGCGACCGCGACGAGCGCGACGACCGCCACGGCCGCCATCGCGAACACGAACGCCGACCGGGTCGGGGTCGCCGCGGCCCGGTCGAAGAACTTCCGCAGCGGCTTGCGCGAGCTGCCCGAGCCCGGGCCGATGCCGTAGAACGCGACCAGCACGCCGGCCGCGTAGGCGAAGGCCAGCGGAAGCGGGTGATGGGGCACGGCGATGATCGTGATGGCGCCCACGATCGCGGCCGCGACCAGCGCCGCCGGCGCCAGCAGCAGCGTCCGCGCCACCGACCAGGCGAACGCCAGCGGGAACACCACGGCCGACAGCAGCGGATCGCTGGCCCGCGCGCCGCGGCGGGTGTGCCGCCGGGCCAGGCTGTCCGCCGTCTGGCCCGCGGCCCGCAGCGCCATCAGCGCCACGAGCGCGGCCACCGTGCCCGCGATCGGGAGGACGACGGCGATGCTGACCAGCACGGCAATCGAGGCCGCGACGAGCAGCGGGCCCGCCGCGGACCGGGTCGCTCCCTGGGCCGTCGGCCCGGCGAGCGGCCCGGCCTGACCGGACGGCGGCGCGGCCGCGGGCGGCCCGTAACGCACCGGGGGCAGCATGTCGCTGTAGTTGTTCGCGGGCCGGGGGCCGGCCTGCCCGGCGTAGCCCGCCGCCCCGGGGTACCCGCCCGCGCCTCCAGCCGGAACGCCGCGAGCCGGGCCGGGGGCGCCGGCGCGCCAGCGGCCGCGTGGACGGCGGCCAGGCCGCCGGGGCCACGGGGCCGGGACCAGCGGGGACGGCGCCGCCCCGGGCCGGGTCGGCGAACGCGGTCGGCGACCTGTCGGCCACCGTGCCCGGTGCGGCCAGCGGCGCCGCGGCCGCCGACGCGGGGACCGGGACCAGCGAGACCGGGTCGAGCGCGGCCGTCCGCTCGCACAGCTCGGCCGCGCCCGGCCTGCTGGCCGGATCACGGGACAGGGCCCGGGCGACCAGCGAGTGCAGCGGCGCCGGGAAGCCGTCGAGATCGGCCTGGCCGTTGATGATCCGGTAGAAGATCGTCTCGAAGGCGCCGGTGCCGAACGGCGGGCGGCCGGTCGCCGCGAACGCCACCGTGGCCCCCCACGAATGCACGTCAGACGCCGGGCCGCTCGGCTGACCCTCGATCACCTCGGGCGCGAGGTAGCCGGGGGTGCCCATGAACATCCCGGTCATGGTGAGCCTGGTGGAGTCCGGCACCTGCGCGATCCCGAAATCGATCACGACAGGCTCACCCCGGGCCAGCATCACGTTGCCGGGCTTGAGATCACGGTGCACGACGCCCGCCGCGTGCACCGCGGCCAGGGCGAACGCCAGCCCGGAGGCCACCCGCGCCAGGGCCTGCCCGGTCAGCGGGCCGCCCCGGCCCACGACCTCCTCGAGGGTTTGGCCGCTGACGTACCTGGTGACGATGTAGGGCGGTTCGCAGGTCACGTCCGCGTCGAGAACGTCAGCCACGAACGGGCTGCGCACCCGCCGCATCGTCTCCACCTCGCGGGCCAGCCGCCGGCGTGCGTTCGGGTCGTTGGCCACCGACGGCCGGAGCGCCTTCACCGCTACCCGGCGCTGCTCTTCATCGGCCGCCAGGTAGACAACGCCCATCCCGCCCTCGCCGAGCCGCTCAAGCACGCGGTAGGGCCCGAGCCGTTCCGGCATCTGGTCCTGCACAGTCATGACCCCACCAGCCTAGGCGGCACGCGCCGTGAACCGCGGGGTTAGACCGCGAACCTCACCCCCGGGCCACCCGGCCTGCCGACTGCGACGGTCGGCTTGCCGACCCGAGCAGACGCCATCGCGGGGGGTCGCCCCCCCGGACCAGCACAGCGCGGTGGCGAGCACGATCTGGTCGCCGTGATACATGACACCCCTCGTCCTGCGCGGCCGGGCCCGGCCGCATACCCCGTGCTAGCTTCCTGTCACCAGCCGACGCAGCGCCTGGGCCGCCTCGGCGTTCTGCTCCGCGTGCGTGACCAGGGCCCTGGCCAGCTCCTCCGCCCATACACCAGGTTGCACCTGCTGGCGCGAAAGGACTACTCCGCGCACCTGTCTGCAGACCTCGGCCACGGGCACGCCGCCCTGGACGCCGAGCGTCAGGACCTGCTCGCCCAGCCGGACGGTGATCTTCGACACCTGGCCGGCCCGGCCGCGCATCCGGTCGGACATGCTCCGGTCCCTGTCCACGGTGACACACCCGGGCGGGAGCGCCTCGCCCAGCGACTCGGTCAGCACGCGGGCGTAGATCGCGACATCGGCGCTGTCCGCGCGGAGCGCGGCCGTGACCATGTCGAGGGACGGGCTGTCCGGGCCGTCGCCCGGCTCGGTCACGGCCCGGACCGCCTGTCGCTGAAAGTGACTCGGCACATGAACGTGGCTGCTCCTCAGGACCCCGGCTGCGACGGCGCTCACCGCCCGGCGAACGTCGCCTTCCCGGGTCCATTCTCGATGAAACTGCGCATTCCTGTCCGCTGGTCCTCGGTGGCGAACAGCCCGGCGAAGTTGAGCCGCTCGATCTCCAGCCCGGTGGCCAGGTCGACATCCAGGCCGTCGTCGATGGCCTGCTTGGCGGCCCGCAGGGCCAGCGCGGGGCCGCTGGCGTAGCGCTTGACGAGCGCACGCGCGGCGTCGTAGACCTCGGCGTCGGGGACCACCCGGTCGACCAGGCCGATCGCGAGCGCTTCCTGGGCGCCGACGAACCGGCCGGTGAAGATGATGTCCTTGGCCCTGGCCGGGCCGATCAGGCGCGGCAGCCGCTGCGTGCCGCCGGCCCCGGGGATGACGCCGAGCAGGATCTCGGGCTGTCCGACCTGGGCGCTCTCGCCCGCGACGCGGAAATCCGCGCACAGCGCCAGCTCAAGGCCACCGCCGAGGGCGTAGCCGGTGATCGCGGCCACCACTGGCTTGCCAATCCGGGCTACCGCCGTGAACGCCGCCTGCAGCCGCCTGGTGTCCAGCGGCCATCCGGCCGTAGCTGGCGTCGGCCATCTCCTTGATGTCGGCTCCGGCGGCGAAGACCTTCTCGCCGCCGTAGATGATGGCCGCCCGGATGTCATCGTCGCCGGCCACCTGCTCGGCCGCGGCCGCGATCTCGTCCTGAACCTGAGCGTTCAGCGCATTCATCGGGGGGCGGGCAAGGCGGATGGTCGCCACTGCCTGATCGGTCTCGACGTGCACGAACTCAGCCATTCCGCACCTCCTGCAGAGCCACGATCCTACGCAGCCTGGCCTCGGGCTGCCTGCAGCGGCTCGGTCCCTGGGCCGGATGCCTGGGCCGGAAGCACTGAGATCTGACCGCGGTCAGGCGGCGGGCGCCCCGGCGTCTGGCCCCACGGAGCGGTGACGGTCAGGCCGGCGGCCGGTCCCGGCCGCCGGGTTCCCCCACCACCTGGGCTGGCCCACGGCAGGTAGCCCCGGATGCGGGTTCGGCCCGCTCGGCCAGTTCGGTTCGTGGGGCTGACCCTGGCCCGCCTCGGGCCGTCTCCTCCGCACCATCACCTTCCGCGCCACCCTGGCCAGTAACCGCCCGCGGGCGGGAGCGTCATAGCGGCGCACGGCCGCCTGGGTGCGCGCCTGGTCGCCCGGATGGCGGACGTGCTGGCCCTGGCGGCGGCCCTTGTCAGGCCGGTGCCGGTCCAGGGAAAGCATGACTCCCATGTTGAGGTCCCCCCTCGATAGGTGTCCGAGCGTGTCGCCACGGATCCCCTGCGTAACCCTAGTGCGCAGCAGTGCGAAGGGTCAACATTTCGCTCGAAGTTCTTCATCAGTTAACACAGTCGGTTTCCTTAGGCATATATGCAGGTTAAATGGTCGATGCTGAAGCTCTCAGGCCGACTCAACTGACTGGACAGAAGTGCGAAGGTCGTGCGAAGGTAGTGCGGTGTCCGAGCGACCCGCACCTCCCCCGTGGGGAGCGCTGCTGACCAAGGCTCTCGGCCGGGCCAAGCTCTCGGCCCGGGAGGCCGCCCGGCGCGCGGGCATCAGCGAAGGCCGCTGGCGCCAGATCGCCGGTGGCTATCAGGTGGTCAGCGCCGGCGTGTACGCACCCGTGCGCGGGCCCGCGGGCACGCTGGCCCGGATGGCCGCCGTGGCCGGCGTGACGCCCGCGCAGCTGCGCCGCGCCGGCCGGCCCGATGCGGCCCGGCTTCTCGCCGCCGCGCCCCAGGACGCGGAGATGAGCCAGGAACTGCTGCAGCGGGTCCGGGAGCTGAACTCCGATCAGGCGCATGAGCTGCTGGCCACGATCGCGCTGCAACTCGGCCTCAGGCCTCTTGCGGAGCCTGAGGCACCGGCTGAGCGCCGTTACGGTACCTGACCGGCAGCTTTCGGCCGGGGAAGACCAGCCGCCCGACGACGATCAGGTACCCGGCCCCGAGCGCCGCCACGGCCGCGAATAGGCCCGACCTGGTCGCCGCCGTGCGCCACAGCGCGAGGGCGATCCACGCGACGGCCAGGCCGCCGTTCCAGGCCGTGATCCCCCACCGGAATCGCCGGGCGGCGAGCCCGGGGCCGCGTGCGGCGGCATGCGCTCGCCCCCTTGCGTAGTCCCACAGGCCGAGGATCTGGGCCCAGCCCATAGCCAGCAACAGCGGCCAGGCCCTGAGGCTGTAGCGGGAGCTGTGCCACAGCGGGTAGAGAACCACAGCGCTGAGCATGGCCGGCATGAGCAGCAGGCCGTTTCTGAGGCTGATCTCCTGCGGCGCCAGCGCCAGCAGGGCGATCGGGATCAGCGGCAGGATCAGCGTCCTGAGCGCGGTGGTGAGGTTCCACAGCCACCCGGTCACGTAGGGCAGCCGGGCGGCCAGCGGCATCGGCACCCGCCACATGTGACGGGTCCAGACCAGCGAGGTCGCCCGCCAGCACCACCGGTGCTGCTGCCGCAGGAACTCCTCGAGCGTGGCCGGGCCGATCCCGGCGGCCAGCGGCACCGGGATGTACGTGAGCCGGAAGCCGTTGTCGCGGGCGTCAAGCCCGGTGTGGGAGTCCTCGGCGTGCGGCAGCAGCGTGAACCCGCCGGTCGGCTCGAGCGCGGTGCGCCGGTAGACGGCATTCGAGCCGATGCAGAGGGCCGAGGAGAACTTGTTCCTTGAGACCTGCCCGGCCCGGTGGAAGACCTCGAGCACCGGCCGGGCCGCGCACTCCACCCAGCTCTGCGGCAGGCCGGCCCGGAAGAACGGCGGGGTCTGCACGATCCCCACCGCCGGGTCGTCGAGGTAAGGCAGGGTCTCGGCCAGGAAGTCGGGCCGCGGCCGGACGCCGGCGTCGAAGATGGCGACGTGCTCCCCGGTGATCCTGGCGAACGCGTAGTTGAGGTTTCCCGCCTTCCGGCGCCAGCGCAGGTCGGGCCGCCTCAGGTAGCTGAACCCGAACCCGGCGGCCATCGGCACAAGCTCCGGGTCGGGGCCGTCGTCGAGCACGTGCCCGCGTGCCTCCCCGGGATAGGCCGCGATCAGCTCCAGCACGCCAGCCCAGGCGTTCCTGAGCACATCGGCGGGCTCGCCGCAGACCGGCAGCAGGATGTCCACCGAGGGCAGCCGGGCCGGCCGCCAGGACCGCACCGCCGCGTCATGCGCGGCCAGGTCAAAGCCCGGGCCGGCATGGTGCACCGGCAGGCTGAGCAGCTGGTAGGTCAGGGAGACGAGCGTGTAGCCGCCGAGGATCGCGGCCACGACCGGGACACTGCCGAGGCTGCGCGTTTCGAACAGCAGCTGGGCCGCGATCACGCACAGCGTGCCGACGGAGAGGGCGGCAGCCAGTGACGGCAGCGACCGCCACGAGTAGGAAGCCCGCTCGGCGTCGGTGGGCGGCTCGGGCAGCACGGTGGCGGGCCGCCGGGGCCCCGGCTGCACAGGTGCTGGCCGCACAGCTGCTGGCCGGTGGCGGGGAGCCACCCGGGGCTGCGCGCGGTGTCGGCTGCCCGGCGGCGGGGAGCCAGCGCGGCGCCGCCACGGGTGCGGAGCGGCGCCCCACGGGTGCGGAGCGGCGCGGGTGCCCGTTCGGCGCCCGCGCCGCGCCCGTGGTCCACATCCCCGTGGTCCACATCCCGTGGTCCACATCCCCGTGGTCCACATCCCCGTGGTCCACATCAGAGCCGAGCAGGTGTGGACGGCTTATTCGCCGGCCCGCGGCGCGGATACGTGCTGCCATCCGTTCAGGAATCCGCGGACCTCAGTCTCGCTGTACCGCCGGTGACCGCCGGGGGTGCGGATCGACGACAGTTTGCCGCCCCGGGCCCATCGGGTGACGGTCTTCGGGTCGACCCGAAGCATCGCGGCAACCTCGGCCGGGGTCAGAAGACGGTTCTCCGGCTTTATCTGGGTTCTCACGACGGATGGTCCTCTCGCGCTTGGGGGTAGTTGCCTGATGACGGAACGTAACGGCTCTATGCCGTAACTTTCCGCCAGCGTTCTATCACAGGATGTCACATGCCTCAGGGTTTTGCTGGCGTTCTGCCTGGCACAGGGAGAAATTTCCGGGCCAGGCTATGGAATGCCTGGTTGTCCTTCTTAGCAGGACGCGGCAGCTGTCAACCGGGTTTACTCGCACCACGTAATCTCGCCGGCCACGCAGCGCTGTCACAATGGCGCGGCGGCCATAACCAGGACCGGCCGCGGGCCGTGGGCCAGGCCGTTAGCGCAGGTCCCCGCTGCTCATGCCGGCCGGGGCCACCGGCACCCTGACCAGGCCCATTTCCGCAGGCCCGGCCAGCAGCGGATGCTTGGGCAGCACCCGGACCGTGTAGCCGAACGGCCCAGGACGGCCCAGCTCAGCCTCGCCTGCGTAGCGCGCGGCCGAGCCGTCCTCGGGCGCGGTCTCCAGCTCCAGGTCGGCGAACGCGGGGTTGACGATCTCGTCCTCGTCCCCGGCGGAGCCGTAGACCACCTGGACGGTCACGTCGCCCGGTGTCAGCTCGCCGAGCGTGACGCTCGCGCGAACCACCAGCCGGGCGCCCGGGCTCTGCGCGCTGTCGTCGGCCTCCACGTGCTCGATGCCGACCCCGGGCCAGGCCTTGGTGACCCGGTTCTTCCAGGCGGCAAGCTCGCGCGCGCCGGCGAAGCCGGGGCCGCCGACCGCGAGCGCCTGCGAGGACCGGGCCGCGGGCAGGTACAGCTCGTTCACGTACTCCCGGACCATCCGGGTGGCCTGGGCCCGGGGCCCAAGGGTCCGCAGCGTGTGCGCCACCATCTCCAGCCAGCGACGGGGCAGGCCATCGGGGCCCCGGTCGTAGAACAGCGGTGCCACCGACTGCCCGAGCAGATCGTAGAGCGCGGACGCCTCGAGCTCGTCCCGGCGCGCGGGGTCGTCGACCCGGTCGGCCGACGGGATGGCCCAGCCGTTGCCGCCGTCGAACCACTCGTCCCACCAGCCGTCCAGGATCGAGAGGTTGAGCGCCCCGTTCAGCGCGGCCTTCATCCCCGAGGTGCCGCAGGCCTCCAGCGGGCGCAGCGGGTTGTTCAGCCAGACATCGCACCCCTGCACCAGGGCCCGGCCGAGCGCCATGTCGTAGTCGGGCAGGAACACGATGCGGTGGCGGACCCGCAGGTCGTCGGCGAAGCGCACCATCTGCTGGATCATCAGCTTGCCGCCGTCGTCGGCCGGGTGCGCCTTCCCGGCGATCACGATCTGCACCGGCCGCTGCGGGTCCAGCAGCAGCGCGGTGAGCCGCTCGGGATCGTGCAGCATCATGGTCAGCCGCTTGTAAGAAGGAACGCGCCGGGCGAAGCCGATCGTCAGCACGTTCTCGTCGAGCGCGTCCTCGATCCAGGTCAGCTCGGCGTCGGAGGCCCCGCGCAGCTTCCAGGAGGCGCGCAGCCGCCGCCGCGCCTCCGCGACCAGCCGAGCACGCAGCACGTGGCGGACGCCGAAGATGCCCGCCGGGTCCGCGGCCGCCCGCTCCCAGAACGGACCGTCCTCGGCGAGCTCCTGCTGCTGGCCGTCGTGACCCAGGGCCAGGACCTCGGGGGCGACCCAGGTCGGCCCGTGCACGCCGTTGGTGACCGACCCGATCGGCACCTCGGAGGTGTCGAAGCCGGGCCACAGGCCGGTGAACATCTGCCTGCTCACCTGGCCGTGCAGGGTGCTGACGCCGTTGACGCGCTGCGCCAGCCGCATCCCCATCACCGCCATGTTGAACACGTCGGGGTCCCCGCCGGGGAAGGTCTCCGCGCCCAGCGCCAGCACCCGGTCGGTCGGCAGCGCCGGGTCCGCCATGTCGCTGAACTGGCGCGCGACCAGATCGCGGCTGAACCTGTCGATCCCGGCGGGCACCGGAGTGTGCGTGGTGAACACCGTCCCGGCCCGGCACACCTCCATGGCCTCGTCGAAGGTCAGGCCCTGCCCGACGTACTCCCGGATGCGCTCGACGCCGAGGAAGCCGGCGTGCCCCTCGTTGGTGTGGAAAACCGCGGGCTCGGGATGCGACGTGATCGCGCAGAACGCGCGGACCGCCCGTACCCCGCCGATGCCGAGCAGCAGTTCCTGGCGGAGCCGGTGCTCGCTGCCGCCGCCGTAGAGACGGTCGGTGACCTCGCGCAACGACGAGTCGTTCTCCTCAACGTAGGAGTCGAGCAGCAGCAGCGGCACCCGGCCGACCCGCGCGATCCAGATCTGCGCGGCGATGACCGCGCCGTCGGCCAGGGCGACCGAGATCTTCACCGGCTCGCCCGATTCCCCGCCCTCCCTACCCTCGCCCTTCCGGCCCTCGCCCTCGCTGCCCTCACCCTCCCCGGGCTCCTCGCGCAGCAGCGCCAGCGGCAGGCCATTCGGGTCGCTGGCCGGGTAGCGTTCCGCCTGCCAGCCCTCGGCCGACAGGGACTGGGTGAAGTAGCCATGCCGGTAGAGCAGGCCCACGCCGATCAGCGGGACGCCCAGGTCGCTGCCGGCCTTCAGGTGGTCTCCAGCGAGGATGCCCAGGCCGCCTGAGTACTGCGGCAGCGCCGCGGTGAGCCCGTACTCGGGCGAGAAGTACGCGACGCCCGGCGGCGCCCCGGGCAGGCCGGCGGCCTGGTACCAGCGCGGGCCGGAGGTGTACTCGCGCAGGTCCTCGACCGCGTCGCCGAGCCGCCGCAGGAACTGCTCGTCAGCGGCCAGGCTGGCCAGCCGCTCCGGGGAGACCTCGGCCAGCAGCGCCGCCGGTTCCCGTCCGGACCGCTCCCAGGCCGCGGGATCGATGTCGGCGAACAGCTCCAGCGTCTCGGCGTGCCAGGACCAGCGCAAATTCAGCATCAGCTCGCGCAGCGGCGCGAGCGGCTCGGGCAGAACCGGGCGGATCGTGAACCGGCGGATAGCTCTCACGGAGAGCGACCCTAATGGGTCTGCAGACCAGACTGGACATCAACGCCCCACCCACCTCCCCATTTCCCCCTCCACTTGCCACGCCGACCGCTTGACTTGAGCCCGACTGGGTAGCTTGTCGTAAGTGATTGGCAGGATTCCCATAGTCGACGTGCAGCCCGTTGTCGCGCGCGGGCAGCGTTCCGCGCGAGCGGTCACCGGCGAGTCATTCGAAGTGAGCGCCACCGTTTTCCGCGAAGGGCACGAGATGCTCGGCGCGGGGGTGGTGCTGCGCGGGCCGGACGGCCGCCGCCGGCCGCTGGTGCCGATGCGGGAAGTCGGCATCGGCCTGGACCGGCACGCCGCCGAGGTCACGGTCACCGCAGCGGGCCTGTGGCACTTCGAGGTGGAGGCGTGGGGCGACCCGATCGGGCGCTGGCGGCACGACGCGGCCATCAAGGTGCCGATCGGCCAGGACGCGGATCTGACGCTGGCCGACGGCGCGCTGCTGTTCGAGCGGGCCGCGGCCCAGGTGCGCACCCCGCGTTCGGCCGGTATCGCGGAGAAGAAGGAGGCCGCGGCCGCCCGGGCCGCGCTCGAGGCCCTGGCCGGCGTGCTGCGGGACCCCGGCATACCCCCGCTGGACCGCCTGGCCGCTGCGGGCCTCGAGGACATCACCGAGATCCTCCGCGCCTTCCCGCTGCGCCTGCTGGTGACCAAGTCGGCGAGCTACCCGGTGATGGTGCACAGGGAGCGCGCGCTGTACGGCTCCTGGTACGAGTTCTTCCCGCGGTCCGAGGGGGCCGTCGTCGCCCAGGGGCCGGGCCAGGTCTCGACGTCCGGCACGCTGCGGGCCGCCGCGCGCCGGCTGGACGCGATCGCCCGCATGGGTTTCGACGTGGTCTACCTCCCTCCGGTCCATCCGATCGGCACCACGGCCAGGAAGGGGCCCAACAACTCCCTGAACGCGGGCCCCGGCGACCCGGGGTCGCCCTGGGCCATCGGGTCGCCCGAGGGCGGCCACGACACCATCCACCCGGGCCTCGGCACGCTGGCGGACTTTGACGCGTTCGTCGGCCGCGCGGGCGAACTTGGCCTGGAGGTAGCGCTCGATCTCGCGCTCCAGGCCTCGCCGGATCACCCGTGGGTCACCGAGCATCCGGAGTGGTTCACCAGGCGGGCCGACGGCTCGGTCGCCTACGCGGAGAACCCGCCCAAGAAGTACCAGGACATCTTGCCGGTCAACTTCGACAACGACCCCGAGGGGATCTACGCCGAGGTGCTGCGGATCATCCGGCACTGGATGGCCCACGGGATCAGGATCTTCCGCGTGGACAACCCGCACACCAAGCCGCTGACCTTCTGGGACCGGCTCCTGGCGGAGATCGCCCGGACCGACCCGGACGTGCTGTTCCTGGCCGAGGCCTTCACCAGGCCCGCGATGATGCACAACCTCGCGATCATCGGCTTCCACCAGTCCTACACGTACTTCACCTGGCGCAACTCGTCCGGGGAGCTGACCGAGTACCTGCGCGAGCTGTCCGGCCCGGCCGCCGCCTACATGCGGCCGAACTTCTTTGTCAACACGCCGGACATCCTCACCGAGTACCTGCAGCACGGCGGGCCGCCCGCGTTCCGGATCCGGGCCGCCCTGGCCGCGACACTGTCGCCGACCTGGGGCGTCTACTCCGGCTACGAACTGTGCGAGAACGTCCCTGTGGTCCCGGGCAGCGAGGAGTACCTGGATTCGGAGAAGTACCAGTACCGGCCGCGAGACTGGGACCACGCCGAAAGTGTCGCCCCGCCCTACGCGGACATCGCGCCCTTCATCACCCGCCTCAACCTGCTGCGGAAGATCCATCCGGCGCTGCACCGGCTGCGTAACCTGCGTTTTCACTACAGTGACCAGCCGGAGATACTCTGCTTCTCGAAGAGCACTGGCTCCGGCGGCTGGGAGGGCGAGCGCGACACGGTACTTGTCGTGATAAATATCGATCCGCACCAGCCGCGAGAGGCTACAGTCTGGCTCGACGAGCCAGCCCTCGGCGTAATCCCCGGCGAGCAGTTCGTGGTCACCGATGAGCTTTCCGGGGAGTCCTACCGGTGGGGTCAGGCGAACTACGTACGGCTCGATCCAGCCCGGGCACCAGCGCACATCTTCACCGTGAGTACCGATCACCGGGCGGCTCCACCGTGACGGCCGATCACCGGGCGGCTGACGGGGCGCCACACGTAACAATTTTCGGACTGTAACCAAAAGCAGGCACTGGACACGTAACTTGAACTCACCTCGGACCAGGGAGACCGCAGTGGGCACACCTCCTCGGCCGGCGGCATTCGGCCCGATCGGCCAGCCCCTGCCCGCCTTCCAGCCTGGATCAGCCGCCGCGCCCAGCGAGCCGGTGCCTGATTCCTTCTCGTTCGCCAAACCGCGCGATCCGCAGTGGTACAAGCACGCGGTCTTCTACGAGGTGCTGATCCGCGGCTTTCACGATTCGAACGGCGACGGTACGGGCGACATCCGCGGCCTCACCTCCCGGCTCGACTACCTGCAGTGGCTCGGCATCGACTGCATCTGGCTGCTGCCGATCTACGATTCGCCGCTGCGCGACGGCGGCTATGACATCTCGGACTTCATGTCGATCCTCCCGGAGTTCGGCAACATCGGGGATTTCGTCGAGCTGGTCGAGCAGGCGCACGAGCGCGGCATCCGCGTCATCGCCGACCTGGTCGTGAACCACACCAGCGACGCCCACCCCTGGTTCCAGGCGTCGCGGAGCGATCCCGACGGCCCGTTCGGCGACTTCTACGTCTGGTCGGATACCGACGACCGTTACGGCGAGGCCCGGATCATCTTTGTCGACACCGAGCAGTCCAACTGGACCTTCGACCAGGTTCGCGGGCAGTACTACTGGCACAGGTTCTTCTCCCACCAGCCGGACCTGAACTACGAGAACCCCAAGGTCCAGGACGCCATGCTCGAGGTGCTGCGGTTCTGGCTTGACCTCGGCATCGACGGTTTCCGGCTGGACGCCGTGCCGTACCTGTACGAGCGCGAAGGCACCAACTGCGAGAACCTCAAGGAGACGCACGAGTACCTCAGGCGGATCCGGACCGAGGTGGACCGGCTCTACCCGGACCGGGTCCTGCTCGCCGAGGCCAACCAGTGGCCCGCCGATGTGGTGGAGTACTTCGGCGACCCGGCGGTCGGGGGTGACGAATGTCACATGGCCTTCCACTTCCCGCTGATGCCGCGGATCTTCATGGCGGTGCGGCGCGAGCAGCGCTACCCCATCTCCGAGATCCTGGCCCAGACGCCGGCCATCCCCTCCGGCTGCCAGTGGGGCATCTTCCTGCGCAACCATGACGAGCTGACGCTGGAGATGGTCGCCGACGACGAGCGCGACTATATGTACGCGGAGTACGCCAGGGACCCGCGGATGAAGGCCAACATCGGCATCAGGCGCAGGCTGGCCCCGCTGCTCGACAACGACAGGGATCAGCTCGAGCTGTTCACCGCGCTGCTGCTGTCGCTGCCCGGCTCGCCGGTGCTGTACTACGGCGACGAGATCGGGATGGGCGACAACATCTGGCTCGGTGACCGCGACGGCGTGCGCACGCCCATGCAGTGGACCTCAGACCGGAACGCCGGGTTCTCCGTCGCCGACCCGGCCCGGCTCTACCTGCCGCTGATCATGGACCCGATCTACGGCTACCAGGCGCTCAACATCGAGGCGCAGGAGCAGAACGGCGGCTCCCTGCTGCACTGGACCCGGCGGATGATCGAGATCAGGAAACGGCACCCGGTGTTCGGGCGGGGCGGCTTCGAGGAGCTGAACTCATCCAACCCGAGCGTGCTGGCGTTTGTGCGTGAGTACCAGTCGCCGGACCCTGACGCCGACGGGACGGACACGATCCTGTGCGTGAACAACCTGTCCAGGTTCCCGCAGCCGGTCGAGCTTGACCTGCGCCGGTTCAAGGACATCACGCCGATCGAGTGCATGGGGGGTGTGGTCTTCCCGCCGATCGGTGAGCTGACCTACCTGCTGACCCTGCCGGGCCACGGCTTCTACTGGTTCCTGCTCCCGCCGGTCACCCAGGCACGCTAGCGGGCCCGCTAGTGTCCCGTCACGCCGACGTCGCGGGCGCCCAGCGGCACGGGGCGCTTCCCGATCTCGGCCGTGACCCGGCGCCAGGCATCCAGCGCCGCCTCGATGTCCGGCGCGGTGACGTCGGCGTGGGTGAGCATCCGGATCCGGCCGGGGACCATCGTGACCAGCACACCCTCCGCGGCCAGCCGCTGCTCCCACTCGGGCACGCCGTGGCCGGTCCCGGCCAGGTCCACGAACACGATGTTGGTGGCCGTCTCGGGATCGACCGCCCCGGGCAGGATCTCGGCGACGCCCTCGGCCAGGCGGCGGGCGTTCGCGTGGTCGGTGTGCAGCCGCTTCGGCCCCTCCTCCAGCGCAATCAGCCCGGCCGCGGCCATGATCCCGGCCTGCCGCCACGCCGCGCCAAACAGGACCTTCAGCCGGCGGGCCTGCTTGATGAACTCGGCGTCCCCGGCCAGCAGCGACCCGATCGGTGCACCCAGCCCCTTGGACAGGCAGAACATCAGCGCAGTCACCGCGGCGCCGTAGTCCGCCACGGCCGCGCCGGTGACCGCGGCGGCGTTGAAGATGCGCGCGCCATCCAGGTAGAGCGGCACGCCCCGGGCCGCGCACACGTCCGCGACAGCCGCCACCTCGGCCACCGGCATCGCGGTCCCGCCGCCGAGCTGATGAGTGTTCTCGAGCGCCACCAGGTCCACCACACTGACGTCGTACGGGTCGGCGGCCAGCGCCGCGTCGACCTGGGCAGCGGACAGCAGCCCCCGCGCCCCGGGCACGCGGCGGAACGCCACGCCGGACAGTGCCGCGGCCGACGCCTGCTCGGTGTTACCGATATGGGCGTTCGCTTCGCACACCACGAAACGCCCGGACCGGGCGAAGACATGGACCGCGATCTGATTGCACAGCGTCCCCGTGGGGAGGTAGAGCGCGGCCTGCTTCCCGGTCGTCTCGGCCGCAGCCTCCTGCAGCCGGTTGACGGTCGGGTCATCGCCAAACCAGTCATCGCCGACCTCGGCGGCCGCCATGGCCCGCCTCATGGCGGCCGAAGGCCTGGTGACTGTGTCCGACCGAAGATCAACATATCCGTCCGTAGCCGATCTCATCCCCCGACTCTAGACGCCGGGCCCCTGGGTACGCCCGGGCCGCCCGGGCCCGCCGGAAACACCCGGCCCAGCCAGGCCCGCCGTGAGCCCGGGGCCGACCACCGCCCACATCGTGGGACCCGCCTGCGCGCGAGATCTGGGGTGCTGTTGACTGATCTGAGCCGTATCGGCCGGGATGACGAGCGAGGGGCGGGGTAGACCAGGAGTCATGACATTTGAGGACACGCTAGCGACGTGGCTGCCAGGCCAGCGCTGGTACCCGGGCACCGGTACCGCGGTCCGTGACCTCACGATCACTGCCGACACCACCCTGGTCGCCGGCGACCCTGAGCTCCGCCACCTGATCATCTCGGTGCCCCAGGACGGCGAGCCCGCCAGGTACCAGGTCCTGGCCGGGATCCGCGCGCAGGTGCCTGACTCGCTGCGGCATGCCGTCATCGGGCCGGCCGGCGGCGGCCGGACCGCCTACGACGCCCTGCACGATCCCGAGCTCACCCGGGTCCTGCTCCGGGGCATGGAGCGTGAGGAGAGCATTGGCCCGCTCCGGTTCTTCAGGGAGCCCACCGCGGAGATCGACACCGGGCTGGACAGCCTGGTGCTCACCGGCGAGCAGAGCAACACCAGCCTGACCTTCGGCGACCGCGCGATCCTCAAGGTGCTGCGCCGGATCTTTCCCGGCCCGCACCCGGACCTGGAGGTGAACCGCGCGCTGGCCCGGCGCCGCTCGACGCACGTGGCCGAGCCGTTCGGCTGGATCGAGGCCCGCGGCGACGGCGAACCGATCGTGCTGGCCATCCTGTCCAGGTTCCTGCCGACGGCCAGCGACGGCTGGTCTTTGGCCGTCACCAGCCTGCGCGATCTTTACGCGGGTGACGGCGTCCAGGAACCGGGAGCGATCCGCCCGGAGCAGGCGGGCGGCGACTTTGCCGGGGAAGCCTTCCGGCTCGGCGCGGCCACCGCCGAGGTGCACGCCGACCTAGCCGCGGCCTTCGGCACCCACGACACGGCGTCCGGGGCCTACGCCAGCATGGCCGGCGAAATGATCATGAAGCTGGACCTGGCCAGCGCCGAGGTGCCCGAACTGCGCCCGTATGAGGACAAGCTCGGTAGCTACTACGCCGACGTGGCCGAACTGTGCGGACAGCTGCCGATCCAGCGGGTTCACGGTGACTACCATCTGGGCCAGGTGCTGCGCACCACCACCGGCTGGGTGATCCTCGACTTCGAGGGTGAGCCGCTGCTGCCGCTGAACCGGCGCCAGCTGCGCAGCGTCCCGCTGCGGGATGTGGCCGGCATGCTTCGCTCCTTCGATTACGCTGCCCGTCATCAGCTGCTCGACCGCCCGGACTCGGCCGACCTTCGCGACATCGCGGACGAGTGGGTGGAACGGAGCCAGGCGGCATTCTGCAAGGGCTACGCCGAGGCGGGTGGGATGGATCCGCAGGCTAACGCCGCGCTGCTGCGCGCCCTGATGCTCGATAAGGCGGTGTACGAGGTGATGTACGAGGCCAGGCACCGTCCGGGCTGGCTGCCGATCCCGCTGGACTCGATTGCGGGCGCCTTATGACGGAACGGACGAGCTCCCCGGCTGACCAGCCCGGCCAGGTCCGCCGAGAAGAAATCGACAGGATCGTCAACGGGACGCACCACGACCCGCACTCCGTCCTCGGGTCCCACCCGGTCGGCGGCACTACGACGGTCATCCGCGCGCTGCGGCCGCTCGCGAGCACGGTCACGGCGGTACTCCCGGACGGGCGCAGGTTCCCGCTCAAGCACGTGTATCAGGGCCTCTTCGCCGCCACGCTGCCCGTGAGCCAGGTCCCGGACTACCGGGTCGCGGTCACCTACCCCGCGCCGGAAGCCGCCGGTGCCACGCTGCCCGAGACCGTCGCCGACGACCCGTACCGGCACCTGCCGACGCTGGGCGAGATCGACCTGCACCTGATCGCCGAGGGCCGGCACGAGGAGCTGTGGAAGGTCCTCGGCGCCCACGTCAGCAACAGGGCCGGCGGAACCGCGTTCGCGGTCTGGGCGCCGAACGCCCGCGGCATCCGTATGATCGGCGACTTCAACCACTGGGACGGCCGCGCGCACCCGATGCGCTCGCTGGGCGGCTCCGGCGTCTGGGAGCTGTTCGTACCCGGGATAGGCCCAGGAACCCGGTACAAGTACGACATCTGCGGTCCTGACGGCAACTGGCGCCAGAAGGCCGACCCCATGGCCTCGCTGGCCGAGCGGCCACCCGACACCGCGTCCGTGGTGAGCGAGTCCCGGTACGAGTGGGCTGATCAGGAGTGGATGGCCGCACGCGCCAGGCATGACCCGCTGGGCCAGCCGATGAGCGTGTACGAGGTGCACCTGGGCTCGTGGCGTCCCGGGCTGTCCTACGCCGAGCTGGCCGACCAGCTCACCGCCTACGTCACCGGGCTCGGGTTCACGCACGTCGAGTTCCTGCCGGTCGCCGAGCACCCGTTTGGCGGGTCTTGGGGCTACCAGGTGACGTCGTACTACGCACCCTCAGCCCGGTTCGGCGCGCCGGACGACTTCCGCCACCTGGTGGACCGGCTGCACCAGGCCGGCATCGGCGTCGTCATCGACTGGGTGCCCGCCCACTTCCCCAGGGACGACTGGGCGATGGCCCGCTTCGACGGCACGCCGCTGTACGAGCATCCCGACCCGCAGCGGGGCGAGCATCCGGACTGGGGCACGCTGATCTTCAACTTCGGCCGGCCCGAGGTCCGCAACTTCCTGGTCGCCAACGCGATCTACTGGCTGGAGGAATTCCACATCGACGGCCTGCGGGTGGACGCCGTGGCGTCGATGCTGTACCTGGACTACTCGCGCCGGGACGGTGAGTGGTCACCGAATGTCTACGGCGGCCGGGAGAATCTGGAGGCCGTCTCGTTCCTGCAGGAAGCGAACGCCACCTGCTACAAGCGGGTGCCGGGCATCATGATGATCGCCGAGGAGTCCACGGCCTGGCCGGGCGTGACCAAGCCAGCGCAAGAGGGCGGGCTCGGGTTCGGCCTTAAGTGGAACCTGGGCTGGATGCACGACACGCTGTCCTACCTGTCCGTGGACCCGGTGTTCCGGCACTTCCACCAGAACGAGATCACGTTCTCGATGATGTATGCGTTCAGCGAGAACTTCGTGCTCCCGCTCTCCCACGACGAGGTGGTGCACGGCAAGGGATCCCTGCTGCACAAGATGCCAGGCGACACCTGGAAGCAGTTCGCCGGGCTCCGGTCGCTGCTGGCCTACCAGTGGGCGCACCCGGGCAAGCAGCTGCTGTTCATGGGGTCGGAGTTCGGCCAGGACGCCGAGTGGTCCGAGCAGGCCGGCCTCGCCTGGCCCCCGGTCGGCGACACCCGGCATCTCGGCGTCGCCGACCTGGTCAGGGACCTGAACCAGGCGTACCGTGACAACCCGGCCCTGTGGCGGCGGGACTTCAGCCCCGACGGGTTCAGCTGGATCGACGCGTCCGACGCGGACGGCAACGTCCTGGCCTTCCTGCGCTTTCCCGGCGCGGGCCGCGCCGAGGACGGAGCGTGGGCCGTCGCCTGCCTGGCCAACTTCTCCGGCGCCCCGCACCTCGACTACCAGGTCGGGCTGCCTGCCGCGGGCCGGTGGCGCGAGCTGATCAACACCGACGCGGCCGCGTACGGCGGCAGCGGCGTGGGCAACCTCGGGGTGGTCAAGGCCGTGGCCGAGCCCTGGCACGGCCAGCCTGCCTCGGCCCGGCTGACCCTGCCGCCCCTCGCGGTGCTCTGGCTGGTCCCTGAGGCCCCGAAGGTCAGCTGACCGGGACGATCCTGGCCTCGGCGAGGCGCCCGGACTCGATGCGCAGCACGCCGACGGTGCCGTGCGGCTGGCGTCGGCGGTCGGTAGGCGATCCCGGGTTGAAGATGCGCAGCCCGCTGGCCTCGGCGTCCAGCGGTATGTGTGAGTGCCCGAACACGACCAGGCCGGCGGCGGGGAACATGCGCCGCAGCCGCGGCAGCCGCCGGCTGCCACACCGCTGTCATGAATCATCGCCACCGGCAGGCCGTCGAGATCCGCCTGCAGGGTCGGCTGCGCACCCCAGGCGGCGACGTCGGGGCCGTCGTTGTTGCCGACCACGGCCAGGACCGGAGCGTACTGCGACAGCTCCTCCAGGACGGTGGCGGTGCAGACGTCGCCGGCGTGCAGGATGAGGTCGGCCTGGCGCAGCTGCTCGGCCACGAGCGGCGGGCACGACTTCCACCGCCTGGGGGCGTGGGTATCGGCCAGCGCCACCACCCGCATCATGAGCTCCTCCCGTAAATTCGCCCGGCCCGACGCGGATGCTACCCGTCAGCTGGGTACGGTCGCGGTAGGGCGGCCGGCGGCGCAGCCGGCCTGGCAGGAGCAGAGGAAACATGGACGAGGAGCTTCGCGCGCAGGACCCCGAGCACGAGCCGGTTCCCGCCGATGCGGCTGAGCAGGTGGCGGCGAGCGCGGCGGCGGGGGTTACGCCGGGCCGGATGCCCGCGCTCTACCTGGGCCATGGTGCACCGCCGCTGGTGGACGATCCGCTATGGGTGGTCCAGCTCGAGGCGTGGGCCCGTGCCCTGCCGCGCCCCCGGGCGATCCTGATGGTGTCCGCGCACTGGGAGTCCGCGCCGCTGACCATCGGCGCGACCGAGACCGGCGTGCCGCTGGTCTACGACTTCGGCGGGTTCGCTGAGCGCTACTACCGGGCCAGGTATCCGTCGCCCGGGGCTCCCGGGCTGGCCGCGCAGGTCCGCGGTCTGCTGTCGGAGACGGAGCCGGTCGTCGACCTGCCCGGCCGCGGCCTGGATCACGGCGCCTACGTGCCACTGACGGTCATGTACCCCGAGGCCGACATCCCGGTGCTGCAGATCTCCATGCCCAGCCTGGACCCGGAGCGGCTGCTGGCCATCGGCCAGGCGCTGCGACCGCTGCGGGACGAGGGCATCCTGATCATCGGCAGCGGGTTCCTCACCCACGGCCTGCCGTTCCTGCGCGACTTCCGCTTTGACGCGCCACCGCCGGGCTGGTCGGCCGAGTTCGATCACTGGGCGGCCGAGGCCCTGGCATCGGGTGACGTCGATGCGCTCGCTGACTTCGGCACCGCTCCCGCCGCCCGCTACGCGCATCCGACCACCGAGCACTTCGCGCCGCTGTTCGTGACGCTCGGCGCGGGCGCCGACCACCCGGCGCCGGTGACCACGATCACCGGGTACTGGCTGGGGCTGGCCAAGCGGTCGATCCAGGTGGCCTGACCGGCCGTCACGCGGGCCGGTCCCACAGGACGCGCAGCTCGGGCGGCTTGCGGAACACCACGCCGCGCGGTGCGGCCCGGTGGGCGGGGTCCAGCCGCAGGCCGGGCAGCCCGCGCAGCAGCGCCACGATGGCGGCCCGCGCCTCGGCCCGGGCCAGGTGGGCCCCGAGGCAGAAATGCGGCCCGTGCGCGAACGCCAGGTTCTGCCTGGCGTTCGTGCGGTGAATGTCGAACCGGTCTGGTTCGCCGAAGAACGCCGGGTCACGGCCGGCCCCGGCCAGGGACACGGTGACCGGATCGCCGTGCCGGATCGCCGCCCCGGCCAGCCGGACGTCGGTGGTGGCGTAGCGGTCGACGACCGCCGCTGCAGGCTCCAGCCGCAGCGATTCCTCGACCGCGTCCGCGGCCAGGCGCTCATCCGCGGCCACCTCGTCCCGCTGCCCGGGGTCCTCGAGCAGGTGCAGTACGGCGTTGCAGATCATTCCTTCGGTCGTCTCGATGCCGCCGAACATCAGCACCGCCGCGTTCGACACGACCTCGCTGTCGCCCAGCCCGCGGGCCCGGGCCGCCGCCGCGAGCAGCGAATCCCCGTCCGGCCGGGTGATCACCGCTGTCAGGCTCTGCTCGAGCTGCCCGAACGCTTCCGTCCCGGCAGCCGGGGCGGCGGCGGCCGGTGAGCGGTCAACGCTGCGGCCTTTTCCCGGTTCGCCGGCCAGAGCGGACACCGCGGCAACGATCTCGTCGTACCAGGACAGGATGACCTTCGGATCGGCCCGGCCCAGGCCGAGCACCTCGGCGACGGCCGCGACCGCCAGCGGCCCGGCCAGGCTGCGCCGCAGCTCGGCCTGGCCGGCCGCGGCCACGGAGGCCACCAGCCGTCCGGCCTCGGCCACGACGAACTCGTCCAGCCTGGCCTGCACCTCCGCGCGCCGGAAGGCATCGGCGAACGGGTCACGGTGACGCTTGTGCTCGGCCCCGTCTAGCGACAGCATGCTCGGCCCGACCACGCGGGCGGTCGAGAATCTCGGATCATCGACGGTGAAAGCAGAACTGTCGCGCAGCACGCGAAGTGCCAGGTCCCGGCGGGTGACGAGCCAGGCACCGAGAGCGGGCAGCCAGGAGACCGGCTCGCGCTCGCGGAGCCTGTGCAGCAGCGGGTGCAGCTCGCCGTCGAGGTCGGCCAGCGTGACGGCCGCGCCGATCGGGAACTGGCCCGGGCCGGCGGGCGAGCCTGGCATCCTCATGACGCTACACCGCGAGCCAGCCGGCCATCAGAGCAGGCTGAGCAGCCAGCCCGGCCCGGCCACCGACGCACCGGCGGCCACGCACCGGCCGCGCAGCTCCCGGTCGGCGGTCACCACCAGGCGGCGGCCGTCCAGATCCCGCGCCAGGGACGCGATGGTGTCGTCGCCCGAGCCGGGCGCGGCCACGACCCGGACCCGGCCGCCCGGCGAGACCGGCCCGTCGCCCGAGGCCGCCCCCGCCGCATGGCTCGAGGCCACCGACCGGGCCGCGCCCTCGACCACGAGGACGACGTCGGGAAACCATCGCTCCAGCGGAGGCCCCGGCATCGAGTCCAGCGGCCCGGCCACGCCCTCGGCGGCCAGGCCGTCCAGCTGATCGCGCAGCCGCCGGGCCGCGCCCGCGCGGTCCCGCCACCAGCCGTCCGGCCGCGAGCCCATCACGTTGGCCCCGTCGACGATGATCGTCAGCGGCTGCAGGGCACCACGGAGCACCGGCCACTGCGCCGCGAAGCCCGGGTGCAGGTCCAGCCCGGCGACGTCGTCAGCGGCCACCCAGCCCACCTCGCTGACCTCGCTGCTCCTGGCGTGCACCGGCAGCGGCCGCGGTGCCGAGGCGACCACCGTGAGGTACGACCAGCCGCCGTGGTCGTCCCGGAGGATCCCGAGCACGCTGACCGCGTCGGCCGGCAGCGCACACTCCTCCTCGGCCTCGCGCAGCGCGGCGGATACGGCCGACTCGTGGCTGTCCCGCGCGCCGCCCGGCGGCCCCCAGGTGCCGCCGTGGTTACCCCACCAGCTCCGGCGCTGCAGCAGCACCAGCGTCCCGCCGCCGGGACCCGGCGCCCAGGCCAGGAGCCCGGCCGCGCCGAACCGCCCCCAGTGCCGGTGTCCCTCGGCGCAGGCCGTCCAGCCGTTCCCGTCCCGATTAGTCATCGGGCCCGACCCTACTAGCCGGTCAGCTGGCGGCACGCGGCTCGGACCCGGGCAGCCGGACCGGGAGGCGGACCCGCAGGGTGGTCTCGCCAGGGCGGGAGTCGATGGTGATCGTGCCGCCGTGACGCTCCACCACGATGCGCTGGGCGATGTCGAGGCCGAGGCCAGCACCCTGGCCCACGTCCTTGGTCGTGTAGAAGGCCTCGAACGCGCGGGCCGCTACCTCGGGCGGCATCCCCGGGCCGGTGTCGCCGATCTCGACGACCACGTGGCCGTCCTCGGCCCGGGCCGCCAGGCGGAGCGTGCCCGCCCCGTCCATCGCGTCGACGGCGTTGTCGATGAGGTTGGTCCACACCTGGTTGAGCTCGCCCGCGTACGCCTCGATCCTGGGCAGGCCGGGGCTGTAGTCCCGCACCACCGTGACACTCTCACGTAGCTTGTGCCCGAGCATCACCACGGTGCTCTCCAGCCCGTCGGTCACGTTGATGAGCTGCAGCGACGCGCGGTCCATCTGTGAGTAGGACGTGATGGCGGCGACCAGGTCGGAGATGCGCCGGCTCGACTCCTTCAGCTCCGCCAGCAGCGCCGCCACGGAGAACGTGCTCGCCACCCACTCAAGGCCCGCCTCCAGGGCCGGTCCCTCCAGCACCGCCGCCGCCCGCTCGCACCAGGCGAGATCGGCTCCGGCGGCGGCGAGCGACGGGGCGATCAGCCAGTCACGGCCGACGCCGCGGTCGGCGAGCCACACCGACAGCGTGTCCTCGAGATCAGCCAGCGCCAGCGGGTCCAGGACCGCGGCCCTGGACCCGATCTCGCGGCGCAGCCCGTCGAGCACGGAGAGCTGCTCGCCGGTCATGGCGTCACCGGCCAGCCGGAGGACGGAACCGAGCAGCGTCTGGCATTCGGTCTCCAGGTCGGCGGCCGCCCGGGCCGCGGCCGCCGCCGGGTTGTTGATCTCGTGCGCGAACCCGGCCGCGAGCGTGCCGAGCGTGACCAGGGACTCGCGCTGCCGCGCCGTCGACTCGATGGTCCGCGCGGTGCGGTACAGCCCCTGGATGAGGTGCGCGCCGAGCGGGAACCAGGCGTTGACCCGGTCGCGCAGCACCCCGGCCGGAACCCGCAGCACCGACCCGCTGGCCGCTCCCCGGCCGGTCGCCAGGTAGACGCCGTGCTCGTCCCAGGCCCGGAACCCACCGGCCCAGCGGCCCGGCACGTCCATCCGGCCGACCACGGCCTGCTCGCGGCCGAGGCGGCGCACCAGGTCGATGGCCCCGTCGACGAGCACCCACCAGAAGTCGGCGTGCTCGCCCTCGCGGAACAGCTCGGCACCGGGCTCGATGCGGATTTCATCGCTGCCCGCCAGCAGTTCCGCGAGCTGATCGTCGGTCAGGCCGTTGAACATGCCGAAGGAGCGGATCGTCGCAGTATTCACTGGCTCGCCTCCGGCAAGACGCTCATGACACCATCCCCCGTGCGCCTCACCGCCTGCCCAGGGAAGGCTGGAGAGACGGAAGCAACGAAAGTGCAGAGTATAGCCGCGCCCCCTACGAGGGGCCGCGGCCTGTGACGCGCCCGGGCCGCGGCAATGCCCTGGTCACGGCCCGCCCTCACATAGCCTGGGACATCCGGAAGAACCCCCAGCTGAGGACGGAAACTTCATGATTGTGCTGCTCATTGTCGGCCTGGCCGGCGCGGCTGGCGTGCTCTGCGCCCTCGACCGCCTCCTCAAGGCGCGGTCGTACGCCCGCAGACGGCGCGCGATGAGCGTACGGCTGGCCGCGGCCACCGTCAGAGCCGAAGAGCAGCACGAGCAGCGGCAGGCGGGGGCGCGCGCCAGCGCGGAGCTGACCTCCGTCATGCCGGCGATCGAGCGCCCGCCGCTCACCCTGCCCGCGGCCGCACACCACGGCCACCCGGCGGGATCCTCGTAGCACCAGAACCCCCACCTGTACCGGAGCGCGGGGACGGGCCGGGAGCCGGCGGCCTGCGTCATAGGGTGAGCGCATGCCTGATTTGATGATTGCCGACCAGCTGGCCCGGTGGCGCCGCCAGCGCACGGCCCCGCTGATCCTGGAGCTTGATCTCACCGAGGGCATCGGCGAGGGGCCGCCCGCCGACCCGGTGTCAGCGGTGCTGAGCATGCGCCGGGCGCGGGTGGCCGACCTGCTGGATGGCCTGCGCCGGGCCCGCAGCGACCAGCGGGTCAGGGCCCTGGTGGCGAAGGTGGGCGGACGGCCCATCGGGCTGGCCACCGTGCAGGAGATCCGGCGCGCGGTCGAGGAGTTCCGCGACGCGGGCAAGCTGACCGTGGCCTGGGCGGAGACCTTCGGCGAGTTCTCCGCGGGCAACGTGCCGTACTACCTGGCCACCGCGTTCGACACGGTCTACCTGCAGCCGTCGGGTGACCTCGGGCTGACCGGCATCGCGATGGAGCGGCTGTTCCTGCGCGGCGCGCTGGACCACCTCGGCGTCGACGTCCAGGTGGCCAAGCGGCACGAGTACAAGAGCGCGGCCGAGCAGCTGACCGAACGCAGCTTCTCTGGCCCGGCCCGTGAGGCGACCCAGCGCCTGGCGGAGTCGGTGATCGGCCAGCTGGCCGAGGCGATCTCCGAGCGCCGCCGGATCGAGCCCGCGGAGGTGCGGAAGCTGATCGACCGTGGCCCGTTCCTGGCCGAGCAGGCCCGCCAGGCCGGGCTGGTGGACGAGCTTGGCTACCGGGACGAGGTGTACGCCCGGGTCAGGAAGCAGGCCGGCCCGGACACGGTGCTGATGCAGTTGGGCCGGTACCAGCGCTCCCGCGCGCTGGCCGAGCGGGCCCGCAGGCTGCCGAACCCCAGGCAGCGGCACGTCGCCCTGATCTATGCGACCGGCCCGATCCGGCGCGGGCGCAGCGGCCGCGGCCTGCTGTCCGGCGGCGCCATGGGCTCGGACACGATCAGCGCGGCGCTGCGGGCGGCCGCCGACGACGACAGCGCGCGGGCGATCGTGCTGCGGGTCAACAGCCCGGGCGGGTCCTATGTCGCCTCCGACACGATCTGGCGCGAGGTGGTACGGGCCCGCAACGCCGGCAAGCCGGTGGTGGTGTCCATGGGCGACGTCGCCGCCTCCGGCGGCTACTACATCTCGATGGGGGCCGACGCGATCGTCGCCCAGCCGGGCACGGTGACCGGCTCCATCGGCGTGCTGTCCGGCAAGCCGGTGCTCGGCGAGCTGCTCGGCCGGGCCGGGGTGACCACCGACTCGGTGACCGAGGGCGCGCACTCCGGGATGTTCGCCACCACCCGCCCGTTCAGCGAGGAGGAATGGGCACTGGTCAACGGCTGGCTGGACCACATCTACGCCGACTTCACCGGCAAGGTGGCCTCGGGCCGCCGGATGTCGGCCGAGCGCGTGCACGATCTGGCCCGGGGCCGGGTCTGGACCGGCGCCGACGCGCTGGCGCACGGGCTGGTGGACGAGATCGGCGGGCTGGACCGGGCCGCGGCCATCGCCCGCCGCCGGGCGGCCCTGCCCGTGGCCGCGCCGCTGCGGGTCTACCCCCGGGCGGCGCCGCTGGACCGGCTGCGCCCGCTGAGCTCGGGCTCGGCCGCGCTGCTCCCCGCGGCGCTGCCCGGCGGGGCCTCGCTGCCTGCGCTGCTCGCCGAGGCCTGGGGACCGGTCTGGCGGCTGGCGGGCCAGGCCGGCCTGCCGCCCTACGGGCCGCTGATCCTGCCGGGCCACTGGTCGTTTGAGTGACAGAACGGATACCCCCGGCGGACTCCCGTCCCGCGATCGCCGATGTGCTCGGGGCGTTCGCCTCCGGGGTGACCCTGGTCACGGTGGCCGACGGCCGGGACGACATCGGGACCACGGTGAGCGCGTTCTGCCCGGTGTCCGGCGACCCGCCGCTGGTGCTGGTCTCGCTGACCGCCGGGTCGTACCCGGCCGAGCTGCTCGGCCGGATCGACCGGTTCGCCGTGACCGTGCTCGCCGCCGGCCAGCGGATGCTGGCGGGCCGGTTCGCGGCCTCGGGCCGCCCGCACGCGCGGCTGCTGCTCGACGGCGTCCCTCAGCAGCGCGGCACACTCTCCGGCGCGCTGATCCCTTCCGGCGGCCTGGCGGCGCTCGAGTGCCAGGTCACCGATCGCGTCGAGGCCGGCGATCACCTGCTCGTGGTCGCCGCCGTGCTTGACGTCCCCTACGCCGCCGAGGCCGGCCAGCCCCTGATCAGGTTCCGCGGCAAGTACCCGCCGCTGGCCGCGGCCGGCCCGGGCTGACGAGCCCGACCACCCCCGTGGGGTGATGCGCGGCAAACCCTCCCGGCTGGATCCTGCCGGAGTAAAGGTCCGGATCGGGTCAATCGGCGACCCGGTCTCTGCCGCCTCGCTGGACGGGTCGGCCGGAGAGGGGCCAGCCGATCGAGCGAAAGAGGCAGAGACATGGCTATAGGGCCCGTACAGCTCATCGTGTTGGGGTTCAGGCACCCGGACTTCCACGGTGAGATCATCGCTGAGCTGGAGCGGCTGCGCGAGAGCGACACGGTGCGGGTGATCGACTCGCTGGTCGTGTACAAGGACGCGGACGGCGAACTGGAGGTGGAGCACCTCAGCAACCTGTCCGAGCAGGAGGCGATCGAGCTCGGCAGCAAGATCGGCGCGCTGATCGGTCTGGGCATCGCCGGTGAGGAGGGAGCCGAGGCCGGCGCGATCGCGGGTGCCGAGGAAACGGCCGCCGAAGGCGGCGTCCACGTGTTCACCGAGGAGGAGGGCTGGGATGTGCTCGAGGACATCCCGAACGACTCCGCGGCGGCGCTGGTCCTGCTGGAGCACCACTGGGCGGTGCCGCTCCGCGATGCGGTCATGCGCGCCGGAGGCTTCCGCATCAGCGACGGCTTCATCAGCCCGCTCGACCTGGTGGGGATTGGGCTAGTCTCGGCTGAAGAGGCCCAGGAAATGCACGACCTGGAAACGGCTGGCGCAGCAAGCACGTCATGATCGCGAGTCAGCACGACAACCTGGAGGTTTGAGATGTTCGGAGGACGCAGAGTAGCCCGGCGCACGGGACGGCGCACCGCCCGGCGCGTTTCCCGCCGCAGGTAACACCGGACGGCAGGGACTGAGCTGGTCGGCCAGGACGGATCACCGTCTGGCCCGGCCCTCCAGCAGGCCGCCGACGGCGGCAATGCCCGCCTGGATGGCGCGCTCGCCGGTGTTGCCGAAGCCGATCACGAGCTGGGGCGGGACCGGCGAGCCGCGGTCGGCACGCCGCTTTCGCTCGGCGATCGGCGCGGCCAGGGCGGGCGGGCACAGCATCCAGGCGAGGCGCACCGCGGGCGCCAGCGACTTGCTGACCGTGCCGGGCGCGATGATCCGGTCCGCGGCGATGCCCTGCAGTGCGCCCACCGGGTCCCGGTCATAGCGGAACTCGGCGTCGTAGCCGTCCCCGATGATCACCGCGTCCCGCGCGGCCGGCCAGGCCGCGAGTTCCAGGCTGCCGCGGGTCGTCATGGCCGGACCCAAACCGGACCACTCAACAAGCATGGAATTGGAGCTTACTGGCAGTCCGCCTGGACCATAGGTTCGGAGCATGACCACAGCGATATACGAAGAGAAGGTCCTGCGCACTGCCGGGGTGCGGCCGCCCCTGGTGACCCGCCCGCTACTGATGCGGTTCGCCGTCACCCTGGGTGCGTCGACCAGCTTCTACCTGCTGCTGTCCGTGGTCCCGCTGTACGCGAGCGCGGCAGGCGCGGGCGGGAACGCGGCCGGCCTGGCCACCGGCGCGCTGATGTTCGCCACGGTGGCCGGCGAGCTGGTCACCCCGCGGCTGACCGCCCGGTACGGCTACCGGATGACCCTCGCTGTTGGCCTGGTCCTGCTCGGCGCGCCCGCGCTGGCGCTGACCGGCCCGCCGAGCCTCGCGATGGTCATGGCGGTCTGCATTGTCCGCGGCCTCGGCTTCGCGGTCACCGTGGTGGCCGGGGGCGCGATCACCGCCTCGCTGATCCCGGCCGAGCGCCGCGGCGAGGGGCTGGCCCTGGCCGGTGTCGTCTCTGGCGTGCCCGCGCTGGCGGCGCTGCCGGCCGGCGTATGGCTGGCCGGGCGGATCGGAACCGCGCCGGTGTTCGCGGCCGGGGCGGTGGCCGCGCTGGCCGCCCTGGCGGCCGTGCCCGGCCTGCCGGGCGGCAGGCCCGCCGCGCCCGCGCGCCGGAGGCTCTTCTCCCGGCCGGTTCCTGGCGCGGGCCAGGCCGAGCCGCCGCTCGGCGTCGTGGCCGCGCTGCGGACCGCCGCCCTGCTGCGGCCGGCCATCGTGTTCGCGGCCATCACGATCGCGGCCGGGATCATCGTCACCTTCGTGCCGCTCGCGGTGACCGGCTCCGCCGACGTCGCCGTGCTGGCACTGTTCGCGCAGTCCGCTGCGGCCACCGTGAGCCGCTGCCTGGCGGGCCGGTACGGCGACTCCCGCGGCCCGGCCCGGCTGCTCACCCCCGGGCTGATCTGCGCGTCGCTGGGGATGGTGCTGCTGGCCCTGACCGCCGTCCCGGTGGTGGTGCTGGCCGGAAGCGTGGTCTTCGGCTTCGGGTTCGGGGTCGCCCAGAACGCCAGCCTGAGCCTGATGTACGAGCGCGTGCCCGCCTCCGGCTACGACGCGGTCAGCGCGCTGTGGAACCTGTCCTACGACGCGGGCATGGGCGTGGGTGCGGCCGGGTTTGGCCTGCTCGCGGGCTTCACCGGCTATCCCGTGGCCTTCGCCGTCATCGCCGCGGCCATGCTCATCGCCCTGGTCCCCGCGCGTCGTGACCGCGTCACCGCACGGTAACTTCGACGTTTTCCCCGCCCACCACACCCTGCCCGGCCAGCCAGAAACCGGCGACGAGCGGCACCCCCGGCCGGTAGGCGAGATAGGCGTGCGACGGCGCCTCCAGCATGACCAGGTCGGCCCGCGCGCCGACGCCGAGATGACCGACGTCGTCCCGGCGCAGCGCGCGGGCCCCGCCCGCGGTCGCCGCCCACACGGCCTCCTGCGTGGTCATGTGCATCTCGCGCACGGCCAGCGCGACGCACAGCGCCATGCTCGAGGTGAAGCACGAGCCCGGGTTGCAGTCGGTGGCCAGCGCCACGGTCGCGCCCGCGTCGAGCAGCCTGCGCGCGTCCGGGTAGGGCTGCCGGGTGGAGAACTCCACCCCGGGCAGCAGGGTGGCCACGGTGTCCGAGGAGGCGAGCGCGTCGACGTCGGCGTCATCGAGATGGGTGCAGTGATCGGCGGAAGCGGCGCCGGCCGCCGTCGCGAGCTGCACCCCCGGGCCGGGGCCGAGCTGGTTGGCGTGCACCCGGGCCTGCAGGCCGGCGGCCTGGCCCGCGGCCAGCACCGCGGCGGCCTCGTCCCGGCCGAAGGCACCGCGCTCGCAGAACACGTCCACCCACTTGGCGTGCGGCGCGCACGCCTCCAGCATCGCGCCGCAGACCAGGTCGACGTAGCCGCCCGGGTCCGCCTCGAACTCCGCCGGGACCACGTGCGCGCCCAGGTAGGTCACCTCGGGGGTGACCTCGGCGGCCAGGGCCACGCTGCGCGCCTCGTCGGGCACGGTAAGCCCGTACCCGGACTTGCACTCGAACGTGGTGATGCCCTGGGCCAGCATCTCGGCGGCCAGCTTGCGCAGGTTGGCCCGCAGCTGGTCGTCGGGGGCGCTCCGGGTGGCGGTCACCGTGCTGCGGATGCCGCCGGCCCGGTAGGGCTGGCCCGCCATCCGGGCGGCGAACTCCGCACCGCGCTCCCCCGCGAACACCAGGTGCGCGTGGGAATCCACGAACCCGGGCAGCACGGCCCGTCCGCCCGCGTCGACCACCTGGTCCGCGGCGGGCGCCTGCGGCGCTGGCCCGGTCCAGGCCACCCGCCCCTCGTCGATCACCAGCGCGGCGCTGGCCACGGCCGCGAACCGGCCCGCGGTGCCGGGTCCCGTCCCGGCTCCCGGCTCCGGCTGGTTGGTGACCAGCTCACCGATGTTCGTAATCAGGAGGCTCACGTGGGTATGGTGCCACAGCGTCCGGCCGTGGCCACGCCTAGCGCAGCACCGCGCCGACGGCCGCGGACAGCTCCGCGGGCACGTCGTCGACCAGCAGGTGGCGCCCGTCGGCCACCAGGTCCCGGCCGCCCACCACCACGTGGCGGACGTCAGCCGCGGACGCGGCGAAGATGACCGAGGCCAGGGCGGTCCTCGGCACCGTCCCGGCCAGCCGGGGTGAGTCCAGCGCGACCGTGACCAGGTCGGCGATCGCGCCCGCGGCGATTTCCCCGGCGTCCGGCCAGCCGAGGCTGGCGTGCCCGTCGGTGGTGGCCGCCCGGGCCAGCTCGCCGGCCCGGAAGTGCCCGCGCTGGCCGCTGGCCAGGCGCTCGTCGAGCTCGACCCGGCGCGCCTCCTCGAACAGGTCGATCACGGCCTGGCTGTCGCTGCCGAGCGTCAGCGGGCAGCCCGCGGCGGCCAGCTCGCGCGCCGGCCCGATCCCGTCGGCCAGGTCAGCCTCGGTCGTCGGGCAGAGGCAGGCGAACGTGCGGCTGCCGCCGAGCAGCTCAGCATCGCGGCCGACCAGGTGGGTCGCGTGCACGGCCGTGCCGCGCGGGCCGAGCGCGCCCGTCTCGTAGAGCACCTCGGTCGGCGTCTGCCGGTAGGCGGCCAGGCAGGCCTCGTTCTCGGCGGGCTGCTCGGACAGGTGCGCGTGCAGCGGCGCCCCGATGCGCTGGGCCCACGCGATCACCGGGTGCATCTGGTCCGGCGGCACCGCCCGCACCGAGTGGATCGCCGCCCCGGCCCGCGCCAGCGGGCTGAGCAGCCCGTGCGGGTCGGCGCCGAGCGCCTCGGCCCGGGCCGCCCAGGCCTCGCCGTCACGGTCGCCGAACCGGAGCTGGGCGCCCGTCCAGCGGCCGGGGTGAACCGTCCTGGCTGAGCCCGCCGGACAGGTAGCAGGTGTCCAGCAGGGTGATCCGGATCCCGGCCTGGCCCGCCGCCTCGATCAGCGCCCGGCCCATCTCGTTCGGGATCCGCGTAGGGCTTGCCGCCCGGCCCGTGGTGCAGGTAGTGGAACTCGCCCACGCAGGTGATGCCGGCCAGCGCCATCTCGGCGTAGACGGCGCGGGCCAGGGCCAGGTAGCTGTCCGGGTCCAGCCCGGCCGCCACCTGGTACATCCGCTCCCGCCAGGTCCAGAACGTGCCCCGGCCCACCTGGGTGATCCCGCGCAGCGCGCGGTGGAACGCGTGCGAGTGCGCGTTGGCCAGGCCGGGCAGGGTCAGGCCGGGCAGCCGGCTCAGCCCGGGGCGCGCGCCGTCCGGGATGTCGCTCGCCGGCACCTCGGGGGTGACGGCCGTGAACCGGTCTCCGGCCGCCTCGATCAGCACGTCGGGGCAGACCGCCCGGCCCGGCAGCCAGGCGAGCTCGGCATGCCAGGCCCGCGGCGCGGCCGGGGGCACGGGCTCGGCAGCGGGGATCGTCACCGGCAGGCCAGCTCCTCGAGTACGGCCGCGAGCGCGGCCACGCCTGCCTCGCAGTCGGCCCGGTCGGCGTGCTCGGCGGGCGAGTGCGACACGCCGGTCGGGTTGCGCACGAACAGCATGGCCGTCGGCAGCCGCGCGGCCAGGATCCCGGCGTCGTGACCGGCGCCGGTCGGCCAGGACCGGCGCGGCGATCCCGCGGCGGCCAGCGCCTCGGCCAGCCGCGCCCGCAGCGCCGGGTCGAACTCCACCGGCGGCGTGACCGACTCCCGGCGCAGGCTGACCTCCACCCTCTGGGCCTGCGCGGCCCGCCGCGCGGCGGCCTCGATCTGGCCGACCATGCGGTCGAGCGCCGCCTCGTCCGGCGCCCGGGCGTCCAGCCAGGCGCGCACCGCGGAGCAGATCGCGTTGGCGGCGCCCGGCTCGGCGATGACCTTGCCGAACGTGGCCAGCGCGCCGAGCGCGGCCGCCGCCTGCCGGGCGGCGAGCACGGTGGCCGCGAACGGCGAGCATCGGGTCGCGGCGGTCGGCGAGCCGGGTGGTGCCCGCGTGGTCGGCCCGGCCGGTGAAGTCAAGCCGCCAGCGGCCGTGCGGCCAGATGCCCTCCGCGATCCCGACCGCGGCGCCGAGCCCGTCCAGCGCGCTGCCCTGCTCGATGTGCAGCTCGACGAACGCGCCGATGCCGGCCAGCAGCTCGTCGTCGGCGCCGAGCCGCGCCGGGTCGAGCCCGGCGCCGGCCATCGCCTCGGCCAGGCGTCACCCCGTCGCCGTCGCGCAGCTCCCGCGCGGCCTCCGGCGCCATGCGCGCCGGTCAGCAGGCGGCTGCCCAGGCAGGCCACGCCGAACCGGGCGCCCTCCTCCTCGCCGAACGCGGCCACCGCCACCGGCCGCGCCGGCGCCAGCCCGCGCGCCCGGAGCAGGTCGATCGCGGCGAACGCGGACACCACGCCGAGCGGGCCGTCGAAGGCGCCGCCGTCCGGCACCGAGTCCAGGTGGCTGCCGGTGACGATGGCCGGGCCGCCGGTCGTCGCGGCCGGGCGGCGTCCCACCAGGCCCAGAGGTTGCCGTTGCGGTCGGTCGTCGAGTGCGGAGGTCGCGGTCGGCCGCGGTCTGTCAGAACCAGTCGCGGCAGGCCGCGTCGGCCTCGGTGAACGAGTAACGCCGGTACCCGCCGGTCGCCGCGTCCCGGCCGAGCGGCAGCAGCGAGTCCCACAGCTCGGCGAAGCCCATGGCGCGTGCCCGCTCACGCCTGGCTGCCGGACGGCGCCGGGTCGGTCATCGGGACGCGGACGCCGCGCTCGGCGGCGACCTCGGCGGCGCGGTCGTAGCCGGCGTCGACGTGCCGGATCACGCCCATGCCCGGGTCGTTGGTCAGCACCCGCTCCAGCTTCTGCGCGGCCAGCGCGGTGCCGTCGGCCACGCAGACCTGCCCGGCGTGGATCGAGCGGCCGATGCCGACGCCGCCGCCGTGGTGGATGCTCACCCAGGACGCGCCCGAGGACGTGTTGACCAGGGCGTTCAGCAGCGGCCAGTCGGCGATCGCGTCCGAGCCGTCGGCCATCGCCTCGGTCTCGCGGTACGGCGAGGCGACCGAGCCGCAGTCCAGGTGGTCGCGGCCGATCACGATCGGCGCCTGCACCTCGCCGCGCTGCGACCAGCTCGTTGAAGCGCAGCCCGGCCAGGTGCCGCTCGCCGTAGCCGAGCCAGCAGATCCGGGCGGGCAGGCCCTGGAAGTGCACCTTCTGCTCGGCCATCCTGATCCACCGGGCCAGCGCCTCGTTCTCCGGGAACAGGTCCAGGATGGCCTCGTCGGTGGCCGCGATGTCCGCGGGGTCGCCGGACAGCGCCGCCCACCGGAACGGGCCCTTGCCCTCGCAGAACAGCGGCCTGATGTAGGCCGGCACGAAGCCGGGGAAGTCGAAGGCCCGCTCGTAGCCGGCCAGCTCGGCCTCGCCGCGGATCGAGTTGCCGTAGTCGAACACCTCGGCGCCCGCGTCCTGGAAGCCGACCATCGCCGCCACGTGCGCGGCCATCGACTCGCGCGCCCGGGGGGTGAAACCGGCCGGGTCCTCGGCCCGCAGCGCGGCCATGTCCTCGAACGCGACGCCGCGCGGCAGGTAGGTCAGCGGGTCGTGGGCCGAGGTCTGGTCGGTGACGATGTCGATCGGCGCGCCCATCGCGAGCAGCTGCGGCACGAGCTCGGCGGCGTTGCCGAGCAGCCCGATCGACAGCGGCTGCGCCGCGTCCCGGGCCGTCGATCGCGCGGCGGATCGCGTCGTCGACGCCGTCGGCGGCCACGTCCAGGTAGCCGTGCTCGATCCGGCGGGTGATCCGCGACGGGTCGCAGTCGATGCAGATCGCCACGCCGCCGTTCATCGTGACCGCGAGCGGCTGCGCGCCGCCCATCCCGCCCAGGCCCGCGGTCAGCGTGATGGTCCCGGCCAGCGAGCCGCCGAACCGCTTGGCGGCGACGGCGGCGAACGTCTCGTAGGTGCCCTGCAGGATGCCCTGGGTGCCGATGTAGATCCAGGAGCCCGCGGTCATCTGGCCGTACATGGTCAGCCCGGCCGCCTCGAGGCGGCGGAACTCCTCCCAGGTGGCCCACTGCGGGACCAGGTTGGAGTTGGCGATCAGCACCCGCGGCGCCCACTCGTGGGTGCGCAACACGCCGACCGGCTTGCCGGACTGGACCAGCAGGGTCTCGTCTCGCCTCCAGGTCCTGCAGGGAGCGCGACGATCGCGTCGAACGCGTCCCAGCTGCGCGCGGCCCGGCCCGATCCCGCCGTAGACGATGAGCTCGTCCGGATGCTCGGCCACCTCCGGGTCGAGGTTGTTCATGAGCATCCGCATGGCCGCCTCCTGCGGCCAGCCCTTGCAGGTCAGGTCGGTCCCGCCGGGGCGCCCGCACCGGGCGCGGTCCAGCCGGATGCTCAGCAGTCATGGCCGACTCCGTGTGTCGCAATCAGTTGGCCGGTATCAGGAGGCGGGGCCTTCGGCGGCAGGATAACTGGCGGGCGGCTCGCGATCACCGGCGTGGTGGCCAGCCCGGTATCCGTGACCACCAGCACGGCGTCACAGCCGGCGTCGCGCAGGACATCGGGGAGCCCGCCGACGGCACCGATGCCGAAGTAGGCGTGCGGGGTGGGGGCGATCGCGAGCTGCGACGCGGCGATGGCGGAGAGCATGGTCACTCCTGCGGAACGTCGATACGGAGCGGAGCCCCGGTGAGGTCCTCCAGCAGCTTGATCGGCAGCATTTCGCCGCCGGCGTCCCCGTACTGGGCCCGGGCGCGCCGGTAGACCTGCTCCACGGCCGCGCTCACCTCGACCGGCACGCCGGTATCCCGGGCCAGGTCGATGGCGAGGCCGAGGTCCTTGCAGGCGAGAGCCAGCGCGAACGACTCGTCGTAGTCACCGTGGCGCAGCACCGACAGCACATCCCGCTCGATGAAGTTGCTGGCGGCCGGGCTGGCCAGCAGGCAGCGGCGCAGGGTGGCCAGGTCAACCCCGGCCGCGGTGCCCACGGTCAGCACCTCGGCGGTCGCGGTCAGGTGCGCGAACCAGAGCAGGTTGATCATCAGCTTGACGGTGTATCCGGCACCATGCGGTCCCACGTGCAGGATCCGGTCCGGGTCGCCCATGGCCTCAAGCAGCGGCCGGGCCCGCAGGAAGGCACCGGCCTGGCCGCCCACGAAGATCTGCAGCGTCCCGGCCTCAGCGCCGCTGGCCATGCCGCTGACCGGGGCGTCGAGGACCTCGACGCCCCGGGGCTCGGCCGCGGCGCGCACCCGGTCCGCGACCGCGGGCACGGACGTGGACATGTCGATCCAGATGGCACCGCGAGGCAGGCCTTCGAGCAGCCCGGCCGGACCCAGCAGGACCTCCTCCACGTGCCGGGGCGCCGGCAGCATGGTAATGACCGCGTCCCGGTCCAGCGCCGTCTCGCGCGGTGACGCCGCCCAGGCGGCGCCGCCGGCGACGAGCGCCGCCCCCGCCTCGCGGCGCAGGTCATGGACGACGAGATCATGGCCGGCGGCCAGGATGTTGCGGCTCATGGGAGAGCCCATGTGGCCGAGGCCGACGAAACCCACCTTCATGGTGACTCCAGGGATGCCGGGAGGCTGGGTGCCTCAGCGCCGCCACCGCGCGACCGCGGCCTCGTCGATCTCCGCGCCCAAGCCGGGCTGCCCGGGCACGGTCAGGTACCCGCCAGGATCGATGCGCACCGGCTTGACCAGGAAGAAGTCACGGCGCTGCTCGGTCCACCCGGGTGGGTCGTAGGGGAACTCCAGGTACGGGCCGCCGCCGACGCCGGCCGCCACGTGCAGGTTGGCCAGCAGGCCAAGACCGTTGGTCCAGGTGTGCGGGGTAAACCAGCGGTGCCCGAGCCGGGCCAGTTCGGCCACGGTCCGCGCCCGGAGCATGCCCACCGAGAGCACGACGTCGGGCTGGGCGACGTCCAGCGCGCCTGCGCCCAGGGCGTCGAGCAGCTCACCCGCGGTACGGGCCATCTCGCCGCCCGCGACCCGGATCCCGGCCTGCTCCCTCAGGGCTCGCATCCCGGCCAGGTCGCCCCCGGGCAGCGGCTCCTCCAGCCACAGCACGCCAAGCTCCGCGAGCTCGGCGGCCAGTCCGCGGACCGTCACCTGGTCGGCGGCGGCCGATATGTCGCCGGGCATCCGCCACCACTGGTTCAGGTCGACCATGATGTCGACGCCGGGCCCCACGGCCTCCCTGGTGGCCCGGACGGCGGCCAGCCCGGACGGGATATCCTCCCGGCCGATGCGCATCTTCACCGCCCGGAAGCCGGCTTCGGCCGCGGCCACGGCCGCCTCGGCCCGGGCCTGCGGGCTCTTCAGCTCGCCGAACGACGCGTAGGCCCGGATGCTCCGGCTGGCCCCGCCGAACAGGACGGACACCGGCAGCCCGGAGACCTGGCCGATGATGTCCCAGAGCGCGGCCTCCAGCGGCCAGTAACGGCCGGCGTGGAAGTTGATCGTCTCGATCGTGGCCACGTGGTTCGCGATCTGCAGCGGGTCGCGGCCGATGAACAGCTCCTCGAACGCGGCGAAGCCGTCCATGGTGTCGCCCGAGCCAAAGCCGGTCACGCCCTCGTCGGTCTCCACCCGGACCAGGGTGGCGTCGAAGTGCCGGCGCGGCACCGGGTCCCAGGCCGCGTTGAACGGCGGGTCCAGCGGCAGCCGCATCCGGTCGAGGCGGATCGCGGTGATCTTCATTGCGTTAGGGGGCGGGGGCCGGATGGGAGGCGGACGCGGCAGCGGCCGAGTCGTAGTAGGGGTTGAACGGGTGGTCGCGCCCGGCGATCACCTCGGCGACGCTGGGGGCGCCCGTCGTTCCCGCCCGGAGCGCCGCCGCGGTCGCCGCCCGGTTGTTCGCGTAGACCTTGTCGGCGTCACGGGCCTGCGGGTTGACCCAGACCGCGGCGATCAGCAGCAGCTCGTCGGCGTCCGCCTCGCTGAGGATGCCGTCGGCCACGGCGTCGGCGACCCCGCCGGCCACCCCGGCCTGCGCCGCGCCCCAGGTGAGGGTCCCGTGCTCGTCGTCGGCGATGGACGCCTTGTTGACGAACAGTGTGAGCGGCTTCACCGGAAGGCTCGGCCGCAGCACGGCGACGAACGCCGCGTTCCCCGGCCTGGGCGTGGCCAGGGCGTTAACCCAGGCCGTCCCCACCGGCCCGTCGCGGTGACCGAGCACGGTGTTGACGTGGGCGGCCTCGGCGCCCTCGCCGACGAAGCTCTCACCGATGCGCATCGGTCAGCTCCAGGGGAACGGCGAGTGGCTGACCGGGTGCAGCCGGCCGGTGGCGTACCGCGAGAACCGGAACGGCTCGAGCAGCGCCTGCGGCTCGCCGAGCAGTTCCCTGGCCACGAGCGCGCCCACGCCGATCATCTTGTAGCCATGGTTGGAGTCGGCGATCACGTACGCGTTGTCCCTGAAGGTGCCGAACACCGGGAAGCTGTCGGGGGTGAACGCCCCGATGCCGCCCGACGGCTCGTTCCGGTACAGAGGGCGCTGCTTCTCGAACCGCTTGAGGCAATGCGCCAGGCCGGAGGTCCACATCCGGGTGAAGCTCTCGTCCACCACGAACTCGGGGCTGGCCGGGCCGTACGGGTCGACCGCGACATCCGCGGCCGGGCGGTCGACCACGTACGGCGCCGCGCCGCCCTGGACCCCGCCGAAATCGAAGTCGGGCTTGAAGTAGATCCCCCACATGTCGTCGGTGAGCAGCGACCCGTCGATGTCGTCGTAGAGCGGGACGTCGGAGTCCACGTGCACCACGGGCGGCAGGCTGCCGTCGCTGGTGGTGAACGTGCCGGGATCGACCTCGAGCGTTCCTTCCTGCAGCGCCCAGTAGGTCCACATGGGCCGGCCGGGGTGAACGGTCCCGTCGGGACCGGTCACGTCGACGTGGTCAGGGAGCTCGAGCATGGCCCAGAAGTCGCGGATCCATGGCCCGGCCGCGATGATGAGCCTGTCGCAGGCGATGGCTCGGCGACCTGCGGTTTCCGAGTCGATCTCGACCGCGGTGACCGCGCCGCCGTCCAGGCGCAGGCCGGTCACCGTGACGCCTCCCTCGATCCGGACCCCGGCCGCCCTGGCCTTGGCCGACAGGCCCGCCAGCGAGCGCTTGTTGTTGGCGTACCCGCCCTGCTTCTCATGCAGCACCGTGGTCGCGCCGGTCGCCTGCCAGTCGGGGAACATGTCCTGCATGTAGGCCAGGCAGTCCTGCTCCCCCTCGACCAGGACGGAGTCGTACCCGATCGCCTGCTGCTCGGTAAAGATCTGCATCACGTCGGCGTGCATGGCCTCGGGCGCGGTCTGCAGGAAGCCGACCGGATGGTAGGAGAACGCCTCAGGATCGGACTCCCACACCGACACGTTGTGGGCCATGAGCTCGCGCATGGCGGGCTGGAAGTAGTTGTTGCGGATCGTGCCGCAGGCGATCCCTGACGCGCCAGCGCCGATCCCGGTTTTGTCGAGAACCACGATGTCGGCGCCGCTGCCGAGCGCCCCGGGCCGCCAGCTCCTTGGCCAGGTGCCAGGCCGTGGAGAGGCCGTGCATGCCGGCGCCGATGATGACGTAGGGGGTGTGTGCTGGGGGGGTGCTCACGGCTCATCTCCTGCCTGACGGCGCGATCCGGCGAGGGCTAGAGGTTCGGGGCATACTCCCGGTAGCTCGGGGTGACGCCGGGGGCCGACCCGAGGAACGAATGCTTCGACATGTCCGGAGCGTAACGGGACGCGGCGGGCACCTCGCCGACCGCCTCGGCCACCGCCCGGATGTGATGCGGGCCTGCCCCGCAGCAGACACCGAGGTACGTCGCGCCGAGGTCCAGGGCCGCCGTGGCGAACTCGCCCAGTTCCTGGCGGGTGCAGGTGAAGGGGTCGAGCGCGGTGGGGAAGGCCTGGGCCCCGCCCCGGGCCGGATCGCGCAGCGCCTGCATCGAGGGCTGCGCTTCGGTGGTCCGGTAGGGCACGGGGAGAGCGGCCACGGGGCACGACACGGCCTCGCGGATGGGAGCCAGCAGCGGGAGCATGGTCTGCGGGCCGCGGATGCAGTTGAGCCCGACCACGTCGGCCCCGGCCTGCTCGGCCCGCACGCACGCGTCGGCCGGGCTCAGGCCGTCGCGCATGGTGCCTTCCCTGTGCACGGCGAACGTGATGACCGCGGGCAGGCCAGCCTCGCGGATGATCTCGAGGGCCAGCAGCGCCTCGCCGGTCCAGCTGAAGGTCTCGGCGATGATGAAATCCACGCCCGCCTCGGCGGCCCAGCTCACCTGCTCGGTGAACGCGGCCCGGACCGGCCCTTCGGCCCGCCGGCTCGTACACGTTCGTGTTGGACAGGTTGCCCGCCAGCAGCGTGCCCGTGTCGCGCGCCACCCGGGAAGCGATGGACAGGGCCTGCCGGTTGAGCGGCTCGAGGAGGTCCTCCTTGCCGAGAACCCGAAGCTTCTCGCGGTGGCCGTAGTATGTGAACGCCTCGACCACGTCGGAGCCGGCGTGCGCGAACTCACGGTGCAGGCCCTCGACGACCTCCGGGTGCTCCAGCACGACCTCGGGGACGAACGCGCCGGCCTGAAGGTAGCCTCGTCGCTCGCATTCGAAAAGGTAGCCTTCGGCGCACACGACAGGGCGGCGGGCGAGCAACTCGAGCAGGTCAGGCATGCGATCCTCCAGGCTTGTTCGATCATGACATGACCGCACGCCAGGGCGGCCAGGCGGGCGGCGGGGCGGCGCTTCGCCGGACTATACCCGGCCGATGGGAAAGGTGGCCGATGGCCCAGGAGCGACTGGTAGCGGTGAGCTACCCGGTGGATGAGGACTTCGACCGGATCAACTCCGAGGTCCTGGCGGGTGACGCCGAGATCGTTTCTACCTATGAGCTTGAGGAGGGCCAGCGCACCGAGGTGCTGCGGCGGGCCGAGGCCCTGCTCGCGTGGGAGCTGCCCAAGGAGATCCCGGCCGGGGCGCTGGACGAGGCCGCCGGGCTCCGTCTCGTCCAGCTGCTGTCGGCCGGGGTCGACGCGGTGGACTTCTCGGCGCTGCCGGACCGGCTGATCGTGGCGAGCAACGCCGGGGCCTACGCGCGGGCGATGTCGGAGCACGTGCTCGCGATGGTGCTGAGCCTGGCCAAACGGCTGCCGCAGCGCCACGCGGCCTGGTCGCCGGCCGGTACGACAAGTGGGCGCCGGCGCAGACCCTGGACGGAGCGGTCTGCGCCATCCTGGGTTTCGGCGGCATCGGCATCGCCACCGCACGGCTGATGAAGGCGTTCGGCGCCCGCATCTACGCGGTGACCCGCAGCGGCCAGACCACCGAGCCCGCCGACTTCGTGGGCACGCTGGCCGACCTGGATCACGTGCTGGCGGCCGCGGACGTCGTCGTGATCTCGCTGCCGCTGACCCTCTCCACCCGCGGGCTCATCGGCCAGCGCGAGCTCGCCCTGATGAAGCCGACCGCGATCCTGGTGAACGTGGCCAGGGGCGCGATCGTCGACCAGGCCGCGCTGTACGCGCAGCTGCGCGCGAACCCTCAGGATTCAGCGCCGGGATCGACACCTGGTGGGACGAGCCAGCGGAGAATGCCCCGTTCCGGCCCGACTACCCGTTCGTCGACCTGCCCAACGTGATCGGCTCACCGCACAACTCCAGCATCGTGCCCGGCACCATGCTGTCCGGCGCCCGCATGGCCGCCGAGAACGTGCGCCGGTACCTGCGCGGAGAGGAGATCAGGGGCGTGATCCGCCGGGCCGACTACGTGCCGCAACCCGGACGTTAAGAACGAGACCGATCTGGTAGGAGTGTTCTTTATGGACAGCATGGCCGTGGGCATCGTCGGGGCCGGGTGGATGGCCCAGGAACACCGCCGCGTTCTCGAGACCATCGACGGCGTCAGCATCGCCGCCGTGTGCGACGTGGACCGCGGGCGGGCCGAGGACCTGGCCAGCGGCACCGGGGCGCGCGTCTACCTCGACTGGCGCGAGCTGCTCGACCGCGAGGACCTGGCCGCGGTCATCGTCAGCATCCCGCCCCTGGCCCACAGGGACCCGGCCATCGAGGCGCTCACCCGCGGGCTGCCTCTGTACCTGGAGAAGCCGATCGCGCGGACCCTGGACGACGCCGCCGCGATCGTGGCGGCGGCCGAGCGCACCGGAACGGTATGCGCGGTCGGTTATCAGTGGCACGCGCTCGACCTGCTCGGCGATCTGCGGGATCTGCTCACCGGCGAGCAGATCGGGCTGCTGGTCGGGACCAGCATCGGCCCGACGCAGAGCCGCCCCTGGTTCCTCGACCGCCAGGCCGGCGGGGGAACCTCCTGGAGCGCGGCAGCCATCACCTGGACCTGGCCAGGGCGGTTGGCGGTGACGTGGTGTCGGTGCAGGCCGCGGCCAGCCGCGTCCGGCTGGCCCGGAGTGCCGGAGCCGACGCGACCGCGGGGGATATCGACGACGCCGTCACGATCATGCTCGAGCTCGCGTCCGGGGCGCTGGCCACCATCGTGGTGGCCTGGACCAGGCCGGGGCAGCCGGGCAGCTACGGTCTGGACATCGTCGCGTCGGACTCGACCTTGCGGCTGAACCTCGACCCCGACTTCACGCTCACCGGCCTGAGCCACGACCGCGTGGTCGACCGCCGCGCCGCCTCCCAGCCGCTGGAACGCTCACTGGGGCGGTTCCTGTACGCGGCCGCCGAGCGCGACCCGTCCGCGGTCGCCTGCGGGCCGGCGGACGCGGCCGGCACCCTGGCCGTGGCCGTGGCCGCGGAGCGCGCCCTCGAGACCGGGCAGGCGGTCCCGGTTGTGAATTTGTGACCGAACTGCCGCGCCTCGCCCCCGGCCATGGCATTGCACTCACGAACTACGTGGTAGACAATCAAACGCTACAAATAGCGTTAACGCTGCTCGCGACGCGGACGGCCGCCGGATCGGGGAAGTGGGTGGGCAGGTGACGGGGTACCTGCTGAGACGCCTCGGGCTCGCCGTTCTCACGCTGTTCCTGCTTAGCATCATTATCTTTATCGCCGGCCAGGTGGTGCCCGGGGATCCGGGCCGCGCGATTCTCGGCCCGTTCGCGGCGAACTCGGCGGTGCAGGCCCTGGACCACAGCCTCGGCGTCGATAAGCCGCTCTTCGTCCAGTACTGGACCTGGATCACCGGGCTCCTGCACGGTGACCTGGGCACCTCGTACCAGTTCCGCGAGCCCGTGAGCACGTTCCTGTTCCCGGCCATCGGCCGCTCGCTCAAGCTGGCCGCGGTCGCCTTTGTGATCGTGGTCCCGCTGAGCATCTTCGCCGGGATCGTGGCCGCGCTCAACCGCGGCCGGCCGGTCGACCGGGGCATCAGCGTGTCCGGCCTGTCGCTGTCGACCGTCCCTGAGTTCGTGTCCGGCGTGGTGCTGATCGTGGTGTTCGCGATCGGGCTGAAGGTGCTTCCCGTCACCGCGAGCGCCCCGCCAGGCTCGTCAATCCCGATCCAGATCAAGTACCTGATCCTGCCCGCGATCCCGCTGGTGCTGATCTTGTTCGGCTACATCATGCGGATGACCCGGGCGGGCACCATCGAGGCCCTCGACTCCGACTACGTGCGCACGGCCACCCTCAAGGGGCTGCCGCGCTCGGTGGTGATCCGCCGCCATGTGCTGCGCAACTCGCTGCTCCCGACCATCACGGTCATCGCGACGCAGACCGGCTACCTGATCGGGGGTCTCGTGGTTGTCGAGACGCTGTTCAACTACCCGGGCCTCGGCCGGCTGATCGTCACGGCCGCCAACGACAAGGACTTCCCCATGCTGGAGGCGGGTGTCCTGGCCATCGGCATCGTGTACCTGCTGGCCACGCTGGTGGCCGACATCCTCTACACCCTGCTCAATCCGCGGATCCGGCTGCAGCGGGCCGACTGATGGCGGACAACGAGCCACGCGACACCGTCGCCGCCCTGCCACAGGAAGAATCGGCCCTGGACAATCCGGCGCTGCACGATCCGGCCGCGATCGACCTGCCGTCGGCCGCCGTGGCCGGTACCGCGGGCGCGCTGGACATCTCCGCCGGGCGTATCCGCCGGGAGAACCTGCGCCAGCTGCTGCGGTCTACGGCGTTCATCGTGGGCGCGGTGCTGCTTCTGTGGTGGGTATTCTGCGCGCTCTTCGGCAGCGTCATCGCCCCCTACAACCCGGTCAACGGGAGCCTGATCCAGTTCAACCTGGCCCCGTCAGGCGCCCACTGGTTCGGCACCGACTCGCTCGGGCGGGACGTGTTCTCCCGCGTGCTCGTGGGGGCCAGGGACATCCTGATCATCGCGCCGCTGGCCACGCTGCTCGGCACCGTGCTCGGCACGGCCATCGGCCTGGTCCAGGGTTACTTCCGCGGCGTGGTGGACAACGTGGTGGGACGCCTGGTGGACGCCGTGCTCGCGCTCCCGATCGTGATCGTGTCCTTCCTGTTCGTGGTGGCGCTCGGCCCGTCGACGGTGACGCTGATCATCGTCATCGGGCTGGTGTTCGCCGTGATCATCGCCAGGACGGTGCGGACCGCCGTGCTCCAGGAGCGGGAGCTCGACTACATCGCCGCGGCGCGGCTGCGCAACGAGAGCGGCGCGCACATCATGTTCATCGAGATCCTGCCGAACGTGATGGGGCCGATCCTGGTCGAGTTCACCGTGCGCCTGGGCTATGCGATCTTCACGGTCGCGACCCTGTCGTTCCTCGGCTTCGGCGTCCGGCCGCCCACGCCCGACTGGGGCGCGGACATCGCCTCCAGCTACCAGTACCTGGCGGCCGGGTACTGGTGGGAAACGCTGTTCCCGGCGCTGGCGATCGCCTCGCTCGTGGTCGCGGTCAACCTCGTCGCCGATTCCATCGAGGCGGTACTGATCCGATGACAACCATGTCCGCGCCAGGAACCGGCGACCGTCTCGGCGAGACCCTGGCCGCGGATGTCGCGCATGTCGACGTGACCTACGCCGTACGAGGCTACGACCGGCTCACGGTGCGCGACATCTCGTTCCAGATCGGGCAGCGCGAGTCGTTCGGGCTGGTCGGGGAGTCGGGCTGCGGCAAGACCACGATGGCCCTCGCGCTCGCCCGCTACCTCCCCAGGAACGGGAGGGTGAGCAAGGGGTCGATCACCGTGACCGGCCGGGATCTCGCTTCGCTCAGCCAGGACGCGCTGCGCACGCTCCGGGCGCGGACGGTGTCCATGGTGTACCAGGAACCCGGCCGGGCGCTGAACCCGTCGATCAAGGTCGGCCGGCAGGTGGCCGAGGTCTTCGAGATCGCCGGGCTGAGCAAGTCGGACGCGGCCGCGCGGGCCGAAGAGGCGCTGCGCAAGGTGCAGATCTCCGACCCGGGCCGGGTGCTGCGCTCCTACCCGCATCAGCTCTCCGGCGGGATGCTGCAGCGCGTGGTGATCGCGATGGCCCTGGCCGCCGAGCCCAGCCTGCTCATCCTCGACGAGCCGACCACGGCGCTCGACGCCACCGTCGAAGCCGAGATCCTCGAGCTCGTGTCGGCGCTGCGGGAGGAGTTCCACACGGCGATCCTGTTCATCAGCCACAACCTCGCGGTGATCGCCAAGATGTGCGAGCGGGTCGGCGTCATGTACGCGGGCGAGCTGGTGGAGCAGGGCCCGGCGCGTGAGGTGTTCGAGCAGCCCCGGCACCCGTACACCGTCGGGCTGCTGCGCTGCATCCCGCGCCGCGGCCAGCGCAAGGACCACGGCCGGCTGGACACCATCCCTGGCTTCCTGCCCGCGCCCGGCGAGGTGCCCACGGGCTGCATCTTCACCCAGCGCTGCGCCCTGGCCGATGAGCGCTGCGCGACCGAGGCGCCGCCGCCGTACCCGATCACCGCCGACCGGACCAGCCGCTGCCACTACCACGAGCGGGCGCCCGAGCTGCCCCGGACGACCCCCGAGGACGTGCGGGTGCCACGCCCCCGACATGGCCGCCGCGCCGGTGATCTCGCTCCGCAACCTGACGAAGACCTTCACCGTGCGCAAGGACAAGGTGCAGGCGCTGGCCGGCGTCGATCTCGACCTGTACCTCGGCGAGACGCTCGGGCTGGTCGGGGAGTCCGGGAGCGGCAAGACCACGCTCGCCCGGGTGCTGGTCGGCCTGTCCCAGCCGGACCAGGGCTCCACGATGGAGCTGGAGGGCCGCACGCTGGCGCCCCTGGCCGAGAAGCGGAGCCGGGAGCAGCTCAGGGGGATGCAGATCGTCTTCCAGAACCCCGACTCGGCCCTGAACCGCCGGCACAGCGTGCGGCATCTGATCAGCAGATCGCTGACCAAGCTGGCGGGCCTGGGCGGCAAGCCACGCGAGGAGCGGCTGCAGGAGATCGTGCGCTCGGTCCGGATGGAACCGCGGCACCTGGATCTCCGCCCGGCACAGCTGTCGGGCGGGCTCAAGCAGCGCGTGGCCATCGCGCGCGCGTTCGCCGGTGACCCGCGCGTGCTGGTCTGCGACGAGCCCACGTCAGCGCTCGACGTGTCGGTTCAGGCGGCGATCCTGAACCTGCTGGCCGACCTGCAGGCCAGGGAACGGGTGACCTACCTGTTCATCTCCCATGACCTCGGGGTGGTCCGCTACCTGGCCGACCGGATCGCCGTGCTCTACCTGGGCCGGGTCATGGAGTACGGGGACGCCGAGACCGTGTTCGCCGGGGCGCACCATCCCTACACCGAGGCGCTGCTGTCGGCGGTGCCGAGCCTGGACGGCACGGGCCAAGAGCGGATCATCCTCAGCGGGGACATCCCGAGCCCCGCCAACCCGCCCTCGGGATGCGTGTTCCACACCCGCTGCCCGCGCCGCCTGGCCAGCGGGATCTGCGAGTCAACGGAACCTCCGCTGGCCGAGGTCGAGCCTGGTCACCTGATGAGCTGCCACATTCCGGTGGGCGAATTGCGCCAGCTCCAGGCCACGGAGAATTAGGCGAGCGGATCACATCTAGCGGCGACGACACGGCGAATCCTGGCCATCCGCGACGGCCGGCCGGAGGTCGGCCCGAGCGGGGGGGTCGGGGGGTCGTCCCCCCGAGATCAGCACAGCTAAACGATATTGAATGGATATGAACACCGGTATGACCTGAGCTGTCCAGGCGGTAGTGTTCCCCTTCTGGCGCTACGGATCCCGCCGCGAGCGCTCTATGACAAGGGGGTGTCATGGACACCGACCGCAACATAAACCATGAACGGCTTGACGATCTTCGGACCGGGCGGGGACCCGTTCAGGAACACGTCATTGACGAGTTCGTCGCCGGGCGGCTCTCACGGCGGGACTTCATCCGCCGCGGCAGCCTGGTCGGCCTGTCGATGCCGGTGCTCGGCGGCATCCTGGCCGCCTGCGGCAGCTCGGGCACCAGCTCGAGCAGCTCAGGCTCGGGGGGCACGGGCCAGGCGAACGCGGACATCAAGGCCGGCATCCTCGTGCCCGCGGCGGCGATCAACCCGCTCACCATCGCCGACCAGGGCGGCCTGGAGCTGATCGGCAACGTCGGGGAGTTCCTGGTCTTCACCGACCAGCAGGGCAACTACCACCCGTGGCTGGCCACGAGCTGGAGCAGTAACACCGACGCCTCGGTGTGGACGTTCAAGATCCGCCAGGGCGTGAAGTTCAACGACGGCACGCCGATGACCGTGGACGACGTCGTTTACAGCTTCAAGACCCAGTCCGACCCGAAGAGCACGTCGAACGCCCTGTCCGTCTTCGGCGGCAACCTCAGCCCGGACGGCGTCCAGAAGGTTGACAGCAGCACCGTCGCCTTCCACCTCGATCACCCGAACGCGGGCTGGCTCGACGCGGTGTCCGAAGACAACTACAACATGATCATCGTCCCGAACAACTTCGACTACGGCACCTACCAGAAGTCGTTCCCCGGCACGGGGCGGTTCATGAAGTCCAGCTACACGCCGAACGTCGGGGCGACGTTCGTGCGGAACCCGCACTACTGGGGGACCAAGGCCAAGCCGTCCAAGATTGACTTCACGTTCTACCCGGAGGAGGCGCCGATGTCCGCCGCCCTCCAGGCCGGTTCCATCGACACCATGGACCAGTTCTCCGTGTCCACCAGCCCGCAGTTGCTGAACGGGAGCTTCAACGTCGTCGCCATCAAGGCAGCCACCCACCGGGAACTGTCGATGCGCAACGACATGGGCCCGTTCAAGAACAAGCTCGTCCGCCAGGCGGTTGCCCTCAGCCTGGACCGGCCCGCGATCGTGACCGCGCTGTTCAAGGGCTACGCCCAGATCGGGAACGACAGCCCGTTCGCCCCGGTGTTCCACTCCACGGACACCAGCGTGCCGCAGCGGAAGCAGGACCTGGCGCAGGCTAAGAAGCTGCTGGCCCAGGCCGGGGTGGCGAATGGCTTCTCGACCCCCCTGCTCACCGAGACGACCCAGGAGATCCCGCACTTCGCGCAGGTCGTGAAGCAGGCCGCGGCCAAGATCGGGGTGAACATCGACCTCACGATCGAGACCCCGACGAAGTACTACGGCAGCGCGGTGTTCGGGAAGTCGGACTGGCTGGACGGCGAGATGAGCCTGGTCGACTACGGCGCCCGCGCGGTCCCGAACCTCTACCTGCAGGCCCCGCTGCAGTCCATCAACGCGAAGACCGGGTCGGGCTCGTGGAACGCCGCCCACTTCAGCAACTCCACCTACGACACGCTCTCGAAGCAGTTCATCGCCGCGGTGGACCTGTCCACGCAGCGGACGCTCGCGGGCAAGATCGAGCGGCTGCTGCTCGACGAGACGCCGATCATCTTCGCCTACTTCTACGAGTACCTGAGCGCGTCCCAGAAGAACATCTCCGGCACGTACCCCACCGCGCAGGGCCAGTTCTTCCTGTGGAACACGACCAAGGCCTGAGGAACTCGATCAGCCCGGGGGCCCGTGACCGCGCCCGGCGCCGCGAGCCGACTTGTGGATCCGGTTCCTCTCCGGCCCTGACATCGATGATCTCGGCCTGACCAGCGCCGAGATCATCGATGCGGTCCACGGCGCGGTCCTCGCCCACGGCGAGGGCCGCGTCGTGTTCGAGCCCCGGGTGCACCTCGTCCCTGACAACGGCGGCGCCGGCCACTTCAACGTGCTGCGCGGGCACCTGTCCGGGCTCGGTGCCCACGGGGTCAGCGGGATCAAGGTCGTCGGTGACTTCGTCGCGAACTACGCGCGTGATCTGCCCAGCGAGCTCGGGCTGCTGACCCTGTACGATCCCGGAACCGGGATCCCGCTGGCCATCATGGACGCCACCATGATCACCGCGTGCCGGACCGGGGCGATGACCGCGGTGGGGGCCAGGTACCTGGCCCGGCCGGACTCCCGGGTGCTCGGCCACGTCGGGGCCAGGGGCACGGCGTTCTGGAACGTGGTGCTGCTCGACGGGATGTTCGACCTCGGCGAGATCCGGGTGACCAGCCGCAGGCCGGAGTCGCGGGAGGCGTTCGCCCGGCACCTGGCCGAGGTGACCGACACCCCGGTGCGGGTGACCGCCACCGCGGACGAGGCCTTTGACGGCGCCGACATCCTGGTCGAGGCGTCCCGGCTGACCGAGCCCGTGCCGCTGCTGCGCACCAGCGCGGTCGCGCCGGGCGCGTTCGTGGTGCCCTACGGCACGATCAGCGCGGTCGAGCTCGATCTCCTCGACGTGATGGACAAGGTCGTGGTCGACGACTGGCGAGAGGCCCAGGCGGGCCGCTTCGGTGCGCTGCGGCGCCACGTCGACAGCGGGCGGCTCACCGCGGAGTCCCTGCACGCCGAGCTCGGCCAGATCGTGGCCGGGCAGCGGCCCGGCCGCGAGCGCCAGGAGGAGCGGATCCTGTTCTGGCACCGCGGGCTGTCGATCCTGGATATCGCGGTCGGCGCCCTGATCCTGCGCCGGGCCCAGGAGGCCGACGCCGGCACGATGCTGCGCTACCGATGATGACCCCGTGGTAATGACCCCGTGGTGATGACACAGCTAGAGATCACCACGGCCGCTGGCCTCGGCCCGGAACTGATCCTCGAGATCGCCGCCGGGCAGCCGCTCCGGCTGGCACCCGCGCTGCTGGATGAGGTGGACAGGCAGGGCGCGGCCGCGCGCGAGGTCCTGAACCGCGGCGATCCGGTGTACGGCGTGAACACCGGGATGGGCGCCCTGTCCGGCGTCCGCCTCACCGAGCGCGAGCAGCTCGCCCACCAGCGCAACCTGATGCTGGCCCGGGCCACAGGGGGCCCGCCCTGGCTCGACGCCGCCGACACGCGGGCGATCATCGCGGTCCGGCTGCGCACGTTCCTGTCCGGCGACTCCGGCGTCTCCGCCGGGCTGTGCCAGCGGCTGGCCGACATCCTCAACGCGGGCCTGGTCCCGGCGGTACCCCGGACCGGCATGGGCTGTGCGGGCGAGATCATGCCGCTGGCTCATGCGTTCGGGCCCCTGGTCGGCATCGGCCGGGTGCTGGCGCCAGGCGGCGAGCCCGCCGCGGCCGGCGCAGGGCCAGCGCCGCCGGCGCACCCGCGCCCGCTAGTGATCGCACCGTGCCCGCGGACGACGCGCTGCAGGCCAGCGGCCTGGAGGGCTTCAGCCTCGGCCCGAAGGAGGGGATCGCGCTGCTGGCCGGCGTGCCCGGCGCGACCGCCCTCGGCCTGCGGCGCCTGGCCGAAGCGCGGGCCCTGGCGGCGGCGATGGAGAGCGCGGCGGCGCTGTCGATCGCGGCGGCCGGCGCGTCCCGGGACCCGTACACGGCGGCCTGTGCCCGGGGCGACGAGATCCTGGCCGGGGTGCTCGGGCGGCTGCGCGCCGCCGTGGGCGGCAACGCCGAGCCGCGGGCGCTGCAGGCTCCGACGTCGTTCCGGGTCGCCGGGCCGGTCCTGACCCAGGTGCTGCGGGCGGGCGACGCGCTGGCCGCCGCGGCCGGCCGGGCGCTGGCCGGGGTGACCGACTCCCCGGCGTTCCTCGACGGCGCGTTCGTGGGCACCGCAGGCTTCCACGGGATCGACCTCGCCGCCCACTGCGACCTGCTCACCGCCGCGCTCGCGCACGCGGCCGAGGTCTCGGCGGCGCGCGTGCACCGGCTGCTTGACCCGCGCGTCACCGGCCTGCCCGCCCAGCTCGCGGCGCGGCCGGGACCGGACGCCGGCCTGGTCACCGTGCACAAGCGCGCCGCGGGCGAGATCCACGCGCTGCGCAGGCTGGCCGCCGCCACCCCGGTCGGCCTGATCGAGACGTCCGGCGGCCAGGAGGACGTGCCGTCCTTCGCCTGGGAGGCCGCCGAGACGCTGCGCGGCGCGCTGCGCCACGCCCGCGCGGTCACCGCCTGTGAGCTGCTCACCGCCTACCAGGCCTGCGCGCTCGCGGAGCGGGCCGGGCGGCCCGTGCCCGCCGGGTGCCGCGGGACGCTGGACCGGCTGGCCGGGATCGTCCCCCCGATCCGCGCGGACCGGCCCTTTGGCGAGGACATCGAGCGCATTATCGGCGCGGGCCTGCCACACTGAGCCGACACGCCCGGTTACCGGCGACGGCAGCGGTCAGTTTTGTCCCTAGGGCTGGGCACCTACCAGGGAATATGATGGCATCCCCCCCGGAACGAGGATTGGAGGCCTAATTGTCGGTTGCGGCCGTAACCCCCAAAGACACGGATTCCGGTCCCCCGGACCGGGTTGGCACCGGCCTGAAGCAGGGCTGGGGCGTCAGCCCCGAGCGCCAGCAGGCCATCGTCGACACCCTGCACAGCCTGGTGCCGCGGACAGGCCGGCTATCGCCGGCCCAGCTGCGCGCGGTCACGGTCGCGCTGGCCGGGCGCCGTGAGCTCTGGGCCGACCTCGTCGTGCACGACGCCGATGTGCGCTGGTATCTGCCGCTGCACCGGTCGAACGCGTGCGACGTGTGGCTGCTGGCCTGGGAGCGCGGCCAGGACACCGACTGGCACGACCACGGCGGGTCGTCAGGCTCGTTCGCCGTGGCCGAGGGCAGCCTGACCGAGCGCTACCGCGTGCCCAGCGGGCGCAAGCTCGGCCGGCGGCACCTGCTCGCGGGCGAGGCCGTGGCGTTCGGGCCCGGGCACGTGCACGACGTGGCGCACGGCGGCGACAGCTCGGCGACGAGCATCCACGCCTACTCGCCGCCGCTGATGGCGATGACCTACTACAAGGCCACCGACTACGGCCTGATCGCCACCCAGACCCTGGCCATCGACGGCCCCGAAGGCGGCCGCGGCCGCGGCGGAGCGGACACCGCGCTGGCCGACGCCACCGCGTCGGCGGCCGAGCTCACCCACGACGCGCTGTCCGCCGACGCGCCCGGCATCAGTGAGCTGCTGACCGAGGCGCGCAGCGGCGTGGCCAGGCTCCGGCCCGAGGCGGCCCTCGCCGCACTGACCGACGGGGCCACCCTGGTCGACATCAGGCCGCTGGAGCAGCGGATCGTCGAGGGCGAGGTGCCCGGGGCCATCATCATCGGCCGCAACGTGCTCGAATGGCGGCTCGATCCGCGCAGCGACGCCCGCATCCCGGCCCTGGCCAGGTCCGATTCCCGGATCATCGTGATGTGCTCGCAGGGGTACGCCTCGACGCTGGCCGCGGCCACCCTGCGGCGGATCGGCCTGCCCGAGGCGACCGATCTCGAGGGCGGGTTCCAGGCGTGGTCGGCGGCGGGCCTGCCCACCCGTCCGGCCCAGTCGCTGGGCTGAACCGGGCGGACCCGGATAATAGGCGGCAATGACTGCCGCCGACAGCAAGCAGGGCGAGGCGCACGGCCACCACCGCGACGTGGCCGGCGGCTGGCTCCGTCCGGCCGTGTTCGGCGCCATGGACGGCCTGGTGACCAACGTGTCGCTGATCGCCGGCGTGGGCGGCGGCGGCGGCTCGTCGCACGCCCTGGTGCTGGCCGGCCTGGCCGGGCTGTCCGCGGGTGCCTTTTCCATGGCCACCGGCGAGTACGTCTCGGTGTCCTCGCAGAACGAGCTGGTCGCGGCCGAGGTCCGCAAGGAGAAGCTGGAGCTCGAGATCCACCCGGAGGCGGAGCGGCGCGAGCTAGCGGCCGTGTTCCGGCGCAGTGGCGTCGATGCCGACCTCGCCGACCAGGTGGCCAGGCAGGTCTCCGCCCACCCGGACGCAGCGCTGCGGGTCCACGTCAGGGAGGAACTCGGGGTCGACTACGAGGATCTGCCCTCCCCGCTGAACGCCGCGGCCACCTCGCTGGTCACGTTCGCGCTCGGCGCGCTGGTCCCGCTGATCCCGTACCTGGCCGGCTTCGGCTCGCTCACCGCCTCGCTGGCGCTCGCCGCCGTGGTCGCGTTCATCGGCGGCGGCCTCGTCTCCCGGGTCACCGACCGCCCGTTCCTGATCGGCGCGGTGCGCCAGCTGGTCCTGGCCGGGGTCGCGGCGAGCCTGACCTACGGGATCGGCAGCCTGGTGGGCGCCGCCGTCCACTGACCGCGCCCAGGTCGCCGGCTACCGCGCCCGTACCCGGGGCTGATCACCAGGCGTCGGAGCCGAACGAGTCCTCGGCGTGCCGGCCGGACTCGGACAGCAGCTTCGAGGTCGGCCTCGACCATCATCGCGACCAGCTCCTCGAAGCCGATCTTCGGCTCCCAGCCGAGCTCGCTGGCCGCCTTGGCCGGGTTGGCGCACAGCCGGTCCACCTCGGCGGGCCTGATGAACGCGGCATCGGTCACCACGTGGTCCCGCCAGTCCAGCCCGACCACGCCGAAGGCCAGATCGACGAGTTCCCCGACGCCATGCGTGACGCCGGTTCCTACCACATAGTCGGCGGGATCATCCCTGCCCAGCATCAGGTGCATGGCCCGCACGTAGTCGCCCGGCGAACCCCCAGTCCCGGCTCGCGCCCAGGTTGCCGAGGCGCAACTGCTTCTCGTAGCCGAGCTTGATCTTGGCGACGCCGAGCGACACCTTGCGGGTGACGAACTCCGCGCCGCGGCGCGGTGACTCGTGGTTGAACAGGATGCCGGACACCGCGAACATCCCGTAGGACTCGCGGTAGTTCTGGGTCAGGAAGTGGCCGTAGGCCTTGGCCACGCCGTACGGGCTGCGCGGGTGGAACGGGGTCTGCTCGGTCTGCGGCGATTCCCGCACCTTGCCGAACATCTCCGACGACGACGCCTGGTAGAACCGGATCTGGCCGCGGCCGGGGCTGCGCGACGCGCTGACCCCGCTGCACACCCGGATCGCCTCGAGCACCCGCAGCACGCCGAGCCCGGTGACCTCGCCGGTGAGCTCGGCCTGCTGCCAGGACATCGGCACGTACGAGATCGCGGCCAGGTTGTAGACCTCGTCCGGCTGCACCCGCTCGACGGCGGAGATCAGGCTGCCCTGGTCGAGCAGGTCGCCGCGGACCAGCCGGACGTCGCCGAGCAGCTGGCGCACCAGGCGCACCCGCGGGTTCGCCTGGCCCCGGACCAGCCCCCACACCTCATACCCCTGGGCCGAGCAGATGCTCGGCCAGGTAGGAGCCGTCCTGGCCGGTGATACCGGTGATGAGCGCGCGTCGGGTCAGCAGAATCTCCGCATCTGGCGGGCCTGCCGTAGCCGCGGCAGGCCATGGGCCCACGTCGCGGCAGCATACCGATACCGCGTCCCTGGAAGCGTGGCCCGGCATGCGTATGGGGCGCAAGAGCACGCAAGGTACCGCCTGGTAACGTTCTTTCCTTAGGGGGCCACGCGGGCATGCCTTGGGTGCTGGCTGCCAGCGGCAGAGGAGGAGGCGCAATCCTGCGTGAGCACGGTGCCAGCAACGGGGCCGAGCCCCGCTCTCCCGACTGCCGCCCCCGATCGCCCGCTCCGGGTGGCGCTGCTGTCCTACCGGAGCAAGCCGCACTGCGGCGGCCAGGGCATCTACCTGCGGCATCTGTCCCGCGAGCTGGCCGCGCTCGGACATCACGTCGAGGTGTTCTCCGGCCAGCCCTACCCCGAGCTCGAGCCGGGCCCGCTGCTCCACCGGCTGCCGAGCCTGGACCTGTACCGCGAACGACGACCCGTTCCGCACGCCGCGGCCGGGCGAGTACCGCGACTGGATCGACGCGCTCGAGGTCGCCACGATGTGGACCGGGGCCTTTCCCGAGCCGCTGACGTTCAGCCTGCGGGCCCTGCGGGCGCTGCGCGCCGCGCCGCGCCGACTTCGACGTCGTGCACGACAACCAGGTGCTCGCCTACGGCCTGCTCGGCATCGCCCGCCTCGGCCTGCCCGCTGGTCACCAGCATCCACCACCCGATCAGCGTGGACCGCGGATCGAGCTCGCCGAGGCCCGCGGCCTGTCCCGGCTGTCCAAGCGCCGCTGGTACTGGTTCGTCCGGATGCAGGGCCGGGTCGCGCGGCGGGTCGGGCCGGTGCTGACCGGGTCGGAGTCCTCCCGCGACGACATCTGCCGCGACTTCCGGGTGCCGCGGGAGAGCGTGCACGTGATCCCGCTCGGCGTCGACACCCGCCTGTTCCACCCCAGGCCCGCGCCCCGCGTGCCCGGCCGGATCGTCGCCGTGGCCAGCGCGGACTCGCCGGTGAAGGGGATCTCGACGCTGCTGCGGGCGGTCGGCCAAGCTCACCACCGAACGAAACGCCGTGCTGACCGTGGTCGGCAGGCCCGCCTCCGGCGGCCCGACGGAGCGGCTCGTCGGCGAGCTGGCCCTCGGCGACCGGGTGCAGGTTCGTCAGCGGGATCAGCGACGACGATCTCGCCGAGCTGATCGCGAGCGCCGAGATCGCGGTCGTGCCGTCGCTGTACGAGGGGTTCTCGCTGCCGGCGGTCGAGCACATGGCCTCGGGCACGCCCGCTGATCGCCAGCCGGACCGGCGCGCTGCCCGAGGTGACCGGGGATGCCGCGCTCCTGGTGACGCCCGGCGACGCCGAGGAGCTCGCGGTCGCGCTGCGCACGCTGCACGACTCGGCCGCGGAGCGGGAGCGGCTGTCCGCCGCTGGCGCTGCGCCGGGTGCAGGAGCGGTTCGCCTGGCCGGCCGTGGCCCGCGCCACCGTGGCCGAGTACCGCGGGCGCCATCGCCGCAGGCCGGGCCGCCGCCCGGCCAGCAGCCGGCCAGCGGATGCCGCGGGGCGGAGGGCCCCGAGGCCGTCGCCGTGCTGACCGTGGACTTCGGCCGGCTCCTGGTCGGCCCCGGCGACCGGGTGCTCGACCTGGGCTGCGGCGCCGGCCGGCATGCGTTCGAGGTGCTGCGGCGCGGCGCGCAGGTGGTGGCGCTGGACACCGACCAGGGCGAGCTTGCGGCAGGTGGCCGCCATGTTCGCCGCGATGCAGGAGGCGGGGGAGGTGCCGCCCGGCGGTCGGCCGGCGCGGTGGCGTCGGCGACGCGACCGCGATGCCGTTCCCCGACGGGTCCTTCGACCGGGTCATCGCCGCCGAGGTGCTCGAGCACATTCCCGCCGACCAGGCGGCCATGAACGAGCTGGCCCGGGTGCTGCGGCCGGGCGGCGTGGCCGCGGTCACCGTGCCCGCGTGGCTGCCGGAGCGGATCTGCTGGCGGCTGTCCGACGACTACCACAACGTGCCGGGCGGGCACGTGCGGATCTTCACCCGCGGCGAGCTCGAGGCCAAGCTGGCGCCGGGCCGGCCTGACGGTCGGCGGGCACCACCACGCCCACGCGCTGCACTCACCCTACTGGTGGCTGAAGTGCGCGGTCGGCGTGCACGACGACGATCACCCGCTGGCCCGGGCCTACCACCGGCTGCTGGTCTGGGAGATCATGAAGCAGCCCGCGGTCATGCGCGCTGGCCGACCGGCGCCCTGAACCCGCTGCATCGGCAAGAGCATCGTCGTCTACGCGGTCAAGCCGGCCGCGGTCGCCCCGAAGGCCGACGACGACCGTGGCCCCGGCGGCCGGCGTGCGGCCGAGCCGGCGCCCCAGCCGGAGGAGGCGCATGCGGCAGCCTGACAGCCTGACCGGCGGATCGGCGACCACGGGTGCGTGGCTGCCCTCGGTCCCGGGGATCCTGACCGCCGACCAGATCCTGGCCACCGGCCACAGCATCGCCGCGGTGCAGCAGCGCGACGGCGCGATCGGCTGGCCGGACGGCCACGTCGACGCGTGGAACCACGTCGAGTGCGCGATGGCGCTGAGCGTCTGCGGGCTGCGCGACGCGGCCGCGGCGCGGCTACGAGTGGCTGCGCTCGCGACCCAGCGGCCTGACGGCTCGTGGCCGAAGCTGGCCGAGGGCGGCGCGCCGCCTCGACCGGCGCGACCGAGAGCAACCACGCCGCCTACCCGGCGGTGGGGGTCTGGCACGAGCTCCAGGTCACCCGCGACGATGCCTTCGCCGAGCGGATGTGGCCGACCGTGCGGCCAGGGAATCGAGTTCGCGCTCGGCCTGCAGACAGCCGCGCGGCGAGATCATCTGGCAGCGCCGCGAGGACGGCACGCCCGCCGACTACGCGCTGCTGACCGGCAGCTCCAGCATGCACCACGCGCTGCGCTGCGCGATCGCGCTCGCCGAGTACCTCGGTCGAGCCGCAGCCGGACTGGGAGCTCGCGGCCGACCAGCTCGGCCACGCGGTGGCCTGCCACCCGGAGGCGTTCGCCGACAAGAGCCGGTTCTCGATGGACTGGTACTACCCGGTGCTCGGCGGCCCGCTGCGCGGGCGAGGCCGCGCGCGACCGCCTGGCCGCGGGCTGGGACACGTTCGTGGTGCCCGGGCTCGGCGTCCGCTGCGTCAGCGATCGAGCCCTGGGTGACCGGCGCCGAGACCTGCGAGCTCGCGCTCGCGCTGGACGCGATCGGCGACCACGGCCCGGGCGCTTGACCTGTTCGAGCAGATTCAGCACCTGCGCGACCCGGACGGCGCCTACTGGACCGGCTGGCAGTTCGCCAACCGGGCCCACTTCCCGAACGAGCAGAGCAGCTGGACGGCGGCGGCGATCGTCCTGGCCGCCGACGCCATGTCCGGGGCGACCGGCGGGTCGGGAATCTTCACCGAGGCCTCGGCGCGGTGGATCGTGGGCTCGCCGGTGGACGGGGCCGCGTGCGGGTGCGAGGACCCCGAGCCCGGCCGCTCCCCCGCTCCCGTCTGACCCGGTCTGACTTAGCCGATCCCTGGGCCGGTGCGCTCCAGGACCCGGAGCGAGCCCGCCACGCGCACCTCGGTGAACGCGCCGGACTTCATCGCGCGCAGGTAGATCCGGTACGGAGGCTGGCCGCCGTCGGCCGGGTCAGGGAAGACGTCGTGGATGGCCAGGGCCCCGCCGACCGCCACCCACGGCGCCCAGCCCTCGTAGTCGGCCGTGGCCGCGGCGTCGGTGTGCCCGCCGTCGATGAACAGCATGCCGAGCGGCGTCCGCCACAGCCCGGCCACGTCGGCGGACCGGCCGACGATGGCGATCACGTGCTCCTCCAGGCCGGTGGCGGCGAGGGTGGACCGGAAGTGCGGCAGCGTGTCCAGCCGCCCGGTGGCCGGGTCGACGAGCTCGGTGTCGTGATACTCCCAGCCCGGCTGGTTCTCCTCCGAGCCGTGGTGGTGATCGACGGTGATGACCAGCTGGCCGGCCTCGCGCACGGCCGCGGCCAGGTAGATCGTCGATTTGCCGCAGTAGGTGCCGATCTCGGCGACCGGGCCCAGCTTCGCGTACGCCGCGGCGGTGTCGTAGAGCGCCTGGCCCTCGGGGGCGGCATGAAGCCCTTGGCCGCCTCGGCGGCGCGGGCGATTTCCGGCGAGAATCCGTTCTGCATGCCTGCCAGTCTCCCGCGCCTTCGGCCTGCCCGCGCTCCCTTGCCCGGGTGCGCCGGGCCATGCTCTACTCCCTAGATACCGGTGCGTAACCCCCCAGGGAGGCCCGCGCGTGAGGGTGGAGGTCGACCGCGACGCCTGCGAGGCCAACGCGGTGTGCGCCGGGCTGGTGCCCGAGGTGTTCGAGGTCGATGACGAGGACCAGCTGCACATCCACGGGGCGGAGGTCCCGGCGGACCTCGCCGACGCCGTGCGGCACGCGGTCAGGTCCTGCCCCAAGGCGGCGCTGCGGCTCGGGGAGTAGCTAACCGAACCCTCCGGCGATGGCCGCCCCGACCAGAATCAGGATCACACCGCTCATCTGCTCGCTGCGCCGCCCGGCCCAGCGGCCGAGCAGGCCGCCGAGCTCCAGCCCGGCCAGCGACATCGCGACGCTGACCGCGCCGATGACCAGCGCTCCTTCGAGGACGCTCACCCCGTAGGTACCGAGCGCGAACCCGATCACGAGGTTGTCCATGCTGAGCGCCAGCCCGCTGAGCAGGAGGCGGCCCAGGCCGGGCGCGGGGATGACCGGCGCCCCGGGCCCGGAGCCCGGGTTCCTGCGGCCGTCCCTGATCGACCGGATCAGGCTGATCGCGCCGATCGCGATCAGCAAACCGGCGGCGGGCCAGCGCACGTCCTCGCCGAGATCGGTGGCGAACCGCTGGCCGATCAGCAGCCCGACGATGGGCATGCCCGCCTCGAAGACCCCGAAGATGATCCCCACCCGCAGCCGGGTCCTGGCGTCCACGCCGGCCACGCCTATGCCGACGGAGGCAGCCAGGTTTCCGAGCCCGACTGCGACCGCGGCCAGGAGGAGCGGGATCACGCCCAAACAATAACCGCGGGGCCAGCGCCGCAGAAGCACTCATTCGGCTCAGCTGCGGTCGGCTTCCTGGTACTTCTCGGGGATCGTGGCCACCTCGTGCGCCAGCTTGACCCGGTCGGCCCGGTAGACGTAGCGGGTGAGCCGCAGCGGCCGGGACGTACCGTAGGCGGTCCGGCCGACGACGATGACCGGCGTGCCGGTGGTCAGGCCGAAGAACTCGAACTCGCGTGAGTCGGGCATCCGGGCGCCGATCTCGTCCCGGAACCCCAGCTGCGGGTGGCCCAGGTCGGCGAGCAGCTTGATGCTGCCCTCCTGGATGGTGCCCGCCTGCTCCAGCGCGGTCCCGCCGGCCAGGTCCATCGGGAAGAAGGACGCGATGAGCAGCCAGGGGACCTCCCCCAGGTAGCGCTGCGACCGGCGGATGACCACTGGGTCGCCCGGCTTGATGTCGAGGCTCGCGGCCACGCTCACACTCGCCTCCGCCGTCTCCACGGAGAGCTTCGCCGTCTCCGGCTGCTCGGCGCCGGCGCCGACCACCGGCAGCGCGGTGTCCACGTACTCCTCGCCGGGCGGGATGTCGACCCGGGACAGCAGCGCGGTGAACGGTCTGGTCGGCTGCTGGACGAAGGTCCCCAGGCCCTGCCTGGTCACCACCAGGCCCTGGTTGGTGAGCAGCGCTATCGCGAGCCGCACCGTGTTGCGGGACGCCTGGTATTCCTCGACAAGGTCGGGCTCGCTGGGCAGCCGCTCGCCAGGACCGAACACTCCGGCCGTGATCTGGTCGCGGAGGCGGTCCGCGATCTGCTGGTACCGCGCGTGAGCCACCGGACGGACCGCCCTTCAGAGGTACCCATGATTCTCACCATCTGGATAGGTGGAATCTACCCACTCAGTCTGTTTCAAACACACCACTGTTTGGTATGAGTCTAATCAGTGGTGACATCGGAGCGATGGTAATGCCGGCCGCGCCACGCGGCCACGGCAGAAACCTCGAGCGACGGAGCCACCTGAGTCCCGGGAGGTGGACGTGATGATCATCTTGCTGACGGTCATCGCCATCGTTGTCGCGGGCGTCCCGCTCGCAGCCGTGGTCCTCGTCACCATCGCCTGCCGCCGGGAGGAGAGCGCGCGCAGCATGGCCGACCGTGCTCCCGGGCCGCTGGAGCGCGCCGCCAGGAAGCTGCTGGCGTTCCACGCCTCGGGGATCAGCCGGCCCGTGTCCCGGGTCGGGAGCCGGGACACGGGCCGGTCTGCCGACGGCCACCGGGAGGGTACGGCGGCGCTAGCCAGCAGCCCGGCCCTGGCTGCCAGCCCGGCCCTGGCCGCCAGCGCCGGACCTGAGGTGTAGCCAGGCGCCGGGCCCCGGTGACGGACGCCGAGCGCCGGGGACCGGTGACGGGGGGCGCGGGGGCGCGGGAAGGGCCGCGGGACAGCAAGCGCGCTGCGGCCCTTCCCGGCGGGACGGCTGATGCGTCCCGGCCGTTTCTGACTTACGCTGCGGCCATGCGAGTCGCGCTGTGTCAGATGCCGGTCAGCTCAGATCCGTCGGTCAACCTCGGCCGGGTGCAGAAGGCGCTCGCCGACGCGGCGCTCGCCGGGGCGCAGCTGGCGGTGTTCCCCGAGGGAACCCAGGTCCGGTTCGGGACCGATCTGCGGGCCGCGGCCGAGCCCACGGACGGCCCGTTCTGCCGGGGCCTGTCCGACGCCGCCCGCGAGCACGGCGTCGCCGTGGTGGCCGGCGTCTTCGAGCCCGGGCCCGGGCGGCGCGTGTACAACACCGCCGTCGCCTATGACGCGCGCGGCCGGCTGGCCGCCGCGTACCGGAAGATCCACATGTTCGACGCGCTCGGCCAGCGGGAGTCCGATGAGGTCGCCGCGGGGAGCGAGCCGGTCATCGCCGAGCTGGGCGGTCTGCGGGTAGGCGTGCTGACCTGCTATGACATCAGGTTCCCCGAGCATGCCCGGGCCCTGGTCACCCGCGGGGCGGATCTGATCGTGGTTCTGTCCGGCTGGGCGGCCGGGCTGTTCAAGGAGGAGCACTGGGTCACGCTGAACCGGGCCCGGGCCATCGAGAACACGGTCTGGGTGGCCGCGGCCGACCAGGTGCCTGACCGGGAGGAGCCGGCCACCCGCGCGCCCACGGGCGTGGGGCGCAGCATGCTCATCGACCCGATGGGCGCGGTCCGGCTGGACCTGGGCTACCGGCCGGGCATCGCCGTGGGCGAGGTCGACACCGAGCTGACCGCCGAGGTCAGGACCATCCTGCCGTGCCTGGAGCACCGGCGGGACGACCTGTTCGGGCGGCCGTAGGGCGGGTCCGGGGACACGACCTGGGTCAGTCGCCGCCATCCTCCGCTGGCGCGGGCCGGCGCGATGCCGGCGGACCGCGAACACCGTCACTGCGGCCACCACGATCACGGCGACGGCAATCGCGAGCCCGGTGCCCACCCGGGTCTCGATGGCCGTGTAGGCCGAGCCGGCCAGGTATCCGAGCAGGCAGTAGCCGACACCCCAGACGATGCCGCTGATCACGTTGTAGAGGGTGAACGTCCGGTACGGCACCCGCACTGCGCCCGCGGCGGCCGGCATCACCGCGCGCACGATCGCGACGAACCGGCCGAGCAGGACGGCGAGGCCGCCCCGGTCGCGCAGCGCGGACCTGGCCCGTTCCGGGCCGCCGGGCACGCGGCGCATGGCCCCGGCCGCGAACAGGCGGTCACCCATCCGCCGGCCGATCTCGTAGCCCACCATCGGGCCGGTCACCGCCGTCACCACCACCACGGCCGTCAGCACGGCCAGCGATAGGTGCCCGCGGTTGGCCAGCACACCGCCGAGCACCACGGCGGCCTCGCCCGGCAGCACGAACCCGAGGAATACCGCGGTCTCGCCGAAGACCAGCGCCGCGATCACGGCGTAGGCCACCCAGCCGCTGAGGTGAGCCAGACCGTCAACGATGGAGCCCAACCGGCCGCCCCCTTCCCGCGTCGGCGCATCGTCGCGCCGCGAGTGCTCCGGACCCCCGCCGTACCGTAGCCAGCGCGGCGGCGTCCGGAATATTGTCCGGCGCGTAGCCTGTCCCGGCTGGGGTGTGTTCTAGTAGAAAATCACGGAGGGCGGCGGATATGTGCGTCGCGAAGGGACGGTGCCGCCTTTCATGTCCCAACCCACCTCAGCGGCGTTGTCCACGGGTGGATTCGCGCGTCCTCAGGGCACCTTCTCGGGGCGGATCACGAGGGATGGGTCGAGCGGGTTCCCTGTGGAGCCGGGGCGTTATCAACTCTACGCATCGCTGGCGTGCCCCTGGTCGCACCGGGCACTGATCGTGCGCAGGCTGCTCGGGCTCGAGGAGGTTATCGGCCTCAGCCTGACCGACCCGATCGTCGACGAGCGCGGCTGGCGGTTCCCTGATGCTCAGGGCGGCGCGGACCCGGTCACCGGAGCGCGGCTGGTGTCCGAGCTCTACACGGTCACCGATCCCTCGTACCGGGGCAAGATCACCGTGCCGTTCCTGTGGGACACCCAGACCCAGCGGATCATCAGCAACGACGTGCCGCACATCACCGTCATGCTCGAGACCGAGTTCGCCACTATCACCAGCCGGGTGCGCCCGACCTTTACCCTCCCGCGCAGCGCCGGGAGATCGAGGCCCTGGCCACGCTGATCTACCACGCGGTCAACAACGGCGTGTACAAGGCCGGGCTCGCGACCACGCAGGCCGCCTACGAAGAGGCGTACGACACGCTGTTCGCGACCATGAACGCGCTCGACGAGCGGCTGGCCCAGCGCCGGTTCCTGTTCGGCGGCGCGCTGTGCGAGGCGGACGTGCGGCTGTTCCCGACGCTGGCCAGGTTTGACGCCGTCTACTACATCCACTTCAAGTGCAACTTGCACCGCCTGATCGACTACCATAACCTCTGGGGCTACGCCCGCGATCTCTACCAGCGCCCGGGTTTCGGGGACACCACGGACTTCGACCAGATCAAGCGTCACTATTACCAGACGCAGGCCTGGATCAACCCGTCACGGATCGTGCCTAAGGGCCCGTTTGTTAGCTGGCTAGAGCCGCACGGCAGGGACCGCGTCTCCGCGTGATCTTCCGACCACGCGGCGCCCGGCAGGCACCGCCCTCCACCCCGCTGCCGGGTAGCCTGGTGTGCGGAAATGACAGACAATCCAGCTTCGGAAGAGGCGATATCCGCCGTGTCTTCTGAGTCCCCGCGGGGGTCCGCGGATCTCTCAGCGTCAGCCGACGGCAGGCCCACGGCGCGGGAACGTTCCACCGCCCGCGCCGCAGGGGGGCCGAGCCAGCCCGACGGGACCGGCCAGCCCGACGGGACCGGGCCAGCCGCGCAGCCGGGCGCCTCCGGGCCGGGCGGCCAGGCAGGCCAGCCGTCGGCGGGCACGGACTTCGGCCCCAACGAATGGCTGGTGGACGAGCTCTACCAGCGCTACCTGGCGGATCCCGGCTCGGTGGACCGGGCCTGGTGGAACTTCTTCGCCGACTACCACCCGAAGCCGGCCGACCCGTCCAGGACCGCCGCCGCGGGACCGGTGACCCAGGCGCCCTCGCCCGCGACCGCGGCCCCTAACGCGCCAGCCCAGGCCAGGCCGGCTACAGCCCCGCCGGGCCCGGCTGAGCCGGGCCCGGCACGGCCCGCTGCCGCGCCGCCTGGCGGGGCCGCGCCGCGCACAGCCCCCGCCCCGGCCGGGTCACCGGCCCCCGCTCCCGCCTCGGGGCCGCCGGCCCCGAAGGACGCGACCGAGGTCAGGCTGCGCGGGGCCGCCGCCCGCACCGCGGCCAACATGGCCGCCAGCCTCTCCGTGCCCACCGCCACGAGCGTGCGGGCCATCCCCGCCAAGCTCCTGGTCGACAACCGCATCGTGATCAACAACCATCTCGGCCGCGGCCGCGGCGGGAAGGTCTCGTTCACCCACCTCATCGGCTACGCAGTAGTCAGGGCGCTGTCCGCGGCCCCGGAGATGAACGACTCCTACGCCGAGGTCGACGGCAAGCCAGTCCTGGTCCAGCCGGAGCACGTCAATCTCGGCCTGGCCATCGACGTACGCAAGGACGACGGATCCCGGCAGCTGCTGGTGCCCAACATCAAGGCCGCCGAGGCGATGGACTTCCGCCAGTTCTGGACGGCGTACGAGGACGTGGTCCGCAAGGCCCGCACCGGCAAGCTCACCGTCGAGGACTTCGCGGGCACCACCATCAGCCTCACCAACCCGGGCACGATCGGCACCGAGCACTCGGTGCCGCGGCTGGTGACCGGCCAGGGGTGCATCGTCGGCGTGGGCGCGATGGAGCTTCCGGCCGCCTACCAGGGCGCATCCGCCGAGACCATCGCCCGGCTCGCGATCAGCAAGACGGTCACGCTCACGTCCACCTATGACCACCGCATCATCCAGGGCGCCCAGTCGGGTGACTTCCTCCGGGTCATCCACGCGCTGCTGCTCGGCGACCTCGGCTTCTACGATGACGTGTTCCAGTCGCTGCGGATCCCGTACGAGCCGGTGCGCTGGGTGCAGGACATCCCGGCCGGCCATGAGGATGACCTGTCCAAGGCGGCCCGGGTCCATGAGCTGATCCACGCCTACCGGGTGCGCGGCCACCTCATGGCCGACACCGACCCGCTCGAGTACAAGCAGCGCAAGCATCCCGACCTGGACATCAACCAGCACGGGCTGACCCTCTGGGACCTGGAGCGCGAGTTCGCGACCGGAGGGTTCGGCGGCAAGCCGCGGATGCAGCTGCGGGAGATACTCGGTGTGCTGCGCGACTCCTACTGCCGCACGGTCGGCGTCGAGTACATGCACATGCAGAACCCGGAGGAGCGCGCCTGGCTGCAGGCCAGGATCGAGCGGCCGCACGGGCGGGCCGACCATGACGAGCAGGTCAGGATCCTGTCCCGGCTGAACGTGGCCGAGGCCTTCGAGATGTTCCTGCAGACCAAGTTCGTCGGCCAGCGCCGGTTCTCGCTCGAGGGCGCGGAGTCGCTGATCCCGCTGCTGGACGCGGTGCTCACCGAAGCGGCGCACCAGGAGCTGGACGAGGCCGTGATCGGCATGGCGCACCGGGGCCGGCTGAACGTGCTCGCGAACATCGTGGGCAAGTCCTACGCACAGATCTTCCAGGAGTTTGAGGGGAACCTGGACCCGGCCAGCACCCACGGGTCCGGTGACGTCAAGTACCACCTGGGCGCTGAGGGCAAGTACGCGCCGGGTGACGGCTCATCGATCCCGACCTCGCTGGTGGCGAACCCGAGCCACCTCGAGGCGGTCGACCCGGTGCTCGAGGGCGTGGTCCGGGCCAAGCAGGACATCATCGACATGGGCGAGCCCGGGTTCACCGTGCTGCCCGTGCTGATTCACGGGGATGCGGCGTTCGCCGGCCAGGGCGTGGTGGCGGAGACGCTCGAGCTGTCTCAGCTGCGCGGCTACCGGACCGGCGGGACCGTCCACATCGTGGTGAACAACCAGGTCGGGTTCACCACCGCGCCCGAGTACTCGCGGTCAAGCGTGTACTCCACGGACGTGGCCCGCATGATCCAGGCGCCGATCTTCCACGTCAACGGGGACGACCCCGAGGCCGTCGTCCGGGTCGGCAAGCTCGCCTACGAGTACCGGCAGGCGTTCCGCAAGGACGTCGTCATCGACATGATCTGCTACCGGCGCCGCGGGCACAACGAGGCGGACAACCCCTCGTTCACCCAGCCGCTGATGTACGACCTGATCGACGCCAAGCGGTCGGTGCGCAAGCTCTACACCGAGTCCCTGATCGGGCGCGGCGACATCACGCTGGAAGAGGCGGAGCAGGCGCTGCGCGACTACCAGCAGGAGCTGGAGCGGGCCTTCACCGAGACCAGGGACGCGACCAGCAGGCCGGTGGAGCCCGGCGCGGTGGTGCGGCCCGACCACGGCGGCCAGGAGCCGGTCGACCACGCCACATCGCCCACGGCCATCACCGAGGAGACCATCAAGCGCATCATCGACACCCAGCTGAACCTGCCCGAGGGCTTCACCGCGCACCCGCGGCTGCTGCCGCAGCTGCAGCGGCGCGCGGTCATGATCGAGCGGGACGAGATCGACTGGGCTACCGGCGAGCTGCTCGCGTTCGGCAGCGTGCTCATTGACGGCCACACGGTCCGGCTGGTCGGCCAGGACACCCGGCGGGGCACGTTCGGCCAGCGGCACGCGGTGCTCGTGGACCGGCACACCGGCGCGGAGTACACCCCGCTGCGGACCTTCAACACCCCCGAGGCCAGGTTCCACGCCTACGACTCGCTGCTGTCGGAGTTCGCTGCGGTCGGGTTTGAGTACGGCTACTCGGTCGCCCGGCCCGACGCGCTGGTCTGCTGGGAGGCCCAGTTCGGTGACTTCGTCGACGGCGCGCAGACGATCGTGGACGAGTTCATCAGCTCGGGCGAGCAGAAGTGGGGCCAGCGCTCGGGCCTGGTGCTGCTGCTGCCGCACGGATACGAGGGCCAGGGCCCTGATCACTCCTCGGCCCGGCTGGAGCGGTTCCTGTCGCTGTGCGCGCAGGACAACATGACCGTCGCGGTGACGAGCACCCCGGCCAACTACTTCCACCTGCTGCGCTGGCAGGCCCTGTCGGCGCGGGTCAAGCCCCTGATCGCGGCGACCCCGAAGTCGATGCTGCGGCTGAAGAAGGCCACCTCGCCGGTACGCGACTTCAGCAGCGGCTCCTTCCGGCCGGTGCTCGGCGAGCAGGAGGAACTCGACGATGCGGCCGTGCGCCGGGTGCTGCTCTGCTCCGGCAAGGTCTACTACGACCTGGCCGAACGGCGGCGCGCCGAGGGCCGGTCCGACGTCGCCATCCTCCGCGTCGAGCGGCTGTACCCCATGCCTGCCGACGAGATCAAGGCCGAGCTGGCCAGGTACCCGGCCGCGAGCGATGTGCTGTGGGTCCAGGAGGAGCCGGCCAACATGGGCGCGTGGCCCTACATGGGGCTCAAGCTGCCCGGGATCCTCGGCCGGCCGGTCGGCCCGGTGTCGCTGCCCGCGTCCTCAGCGCCTGCCGGGGGCTCGGCCAGCGCCCATGCCGAGGATCACGCCCGGCTGGTCGAGACGGCACTGGGCCGGAGGGATTAGCGTTCATGTACTTCACCGACCGCGGGCTGGAGGAACTGGCGGACCGGCGGGGGAAGGACCAGGTCACGCTCGCCTGGCTGGCTGAGCGGCTGACCGAGTTCATCGACCTGCATCCCGAGGCGGAAGCCTCGGTTGACCGCCTGGCCAGCTGGCTGGCCAGGCTGGACGACGACGAGGAGTAGATGCCTGGTCCGCGTCAGTCGAGATACATCTTGACTTCGTTCAGACACGATATATCGTGTAGCGTAACGAGAGCAGCGCGTGGCTGCATCCGCCGCGAGGGAGGGAAGCAATGGCTCGCTGGACCGTCGACTCCCCCAGGACCATCGACTTCGGCGATGTCGCCGCGCTCAGGGTGCGCGTAATCTCCGGATCGGTGGCCATCCTGGCCAGCCCGGACGAGCCGTCGGTGGATGTCTCCAGCCTCTCCGGCCAGCCGCTGCTGGTGACCCACGAGGCCGGCGTCCTGACCATCACCTATGAGGACCTGCAGGCAGGCGGCCTGCTCGGCTGGCTCCACCCGCAGCGCCATTCGGCGGACGTCACGGTCACCGTGCCCGGAGGCTGCCCCACGCACGTGGGTGTGGTGAACGCGAGTGCGATCGTGTCCGGAATCTCCGCGAATATATCCGCCAAAAGCGTGTCCGGAGACATCACGCTTGATGGCGTGATCGGCAGCGTGGACGCGAAGACCGTGTCCGGCGACCTCGAGGCGCGCGACATCGACGGCGAGATCGCGTTCAGCTCGGTCTCCGGCGACCTGACCCTGGCCGGCGGAGCCGTCCGGCAGCTGGACGCCAAGACCGTCAGCGGCCGGGTCACGGCCGACATCAACCTGGACGACGGCGGCGGGCTCAAGGTGGCCACGATCTCCGGCGACGTGGCCGTCCGCGTCCCGGCCTGCGCGAGCGCCCGGGTGGACCTGCGGTCCGCGTCCGGCCGGGTGCGCAGCGGCTTCGACGGCATGTCCGCCTCCCCCGGCCCCGGGCCCACGATGATGAGCGCCACCATCGGGTCCGGCTCGGCGAACCTCAGCATGACCAGCATGACCGGTGACGTGACGCTGCTGGCCCGCCCCGATACCGAATCCGACGCCGAGACCGAGTCCGGGCCAGAACCCGCGGCCGCCGCCGAGCCGGCGCGCCCGAGCCCACCGGCATGCCCGAGCCCACCGGCGCGCCCGAGCCCACCGGCGCGCCCGAGCCCACCGGCGCGCCCGAGCCCACCGGCGCGCCCGAGCCGACCCGTTCTGCAACGCAGCCGGGTGATACCCGGTGAGCCCGGTATTCCGGCACGGCGGCCTCCGTCTCTACCTGCTCAAGCTGCTCGACGAGGCGCCGCGGCACGGCTATGAGGTCATCCGGCTGCTGCAGGACCGCTTCCTGGGCGTCTACGCGCCATCGCCGGGGACCATCTACCCGCGGCTGGCCAGGCTCGAGGAAGAGGGCCTGGTCACGCACGACGAGGTCGACGGCAAGAAGGTGTACCGGATCACCGACAAGGGACGGGCGGAGATCAACTCGCGTCTCGACGACCTGGCCGAGCTCGAGGAAGAGCTCACCGAGTCGGTCAGGGACATCGCCCGCGAGGTGACCGAGGACGTCAGGGACACCGTTCGCAACCTGCGTGAGGAGCTCACCTGGGCGGCCAAGGACGTCCGCCGCGAGCAGCGCGAGCAGGCCCGCGAGGACGCGCGGGAGCGGGCCAGGCGGGCCAGGGAAGAGGTCAAGGAGAGCGCCAGGCGGGCCAGGGACGAGGCCAGGCACGCCAGCAGGCAGGCCGGCGGCGAGGCCGACCCGCAGGAAGCGGCCAAGCAGGCCCGTGAGACTCTGCGCGAGCAGGGCAAGCGGGACCGGGAGGACGCCAGGCAGGCGCGGGAAGACGCCCGGCGCGACCGGGAAGAGGCCCGGAGCGGGCCCCGGGAGTGGTCCGACTGGGCCTCGGCCCAGAACTGGCAGAACTGGCAGCAGTGGTCCGGCTGGCGTGGCCGCGGCGGCCGGGGCTGGCCTGGCCCCCCAGGATTCGACCCCGGGGTGTTCCGCGATCTGGAACGGCTGGCCGGCGATTTCGCCCGGGACTTCCGCAAGGCCGCCTGGAATACCGAGTCCATCGGCGAGAACGCGCTCGGTAACCTGCGATCCATACTCGAGGACGCGCTGACCCGGATAAAGGACGAGGTCTTCGGCGATAAGCCGGCTGAAGGACCGCGAACCGGCACCCGGCCCCCACCGTGCGCCCAACCAGGATCCCGAACGCAACGACAGCAACAGCTCCTGACTGGCCCTGCGCGGCCGTCAGCGCCCCGTCACAAGATCGCCGCGAGGGGTCCCTGATCTGAGCCCGTGCGCAGTTAATAGGGCGGCCGTGAGGCCGTGCTGTCCGCGACGGCCGGCCGGAGGCTGGCCCGAGCGGACGGCACGCGGGGGGGTCCTGGGGGGTCGTCCCCCCCGGGCAACACCTCCCCCCCGGCTAAACCCTAAAAACGACCTTGCCGAAAAGATCACCGGAAATCATGGCGGCCAGGCCGTCGCGGGCCTGCTCCAGCGGCAGCGTGCGGTCGATCAGCGGCCGGACGCCCGACTGCTCGCAGAACTGGAGCAGCCGCCCGAGCTCGTCCCGGGTGCCCATGGTGGACCCGACCACGGAGAGCTGGAGGAAGAAGACCCGGGCCAGGTCGGCCGCTGGCGCCTGGCCGCTGGTGGCACCCGAGATCACGATGGTCCCGCCCGGTTTGAGCGCGCGCAGCGAGTGCGCCCAGGTGGCCTCCCCGACCGTCTCCATGACCGCGTCGACCCGTTCGGGCAGCCGGGCGCCGGATGGGAACGCCTGATCCGCGCCCAGCCTGACCGCCCGCTCCTGCTTGGCCTCGCTGCGGCTGGTGGCCCAGATCCGGTAGCCGGCCGCCCGGCCGAGCAGGATGAGCGCGGTGGCCACGCCCCCGCCGGCGCCCTGGACCAGGACTGTCGCGCCGGGCTCGATCCCGGCCCGGTGGAACAGCATCCGGTAAGCGGTCAGGTAGGCCGTGGGCAGGCAGGCGGCCTCCGTGAAGGACAGGGCGGCGGGCTTGGGCACCAGGTTGCGCCGGGGCACCGCCACCAGTTGCGCGAACGTCCCGTCGTAGCGCTCGGACAGCAGGGACCTGGCCGGATCGAGGGTCTCGTCGGACCCCCCGAACCGCGGGTCCGAGATGACCGAGTGGACGACCACCTCGTTGCCGTCCTCGTCCACTCCCGCGGCATCGCAGCCCAGCACGATCGGCAGCCGGTCCGCCGAGATCCCCACGCCGCGCAGCGTCCACACGTCATGGTGATTGAGCGCCGTGGCCCTGACCGTCACGGTGGTCCAGCCCTCCGGTGGGTCAGGCTCGGGACGCTCGCCCAGCTCCAGCCCGGCCAGGGGATCGTCGGCGTTGATACGCGCCGCGGTGACTGCGAACATGCAAGGGACCTTAGCGCTCCCGCCCGCTGCGGCTGTCCTGAGGCCCTCCCCGCCCGGCCGATACCGCGTCATGAAATGTCACCCAATGGCCACGCCGGGTGCCCGATACGTGCCAGAGAAGCCCAACAGCCCGGCTAGGGTTTGTGCGATACTTTTCCGACGGGAAGTGGCCTCCTATCCCCGCGCTAAGGATCGCATTGGATCTGACCAGCTATGCCGAGCTAGCGGCGCGTCTGGTGAACACCGGCGTGCCCGACGGCAGCGACGCCGACTGGCTCGGCACAACCGACGCATTCCGTGCGTTCGTGGCCGACCAACCGCACCTGAGCGGGCCGTGCACCCACCACGACCTTGATGCACTCCGCATACTGCGCGGCGAGCTTAGCGCGATCTTCACCGCCGCGACCAAGCGCGATCACGCCACCGCCGCCGAACGGCTTAATGCGCTCCTAGTGCAGTATCCCGTCCGCCCGGTGCTCGCGCGCCATGACCGCGCGCCCTGGCACCTGCACCTGGATGGGAGCGGATCGGTCGCGGACAGGTATGCCACGGCTGCGGTCACCGGCCTGGCCATGCTGGTCAGCCAGTTCGGCATGAGCCACATGGGTGTCTGTGTGATCTCGTCTTGCCACCGCGTCTTCGTGGACGCGGGCCCGAGCCGGTCAAGCCGCTATTGCACTGACCATTGCGCCAATAAGGCGAATGTGACCGCGTTCCGTAACCACCGGCGCTCCGCCACTGGCTATTCGGCTTCCACTGCCGCTGGCTAACCGCCGGTTTAGGTCAGGCGGCCCCCCGGCGGGCCCGGGATGCTCCGCGAGGCCCACGGCGTACGGGAATTCCTGGTCCCAGCGCCCCGCCCTGGTCCCGCGACGCGAGAGGGACCGTTACCCGCGTTACCAAAACGACACCAAGCGGCTTCTTCTCAGGTCCCGAGTCGATCATTAGCATGAGCCCTACTCCAACGGCCGTATGGCCAACGTATGCGGACCGGAAAGAAGGTTCGACCATGGCAGCAGAGTCAGTAGCCGAGGTCACTAGACCGGCAGACGTCGGCCTCAAACGAGAGATGGGGCTGGTCGGGGCCACATGGGCATCTGAGACGTCGATCATCGGCTCCGGCTGGCTGTTCGCCCCGCTGACCGCCGCGCTGTTGATAGGCGGGGCCGCGGTCCTGGACTGGGTCATTGCCGGCATCGTGGTCATCGTCCTGGCCCTCTGCCACGCCGAGCTCGGCGCGATGTACCCGGTCTCCGGCGGAACGGCCAGGTTCCCGCACTTCGCGTTCGGCAGCGTCGCCGGCGTCGGGTTCGGCTTCTTCTCGTATGTGCAGGCGGTCACGATCGCGCCGATCGAGTGCTACGCGTTCATCCAGTACGCCTCCTTCTACTGGCCCGGCCTCTTCAACGCGAAGACGGATAAGATCACCGCGGCCGGCTTGGTGGTGACCGTTGTGCTGATGGCGGTCTTCACCGCGGTCAACTTCCTGGCCATACGCATGTTCGCCAGGGTCAACAGCACCATCACGTGGTGGAAGGTCGCGATCCCGGTCCTGACCATCATCGTGCTGCTGTTCAAGTTCCACCCCGGCAACTTCACCGCCGGGGGGGCAGGCTTCATGCCGGGCGGGATCCGTGGCCTCTTCGCGGCGCTTCCGGTGGCCGGCATCATCTTCGCCTACTCCGGCTTCGAGCAGGCCGACCAGCTGGCCGGCGAGATCAAGAACCCCGGGCGCAACCTGCCGCGGGCGATCATCATCGCGGTCCTGATCGGCACCGTGATCTACACCATGCTGCAGGTCGCGTTCATCGGCGCGCTGCCCCCCGGCCCGATAGCCCACGGGCTCCAGAACATCACCAACCCCCTCATCCTCGAGGGGCCGTTCGCTGGTGTCGCGTCTCTGGCCGGGGTCGCCTGGCTGGCCACCCTCCTGCGCATCGACGCGTTCATCTCCCCGTCTGGCACCGGTCTCATCTACGTGACCGGAACCTCGCGGGTCAGCTACGGCCTTTCCAGGAACCGGTACGCCCCGCAGGTGTTCGGCCAGACCAACGCCACCGGCGTTCCGTGGGTCGGGCTGATCTTCGCGTTCCTGTTCGGGCTGCTCTTCTTGCTGCCGTTCCCCAGCTGGCGCTCGCTGGTCGGCATTATCACCGGCGCGAGCGTGCTGATGTACGCGGGCGCGCCGCTCTCCCTGGGCGCCTTCCGCAGGCAGGTACCAGAGGCGAACCGCCCGTACCGCATGCCGATCGCCGGGTTCCTGGCCCCGGCCGCGTTCGTCGTGGCCGACCTGCTCATCTACTGGTCGGGCTTCGAGGTGATCTGGAAGCTCGGCATCGTGCTAGTGATCGGGTACGTGCTGATCGGCATCTATATGGCGACCGACAAGCAGCGGCCGCCGCTGGACTGGAAGTCGGCGGTGTGGCTGCCGGTATGGCTGATCGGCATGGGCCTCATCTCCTGGCAGGGCCAGTACCCGATTGCCTCCAAGCCGGCGCCGCTGCCGCCGACCAACACCTTCAACATCCCGTTCTGGTGGGACATCGTGGTGGTCGCCGCGTTCAGCCTGATCATCTACTACTGGGCCATGGCCACCAGGCTGCCCAGGGAGGAGATGCTCGAACTCGTCGGGCGGCAGGCGGAGCACGGCGATGAGCCGGAGGTGCCCCGCCACTGACACGGCAGCCCGGCCCGCAGGATCAATGAGCTGGCCCCGTCCTCGCCAGGGGACGGGGCCAGCTGCTGGTCTACCGTCCGCGCAGCGGCCAGTAGACCAGCACGACCCGCCCCTCGATCAGGTCCGCGGGCACCGCACCGAACGCCCGGCTGTCCACCGCGCCGGCCGCGGGGTTGTCGGATTCCAGCCACCAGCCGCCGCGTTCATGCCGCGCCGCCCGCTTCACCAGCAGCATGCTTCGCTCGACCGGGTGCCGGGCGACGACGACCTGGCCGGGGCGGACCCGGGGCGGACGGCCGACCCGGATGCTGCGGCGGACCAGCAGCCAGTCGCCTGGCCGCAAGGCGGGCTCCATCGACCGCTCCGCGACGGCCACGCGCCAGAGCGGCCAATGCATGCAACCCTCCCTGAGTAGGCCAGAAGCAACGGGGTACTGTCAGAACCCGGTACCCATGATCTGACAGAGAGAAGGAGATCAATGAGGCTGCTCGCTAGTCTCCTCCAGCCGAGGGCCATCGCGTACGCGCACTGCGACCTCCCCTGCGGCGTCTACGATCCCGCGCAGGCCCGGATCGAAGCCGAGTCCGTCAAGGGAATCTGCGAGAAGTACCAGCAGAACACCGACCCGGAGTTCCGCGCCCGCGCGATCCAGATCAAGGAAGAGCGGTCCGATCTGGTCAAGCACCATCTGTGGGTGCTGTGGACCGACTACTTCAAGCCGCCGCACTTTGAGAAGTACCCGCAGCTGAACCAGCTCTTCAACGAGGCCACCAAGGCGGCGGGTGCGGCCGGCACCAAGGGCAGCACGGACGTGGCCAAGGCCGACGAGCTGCTCGCTAAGATCGATGGCATCGCAAAGATCTTCTGGGAGACCAAGCAGGGCTGACGAGGCTTTCGGCGATCCAGCCAGTCGGAGGGTCACACGGGCGGCTGCCCGGGCGGCCCTCCGCTGTATTTGCCGGGCCCTGATTTGCCCCAATGGCCAGGGCTGGCCGCCCGGTGCGGGCACATGCAGCCGGCCACCGTCCGAGCGCGCCGCGTCAGCGCAGCGGCGCGCTGGGGGTAAGTTGCAGGCAGAGCCGAAGCCCGCATGACGGGATGATGCCTGGCGGTGTGGGAGGGCACACGTGAGCGAAGAGACAACCGCGTCAGCAACCGGGACTGCCGCGACCGCGCCGGCGCGCGAGGGGGCCGCACCACCTGCGGCGCGCGACGGATCCGCGGACGGCGGCAGCACGCCCGGAAGCAGCCGCGCGGCTGCGGCGCTCGACAAGGCCGAGGCAAAAGACCAGGTGACGGTGCGCATGCCGGCCGAAGGCGCCTACCTGTCGGTGCTCCGAACCGCAACCGCCGGGCTGGCCGCGCGGCTGGACTTCACGCTGGACGAGATCGAGGATCTGCGGATCGCCGTGGACGAGGCCTGCGCCATGCTGCTCAGCCAGGCCGTGCCCGGCACCAGCCTGGAATGCGTGTTCACCCTCGGCCGGGACATGATGACGATCGCCGTGTCCGTCCCGTGCCTGACGCCGCAGCAGCCGGCCAGTGACACGTTCGCCTGGACCGTGCTCACGGCGCTGGCCGGGAGCGTGGACTCGCGCGTTGGTCCCGGCGACGTGCTGACCATCGTGCTGCGCAAGACAAGAGAGTCGTCGGGGTCGGTGTGACGGGGGAGATCGAGGTCACCTTGACCGAGGAGTTCGAGACCACGATGGCCGCCGAGGCCGAGACCGGGGCCACGGCGTCTGACGACGCCGACGGCCAGGCGGCGGTCATTGAGTTCGCCGAAGCGGGGGACGGCGAGGCCGGCGAGCTCGGCCTGGACGGCAGCATCGTCGAGAGCGAGGCGGCTGTGGAGGGCTCGCTCGCGGGGGCCGCGCGGGTCCAGCACGCCTCCCGCGAGCGGGGGCGGGCCAGGGAGCTGTTCGAGAGGCTCTCGGCGCTGCCCGAGGGGGATCAAGAGCGGCAGCGCATCCGCGGGGAGCTGGTCGAGCTGCACCTGCCGCTGGTCGAGTACCTGGCCCGGCGGTTCAGGAACCGGGGCGAGTGGCTCGACGACCTGACCCAGGTCGCCACGATCGGCCTGATCAAGTCCATTGACCGGTTTGACCTTGATCGCGGCGTTGAGTTCTCCACCTATGCCACGCCGACCATCGTCGGGGAGATCAAACGGCATTTCCGCGACAAGGGCTGGGCGGTCCGCGTTCCGCGGCGGCTGCAGGAGCTCAAGCTGGCCCTGACCAAGGCGATCAGCGATCTGGCCCAGCGGCTGGGCCGGGCGCCCACCGTGGCCGAGCTCGCGTCCCATCTGCAGATGAGCGAGGAAGAGGTGCTCGAGGGCCTGGAGTCGGCCAACGCCTACTCCACGGTGTCGCTCGACGCACCGGATTCGGGCGACGAGGACGCGCCCGCGGTCGCGGAGTCGCTGGGGATGCTCGACGACGCCCTGGAGGGCGTGGAGTACCGGGAATCGCTCAAGCCGCTGCTCGAGCGGCTCCCGCCGCGAGAGAAGCGGATCTTGATGCTCCGGTTCTTCGGGAACATGACCCAGTCGCAGATCGCGACCGAGCTCGGCATCTCCCAGATGCACGTGTCACGGCTGCTGGCCAGGACGCTGACGCAGCTTCGCGAGGGGCTGACCACGGACGACTAGGACGGGGCTGCTACTCCTCCGGGTCCCCGGAGGACGCTGGCCCGCCGGTGAAGGCGCGCATGCTCGCCGGGATCAGCAGGGCAACGAACCCGGCCGCGGCCAGCACCAGCCCGGGCACCCCCCAGTCGTAGCGGTGCCCCTGGACCAGGTAGATGCTCACGATGCCGGCGAACAGCTGGGTGAGCAGCGCCGGGGTCCGGCTCCAGATCCTGGCCCGGGCCACACCGGAGGCGACGAAACCGAGCGCGAGCGCGGTCACGATCCCGATGATGGTCAGCGCGACGCCGCTATCGGCGTGGTAGGAGCGCCCGCTGCCCGCATCGACGCCGGCCAGCACCGCGGCGGCCAGCACCCCGGCCGCCTCCACGGCCTGGATCACGGCGGCCACGAGCAGGCTGCGCGGACGCTGTGGCAAATCCGGCATCCCCGGCTCGCTAACCTGAGCGCGTGCGCGCGCTCTTGATCGTGAATCCACACGCCACCTCCACGACCCCGCTCCGCCGGGATGTCATTGTCCGTGCGCTGTCGTCCGCTGTCGAGCTTGAGGTCGTGCAGACACGCTACCGGGGCCACGCGACCGCGCTCGCCGCGGCCGCCGCCGGCGACGGCTTCGGGCTGGTGCTCACGCTCGGCGGCGACGGCACGGTCAACGAGGTCGTCAACGGGATTCTCGGCCCGGAACCGGCCAACGGCGCCAGCCGTCCGGCGCTCGCGGCGCTGCCCGGCGGCAACGCGAACGTCTTCACCCGGGCCATGGGCCTGCCCACCGATGCCGTGGACGCGGCCGGGCAGGTCCTCGCGGCCCTCACCGAGGGCCGTTCCCGCAGCATCGGCGTGGGCCGGGCCGGAGACAGGTACTTCACCTTCAACGCCGGCCTGGGCCTCGACGCCGAGGTGGTACGGGCGGTCGACGGCCAGCGGGCCCGGGGCCGGATGGTCACTCCCGCGCTCTATCTGCGGATGACCCTGCGCCAGTACTACCGGGTGACCGACCGGCGCCATCCCGCGCTGATGCTGGAAATGGACGGGCACCCCCCGGCCGGCCCGCTATTCCTCGGCATCGTCTCTAACACGGCGCCGTGGACATACCTCGGTCAACATCCGGTTAACACCAATCCTCAGGCGGGCTTCGACACCGGCCTCGACGTGTTCGCGCTCCGCAGCCTGCGGACGGTAAGCACGCTCCGCGTTCTGCGCCGGATGCTTTCGGCCACCGGCAGGGAGCCGGGCGGAAACAGCGTCCTGACCCTCCATGACCTGCCCGGGCTCACCCTCCGGTCGACCAGGCCGGTCGCCTTTCAGGTCGACGGAGAGTATGTGGGCGAGCATGAGTGCGTAAGGTTCTTGTCGGTCCCCGATGCGCTGCGAGTCATTGCGTGAGCACCAACGGCGCCCCTGCCGCAATGTGACTGATCTGACACTGAAAACCGCCCGAACCTTTGCCAAAGCCTCTTGCGGTTTATCGCCGATTCTTGAGAGGGTTGTAATGCTCCTGGCGAGCGGCGCACCAGTCATGCGTCTTGCTCGGCGGTCGTGAGTATCGCCCATGACCCAACGGCCTCGCCTGGGACCGAACGGGGCGCGAGTCTCGGGATTATGACTCTTAGCTTCGGGAACTAACAGTTCTCGGTGTATGGCATAGCTCGTGAATTCGTTCACAAGCACAACTGAGGCGATCGGGGCCGGCCACGGCACCGACCTCAAGGAGGAGTGGGCCTCATGGACTGGCGTCATCACGCCGCCTGTCGTGACGAAGATCCGGAGCTGTTCTTCCCTATCGGGAACACAGGTCCCGCGCTGTTCCAGATCGACGAGGCCAAACGTGTGTGCCAGGGCTGCCTCGTGATGGAGCCGTGCCTGCAGTGGGCGCTGGACAGCGGGCAGGACTCGGGGGTCTGGGGCGGTCTGAGCGAGGACGAGCGGCGGGCACTCAAGCGCCGGACGGCGCGCGTCCGGGCCCGCGCGCACGCCTGACCGACCCAACGGGGAGCCAGCTCTCGGCCGGCCGTTCACAGCCCGGCCGGCCGATCATCGGGTGCTGCGGCTAACACCTCTACCGGAACCTCGACCAGGACCCTGGTCCCGCCGCCCGGCTGAGGGGCGACGGCCAGGCGCCCGCCCAGTTCTGCGACGACCAGTGTGCGCACGATCTGCAGGCCGAGGCTGGACGCTGAGTCGAGATCGAAGTCGTCGGGCAGGCCCACGCCGTTGTCGGCCACAGTCACCGTGAGCTGACCATTCAGCCGCTGCGCCGTCACCTGGAGATCACCGCTCAGGCCGGTGCCCGTGGGACGGGTGAGCCCGTGCTGCAGTGCGTTCTGCAAAAGCTCGGTGAGCACCAGGGCCAGGGGGGTGGCCACGGCCGCAGGCAGCATCCCGAATGTTCCTGACAGGCCGGGCTTGACCCTGGCCTCGGGCGCGGACACCTCCGCGGCCATCATCGCGACCCGGCCGGCGATGTCGTCGAAGTCCACCACCTCGTCCGGCGCGTGCGAGAGCGTCTCGTGCACGATGGCGATCGACCCGACCCGGCGTACGGCCTCCTCCAGCGCGGCCCTGGCCTCCGCCGAGTTGAGCCTGCGTGCCTGCAGGCGCAGCAGCGCCGCGACGGTCTGCAGGTTGTTCTTGACCCGGTGATGGACCTCCCGGATCGTGGCGTCCTTGGTGATCAGCTCGCGTTCCCGGTGCCGCAGCTCGGTGACGTCCCTGAGCAGGATCAGCGCGCCCGACCGCGCGCCCGCGACCACGAGCGGTATGGCCCGCAGCTGGACGACCGAGCCGTTGCCATCCACCTCGGTTTCCATGTGCGCCCGCCCGCTGGCGGTCAGCATCAGTGAGTCGTCCCTGGGTCCCCCGGTGGCGCAGAGCCGGGCGGTCAGCGGGCCGAGCTCCGCCCCCACCAGGTCGGCGGTGAGGCCGAGCCTGCGGTAGGCCGACAGCCCGTTCGGGCTCGCGTACGTGACCCGGCCCGACCGGCCGAGCCGGAGCAGGCCGTCGCCGACCCGCGGCGACCTGACCAGCGTCGGCTCCTCGCCGGGGCGGGGGAAGATCCCGGCCGCCACCATCTGGGCCAGGTCATCCGCGGCCCGCAGGTACGCGAGATCCATCCGGCTCGGCGTGCGCGCGGCGGACAGGTTGGTGGACCGCTCGATAACCGCGATGACCCGGCCGTCGCAGGTAACCGGAATCGTCTCGTGGCGAACCGGGACCCCGGTCGTCCACTCCGGATCACCTTCCCGGCAGATCCGCCGTTCCTCCAGGGCCACATCGAGAAAGGGCCGCGCGCCGCGCTGCCGGACCGAGCCGACGATGTCATCGGGGATGGCCGTGGGCGCCGTCACCGGGCGGATCTGGGCCAGCGCGACCCAGCCCGATCCGTCCCGCAGCAGCGCCCAGAGCACGAGGTCGGCGAAGGACAGGTCGGCCAGCAGCTGCCAGTCGGACAGCAGCAGGTGCAGCCACTCCACGTCGGCCTCGGCCAGCCCGGCCTGCCGCAGGGCCAGGTCGGTCAGCGTCGGCATGCCGCCATCATCCCATCCGCCCCCCACTGCCCCGTCCCCTCGCCGCGTCCCCCCGGCGCTCCGGTCCCCCGCCGCGCCTCCAATAGTGTGAACGGCACTTAGCTGCTGAAACAGCAGCAGCTATGGCACTTTCACACTATTGCGCCCACCCGGGCAGGCCGCTACCAGCTGGTAACGTCTGACGGCATGGGCGAGGACGGGCGGGGCGGGGCCCCTGACGGCGCGCAGGCCCCGGCCGGGCCCGGCGCGCAGGCGGCTCACGGCGGGGCCTACGCGGTCGCGGCGGCGCAGCGGCACGGCGTGCAGACCATGTTCACGCTGTCGGGCGGGCACGTGTTCCCGCTCTACGACGGGGCGGTCAAGGCGGACCCGCCGATGCGGATCGTGGACGTGCGGCACGAGCAGACCGCGGTGTTCGCGGCCGAGGCCACGGCCAGGCTCACGCTGGCCCCCGGCCTCGCTGTGCTCACGGCCGGGCCCGGGGTGACCAACGGCGTGAGCGGGATGACCACGGCGCACTTCAACGGCTCGCCCGTGGTGGTGCTGGGCGGGCGCGCTCCGGACTACCGGTGGGGCTCGGGCAGCCTGCAGGAGATCGACCACCCGGCGCTGGTCCGGGCCATCACCAAGCGCGCCTGGACCGAGCATGAGACCGCGCGGGTCGGCCCGGCGGTGGACGAGGCGTTCCGGCTCGCCGCGGCCCGGCACCGTGGCCCGGTGTTCCTCGACATGAGCCCTGAGGCGCTGTTCGGCACGGCCGAGGCGGCCGCAGGAGCCGTCCCCGGCGCGCAGGGTGACGACGAGCCGGACCCGGCCGCGATCGCGGCGATCGCGGGGCTGCTGGCCCAGGCGAGCCCGGCCGGTGCTGGTCCTCGGCTCGGACGTGTGGCTGGACGGCGCCCACGAGGCCGCCCGGGCGGCCGCCGAGGAGCTCCGGCTGCCGGTAGTGGCCAACGGGCAGGGCCGCGGCATCCTGCCCGCCGGGCACGAGCTGCTGGTCACCCGGGCCAGGTCGATAGCGTTCGGCCAGGCCGACCTCGTGATCGTGGTCGGCACCCCGCTCGACTTCCGGCTGGGCTACGGCGAGTTCGGCGGGAAGAACGGGACTCCCCCGGCCCGGGTGGTGCACGTGGCGGACGCCCCGGGGCAGATCGCCACCCACCGCGAGCTGGCGGCCGCGGCCTCGGGCAGCCTGGCGGCGTTCTTCACCCAGCTGGCCGCCGAGGCTAGCCAGCGCGCACCGGCACCATCCTGGGTCACCGACTGGCTGCCCCGGCTCCGCGAGGCCGCTCAGCAGGCCGTGGCCGCGGACGCCGCGCTGCTCGCCAGCGACGCGGACCCGATCCACCCGATGCGGGTCTACGGCGAGCTGGCCCGGGTCCTCGACCCCGACGCCGTGGTGATCGGCGACGGCGGCGACTTCGTCTCCTACGCCGGCAAGTACATCGAGCCCCAGCGCCCGGGCGGCTGGCTGGACCCCGGCCCTTACGGGTGCCTGGGCACCGGCCCCGGATACGCCATCGCCGCCCGGATCGCCCGCCCGTCGGCCCAGGTGGTGCTGCTGCTCGGCGACGGCGCGGCCGGGTTCTCGCTGATGGACGCCGACTCCCTGGTCCGGCACGGGCTGCCGGTGGTCATGATCTGCGGCAACAACGGCATCTGGGGCCTGGAGAAGCACCCCATGCAGGCCCTGTACGGCTACGACGTCGCCGCTGACCTGCAGCCGCAGTGCCGCTACGACCAGGTGGTGGCCGCGCTCGGCGGCGCCGGTGAGCTCGTGACCAGGCCGGCCGACATCGCCCCGGCGCTGCGCCGCGCGTTCGACTCCGGAGCCCCGTACCTGGTCAACGTCGTCACCGACCCGAAGGTCTCCTATCCCCGCTCGACCACGGGCTTCTGAGCGCGGCGGGTCAGTGCTCCGGAGCTGGCGCGGGGGAACCCTCCTGCGCCCGGGCGACGAACAGCTCGCGGTCCAGGACCACCCGCTCGAGGTTGCCCGCGCCGATCACCACGTCCTCGTCGGTGTCGGCCACCCGGGCGATGAACCCGAACACCAGCCGCCGGCCGTCCACCTCGGTCAGCTCGGCCTCCACCACGATCTCGGCCCCGAGCGGGCTGGCCTGGCGGTGCTCCAGGCTCACCCTGGTGCCGACCGAGGTCAGCCCGTCCTCCAGCTGGGGCGCCACCGCGGCCATGGCGGCCGCCTCGGCCAGCGCCAGCAGCCGCGGCGTGGCCAGCACGGGCACGTCCCCGCTGCCCATGGCCAGCGCGGTGTCCGACTCGGTCACGGCCGCGCGCACGGTCGCCCGCAGCCCGACCGCCAGGTTTGCCCCCGTGGCGCTCATTCGATGACCGCGATCAGGTCGCCCTCCTGGACCACGTCGCCCTCGGACACGGACATCTTGGTGACCGTGCCCGCGCTCTCGGCCAGGACCGGGATCTCCATCTTCATCGACTCCAGGATCACCAGCGTGTCGCCGTCGGCCACCTGGTCACCCTCGGACGCCACGACCTGCCACACGTTCGCGACCATCTCCGCGCGGACCTCGGCCACACCAACCTCCTCGCGTCAGCGCCCAGGCCATCATGGGCAGCGCCTTCATCATTGTCCCGCCCGGGGTGATCACGCCCGCAGCCGGGCGACCACGGACGTGTCGTAGCGCCCGCTCGCGAACTCGTCGCTGTCCAGCAGCTCGGCGTGGAACGGCAGGTTGGTCCGGGGCCCGGCGATGCGGAAGCCGTCCACGGCGGCCCGGGCGCGCGCCAGCGCCTCGTCCCGGCTGGCCCCGTGCGCGCACAGCTTGGCCAGCAGCGGGTCGTAGAACGGCGTCACCTCGTTGCCCGCCTCGTAGCCCGCGTCGACCCGGATGCCGGGCCCGGACGGTTCCGCCCATTCCGTGATCACGCCGGGGCTGGGCAGGAACCGGCGCGGGTCCTCGGCGTAGACCCGCAGCTCCACCGCATGTCCTTCAGCCATTACGCTGCTCACGCCCGAACTCACGTCCTCACCGGCGGCGATCAGCAACTGCTGCTCCACCAGGTCGACGCCGGTCACCATCTCGGTGATGGGGTGCTCCACCTGGATCCTGGTGTTCATCTCCAGGAACACGAAGTCCTGGCGCTCGGGGTCGACGAGGCACTCGACGGTGCCCGCGCCGCGGTAGCCGACCGCCTCGCCCGCCCGGACCGCGGCGGCCAGCATCCGCGCGCGCAGGCCGGGCGTGACCCCGGGCGACGGGGTCTCCTCGGCCACCTTCTGGTGCCGGCGCTGCACCGAGCAGTCCCGCTCGCCGAGCGCCAGCACGGACCCGTCGGCGAGGCCCAGGATCTGCACCTCGACGTGCCGGGCAGGCTCGATGAACCGCTCCAGCAGGATGGCCGCGCTGCCGAAGAACCGCTCGGCCCGGGACCGGGCGGTCTCGAAGCCCGCGCGCAGCTCGGCCTCGTCGGCGGCGGCGCTCATCCCGATGCCGCCGCCGCCCGCCGCCGCCTTGATCATCACCGGATAGCCGATCCGCCCGGCCTCGGCGACCGCCGCGTCGACGTCGGTCACGGGCTCCCTGCTGCCCGCGGCGACCGGCACGCCCGCCTGCTCCATCAGGTTCCGGGCGTTGATCTTGTCGCCCATCTGCTCGATCGCCGAAGGGGAGGGGCCGACCCAGGTCAGGCCCGCGTCGATGACCCTGGCCGCGAACTCGGCGTTCTCGGCCAGGAACCCGTACCCGGGGTGGATCGCGGCCGCGCCGGTCCGCTGCGCCGCCCCGAGCACGGCGGCGGCGTCGAGGTAGCTGCGCGCGGCCGGGGCCGGGCCGATCGGCACCGCCTCGTCAGCCTCGCGGACGTAGGGCAGCCCGGCGTCGGCCTCCGAGTAGACCGCGATCGCGCGGATCCCCATCCGCCGGGCGGTCCGGATGACCCGGCGCGCGATCTCGCCCCGGTTGGCGACCAGGACCGATTCGAGCACGCCGGGCAGCCTACTCCAGGCGGCTGGCCAGGCGCTTCCCCGCGACCTCGGCGAGCGCCTCGACCACGCCCGGGTCGTACTCGGTCGCGTGCCTCGAGGCGCAGCTGCTCCAGGGCGGCCGCGCTGCGGTCCCGGTCGGTGGACCCCCCGACCAGGTCGTCGAAGGCGTTCGCGGCCCGGATGATCCGGCTGCCAACCGGCGGATCGGGGTCGTGCCCCCGGTACGGCCAGCTCTGGCACCGCACCAGCTCGGCCACCCGGTCCAGCACGCCGGCCTTGCTGATCACGTCCGCGCCCAGCTCCGCGATGCGCTGCTGGTCCTCCCTGGAGACCAGCACGGTGGCCCCGCCCGGGATGGGGTCGGGCAGCGCCAGCTGCCCGATGTCGTGCATGAGCGCGGCGTACTCCAGGTCCAGCAGGTCGGGCTCGGCCAGCCCGAGTTCCTGGCCCACGGCCACGGCCAGCCGGCTGACCCGGCGGGAATGCCCGCTCTCCACGTAGCCGCCGACCTCGGTGACCCGGGCCAGCGCGCGCACGGTCTGCAGGTATGTGGCCCTGATGCCGGAGTACCGGCGGAACGCGACCTGCGTGACCAGCAGCGGCCCCATGAACACCGCGAGCTCGGCCAGGCCCATGACCTCAGCCGCGAACGCGAGCATCATGGCGGACACGCCGACCGCGGCGCCGAGCGGCAGCTGCACCCGCATCTCGTCCCAGAGCGCGACCGAGAACCTGGCCCCGACGTCGTCCGCCCGGATCAGCGCGCCGATCATCGCCTCGATCAGCCAGCCGATCGCGACCAGCAGGGTCATCACGGCGAACGCGGCCCACCAGTGACCGCTCCCGCTGATCGCCTCCGTGCCCGCGAACGGCCGGAACGCGAACGCCACGCAGGCCACCGCGACGAGCCTGGTCGCCATCCCGGTCAGCCCGGCCGGGCGGCCCGCGGCGATGTGCGGCAGCGCACCGACGATCATGCCCACCGCGGTGACGGCGATGACCTGCAGGGCGGGGATCCGCGGCACCGGGTGAGGAGGAAGCTGCCCGACCCGCAGCAGCAGCGCGTAGGCCAGGGCGGTGGCGGTGGCGATCGGCGCCGCCTCCCGGCCGCCGGGCAGGCCGAGCCTGAGCAGCTCGCCGACGGCGATGACCGATCTGAACGCGAACGCGGTCCGCGGGTCCACCACCCGGTCGGCGGCGGCCGTGTGCGCCAGCGCGGCCACGACGGTCATCCCGACCGCGGCCAGCAGCAGCAGCCGTCCCGAGTCCATGGCCTGCCACGACGGCAGCCGCTCGTCGGCCTGGCGTATCGCCAACAGGTCCTCCTGCGGTCAGTAGCTCTCGATGACCCGCAGCGGCGCTGTCGGGTCGTCGTGATCCTGCGCGGTCACGGTCTGCTGGTCGACCGGGGCGACGGCGCGCTCGGGCAGCCGCCAGCCATCCCGGTGCAGCGCGGCGATGAACGCCTCCACCAGCGCGGGGTCGAACTGGGTCCCGGCGCCCTTGCGCAGCTCGACGATGGCCTCGCTCATCCGGCGTGCGGCCCGGTACGACCGGGTCGAGGTCATCGAGTCGAACGCGTCGGCCACGGCGATCACGCGCGCGAACTCGGGTATCTCGTCGCCGGCGAACCCCATGGGGTAGCCGGTGCCGTCGATCTTCTCGTGGTGGTGCATGATGCCCGCCAGGGCCTCGTTGAGGAAGCCGATCTCCCGCACGATCTCCAGGCCCCGCATCGGGTGCAGCTGGATCGCGGCGTATTCCTCCTCGGTCAGCGGCCCGGTCTTCTGCAGCACCTTGGTGGGCACCCCGAGCTTGCCCACGTCGTGCAGCATGCCGGCGAACATGATCGCCTCGACGCGGTCGCTGTGCATGCCGATCTGCCGCGCGATCATGCCAGACCCGCGGGACACCCGTTCGCTGTGGCCACGGGTGTAGTAGTCCTTGGTCTCCACGGCCTGGCAGAGCGCGGCCATGGTGGCCGCGTAGGCCCGCTGCTGCTCGGCGAACTGGCCCATGGCCCAGCGGGCCACGAACAGCGGGACCAGCACGAGCGCGGCCGCGAACGGCCCCATGACCGTCCACAGGGCGGCGATGACCAGGCCGAGCGAGGCGTAACCCAGGTCGGAGGCCAGCAGCAGCGGCAGGCTGGACTCGAGCTGGAACCGCTGCGGGGCCCGGCCGTCGTGCTTGGTCAGCTGCAGCATCCCCCACATCAGGGCGAGGTTGACGAAGACGTGCGCCGCAGCGGCGGCCGCGAACGGCACCACAATGGCCGGGAAGTCGTCCGGCCGGGGCAGGCCGATATGGCCGCCGAGCGCGACGTAGTTCCCGCCGGCCGCGTAGCCGGACACGGCCGACATGCCGCCGTTGAACACCCGCTCGGCCAGCAGCAGATTGCGCCGCAGGCTCAGCACGGACACCGCCCCGACCAGCGCCGCCCCGATCGGGCCGAGCAGCACCACCGCGGCCAGCGTGGCCGACGAGCTCGGCGACCAGGCCGACTGCCGCGCCGCCAGCGGCGTGGGGGTGGATTCGCAGATCAGGAACAGCAGCATGAGCACGCCCAGCGCCATCCACCAGCTCGCGCTCATGGGGCGGCCCGAGAGTTTGGGCGCCACAACGGAGGCGGCCGTAATCACGACCGCCGCAATGTAAATCCACGCAGCCCGCGAGACCCTGCCCATGACCCCCTCGCAGTCGGCTGGTGGCAAACCCGGCCGACCTGCCCGGAACGACCCGGCTGCCCGCAGACCACCGCATCTTCCGCAAGTTGCTTATGGCGATATGCGCTTAGCCTTGTGCTGCCACACAGAGTAACGCGATTGAACGCTTCCGCGAAGGCCTCAGGCCCAACGTACTCAATTTGTGCACGGACAGATGCAATGTGTAATCGAAACGGCGCGGACGTCACCCCTTGGTAATCGACTAAGAGCCCGAACGCATTACCGCTCCAGCTCCCCGCCCCCCGAGCCTGATCAACCGCCGTAGCGACTCAACCCAGGCCGCCGCCGGCCCAGGAACGGGTGGTTGGGCCCTGTGGTTGGACATGTCGGCACGTTGGCGCCGAGCCAAGGTGTCCAAACCACGGGGAGCGGCAGAAGCCGAAGGACGGTCGCGATAGGGATGCCGGGCAGACGTGAATTGCGGCCGACTCAGCGCCGGGCCGGACGCCGGCTAGTCGACGCGGTACTCGGTGACCTCGAGCTCGGCCCGGATCTCCTGGATCCTGACCAGCACCTTGGACCGCAGCCCGCTCGGCGCGGCCTCGGACGCGCAGCACCGGTGCACCAGCTTCTTCACGGCCTCTTCCAGGCCGAACTCGCGCAGGCAGGGACCGCACTCGTCCAGGTGCTCACGGATCTGCGCGTAGCCGTTGACCTCGATCTCGCCGTCGAGATAGGAGTACACGCGCGCCAGTACCTCGGTACACGGCACCTCGTGAGGCTTACCGCAGCTCATTCCGCGTCCTTCCCGGGCTCATCGCCGCCCGATGATGACGCCTCGGCGGGGGCGGTGGACGCCGCCCGGACCAGGCCCTCGGTGGCCGCGTAATCCTGGAGCATTCTCCCGGAGCTGCCGGCGCCCGCGGTGCAGGCGGGACATCACGGTCCCGATGGGGGTGCCCATGATGTCGGCGATCTCCTTGTAGGCGAACCCCTCGACGTCGGCCAGGTAGACCGCGATGCGGAACTCCTCAGGGAGAGCCTGCAGCGCTTCCTTGACATCGGAGTCGGGGAGCCGCTCGAGCGCTTCCGCCTCCGCGGACTTCAGCCCGCCGGAGGTGTGCGACGCGGCCCTGGCCAGCTGCCAGTCCTCGATCTCCTCGGTGCCTGACCGCTGCGGTTCACGCTGCCGCTTGCGGTAGGTGTTGATGAACGTGTTGGTGAGGATCCGGAACAGCCACGCCTTGAGGTTCGTGCCCTCCTGGAACTGGTGGAACGACGCGTACGCCTTGGCGAACGTCTCCTGCACCAGGTCCTCGGCGTCGGCCGGGTTGCGGGTCATCCTCATACCTGCGGCATACAGCTGATCCAGGTACGGCAAGACATCGCGGGAAAAGCGCTCGCTGCGCTCCTCGAGTGTCTCCGGGACCGGACTCACCCCCTCCTCCGCGATCGCTGGCTGCGACAGGCTGCTTGACCACGTGCCGACTGGCCAACTGTCTCGGCCGGAGGATACAACGCCGGGCCCGCTGAGTTCGCGCGCCATTACCGTCGAGACGTCATTCGTCTCCGTGGTGCGGTAACGCGGCGCGCTTGTTGCGACTGACACAGGCGGTGCAACACGCCCCGCCGCGGGATCATTCCAACATCGGGCTCAGCGGCGCAGCCTGTCCCGTTTTGCCTGGCAATTGACGCACCGGGCCGCTTCTGGCCTGGCCTCGAGCCGGCCTTCTGGAACCCCGCCACCGCAGTCCACGCAGGTCCCGTAGGTGCCAAGCTCGATGCGATTCAGGGCGTCGAGCACCTGGGTCCGCTGCAGCTTGGCCAGCGCCAGGACCGCCTCGGTGCGCTCCGATTCGGAGAGGTTGGCACCGGCGTCGGCCGGGTCCTGCGGGTACTCCGACGCCCACTCGTCCGGCGCCTGCTCGCCCCGGAGCACGCGAATGGACCTGTCGAGCTCCTCGCGGATCTCTTCCAGGCGCTTGTGAGCGGTGGCGGTATCCATCCGATACCCACCTCCTAACCGCACAGGGCCCGGCAGCGCGAACGGTGTCCTTGCTGCCCGGCCGGTTCAGGCTCTGGCTCAGAACAGCTTGTCGGGGACGCTGCCAGAGGTTCCTTGGGATGCCGCGCTCCGGGATCTGCGGGAGCCGGCGCTCGTGTCCAGGTCCTGGCCCGCCAGGCCTGGCTCGATGCGCTCAATAAGCTGCGGGCCGTTGTTCCGCACCGAGTTGACGGCCGTCGACACCGGATACGAGGTCAGCCCGCCTGATGCCGCCGGAGCCAGCAGCGCCATCAGGTCAGCCGGGTCCTTGCTCTCCGGATCGAGCCAGTCTTCCCAGCGGTCCGGCTCGATAATCATCGGCATCCGGTCGTGAATCTTGCCCAGTTCATCCGGTGCGCTCGTGGTGATGATCGTGGCCGTCCACAGCCAGGCGTGCTCGTGATCGTCCGGCACCGACTCATCGCGCCAGAGCTCGTACAGCCCGGCGAAGGCCAGCGGGCCGCGGTCGCGGCGGAAGATGAAATACGGCTGCTTCGCCTTGCCCCGGCCGCCCGGCGTGTCGTCGCTGCCGTCCCCGTCCGGCCGCTGCCACTCGTAGTAACCGTCCGCGGGCAGCAGGCACCGGCGCCGCGTGAACGCCCGCCGGAACGCGGGCTTGGAGGCCACGGTTTCCGACCGGGCGTTGATCAGGCGGCTGCCGATCGAGGGGTCCTTGGCCCAGAACGGCACCAGCCCCCAGCGGACCACCCGCAGCTCACGGGCCACGCCCGGGGGTTCGTCCGGCTGATTCCCTGCCGACCTGGCTTCGGCTGATTTGGCCTCGGCGGCTCCGGCGCCCTCGGAGGGGCGGGCGTCGCGGGTGACCACCGCGTACACGCGCTTGGTCGGCGCGACGTTGTAGTCGGGCTCGAGCGGCTCGGGCACGCGGTCGCGCTCAATGCGGAACTCCTCGAGGAGTTCCAGGCGCTTGCGCGCAGACGCATACCGGCCACACATATCCTCACCCTGACTAGACTGACCCGCCGGGGGTTTGGTCTTCCCCCCAGTGTGCTCCCTTGTCAACGGGGGAGCACAGATTGTGCCAGTTCATAGCCAAGATCCGGGTTTGCCAAACCTCGCCGGGCCAACCGGCTGGGCACGTTTCCCGCGGGAACGGCATATCCTGCCCCGACTTGCACCGCAACGGCCTGGTGGGCACCTAGATCTCGGCGCGGCCGGGCGACGGCCAGTACGCTCGCAGCATGCCCACAGCCGCGGAACCGGAACCCGGATCGGCCCCGGACTGGCAGGCACCCGCCGCCGCCGGGCCGGTGCGCGCCCGGCTGCGGCCGCCCGGGTCGAAATCGGTGACCAACCGCGCCCTGGTACTGGCCGCGCTGGCCGGCAGCCCGACCGTCATCACCAGCCCGCTGCGGGCCAGGGACACGCTGCTGATGGCCGGGGCGCTGCGCGCGCTTGGCGCCCAGATCGACGACGGGGAGAACGGCGACGGCGGGGACCTCCCGGCCTGGCGGGTGACGCCGGGCCGGCTGACCGGCGCGGCGACGGTCGACGTCGGGAACGCGGGCACCGTACTGCGGTTCGTCCCGCCGGCGGCCGCGCTGGCCCAGGCCGATGTGGAGTTCCGCGGCGACGGGCGCGCCGCGGCACGCCCGGTCGGCCCGATGCTGGCCGCGCTCCGCGAACTCGGCGCGGTCATCGACGACGGGGGCCGCGGCGCCGTCCCGTTCCTGGTCCGCGGGCGCGGCGGGATCAGCGGCGGCACGGTCACCCTGGACGCCTCGGGCTCCTCGCAGCTCGTGTCCGGGCTGCTGCTGGCCGCCCCGCGCTACGGCAAGGGCGCCGAGATCCGGCATGACGGCGCGCGGGTCCCGTCCGCCCCGCACATCGCGATGACCGTGCAGATGCTGCGGGACGCCGGGGCCGAGGTGGAAACCGGGAACCGGGAGCGCGGCAGCCGGCCAGGGCCTTCCGTTCCGGATCTCTGGCGGGTGCACCCCGGCGAGCTGCATCCCGCCCGCGTGGCTGTGGAGCCCGACCTGTCCAACGCCGTGCCGTTCCTCGCGGCCGCGCTGGTGACCGGCGGCCGGGTCACGATCGAGGGCTGGCCGGAGCGGACCGCGCAGCCCGCGGCGCAGATCCTCGAGGTGCTCACCCGGATGGGCGCCGCGTGCACGCCGGACGGCGGCGGAATGCAGGTCACTGGCACCGGCGCGATCAGCGGCATCACCGCGGACCTGGGCGACATCAGCGAGTCCGTGCCGGTGCTGACCGCGCTGGCCGCGCTGGCGGACTCACCGTCGGTGTTCACCGGCATCGGGCACATGCGCACGCACGAGAGCGACCGGCTGGCCGCGCTGGCCGGGGAGATCGGCGGGCTGGGCGGGGATGTCACCGAGCGCGCGGACGGGCTGGCGATCAGGCCCCGGCCGCTGCACGGGGACGGCTCCTTCGCCAGCCACGACGACCACCGGCTGGTCATGGCGGCTGCGGTGCTCGGGCTGGCCCTGCCCGGCGGGCTGCGGGTCGGCAACGCCGCGACCGTGGGCAAGACGTTCCCCACCTTCACCACGATGTGGTCGGCCATGCTGGAGTCGGGCTGAACCGGCCGAACCGGTACGCCGGCCTCGACGAGGACGATGTACGGGTGCGGCCGGGCCGGGGCTCACGGCCGCGCACCCGGCGCAGGCCCGCCCATGAGGACGCGGCCGAGGCGTTCGTGGCCGCCGTCGACCGCGGCAGGTACACCTGCGTGGTAGAGGGCCGGGAGGCCCCCGGCCAGGAGATCACGGCCATGCGGGCCCGCGAGCTTGGCCGCAGGAGCGTCGTCGTCGGGGACACGGTCAGCCTCGTCGGGGACGCCTCCGGCGACCGGGGCACGCTGGCCAGGATCGTCCGGGTCGCGCCCCGCCGGTCGGTGCTGCGCCGCTCGGCTGACGACACCGACCCGGTGGAGCGCGTCATCGTGGCCAACGCCGAGCAGCTCGGGATCGTGACCGCGCTGGCGGACCCGCCGCCGCGGCCGCGGCTGATCGACCGCTTCCTGGTCGCCGCCTACGACGCCGGGCTCGACCCGCTGCTGATCCTGACCAAGGCCGACCTGGCCAGTCCCGACGAGATCCTCGCGGCGTACACCCCGCTCGGCGTGCGCTACCTGGTCACCAGCCGCCCGCTGGCCGAGGCCAGCCTGGACGAGCTGCGGGCCCTGCTGGCCGGCCGGATCAGTGTTCTCGTCGGCCATTCCGGTGTGGGCAAGTCCACCCTGGTCAACGCCCTGATCCCGGATGCGGGACGGGCGGTCGGCACGGTCAGCGCGGTGACCGGGCGCGGCCGGCATACGTCGTCGTCCGTGGTCGCGCTGCGGCTGCCCGGCGGGGGCTGGATCATCGACACACCGGGGCTGCGCAGCTTCGGCCTGGGCCATATCGCGGTCGACCGCGTGACGGCGGCCTTCCCGGACCTGGCCGAAGGCGTCGCCCGCTGCCCGCCGGGCTGCACCCACCTCACGGCGGAATGCGCCCTGGATGCCTGGGTCGCCGAGCACGACGAGAACGGGGCGCTGGCGGCCAGGCTGGACTCGCTGCGGCGGCTGCTGCGCAGCCGCGAAGGCGGCGACGAGGGCTGAGCCCCACCCATCCAAGACTTGGAGACTGGGCGCATGTGCGAAAGTCTCCAGATTTGGGTGGCGTCTCACCAGGCGTAGGCCTCGGGGGCGGCGCCGCCAGGGCCGGGGAAGATCTCGTCCAGCCGGCTCAGCGCCTTCTCGTCCAGCCTGATCTCCAGCGCGCGCAGCGCCCCCTCGAGCTGCCCCGCCGCGCTCGGCCCGACGATCGGCGCGGTGACGGCGGGCTGGTGCAGCAGCCAGGCCAGCCCCACGCGGGCCGGATCCTCGCCGATCTCGGTGCAGAACGCCTCATACGCCTCGACCTGCGGCCGCATCCCGGCCAGGGCCTCGGCCGCCCGCCCGCCGCCGCTGCGCCCTGAGCCGCCGTCCTTGCGCAGGATCCCGGCCAGCAGGCCGCCGTGCAGCGGGCTCCAGGGCAGCACGCCGAGGCCGTAGCCCTGGCAGGCGGGCAGCACCTCAAGCTCGACCGTGCGGGCCGCGAGGTTGTACAAGGACTGCTCGCTGACCAGCCCGAACGCACCGTGGCGGCGGGCTGCCTCCTGCGCCTGGGCGATGTGCCAGCCCGCGAAGTTCGACGACCCGGCATAGATGATCTTGCCTTGGGTGCGCAGGACCGACATCGCCTCCCAGATCTCCTCCCACGGCGTGTCCCGGTCCACGTGGTGCATCTGGTACAGGTCGATGCGGTCGGTCCGCAGCCGCCGCAGCGAGTCGTCGCAGGACTTGCGGATGTTCACGGCGGACAGGAAGCGGTCGTTCGGCCACTCCCCCTTGCCGCCGTACAGCTTCGTGGCCAGGACCACCTGGTCCCGGCGCCCGGCCCCGGCCCCGAACCAGTCCCCGATGATCTGCTCGCTGACACCCTCGGCCCGCGGGCGGCCGTAGGTGTTCGAGGTGTCGAAGAAGTTGATCCCCTGCTCGAGCGCGAGGTCCATGATCTGGTTCGACTCGGCCACGTCGGTGAACGCGCCGAAGTTCATGGTGCCGAGGCAGATCCTGCTGACCGAGACGCCGCTGCGCCCAAGATGCGTGTAGTCCATGCCGCCAACCTACGGCCGGCGGCCGCGCGGCCGGGCAGGCCGGCCCGAGCCAGGCCGTCCCGGAGCGGGCGATACCGGGCTAAGGCCGCACCCGGAGCAGTCCGGCCCGGAGCGGGTCATGGCCGTGCCCGCCGGTACACGGTACCGTTGCGCGCGATGGCCGGATATGACGACGACCTGCGCTTCGCCCACGTCTTGGCCGACGCGGCGGACGACATCACCATGCGCAGGTTCCGGGCGCAGGACCTGAGGGTGGAGTCCAAGCCCGACCTGACCCCGGTCACCGACGCTGACCTGGCCGCGGAGGAGTCGCTGCGGCACGTGCTGAGCCGGGCGCGGCCGCGCGACGCGGTGCTCGGCGAGGAATCCGGCAAGACCGGGGTCGGGAAGCGGTGCTGGGTGATCGACCCGATCGACGGGACCGCGAGCTACGTCCGCGGGGTGCCGGTCTGGGCCACGCTGATCGGCCTGATGGTCAGCGGCGACGTCACCGTCGGGGTCGTCTCGGCGCCCGCGCTCGGCCGCCGGTGGTGGGCGGCGCGGGACGGCGGGGCCTGGACGGGCCGGAGCCTGACCAAGGCCTCGGCCTGCCGGGTCTCCCAGGTGAGGAGCCTGGAGGACGCCTCGGTGTCGTACTCCGAACTGGCCGGCTGGGAGCGCCTGGGCCGGCTGGACGGTCTCCTCAGCCTGGCCCGCACCGCGTGGCGCACCCGCGCGTACGGCGACTTCTGGTCACACGTGCTGGTCGCCGAGGGCGCGGTCGACGTGTCCGCTGAGCCCGAGGTCTCGCTGTGGGACCTGGCCGCGCTGCAGGTCATCGTCGAAGAGGCAGGCGGCACGTTCACCGACCTGTCCGGCAAGCCGACCCCGGACGGCGGCAGCGTGGTGTGCAGCAACGGCCGCCTGCACGCCGAGGTGCTCGACCTTCTGGCCACGCGCTGAAGGAATTCGCGCCGGGGGATTTATGCGCGCATAGCGAGTTACGGTCGCCCCTGCATCCCCCGGGATACGGGCGACAGCCCCTGCGGGTCTTGCCCTGACCGGCGAGTTCGCGGATGCTGGGTGGATGGTTGTCACAAGTTCACAAGCAAGGGGGGACCGAGCGATCATGAAGGTACGCGACGGTATGACCAGTGTGGTCCTGACCGTCGGGCCTGCGCATACGCTGCGTGAGGCCTCCCGCCAGATGTCAGCGCGGCACGTAGGCGCGGCGGTCGTGACCGACCCCGAGCACGCCGGGATCGGTATTCTCACCGAACGCGACATTCTCGATTCCGTGGGGGCTGGGCAGGATCCGGACACCGAGCTTGTCGCGGATCACCGTACCGGTGATGTCGTGTTTGCCGCGCCCGAGTGGACGCTCGAGCAGGCCGCAGCGGCGATGGTGCGCGGGAACTTCCGCCACCTGGTGGTCATCGAGGATCACGAGGTCATCGGGCTGCTCTCCATGCGTGACCTCGTGCGCTGCTGGTACGGGCCCGGCGGGACCGGCGTCCCGGCGGCCGGCGGCACGGCGGATCAGGAGCACGCGGCGGCCCACGCCTGAGCCGGCGCGCCGGCCGCCGCATGACGTCAGTCCTTGCGGCGGCCGACGGTGTGGGCCAGAGTGGGGCGACATGCGGCTAGCCGGAACAGTCGCGCTTGTCACTGGTGGGTCATCGGGTATCGGCGCGGCGATCGCGCGCGCGCTCGCAGGGGCGGGCGCCCGGCTGCTGATCGCGGGACGCGACACCGGCCGGCTGGCCACCGTCGCGGAGCAGACCGGGGGAATCCCGCTGCAGGCCGACCTGGCCACGCCGGACGGGCCGCCCGCGCTTGCCGCCGCGGCGCTGCGCGCGGCCGACCACATCGACCTGCTGGTCAACAACGCGGGGATCGGCTGGGCCGGGCCCATCGAGCAGCTCAGCGCGGAGAAGGCCGATGAGCTCATCGCGGTGAACCTCACCGCGCCCATAACCCTGACCAGGCTGCTCTCCCCGGGCATGGCCGAGCGCCGCCACGGCCGGATCGTGTTCGTCTCCTCCATCGCCGGGGCCACCGGGGTGCGCGGCGAGGCGGTCTACGCGGCGGCCAAGGCCGGGCTCGCCTGCTTCGCCGAGAGCATCTCCTACGAGCTCGCGGACCGCGGCGTGGGCGTGTCGCTGATCGTCCCTGGCGTGGTTGACACACCTTTTTTCGAGCGGCGCGGGCGCCCCTATGACCGGCGCAGGCCGGTGCCCATTCATTCCGAACGCATAGCGCAGGCGGTAATCACCGCGACACAGCGTGACCGCAGCGTGGTTTTCGTCCCGCGGTGGATGCGGTTCCCTGCGGGGCTGCACGGTATCGCGCCGGGCACGTTCCGGGCCCTGGCGAGCCGCTTCGGCTGACCGGCTGGCCTGGCGAGTCCAATTCCGTTGAGCTTTAGCTGGGAGTCAGCTAAAAGCGGCACAGCGTAATCAGTAAGTTATCGTCATATGTTTGTTACGTTGCGCTATTGGCGGATTAGGTCGGCACGTCTAGCGTGCTGTCTTAGTTCCCGCCCAGCGACCTGCTGTCTCAGCCTGAGCCCAGCGACTTGCGCCAGCATCCTTGCCTCCGGTACGCCCGACCGACCGGAGGCTTGGACGATGACGCCGCTCGGTTCCGGGCCGAGAACATCGGCAAGGAGGATCTACTAGTGAAGCCCTTTGAGTGGGCCAGACGGCGCCGCACGGGCGCGATTCTGGCTGTCGGCACAGCCGGCTCGCTGCTATTCATGGTCGCCGCGCCCGCCAGCGGTGCCACGCACCAGCCGAGCGCGAAGGTCGCCGTGCCGCAGGGCATCGGCGCCGCGGCACTGAAGAATGCCGGCGTCTTCACCCCTGGCAGCACCCCAGAGACCGTGGCCTTCATCCTGAAGGCCCGCAACCGAGGCGCTACTTGAGGCTCAGGTCGAGGGCGGGATGCGCGGCGGCTTCCTGTCGGTCCGCCCGTTTCGCGCAGAACTTCGGCCAGACGCCGGTCAACATCTTCGCGCTAGAGAAGTACCTGGCCACGTTCGGGATCGCGACGAGCGCTTACGCCGATCGCCTGGACGTGACCGCGACCGGCACCGCTGACCAGTTCAACCAGGCGCTGTCCGTCCGCCAGCACGAGTTTACGGTTCCCGCGGTCCCGGCCAGGAACGGCCAGGCCGGGCGCCCGGCCATGAAGATCCACGGAACGACCCAGTCCCCGCTGCTGCCTCGCAGCCTGGCCCGGTTCGTGCAGTCGATCCTTGGCCTGACCAACTACCCGACGGCGGCCAGCAACGCTGTGCGCAGGCCGGCGCTGGCTCAAGGGCGTCAAGCCGAGCGACAGTGCAGACCGGTGCCCTAACGCCCGAGGACTTCGCGAAGCGGTACAACCTCACCCCGCTGTAGAAGGTGGCTAAGGGTGCGGGCGTGACGATCGGAATCGTGACGCTGGCCAGCGTCGACCCGTCCGACCCCGAGTTCTTCTGGAGCAACGTGCTCGGCATCACGACCAAGGCCAACCGGATCACGCTGGACAACGTCGACGGCGGGTCCGGTCCGGTCAGCGACGCGACGGGCTCCGGCGAGACCACGCTGGACGTGGAGCAGTCCGGCGCGCTGGCCCCGGACGCGAACATCGTCGTCTACCAGGCCCCGAACACCGACGTCGGTTTCGTGGACGGCTTCTACACCGCAGCCAGCCAGAACATCGCCGACTCGGTGTCATCGAGCTGGGGCGAGTCGGAGAGCGAGATCCAGGCAGCAGTCGACTCCGGGGTCGAGTCGCCGGCCTACGCGAACAGCTTCGACGACGCGTTCCTCGAACTGGCCGCGCAGGGTCAGAGCGCCTTCGTCTCGGCCGGCGACTTCGGCGCCTACACCGCCGTCGAGGACTCGGGACGACGAACCTGTCGGCCGGGAACCCGGACAGCAGCCCGTGGATCACCACGGCGCGGCGGCACCACGCTGCCCGGCACCATCCCGCTGACCGCGACCGACTCGGCGACGATCCGCACCGAGCGGACCTGGGGCTGGGACTGGCTGTGGCCGCACTTCGCGGACTTCACCGACCCGGCCACGGGCCAGCCGTTCACCTCAGAGGCGCGTTCGCGACAACACTGGGCGTGGGCGGCACCGGCGGCGGGTTCAGCGTCTTCGAGCCGACGCCCGCGTACCAGCAGGGCATGCCGCAGCGCACACAAGTTCAGCGCGACCGAGTACCTGACCCCGACCGACAACGTGCCGGTCGCCCCAGGGACTCACGTTGCCGACCGCGTGGACGTTCAATCGCCGATCCGTCGGTCATCACCGGCAGCGGCACCGGCCGGGCCACGCCGGACGTGTCGGCCGACGCTGACCCGTTCACCGGCTACGAGGAGTACTTCACCCGGCGATTCACCGGCAACGCTCGAGGCTCGGCTGGGGCGGGACGAGCTTCGTGGCACCGCAGCTCAACGGCTCGACAGCGCTGATTGACTCGCTGCTCGGCCACCGGATCGGATTCTGGAACACGTCCATCTACAGTTCGCCGCCGGCTCGCACTCACCGTTCACCCCGCTGGACACGGCCAGCAACGGCAACACCAACCTGTTCTACACCGGCACGGCAGGCCACGTCTTCAACGTCGGCTCCGGTCTCGGAACCCCGGACCTGACCAAGCTGGCCGAGGATTTCGCTCGCAGCTAGCCGGGTCGGGCCTTCCGCCCGGGCGCTGAGCAACGGTCCCGCACAGGCACCTGTGCGGGACCGTTGTTGTCCCGGGGCGGACGGGCCTAGCCGTTCTGCTCGTAGGCCACGCGCAGGAGCCCTAGCACCTCGTCGTCGACGTCGGCCACGCTGTGCAGCGAAATCTTGTGCGTAGCCTGCCCGGGGGCGGTGGCCGGGATGAGGCGGGGCGCGGGCGGCGGGTCGGCGAACCGCAGCCCGAGGTCGACCCGGTCCTTCGCGGCCGGGGCGACCGCCGCGAACTGCCGCCCGCGGACAAACGGCGTGTACGTGCTGCGGCCCTCGACGGTCACGTCGTCGCCCAGGTCGCCGGCGGCGGCCGCGAGGGCGTCGTAGATGGGGCGCAGGCCGGCCTTGGCCCCGGTGTACTGGCGGTTGATGTACTCGTCGACGCTGGGCCGCTCCCAGCCCGCCGCCCGGGCCGCCGCGTCGGCGATCGCCCACTGGCTGTTCTGCGGGACGCCGTGCTCGGCGCGCAGCCACCGCCTCACCGCGTTCTGGTCGAGCGGGTCGACCCCGGAGGCCTGGACGAGCGTGACCCACTCGTCCAGCGACCGGCCGGTGCGGGACGCGAGCGACGCGCTCACCGCGCTCATCATGTCGTCAGGCGTTGCGGCCATGGCGGACAGCCTAGGCCGCGCGGGTGACGGAAAGACACCCGCCGGGAGATCCCAGAAAGTTCTGAAAAGGGATTTATCACCTCCGACCTGATGTGCCACGCTGGCGGCATGACCACGACTGCCGCCCGCGTCCGCCCGCTCCGCCCCGAGGACCGCGAGCAGGTGCTGGCCTTGGCCCCCCGGCTCACCGAGGGCGTCGCGCCCTGGCGGGATCCGGCGGCCGTGGCCGATACCGTGATCGGCTGGGTGACCGGCTCGATGGACAGCGCCTGCGCGCCCGGTCACGCCGTGTTCGTGGCCGAGCTCGACGGCCGGGTCGGGGGCGTGATCACCGTGGCCGAGCGAGTTCACTTCACCGGGCAGACCGACGCCTACGTCGGGGAGCTGGCCGTCGCCGTCGACCTGGAACGGCGCGGGATCGCCACCGGGCTGATGGCGGCCGCCGAGGCCTGGGCCGCCCGGCGCGGCCTGGCGTTCGTCACCCTGGATACCGGCGCGGCCAACGATCCAGCCAGGAAGCTGTACGCCGCGCTGGGGTTTCTCGAGGAACAGGTGCGCCTGACCAAGGCAGCCGGGGAGGGCTGAGCCCGCGGTCCGCTCATAGGCTGCCTGGGCCGGATGCGGGATACTGGCGCGGTGCCGGACCTGACCATCAACGCTGTGGCCTTCGACCTCGGCGGGGTCCTGATCGACTGGAACCCCCGCTACCTGTACCGGCAGCTGTTCGCCGACCCGGCCGAGATGGAGGACTTCCTGGCCCGGGTCTGCACCTCCGACTGGCACCGCGCGCACGATCTGGGCGACGACGTCACCGCGTCCTGCCGGCGCCTGGCCGCGCAGTACCCGGATCACCGGGAAATGATCATGGCGTGGGCCGAGCGCGGCGAGGAGATGGCCGCAGGCCAGCTCGAGTCGACCGTCCAGATACTCGCGGAACTGAAGGCTGCGGGCATGCCCTGCTACGCGCTGAGCAACATGGAGCCGGACGCCTTCGCGATCCGGCGCGCCCGGTTCCCGTTCATGAAATGGTTCGACGGGCACGTGATCTCCGGCCTGGAGGGCGTGGCCAAGCCCGACCGGCGGATCTTCGAGATCCTGCTCCAGCGGCACGGCCTGGAGCCACCGTCCACCGTGTTCGTCGATGACCAGGAACGGAACGTGGCGGCGGCCGGAGCTCTCGGCATCACCGCGCTGCGCTTCACGTCCGCCCCGCAGCTCAGCCAGGACCTCCTCGCCCTCGGCATCACCGGGCTCACGCCGCCTCTGTGACCGCCTGGTCGGCTCCGACGATCCGCCGCCCATCCGCCACGGCCGGTCCGCGCGAAGCCGACTGCGGCCCCGGCCGCCATCGTCGTTAGAGCGGCCCATTTGGGGTAACGGAGCGATATGACCGAGTTCTGCTCCCGTGCCTCTGGCCGGCCTGGCGCGCTTACGCTTACGATGTCCGATCAGTTACCCAATGTCACCTGGCAGCGGGATGACGGACAGTCCGGACCGCAACTCGCTGCGCTGGTGACGCTGCCCCGTGACCAGGGCGCGACGCCGCGGCTGGCTGGGCCCGGGCGACTGGTGGCGAGGTGACAGTGGAAGCGTTCGTAGTCAACCGACATGGCCGGCTGGTGTTCCCGGCTAATTTCCTGGGCGAGCTGGATTTCTCCGTCCTGGAAACGCTCGACCAGTTCACCGCGGTGATCGGGCGAGATTTCGAGGCGAAGGCGCCGACCGGCACCGACATCCTGGCCCGCGTGGAGACCGACGCCTACCCCGGGCATTTCGAGCTGCTTCGTGACCTGGGCCAGAACCTGTTCTGGGCCAACCGGTTCACGATCCCCATGTTCGACCGGCGCCCGACACGCTGGCGCGACCTCGGCGAAACGTCGCGACGACGTCTTCCTGCCGGTGCTGACCCCGTGGGAGGACAGCGAGCGGAAGGTGGCCGCGGTCGAGCGCGCGTTCCGGGCGCTGCCCGCGACCTGGGACGCTGAGGCCGAGGACCGGGTCTTCGGCCTGCTGTTCGACCTGTTCCGCAACAAGCTGTACCACGCCACCGAGCTGCCCGCGATCAAGCCGACGGTGGCCGAGTTCCTGGACCGCCCGACGCGCTGACGTTCGTGATGCCGGACTTCGACCCGGACTACCCGGTGTTCCGGACCGAGGACATCATCGACGCCGAGGGCCCGTTCCCGAGCTGGAGGCGCTGACGCGCTGGGCGATGGTGCTGCACAACCAGTACCCGTGGGACCGTTCCCGGACCGAGCTCGCGGGCCCGGCCAGATCGGCGATGACGACGTGGTGGTCGCCTGTCATGCCGCAATCGCGACGTGATGGCGTTCATCGCCGGGTCAATCGCGCCGCGGGTTGCCGAGGGCAGGGCGGTCCAAGCGCCAGCCGCTGTCCACCCAGCAGACCGCCGAGCCGGTCCGCCCACCGACGCCGTACCCGCCGGTGCGCGTGCAGCCGTTCGCGATCCAACCGAAGCTCGAGGCGTTCGCGGTCGTGCAAGGGGAGCATGTCTGCGACAACGACGATATCATCCGCAACGCGAGCTACTGCTGGTCGCCGATGAGCGCGGACGAGATCAGCCCGAAGACCGGCATCGAGCAGCGCCGGTACACCGCCGCGAGCTCGAGGAGATCTCGCTGGACGCGGCCCGGGCCGCGCTGGCGCACGCCGGCCGCGAGCCGGAGGAGATCGGCGCCGTGCTGTTCTGCACCTGCACCACCGACCGGCTGATCCCGTCGATCGCCAGCTGGCTGACCGGCGAGCTCGGCATGCAGCAGACGCACGCCTCGGTCGACCTGATCGCCGCCGTGCCCGGGCCTGCCCTACGGCTGGTCGCAGGCCGTCGCGTTGTTGCAGGACGTCCACCGTCCCGTGCTGCTGGTCTGCGGGGAGAAGTTCTCCGACAAGATCGGCACGGTCCGCCCGTCGAGGATGATCTTCGGGACGGCGCCGCGGCGATGGTGGTCGCCCCAGCCCCATCCGGCGACGCCGGTGACATCGACCTTCTGCAGACCTACGCGAGCGGACCGCACAGCGAGGTCAACTCGATCATCTGGCCGAACCCCGAGTTCGACAACCACATCACCGTGTACGGGCCCGAGGTGAAGACCTTGGCGCGCTACCTCACGCAGATGATCGACGAGCTCCGCGCGCAGCCGGATACCTGACCGAGCAAGGCCGACACTGCTGGAAGACCGTCGAGCTGGTCGTCCCGCACCAGGCCAACAAGACGATGGTGATCGACCTGGCCGGGCAGGCCGGGCTGTCGCCGGACCGGCTGTACTTCAACGTCGAGACAATGGGCAACGTGTCCGCGGCGAGCATCCCGATCGCGATCCATGACGCCGTGCGCGATGCGTGATCGCCCGCCCGATCCGGATATTCGCGCCGGGCTCGGGGCCGGCGCGGTCGGCGGGTACGCCGTGATGCGCATCGATCCTGCGATCGTGGCCGACGAGGTGGTGCTGGATATCCAGGAGCCCGCGGTCAGCAGGCCTGCGGACGCATCGCTGATGACCGCGAACACAATCGACGACGTCCGCGCCGCCTTCGGCGGATGACCAGTGGGTGATCAGATGAGCCAGGAAACTCGGCCCGCCTTCCAGCGCCTCGCGATCGTCAACCGGGGCGAGCCGGCGATGCGGCTGATCAACGCCGTCCGGGAGTGGAACGCCGAAGGACGCCCGGCGCTGCGGGTCATCGCCGTGTTCACCGCGGCCGACCGGCATGCGATGCCGGTGCGCGAGCTGACGAGGCGGTGCTGATCGGCTCGCCGGACGCCGACGCCGCGGTTCGAGACCAGCCCTATCGACTTCGCGGAGCTGGAGCGGGCGCTGCGGGAGTGCCGGGCCGAGGCGGTGTGGCCGGGCGGGTCGTTCGTCCGGAGAAGGCCGAGTTCGTCCGGACCTGTCTGACCCGCTGGGGATCATGATCGCGCCCTTGA
>CAVUBM010000094.1:0-69482 GCA_963739645.1 uncultured Actinomycetota bacterium
GGCCGGGCTCAGGCGATTAGGGCGATTCCCATGCCATGAGGTGGTTGCCCCCCAAGGCAATTCGAGAATCGCGCACACCATCCCACCGGCAACAAGGATACTGACGAATACACCTGTCCTGCAGGAGATTTCACTTGCCCAGGTTGTCCATCCGTCCCACGAGATGCAGCTCCGCGGCTAGCCTCGGGCAGGGACCCGCCACACCGGCGACCCAGCCCGGGCCGGCGCTGTCACGCGGCGTAATACGGCTGCCGGACGCTGGCCGATGAGCGTGGGCGGTCGCGGGTGTCGGAAGAGTCCAGCAACCGTGATCTGAAAAAATGACACGAAAGTGAGACCGAAGCCGGATGACATCACCTGAGACGACCTGCATCGCTGCAGGTCAGGGGATGGCCAGATGACACCAGCGGTGAGAACCTAATGGGAGTCGATCAGCGCGCCGTTAACGGTGTTAGGGCCGCTATCGAGGGAGGCTGATCACCGAGCCGCCGGTCGGTGAGCACTGTGAGAACCTGGAGCGTTGGTCGACTTCTAGGCGTAGTTTCGTGCCCCGGCCGGTTGGTGAGGTCGCCTGTAGCGCTCACTAGGCTCTGAATTAGGTTGCACCACAACAGAGTTAGGAGACGGATGGATGATCTTTGTCGGGGATGATTGGGCTGAAGACCACCACGACGTTTACGTGATGGATGCTGACGGGGCGCGGCTGGCGTCGCGTCGGCTGCCCGAAGGGCTGGCCGGCATAACAGGGTTCCACGAGTTGGTAGCCGCTCATGTCAGAGGAACCCAGCCAGGTGGTGATCGGTATCGAAACCGATCGCGGCCTGTGGGTGGGGGCGCTGGGCGCGGCCGGCTATCAGGTGTTCGCGGTCAACCCGCTGGCAGTGGCCCGCTATCGCGACCGCCATCAGGTCTCCGGCGCGAAGTCCGATGCCGGCGACGCCAAGCTGCTGGCCGACCTGGTCCGCACCGACCGCCACAACCACCGCCCTCTGGCCGGCGACAGCCCAGACGTCGAGGCGATCAAGGTCCTCGCCCGGGCACATCAGAACCTGATCTGGGCCCGCACCCGGCACACCAACGCGCTGCGTAGCGCTTTGCGGGAGTATTACCCGGTGGCGCTGGAGGCGTTCGACGATCTGCACGACCGCGATGCCCTGGCCATTCTGGGCCGCGCTGCCACGCCCGCCGAAGCCGCGCATCTGAGCCTGTCCAAGATCCGGTCAGCTCTCGAAACACGCTGGGCGGCAACGCAATCTCGATGCCCGCGCTCAGGAGATTGCGGCGGTGCTGCGCACCGAGGCGCTTGCTGCCCCCGCCGCGGTCACCGCCGCGTTCGCGGCTACCACCCGCGCCGCGGTCGGCATCATCATCGAGCTGAACCGCCAGATCGCCGATCTCGAAGCCGAACTGGCGACACATTTTGAGGCGCACCCGGACGCCGACATCTACCGCTCCCTGCCAGGACTTGGTGTCGTGCTCGGCGCCCGGGTGCTCGGTGAGTTCGGGGACGACCCCGACCGCTACACCAGCGCCAAGTCTCGCAAAAATTACGCCGGAACATCACCGTTGACCGTCGCTTCGGGCAAGAAACGCGCCGTACTTGCCCGCCACGTGCGTAACCGGCGCCTCTACGACGCCATCGACCAATGGGCCCTGTGCGCGCTCACCACCAGCCCCGGCGCACGCGCCTGCTACGACCACCACCGCGCCGCCGGCGACGTGCACCACCAAGCCCTGCGCGGCCGGCGCGAAGTTCGAGAACGGCAAACTCGTCGAACGCCCCGACGACACCACCGCTACCGAGGAGGCCGCATAAAAGATCTTGATCCACAGGTATCGACAATTGCTCGCGCCCCCGCCCGTCCTCATTGCTTGCTTGTGGTTGATGCGCCTAAGGACCGTTGCAGCGACGTTAATCAAAGAAGTGCGAAGTCCTCCTTGGAACGGCGTCAGCGATCACCAATCTGGAGGCGGCGAACGCTAGGCATGAGGCAGTCTCGTTATGAAGGACATGATTGTGGTTTCGACTCCCGGTAGGGGAGTTTCCGCACCCATCACCGACCCTGCCGCTTCCGGCGTGACGTTATTGACGGTTTCGTCGGTCGAAGCCTGGAATCGGCAAGAGTACATGCCTAGCGTGATTAGCAGCCCGTGGTCGTCGGCTGGGTGCGACTCGGTCGGCGGGCCGTAAGCGCACGCGGGGCCGATAGGTTGGGAGGACTGTCATGGCGAATGTCGATCATCCGAACATTTTGTTCATCATGAGCGACGACATCGGCTGGTTCAACGTCAGTTGTTACAACCACGGCATCATGGGGTATCGCACCCCGAACATCGACCGGATCGCCGCTGAGGGCGCGATGTTCACCGACTTCTACGGTCAGCAGAGTTGCACCGCTGGGCGCGCCGCCTTCATCACCGGCCAGCAGCCGATCCGCACCGGCCTGACTAAGGTCGGCTTCCCCGGCGCGATGCAGGGTCTCAGTGCCGAGGACCCGACGATTGCGCAGTTTCTGAAGAACTTCGGTTATGCGACCGGCCAGTTCGGCAAGAACCATGTCGGTGACCGCAATGAACATCTACCGACTGTGCACGGGTTCGACGAGTTCTTCGGCAACCTGTATCACCTCAACGCCGAGGAGTCCCCGGAGGCCACCGACTATCCGAAGGACCCGAGATTCCGCAAGCGGTTCGGGCCGCGCGGCGTGCTCAAATGCAAGGCCACCGACGTGGACGACGAGACTGTCGATGAGCAGTTCGGCAAGGTCGGCAAGCAGGTCATCGAGAACACCGGCCCGCTGGACACCAAGCGGATGGAAACCGTCGACGAGGAATTCCTGTCCTCGGCCATCGATTTCATCGAACGCAAGACCAACGAGAAAACCCCCTGGTTCTGCTACTTCAACAGCACGCGCATGCATGTCTGGACCCACCTGAAACCGGAGTCCAAGGGCAAGACCGGCCTCGGCGTCTATCCCGACGGCATGGTCGAACTCGACGGCTACATCGGGCAACTCTTGGACAAGCTCGACGAACTCGGCGTCACCGAGAACACCATCGTGGTGTTCACCACCGACAACGGCGCCGAGGTGTTGTCGTGGCCCGACGGCGGCGCCACCCCGTTCCGAGGTGAGAAGGACACCAACTGGGAGGGCGGCTGGCGCATCCCCTGCGTGTGGCGCTGGCCCGGCGTCATCCAACCGGGACAGGTGATCAATGACATCTGCTCCCTGCAGGACTTCATCCCGACGTTCGCGGCTGCTGCCGGTGAGCCTGACCTGGTCGAAAAGGTGAAGAAGGGCTACCAGATCGGCGAGAAGACCTTCAAGGTCCACCTCGACGGCGTCAACCTGCTGCCGTTCCTGTCCGGCGAGGAGGACGAATGCCCGCGTGAGGGTTTCGTCTACTGGAGCGACGACGGCGACTTCCTGGCCCTGCGGGTTCGCCGGTGGAAGGTGGTGTTCGCCGAGCAGCGCAACAAAGGGGTGGGCGTGTGGCGCGAACCGTTCTCGATGATGCGCATCCCGAAGTTCTTCGACCTGCGCGCCGACCCGTTCGAGCGCGGCGATGAAAGCGACTTCTTCTACGAGAAATGGTTCAGCGACCACGACTTCCTGCTGATCTCGGCGCAAACCCTTGTCGCCAAATGGCTAGAAAGCTTCAAGGAGTTCCCGCCTCGCGCCGAAGCAGCGAGCTTCACCATCGACAAAGTGGTCGAAAAGCTCATGCCCCGAACCTGATAGCGATGGCCAGACAGCGCCGCCATCTCACCCACATCGCAGTTGTGTGGGTTGTGCCGCGATGGTTGCTCCCATAGGTCCGCCCGTCTCGAAACCACCACATTCGAGACGTACCGGACGGACATGGACTCGCCGGGGCGGTTCACAAATGGAATGTCCAATGCATGTCCAATTGGACATTTCCGTGAGAATGGCTGAATGGTGAAGATCTTGCCGCCACGGAAAAGTGTCGGCTGCGCCGGTGCTGGTGAGTGACGTGCCAGTTCGCCGCTTACAACTACTCAAACGAGAGCCGTCGCGCCACGTGAAAGGAAATACACATCGTGCCTAGTTCACCGAATCCGGTAGACGCAGTGCTGCAGTACGTCGAAGCTTTCAACAACGGCGACTCGACGGCAATGGCCGCCAGCTGCGCTGACCCCATGCAAATCCTCGACGGAATGTCACCCCATGTCTGGCAGGGACCCACAGCCGCCGAAGACTGGTGGACCGATGTGCTCTCTGAGGGCGAACACCTTGGGGCGTCGGGCTACCGCATCGCACTCGGAGAGCCCCGCCATGTGGACGTCACTGGCGATTACGCATACGTCGTTGTCCCCGCGACCATGACGTTCCAGTTACGCGGTCAACCCGTGACACAGACTGGCTCGCTGTATACGGTCGCGCTTCGGAGGATCGAGTCAGATTGGCGTCTTACTGCCTGGGCGTGGGCCAAAGGCGCTTGATCGTCGGCTATCGGGCCAACGGAAAGTGGACACGACGGTGAGACAACTCGCGCTGGACATCCCGTGAGACGAGCTGTGTCAGTACAGTTCAGCGCATCGCGTATGGACAGCAAGTTTGAGAATCTACAACACGTGTGGTGTGTGTAGACATCCCAGGTTCGTAAGGTGTCAAGCGGCCGCTGGCATGCGGTGTGCCCAGGCCGTGTGTTCGTTGTAGGGGGTGTGGTGGCGTAGGCAGCCGTGCAGGATGCCCACGAGGCGGTTACCCAGGGCGCGTAGGGCTTGGTGGTGGGTGTCTCCGGCGGCGCGGTGCTGGTCATAGAATGTGCGGGCGCCGGGGCTACTCGAAAGGGCGCATAACGCCCAGCGGTCGATGGCGTCATAGAGGCGGCGGTTGCGTACGTGGCGGGCCAGCACGGCGCGTTTCTTGCCCGATGCCACCGTCAGTGGTGAGGTTCCGGCATAGTTTCTGCGAGACTTGGCGTCGGTGTATCTGTTCGGGTCGTCCCCGAACTCACCGAGCACCCGGGCGCCGAGCACGACACCAAGTCCTGGCAGGGAGCGGTAGATGTCGGCGTCCGGGTGTTTGTCAAAATGTTCGGCCAGGCTGGTCTCGAGCTCGGCGATCTGGCGGTTCAACTCGGCGATGATGCCTACCGCGGCGCGGGTGGTGGCGCCGAACGCCGCGGCGATCGGGGCCGCAGCGGCCAGCTGCTCGGACCGCAGCGCGGCCCGGATTTGGCGGGCGCGGGCGGCGATATTGCGTTGGCGCCCACCACGTTTGAGAGCGGACTGGATCGCCGGCAGGTCCAGGTGGGCACCCTGCTCGGGGGTGGGTGCGCGATCGAGCACCCCCAGGGCATCGCCGTGGGCCAGGTCCTCGAACGCCTCCAGTGCGGCCGGGTAGTACTCACGCAGTGTCGAGCGCAGCGCGTTGGTGTGCCGCGTGCGTGCCCAGATCAGGCTTTGATGGGCCCGGGCGAGCACCTTGATCGCCTCCGCCTGGAGGCTGTCGCCGGCGATCGGGCGGTGGTTGTGCCGGTCGGTGCGCACCAGATCGGCCAGCAGTTTGGCATCGGAGGCATCGGATTTGGCGCCGGAGACGTGGTGGCGGTCGCGATAGTGGGCCACCGCCATCGGATTGATCGCGAACACCTGATAGCCGGCCGCGCTCAGCGCACCCACCCATAGGCCGCGGTCGGTTTCGATGCCGATCACCACCTGACTGGGTTCCTGGACATGCTCGCCGATCAGCTCGTGCAGCTGGCGGATGCCGGCCAGTCCCTCAGGCAGCCGCCGCGAGGCCAGCCGCTTACCGGCATCGTCCATCAGATAAACGTCGTGATGCGCTTCGGCCCAGTCATCGCCGATGAAGATCATCGATCACCGCCCTTTCTTCGGTTCTCGCTCAACCTGTTTCGAGCCTGAGGACACCCGGCGGCGACCTAATGGATCAGTGCTCGACCGGCACGACATCCCACCAGCGCTACAGGCGACCCACCAACCGGCCGGGGCACGATCTACAGTTAGGAATCGACCCTCACTCCAGGTTCTCAGAGTGCTCACCGGCCAGCGGCTCGCTGATCAGCCTGCCTCGACCAGGACCCAAATCCCGTCAACGCCACGCTGATCGATTCCCATTAGGTTCTCATTTCTGATGACATAAATCTCATCGTCGTGTCATCTCGATGTCATAAATGACAGGAACTTGAGATTCTGATTAGTCGTTCTAAGCGTTTCTCTCGAGCCGTTTCTCCCATCTGTTTCCCAATCGCGGGCGTTGGGTCAGTCCACGGCACGCCACGCGAGCGCGGTGGCGGTGTAAGCGACTGTCGCGTCGTCGAGTTCGGTGAGCGAGACGCTCTCGTCCGCCGCATGCATCAGCGCGGGCGTGCCAGGACCCCACACGACGATCGGCGCACCCGGCGCCGCCTCCGCCAGAATCGAGGCGTCGGTGAAGTAGGTGACCGGCTCGCTCGCTACGGACGTCGGCAACGAGCCCACCCAGGCATCCCCGCCGGACGTCCGCACACCGGGGAGATCGATCCTCGCCTCGACGCGATCGACCTCGGGCTGCGCGCGCCACCACCGCACCAGATCGCCGCCATCGCCCACCGTCCGATGGTCGACGACCACGCTCGCGGCGTCGGGAACGATATTCGGCGCGGAGCCACCGTGGATCAGGCCCACGTTGAATGTCTCGTCACCGAGGAACGAATCTTTCGACAGCGGTAATTCACGCCGCGCCCGACCGAGGACGTCGACGAGTTTGAAGATTGCGTTCTCGCCGCGTTGCGGGGTGCTTCCATGTGCGGCAACACCTTTGGTGGTGACATCCAGCCAAAGGGCGCCACGGTGCCCGAGATGAATGCGGTTACCCGTCGCCTCGGGCACCACGACGGCTCCGATGTTCTTCTCCGACACTGCTCCCTGTGCGGCCCGCGCACCGAGCGAGCCGATCTCCTCGTCACTGGTGAGCAGCAGCGCCACCGGGCTTCCGTGCGCGACTGCGTCGATCACTGCTGCCACCGCGGCCACGACCCCGGCCTTCATGTCCGACGTACCCCGCCCGAGCAACAACCCGTCCTCGACATCCGCAGCGAACGGATCGAACTGCCAGTTCGCGAGATCACCCGGCGGCACCGTGTCGACGTGGCATGCGAACATCAGCCGCGCAGCCTCCGAGGGCGCCTCGTTGGTGAGCAGCATCCACGGATGCGGGCCACCAGCGTCACCCTGGACTTCGACGCGCGGGTGGCGCGCGCGAACGACGGAGGCGACAACGTCCATCACGTGACGCTGGGCGCCGGGTTCACCGGAGACGGTGTTCTGCGCGACGAGTTCGGTGAGCAGACCGATCGAATCCAGTGCTGTCGCATCCATGTGCTCCAGTATCCAACGTCGACGACGGAGGCGGCGATGTGGATGTGGCGGTGCTATCCGAAGCCTGTCACGTGCGGCTTCAGGCGGTTGGACTGGTTGCCGGGCTGGTCACAGCCGGGGTCACCTCGACGATGATGCATCAATCCGAGCTGCGCCTCGGCCACCTTGGCCGGGGCGCAGATTGGTAACGAAGATTCTGATGACACGGGACATGACTCAACTCCGTCAATTTTGTTGGAACTGTTTCCGCCCGAGGCCATGAATGTATCCGCGTCGGGTCGTCCGTGTTAGCGATTTCCTCGACTGCACCGCATCTTTTCATTGAGCCGCTGAGGGGTAGCGTCATCGCTGGTCGGACGTATCGGACAGGGAGACTGCGATGTCAGCCAAGTTCGAGATCAGCAAGGACAAATCCGGGAAAGTTCTCGTAGTGACAGACCGCCGCGCGGTTTTGCGGGGCCAGACCCTGACGTGGTGCATGCACAGCACCACACCTCGCCGTCGTCTGTGTAAGGGCCACACCATCGAGGGCATCATCTGCGAACTATCTCTTGGCGCGGGCTCACGGTGATGCCGCAGCTTACGCACACTTCCGGGATCGCTATCGCGACATGGCGAGAACGCTTGGCTTCGAAGGGCATATCGCCTGGGGCGAGGCGATGCCATGACGGGCAGTAGTTCAGTACCCCGGTCGTTCGTTTACCAAAGTCCGCACTGTCTCAGATCTAAAGTTGTGATACGGGGTGGGTAGCTCGCCCAGGGGCACAGGAAAGCCCACGTCGTACCGTCGCAAAAGTTGCCTCAAAAATATCGTCTCAATAGCCGGGACGGGCGTAGTCCAACAGAGCGGCGACTCCTGCACGACCCGACTAAGTGGGGGGCGGGTAGTTGGGCAACTATTCACAGTCTTCAGATGGGCTGAAGAGCTGGCTCTCGTTGGACGGCTTAGTTTCCCACCGCGGCGAACTATGGCCATGTGTGGTTCGCTGCCACCGCTTCACGGTTCCAATAACTCGGAACAGCGAACAACACCAGGTAGCCCTATGCACCCGGTTACCCGACCCTCCAATAACGGGGGCAGTCAAGCCCTGGAGTCGAGTTGTGCACAACCGGTACGGTTCTCGGATCCGCAGGATGAGGGGGATGTAGATTCTCAAACTCGATGTCCAATTCTCAAATGAAATGTCCAATGCATGTCCAATTGGAAATTTCCGTGAGGAAGCTTGAATGGTCAAGAATTGTGCCGGCGGGTGCGATGGCGCCGAGATGACAGGGTCCTGCGCCGGGTTATTAGCCGGTGACTGTCGGTGTCATCAGGCGGTGTAATGTGTGCGCCAACCGATCTCGAGATTCAGCTTCTCTGCCGCCCTGACTGCAGTGGCGATGAGTATTTCGGCGTACGTCGGAAATGAGACCGCCGCGCGGGCCAGATCATCGACGCGGCGCATCCCGGCGGCCAGCGCCATGGAAGCCACCTGGACGACGTCGGTGGCTTGTTCGCCCACCACATGACAGCCGAGGATCTCGGCGGTTGCCTGATCGACAATCAGCTTGCAGAATCCGGTAGTGTGCCCGTCGATCATTGCGCGGACAGATGCGCGGTAATACGACAATGCCGTTATGACGTTGTGCGTTTCGCGCGCCTTCTGCTCTGTGAGGCCGACCGACGCGTATTCCGGATCCGTAAAGCTGCCAGCCGGGACCAAGTGATCTGTGACGGGTAGCTGCGGCCCGTGCACGGCGTTTGTGGCGGCCACGAAGCCGTCCCGCATCGCTTCGGAGGCGAGCATGACGCGTCCCGTTACGTCGCCTGCCGCAAAGATATGCGGTGCGGAGGTTTGGAGGTATTCGTTGACCTGAAGGAACCTTCGATGTGTCACTTCAACTCCCGCGGCGCTGGGTTGGAGTGCATCGGTGTCAGCGCCCCAACCGACGGCTACTACGGCCAGCGCGGCCTCGGCGGTCTCGCGGTTCCCGTCGTTGGTGAACGTCATCCGCACACCGGCCGGCGTCGCTTTTGACGCCGCCGATGTACACGCCCACCGCCCGGTAGGGCGAGGCGAGCCAGCTGGTCATGGTGGCCGTGGAAGGCGCGGTGCAGGCGTCGAATCCGCCGCCCTGGTACAGGCGCTGCCGCGGCGCCGCCCGGGGCGTGGCTTGCGGGGTGACCGGGGCCTGCGGCGGGGGCATGGCCGCTCCGGGAGCGGCGCTGATCTTGATCGTGGCCTGGATCCGCCGGGCCAGCGCCGGGTCCTGGCCGTACGACAGGCTGACCTCGGCCCCGGGCAGCACGTCCACGATCGTGTGCGTGACCGCGGCGTCGCCGTTGGTCCGGGCCGTCTTCCCGCCGATCACCGCCGGGACCGCGGCCTGGATGACGTCAGGGCTCTGCCGGCTGACGGACTGGATCTGCACCGCCTCGGTCTTCCCCTGCGCCGACGGAGGGCAGGCCGGGTCGGGGCCGGGCCGCCCGAGGTACACGGCGTGCTGGTCCAGCCGCGGGCAGATGCCCGGGTGCTGGGTCAGGTTCCGGACCGGCCATGAGGACGGCACGCGCAGGCTCACCCCGCCGAAGGTCACCGTGCGCCACGGCTGAGCCGGGCTGCCCTAACGACGGCCCGGCCGCGACGATGGGGATAAATGCCAGCATGGCGGCATATCCTGGAAATCCCATGCGGCCTATTCTCTCGGAAACCGCGGCCCTGCGGCGGGACTTCGGAACTTAGCGTGTCGGATCAACTACTCTGAGTTGTCTCACTGGCCTGCTTGGCCAGCGCCGGCATCTTTCTGAGGCGCGCGACGATGTCGGCGTGCACGGCCTGCGGCGGCTGGGCCCCGTCCACGGCGAACATCCATTCCCGCCCGGCGTAGTACTCGAGCAGCGGGACCGTGTTCTCCAGGTACACCTGCAGGCGGTGCTCGATCACGGCTTCGGTGTCGTCCGACCCGCGGCGGCGGCTGAGCAGCCGGCGCACCAGATCCTCGCGCGGGACATCCAGGTGGATCGCGGCCTGCACCTCAGCCCCCAGGGACCTGGCCACGGGGAAGGAGGTCTCCGCCTGGGCGACCGTGCGCGGAAACCCGTCCAGGACATAGCCGCCGGTCTCGGCCGCGGCCACCACGGGCTTGCGCAGCATGTCCATGACCACGCCATCCGGGACCAGGTCACCTCGGTCGACGTAGGCCCTGATCGTCTGCCCGAGCGATGTCTGCTCCCTGACGTGCTGGCGCAGCAGGTCCCCGCTGGAGATATGCGTGATGCCGAACCGCTTCGCCAGCAGCCCGGCCTGTGTTCCCTTGCCGGCGCCTGGGGCACCGATCAGCAGAAGGCGCATCCGATCACCCGTGTTCCCCGTTATTCAGCTGCCGTCTGCTGGCCAGGACCAGTCCGGCTAGCCGCAGGTAATCCAGTCAGAGCAGGGTAACGCGGATCATACGTCGCCCGTGCGGCCGTCCTCCGGGTCGGGCTGGAAGCGGTACCCCATGCCCGGCTCGGTGAGCAGCCAGCGCGGCCGGGCGTGGTCGGGCTCCAGCTTCCGCCGCAGCTGGGCCATGTAGAGCCGGAGGTTGCCGGTCGCGTCGGCGTAACCAGGGCCCCACACCTCATTGAGCAGCTGCTGCTGGCTGAGCAGCTTGCCCGGGTGCCGCAGCAGCACCTCGAGCAGGTGCCACTCGGTGGGGGTCAGCCGGATGTCGGCGGACGGCTCGCCGGGTGCCTCCCTGGTGACCCGCTTGGCGGCGAGATCCACCACCACATCCCCGAGCCTGAGCTGCGGCAGGTCACCGTCGGGGACGGCCCGCCGGCCGACCGCGCGCATCCGGGCCAGCAGCTCCTCCATCCCGAACGGCTTGGTCACGTAGTCGTCCGCGCCAGCATCGAGGGCTTCCACCTTGTCTGTGCTGTCAGCCCGCCCGGACAGCACGATGATCGGGGCGGACGTCCAGCCGCGCAGCCCCTGGATCACCTCGACGCCGTCCAGGTCCGGCAGGCCGAGGTCCAGGATGACCAGGTCAGGGGGATGCCGCGAGGCCTGCTGCAGCGCCTCGGCGCCGGTCGCGGCGGTGATCACCTCGTACTCGCGGACCCGCAGGTTGATCCGGAGCGCGCGCAGGATCTGGGGCTCGTCATCGACGACGAGGATTCTGGTCACGCCGCTAACGGTGCCACGGTTGCCGGTCACCGGGGGGTCAAGAGGGTTACCCCTCGTCGGGCGGGGGAGCGGCCGCGGCCGACGGGATCTCCGCGCGCTCACGCCGGCCCGGCTGGCCGTCCGGCCCCTCGGCGGGCCCGGGCGCCGCCGGCAGCGAGAGCGCCATGGTCAGGCCGCCGCCGGGGGTGTCCTCCGGCTCCAGGGTGCCGCCCATCGCCTCGGTCAGGCCGCGGGACAGCGCGAGCCCCAGGCCGACGCCCGAAGTGTTGTCGGTGTCACCCAGCCGCTGGAACGGCACGAAGATCCGGTCCCGGTCCTTTTCGGGTATGCCGGGCCCGCGGTCGACGATGCGCAGCTCCACCCGGTCGGCCAACGCGCTCGCGGCCAGCAGCGGCGGCGACCCGGCGGGGGAGTACCGCAGCGCGTTGGCCGTGATGTTGGCGATGACCCGTTCCAGGATCGCCGGGTCGACCCGGACCTCGGGCAAGCCGTCCGGGATCTCCACCAGGACCTCCCTGGCCGCGGGCCCGAGGTCATCCAGCGACCGGGACACGATCTCCTCCAGGTCGGCCGGCCGGGGGAACACCGACAGCGCTCCGGCCTGCAGCCTGCTCATGTCGAGCAGGTTGTCGACCAGGTGCGCGAGCCGGTCCAGGGACTCGTCGGCGGTGGCGAGCAGCTCCTCCTGGTCTTCCTTGTCCCACTCGACATCCCGGGACCGCAGGCTGGTCACCGCCGCCTTGGCCGAGGCCAGCGGCGTGCGCAGGTCATGGCTGACCGCGGCGAGCAGCGCGGTCCGCATCCGGTCCGCCTCGGCGATGGGTCGGGCCGCCTGGGCCTCGGCGGTCAGGCGCTGCTGCTCCAGTGCGGCGGCGGCGTAGGAGCCGAACGCCCCGACCAGCCTGCGGTCGCTGGCGGTCAGGGCGCGGCCGCGCAGCGCGAGGGAGAGGCTGTCGGTGACCGGAACGTCGACGTCGGCATCCTCCGGCCGGGCCAGAGCCGGTGCCCCGGACGTGGCCACCGCGGCCCAGCCGGTGACCGGCCCTCGGTGGGCGAGCTGGGGGCGGGAGTCGCGTTCAAGCAAAGTCACCGATTCCATGCCGAACGCCTCGCGGACCCGTTCCAGCACCGCGGAAAGCGCCTGCTGGCCGCGCAGCACGCTCCCGGCCGTGGTGACCAGCAGGTCAGACTCGGCGGTGGCGCGGGCCGCCTGTTTGCTGCGCCGGGCCGCGTCGTCCACGACCGAGCTGACCACGAGCGCGACGATCACGAACACGCCGAGCGCCAGCGCATTGTTGGCCTCGGCGATCGTGAACATGTGGATGGGCGGCGTGAAGTAGTAGTTCAGCAGCAGCGAGGCCGCGATGGCTTCAAGCACCGCGGGAACGAACCCCCCGACCAGCGCGACCGCGATAACCGCGACCAGGAAGGCCAGGACGTCGCTGGTCAGGTTGAGGTCGCTGCGCAGGCTGGCCAGGAACAGGGTCAGCAGCGGCGCGAGGACGACCGCCAGGGCGTACCCGGCCAGCCGCCGCCGCAGCGGAAGCCCGCCCCGGACCCTGGGCAGCCCCCGGCCGCGGCCCATCTGTGCGTGCGTCACCATGTGCACGTCGATGTCGCCGGATCCCCGGATCGTGCGCGAGCTCACGCCAGGGCCGGTGAGCAGGGCTGACAGCCAGTTCCGGCGGCTCACGCCGAGCACCAGCTGGGTCGCGTTCTCGGTCCGGGCGAAGGTCAGCAGGGCCTCGGGCACGTTGTCGCCCACGACCTGGTGGTAGGTGCCGCCCAGGGACTCGGCCAGCCGCCGCTGCACGGCCAGGGCCGCCGGGTCGGCCCCGGTCAGCCCGTCCGACTTGGTCACGTGCACCGCGAGGAGGTCGCCGCCGGCCGAGCGCGCGGCGATCCGGGCGGCGCGCCGGATCAGCGTGTCGCCCTCGGGACCCCCGGTGAGCGCGACCACCACCCGTTCCCGTGCCTCCCAGGTCCCGTGGATGCCGTGCTCCGCCCGGTAGCGCTGGAGCCCCTCGTCGACCTTGTCGGCGAGCCAGATCAGGGCGAGCTCGCGCAGCGCGTCCAGGTTGCCGGCCCGGAAGTAGTGCGTCAGCGCCGCGTCGATCTTCTCGGCCGGGTAGATGTTGCCGTGCGCCATCCGGCGGCGCAGCGCCTCGGGCGTCATATCCACGAGTTCGACCTGGTCGGCCGAGCGCACGATCGCGTCGGGCACCGTCTCCCGCTGTGGCACGCCGGTGATCTTCTCGACCACGTCGTTCAGGGACGCGAGGTGCTGGATGTTGACGTTGGAGATGACGTCGATCCCCGCGTCGAGCAGTTCCTGGACATCCTGCCAGCGCTTCTCGTTGCGCGACCCGGGGACGTTGGTGTGCGCGAACTCATCGACCAGCGCGACCTCGGGCCGCCGGGCCAGCACGGCGTCGATGTCCATCTCCTCGAAGGACGAGCCGCGGTAGGAGATCCGCGCGCGCGGGATGACCTCCAGCCCCTCGATCTGGGCCGCGGTGTGCGGCCGGCCGTGCGTCTCCACGAACGCCACGGCCACGTCGGTGCCGCGCTCGGCCCGCCGGTGGCCCTCGCCGAGCATGGCGTACGTCTTGCCCACCCCGGCGGCCGAGCCGAGGTAAATGCGCAGCTGACCGCAGCCCCCGGAGCCTGACTGACCCGGGCGGCTCACGTAGTCCGGTTCGTTCATAGCTGCTGTCTTGAATTCCCTGCCTTACCTGGGAGTATGTTCCTCTTCCTGTGACAATAGGCCACGGCGGCCCCGGCGCGGCAGACGGCCAAACAAGATCCATGCACCCTCCGGCCTGACCCATGCGGCTTCCATGCGCTGCTGCCTGCCGGGCGCGCGGCGGAGCCGCAGGGCCACGACGATGACCGCCGACCCGACGATCAGGGCCACGCTGTTGGAGATCACCAGGGCCGCGTTCCCGGCCGCGGCGCCGTAGGCGATCCAGAACAGGAACCCGATGAGCAAGATCGTGAAGTAGCGGGGCGGGACGTACGGCCCGCGCGGAGGTGCCCGCTAACCGGTGACCTGAGCCCTGCGCGTGGCATCCTGGTCTGCGACCCCGCTGCCCGGTGCCGCTGCGGATGACCAGCCGCGGGAAGAACGCGGCGCGGGCCCGGCGCCGCGCTGCAGCCCGCGAGCAGGCCGCGGGATGAGCTACCGCCCCGCGCGGGCCGCGTTCGTCCGGCCGGTCCCGCCGATGCCCGAGGCATTGCGCCAGGGCCTTTGCACGTCCCGCTGCGCTGCAGCGCCTGCTGCCGGGCGGTGTGGTACTGGCCGCGGTGCAAGCGGCTGCGGTTAGGGACGGCGCCCTGGGCACGCAAGGTCCCCGGCCAGTTGCGTACCAGGCCCGCTGGCATCCAGCCGGCCTGGCGGGTCCCGGCCGCCAGGCGTAAGCTCTCTCGCGTACACGGTCTGGTCCTCGCCGTTAGCCCTCCCACGAAGGCGGAGGCGACACAAGCCATGACCGTGCTCCAGGGGGCACCACCACACATCGTCGTCCTCGGCGGCGAAATCGACATCGCCACCAGCCCCGCTGTCCGCCGGTCCCTGATGGCGGCGATCAGCGCCGGGCATGTTCACCTGGTCGCAGACATGGCCGCCGTCCGGTTCATCGACGCTCGCGGGATCGGCGTCCTCGTCGCCGCGGCCAACGCGGCCCGCGGGGCTGGGGGTGGCCTGTCACTGTGGGCGCCGTCACGGCGGGTGCGGCAACTTCTGGACGTCTTGCATCTGGGGGGGCTCCTGCCGACCGCCCCGTGGTCCCAGTTGATTTGCCGCCAGGGGTGATGCGGATGAGCCTGTGGGGGTGGGTACTTATCGGCTGCCTGGCCGCCTGGGTGGCTCCTGCGGTCCTGGTGGGGCTGATGCTTGGCTGGTCGCTCTGGCGGCACCCGCGCGGAAATCCGCCAGATCCCGAGAGCCGGCAGCGGGCCGCCTCCTAGCGGCATCTAAGCGAGCGCCGGGCATCTGGCGGTGTACTGTGCCGCGTCGCCTGGCTGCCGGCCGGTGTGGTGGAGGTCGCGGCACGAGGGGGGAAGTGGCCCCATGGGCGGGGCCCTGCGGCCTTTACAGGCCAACGGAGCCGTCGTGCAAATGAACCAAAAGCGGACGGTAAACGTTCGATAGTTCATGGGCCGCCCACTCGGGAGGAGGCGGGCATGAACGCATGGTCATGGGTGCCGATCGGCCTTGTCGCCTGGTTCGGTGTTTCGCTAGCGGTAAGCATGTGGCTCGGCCCGGTTCTCATGAACTGCTCACGGGCCGCGGAAGCCCAGGGCGCGCATAGCATCCAGAGGATGGGCCACGCGCCGCCCCGCGGCAGCTAAGCGCAGGCCCAGACACCTGGCCGTCTGCGAGCATGATCCTGATCTGTGGTCGTCGCCGCTCCCGGCGCAGCGCGCCCAGGCCGCCCGGATTTGTGCCTGCTGCCCAGCGCTTCGCCCGTGCAGGGAGTGGGCGCTCAGTCTCCGTGGCCTGGACGATGCCGACGGCCTGGTGCTCGGCGGCCTGGACAGTCCCGGGCGTGCCGCTATCCGCGGGGATTAGCCTGATCTTGTGCGCCCTGTCCAGGTGGCGCGCTGGCGGGCCGGGTGCTTCCCTGACGGGACCGCGCCTGAACTGCCGCGGCAAGGTGCCGGTGCCCGGCTGTCCAGTTGCCGGCGACCTGGCCAGCGAGGAGGTCCGGGGCTGGATCGGCTTCGCACCCCGGGCGATCCTCCGGCTCGCCGCCGCCCGGCTCAACCGCGAGGAGCGGGAAAGGCTGTAATACGACGAGTGGCTGCCCGAATTCCAGTTCATCATGCAGGAAGCCGAGGGGCGGCCGATCACACGGGCATTCCGTGCCTCTCCCGCAGCATGCGGCGGATCTGCAGAATCGGGGAGATGCCCATCAGCACCGCCCAAGACGCGGCGGCGATCGCGAGGCCAATCTGTGCCATGGCGTTCCTCCGGTGAGGCGCCCTGGCCTTTGAGTCGTGCTCGCCAGTTACCTGGTGAGGGGCGCAAGCACGACCACCGTCATGCTATCGCTGCTCCCCGGACGTGCCATGCGCCTGCCGGCTGGGAAACGATCGCGGCAGCCCGAACCAGGGCAGGACACTGTTCTCGAAGCGGGTCATGGCGCAGATCCGGCCGCCGGTGAGGGTGAGGACGTAGAGGCCGATCCCGTGGCTGATGCCGCCCCGGGCGCGCAGGTAGGCGCCGAACGCCGGCTGGCCGTTGGCTCGCGTCGGGACGAGGTCGAACCTCCGGCCTGCACCGAAGATGCTGGCGCAGAAGCGGGCCACGACATCGCGGCCCTCGTATTCGAAGGGCATCGGCGGCATCGACATGAAGACGTCATCGGTCAGCAGGGCCACCAGCGCGTCGAGGTCGGCGGACTCCCACGCGCGGACGAACGTCGCCACGATCGCCTCCTCGGAGGGTGAGCCGCAGGCGGGCGGCGGTTCGCGGTCGTCGGTCGCGGGCCGCCGGTGCTGCAGGCTGGCGCGCGCCCGTTTGAGGGCGCTCTTGACCGACTCGACGCTCGAGTCCAGCATGTCGGCCACCTCGTTCGCGTGGAATCCGAGGACGTCGCGCAGGATGAGGACGGCGAGCTGGCGAGGCGGCAGGATCTGAAGCGCGGTCACGAAGGCCAGGGAGATGGATTCGGTCTGCTCGTAGCGGGCCTCCGGGCCGAGCGGCGCGTCGATCGCCCCCTCGAGCAGGGCGTCGGGGAATGGCTCGAGCCAGACGAGTTCGCCGAGCCGGGTCGGCTCGGGCGGTTCAACATTGGGCACGTCCCACTCCTTGGCCTGGCCGCCGGCTGGCCGAGCGAAGCGCGTTGAGGCACCGGTTGGTGGCGATCCGGTACAGCCAGGTGCGCAGCGAGGCGCGGCCCTCGAACCCCCCGAAGCCTTGCCAGGCGCCCAGCAGCGTGTCCTGGAGGGCGTCCTCGGCGTCCTGGAAGGATCCGAGCATCCGGTAGCAGTGCACCTGCAGTTCCCGGCGGTACGGCTCGGTGAGCTCCCGGAACGCCTCGCCGTCCCCGGCCCGCGCCCTTGAGATCAGGTCGGCTGCCACGTCCTCCACCCTCGGGTCACCCTCTTCCCGCATCTTCGCGTACTACCGGTATGGACACCGGCCCAGGAGCAAACGGGGCGGCTGGCGGGCGCCACTTTCTCGATGTCGCGGTGTCTCCATCAGTGCCAGCTGACCACGCCAGCGAATGGAGAACCGACATGGGAAAGATCGTGATCACCACGAATGTCTCGCTCGACGGAGTCGTCCAGGACCCGGACGGTCAGGAGGGCTTCAGGCTGGGCGGCTGGTTCGGTCAGTTCGGGGGCAAGGACCTCGAACAGTGGGCCAAGGTCGAGACCGACGAGGCGCTGGGTGCCGAGGCCTTGCTGCTGGGCCGGCGGAGCGACGAGTGGTTCGCTTCGCGGTGGTCATCCAAGAGCGGGGAGTGGGCGGACAAGCTGAACAGCATGCCCAAGTACGTCGTGTCCTCGACCCTCGAACACCCCCGCTGGAGCAACGCGACCGCCCTGAAGGGCGACGTGGCGGCCGGGGTCTCGAAGCTGAAGCAGGATCTCGACGGGGAAATCCTGGTCTACGCCAGCTATCAGCTTGCGCGCACACTCATGGAGCACGACCTCGTCGACGAGCTGCGACTGGTCGTCTTCCCGGTCGTGCTCGGGGCTGGCGAGCGCCTCTTCGGCGAGACCAGCGACAAGAAGCCCCTGCGCCTCCTTAGCGCGCGGGCCATCGGTGACGGCCTCGCCTTCCTCACCTACGAGTTCGCCCGAGGCGCCTAGGTGTGACCGACGAGCATCACAGTGGGTTCAGGCGGGCCTTGAGCAGGCAGAACTCATTGCCTTCGGGGTCGGCCAGGACGTGCCACGACTCCTGCCCTGTCTGGCCGATGTCGGCCGGGCGCGCACCGAGCCCCAGAAGGCGTTCGAGCTCGGCGTCCTGATCGCGGTCGGTGGCGTTGACGTCGATGTGCAGCCGGGATTTCCCCTTCTCCGGCTCCTCCCTGCGACTGAGGATGATCGTCGGCTGCGGACCGCCGAACCCTTCGCGCGGCCCGATCTCCAGCGAGCCGTCGTCCTCGCGATCGAGCACGACGAAGTCCAGGACCTCGCACCAGAACCGCGCCAGCACCTCAGGGTCGCGGCAACCGAGCACGAGCTCACTGAGACGACATGCCATGAACGAAACCTGCTCTCAGCCCGGGAACTGCCGGGGAGACCACACCCGAACCTCATGGGTTCCCAGCAGTGGAAACAATCCCGCGATCGTACCGGACGAGGCGATGCACGGGCGAAGTGATTTCCGGGCCGCCGGCTCAGGTGGGCGGCTGCATCCGCGAGAGCCGGCCAAAGACCTCCGGGCCGATCCGCAGACCCTCGTCGGCGGAGACCGCGGGGTGGACATCGATGTCGAAGACGTCGTTCCACTCGAAAACGAGCTGCATGACGTCATCGAACTTGTCGGCCGAGAAGATGCTCACGACTTGCACGTCCGACGCTGCAGGCCAGTACTCGGCAATGACCCGGATGCCGGCCGGGTACTGCCATGTGGCGCGACGCATCAGTGCCCCATCACGGTCAGCAGCGGAGATAGACGAGCGGAAACTCAGCAATGCCACATAATCCATGACTAATCCCCCTCGGTTGTGCTCAGTTTCATACACCCCGCCTGGCGTATCGGCGGCTGTTCCCGTGCCGCCGGGGAGCCAGCCCATCACATTCGCCGCTAAGCGTCAATGGACGCGCTGGCTAGCTGCTGGGCTGCGGCGTCGCGCAGCTGATGTCCGGGTTCACGCCCACGTAGTTGAGCGGGCCGGCGACGATCGTCACCGCGATCGTGCTGGCCTTGCTGCAGTTAGCGATGGGGCCTGTGTAGTCGCCGCGCTGCGCGGCGGCGAATCCGCCGATGAACAGCCAGATGGCAAGAAAAAGCGACCCGAGATGCATTCTGGGACCTCCGCCAGCATCGTCTGCTTAAGGTATAAAGGGACGTCCAGCCGCCTTTATATAGGTCCGGTACCTGGCAGTGAGCATACCCGGGCATTGCGGCTCTGAGGCCGCGCCAATGCGTTTTCCAGAAATCTGGAAGTAATGCGGGGGCGGCGGTTACCGGTGAGCCAGCCGGGCTGAGGCACACGCCGCGGTCCGGCCAGAGCGGGCCAGGATCAGCGCTGCGGCCGGCCGGCCCGGGCGGCGACGGGCCGTGTTTCGACGGCGCAAACCAGGACAGATTGATCTGTATGGCAACCACGCAGCAGCGCCGGGGCGGGCTCGAGGTCCGTTCGATCGACTACGTGCCGCTGAACGAACGGCACGGCAAGGTCTGGCATCTTGGCCCGCTGTGGTTCATGTCGAACGCGCAGATCGCCACGCTGGCGGTCGGCCTGATCAGCATCAGCGAGGGAGCGTCGCTGTTCTGGTCGGTGCTGGCCATCGTGATCGGGGTGCTGGTCGGCACGCTGTTCATGGCGTTTCACTCCGCCCAGGGTCCGCAGCTTGGCCTGCCGCAGATGATCCAGTCGCGGCCGCAGTTCGGCTACATCGGGGCGCTGCTGGTCTGGCTGTTCGCTTACGTCCAGTACGCCGGGTTCAACGTGTTCAACAGCATCCTCGGCGGCGAGGCGATGAGCCAGACCGCCCACGGCTCCACCAAGCTGTGGGTGGTCATCGTGACGCTGGTGGCGCTGGTGGTCGCGCTGGTCGGATACGACCTCATCCACAAGGCCGAACGCTGGCTGACCTACCTCATGATCGTTGTCTTCGGCGTCTTCACGATCGCGCTCTTCCTGGTCCATTACCCCGCGGGCACCTTCGCCATCGGCACGTTCAAGGCCGCGCCGTTCTTCGGCCAGTTCGGTGTGGTGGCGGGCTACCAGATCAGCTGGGCGATCTATGTCTCGGACTACTCGCGCTACCTGCGGCCGGACGTGACCGTGCGCACGACCTTCTACTGGACCTACTGGGGATCGGCGATCGGCGGTGCCTGGATGATGATCGTCGGCGCGGTGCTGGCCGCGTGGGCGGGCAAGAGCTTTGACGGCACCGGGATCGGCGAGCTCAACCGGGTCGGTGACCACGTGTTCACCGGCTTCGGCGCGATCGTGCTCATCGTCGCCGCGCTCGGCCTGGTCTCCGTTACCGCGCTGAACATGTACGGCGGGTCGCTGACCCTGATCAGCGCCGTCGACTCGTTCAAGAGGGTGCGGCCGACGCTCGGCATGCGTATTGTCACCGTGACCTTCACCGCGGTGCTGTCGGTGGTCGGCGCGCTCGCCGCGACCCAGAACTTCCTCGGGAACTTCGACAACTTCCTGCTGCTGATCCTGTACCTGTTCATCCCGTGGACGGCGGTGAACCTCGTCGACTACTACATCGTCCGGCGAGGCCACTACGCGATTGCCGAGATCTTCAACCCGCACGGGATGTACGGCCGGTGGGGGTGGCGCGGGGTCCTGGCCTATCTCATCGGCTTCGCCGCGATGGTCCCCTTCTTCGACGTGGGCACGCTCTTCGAGGGCGTGGCGGCCAAGGCGCTCGGGGGGGCCGACATCTCGTTCTTCATCGGGCTGCCGGTGGCCGGGGTGCTCTACTGGATCTTCAGCCGGTCGATCGATGTCGAGGCCGAGACCCGGGTGGCCGAGGCCGAGGCGGCCGAGCTGGAGCGGGCAGCGGCGCAGCACGAACTCCCCTGAAGGGTGACCTGAGCGGCGCTTATGCCGTGGGCGAGGACGGCGTCACCGGCAGCGGCTGCCGGAAGCGCGCCCCCGGCGGAGCCGGCGACTGCGTCCTGAGCAGGGCCAGCCGCCAGTCGGGGGAGGAGCCGAGCAAAAACCGCAGGACGGTGACGGCCGCCCGGCCCACCTGCAGATCGCCCGGCCGCGCCCGAACCTCGATGATCCCGGAGATGCGCGGGGGCAGGGTAGCGACGGCGGCGCGGTACAGCACGCTGTAGGCCGCGCGGACCGGCCCGGGCAGCGGCGGCCTCCGGAGGAACCGGACCGCCTCCCAGGCGCCGGGCGAGGGCGCCAGGTCCGGGTGGTCGGCGATCCACGCGGTGAGCGCGTCCGCGGTCTCCGGCAGCGGGTCAGCGCCGAGGAGCGCGCCGACCCGGGTCTGCTCGCTGACATACCGGTCGGCGTCGGTCACCGGGCACGGCTGGGCCCCGTACGCCCGGTAGGCGGTGAGGAAGGAATCAGTCAGCGAGTTGTGCACCCAGGCCGCGAGACCGGGGTCCGCGGCGTCGTAGGGCAGGCCCCGGTCCGACGTGCCCGTGACCGGCCCGTGGCGCCGGCGGACCAGGCCCACGGCCTGCTCCACCTCCGGCTCCGCGCCGAACGCTGTCGCCGTGATGTAGGCCGCTGTCCTGGTCAGGCGGCCGAGCGGGTCCTGCCGGTAGCGCGAATGGTCGGACACGCCCGCCGCGACCTCCGGGTGGGCCGCCTGGATGAGCAGGGCCCGGATCCCGCCCACGAATACCGCCGTGTCGCCGACGACCGGCCAGGTCATCGAGCCGGGCCCGAACAGCCCGGGGTCGCCGGGGTAGTCGAGCGTCCCGGCCAGCGGATAGGCGCCGTGCGAGAACAGGCGGCCGGTCGCGGTGACCACGCGCTCCCGGGCCCAGCCGACGGCCCAGGACGCCCCCAGGCCGGACCGTGCCACGCCGCTCGCCTCCTGCTCCCCGCCGATCCCCGTCCGGACGATCCTGTCATCATCGGTGCGGCGCTGATAGAACCGGGTCATGACGTTGCTGACCCACCGAGACGAGGGACCGGGGTTTGCCTACGCCGGCCAGCCGACGCACGTCCTGGCTGGCCATGGCGGCCAGCCGCCAGGATTCGCGGCGATGGAGCTCACCGTCCCTGCCCGCTTCCCCGGGCCCATTCCTCATGCCCACGACGAGTTCGACGAGGCCATCTACGTGCTGAGCGGGCGGTTGCTGGTCGCCGGTGACGGCGAACCGCGGGAAGCAGCACCGGGCTCGATGTTCGTGGCGCCGCGCGGGCACCGGCACGCCTTCAGCAACCCCCACGATGAGGGGGCCCTGGTGCTGGGATCTGGGCGCCACCGGAGCCGGCCCTCGCGTTCATGCGCGAGATCGGCGCGGCCCTCCGCCCTGACGCTCCGCCCGACCCAGAGCAGATGCGGGACATCTACTCCCGGCATGCCAGCCGGCTCCTCCCGTGAGGACAGTGCGGCTCGGTCATCCCGTCAGCCGGGCGGGAGCGTAGAGCGGCGGCGCGGGTGCTGTGACGAGGTCACAGCTCCAGTTCTGACCGCAGCCGCATCGCGTTGCGGACAGCCTTGCGCATACGGCGTTCGGCACGGGCGACCCGCCGCATGGCCCGGGTCGTCGCAACAGCCTGGTTCGCCAGGTGATGCTGCGCGGCCTGCTCCAGCATCTCGCGTTGCCGTTCCCGAGCGAGGTAGCTGGTCTGATGGGTGTTCACGTGATTCACCTCCCTTCTGAGGTGAAGACAGCCAGACGGGCCCGTAGGCACGGCTGGTGGTGGAAGGCACGGTGGTGGAAAGGCGCGCACGGGTGGCGCGATGTGAAGGGACGAGGCAGGGCCAGGTGCCTGCGGCAGCGCCGGGTCAGGCCTCGGCGGCCGCGGAGCTCTGGAGGCTCCCCATCCGCGGGCCATGGCCCGGCCCGGCGGAGACGACGCGGGCCTGGACTAGGCGCGGTGCAATCGTCATCACGGGTACCTCCTCACTGCTGACAGGGAATGGCTGACTGCAGGTACAGAGCCGGATGGGGGCCGGCCTGATACATCCCCGGCGGCGGCCTTTACGGCTGGAAGCGGTAGCCCATGCCCGGCTCGGTCAGCAGGTGGGCCGGGCGGTGCGGGTCGTCTTCGAGCTTGCGCCGCAGTCCGGCCATGTGGAACCGGAGGTAGTGGGTGCTGCGCTCGAACCCGGGTCCCCAGATCTGGCCCAGCAGGCGGTCGGAGCTGACCAGCTGGCCGGGAGCCGAGAGCAGGACCTCCAGCAGCCGCCACTCGGTGGGCGTGAGATGCAGCTGTTCCTGCGGCCCGGCGGAGGCAGCCTCAGAGTTCGCCGGGACGATCGTGTGCGCGGCGATGTCGATCTCGTGCCGGCCGATGCGGAACCTGGTGCTGGCGGGCTGGCGGTCACGGCGGAGCGCGGCCCGCAGCCGGGCCAGCAGCTCCTCCATGTCGAACGGCTTGGTCACGTAGTCGTCGGCGCCCGCGTCCAGAGCGCCAATCTTGTCGGTGGAGCCGCTCCGCCCGGACAGGACGATGACCGGCGCACTGCACCAGCCGCGCAGCTCGCGGATCACTTCGGTGCCGTCCAGGTCGGGCAGCCCGAGGTCGAGCAGGACCAGGTCCGGCGGCCGCCGCCGGGCCTCGGCCAGCGCCTCGCGTCCCGCGGACGCGGTCCCGACGTCGTAGCCGCGGGCGCGCAGGTTGATCCGCAGCGCGCGGAGCAGGGCGGGCTCGTCCTCGACGATCAGGGCCCGCGGGGCCGGTGACGTGTCAAGGCGCTCGGGCGGATGCTCCGTCCGCCCGCGCGCCTCTGCCATGACTGCTGTTGCCTTGTGCCTGTGCCCTAGGAGACCGGGTACTTCTGGTTCAGGGCGATGTTGAGCACCAGCACGTTCACCCTCGGCTCGCCGAGGAACCCGAGGTTCCGGCCCTGGGTGTGCGCCGCGACCAGCGCCCTGATCGCGGCCGGGCTGACGTGCCGGGCCGCCGCGACCCGGTTCACCTGGATGGCGGCGTTCGCTGGCGAGATGAACGGATCCAGCCCCGAGCCGGAAGCGGTGACCGCGTCCGCGGGGATCTGCGCGATGCTCACGTGGTCGAACTTGGCGATCTGCTGCTGCCGCTGCTTGATCAGCGTGACGAGCGCGGGGTTGTTGGGGCCGAGGTTCGACGCTGCCGAGTACGTGGGGTCGCAGCCGTAGTCGCCCTTGGGAGCAGGTGACGGGATGGCGTCCGACGGACGCGGCTGGAAGTACTGCGGCAGCGGGTTGCCCTTGGCGTCCACGAACTCCTGGCAGAGCAGGCTGGAGCCGACCACATGGCCGTTGTAGCTGACCATCGAGCCGTTGGCCTGCTTGTTGAAGGCCGCCTGCGCGACCCCCCACATGAACACCGGGTAGATGATCCCGGTGAGCACGGTGAAGACCAGCAGTAGCCGGAGGCCCGCGATGTGCTGCCGGACGATGCCGGGGAGACGATTCATGATGATGTCACCGGAATCCTGGTATGAACTGGATGATGAGGTCGATGAGCTTTATCCCGACGAACGGGATGATCAGGCCGCCGATGCCGTAGATGAACAGGTTCCTGCGGAGCATCGACGTCGCCGAGGCCGGCCGGTAGCGCACGCCGCGCAGCGCCAGCGGGATTAGCGCGACGATGATCAGAGCGTTGAAGATGATCGCCGATGTGATCGCCGACTCCGGGCTGTGCAGCTTCAGGATGTTGAGCTTCTGCAGATCGGGGAAGGCGATCGAGAACATGGCCGGCAGCATCGCGAAGTACTTGGCCACGTCGTTGGCGATGGAGAACGTGGTCAGTGCGCCGCGGGTGATCAGCAACTGCTTGCCGATCTCGACGATCTGGATGAGCTTGGTCGGGTTGGAGTCCAGGTCCACCATGTTCCCGGCCTCCTTGGCAGCCGAGGTCCCGGTGTTCATGGCCACGCCGACGTCGGCCTGGGCGAGCGCCGGGGCGTCGTTGGTGCCGTCCCCGGTCATCGCGACCAGCTTGCCGCCTTCCTGCTCCTTCTTGATCAGCGCCATCTTGTCTTCCGGCGTCGCCTCGGCGAGGAAGTCGTCCACGCCGGACTCGTCCGCGATGGCCTTGGCGGTCAGCGGGTTGTCACCGGTGATCATGACGGTCCTGATGCCCATCTTGCGCATCTCATCGAACCGTTCGGCGATGCCCTCCTTGACGATGTCCTTGAGGTAGATCACGCCGAGGGCACGTGCTGCGCCCGACCCGTCTTTCTCGGCCACCACCAGCGGCGTGCCGCCGACCGCCGAGATGCCGTCGACCATCCCGCCGAGATCGTTCGGCGGGGTGCCGCCGTTGTCGCGGACCCACTGGGACACCGACGAGGCAGCGCCCTTGCGGACCTCACGGCCGTCGGTCAGGTTCACCCCGCTCATCCGGGTCTGCGCGGTGAACGGTACGAACTCCGCCCCAGGCAGCTCGCCCTCGCCACGCTCGCGCAGGCCGTAGTCGTTCTTGGCCAGCACGGTGATCGAGCGGCCCTCCGGAGTGTAGTCGGCCATGCTGGACAGCTGCGCCGCGTTCGCCAGATCCTCGGCGGACACGCCGTTGACCGGCAGGAACTCGGTCGCCTCCCGGTTGCCGATGGTGATTGTGCCGGTCTTGTCCAGCAGCAGCGTGTTCACGTCGCCGGCGGCCTCCACCGCACGGCCGGACATGGCCAGCACATTCTGCTGTACCAGCCGGTCCATGCCCGCGATGCCGATCGCGGACAGCAGCGCCCCGATCGTGGTCGGGATCAGCGCCACGAGCAGTGCGACCAGGATGACCAGGCTCTGCGGCGCGCCGGAGTAGAACGCCATCGGCTGCAGCGTGATGACGGCCAGCATGAAGATGATCGTGAGCGAGGCGAGCAGGATGTTCAGCGCGATCTCGTTCGGCGTCTTCTGCCGGCTCGCGCCCTCGACCAGGGCGATCATCCGGTCGATGAACGTCTCGCCCGGCTTGGAGGTGATCTGCACGACGATCCGGTCGGACAGCACCTTGGTGCCGCCGGTGACCGCCGACCGGTCGCCGCCGGACTCGCGGATCACCGGAGCGGACTCGCCGGTGATCGCCGACTCGTCGACCGAGGCAATTCCCTCGACCACGTCGCCGTCGCCGGGGATGATCTCCCCGGCTTCGACCACGACGTGGTCGCCGAGCGTGAGGCCGGTGCCGGGCACTGGCTCTTCGCGCACGTCCTTCTGCCCCGGCTGCCAGCCGATCAGCCGCCTCGCCACGGTCTCCCGCTTGGTCCGCCGCAGTGTCTCGGCCTGCGCCTTGCCGCGGCCCTCGGCCACCGCCTCGGCCAGGTTGGCGAAGACCACGGTCAGCCACAGGAAGACCACGATCGTCCAGTTGAAGGCCGGCTGCTTGTCGTTGAAGATCGCGGTGTACAAGGTGAGCACGGCGCCGACCTCGACCACGAACATGACCGGGTTCTTGATCTGGACCCGCGGGTCCAGCTTCTTGATCGCGTCCGGAGTCGCCTTCAGGAGCAACTTGGGGTCGAGCAGGCCGCTGCCGACCCGGCCTTCAGCCACCGCTGGCTGACGGTCCTTGGCCTCCGGGGCCGGGGGTGTCGTTGTGATAGCCATCTCAGTGCAGTCCTTCGGCGAACGGGCCCAGAGCAAGGGCCGGGAAGTAGGTGAGGCCGACCAGGATGAGGACCACGCCGACGAGCATGCCGACGAACAGTGGCGTCCGGGTATCGAGCGTTCCCGCGCTCACCGGCACCGGCTGTTGTCTGGCCAGGGACCCGGCCAGGCCGAGGGCGAAGATTTCCGGCATGAACCGGCCGAACAGCATCACGAAGCCGCCCATCAGCTGGTACCAGGTCGCGGCCGTGCCCAGGCCGGCGAACGCGGAGCCGTTGTTGTTGGCCTCGGAGGCGAACGCGTACACGACCTCGGTCAGGCCGTGCGGCCCCGGATTGAAGATCGCGCTCTGTCCCTTTTGCGTGCCGATGGACAGCCCGGCTGCGGTGAGGATGATCACCGGCAGGGTCAGGAAGTACAGCGCCGCGTACTTCATCTCCGTCGGGCGAATCTTCTTGCCGATGTACTCCGGGGTGCGGCCGACCATGAGCCCGGCCACGAACACGGTCACGACGGCCAGGATCAGGATGCCGTACATGCCCGCCCCGATGCCGCCGGGCGCGATCTCCCCGAGCGCGATGTCGAACAGCGCGATGCCGCCGCCGAACGGGGTCAGCGAGTCGTGGAAGCAGTTCACCGCGCCGGTGGAAGTCACCGTGGTGGACGCCGCGAACAACGAGCAGCCGGGCGTGCCGGTCATCACCTGCGTGCCTTCCGCGGCGTGGCCCGCCAGCACCGTGGCCGTGCCGCCGATGCTGGTGTGCGCCTCGAACAGGCTGATCCCGCCGACCGCGGCCGCCCAGATGATCACCATGACCGCGACCAGCGCGAAGCCCTGGCGGTTGTCCTTGACCATCTTGCCGAACGCCCGCGGCGTGGCGAACGGGATCAGCAGCAGCGCGAAGATCTCGAACCAGTTCGTGAACGGGTTGGGGTTCTCGAACGAGTGCGCGGAGTTCGTGTTGAACCAGCCGCCGCCGTTGTTCCCCATGTCCTTGATGATCTCCGAGGAGCCCACCGGGCCGCCGACCATCGTCTGGTGCGCGCCGGACAGGGTGGTGATGCTGTGGTAAGCGGTGAAGTTCTCGATCGCGCCGCCGGCGATGAGGACCAGGCCGCCGACGATGGACAGCGGAATCAGCAGCCGGATCACACAGCGGGTGACGTCCACCCAGAAGTTGCCCAGCTTGTCGGTCCGCGACCGGACGAAGCCCCGGATCATCGCGATCGCCACCACCAGGCCGACCGCGGCCGACAGGAACTGCTGCACCACGAGCCCGCTCATCTGAGTGACGTAGCCCATGGTCGCCTCGCCGGCGTAGTTCTGCCAGTTCGTGTTGGTCACGAACGAGGCGGCGGTGTTGAAGGCGGTGTCGGGCGTGACGGCGGGCAAGTTCTGGTCGTAGGGCAGGTAGTGCTGCAGCCGCTGCAGCCCGTACAGGAACAGCACGCTGACGAAGGAGAACGCCAGGATGCTGCGGAGGTAGGTGGACCACTTCTGGTCCGCGGTGCGGTCTATGCCGATCAGCTTGTAGAAACCGCGCTCAACGGCCCAGTCCTTGTCGCTGGTGAAGATGCGCGCGATGTAGTTGCCGAGCGGCACATAGCAGGCAGCCAGTGCGGCGACCAGCAGGGCGAACTGGAGCCAGCCCGCCGATGTGCTACTCATCAGAACCTCTCAGGAAGGACGAGGGCCACAAACAGGTAAATCGTCAGCAGGACGCCGCCGATCAGGCCGATCCAGTTCTCAACGCTCAAAGCGTTCGACCCCCTTGACCAGGAGCCACAGCACGACGAAGGCGACGATAATCAGGGCGATATGGAGCAGGTCCTGCATGGAGCCCTCCTATGGGCCGCGCAGTTGTCATATCTGGGTATTGAACCCTTCTGAGCGGGCGGGATGCCCGCCCCTTGCGCGGCCCATGCGGCGCGCTGGCGTTCCTTAACGGAATCCATGCGCCGGGGGCAGAAGGTGCCGGACACAGCAGCATCCGGGTGGATGGCCCCGTCAGGGTCCTCCACCCGGATGCTGGCCGGGCACGGTGGGTCTACCGGTCGTGCACGATCATCTTGTGCCAGGTGGACCGCCCGACGATGCCGTCGGCCCGGAGCCCGAAGTGGCGCTGGAAGGCCTTGACCGCCGAGTCCGTCTTGGGACCGAAGATGCCGTCGACCACGATGATGTACCCGTGCGAGAAACGCAGCTGGACCTGCACCGCCGTCACCGCCTGGCCGACGTTGCCGCGCCGGACTGTGACGAGGAGCTTCTCCCAGGTCGCGCTGCGCACGATCCCGTTCGCGGTCAGCCCATTCCTGCGCTGGAGGGTCTTGACGTCGGCCTCGGTCCGCGGGCCGAAGAAGCCGATGGGCGGGAGGTGCGAGCCGATCCGCGCGTTCAGCAGGTACTGGATCGATGCGACGCGGGGGCCCGCGTCGCCCCTCCGGACGGTAGGCCAGATCAGGTGGGTCGCGGGATGAGCCGTGGCCGCTGCATCATGCCGTGCCGCAACCGCCGCGCCGGCGGCCGGGGCCATGCTGGCCGCCATTACGGCAACCATTCCAGCGCTGAGCACGCCGAAAGTAATTCGGCGTAAGGCGTTTCGCATTCGTCCTCCCTTAGGTGTCGAAATTCTGGTTCATGAGATGCGACCCCGTTTTTGGCCTGCGGGATCAGGAGACAACTGCAAGGCGAAACGCTATTTGCAAGCTGCCTGACCAGTCAAGTTACAGCTAAATCTCGCTTCGCAATAAGGGTTGGGTGCTAATTAAGAGGCACGTCACGAAATGGCCTGAGTATGCGGATCGTCACGGGATTGCCAGACAGAGTCCTTTATCGCGTGCTTGTTTCCCAATCATCGAGCTGGCCCGGCAGCTCCTCCGCCGACGTGAACCTAACTGCCTGCAGCCCCAGCGCCGTGGCCGCTAGCACGTTCTCGGCGCGGTCGTCGATAAACAGTACGGACTGGGGCGTTGCGCCTAGGTCATCGAGCACTGCTTCGTATACCGCTGGGTCGGGCTTGGCCAGTCCTAGCCGGCAGCTATAGAAACGACGATCGAAGCTGGGAGACCATCCGCTGTGGTCGATTGCGGTGGCGAGCGGTTCCGGGGCATTCGAGAGCAAGGCGAGCCGCACGCCTGCGTGAGCCCCGAACTTGATCAGCGCGGGAAGCGTCCGCGGGTTGAGCGTCATCCACCCGGCGACGTCCACCCGGACCATCGCCTCCACTAGGTGCGGCTCAGCCTGGAGCTCGCGGCCAAGGACAGCTGACCAGTAAGCACGGTCGGACTGGCCGAGGTCATAGGGCGGGCGGAATTTCCAGTACCGATCGCGAAACTCGTCCGCCTGCTGTCCGGCGAGATCCGCCAGTTCCAGGATGGTCTCAGCAGGCATAGGGTCCGAGATCACCTCGCCGTAGTCAGCCAGGACCCAGCGCGTCATGGCGTGCCGTCAGATCTGGCTGGAGAGGCTGGTCCTTGCGGAGCGTCACGCAAGTGCACGGGACAGAAGGGTGCCGACGGCCACGAACGCGGTCAGGAAGGGCAGGAGACCGAGCGCCAGAGACAGGGAGGCGAGTGACGCAAGGTGACCGATCAATGGTGGGCCGCATACGAAACCGGCCCAGCCGCAGGCCGACACGGTCGCGACGGCCGTGCCGGGGTGCAGTCCCGCAATGCGGCCCGCGGCGCTGAACACGGCGGGTATCACTGAGGCCAGGCCAATTCCGAGGAAGACGAAGCCCGCGATCGCGGCAGCCGGACGGCCGATCGCGAGTCCGGCCGCAAATCCGGCTGTCGCCGCGGCCGCCAGCACCGGAAGAAGGCGTGACGGCCTGAAGCGCCTGAGCAGCCGGTTGCCCGACAGCCGCACGGTGACCATCGCGAGCGCGAAGGCAGCATAGCCCAGGCCCGGCACAGCGCCAGTGGCGTGAAGCGGTCCCGATAGATAGACCGACGCCCAATCGGCGCTGGCCCCCTCGCAGAGCATCCCGGCGAACGCGATCGCCCCGAGCAAAATCATTCCGCCGGACCAGCGGGAGGCAGACAGTGTGTCGGTCTTCGGCCGCTCGTCAGCGCCCGGATGCTCGATCGCATCCGGGAGCATTCGTGATGTGAGCAGGCCAGCCCCGAGCAAGGCGATCGTGCCGAGGATGAGGAGCTGCGGGGTCAGGTCCAGCCCGGCGCCCACGGCCAGCGCGCCGATCCCGGCTCCGGCAAATGAGCCGATGCTCCAGCTTCCGTGCAGGCCCGACATCAGTACGCGCCGGCAGGCTCGCTCCACCGTGATCGCCTGGGTGTTCATGGCCACGTCGAGCGTCCCCTGGAACGCGCCCCAGAGGCAAAGCGCGCCGAACAAGGCGGCCAGGCTGCCCGTGAGGCCGACCAGCGGCCCGGTCCCGCAGTAGCCAACGAGGGCGAGCTGGACAACCCGGCGGCTGCCTAGCTTCGGAATCAGGTACGACGCCAGCAGCATCGCGGTGACCGATCCGACCGGCGCCCCGAGCAGCGCGAAGCCCAGTGTTCCGTCACTCAGCCCGAGGTGCCGCATGATGTGCGGGATATGCGCCGTCCACGAGGCGAACAACAGTCCGTGCGCCACGAACATGGCCGTTACCGCGATGCGCGGCGATCGGCTTCGGGCCGGCCGGACGCGGTGCTGAAGCACCAGCGCGCGACTAGACACGCCGAACCTCCACCGCGGCGGCCTTGAGCTCCTCTAGCGGCTCGCTCGGCGCGGACGAATCGGTCACCAGGATGTCGAACGCTGACAGCTCGCCGGCCACCGCCAGGGCCGATCGCCCGAACTTCGCACCGTCTGCGACGAGGATCCTTCGCTCGCCCGCCGCGAACAGCGCCTGCTTCACCGCGGCATCACCAAGATCGTGAGCCATGACGTGTCCATCGGCGGAAATTCCGCAGCAGCCCAGCACTACCGTGTCGAACCGCAGTGTCGCGATGCTGGCCAGAGCGAGCGGGCCGACCATCGCCAGCTCGCCCGGGCGGGTTTCACCGCCCGGCATCATCAGGCGGACAGAGGCCGAGCCAGCCAGCGCCATCGCGGCATGAAGCGACAGTGGCATGGCCGTAAGCCGCCGGTCGGCCAGCACGCGGGCGATTTCCAGGACGGTGGTGCCGCTGTCCAGCCCGACCGCCTCGCCATCAGCAATCAGGCCCGCGACATCGCGGGCGATGCGCTTCTTCGTGTCGAGGGCGTCGAGCTCCCTCATGGCGAACGGCAACTCCTCGCCGCGCATCATCAGGTTGACCGCACCGCCACGTACCCGTCGTGCGACTCCGCGCTCGACCAGGACATCAAGGTCTCGCCGAACCGTCATCTCGGCGGTACCGAACTCAGCGGCCGCCGTCGCCACGTCGACCCGGCCATGCAGCCGCAGTGCCTCGACGAGCTGGTTGATCCGTGCTGCTGCGTCCATGGTTCTGAACCTACATCACTAATGTTCGTTCGCACAAAAATAATGTGCGTACGGCCGCGCCAGGCGGTCGCGGACGGTGCGGTCGGCGCGCAGCTGCGTGCGGGCGGCCCTGGGTCAGCATCCAGATGATGCTGCCCGTCATGACCCCAGCTGGACGTTGGCCGCCATTCCGCTCGGGGGAGAGTCCTGGCCGTGGCCGAGCACGGTCACCACCGCCTGGTAGGCCGTGCCCTGGGGCGTGGCCACCGGTGTGGTCAGCAGTTCCTGGATCCGTCCGGGCACGGCGCTCATGCCCGCGGTGGGCACATCGATGGTCACGGCCTGGCCCGGCCGGACCGACGTGACCGTGCCTTCAGGAATCAGGACGGTCACCTGCCAGGTGCTCGACGTGCGCAGCGCGATGACCGGCAGCGATGTGGACGAGCCGGCCGAGCCGCTGGCGCCCGACTGCGGGCCCTCGGGAAACAGGGAGAACAGCGGCTTCTGCGTGACCGCTGCTCCCGGCTGGGCGGAGTACTCGCGGATGCCGGTGGCGTCGGCGGTCTCGCCCGGCTGGCCGTTGACGGCAACCACGGTTCCCGCGGACGGCGCGACGATCCGTGCCTCGGCCGCCTGCGCCCGGTCGACGGCCAGCTGCGCCTTGTCCCTGGCCAGCTGGACCTGCGCGGACGCGCTGCCGGCCGACACCAGTGCCTCGTCAGCGGCGATCGCGGCGCGGTCCGCGGTGATGACGGCGGCCTTGGCCGGGTCGGCCTCGGTGGCCAGCAGCTGTCCCTTGCGGACCCGCTGGCCGGCCTGAGCGCTGATCTTCGCGAGCTGCCCGGACGCGGAGAAGTTCAGGTAGATGACCCCGTTGCTGGTCACCGTGCCGGCCAGGGAGCGCCCGTCGGCGGAGACGATGCCCGGCACGTACCACACGGCCGCGAAGACGCAGGCCGCGGCGATCAGCACCGCGCCGGTGCGCTGGCGGCGGGTAATGTGCCTGCGCGTCCGGCCCGAGCCCGGCCGCGGCGGCCCGGAGCGCAGGCCGTTCGGATAGCCATTCAGCCTCAGGGCGGCCCGGCCACCCGGCGCCTGGTCGTCGGCGTCAATCAGGGACGGATTCAACTCGAGGGCCTTTCGACAATCAGCTACCCATTTGTGTGGCAACCACCAGTCAGCCGAAAGGCCCCCATACTGGAGGCCTCGATTCGCCAGTGGGAGAAGCGTAATATCACGAACCTGGTCAATACGGGAAACCGGCGCCATGCAGATAAGCGCCGACTCGGTTAAATCCCGGATTGCCCCTGGCCAGGGTCCTTTCTACACGACGACGCCAGCAGACACGCTGATGATACGCGAACCCGGAGCCGGCCCGCCATTAGTCAGGGCCCGAGTCGGGTATGTGATTTACAGATACGGCTAAAAGCCTTCAAAGTGCCTGAGTCATGGAATTGTCCCTATCGTAATGCCGATGGCTGACGGATCCCGCTGATCATTCGCAGCCATTCCTGGTAAGTTTTTCGCGGCCTCACGGAGGCCGGGGGACGGCCGTGCCGGCGGGCAGGCCCGGGATCGGCTGAGGGGATCGGGTCATGAACATGCCGCTGCTGGCGGCGACGATCGGCCTGCTGGTGGTCCTGGCGGTGGCCTGCATGCTGCCGGTCTCCGCGGACAGCACCGACGACCGCGGCGACGGCCGGTCCACGGTGCTGATCCCGCGCCACGTTCCGACGCCGCGGTTCCGCCCCCGCACCTGGGCGTTCCTCGGCATCGCGGCCCTGCTCGGCCTGATCTTCGTGGGCTGGCAGCGGCCCTCGATCCCGGCGGTCTACGCCCAGGCGGTGGGTGCGGTAGCGGTGGCGATCACCCGCAACCCGGCCACCGTGAACGGGTACACGGCGCGACTGCACCCGGCCACCATGTACCTGGCCGTCGCGTACATCGTCGGCATCGCGCTGGTCGCGCGGGCGGGCCTGGCCCGGCGCCTGGTGATGCTGGGGCATGCGGTGCTCTACGTGGCGCTGTCGCTGCTCGTGCAGGCACTCATGATCGCCATCGGGGTGCGGACGAGCTGGCTGGTCGCGCCGTTCGGCATCGAGGCCACGCTGGCTAACCTGTTCGTCGGCGGGCTAGTCGTGATGCGCCTCACGTTCACCAGCTTCGCCTGCCGCGCGCGACGGCCGTGCCGCTGCGCCGCCGCAGCTGGCTCTGGGACAACGTGCTGGCCTGGTGCGCGCTGATCTCCGCGGTGGCCCTGCTGGTCGTGGCGTACGGGTTCCTGTGCAGCGCCGGCCAACCTCACCTCGGCGTGGCAGGTATTCCTGCCCCTGTACGCGGTGTGCCTGCTGCTCGCGATCATGCTCGTGCCGCTGTGGCTGCTGTGGTGGACCAACCGGGCGCTCCCCGAGCCCGATGACCACCGCCCGCCGGTCGATGTCATCGTCCCCGCCTACAACGAGGAAGAGAACATCGCGTCCCTGCTCAGCTCGATCGATGCTGCGGCTGAGCGCTACGGCGGGCCGGTGCGGGTGGTCGTCTCGAACGACGGCTCGAAGGACAGCACCGAGCGGATCGCGCAAGAGGCCGTCGCCCGGTTCCGGTTTGCCCGGGGCAGCGTGCTGACCGCCCAGAACGGCGGGCAGTCCGCGGCGCTCAACCGCGCGCTGGCCGTCACCGACGCGGAGATCTGCGTCCGCATCGACGCGGACTGCCTCATGGGCCCGGACGCGCTGGTCTACTCGGTCCCGTGGTTCCGTGATCCGGAGATCGGCATGGTCGGCGCCATGCAGGAGCCCCGGTCTGACCACGTGACATGGTTCCACCGGCTGCGCGCCCTGGAGGTGCTGTTCCAGTTCCGGTTCGCCCGGCTGGCCCAGAGCATGGTCGACAGCATCGTCGTCATCCCCGGCACCTTCACCGTCTTCCGGCGCGCTCCGGCCCTGGTGGCAGGCGGGTTCCCGGTCGGGATGAACGGCGAGGACACCGACCTGACCATGCACATCGGCCGGCTCGGATTCCGGTGTGTGATCGACCCGAGGATCCGGTGCTTCGAGGACGTGCCCCGCAGCGTCAGCGAGTTCGTCGAGCAGCGGACCCGCTGGGCGCGGGCGGGCTTTCACACCTACGCCCGGCACGTCCCGCTGCGCAGCGGCTCGGTCGGCCCGCGGGTGTGGTTCTGGACGGTGCGCCGCGGGTTCGCGTGGTTCTCGCTGCAGGCGGGCATGGTGGCCCCGATCCTCATGGTGGAGCTCGCGCTGACCCACCCCACCTACCGGCAGAACGTCGCGATGTTCGCGCTGGTGTACATCACGGCCGGCGCGGTGCCGGTCATCATCAGCCTGCCGTTCGCCATCCGGCAGCGGCGCTGGCGCTGCCTGCCGTGGATCCTGGCCTGGTTCGCCTACGCGTTCCTGCGCCGGCTCGGCACGCTGGAGGCAGCGATCACCCTGCCGGTGCGGCCCTTCCCCGCGCCCGCGGCGGCCCGCTCTGCGCAGCGGTCCCGCAACGCCTTCCCGGGCCTGCGAATCCCCTGGCCACGGCAGATGGGGCCCGCCGGGGCCCCGGTCACGGCTGACCCGGCCAACCCCCGCGACTTGCCGTCCTAGCAGACGGCATCAGAGCGCGAGACGCTAGCCAGGCTGGGAGCCGGGAACGAGGTTGCGCACGCCGAGTTCGTCGGCCCGGGCCAGCAGCTCGGCCGGATCGGCGTACACGCGGTAGGCGCCGGCCCGCTCCAGCTCCTCGCGGCCGTACCCGCCCGACATCACGCCGATGCCCAGCGCGCCCGCGCGCCGGGCCGCCAGCATGTCCCAGACGCTGTCGCCGACCACCCAGGCGTGGCGGGGTTCCACCCCGAGCAGGGCGGCAGCGGCCAGGAACAGGTCCGGGTCCGGCTTGGCGTGCTTGACCATGTCGCGGGTGATCATCGGTGCGTCGTCGGGCAGGCCGAGCAGCTGCAGCGCATGCGACGCGGTGGCCCGCCGTCCGCTGGTCGCGATCGCCCACGGCACGCCGCTGCGGGTCAGCGCGGCCAGCAGGTCCGCGGCGCCGGGCAGCGCCCGGACCGAGTCCGCCCGGGCCAGGTACTCCTCGGCGTGCGCCTTCTGCAGCATCGCGATGTCCGCCTCGGACAGCGTCCGGCCGGTCTCCCGCAGCAGCGCGGACACGAACAGCCCGCCGCTCATCCCGATCCGGCGGTGGATCCGCCACACCGACAGGTCGATGTCCAGCCGGGACAGCGCCTCCCGCCAGGCGATCACGTGCTGGTACACGCTGTCGATGAGCGTGCCGTCCAGGTCGAAGAGGAAGGCCGGTGTCGGGGGCTCCGGATAGCTCACCGGACCAGTCATGCCACGAACCATAGTGCAGGGTGCGGCAGGCACGGCTCCCGCCCGCCCGGCGCGCGGTTGACATCGTCGGGCGGCGACCGCAGGGTGGTAACTGCGTGGTGATGCCCCCCCGGGCCGAAGAACCCGCGAGCTGACCATCTCCGCAGCCACCCGTGGTTGTCGGCACCGACACATCGTGCTGCCAACTGAAGGACTGTCATGGGCACAGGCGTAAGCGATCGCTCGGGGGCGCTGAATTCATGATCCGCTGGTTAGGCCTCAATCGGCGTGCGCAGATCCGCCGCAATCAGCCCGAGAGTCCCGACGAGGCCGTAGCTGCCCTGGAGGTAGCGCTCGGCGATCACGAACGGCTCGTGAATGGGCTCGAGCGGGCGACCGCCGCGCACAGGGTCGTCGCGAAGAACCTTAGAGCGCAGATCACCGCGCTGGCACCTGCTCACGAATCCGAGGCCTGGGAAGACGCTGCAGGAGAGCGCGACGAGGAAGACGCTGCCTTCGGCCAGTACTCGATCGCGGCCAGACTGCTCGGCCCCTTCGAGGTGTCCGTCGGCGGAACGGCGGTCAGGCTATGGCGGTCTCAGCGGGCCGCCTCCTTGCTGAAGTATCTCTTGTTCCACCACGACAGACCCGTTCGGCGGGAAACGCTGATGGATGCGTTCTGGCCGTTCTCCACCCCCGCTGCCGCCCGCAACAACCTCAATGTGGCCGTGCACTCCCTTCGCCGCACGCTGAGCTTTGTCGATCCGGAGCGCTCGCACATCGTCTACCGCAATGGGGTTTACCTGCTGAACCCGGGCCTGCGGTGCTGGGTCGATGTGCGCGAGTATTCCGCCACCTGTCGCCGGGGCAATCGCTGCTTCGAGACGGGTGACCTGGCCCAGGCCATCACGGCCTACCTCCATGCCCGCAGCCTCTACCGGGGACCCGTCATGGAAGGTGATATGAGCGGCGAGTGGTTCCGCGACGATGAGTTGCGCCTGCGCGATCAGCACCACTGGTTGCTGGAACGACTGGGCACCGGGCTGCTGCAACACGGAGATCTCAGCGCATCGGTCGACGTGGCCAGGGAACTGGTATCAGCCGACCCTTGCCGTGAAACTGGGCATCAGCTCCTGATGCGCGGCTACGCGGCGCTTCAGCAGCCCCAGCTGGTCGTCCGTCAGTACCGGCATTGCGTCGATGTGCTGCACCGCGAGCTTTCCGTCGAGCCGCACGAGACCACACGCGCCCTCCTGGTACGGCAGCCGCCATTTAGGCCGTGACCTGCGACAAGCGTGCGGTCGCGGCCGGATCGCGGATCGCCAAGCACCGAGACAGGAAGAACCGGCGGCCGCGGCTCGCGCTGTCTCGCGGCGCCGGACTCGGATGGCCCGGTTCCGGGCTCGGTCACCGGCGGTCTCCTCCCCGGGGAAGGGGCTTCCATTCTCTGGCTTCATCGTTTATCGTCGATTAACGATGAATGATGCCAGGCCACTGGACCGGGCCACCGCTGCCGAGTACGCGACCTGGTTCAAGGCTCTCTCCGACGCCACCCGGATCCAGATCGTGTCGCTGCTGGCTCGCCGGGGCGTGCCGATGACCGTCGGCCAGATCGTCGCCGCTGTCCAGGTGGGCCAGTCCACTGTCTCGGCTCACCTCAAGGTGCTGGCCGAGGTCGGGTTCGTCCTGGCCGAGCACAAGGGCACCGCCAGCTATTACCGGGTCAATGACGCCTGCGTCGAGTGCTTCCCCTCCGCCGCCGACGTTGTCATGGGCCGCCCCGTCCCCGTCCAGCCCGCTCCTGCGGGCCGCAGCTAGAAGGGAACACCAGCATGGCTTCTGACCACGCTGCCGCGCCGTCCACTGAGGCGGTCGTCAGCCGCTACTCCGGCCTGGCCCGCACTGCCCTGGCCGGCGGCACCCCCGTCGACTGCGACCCCGATGTCTTCACCGACGGCGGCTTCGGCGCCGCCGCCTACACCGGCACCGCTGATGCCCCGCCCGGAGCGCTGCGGGCCAGCCTGGGCTGCGGCAACCCGGTCGCGGTCGCCGACCTGCGGCCCGGCGAAACCGTCCTGGACCTGGGTTCGGGCGGCGGGCTGGATGTGCTGCTGTCAGCCCGCCGTGTCGGCCCGGCCGGGACCGCGTACGGCCTCGACGCCAGCCCCGACATGCTCACCCTGGCCCGGAACAACGCCGCCCAGGCCAATGCCGCCAACGCCACGTTCCTGCACGGCCATATCGAGGACATCCCGCTGCCCGACGGCCACGTCGACGTCGTCATCTCCAACTGCGTCATCAGCCTGTCCACCGACAAAGCCAAAGTCCTCGCCGAGGCCTTCCGGGTGCTGCGGCCCGGGGGCCGCCTGGGCGTCAGCGACGTCATCGCCGACGACGGCCTCGACACCCGCCAGCGGGCACACGCCGAACAGCGAGTCGGCTGCGTCAGCGGAACGCTCACCAGCCGCCAGTACCAGGACCTGCTGGCCACGACCGGGTTCACCGCCATCACCATCACCGCCACCACCGACGCCGGCGAAGGCCTGCACTCCGCGATCATCAAAGCCGGCAAGCCCTGAGGGCCGCACATCTGCCAGCCCGGTTAGCGCCCGCCGCCGCTCTGGCCAGGCAGCGGATGCTCTCGACGTGGCTGTGCACGGACCTGGCGCTCGGCGCGGGCCAGCGTGCCCGAGTGACCAGGTGGCGGCGGCCCCGCGGGGTGCCCGCTACCGGCGCGGGTCGCCGATCAGCGTGCCGAGGGTGGCCAGGGCCTCGGTCCGGGCCCGGTAGTAGACCCACACGCCGCGCTTGTCGCGGTCCACCAGGCCGGCCTCGTTCAGCACCTTCAGATGGTGGCTGATCGTGGGCTGGGACAGGTCGAACGCCCCGTTCAGGTCGCAGACGCAGGCCTCGCCGCCGGGGTGCGAGGCGATCAGTGACATCAGCCGCAGCCGCACCGGCTCGGCCAGCGCCTTCAGCAATGGCGCGACCTGCTCGGCCTGGGCCTGGGACAGCGGCTCGGCCGACAGCGGCGGGCAGCACGCGGCCGCGCCCGCGGGATCCAGCACGGTCAGGGACGTCGGCATACACATATATTGACATCCATCAATGTCTGTGGCAAGCTCGGCAGCAGAACAGACATCGATAGTCATCTATATCTTGGAGGTTGCGGTGCCCGGTCGGATCCAGCTCGCGCTCAACGTCGATGACCTGGGCGAGTCCATCGCCTTCTACAGCAAGCTGTTCGGCACCGAGCCCGGCCAAGGTGAAGCCCGGCTACGCCAACTTCGCCATCGCCGAGCCGCCGCTGAAGCTGGTGCTGCTGGAGAACCCCGGCCAGGGCGGCAGCCTCAACCACCTCGGTGTCGAGGTCACCGGCACCGGTGTCGTGGAGGCCGAGCAGGCCCGGCTCGCCGAGGCGGGCCTGGCCGCGGTCGAGGAGCGGGACACGACCTGCTGCTACGCCCGGCAGGACAAGTTCTGGGTCAAGGGCGCGCCGGGCGGCGAGCGGTGGGAGATCTACACAGTCCTGAATGACAGCTAGACGTTCTGGGGCCAGGACGGCAGCCAGGGCTGGGACGCGGCCGCCGCCGAACTGGACGATGCCCACGGCACCGCCGCCGGGGACGCTGGATCCGCGCAATGCTGCGGCACCGGCCAGCCGCAGGAATCAGCCGCCGCCGGCGAGGCGTGCTGCTAGCAAGCCGCGCCGGGCTGCCGCATCGGAATCCGTTCCGGAAGGAGCGATCCTATGGCATCGGTGCATGACGTCGTTGTCATCGGCGCGGGCCAGTCCGGCCTGGCCGCCGCCCGCGCCCTGCAGGCCCACGGCATCAGCCCGGTGGTGCTGGAGGCGGGGCCGGAGCCGGCCGGATCGTGGCCGCGTTACTACGACAGCCTGGCCCTGTTCTCCCCGGCCGCCTACAGCAGCATGCCCGGGCTGGGCTTCCCCGGCGATCCGGGCCACTACCCGCACCGCGACGAGGTCGTGGCCTACCTGCGCCGCTACGCCGCCAGCCTCGGCGCCGACATCCGCACCAGCACCCCGGTGACCGCGGTCGAGGCCGGCGGCCGGGCGGGGTTCGTGGTGCACACCGCGACCGGGCAGACCTTCCCTGCGGCGGGTGTCGTGGCCGCAACGGGCTCGTTCGGCCACCCCTACCTGCCCGTCCTGCCCGGCCAGGACCGCTTCACCGGGCGGCTGCTGCACGTGGCCGGCTACCGCAGCCCCCGCCAGCACGCCGGCGAACGCGTCATCGTGGCCGGTGCGGGCAACTCCGCGATCCAGGTCGGCTACGAACTGGCCCAGGTCGCCGAGACGACCCTGGCCACCCGCCACCCGGTCAGCTTCCACCCGCAGCTGCGCGGCGGCCAGGACCTGCACCACTGGCTGGTGACCACCGGCTTTGACCTGCTCCCGCCGCAGTGGCTCAGCCACTACCTCGGCAGCCGCTGGGTGATCGACACCGGCAAGTACCGTCACGCCCTGGACACTGGCCAGCTGGGCCGCCGCCCCATGTTCACCGCGTTCGGCACCGACGGCGTCGTCTGGCCGGACGGAACCCGCGAGAAGGCCGACACCGTCGTGTTCGCCACCGGCTACCGTCCCCACCTGGAGTACCTGCGCCCGCTGGGCGCCCTCGACCGCGGCGGCATGCCGCTGCACGGTGGCGGTATCTCGGCCACTCACCCCGGCCTGGTCTACGTCGGGCTGGAGTTCCAGCGGTCGTTCTCCTCCAACACCCTGCGCGGCGTGCACCGCGACGCCGAGCACGTGATCGCCCCGCTGGCCGCTCACGTGCGCAACGCCCCGGCCGCCGTCGGCCTGTAGCAAGCGAAAGCCGCCGGGCGCCGCCGCGCCCGCCCGCGCCGACCACCGGCCCGGCTGCCGGGGGGTGCCGGGCGCCCATGTTGGGAGCCGTGGTCGGCGCATCGCTGAAACGGCCATTGCAGATTCCCGGCGACCTGTTCCCAGATCGCGGCCGGTAGCGGCTGGGCAGCCACGGCGGGTGATGATCACGACCGCGAGAGCATCGGCTAGCCCGGCGCAATGATTCGATATTGTGTTCTACTGGATGGATGGCTGTGGCGGCATCCTGGCCTGCCGAGTGCCGGGTGCACCACCCGTGGCGGCCTGGCACGGTCACGATCATCTGGGAACCGTGCGACTGTCCCGCCGCCCAGGCGGCACGCGGCGGCCACATCAAGGTCAGCTGCGACACTCCCCGCTGCGACGAGACCTGGTGGTCACCACTGCACCAGCCAGTACGCAGACTCCTCGGCCACCACGATGACCCCTACCGCTAGCCGCCCGGTCGGCGGCCAGGCCGGCGATGGGCCTGGCGCCTACACCGGCCCGTCCTTGCGGATCTGGATTGCCGGGCTGCGGGCGTGCCGGGCGCGTATGACGGCGCGGGTGATGAGCGGCCCGGCGACGGCAGCAGGGATCAGCCAGAAGGCCACGGCCGGGAGTCGGTCCCATAGCGGCAGGTGGGGGCCGTTGTCGACGAGAAAGGCGGTGAGCATGGCGGTGTAGCCGATGCCCATTCCGGCGATGTGACCGGTGTCGCCGGGCCGGTGACGGCGCCGGTGCTGGTAGCCGATGGTCGCGGCGGCCATGGCAACGGCGCCGATGATGAACAGGTAGTAGTCCTGGCGCCAGCGCATGACCGCCAGCGCGGTCGCGGTGACGAAGACCACGGTGATCGCGCGGTAGAACCAGCGCCCGGCCCGGATATGGCGGGGGCTGCCCTTGCGTGCCAGGGCGGCGGCCGCCCCGGTGATGCACGGCGGTCAGCCCGGCGATGACGTGGACGGCGAGGAACCCCAGGAAGACCGGGGCGGTGGATCCGACCTGATCACCCAGGATGCGGCTGGCGATCCCCATCTCAGCTGTTCCCGTCCGGCAGAGACCCGATGGCTCCCATATGTAGCGTCGCTACTTATGAGTGACACCTTACTGCGCGGATTGCCTGGCGAGAAGCCATAAAGTAGCGTTGCTACGTATGCGGGCCGAGGAGCTGAAGGGGCACCTGGACGCGCTGCTGCTGGCCGCCCTGGAGGAAGGCCCGCGGCACGGGTACGCGGTGATCGAGGCCCTGCGCCACAGCACCGGCGGCCGGCTGGATCTGCCGACCGGGACGATCTACCCGGCGCTGCGGCGGCTGGAGCAGGCCGGGCTGATCAGCGGGACCTGGTCGGTGGTCGGCGGCCGCCGGCGGCGTGAATACCGGCTGACCGCGGCGGGGAAACGGGCGCTGGCGGGCAGGCGGGCCGACGTGGCGGGACTTCTCGGCCATGGTCAGCGCCGCGCTGGAGGGCGGCCCATGGCCGAGCCCCGCCTGATCGGCAGCTACCTGGCCGTCTTGTCTGCGCAGTTGCCCGCGCCAGTGGTCGAGGAACTGGCCGACGGGCTGGCCGAGACGCTCCGGTCCTATGTGCGGCAGGGCCTGGACCCTGACCGCGCCGCCGAGTGCGCGGTGGCTGAATTCGGTGATCCGCAAGAGATCGTGGCCGCGTTCGCCTGCGTGAATCCTGCCCGCCGCGCCGCCCGCAGGCTGCTGGGCACCGGGCCCGCCGTCGGTGGCTGCTGGGCCGCGGCCCTGATCACCAGCCGGGCCTGGCTCTGGCCTGTCCCGTTCCCCGCCCGCGTCCTGTTCGGCGTGGCGCTGGCCGCCGTCATCGGGCTGCTTGCCGTTGCGGCGCTGGGCCTGCGCTACCGCCTGGCGGCCCGCGCGGGCACTGCGGGATGCATCGGCCTCACCGTGCTCGACGCCGTCGATGATCACCACCGCGATGCTGCTCGTCCCGTCGGTGACCTGGGTGACGATCGCGGCCGTCGCGGCCAGCGCCACGCGTATCGCGTTCAGCACGTGGAACCTGCGCCCCGTGCTGGCCGGATGACACCCGCCCGGGATCGATATCCGACATGGCATCACCAGGCCTGGCGGGGCAGTCGGCGGTGCCGGCAGGCGGCAGCTAGCGGAGCAGTGGCGTGCCGGCGGGGCCGGTGACTTGCTGGAGCATGGTGCGGGCGAGTTGGCGGACTTGGGGTGGCAGGGGGACGTAGCTGTTGGCGGCGGCGTAGGCCTGGCCGTCGTGGGTGAGCCAGTCGAGCATGGCGATCAGGGCCTGGCCGGTGGGCTGGCTGGGCTGGTGGGTGTAGACCAGGGCCCAGCTGTAGCCGCTGATGGGGTAGCTGGCCGGCGCCGGGCTGGTTGACGATGGAGAAGTCGGCCGGGGTGATGTGGGGTTTCTGGGCGGCGTCGGCGGCGATGTTGTGGGCGGTGGGGGTGACGTAGTTCCCGGCCTGGTTGCGGATGGCGGCGAAAGGCAGCAGCAGGCCGCGGGAGTAGGCCTGCTCGACGTAGCCGATGGAGAAGGGGGTGCGGTAGACCGTGTTGGCCACGCCGGCGTTGCCTTCGGCGCCTTCCCCGGCCGGCCAGTGCAGGGTCTTGCCGGTGCCGATCTTGGCCTTCCAGGCTGGGTCGACGGTGGAGAGGTAGTTGCTGAAGATGTAGGTGGTGCCGCTGCCGTCGGAGCGGTGCACGACGGTGATGGGCGCGGCGGGCAGGGACAGGCCGGGGTTGAGCGCGGCGAGGGCCGGGTCGTCCCATCGGGTGATCTGGCCGAGGAAGATGCGGGCGAGCACCGAGCCGGTCAGGTGCACTCTCGCTCCGGCGGGCAGGCTGAGGTTGTAGACGATGCCTTCGCCGCCCAGGTCGACGGGTATCTGGGTGACCGGGCCCCCGCGGGCGGCAGCTTGCTCGCTGGCGCTCATGGGCACGTCGGAGGCGCCGAAGTTGACCTGCCGGGCGCTGAACGCGGCGATGCCCGCGCTGCTGCCCACGGCCGAGTAGATGACAGCCGCCGCGGGATGGTCCTTGTGGTAGGCGGCGAAGGCCGCGGTGAAGAACGGCGCGTCGAACGTCGACCCGGCCCCGGTCAGGGTGCCGGGCCTGGCGCTGAAGGTGGCCACCGGCGCAGCCGGGGTGGTGGTGGTCGTGCTGGTGCAGGCGGCGAGGACAAGGAGGATGATCGCGGCGGCGGCAGCCCGGACGGGCCGGCGGGCCGGATGGCGCGGCTGGGGGCCGGGCCGCTGGGGGTGCCCTGACATGGTTGCTCCTTTGCTCAGGTGCCTAAAGAGCGGGGTGGTTAGTGCGGCCGGGTGTCGCGGACCCAGGCCTGGGCGCCCATCTGGACCGCTTCCCAGGGGCTGCCCAGCGGCGGGGTGTAGGACAGGTCCAGGTCGCTGAGGCCGTCCACGGTCATGCCGTGGAAGATCGCGGTGGCGGCGATGTCGATGCGCTTGGCGATCTCGGCGTGCCGGTGACCGAACAGCTGCAGGCCCAGCAGCCGCCCGGTGACGCGGTCGCCGGTGACGCGCATGGAGATGCGGTGGCTGCCGGGGTAGTAGGCCTTGTGGTCGTCGGCCTGCGAGCCGACGGTGACCGGGTCGAAACCGGCCGCGGCGGCTTCGTGGTCACGCAGCCCGGTCCGGGCGGCGGCCTGGTCGAAGATCTTGACGACCTGGGTGCCGAGGCTGCCGGCGAACTGCCGGTTCCCGCCGGCCGCGTTCTCGCCGGCGACCCGGCCCTGCTTGTGCGCGGTGGTGCCCAGGGGCAGGTAGGTCTGGCCGAGCAGCCGGTGATGGGTCACGACACAGTCGCCGGCGGCGAAGACCTCCGGCAGGGTGGTCCGCATCCCCTCATCGACCGCGATCGCTCCCTTGACGCCGAGGGTGGCCCCGGCGCCGGCCGCCAGGGTGGTTTCGGGGCGGACGCCGACGACGACCAGGACCATGTCGGCGGTGCGGGTTACGGCCGTGCCGTCGGCCACGGTGGCCTGGACCTCGAGCCGCCCGGCCTGGCCGGGTGCGGCCCGGCTGATCTGCCGGACGGTGGTGCCGGTCAGGACCTCGACGCCGCGGGCGGCGAGTTCAGCGTGGACGTGCGCGCCGAGGTGCGGATCGACCGTGGGCAGTACCTCGGGCAGCTGTTCGATCTGGGTGACCGCCAGCCCGCGGACGGTGAGGGCGTCGGCCATTTCCAGGCCGATGTACCCGGCGCCGACGATGACCGCGCTGGCGGGCGCGGCGTCGTTGATGGTGCGCATGACGGCGAAGGTGTCGCCCATCGAGTGCAGCAGATGCACCCCGTCGCCCGGGCCGAGGGCATCCGGGCCGTCCAGCCCGCCGATGGGAGGCCGGACCGGGACCGCGCCGGTCCCGACGATCAGCTTGTCATAGCCGAGCAGTTCCTCCCCGCCCCCGGCGTCAGTGACCAGGAGCTTGCGGGCCGCAACGTCGATGCGCCGCGCGGTGGTGTCCAGCCGCAGCCCCATCCCGGCCGCTTCCAGGTCGGCGATAGTCCGGTGGGCCAGGTTGCGCCAGTGGGTGACCTCACCCGACACGTAGTAGGGGATGCCGCAGATGGAGAAGTTCGGGTAGGCGTCGGCCACCACCACCGTGACGTCCGCGCCCGGGTCCAGTTCCCGGGCGCGCAGCGCGGCGCTGATCCCCGCGTCGCTGCCGCCGATCATGACCAGGTGCATGGCAGGGCTCCCCTCTGGGCTGGCTAGTCACCAGGCTGGCTGGCACCGGGCGGCCGGGCTGCCGCCGGGGAGGCGCCATCGCGGGCGGCCCGGGCGGGTGCGGGCCCGGCCTGGTCGCGGTGGTGGGGGACGATGATGTCGGCGGCCTGGGCCGCGGTGATCCGCGGATACAGCACGCGGATGACCACCCACGCGAGCGCGCCGCCGATGATCTGGGCGCCGATGAACGCCGGCGCCGAGGCCGGGGCGATCCCGGCGAAGGTGTCAGAAAACATCCGGCCGACGGTGATGGCAGGGTTGGCGAAGCTGGTCGAGGACGTAAAGAAATAGGCGGCGCCGATATAGGCGCCGACGGCCGCCGGGGCGGCCTGGCTGCGCCCGGACCGGGCCAGCGCGAAGATCACCAGGATCAGCCCGGCGGTCGCGACGATCTCCGACAGGAAGTGCGCCGGGCTGGCCCGGTCCTTGGCGGAGATACTCACCGCGGGCAGGGCGAACATCAGGTTCGCCAGCACCGCCCCGGCGATGCACCCGGCCACCTGCACCGGCAGGTAGGCCGCCGCCTCCCGCCAGCGCAGCCCGCCGAACGCGGCGTCCACGAACGACACCACCGGGTTGAAATGCGCGCCCGACACCGGGCCGAACATCAAGATGATCGCGAACAGCCCGGCCGCGGTCGCTGCCGCGTTCTCCAGCAGCTCCAGGCCCGTCTCACCGGGGGACAGCCGCTGCGCGGCGATACCCGAGCCGATCACGATGGCGGCCAGGAACGCGCTGCCCAGCAACTCGGCGGCCAGCCGCCGCCACAACGCCACCTCGCTCACGGCACCCATCTTGACGTGCCCCTAGTTAGCTCAGTCAAGATTGAGTCAATGAACGCTGAGCTAACTTCGGACGTGGCGAGCCGGGCCGCGGTGCACGCGGCGCTGGCCGACCCGGCGCGGCTGCAGATCATCGACACCCTCGGCGCCGGCGACACCTCCCCGTCAGAACTGGCCGCGATGCTCGCGATGGGCTCGAACCTGCTCGCCCACCACCTGCACGTGCTGGACCAGGCCGGGCTCATCACCCGCCGCCGCTCCGACGGCGACCGCCGCCGCACCTACCTCCAGCTCATCCCCGGCGCGCTGGAGACACTGACCCGCCCGGCGGCACGCACCGCCGAGCGCGTGCTGTTCGTGTGCACCGCCAACTCGGCCCGCTCGCACCTGGCCGCCGCGCTGTGGCGCCGCGCCAGCACCCTGCCCGCCGCCTCGGCCGGCACCCACCCCGGCCCGCGCATCGAGCCCGGCGCCATCGCCGCCGCCCGCCGCCACCGCCTGCCCCTGCGCCGCCTGCGCCCCCGCCACATCAGCGACATCCGCCACGACGGCGACCTGGTCATCACCGTGTGCGACCTGGCCCACGAAGAACTAGGCCGCCAGGCCGCCGTGCACTGGTCAGTCCTCGACCCGGTACCCGCCGGCGACCCCGCCAGCTTCGACCAGGCACTCGCCGAACTCAGCCACCGCGTCGAGCGCCTCGCCCCCTGCCTCGCCGCGACCTGCTGACTCCCGACTGGCCTGCCCAGCGCGCCGGCCCGAATGGCGACTGCCGTACCAGGAAGCCTGGTGAGCGCATGATTTGGCACACCAGGCAGAATTAAGCGGCACGACAGCATGTTAATTGGCCATTAATCGTGCTCTTCGCGGCCATTAAGTGCCTAACTGATACCACAGTAAGGAATCACGGCCGGGCAGGCCGGGCGTGACACCTTAGTTTCATCGAGTATCGGAGGGTGAGAAAGAATGCCGCAGCCAAATGATGCAGAGTTCACACATCTGTACACCGCGTCAGCCGGCCTCGACGTCGAGGACAACGAGCCGAACACGCCAGCGCCGGGTGCGGGGGCGCCAGCTAACGGCTTTGACCTGCATGTGGAAGCGATCGCGGGCAATGTGGTCGGCGGAAGCAAGGGCAACTACGAGCTGACACTGACCTGCATCGATGACGTGAGGGCCGCGCCCAACGCCGGCATGAGCTTCAGTTTCACACAGGAGTTCGGCAGCGCGGACGGCTGGAATTCGGGTGGTGTCGCGGGAAACTTCGTGAAGGAGCAAGTGATTCCCGTTACGGTGCCGGCGAATGTTGCAGGCCACGTCTTCCATTACGAAGGCACGCTCGTGAGCGTCGATAACCAGGTCATCTCGTTTGGGGAGAGCAACCGGTTCATCCTGGTCTGATCATCCGGCGACAGCAGGCCGGCCCTGACCCCCGGCCGGCGGCCAGCCTGGCACCTGCGCCAGGCCGGCGGCTGGCCGGGCCTCGCGCATGCGCGGCCACGGTCACCGGCCGAGAGCGCGCGCCAGCTGGGCCTTGGTCATGGACGAGCGGCCCTTCACTCCCCGGCTTCGCGCCTCGGCGTAGAGCTGCGCCTTGGTCGGGCCGCCCGCCCCGCGGTGCGAGCGCAGGCCGCCGCGGCGGGACGAGGAAATGTCCTGCGTGGACGTCCGGCTCGCGCTCCGCGCCTCGCCGGAGCGGGCCCGTTCCTTATTGACCGTGCGCGCCGCGATCTCCTTAGCGCGCCCGGTACTCTCACCGCGCTGCTTCGCGCTCTGCTTGATGTGCTCGTACTGCCGTTCACGCTTTGGGCTGGATCCGCGGGGCATATCGCCCACCTCCCGGCTGCGGTAGCTGACGTCACTTCTGTTCGTGGCATGCTCACTTACCCGGGCAGGCGCAGCCCATGCGCCGAGCGACGCAGCCGAGCTGCGCGGCAGAAGGAGGTCGGTACCGGCGATGCGGATCCTCAGCTGGAACCTGTGGTGGCGCTACGGGCCCTGGGAGCAGCGGCGGCAGGCCATAGCGGACACGCTGGCTGAGGTCAGACCCGATGTGTGCGGCCTGCAGGAGGTATGGGAGGCGCCCGGGGAGAACCTGGCCGCCGGGCTCGCCGAGCGGCTGGGCATGCGCTGGTGCTGGTCGGCGGCCACGAAGGTGCACCGCGTGGCGGGTGAGGAGCTGTCGATCGGCAACGCGATTCTCAGCCGCTGGCCGATCACCAAGCACGCGGAGGCCGCCCTGCCCGACGGCGGCCTGCCCAGAGAGCGCAGGGTCGCGGTGCACGCCCGCATCGAGGCGCCCGGCGGTGTGCTGCCCATGTTCACCACCCACCTGACCTACGGGCCGGGGCTCTCCCAGGTGCGGATGGCGCAGGTTCGCCGGCTGGCCGAGTTCGTCGCCGAGCACGCCGCGGACGGTGCCTACCCGCCGGTGATCACCGGGGACCTCAACGCCGAGCCCGGCTCTGACGAGCTGCGGCTGCTCGGCGGCCTGCTGACCGCCCCGGCGGTCCCCAGGCAGGTGCTCCTCGACGCCTGGCGCTACGCCGATCCCGGTGACCCGGGATTCACCTGGGATCTGCGCAACGGCTATCAGGCCGGCAGCGTGCTCCCCAGCTCGCGGATCGACTATGTCCTGGTCGGCCTGCCCCGGGAGAGCCGGGGGCGGGTGCGATCCGTCCGGCTGGCCGGCAACGCCCCGGTCAGGGACGTCTGGCCATCGGATCACTTCGCGGTGGTCGCCGACCTGCAGGAGTAACGCGCCGGCCTCACCGGCGGCGGAAGAGCTGGGTGATGCCGGCGACGATCGCTGTGGCCAGCACCCAGCCCAGGACGATCATCAGCCAGGTGTAGAGCATCAGCAGCAGTCCCCACGGCTGGCTGTTGGAGTTGGGCAGCCAGTAGGCCGCCTGGCGCAGATCGAGACCGGGGACCAGGAGCTGGAACGAGTACACGACGGGGTAGAAGCAGGGATAGCCGGGGCGGCAAGCGGGCGCATCCAGGCTGCTGCTGCTGGCGGTGGCGTAGATCAGGCCCGCGCGCTCACCCAGGTAGTAGAACAAGGCCCCGACCAGCCCCAGCACCAGCAGGGCCAGGAAGGGCCGGTGCAGCCGGTAGCCGTAACCGACCGTCCGGTCCAGGAACCAGTTCCACGCCCGGGCCCGCCCGCGGAGATTGCCGCGTCGGCGCAGGTCCCGCAGGCTCGCGATGGAGACCTTCTCGGCGGTGCTCTCCTGGCCACTGAGCTGGTAGGCCTGGGCCAGCTGATCGTAGGCGGTCCCGGCGTATTCCCTGGTCAGGCCCAGCCAGGCGAGGCGCTGGTCGACGGGCACCTCGTCCGGGCTGCCCAGGGTGGGGCGGTAGTTCAGGCCCGCCAGCACATAGTTCTCCGCGGGCCAGCTCGGCATCGAGTCGTCGAGCCGGCTGACCTCGCCGAAAGACAGGTTGACCAGCCCATCGGGGGGTTGATCCAGTTTCCAGATCAGGCGGCCGCCTACCTTGATCCCGCGTGCGTCGAGGCCCTCCGTGCCGTGCAGCTGAGCCCGGCTGAAGTTCAGGTCACGGGTGATGTCCGCGTTGCGCATCCGCACCCGCCCGATCGCGTGGAAGCCTGCGTTGGCCAGCACGTCACCGGGCGTGATGAGGCCGGTGAGATCCAGCGCCGTGCCGTGCTGGTTGTCAAAGTGCCCGTTGGTGCACACCAGCTGGCGGCCGATGGTGGCCCGGGCGAGCCTGACCTCGCCGCTGGCCCGGAACTCCTGATCCAGGTAGACGGAGCCAGGGGTAGTCAGCCCGTCCGCGAGCACGGCCTGGCCACCGGGCGTGCGGAACGACCCCGAGGTGCAGTTCAGCTCGCTCCCGATCTCGGCACCGGTAAGCCGCACCTGGCCGCTGGCGGTGAACCCCTCGTTGAGGAACACGGCGCCGCCGCAGCGCAGGCCGTCACAGTTGAGTGCGTACTGGCCGCCGCGGTCGTTGCGGAACTCGCCCCCGGTGGCGTTGAACTGGCGGCTGATCTCGGCGTCGCTGAACCGGACCTCACCGTGAGCGGTGAAGCCCCGGTCGAGATAGACGTCCTCGGCGACGATCCGCTCCGCGTCCAGCGCCCGGTGACCGGGATGGCGGAAGGAACCCCGGGTGCAGCACAGCTCGCCGGTGACGTTCGCGCCGACCAGCCGCACCGTGCCGGTGGCGCGGAAGCCCCGGTCCAGGTAGACGCCGCTGCGAGCGCGCAGCGCATCGGCGTGCAGGGCGTAGGTCGTCGAGCTGGTGAAGCTGCCCCCGGTCGCACGCAGCCGGCCGACCTCAGCCCACTGCACGCAGACCTCCCCCTCGGCGCGGAAGCCATCTTCCAGCAGGACGTCCCCGCCTACCTCGATGTGGTCGGCGCGGATGCTGTAGCCCGACCGGCTGCTGAAGCTGGCGTGCCTGCAGTTCAGCTGGCCCTCGATGCGCGCGGAACGCAGGCAGACTTCACCGCGGGCGTGGAAGTTCTCGCCGTCCAGGAACAGCGCGCCGCCCACCCGGAGGTCGTCAGCGCAGATCGCCCGGCCGCCCTGCGCCAGCAGGTGGCTGCCGGACAGCCGCACGTCACCGCGCACCCAGGCCGACTGCAGGGAGATAAGCCCGGCGACCGCGGCATCCCGGATGGTGAGATCGGTCGCACTGACGAAGTGGTCGGCGAGAATCGAGTCGATCTGGCCGCCGTCCCACTCGATGGGCTGTTCGGCTCGTGCGCGCATGAGGTCGACCCGGTCCTCAAACACGCAGCGGGTGAACTGAACGGCGTGGGCCAGGTGGGCGCCGGACAGGTCGAGGCGGCCGCGTACGTGGCCGCCGGCCATCCGGATGCGGTTCTTGACCGGCCATCCCGGACGGGCCTCGGTGCACAGGTCATGAAGCACTTCGGCGCGGATGACCGGCTGCTGGCCGTTCCGGTAGCCGGACAGGTCGGCCTCGGTGTCCTCGGCAGCGGCGTTGACCAGCACCTGCTCCGGTGCTGTCAGCGCGAGCACAGCGGCCTCCATACCTATCAGACACGCCGGTGAGCCGTCAGATACATGCCGGCGGTGTGTATCTCAGCGAGCCGATCCTGCCCCGCCTATTCGGTACCGGGAACGGTTAGTGTGTCTTTTGGAAATCCCGGAGGCGGGATGAGCACTGACATCACTGACGTCTTGCGCCGAACTGACCTGTTCCGCTCGGTGCCGGCCGGGGAAATCGACGCCATCGTCGCCGCCGCCCGGCTGCGGACCTTCCGTCGCGGTCAGGTCGTGTTCACCACCGGTGATCCGGGCGACAGCCTGCTGGTGGTTCTCTCCGGCCGGGTTAAGGTCGTGGCCCGCTCGGTCGACGGGGACGAGCTGACCCTGGCGATTGTGCAGCCGGGCAGCGTGTTCGGCGAGCTGAGTGTCACCGACGGTGGTCCCAGGTCTGCCGATGCCGAAGCCCTGGAGGAAAGCCGCCTGCTGGTCGTCCCGCGCGAGGCGGTTCAGGACGTCTGCTCGCGTGTTCCGTCCGTCGCGCTGGCCTTGGCGAACTCCATCGCCGCCACGCTGCGACGGCTCACCGGGGAGGCATCCGACCTGGTGTTTCTGGATCTGCCTCGCCGCGTGGCCAAGGTCTTGCTCGCCCAGCCCAGGGACGGTGATGGCAACATCCGGCAGAAGATGAATCAGGAGCAACTTGCGCACCAGGTCGGGGGGAGCCGTCAAAGCGTCAACATAGCGCTGCGTGGTTTCGAGAGGCGCGGCTGGATCGAAGTGCATGGCCACGCCGTGACGGTCAAAGAGGCGGCAGCGCTCGGCAGATTCGTCGGCACCTAGCTGTCAGCAATCTGACAGCAACAGTGTTAGCTACCCGACTGAAGTGCATCTCGCGGTTAGGCAAGCTAAACGGCAGCCGGCCATTTCCAGCGACCGGCACCGGATAGGGAGCCAAACCCCTGCCGTCGCCACCGACGCGGGAGGACGAGGTCATGGCCGCAAAGCTACGCGCTACGCAGGATGGCTCATTGGTTGCTGACCTGGTCATCCGGGCGAGAGACGGTGACAGCCAGGCGTGGGATGCGCTGGTCGATCGGTATCTCCCACTCGTCTGGTCCATCTGCCGCAGGCACGTGCTAGACCGCGGCGATGCCGCCCACGTCTGCCAGACGGTGTGGCTCCGGCTTGCGGACCAGCTAGCCAGGCTCCGAGATCCGGCCGCCGTTCCTGACTGGCTCGTCACCACAACTCAGCGAGAATGCGCCAGGCTGCGGCGCGCGCGCAGACCGGCATCCGGGCAGGCGCTGGATCTGGAGAGCCGTCCCGCAGGGCCGACGGCGGCCGCGGGGCATGGGCTGTTCCTGGCTGAGCGCCGCGCAGCGCTGCGGGACGCGTTCACCCGCCTGCCGGCGCAGTGCCAGCAGCTGATCACGATGCTCAGCGACGACCCTCCCGTGGCGCATACCGAGATCAGCGGCCGGCTGGGCATTCCCGTCGAGAGCATCGAGCCGGCCTGCCGCCGTTGCCTGGACAGATTGCGCCACGATCCGGCCCTCACCGCGCTGACCAACGCGGAGACCGGAAACGGGGGCGCCAGGGAACACGGCCTGGCCGTCATCGGTCACGGCCACCACATCCCGCAGCGACGCACCGCCTGACCGGGGCGGGCTGACGGCCCGTTCACGCCGGGCCATGCCACCCGTGAGCCCGACTTTGGCATTGACCGCGAGTCGCGGCCAGCCCGGTGCTAGCTTTTAGCGATCACCCGACTACACCCTGTGCTGAACGGCGCAGGGGTTGTCGCGTGTCCAGGCCCAGGGGTTGTCGCGTGTCTTAGGGGTCACGAGCGGAGGGCTACATGCGTACGAGGATGTGGTTGATAGCCACCATCGCGGCGGTCACGGCCGCCTTCGCCCTGCCGGGGGCCATGGCTGCGGCCAGCACACCGGGCGCGGCGGCCCAGCCCGACTACAAGGCCGGGTGCACGACTCACCCGGCGCGCGGGCAGGCGGCGTGCCTCGTCCTGTTCCGCACCAACGTCCAGCCGTACACCGGCGTGACCCCCGGCCTGACCCCGTCCGGGTACGGCCCGGCTCAGCTCCAGTCCGCCTACAGCCTCCCGTCATCGACCGCCGGCAGCGGTGCCACGGTGGCCGTCGTCGATGCCTACGACGACCCGAACGCCGAAGCGGACCTCGCGGTCTACCGGTCCCAGTACGGCCTGCCCGCGTGCACCACGGGGAACGGATGCTTCAAGAAGGTCAACCAGAACGGGGCGGCCTCACCGCTGCCGGCGCTGGAGCCACCGGGGCAGGACTGGGCGACCGAGGAATCGCTCGACATCGACATGGTGTCCGCGACATGCCCGCTCTGCCACATCGACCTGGTCGAGGCCAACTCCCCGCAGTTCGCCGATCTCGGGACGGCCGTCGACGCGGCGGTGGCGCTGGGCGCGGACTACGTCTCCAACAGCTACGGCGCTCCTGACTCCAGCAACGAGACCGCCCTCGACGTCTACTACAACCACCCCGGCGTGGCGGTCACCGCCTCGGCGGGTGACTCCGGCTACGGGGTCAGTTACCCGGCGGCGTCCCCGTACGTGGTCTCCGTGGGCGGGACATCGCTCAGCGCCTCGGGCGGCGGCTGGAAGGAGAGCGTCTGGGGCAGCAGTTCCGGCGGTGACGGAACCGGTTCCGGCTGCTCCGGGTTCGAGTCCAAGCCGTCCTGGCAGACGGACACCGGGTGCACGCACCGCACCGACAACGACGTGGCCGCGGTCGCCAACCCGAACACCGGCGTCGCGGTCTACGACACCTGGGACCAGGGCGGGTGGCTGGTCGTCGGCGGGACATCCGCGTCCTCACCGATCATCGCGTCGGTGTACGCGCTGGCCGGAGTTCCCTCATCCGGCTCCTATCCGGCCGACTACATATACGCCCGGCACACCGCGTCGAACCTGCACGACGTCACGACCGGTGCCAACGGCACCTGCTCGCCGGTGTACCTGTGCACCGGCCGAGCCGGCTACGACGGCCCGACCGGCTGGGGCACACCGGACGGCGTGGACGCGTTCAAGGCGGGCGGCACCACGCCGCATCTGCCGGCGGTCACCGGCGTCAGCCCGGCGTCCGGGCCTGCTGCGGGCGGCACGTCGGTGACGGTGACCGGCACGTCGCTGACCGGCGGCACCGTCGCGTTCGGTACCCACGCGGCGACCGGCGTCACCTGCGGCGCCACGTCCTGCACGGCGACCTCCCCGGCCGGGACCGGCACCGTGGACGTCCGGGTCACCACCTCCGCGGGCACGTCGGCGGTGACCGCGGCGGACAAGTACGCCTACACCACCGGGCTGCCGGCCGGCCGATCACGTCCGGGATCACCGGGAAATGCGTGGATGACGCACAGTGGGACCGCGAACGGGACCACGATCGACATCAGGACCTGCAACGCGACCGGGGCCCAGGACTGGATCGCCGAGACCAACGGCACGCTGGCGAACGCGGTGAACGGGAAGTGCATCGACGTGCCGGGCGGTGCCACCGCCAACGGCACCCGCGTGCAGCTGTTCACATGCAGCAAGACAGGCGCTGAGGTGTGGGCCGTCCGAGGCGTGCACCTCGTCAACCGTCAGTCAGGAAAGTGCCTGACGGCTCAGGCGGGCGGCGGGGACGGCACGGCCCTGTTCATCCAGACCTGCGGCTCCGGGGCCAACCAGGAGTGGACGCTGCCGTAACGATGACCGCCGCACGGCCGGTCTAGACGGTTACCCACTCGGTCGTGAACCGGTCGGCACCCATCCTGCAGTCCAGGCGCACGGGCCCGGGCGGCGGCGGCGGGAACGTGAAGCAGCCGACCTCGTCGGCCTCCACCGTCGCCTGCGGGCCCTCGGCGGTCACCAGCGTGACGTGGCCGGGCTGCGGGGGAGTTAGCTGCCCCACAATCCCGGCCTCGTCGATCTCGAGTTCCACGCTGAGGCGCTCGCCGTGAAATGCCAGCGTGCGCACCGCGCCCGGCCCGCTCCCGCCGCGTACCAGCGCCACGTCGGCCAGCTCGGCACCCTCATCGAGGTAGAGGAGTTCAAGATCGTCGTCTACCGTCCGCCAGGCAAACGATGCCTGGGCCGCACGGACAATGTCTTCGTCCGCTGGCCCCTCCCTCAGGGCCGCGCCTAGCTCGTCCAGCAGTTCGTCATCGGTCCACCCCGGCAAGCTCACGCTGGTCACCCCCTTTCCCCCCATCGGCGGAAAGCGAGGCCAGGTAGGCCCGCATCGAAGTGGTCTGCCGCAGCCGGTCGAGGCAGCGGCGCAGAGTGGGGCCGATGCTGCCGATCCGCATGTCGAGCAGGTCGGCGATCTCCTCGTAGGACATCGGCGGGTCGGCGGCGCGCAGCTGCAGCAGCAGCTGGTCCCGCTTGGTCAGTTCGGCGAGCCCGTCGCGCAGGGCCTGGCGCAGCTCGGCGCGGATGATCGCGTCATCCGGGTCCACCGTCAGGCCGCGGTCCAGCGTGCCGTCGGTGTGCGGGTCCACGGGCTGCACCCGCCGTCCCCGCTGCACCAGGCGGACGCACTCGCGCTGGGTGGTCGTGGCGAGCCAGCCCGGCAGGGCCTCCGGCTCGCGGAGGCTGTCCAGGTGCTCCACGAGGCGCAGCCATACGGTCTGGCTGACATCCTGGGCGTCCTGGGCGGTCAGCTGGTAGTTGCGGGTCACGGCCATGACGAGAGGAGCGTAACGGCGCACGAGCTCATTCCACGCCGCCTCTTCGCCGTTCGCGCTCGCCTGCACTAACCGGCTGACCTCGGATTCGTCCGGCATGTGCACCATCCTCCTACCGAACGGCGGATCCGGCACGTGATAATTCCGGCGCGGCCGTCTATACAGGCAGAGCCCGGCAGGACGGCGGTGATACACCGTCAGGCAATTTTGCATGGTCAGATCCCGGGGAGGATCTTCAGCGCCTGGCCGAAACCAGGCAGCGGACGGCCCGCGGACAGCAGTGTGACCAGCGCCTGGCGGGGCTCCCAGCCGTATCTCTGGCGCAGCCGGGCGAGCGCCCCCACGACCTGGGGCACCGCGAACGAGGTGCCGCTCCACACCGCCCAGGCATCCGGGCCGAAGCGGTGCTGATCCGGATCCACCAGCACGGACTCCTCGCCTTCCACGTAGGTGGAGGTCAGGCCCTGGCCGATCGTCGAGCAGTTGACCCAGAAACCGCGGGAGGACCACGTGGCCGGCAGCAGGTCGGGAGCCAGCGCCGCGACGGACACCACCCGGCGGAACGCTCCCGGCCAGCAGGGAACCGAGTCGCCGTAGTTGCCGGCCGCCGCGACGATGATGACCTCGCGGTCCTGGTCGCGCTCCAGCTCCCTGATCACGTCCAGCGCCGCCTGGATCGCGATCGGGGGGCCGTTGTCCGGGGTCTGGCCGCCGAGGGAGAGGTTGATGATCTCGGCGCCGTCCTGGACGGCGCGGATCATCTCGCAGGCCACCGTCACCTCGGAGGCGATGCCGTCGCTGTCCACGGCCCGGTAGACCGAGATCTGCGCGCCCCGGGCGACCTGCTGGATGATCCCGCTGACGAACGTGCCGTGGCCGGCGTCGAGGTCGAGCGGATCGTCCGGCGCGGAGAGCGGGAACACCCGGAGCGGGTCGATGTCGCCGGGATCACGCCGGACGTCATGCAGCCACCCGTCGGCGCGGACCTCCGCGGCGATGCCGGTGTCGATGACCGCCACCTTCGCCGCCGGCCCCGGGCCCGGGTCGGGGCCGGGGCCGAACCGGCCGGGGGAGTCGACGGGCAGCGGCCCGCCGATCGCCTTGGCCACCGGCCCGGTCGGGATGATGTTGCTGAGCGAGGCGTCGAACCCCCGCGCCTGAACCGCCTGGACGACATCAGAAAGTTCTTCCGGCGTCATGTCGGCGTGCGTCAGGCGCACGACCCGCCCTTCGAGGGCCGCGCAGCCCAGGGGAGCCTCCTCCAGGCCGAGGGCATCGAGGAACGCCTTGGCCGTGCGGTCCGGGGCCTGGCCGCCCGGTTCCCCCCGGCCGTCGTAGTCGCGCCCGGTGATCAGGATCTCGCCGCTGGCCAGCAGGGTGTCTGGCCCCGTCCCGGTCGGCAGGACCTCGAACTGAGTGACGCCACCAGCCTGATCGCCGGCGGCGCGCGGCCCGGCATCCCCCAGCTGCCGCCGCCGTCGCTGCATCTGGGTCAGCTGGTGCCGGATCGCCGGCGCGAAGCGGCGCTGGGCCAGCTCGGCGGACTGCCGGTGCAGCTGCCACTCGAGCTCGTCCCACGGCTGATGATCTCCCCGTCCGGGATAATCACCGCGGAAGGGATCACCTTTAATGTTCTCGTCAAACGGCACCGTTTCACCGATCCTTCTTACATGAGGAAAGACCCATGGCCGCCGCACCTTTCCGGGGAAGCGGGACCGCCCTTTGCCTAACACAGAACGACCAGGCGACCTTTTGATACGCGCCCGGCGGGCGCATGAGGAGGTGGCGGCTGACCCCGACCGGTTCCGGCCGGCCGCCGAGGCGCTGGTCGATGAGGCCCGGAGGGCGCGTGAGCCCGAGGCGCTGGCGCTGGCGCTGCGGGCGGTGGCGTGGGCCGACCGGCACCGGCAGGATGTCCGGGCAGCCATCCGGCACCTGGACGAGGCCTGCCGGATCGCCCGCCGGCACCGGCTCAACGACACCCTGGCGGACCTCCTGATGACCCACGCCGCGGTCAGCCAGGAACTCGGCCGGATGACGGTGGCCCACCGTGACCTGCGCGCGGCCGCGGCGCTGGTGACCGGGCCGCGTATCGCCGAGCTTGACTTCCATCGTGCCATTTTGCTCCAGAACGTCGGCCAGCTGACCGAGGCCGCCGACATCTACCGCCGCGTGCTGTCCGGCGTGGCCGCCGGCACCCGGCCCGCGGTGCTGTCCGCGAACAACCTGGCCCTGATCGAGGCCCAGCAGGGCCGGTACACCCAGGCGCTGCGCCGGCTCGGCGAGGCGCAGGCCGCCGCCGCCGGGCTCGGCCCGGCGCACGCGGCCATCGTCACCGAGAGCCGGGCCTGGGTGACCATGCAGTCCGGCCGGTTCGCCGAGGGCCTGGTCCTGTTCGCGGAGGCCGAAGGGGTCTACCGGGCCGCGAACCTCCCGCTGGGCGAGCACTACATCGAGTATGCCGACGCCCTGATGGAGCTGCGGCTGGTGCCCGAGGCCGCCGAGGCGGCCCGCCGGGCCGTGGCGGAGTTCGGCGCGGCCGGGGTCCCGCTGATGGCGGCCGAGGCCCAGCTGCGGGTCGCGCAGCTCGCGCTGCTGGGCGGCGACTTCGCCGAAGCGGTCGCGGCCTCCACCGCGGCGGCGGCCTCGTTCCGGCAGCAGGCCCGGGCGGCGTGGCGGGCCCGCACCGTGCTGGTGGTGGCCGAGGCCCGGCTGCGCTCCGGCAGCGCCAGCCCGGCCGACCTGGCCGCGGTGGCCCGGGCCGCCCGGCGGCTGAGCACCATCGGCGCGACCTCCGTCGCGGTCCAGGGCTTCCTGGTCGTCGGCCGGCTGGCCGCCGCGCTGGGCCGCCGCCGCCAGGCGATCGCCGCGCTGGACCGGGCGGGCGCCCTGGCCCGCGGCGAGCCCGTGCTGGTCCGGCTGCGGGGCCGGATCTCCGCGGCGCTCTCCGCCCGGCTCCGGCACCAGGACGACGAAGCGCTCGCGCACTGCCGCCGCGGCCTGGCCGACCTCGCCCGCCACCGCGGCGGCCTGCCGTCGGTTGAGCTGCGGGCCCTGGCCTCCGGTCACGGCGCCGAGCTGGGCGCCATCGGCATGGACGTCGTGCTCAGGGACGGCTCGCCGGCGCGCGTGCTGAACTGGATGGAGCGCAGCCGCGCCGCGGCGCTGCTGGCCGTCGAGCCCACGGAGTTCGGCAGGATCCGCGCCGACGTGGAGGCCCTGCGCGCGGTCCACGCCGAGCTGCGGGACACCTCGGCCGGCGCCGCCCCCGTGAGCACCCGGGCCGAGCACGCCGCGACCCAGCAGGCCGTGCTCGAGAACCGGATCCGGCAGGCCACCTGGCAGGCGGGCGCCGTGCCCGCGGCCTCCCTCGCCCCGGTGACGATCAGCGCCCTGCGTGACCGGTTGACCGGGCAGGTGCTGGTCGCGTACGGGCTCCGCGGCGATGAGCTGGTCGCGGTGGTGATCGAGCCTCGCCGCAGCACCATCGCGGCCCTGGGCCCGCTGGCCCCGGTGCGGGAGGAGCTGCGGGCGTTCCTGTTCGCGCTGCGCCGGCTGGCCCAGCCCCGCCAGCCCCGCGACCTGGTCGCGGCCCGGGCCAGCGCGGACCTGCGGATCCGCCGGCTGACCGGGCAGCTGCTGCAGCCGCTCGGGGTGGCGGCCGACGCCGAGCTGGTCATCGTCCCGCTGCGCAGCCTGCAGGGTGCCCCCTGGTCGGCGCTGCACCGCGGCCCGGTGTGCCTGGCCCCGTCGGCCACGTTCTGGGCCCTGTCGGCGCTGCGAGCCCAGGCCCGGTCGCGCAGCGGGCCCGGCGTGGTCCTGGTCGCCGGCCCGGACCTGCCGGGGGCCGTCACCGAGGTGGAGGCGCTGGCCGGCATCTACCCGGCCGCGACCAGCATCACCCCGCCGGCCAGCACCGCGGACACCGTCGCCGGCGCGCTGGCCGGGGCCGATCTCGCCCACCTGGCCTGCCACGGCACGCTGCGCGCGGACAACCCGATGTTCTCCTCGCTGCTGCTCAGCGACGGCCCGCTCACGGTCCAGGAGGCTTACGCCCGGGGCCTCGCGCCGCACCGGCTGGTCCTCGCCTCCTGCGAGTCGGGCTCCCAGGTCGGCTACGCGGGCGACGAGGTGCTCGGCTTCGTCAGCGCGCTGCTGGCCCGCGGCACCGCCGGCATCCTGGCCAGCACGGCCGTGGTCCCCGACGTCACGGCGGTCGACCTGATGACCGCCGTGCACCGCAGGCTGGCGGGCGGGGCTACCCTGGCGCACGCACTGCACGAGGCCCGGGAGTCACAAGACATCGAAGATCCGGGCCATTACGTTAATTGGTGCACGTTCTCTGCTCACGGAGCGGCCTGATCTCATCGCACGCGAGTCCCGCGATGAGTTCCGCGCCCCTCGGCCGTCTGACGGGTATGAGAGCGAGCAACCCGCGGGGGGACACCCCCCGCGACCCCCCCGGCCAGAGCAGCGAAAGGGGACGACGATGCGACTGACCTTGCACACCTTCCTCACCCTTGACGGCGTGATGCAGGCCCCCGGCGGGCCGGACGAGGACCGTACCGGCGGCTTCGAGCACGGTGGCTGGTCGTTCCCCTACGGCGACGAGGACTTCGGCGCGGCCGTGACCGGCTGGTTCTCCCACGCCGACGCGTTCCTGCTCGGCCGCACGACATACGAGATCTTCGCCGGCTACTGGCCGGCGATCACCGACGCCGATGACCCGATCGCGGGCAAGCTCAACGCGCTGCCGAAGTACGTCGCCTCGACCACCCTCAGCTCCGTGGACTGGGAGCCCGCGTCGCTGATCAAGGGGGACGTCGCCGCGGAGGTGGCCAGGCTCAAGGAGCAGCCCGGCGACGAGCTGCAGGTGCACGGCAGCGGCGAGCTGGCCCAGACGCTGATCTCCCGCGACCTGATCGACGAGTACCGGCTGCTGACCTTCCCCGTGCACCTGGGCTCGGGGAAGAAGCTGTTCACCGATGGCGCCAAGGCGGCGGCCATGCGCCTGGTCAGCAGCTCGGTCACGAGCACCGGGGTGGTCATCGCCACCTACCAGCCGGACGGGCCGGCGAAGTACGGCTCGTTCGCCGACGAGTCCTGACGCGTGACCGTCCCGGCGCGCGCGACGCCGGGACTGCCGAACCTGGGCCGATGGAGAGAGTCGGCCCAGGCTCAGAATTTGTGAGCGTTCAGCCAGGTCATCGCCGTGTCCGCGACCTCGCGCCAGCCGCTGTCGATGGTGAGCGAGTGGCCCCGGTCGGCGATCCGGCGCAGGTCGGTGATGGCTGTGGAGTGCTTGTACTGGCCGAACGTCGCGTGCGTAACGCTGTCGGGGACCGTGTGGTCCTTCTTGCCGGAGATCAGCAGCAGCGGGCCCCGGGCCGAGTTCTTCGTGTTCACCTGAGCGGGAGAGTGTGGGGTGAAGTTGGCCAGCGCGGACTCGAACAGCGTGCGGCCGGGAGCCGGGATGTTCCACTCGTCGTACAGCTGCCGTGACTCCCGCTCCGACACCGCGTTTCCGAATGCGTAACGGAATTGAGCCGGGGTCAGCGATACCGCCTTGGTCCTGTTCGACGGGCGGCCCAGGACCGGGTAGGCCGCGCGCAGCTCCGCGAGCGGGAGGACCAGCACGCCCTTGATCGGCGCCGGGTCGATGGCGACCGCGGCGGCGGCCAGGTCCTGGCCGAGCAGGCTCTGCGCGATCAGGCCGCCGAACGAGTGCCCGATGACAATGGGCTTGCTGCCGACCTTGCTGACGGCCTCGGCGAAGTGCGCGATGACCTCGGCGAGACCCTTGCCCTCCTGCCCTTCCGGGTGCTCGCGGGCCTCGGCCACGGTGGCGGGCACACCCGGCCATTCTGGCGCCGTCGCCTCGTAGCCTGCGGCTGCGAACAGGTCGATCCACGGCTGCCAGCTGGTGCTGTGCAGCCACAGGCCGTGAATGAACACAACCGGGGTCTTCGGTGTCGTCATCGCGCTCTCCTCACTGCGGGTTCGTGAACAGGCGTAGAACAATTCCCGGCGATAATTCTCATATGGGCGTTGTATAACGTCATCACCCGCCGTGGGTGGTCACCCCTGCCGGCCCGGAATTCACCACCTGGGGGAGGCCAGGAATGGCCAGCAGGCTGGGGCGCGGCCGGGCGCGGAGCTCACCACAGACTGCCGAGGGATACCGTCACCGCCTGGCCGTTGACGCCGCTGGCCTCCTCGGAGGCGAGGAAGGCGATGGTGGCGGCCACCTCGGCCGCAGTGGCGATCCGGCCTGCCGGATAAGAGCTGGCCCGCTGCGACCAGATCTCCTCCGCCGGGATTCCTCGCTTGACCGACTCACGCTCGGCCGAGCGCTCCGCCATCTCCGTCCTGACCCAGCCCGGCAGGACCGCGTTGCAGGTGACCCCGTGGCTGGCGAGGTCGACAGCCGTGGCCCGCATCAGGCCGAGCAGGCCATGTTTCGCGGCGCAGTAGGCGGCCATCCCGGGCCCGCCGACCTGGCCAGCCGTCGAACTCACCATGATGATGCGCCCCCAGCCCGAGCGCTTCATGTCGGCGGCGGCGAGCTTGGTGAGCAGGAACGGGACATCGAGGTCGAGGTTCATGGTCCGGCGCCAGGCGTCCCATTCCAGATCGAGGACCGAGCCGTCCTCGCCCGTTCCCAGCGCCGCATTGTTGACGATGATCTCGATCGGGCCGAGCTGCGCATGCGCCGCCTCGACCGCCTGCTCACAACCATCGCGGGTCTCGAGCGAGCAGGCCACGTAGGAGGCTCCCGTTTCGGCGGCGAGCTGTGCCAGCAAAGGCTCGCGACGCGCGACCGCCATCACCCGGGCTCCCCGACGGCACAGCTCGACGGCAGCCGCGCGGCCCATCCCGCTGCTCGCCCCGGTCACCAGCGCTACCCGTCCTGGCATCGTGCCTCCTCTCGTCCGCCGCGGCGACCTGCTCCGGCGACGCTGACCCCGCACCCGCGGCCGGCCGTCAGCCGCCGTTGACACGGTTGGTGTGACCTGATAGCTCGGTGAAAAACGCCCAAAAGCGGAGCCCCCGCCACCCCAGGGAAGGAAGGATCACGGTGCCGATCGAGCCGAGTCTTCGTCCGACGCTGCCCGGGACCTACTACACGTCGCCGGTCATGTACGAGCTCGAGACGGAGCAGATCTTCGCGCGATCCTGGATGTGCGTCGGCCGGGCCGATTCGGTCGGCCAGCCCGGCCAGCTGGTCACGGCGGAGGTCGCTGGCGAGAGCGCCCTGGTGACGCGCGACCGGCGCGGGGAGCTCCACGGGATGCTCAACGTCTGCCGTCACCGCGGCACCCGGCTGTGCCTGACGCCGGCCGAGGGCGTCTCGAGCATCCGCTGTCCGTACCACGGCTGGACGTATGGGCTCGACGGCAGGCTGCTGGCCGCGCCGAACATGCCGGAGATGCGCGACCTGCAGAAGGACCGTCATGGTCTGGTGCGGGTGGCCGTCACGACGTGGGGCGGTTACCTGTGGTGTTGCCTGGACCCCGACGCGGACCCGCTGCCCTCCCAGATCGAGCCGCAGATCATTGAGCGCCTGGGATCCACCGAGGTGCTCGACGCGTACGGGCTGGACAGCCTCGCGCTGGGCCACCGCATCACTTATGACGTGGCGGCGAACTGGAAGGCCCTGGTCGAGAACTTCACCGAGTGCTATCACTGCCCGATCATCCATCCGCAGCTGACCGCTGCGGTGCCGGAGTTTCGCTCCGGGTACGGGTCGATCTCCGGAGGCAAGTTCCACGGCGCGCAGCTCGCCGGGCAGATGGAAGCTTTCTCTCACTCCGGCAAGGCAGCCCGGCCTCCCTTGCCCGGCCTGCCCGACGGAACCGAGCGTCTCTTCTTCGGCGTCATCCTGCTGCCGAACGTCTTTCTCATCCTCGTGCCCGACCACGTCGCGTTCTTCCGGCTGGAGCCGATCGCGTGCGACCGCACGCGGGTCACCTGCGATTGGCTCTTCGAGGCCGGGGCCGTGCAAGACGAGGGCTTCAGCCCGGCCGATGCGGTGGAACTGCTCGACCTCACGAACCGGCAGGACTTCACCGCGTGTGAACGGTGCCAGCTCGGCATGTCGTCGCGGAGCTTCGCCGGCGGCGGCGTGCTCGTGCCGAGCGAGCATCTCATCGCCTGCTTCTACCGCTATCTGGCCGGCGCCGTCGGCCTGCCCGCCGGTGATGAATGGCCCGCTCGCCCCGAGCTGCTCAGAGTTTCCCGCTGAGGTCGGCCAGGATGCCGTCGGCGGCACCCCACCCCGTGGTGATGGCCGTTTCGGTGTAGAAGGTCCCAAGGTAGTCACCTGCCAGCCAGATCCGGTCCAGCGGTCGGGTCAGGGCAGCCTGAAGCCGGCCGCGCCCGGGGAAGCAGTACGCCAGCCCGAGCGGCCAGCGCCGGACGTGCGCCTCGCGCACATGGGACCGGAACCCGCCGAAGATCTCGTCCGCATCCCGGAGGAACCGGTCGAGAATCGCCGTGTCATCCAGGTTGATCAGCTGTGCGGCAAGGTCAGCGGGAGCGAAGACCATGATGCTCGACCCGGGGCGGCGCTCCCGCTCGGCCGAGCGGGCCACGCTGGTCACGTTGAAGAAAATATTGAAGGAACGCCCGGGCGCGGCAATGGCGTAGCAGCGGTCCCAGGGGGCCGGGCCCGTCTCGTCGGTCAGGAACGCCGCGCTGACGTACGGCCCGTAGTGGACCTGCTTGAGCGCGGCGGCCGTTTCTGGTTCCAGATCGGCTGCGATCCGCGCGGTGATGGATGCCGGGGTGGCGAGGACGCAGTGCCGGGCCCGCAGTACCCCGTCTCCCGGCCCGCTCCGGTACCGCACGGTGACGCCGCCGGGACCGCGCCTCACCTCGGTGGCCTCGGTGCCGGTGCGGGCCCGGGCGCCGAGTTCAGCCCGGATCGTCTCGGTCAGCGTGGCCGGACCGCCGAGAATGTTGCGGGAAAGGCCGGACTTGCGGTCCCACACCAGCCGGAAGTAGCCGACGCCCGCTCCGGCTGACACCTGCTCGGGTGAGCCGGCCGAGCGCATGACGGTCGGGCGGAACATCGCGTCGGCATCCTGGGGCAGCGGCCCGGTGAAGTCGGCGAACGAGCGGTCGCCCAGGAAGTCGTAGACACGCTGCTGCAGCGCGCCCGGGGCATCGCCTGCCCGCGGGGCGCAGGCCGCTCCGTACCGGCGGACGGCGAGACGCACCTTGGCGCCGGCCCGCAGCAGCGCCAGCCGCGACGCCCAGGGCATCGGCACCCGGAACGGATAGGTCAGCACCCGGCCGTCGGTGAGCAGGCGGCCGTTCATGGCCAGGGCTGCCAGCTCACCGGGAACGGGGACGGCCTGGACGCCGGTCTCGTCGAGCAGCTGCCCGGTGGCCGAGCCCGGGCCAGAGAACACGTGAGCGCCCCAGTTGAGCCAGTAGGAGCCGCGGCCCTCCGAGCACAGCCGCCCCCCGGTCCGGTCGGTCGCCTCGAGCAGCACCACGTCGCGCTGGCGCAGCCGCCAGGCGGCGGCCAGCCCGGCGATCCCGCCCCCGATGACGATGACGTCGGCGTCGAGGTCAGGCATGGGTCACCACGCGTTCGCGGCCCGCTGGCCCGCGCTCAGTCACCGAGCTCATGCCGGCGCTGGGCCACATAATCGGCCAGCTCCTCGCGCACCGCGTCCTTCATCGGCGGTGCTTCGTAGCTGGCCAGCTTCTCCGGCCAGATGGTGGCGGCACGGGCGGTGGCATCCAGGGCCCCCTTCCGTCTCCAGCGCTCAAAGTTCTCCGATGACGTCAGCAGCGGTCGGTAGAAGCACCCCCCGGAACCGCTCCAGCGTGTGAGCGGCGCCGAGGAAGTGACCACCGTGGCCGACCTCCTCGTGGGCGGAAAAGGCGAGCGACTCCTCGTCGATCTCCACCGGCTTGAACGTCTCCAGCAGCATCCGCAGGATCTCGATGTCCACGACGTACTTCTCGAAGCACGACACCAACCCGGACTCCAGCCATCCGGCCGCGTGCATGACGACATTGGCGCCGGACAGGAACGCCGGCATCATCGTCATCAGCGACTCGTAAGCGGCCTGAGCGTCAACCGTCTGGCTGGCGGTCAGGCCGCCACCGCCGCTGCGCCAGGGCAGGCCCAGCCTGCGCGCCACCTGGCCGCCGGCCAGCAGGCCGAACGCCGACTCGGGGGTGCCGAACATCGGTGAGCCGGACTGCATGTCGATGTTCGACAGGAACGAGCCGAGCACTACCGGGCAGCCCGGGCGGACCAGCTCGATCAGCGCCACGCCGGCCAGGGCCTCGGCGGTCTGCTGCACGAGCGCCGCCGGGGAGCTCACCGGCGACATGGCGCCCATCAGCAGAAACGGCGTCACGATGACCGGCTGGTTGGCCCGGGAGTACTCCAGCATCGCCGCGAGCATTCGCTCGTCGAACCGTAGCGGCGAGTTGACGTTGATGATCGACATCACCACAGGGCGCTCCTCGATCTGCGCCCGCCCGCCGAACAGGATGTCGGCCATAGCCAGCGTGTCCCGCGCGTTCGGCCCCGAGGTCACCGAGCCCATGAACGGCTTGTCCGACAGCGTCATCAGGGCGAACACCATCTCCAGGTGGCGTGAGTCCAGCGGCCGGTCGTTGGGCTCGACCACCGTCCCGCCGGCCATGTCGATCTGGGGGAAGACCTGGCTCGGCTTGACCAGCCGCTCGTGTCGTGCATCGTCGCTTCCCGGCCTCGCCGCCCTCCACGGGCGAACGGGCAGCCGTAGACGGGAAGGAACGCCATGTGCCGTCCCCCGATGCGGCAGGTCGCGCTCGGCCGAGCGGGCCCGCAGGTCGAACTCCCGGGGGCGAGGGCGGCCTGCGCCAGGACGAACTCGAGGGTCCAGCTTGACGATGCTGCCCTCGACCTGCTGCCCGGCCTTCCGGAACAGCTCCAGGGCCTCCCGGTGATCGAACTCGATGCCGATCTCGCTCACGATCCGCTTCCAGCCCCGGTCCAGGGTCTGCATCGCCTCCTCGGAGAGGATCTCGTAGACGGCATCTGGTTGACGAACATGCCATCCTCCTCCGCATTTCACGGTCGGTGGCTCCGCTCGGCTGGACGAAGCCCGGCCTGCTGGTCAGCCGCGGTCGCGGGGGATCGCGCGGCTCCAGGTCTTGGCGAAGATCCGGGTTCGGCCCTCAAAGGCGTCGACGGCGTTGGTCACGTGAAACTGCTCGCGCGTGGCGGACAGCGTGCTGCGGGTCTCGACCCGGGTTCGCCACACGCCGCGTGAGATCGAGATGTGGCGCTCCGAGCTGGCGTGCGCAGATAGCGGGCTCCCGTCGGTGATCTCGTACGTGTCATGTCCTCGCTCTTCGTACTCGGTACCGGAGCCCGCCAGGCGGACGTGCGGGAAGTGCCTGGTCTGGGCGACGACGCGCGTGATCCCGCGCCTGGCATCACGCCACCACGTCCGCTCCTCCTCGTCCGCTCCGCCGAGCACGGCATGGTCCGGCGGCGGCGCGGCCTCGGGCGCGGCGAAGTGCGCGGGCGGCGGCGGGTCAGGGACTCCCGGGCGCCGGACCGGAAGCTCCAGCGCCGAAGGCGTGCCCGTCGTCACGGTGAGCGTGGCCGGCGTGGCGAGGGCCACACGACCGGCCAGTACGTCGGCGAGACCGCGATGCGGATGCGGTGACCGGCCGGAACCAGGTGAGAGATGGCGCTGAGCCTGACGCGGACGGCGTAGGCCTGGCCGGGGACCGCCGGCGGGATCGGCGTCTCATCCCCATCCCGGTGGCTCAGGCTCAGGATTCCCCTGGTGATGAGCGTGGAGGTGCCGTCCGGCCACACATCACAGAGCCGCACCGCGATCAGCGCCTGCGGGCACGTCCGAGCTGACGCGCAGGCGGACCGACGGGCAGCCCAGGATCTCCGCCTGCTCGCCGAGCGGCGCGGAGGTGAAACGCGAGCGACCGCCCGTCGTTGCCGCCCTGATCGGCTGCGTGGTCAAGCGGGCCGCCCCACCCGCACCAGGGCCCAGGGTCTGGCGGCGAGGGACTGGTGCCCCGGATCTGCAGTTCCTGCTCGGCGCCCGGGCCCTGCAGCTGGCCGGGGGCCGCGAGGACGAACGTGCGCGAAGACACGTTAGGGCTGGGCCAGCCGGGCTCGGCGATCACCGGCCTTCCTGGGCTGGCCGAACGGCCCCGGCGGATCGGCTGCTGCGCGTACACGCGCAGCTTGGGCTCGGACATCATGCCGTTATCCGCCCCCTTGAGCCAGTGGTCCCACCACCGCACCGCCTCCTGCAGGAAGCCGATGGCCGGACCGGGGGTGCCGTCGTGCGGGTAGACATGGGCCCACGGCCCGATCAGCCCTTTGCACTGGCCCCGGGTAACCCTCGAGGAAGCGCAGCACGGCGTCTTCCGGTAGCCGTCCAGCCACCCGCCGACCATGTAGACGGCGCAGCGCAGCGCGCCTGAGTCCTCGCGGACCGAGCCCTGCTTCCGAAGCTGTCACGCCGCGGGTGCCCGAGCCAGGCCTCGACGTGCGGCGGGGTTTTCTCCAGTCGCTCGAGCCACTGCTCCCGCCAGCCAGGCCCGACGACCGCTGGGTCCGGCGGGCGGGGGTGATGAACGCGTAGCATCCCGTCCAGCTCAGGCGAGCATGTCGAGGGCCTGCACGCAGCCGCCGATGTAGTGCACGTCGTCGGTGTACCGGTCGTCGGTGGAGTCCACGTCGATCACGGCGGCCAGCTCGGCGTGCATGCGCGGCGATCTGCAGGCCGTTGAAGCCG
>CAVUBM010000095.1:0-93861 GCA_963739645.1 uncultured Actinomycetota bacterium
GACGCCACATCGACGGCAACGGCCTGGTCCTCGAGCGCGGCGACCGCGGCACCAGCACCTACGGCTGGAAACCGCACTCAACGCCCTGGCCGTCTGCTTCGGCGACCGGCTCCCGGTCTAACCAAGATCACTCACAGCAACCAGCGCTGCTGCGCTCCGGCCATGGCCAGGTTGTTTCGACAGCTCATCAGGATCTCCATCGCGGCTGGGCGGTGTGTTTGCTGACCGGCGCTCCGCAGTGGCCGCAGCGGTCCAGGTCGGGCGTGTTCATGGTCGTGCCGTAGCTGCACTGAACGCGAGGACGCACGGGTTCCGCCGTGACCGGCCGGTAGCGGGCCATCGCGTCTTTCCCCGCTTTCTGGTCAGCTCGAACATTTGAGAGACCTGACGCGGAGACTTCCCGGCGGCCTTGCCAGCGGCCTGTACCTCTTTGAGTGCGTCCCCAAGGACGCGGCCAGCGCTGAAGCTGACGAGTTTCCCGTTGCCCTGCGCCTGCATGGTGGCGAGTATCTGCGCGGCTGAGTGCCCGGCTTCCTTGCCAGCCGCGATGGTGGCACGCTCTTGGTCAGTGCGGTCAGTGCGGTCAGTGCGGTCAGTGCGGCAGTGCGGTCGTTGGCGGTCATTTTGGCTCACAGGCCCCTCTCCGGTTGCTCGGACCGGGCGGTCAGTTCGACGACGCTAGTCCGGACGTAATCGATGGTCCGGGGCGACGTAGTTCCCCGGCGGGGCTCCAGTGCGGCCAGCGTCTTGTGGTGGCCTGCTGCTTCTTTGATTCGGGCTTGCGGCGCCGATCGTGACGACGGCAAGCGACTGGCGGATCAGGCCCATGCCGGACGCCTTAGGCCGCCTGTCTTGCGGTGACGCGGCAGTCGTGCCTGCTGATGGCGGCCTTGGCTGAGCGCATGCTTCGCATGGCTGGCCTTTCGTGGCGGTGGGGAAGGTCACTTGATCTTCAAGATCATTTTACCTTCGACCTGCGCCAATAGCGAATGTTTCCGCAGTTACTGGCGATTATTAGAGTTTCTCCGGGCATCGCAATTGCGCTGTACGAGGAATTCAGAAGCTAAAACTCCTCGCCGTTACCCGCCGGTCCGCGCTGAACTCCGGCATGCGTGACGGCCCTCCCGCGATACGTAGAGGGCCGTCAGCAAACCGGAGCAGGGGCTTCCAGCGCCGTATCAGGCAACGTTTGCCCACTCAGGTCGACAGCCCGTAGCGCGGGATCATCGCCGCCTCGGGTACTTGCCGTGGCCCCCAACCGGGAGTCCCGGCATCCGGCATTATGAGCTGGTGTCGGATAGCTGCTTCAGGGACCCTTGGCCTGAATGAGCGACATCCCACGAGCGATCTCCGTCGGACGCCGCGTCGTGGTGACCGGCATGGCCGGGGCGGGGAAGAGCACGTTCTCGCGAGCGCTTTCGGCGAAGACCGGCCTCCCCATCATTGTTCTCGACGTCCACTTCTGGATGCCGGGTTGGGCGAAGCCGACCGAGGCCGAGTGGCGCGAGAAGCAGAAGGGACTGCTCGCCGGCGACGACTGGATCGCCGACGGCAACTACCACGCCACGCTCGATCTTCGACTCGAGCGAGCAGACACGGTCGTGTTCCTCGACATACGGTGGTGGATCTGCGCATGGCGCGCGCTCGTGCGCGGGATTCGAACGCGCCCGGTTGACTTCGAGCTGCCAAACGGCTGTGACGAGTCCCGTTTGCGTCGGCTCCGCGATGAATGGTGCCTGGTTTGGCGCATCTGGCGAGTCCGCCGCTCTGAGCGCGAAAGAGAGCTGAAGATCCTGTCGCAGCACGGAAAGCATGTGGCGATGTACGTGCTCCGGTCCAAGCGCGCCGTGCGCGAGTTTCTCGACGCATGAGGGCCAGTACCTCTCTAGCGTCTGGATGGTTGGTCGACGGTCGAGGGTGCCCGGTATGCAACGATCCCGGAGAGGGGCGACGAAGTCGGGACGGGGCGAACGTTCCCTGACGCGGCACTAACGATCTTTAACTGCGGGGGTTACGAGTCCGGCTGACGGCTGCGGTGTTGTGCTGTATGCCAGGTTCATGCGGTATCCCGATGGTGGCGGGCTGGATGCGGATGAGCGTGCCCGCCGTGAGCAGGTGCGGTTAGCGGCGGCGGATCTGATCGAGGACGGGGCCAGCAACCGTGAGGTGGCCCGGCGGTTTCGGGTGTCGCGGATGTCGGCGAACCGGTGGCGGCGGAGGCTGGCCGCTGGCGGCCGGGCGGCGCTGGCCTCCAAAGGCGCGGGCCGGGGCGAAGTGCAAGCTGAGCGCGGCGCAACTGCGTGAGCTGGAAACGGTGCTGGACGCTGGCCCGGATCGCCGAGGCGATCGCCGCCAGGTTCAAGGTGAGCTACACGCTGGCCGGGGTGGATCTGCTGCTGCACCGGATCGGGTGGAGCGTGCAGGTCCCGGCCCGGCGGGCCGCCGAGCGGGACGAGGCGAAGATCACCGCGTGGCGGGAGGAGGCCTGGCCGGTGGTAAAAGGACGGCGGCGGACCTGGGCGCCTGGCTGATCTTCGAGTACGAATCGGGCCAGGGCTTACGTCCGCCCAGGGGACGTACCTGGGGACGGCGCGGCCAGACCCCGGTGGTGACGATGACCGGCGCGCACAACGCGCGGGTGTCGCTGGCCGCGCTGATCGCCATCAAGCCCGGGCACCGGCCCCGGCTGATCTACCGCGTCCACCGCAGCCGGACCCGTGGCGCCGACCGGCGCAAGGGCTTCATCGAAGCGGACTGCGCCCGGCTGCTGGACGGCGCGCACCAGCAACTCGGCGGGCCGCTGGTGGTCATCTGGGACAATCTGAACACCCACATCAGCGCCGCCATGAGCGAGTTGATCGACGCACGGGACTGGCTGACCGTGTTCCGGCTCCCGCCGTACGCGCACGAGCTGAACCCGGTTGAACTGGTCTGGTCCCACCTCAAACGATCGCTCGCCAACCTCGCCAAGCGCAACCTCGCCCAGCTGATCGCGCTGGTCAAGACCCGGCTCAAGCGGATGCAGTACCGGCCCGCGCTCCTCGACGGGTTCCTGGCCAGCACGGGGCTGGACCTCACACCCTTTTGGGTAACCCCGCCCTTAAGGATTGTTAGTCAGGCGGTGCGAGGATTGCCTTACAAGACGCTGGCGGGTGCTCATAGCTGCAGGTCCGTGGGAGCGTTCATGATTTCCGCCCCTTCGCCTCGTTGATCACCGCCCGTAGCGCATTTTCGAAGATGCCCGGGTGTGCGCGCTGGAGCAGCGTGAGCGTGCTTGCGCCGCTTTTCGGCCCAGACGGGCGAGGCTCCCGGTGGACGACCTGTGCCAGGGCTTCCGGCCCGACAGAAGACTCGATCCTCGCCCGCACAGCGTCGAGATCGATCCCGATAGCAGCCAGCGCGTCCTGGTCCAGGCCGCCGAACAGGACCACTCCCGGTCCGGCCCGGCGGGCGATTTCCTCCTCGACGTCCTCCATCGTGGCACCGCAGGAGTGCAGGACGGCACGCGCCGGCCGCGGGCCGGGTCCTGGGTGAAGAGCGGAGACGAGGACGGCCGTGAGATGCTCGCCGCTGACGTAATGACGGATGCGTCGGCCTGCGTGCCGCAGGGCGCGGGCGAGCGAGGAGCGGGTGTCCCGGGTCAGGTGCCAGGGCATTACCGGCTCCCGGTCCGCTTGCCGTGCTTGCGGTGCACGGTCTGCTTGGTGACGCCGAGCCGCCCCGCGATGTCCTGCCAGGACCACCCGAGCTTGCGCGCGTTCTCGACCTGGACGATTTCCAACCGCTCGGTAAGCGCGCGCAGGGACGCCACGGCGCGGAGCCCGACATCAGGATCGGTGCTAGCGGCGCTCTGGGCGACTTCGACGGCGGACTCCACGCACGTCAGCATACGCTGACGCGCGTCTTCGTGTCAGCATAAGCTGACGAACCCGAGCCCCGGCGCGGCGTGAACACTGGCCAGATCCCACCGAGCCGACTGGAACTCGCCTACGGCCCTGCCCAGCGCGCGCCGGTTAGCCAACCGCAGCGCGCCGTCACCAGAACTGTAACCTCCGCCATTAAAGATCGTTAGCCTGGTCCGCACGCGCAACCATCAGCCGCGACTATCAGCTGGGAATGAGCCCTCGGTCTGCCGTTCACCGGGGCTCACGACGGCCCGTTCCTGGGCGCGCCGGGGCACCGCCGCCGGCCGCGTCTGCTGCGTGTGATCTTCATAGCTCAGTTGCGGTCGCCTGATTTGCGGACCAGTTCACTGAGGAGTTGCCTGCCGAGGTCGGCTAGATGCCGGGCAGCGTTCCCTTCCTGGCGGTCGGCGAGCTTTGCGGCTTGGCGTTCGAGGTGGTCCTGGCAGCCGGAGGCGCGCGCCAGTTCGTCGCGGTCCGGCGGGGCAGATCGCATGTCGGCCAGCTGGCGGACCGGGCCGGTGAGCATCCGCAGCAACGCGGCGTAGCTCTCGCCGAATGACGCCGGAAGGCTAGGCGGCTTGTCTCCGGCGGCAGCGTCCATTAGGACCCGGCCGATGGCCCGGGTCCGGGCGGTCAGCTCCTCCAGGGAATCGAGCACCACGCCATCGGGCCGCGGCACTGCCCGCTCGACCCTGGCCCGCGGGTTCCACCGCAGGCTCTCCCGGGCGTTCCGCGCGGCGGCGCGGGCCTGCTCCGCCGCGCCGCTGAGCTGCCGGTCATGCCGAGGCCAGGACGACCCCGAGGAAGACCGGCCGGCTGCCGCGCTGGCCAGGTCGTCCAAGGCGGCGGCGATATCAGCCCCCCATTGCCGGACCGCATGCTCGGCCGGGCGCAGCTGCAGCGGCGGGAACACCAGGACATTGACCACGAGCCCGATGACCACCCCGATGCTCACATCGATCAGCCGGGGGGTGAGATAGTGCAGCGGCTGGTAGCCGCCTATCAGCAGCACGAACAGTGCCGTGAAGGTAACCTGCGTGCTCTGCCCGCCCAGCCGCCGCCAGCTGCCGATCACCACCCCCGCCAGCACGACCACTGCGATGCCCGCGATAGACGGACCCAGCACCAGGGCCACAGGAATCGCCAGCACGGCGCCGAGCACAAACCCGGCGACGTACTGGAGGCTCTCACGCAGAGACCGGGCCACCGTGGGAGACACGCCCAGCAGCGCCGCAAGCGGAGCGAAATAAGGGTCCGGCTGGCCCGCCGCGTACCGGGCCAGCGCCCAGGCCGCCATCGCCGCCAGGGCGCATTTGACAGCTACCCGGCCGCGGTCTTGCCAGTACCGGACCGGCCCGGACGACGCAGGCTGAAACGGCGCTGGCAGCCGCGACCACCACGCCTTGGCGCCGCCCCGCCGCGTACGCCCGATCACCTCACTGCGCTGCATCCCCCGCAGCTACCCGCAAACCCGCAGATCATCAGCCAATCCGAGCGGCGTCCGTACAGCGGGCAGCCAACCGCGGCAGGGCAAAGGCACACTGGCCCACGACGCGTGGCGAAGGCAGCGACGCTGACACCTGGCCCGGTTGCCGCCGAGGGCGCTGAAGGGCTCCCTGTAACCAGCGCGGATGGAACGCTGCCGCGGCACAGTAAATTCCGAACGCTTACGTCCGCCCAAGGGCAGAACCTGGGGACGGCGCGGCTGCACTGCCGTGGTTAAGGTGACCGGGGCGCACGGCACCCGGGTATCACTCGCCGCTCCGATCTGCGTCAGGCAAGGGCAGCGACCCCGGCTCAGCTGCCGCGTCCACCGCAGCCGCGCAGGCCGCGCCGAGCGGCGCAAGGGCTTTACCGAGATCGACTACGCCGCCGTGCTGGACGCCGCGCACCAGCAGCTCGGCGGCGGTCTCGTGGTCGTCTGGGACTACCTGACTACCCACCTCAGCCGGGCAATGGCCGAGCTGATCGCGGCCCGGAACTGGCTGACGGCCTGCCAGCTGCCGCCATACGCCCATGAGCCCAGCCCGGCCGGACTGGTCTGGTCCCACCTCAAACGGTCCCTGGCCAAGCGCAACCTCGCCCAGCTGACCGCCCTGGTGACGACCCGGCTCAAGCCGATGCAGTACCGGCCCGGCCTCCTCGAGGGGTTCGGGGCCAGCACTCGCCTGGACCGCACACCCCTGTGGCAGGCCTCAGCCCTTAGAATCGCTGGTCATTCTTGCTCTGGACTGCGCTCGGGCCCGAACTGTTTGCTCAGCCATTCGATGCCGAAGCGCACCAGCGGTCCGGCCGGGAACAGGTGACTTACCGCCTTTCCGGCCAGGCCGCTGACCCCGCAGCCCGCATCGAGCGCCAGCTGGCCGATGACCGCGAACGGATCCTGGCCGCCGACCGCCCGCTGGTACGGAAAGGCGCCAAGCGCCGTGGACGTGTCGTGGTCAACGACCTCCCGCCAGACGACCTCGCCGCCCTCCCGGACGGGGATCACATGACACGCCATCCGCTTGTGCGGGCTATCCACCAGGGATTCGGCGTGGTGAAGGATCGTCAGCCGGTCCAGCGGCGCACCGAGCAGCAGGACCTGCCCGTCTGCCCCGGCGAGCTTCGCCAGGGGTGAGCCCGGCCCGAAGCCGTGATGCCACGGCTGATCTTCGGTCAGCCAGCCTGCCGCAGCGCCGATCGCCGCCATCCGCCGGAAATGACTGCCGCTGACCTTCGCGCCCGGCCACGTGCGGATGCGTTCGGGGACACGGCCCATCTGACGATCGGTCTCCGAGAACGCCGGGTCGAACGGCGGGCACTCGCCACGGTAGGCCTCCTGCCACTGCGCCGGCCACCTGATCATGCCCCCGGTGCTGTCATTCCAGCCCACGTACGCCATCAGCGTCCCGGCCGGGCCTAACACATCCAGCAGCGCCGTCACCACGGTCTGCGCGCCCCCGACCACCCAGCCGATGGCGCTCATGCGGGTATGGACCATCAGCACGCCCCCCGGCCGGACACCCAGCCCGCGCAGATCCCTGACCAGGCCCGACCGCGTCACCGGGCGAGTTTGCTGCACTACCTCCGCTGCGGGCATGCCCGGGAACCTAACATCCAGACACCCGAGCCAGCCAAGCATTATCGCGCCGGGCCGGACGGCCCCGGCCACCCGGCCGTAACCCTAACCATTAAAGATCGTTAGTAGCCGTAGCCGCCGCCGGATCCCGAGGAGGACCCGCCGCTGGGCGCGGCCGCGAGCTTCACGTTGGTCGGGGTGACCGCCCACCACAGGTCGGCGGAAGCCCCTCCGCTGGTGGTGAGGCCGTTGCCCTTGACCTGACCAGGCCTGGTGTCGAGCTTGAAGGTGTACAGCGGGTGGCCGTCATAGGTGAGCTGCTTGGTGCCATCGGCCCTGGTGACCGAGCCCCATTTACCGGGCAGCGACACGCCGTGGGCGACCTTCAGGGATGCGGGCACCGGCGGCCAGAACGTGGCGCAGACACCGTTGCACTTAGACGCAGTCGGGGTGTCTATGGCGTACCAGTACAGCGTGTGCCCGGCCGTGTCGGTCAGCACCGCGCCCCGACCGCTGATGCTCATGGTCTTGATACCCGGGCCGGAAGCGACGGCAGCCTTGGACGGCGAACTCCCGGATGCGGGGCTGCTCGCGGCCGAGCTACCGCACGCCGCGAGCATGACTCCCGCGATGGTGACACCGGCAACTGCCAGCCATCGAATCTTCATTTCAAAACTCCATTCAGCCTTGTGCCATGACGTGCACACCTCCACTACGTACCGTCCGCCAATATTGTTCACGGGACCACGGCCCGATCTGCTGATGTGCCGGGAACGGGCCGCGCAGCCGGGGACGCTCACTTCCAGCCCGGAGCACGGTCCTGGCGTAAGCCTCGAACTCGCGCATGTCGCCCGGCTCGATGTCGCCCGGGCCATCACCATCGAGGAGCAGGCCGAGGAGGGCTACGAGGTCCCAGTAGGGCTGGTCGCCGGGCCTCAAGATCATTTGTCGTCAACAGCTGCCAGGCTCAAGTGACAGAAATCAGGCCTCGACAGCACCATGTGGTGGATCTGAGGGTCGCCGGGCTAACCGGGCCGGGTCTCGGGCGACGCGGACTTGGTCTGAGTTTGGATCCGCGGCGAGGCATCTGGTGACCGGGCTGCCCGTGCGCCGCGCGGCCGGATTCCTGCGCTGGGTGCCCATGGGCTGCGTTCCGATCTGCTGCGCTGCCGGCGCGGAGCTGAGCGCTGGGGTGCCGCGTTCCGCGGCTTCCATCGCCTGCACAACTTCGGCAGCATCAAGCTTCCCGCCTCCGTACCAGACCACTCCCCCATCCCGGTTGGTATGGCGCGCCAGCTCGACCTTCTACGATCTCCGCTAGAGCATGAGGAGGAATCAATGGCTGTCCGGAGCCTGACACAGGCCGAAGCCGAGCGGCGCGCCTCGCTTCTCGCGGTCAAGAGGTACGACATAGCAGTCGACCTGACTGAGCTTCCCACAGGCCCGCAGGTGCCGTGCGTGTCCACCGTGACGTTCACCTGCCGTGAACCCGGCGCGGAGACGTTCATCGAGTGCAACCCACGGGTGGTGAGCGCGACCCTGAACGGTGAGGCGCTCCCTCCTGCTGAGAACGGCCGGATCGCCCTGCCCCGGCTCGCCGAGCACAACTCGCTCCGGGTGGAGAGCGTGCAGGCGGACACGACCCACAGCGCGGGCGTGCACAAGGCCGTCGACCCCGCCGACGGTGAGGTCTACCTGTGGATGACCTTCGAACCGGACGGCGCTCATGACGTCTGGGCGTGCTTCGACCAGCCGGACCTCAAGGCGCCGCACGCCTTCACGGTGACAGCGCCCGCGGCGTGGACGGTCACCAGCAACACCGGTGACCCGCGGGTCGAGCCGGTCGGCGAGGCACGGCGCTGGACCTTCCCCGGCACCCCGCCGCTGTCGCCCTACAACACGGTCATCAACGCCGGCCCCTTCTACCAGCTCCGCCGCGAGGCTGGCGGCTACGACCTGGGCCTGTTCGCTCGCAGGTCGCTGGCGTCCATCCTCGACCGCGACGCCGACGAGATCTTCACGCTGACGCAGCAGGGGCTGGAGTTCTACGGCCGGGTCTTCGCGATGCCGTTCCCGCAGCGCAAGTACGACCAGGTCTTCATGCCGGAGTACGCCGGGGCGATGGAAAACTACGGCTGCGTCACCTGGTCGGACACGGACCTGCGCCGCTCCACGCCCACCCCGGCCGAGCGGGAACTGTTCGCGCTGATCCTGCTGCACGAGATGGCGCACATGTGGTTCGGCAACCTCGTCACCATGCGGTGGTGGGACGACCTGTGGCTGAACGAGGCGTTCGCGGAGTTCGCGTGCCACTGGGCGGCGGAGTCGGCGACCTCGTACACCGACGCCTGGGCGAGGCACCTCGCGACGGGCAAGCTGATGGCCTATCTCGCTGACCAGGGACCGGCCTCGCACCCGATCCGCCAGCCCATCCACGACGTCGCGGAAGCCGAGTCCATCTTCGACGCCATCACCTACCCCAAGGGCGCCTCGGTCCTGAAGCAGCTCATGACGTACGTGGGCGAGGAGAACTTCATAGCGGGCATGGCCGCCTACTTCGCCCGCCACGCCTGGGGCAACACCACACTGCAGGATCTTATCGACGCGCTTGCCTCGGCCAGCGGGCGCGACCTGGGCGCGTGGCGGAGGGGCTGGCTGGACACCGCGGGCACCGACCGGCTCACGCTGCGGCGGGACGGGGACGGCTTCGTGCTGGCCGCCAGCGGGCCACAGGGCCCGCCCCGACCGCAGGTGCTGGCGGTCGGCGCCTACCGCCGCCAGCCCGGGCTGGCGCGCACCGCGCTGGCCGAGGTAGAAGTCGCCGGGCCCACGACACCCGTCAACTTGCCGACCGACGCCGACGTCTATCTCATCAACGACGACGACCTCACGTTCGCCACCACCCGGCCCGACGGCGGCACCCGGGACGCCCTGCTCGCCACGGCCGCGGAACTACCCACGCCCGTATCCCGCGCCGTCGCCGTCGCGACGGTGTGGGACATGCTGGTGAACGGCGAGGCAACCGCCGCCGAGGCGGTCCGGTGCATGACCGCCGTCCTCGGCGCCGAGACCTCGGAATCGGTCATCGAGCCGTACCTCGACCGCGCCCTTTCCGCCGCGGAGAAGTGGGCGCCCGAGGCCGAGCGGCCGGCGCTTACTGCCGAGGTGGCCGCCGCCTGCCTCGACCTCGCGCAGGACCCTGGCCGGCGCCAGGTCGCGCTCCGCGCCCTCGCCCGGACCACAGGCGGTCTCGACCAGGTGGCCTGGCTCCAGGCGGAGGCCGGCGATGATCTGGACCTTCAGTGGCGGGCGCTGGAGCGCAAGGCCGAACTCGGCGCCAGCACCGCCACCGAGGTGGAGTCGCTGCTCAAGCGCGACCCCGACCCCGAGGCGTGGGTCCGGGCGCTCACGGTGCGGGCGGCCAGCCCGGACGCCGACGAAAAGAAGTCGGTCTGGACGGCACTGGCGGTAGACCGCACCGTGCCGCTCGGCCTGGTGCAGGACGTCGCCACGGCGTTCTGGCGCCCCGGCCAGGACAGCGTGCTGGCGCCCTACGCCGAGCGCTACCTCGACCTGGTGCCCGCCCTGGAGCGCGGCGGCATGATCCCGGCCATAGTCTTCACCCACCTGCTGTTCCCGCAGTTCGGCATCGACCAGGGCTTCATCCCCCGGGCGCTGGAATCCGCCAAGCAAGCCGCCCCCGTCGTCCGCAAGACCGTGACCGAACGCGCCGATGTAACCCACCGTATGCTCCGCTCCCGCGGCGACTAGCCAGGCGCGGGCCTGGCCTGGGTGGCCACCGCCGAGCCGATCGCCGGCCACCTCGGCATCGATGGCGTCATCGCCGGCGTGCTGCCGGACGACGAGGCCGCCAGGATCGCCGGACTGCGGTCGTGCTGGTCATAGTTGAGCGACATTAGGGCTAGGAACGGACTCCGCCCCAGTAGGGGTGCAATCTTGTGGAAACGCCTCGTCAGTCGGCCGGCGTCAGTACGGTGGCCTTGCGGCTACCCGAAGGCGGCTGGTGACAGCGCTGAGCCCTCTTTGTGGCCCTCCTGCGGAGATTCAGGAGAGGTCGTGCTCTGGGGTGATCCGCCGCATGGCAGCGGTAGTGCGCCCCGGCAGCCGGAGAAAGAGGTGAGCCCGTGGGGGCCTTGCGCTCCGCCCGGCACGGCAGCCTGATTCGGAGGCACTGGCTTCGTGCCGTGGCCCTTGCCGCAGTGGGCGTGGTCTGGCTGCAGATGCCGTCGGCCGGGCGGGTGGCTCCGGCCGCTCGGGCCACGCTCGCCGCCTCGGCTGGTCCCGCAGGCAACCCGTCCGATGAGCTGGCCCGGCTGGAAGCCCGGGCGGCCAAGCTATCCAGGCAGTACCGCGGTCAGGTGGTGATGCTCACCGATGCCGAGACCGCCGCCAAAGGGACCATGGCCAGTGTGCTGCGGCTGCGCCGCCAGACCGGCTACGCGCATCAGCAGGTCGCGAGGATCGCTGCGGCGAGCTTCATTGGAGTCGTGCAGGATCCGACTCTCGTGATTCTGGGCGGCGGCGACGCTCAGCGGATGCTCCAGAAGGCCGCGACTCTGGAGTACCTGAGCCGACAGCGCAGCGCCAGGGAGCAAGCGCTGTTGCGATTGCTGGCGGCCGAGCAGCGAGCCGAGCACGCCGCACGGGCCAAGGTCGCAGAACTCGCCGGCTGCTCACGACGCTGGCCAGCCAGCGGCAGAGGGTCGCAGCTCTCATGGCCAGGTTCCAGCCTCAGTCACCGGTCAACGGTGACAACATCACCCCCCGCATGCGCCAGGTGAAGGACGCGGTCGACCGCAGGTTCGGCCCATTCACTGCCATCGGTTGCTATCGTCCAGGGACCGACGGTGAGCATCCTCTGGGCAGGGCATGCGACTTCATGCTGAGTTCTGGCGGTGTCATGCCATCGGCGTCCAACGTGCAGCTGGGCTACGCAATCGCCGCGTGGGCCCAGGCAAACGCATCCCGGCTCGGGATCATGTACATCATCTACCGCCAGAAGATCTGGGATATCCGGATATCGTCGTCGGGATGGGTGCCGATGGCAGACCGCGGCAGCATCACCGCGAACCACTTCGACCACGTGCACATCTCAGTGTTCTAGTGCCGAGCCCTTGCCAGCTTGTCGTGGCCGTTCCGTAAAGGCTGCAGGAAAACCCGGTTGACGTAAGGTTATGGCGCGGCGTAAAGTAATTGTTTACCTTTCCTTTGCCTTGTGGCAGGTAGAGATCGCGGTGTGGGGAAAGCGCGATGAGGGGGCCGGGTGTGTATGTCTTTGTCTTTGTCTTTGCGTTAACGCTGCCGGCGCTCGTCGCCGTCAGCGGATCGGCACAGGTGCAAGATCCCGGCTCCGACAATCCGATCGCTTTCGTCCTGAAGAACTCGGCGCTGGGCGACTCGCAAACCTACATAATCAACCCCCCGGATGGCTTGTACGAGCATCTGCTGCATCCGAGTGCTGGCGGGATCCCCCGCTGGTCGCCTGACGGGGAACATGATTGCGCTCGCCTGGTTCCTCCGGCAAAACGGGACACCCGACATCTACACGAAGACTGCCGAGGCACAGACGCCAGTTCACCGCCTCGCCGACCCATGACGATTTCCCAGACTGAAAGCTGATCCATGATCTAAAGGACTGACAAAAGGGGGATTATGAAAGTCTACAAGAGGCTGACTGTCGAGAATGGCTGGGTGAATGGATTCACTCGCCATCCTGGCTTTCATGGCGGGTCGTTGCCAACCTCGGCCGTCATGGGGCTGATATCGCACACTATGGTCAACAACCTCCCGGACGCCGACGCTTTATTCACACCGGGACCCCATGGCGACGGCGACTCCGCGCATTTCGGCACCGCCCAGGATGGCACCGTCATTCAGTGGGTGCGGCTAGGCGTGATGGCCGAGCACGCGAAGGCTGCGAACGATCACTGGTATGCGGTAGAGAACGCTGATGACAAGAACCCGAATAACCCGTACACCGACGCGCAGCTCTCGCGCATCGCGCAGATCCTCGAGCTGACCTCAAGGCCGGAGCACGGCCGGTTCGCGCTCCAGGTAACCAACTCGCCGGAGAAGGAGGGTCTGGGGACGCACAACATGGGTGGCGCTGCCTGGGGTGGTCACTCTTGCCCCGATGCGCAAACAAGCCCGAATCACACACGCTCGCGAGCCCGCGCCGAGATCGTACGTCGCGCAAAGATCATCCGGCAGCACGGGCAATACTCGGCTCTGCCCACGCCTGCTCCCGCGGCAATTCTGGAGGATTCTATGCTGCTCAACAAGGGCCAAGACGCAATCACCCCGATCGCTCTGCCAAACAGTATCAAGGTAGTCCGGTTCTTCGCCGACCAGCCCGCGCAGCTCGGCGTTGACACCCGCGACGGCAAGCCAATAACCAAGCTGAACCTCAGCAATGCCGGCGCACATGAGGTCGCCGTACCCCATAATGCCCACGCATTCATCGCCCATCGCCTTGATGGCGGCGGCAACGACATATCCGTCGCTTTCAGCGCTTGAACGCTCCGAAACGGGTCCGGCCACGGCCTGGCCCGCTCAGGGCGCTGCCGCGCCGAAGACCGGGACGCCCGGCTCAGCCGCGGTCGTGGAGGGTCACCTGGTAGCCGTCGGGGTCGGCGAACGTGAAGGTGCGGCCGAACGGCCCGTCGACGGGCGCTGAGACGATCGTCGTGCCGGCGGCGGCGAGGGCGTCGTGGATGTGCTGCGCGTCGGGGGCGTGCAGCCACAGTGCCATTCCCTGGCCCGGCTGCGTGATCGCGTCCAGGTCGGTGCCTGCGACGACGTCGCGGACGGCGAACGCGATCGGCTTGGTGTCGAACACGACGGCGTGCGGCGGTCCTGCGTCGGAGCGCTTCAGCCCCAGGTACTGCTCGTAGAAAGCGGCGGAACGCTTCAGGTCGCGCACCTGCAGTGAAATGAAGTCGGGTCCGGTGACGGCCACGATTCCTGCCTCCTTATGGTATGTCAGTCTTCTGACACACCACAATGTATGTCAGAATACTGACATGAGTCAAGGCGGGCCCGGAATCGAGCTGGACACATCGCTGGGGTACATGCTGAAGGCGGCCGCGAGCGCCCTGCACTCCGCCCTGGAGGCCGTGCTGAGGCCGCTGGGCATGACGATTACCCACTACGCCTGCCTGGAGCTGCTTGCCCAGCGGCCGGGTCTGTCGAACTCCGAGCTTGCCCGCGGCGCCTTCGTCACCCGGCAGTCGATGAATGTGCTCCTGCAGGCCCTCGAACGCCAAGGACTCGTTGTCCGCCCGGCACGGGCACCCGCCGGCAGGGCCCTGCCGACCGAGCTGACCGCCCGCGGGCGCCGCCAGCTCGAGGTGGCCAGCGCCGCGGTTCGCCGCGTCGAGCAAGACATGCTGGCCAATCTGGATGTCAGCGAACAAGATCAGATGCGGCGCCTGCTCACTGCGTGCATCGCCTCACTGACCGAACCGCCCGCATCGGCGACGTGACTCCTCCGGACCGGCCGCCTGCATCAGGGCACGTGGCGCAGGCAGCAACGGCCTGGTGACGCGCGGGTACTACCTGCAGGCGCCAGGCTTGCGTCTTCGCCGCTTTCACCTGGTTGCCCATGGTGGCTAGCTGCGATGTGGATGGAAGAGTTCAACCGTCAGGCGGCTGCGCTCACGTCATGCGAATCCCCGCATCACATCCCGCACGCCGCTGCGCATGCCCGTCGCATGCTGGCGCCGGCGGTCCGTCACGACAGCCCAGCGGAAGGCAGGCATGGCATTCCGGCGTCAACGCGAGTCGCCAGGCACGGACGGCGCGCTCATGGTGCGGCCGTCGGCAGCAGCGCACCAGTAGCCCCACAGACGCGATGATCCTGGTCAGCCCGCAACTGGCGGCTGCCGTACTAGGCGGACGGGTATCCGACCAGCAGGATGCCGTGGCAGTCCATGTCCGCAGAGCGGTAGACGTGCGGGCCGTCGCCGCTGTACCGGGCGTAGTCGCCCGCGCTGAGCGTGAAAGTATCGCTGACCGGGCCGACCGTGATCGTCCCCTCGTGCACGAACACCCGCTCGACAACGCCGCTGCCGTGCGGGCTGCCGAGGTGCTCGGTCCTGGCCGGCAGGAACATGTCGAAGACCTCGACCAGGCCGCCGCGCTCTACCCGGTCCAGCAGCCGCAGGTCGAGTTTCCCGCCGGGCGTCGACCCGCGCACTCGCGCACCCTGCTGGGCCCGGACGACCACCGTGGTGGTCTCCCTCCGGTCTTCGAGCAAGTCGCTGAACGCAACACCGAGCCCCAGGGCCAGCGACCACAACGTCTCGATCGTCGGATTGCCCCGGCCCTGCTCCAGATTCGCCAGCGTGGCTTTCGCGACATCCGCGCGGGCCGCGAGAGTGACCAGCGACATTCGGCGCGCGTTTCGGAGCCGACGCAGGTTCGCCGCGATGACGTCCCCCACATCAGCGAAAGCCTGCTCCGGCCCGGCACTGTCCATGCTAACGAACTATACCAATAGTCTAATGAGATGGTACGCTGGCCCGATCTGCACGGTACGGCAAACGAGTTCTGGCTAGCCAGGGTGACATGACAGACACGGCTTTCGATCCTGCGGCTATCGCCGCAGACGCCGTGGTGCTGGCCGAGCTGGATGGCGGCACCGGCCGCGAGCGCGTGCGCATCGACTGGCTGCTCCGGCGCCTGCACGAGGCACCCGGCAGCCGTCGCGTCGATGGTGCCGGCAACCTGGTGTGGACCTTCGGGCCGCCACCGTACCGCCTCGCCGTGCTTGTTCACGTCGATGATGTCTTCGGCGAGGCCACAGTGCGAGGCGTGACCCAGCGGGACGGCTGGCTATCTGGTCCGGGGATTGGTGATAACGCCATAGCGGTCGCGACCGCCGTCGCCATCGCCGAACGCGACCTTGCTGAGCCCGCACTGCCGGGATCACTGCCGTTGGCCATCGTCTTCACCGTCGGCGAGGAGGGGCTCGGCGGGCTGCGCGGCGCACGCCACGCTTGCCGGGAGCTAGCGCCCGAGGCGGTGCTGGCCCTGGAGGGCCACGGCTGTGACCGCGTGTTCACGGACGCGGTCGGGTCGTTGCGAGTGCAGGTCACGGTGACGGGTCCGGGCGGGCACTCGTGGTGGGATCGCGGCCGGCCCAGCGCCCTGCACGAGCTCGTGCGGCTGCTGCACGAGATGATCGCGTCAGCTCCTGCTCAGCGGCCGGTCAATGTCGGCCTGGTCAACGGCGGATCGGGAGTCAACGCAATCGCCGCCCGGGCCAGCGCGACCGTCGAGTGGCGCTCGACCGATCAGGCGGAGCTCGACCGTCAGGATGCCGCGCTAGCCGGCCTCGAGGCCTACGCGGGCCTGCGGCTGTCGGTGGAGCACCTCGACAGGCCAGCGCCGGCTCCGTGCCCCTCACCCATCCCCTGGTCGCCGCGATCCAGCGCGCCCGCCGTTCGATCGGCCTGGCCGCCACCACCGCGGACGGCTCGACCGACGCGAACGCGGCGCTCGCCGCCGGCATACCAGCGGTCGCCCTCGGATGCTGCGAGGGCGAGGACATGCACGCCCCGACCGAGCGGATCCGCGCCGACTCCATCGCCACGGGCGCCAGGCAACTGCGCGCCGTCCTCCAGGAAGTCCTGGAGCTCACCCCTCGCGCCGCGAGGAACTGATCAGAGAACCACCGGACACCGAGGAACGAACAGTGCTGCGAACTGGCAAGGAGTACATCGAGTCGCTGGGCGACGGCCGGGAGGTGTGGATCGACGGTGAACGGGTTACCGACGTCGCGACGCACCCGGCCTTCGCGCCGGTGGTCAACCTGCGCGCGCGGATCTACGACCTCGGCCACGAGGCCGCCACCAGGGACCTGCTGACCTACACCGACGAGCAGTCGGGCGAGCACTGCGCCACCACCTCGCGCCCGCCGCACACCCGCGACGACTGGCGGGCCAAGCGCGCGTCGGTCGACGCCATCCTCGACGACGCCGGAGGCGTGGTCACTCGGGTGGGTGATGAGACGGTCGGCGAGATGTGGTCGCTGTTTGACGGGCAGGACGTGCTGAACGAGATCGACTCTGCGTTCTCCGCGAACATCGCTCAGCATGTCCGCCGCGCGCAGCTGCTCGACCCGTTCCACGTCTCGGCCAACACCGACCCGAAGGGCAACCGCGCCGTCCGGCCGCAAGACCAGGACCCCGACGTACTGCTGCACGTGGCCGGCGAGACCGACAACGGCATCGTGGTGCGCGGCGCCAAGTTCGAGACCGCGGCGGCCTACGCGAATCAGGCGTTCGTCAAGCCGACCATCGGCGAATGGAACAACGAGGTCCTCAGCGATTACGCGGTCGGCTTCCTCGCCGACATGGGCGCGCCGGGCGTCAAGCACATCTGCCGGTCTGCCTTCGCCGACGGGCGCAGCCCGGATGAATACCCGCTGACCAGCAAGTACGACGAGATCGACACAATGATCGTCTTCGACAACGTCGAGATTCCCTGGGAGAACGTCTTCTTCTACCGGCATACCAAAGCGGCCGCGTTCATCCGCGCGACCCTGCACCGGTACAGCATCTACCCATACGTCCAGCGCTACGCCCGCTTCGCCGACTTCCTTCTCGGCGTCGCCTACGCCAGTGCCAGGTCGACCGGAGTGACGATGCACCAGGGAGTGCGGGAGAAGATCGCGCAGATCGCGTGCTACCGCGAGAGCATCAACGCGCATCTGACCGCGGCGATCGAGCTCGCCGAGCCCAGCCCGGGCGGCCTGCTCATGCCCAACCAGCCGATGATGTACGCCGCCCGGGTTTTCGCGTCCACCCAGCTGCCGGCGGTCATGCACATCGTCCGGGATCTGTGCGGCTGCCAGGTCAGCCTGATGCCCAGCAAGGCCATGTTCGACAGCCCCGGTGCCGGCGTCTGGCTGCGGAAGTACTTCACGATCGGCGAGATCCCCGCGGAAGAGCGGCGCAAGCTCTTCGCTCTGGCTCGCGACCTGCTCAATTCCGACTACGCCGGGCACCGGCTGACGTTCCAGCTCTTCGCTCAGTCACCGCCGTTCTCGCACCTGCTCGCCGTCTACAACAACTACGACTTCAGTGGCCCGCTCGACGTGGTGGCCAGGTACTCCGACGTCGCGAACGAGGTGCGCAAGTGAGGGAACCGATCACCGTCGGCGGTCATCTGCGGATCCGGCCGTTCAATACCGCTGACAGCTATCCGGAGCAGCGGCTCGATAACGACCTGTGCCAGGCGGTAGTCGCCGGCAACACCATCTACCTGCGCGGTCAGGTGCCACAGGATCTGGACACCGGCAAGAGCGTCCACACCGGGAGCCCTGCTGCCCAAGCCGAGCAGGTGATGACGAACGTCGAGACGCTGCTCGCGGAGGCTGGCGCGCTCGTCGAGCACGTAGTGTCCTGCACCGTCTATCTCACCGACATCCGCCACCGCGAGCCGGTATACCGCGTGCTCGGACGGCGGCTCAAAGGCGTCTACCCGGTGTTCACCGGCCTGGTCGTGTCCGCGCTCGCCCGGCCCGAGTGGCTGGTCGAGGTCACCGTGGTAGCGGTGAAACCATGACGTTCTCGCTGGTGGGCCGCTGCGAGCGCACGGGCGCGGTCGGTGCCGTCATCGCTTCCGCCAGCATGGCAGTGGCCGCGCGGTGCGCGGCGGTCCGCGCAGGCACCGGCGCGGTGTGCAGCCAGAGCACGACCGATCCGCAGCTGCGCGAGGCGCTGCTCGATGAGATGAGCGGCGGCCTGGCCGCGGGCCAGGCGCTCGCGGCGCTCGCCGGCCGCACCGCCGACATCGCGTACCGGCAGCTCGCGGTCGTTGACGCGGCCGGCGGCTCGGCCGCCTACTCCGGCCATCTCGCGCTCGGTGAGGCGACCCACGTCCACGCGACCGGCGCCGCCGCCGCCGGCAACCTGCTCGCCGACCGGGGCGTACCCGCCGCGATGCTCGCCGCCTTCGGTGACCGGCCCGGCGACAGCCTCGGCGACCGGCTCATCGCCGCCCTGCGGGCCGGGCTGGCCGCGGGTGGCGAGGTCACCCCGGTGCGCTCGGCCGGGATGATCATCGCCGAGTCGGTGCCCTGGCCCTCGACCGACCTGCGGGTGGACTGGCACGACGATCCAGTGGAGCAGCTCGCCGTCCTCTGGCAGCTCTGGCAGCCGCAGGCGGCGTCCTATGTCCAGCGCGCGCTGCGCCCATCCGAGATGCCCGGCTGATGCGCGGCCTGGCAGGCAAAGCCCGCGCTCGTCACCGCCCGCCGCCACGGCATCCGGCTCCGGGCCCGCGCCGCGAGCGCAGCCGGACAGACCGTGACCTTCGCGTCGCGGCAGGGATGAAGGACCTAACAGCGGGGCCGCGCCTTCAGCGTCCCGAGGTCAAGACGTGCGCAGAGGCCGCCCCGCCGGGCTGACGGGGAGTTCCTGCCGCAGCGCCTGCGGGAAGCTCCCATCCTGGGAGAGGTTCGCGGCGAACTGAAGGAACAAGCTGTTCAGCGCATCCCAGTGCACGGCCGCGGGAGCAGGAGAATGCTCGTGTCGATGCCATTGATCACGTTCGGGCACGGAACAGCCAGTGCCGAGCGCATCGCCGAAGTGCTGCTGTCGGCGGGGGTGTCGGCTCTGGTCGACGTCCGCACGGCGCCCGGCAGCCGCCGCCACCCGCATGTGGCCCGGGCCGAGCTCGAGCGCTGGCTTCCCGGCCACGGCATCTCCTACCGGTGGGAGAAACGGCTGGGCGGCTTCCGCCGGCCCGCGCCGGATTCACCGGATGTGACGTGGCGGGAGGCGGCCTTCCGGGGCTATGCCGGGCACATGCGGCAACCGGACTTCCTGGCCGCCATCGATGACGTGCTCGCCCAGGCCGCTCCAGGCCATCTCACGGTGATGTGCAGTGAGAGCGTCTGGTGGCGATGCCACCGGCGGCTCATCGCCGACTTCGCTGAGATCGCCCGCGGCGTCCCGGTCCGGCATCTCATGCATGACGGCCAGCTAGCAGCACACCGCCCCTCGCCCGGAGTCCGGCTCCGCACCGATGGCCTGCTGGTCTACGACGGGGGCCAGGAGCAGCTGAAATAAGGGGTTTCCCTAGCTTTCTCGCCTTCCTGGCCCCGCCAGGCCCGGTGGTAGCTTGAAGCCCGTGCCCGGAGGTACTGGGACTAACGTCCGCCGCGTGGCTACGCGCAATGCCACATTCCAGCAATGGCAGGCCCTGCTCACCAACCGGAGCAAGCGCCTGCGCGCAGGGGAATTCATTGTGCAGGGGGTACGGCCACTTTCCCTCGCCGTCGAGCACGGCTGGCGGATCCGCGCACTGCTGCATGACGGGCGGCTATCACCTTCCGCCTGGGCCACGGACCTGTGGACGTCCCTGAACACCACCCGTTACCTCGTGGCTCCGGAACTTATGCAGGAACTGGGTGAGAAATCGGCCGGTATTCCCGAGCTTCTGGCTGTCGCCGAGATACCTCCGGACGATTTCTCCCGCATCCCTGCGACAGCAGATCAGCTGGTTACCGTCTTTGACCGGCCATCAAGCCCTGGCAATCTGGGCACCCTCTGCCGTGCCGTGGACGCCTTCGGCGGGACAGCGCTGCTCGTCACCGGGCATGCCGCCGATCCCTATGACCCAAAGTGCGTGCGGGCGAGCACGGGCTCGCTGTTCAGCGTGCCCGTCGTCAGGGCCGCATCGCATCGGGAGATACTCGCCTGGGTCCTTGAACAGCGTGCTCGCGGGGTGCCCGTTGTCGTTATCGGGACCGATGAACGGCGCGGCGAAGACATCTGCTCGGTAGAACTCGCGCAACCCATCGTCCTGGTCATTGGCAACGAGGGCACGGGGATGACCGCGGCATGGCGGGAAAGCTGCGATGTCCTTCTGAGGATTCCCATGGTGGGAACCGTTAGTTCCCTGAACGCTGCCACCGCAGGGTCGATCGTGCTCTATGAGGCCATGCGACGCCGGATCCGAGGGGGTTAGCCTGAGCTCGAGGGCAAGGGCGGCTCTGGGAGATAGCTCGGACCCGCTCGGGAAAAATGGGTGAGAGCGTGGCGCTGCGGGCGGTGGTCGTCGGCGGCGGCATCGGCGGGACCGCAGCGGCGGTTGCGCTGGTGCAGGCCGGGATCGACGTCCAGGTGTACGAGCAGGCGCAGCAGCTGGCCGAGGTCGGGGCCGGCGTGTCGCTGGCGCCAAACGGGCTGCGGATGCTGGAGAAGCTAGGGATCGGCGAGGGGATCGGCCGCCTGGGCGCGCGGCATGTGTCGGCTCAGCTCCGGCTGTCTGACGGGCAGCCCGCACAGCACGAACCTCAACACTTCGTCCGGGCGGGACGGAACGTGGGCATCCACCGGGCCGACCTGCTCGGGCTGCTGGTAGAGCAGTTGCCGTCTGGCGTGGTCCGGACCGGGCACCGGTGCACGGACTTCAGCCAGGATGCTGAGAGTGCCGTGGCTGGCTTCGCCAACGGGACGGCAGCCACGGCGGACGTGGTGATCGGGGCGGATGGCATCCACTCCGTGCTGCAGGAGTTCGTGGTAGAGCCAACCAAGCCGGTATTTTCCGGGGTGGTGGCCTACCGCGGCCTGGTGCCGCGCCCGGGCGGGTACCCCGCTAACACGATGCGCTTGTGGGTCGGCGAGAGCAAGCATTTCCTGGCGTTCCCGGTGCGGGCCGGACAGCTGCTGAACTATGTGGGGTTCGTCCCGTCAGACACGTCGATCCGGGAGTCGTGGTCAGCAGGCGGAGACCCGGCCGTACTGGCCGCTGAGTTCGCGAGCTGGGACCCGGCTATCGGGGAAGTCATCGCCGCGATCAGCGGGCCGGATGGCACCGGGTTCCGGTGGGGGATGTACGACCGCGCGCCACTCCCCCGGTGGAGCAGCGGGCGGCTGACGCTGCTCGGCGACGCGGCGCATCCGATGCTGCCGCACCTGGGCCAGGGTGTTAACCAGGCCCTTGAGGACGCCGTGGCGCTGGCCACGCTGCTCGGTGCCTGCGCGAGTTCAGCCGAAGTTCCGCAAGCGCTGATCGCGTACGAGGGCCTGCGGCGGGACCGGACGGCTCGTGTCCAGCTTGGTTCGCGGCGGAGCGGCGCCGGCTACGACAGCTCCGGCAGCCAGCTGGTCGACCGGCGGTGGATCTACAACTACGATGCCCAGGCCGAGGCCGCTGCGCTTGTCTCGACGACGAAATCCACGTCGTGACCGGCACCGGCCTGCTCCCCGGCCATACCGCGGGAGCAGGCTGAAGCTTCCTTACCGGGTGAAGTTTTCGACAGGCACTGCGCGCATCCCCGCCAGGCCCGAGGACAAGGCGGCGACGTTAGCGGTCTGGGATCCTCCGCTGATGCGCAAGATGCTGCTAGTCGCGGACGTGAGGCTCCCGTCGGTGGCTTTAAGCGTGTAGCTGCCGGCCTTGCCGGTGATCTTGCACCCGGCGAAGGACGCCACCCCGCTCGACGCCGTGACCGGGTTCTTAGTGCAGCTGAGTGTCGCCCCGCTGCCCGGCTGCGAGCCGATCGCCAAGGTCACCGCGCTGGTGTTGCCCGCCGGCCGTCCTGTTCCTGCATGGTGGCTGCTGCCCGCGCCGGTGAACTGGGCATCGACGGCGAGCGGATCGGCGCCTGGGGCGAGTCGGCGGGCGGCCACCTCGCCGAGCTGCTCGGCCTCACCACCGGCGACCCCGCGCTCGAGGGCGGTCTCGGCGTGACCGGTACGTCGAGCCGCATAAGCGCCGTCGTCGCCTGGTACGCGCCGAGCGACCTCAGGGCGATGGCCACCGATACGGGCACCGACCCGATGGACCCGGATACGCGCGAGGCCCGGCTGCTGGGCGCCGCACCAGCCGCGGTACCTGACGCAGCCGCGCAGGCTAGTCCCCTGACCCACGTCGCCGCCGGGGCACCTCCGTTCGTGCTGCTGCACGGCTCGGCTGACCGGCTCGTCCCGTGCGCCCAGAGCCAGCGGCTGCACCACGCCCTGCAGGAGGCGGGTGTCAGCGCCGAGCTGACGCTCTACGACGGAGCCGATCACATGTGGCCGGCCCGCCCGGAACCGCGCAGCGGGCGCTGCGGCAGACGATCGACGCCCTCAGCCAGCGGCTGCTCCCTCGGCGCTGACCTCCGCCCGGCGCACGCTGTCCCGCCCGCCGGCGCTGACGCTGACCGCGTTGACGGTGACAATCGCGGCAATCGCGAGCCAGTCGGCCGGCGCCAGCGGCTGGCCCAGGATCACGACGCCGGCCAGGGCAGCGAATACCGGGTTGATGCTCATGAAGACGCCGAAGAACCTGGCCGGAACCCGCCGCAGCGCGAGCAGGTCGGAGACCATCGGGACCGCCGAGCACAACACGCCGGCCGAGGCCGCGCGGCCGAGCGCGACGGCCGTCACCGGGTGGCTGGCCAGGGCCCACATGCCGATCGGTACGTACAGCAGGGCCGACAGGGTGGCCGCGGCCGCCGGTCCCTGTACGCCGGGCAGCCGGCGGCCCATCACCCGGTTAACCAGGATGTAGCCGGCCCAGCAGGAGGCGGCCACCAACGCCAGGGCGATTCCGGCGTAGTCCGTGCTCGGCTGCGGCCGGACCAGGACGACGACGGCGGCACCAGCGACGAGCGCGCACCCGAGGTCGAGCACCCGGCGCGAGGCCAGCAGTGCCACCGACAGCGGGCCGAGGAACTCCAGGGTCATCGCCAGGCCGAGCCCGATCCTGTCGATCGCCCCGTACAGGGTCAGGTTCATGATGGCGAAGATCAACGCCAGCGCCAGCACCGGGCGCCACTGCGACCGGGTGAACGACCGGAACCTAGGTCGCACAGAGCCCAGCAGCACGGCGCAAGCCACCCACTGGCGGACCGCGACCACCCCAACCGGTCCCAGTACCGGGAAGGCCAGCGCCGCGATGGCCGTGCCGAGCTGACTGGACACGGCGCTGCCCGTCATCAGCGCGATCCCGGTGAGCTGATCAGGCTGCCGGGCGGCCGCGACCTCGGCGTGCTGGTCGCGCAGGGAGACGGTCATGGCACGAGCCTGGACCAGGGCCGCGCATGCGCAAAATGCATGTGATGCGACAGCTATACGCTTTGGTTATGGATCTGGAGCTGCGGCACCTGCGCTGCCTGGTCGCGATCGTGGACTCGGGCAGCTTTACCGACGCGGGCATCGAGCTCGGCATCTCGCAGGCGGCGGCATCACGGAATCTCATCGCCCTTGAGCAGGTCCTCGGCGTCCGGCTGCTGCACCGCACCAGCCGGAGCATCACCCTGACCACGGCCGGGGTGACCACCCTGGCCCAGGCCCGGCAGGTGCTCGCCGCGGCCGACAACCTGATCGCCGAGGCGACCACCGGCCACACCAGGCTCCGGATCGGGCACGCGTGGGCGGCCATGGGCCGGCACACCCGCGAGTTCCAGCGCCGCTGGGCGGCCCGGTACCCGGACGTCGAACTGGAGCTGATCCGCACCAACTCGGCCACCGGCGGGCTGGCCGAGGGCCTGTGCGACATCGCGGTGCTGCGCACTCCAGCGGACAGCAGGCGCTTCGACAGCGCGATCGTGGGCCAGGAACGGCGGTACTGCGCCCTCGCAGCCGACGACCCGTGGGCCGGCAGGCGCTCAATCAGCCTCAGCGAGATCCCGCAGCGGACCCTGCTGGTCGACCGGCGCACCGGATCCACCACCCCGGACCTGTGGCCAGCCGATGCGCAGCCCGACATCCAGGACACGCGCGACATCGACGACTGGCTCGCGGTCATCGCGGCCGGCGGCGGCGTGGGGATCACGCCCGAAGGCACGACGACCCAGTACCGGCGGGACGGCATTGTCTTCCGGCCGTTGCGTAATGCCCCGCTGGTCAGTGTGCAAATGATCTGGCGGCGGTACGACCCCCATCCCTCGACGCACGCGGCCATCGCCCTGCTGGCCGAGCTTTACCGGGGGTCGTGAGGCGCGGACCTGGCGGTTTGCGGCGCCCGGTGGCTCAGCCGGTACTGCAGCCGGTAGGAGGCACCGGTGATCGGGAACAGCGGCAGGGCCACGACCAGCCCCAGCGCCGCCCACGTGCTCAGCCAGGCCAGCCCGGTTGCGAGCAGCAACCCGGCCACCGGCACGCCGGCCAGCAGCCGGCTCACCCGGAGGAACCGGGGCGTCATGTCCGTGGCCAGCCTGGCCCGGCCGGTCGCGTACAGCCACGCGGCGCCGTCGAAGCCGGTCGCCAGGGCCAGGTCCACGGTGTAGACAGTGATCGCCAGCGGGGAGCGGACATGGTGCGCCACCAGCGCGGTCGTCCACGGCACGAGGGCCACGAACGCCAGCATGCCCAGGGTCAGCCAGGTGTGCGGGTGGTCGGTCCTGCGCACGAACTCGGACGCGTTCCTGGTCCCGAACCACAGCGCCCCCAGCACCAGCATGCTGTCGAAGTACAGCAGCAGATGCGGCAGCGAGCTGCGGAGCACCTGGGACACCGGCTCGCTGGTGCCTTCACCGGTGGACAGGTCCAGCACCAGCAGCGTCATCGCGACCGCGAAGAAGCCGTCGGCCAGGGCCTCGAGCCGGCGGGTGCTGCCTTCTGAGCGGGGGTGGGAGTCGCGGCTCTCGTCCTTGCTCATCGCTCCCGTCCCGGCGTCGTTCATGCTGATCCTTCCCGGTAGGCGGCAGGGTCTAAGCGTGCCGTAGCAGACCCCTGACGTCTGTCACAAGTCAACAGGGCGCCGACGGCAGCACGCCGCAGGCCGCCCCGCGGCTGGTAGGGTCGCGGGTCGTGCGGCGGGTGTCAGTGGTCGGCGTCTCCGGATCAGGGAAATCCACGCTGGGCAGGGAGCTCGCCAGGCGCCTCGGGGTGCCGTATGTGGAACTCGACGCGATCTTCCATCAGCCGGGATGGACGCCGCTGCCGGAGGATGAGTTCCGCCGCCGCGTGAGCGCCATCGCCGCCGGGGACGGCTGGGTGATCGACGGCAACTACAGCGCGGTCCAGCCGCTGGTCTGGGAGCGCGCGGACACGGTGGTGTGGCTGGACCCGCCCCGGCGCACGGTGATGCGCCGGATCATCTGGCGGTCAGTCCGCCGCGCCGCCGGCCGGGTTGAGCTCTGGAACGGCAACAGGGAGCGCTGGCGGAACCTGCTGACCTGGGATGAGGAGGAGTCAGTTATCTCCTGGGCCTGGCACCACTACCCCGTGTACCAGAGCCGTTACGCTACTGCCGCCCGTGATCCCGGTTACGCGCACCTCGCGTTCCACCGGGTCACCCGCCGCACCGATGCCGAGCAGCTGCTGGACTCGGTCCGCTAGATCACGCCAGCTCGGGCGGGAAACCGCCGGTGGCGACGGGACCCCAGCGCCGGGGCGTAACGCGCAGCAGCGACTTGCCCTGGCGCAGCATCGCGGCCCGGTACTCATCCCAGTCCGGGTGCTCCCCCGCGATCGCCCGGTAGTAGGAGACCAGCGGCTCCACCGCGTCGGGCACGTCGATGACCTCAGCGTCACCGTCAATCTGCACCCAGGGGCCGCCGAAGTCATCGGACAGGATGATCACGCTGACCCGGGGATCCCGGCGGGCGTTGCGGGTCTTCGCGCGGGACGGGTAGGTGGCCACGACGATGCGGCCGGCCTCGTCGACGCCGCAGGTCACCGGCGACGCCTGCGGGCTGCCGTCAGAACGCGCGGTGATGACGATGGCGTGGTGACGGGGCCGCGCGAAGTCGAGCAGCCCATCCCGGGTCACCACGGTGTTCGTTGCTATCTGAGGGCTCACCAGCTCACTATCCCATCCGGGCCGGACGGTCAGCGGTGCAGCCAAGATCGCTAGCGCTTATGGCTCGCAGGCGGCAGGCTGGACAGCATGATGACCAGCTCCGACGCTCACGCCGCCGCGGCCCGGATTGCCGGGCGGATCCGGGTTACCCCGCTGATAGAGGCCGATGCGGGAAGCTTCCCGCCCGCCGGAACGGTGTGGCTGAAGCTTGAGCACCTGCAGCACACCGGGTCGTTCAAGGCACGCGGCGCCTTCAACCGCATCATGTCCGCGGCCGAGCAGGGCATGCTGCCCACGGCCGGGGTGGTGGCCGCCTCGGGCGGCAACGCCGGCCTCGCCGTCGCCTATGCCGCGGCCCAGCACGACCTGCCCGCCCGGGTCTACGTGCCCGCGGCCGCCCCCGCGGTGAAGGTGGCCCGGCTGCGCGCGTACGGCGCCGAAGTGGTGCAGGGAGGCAGCAGCTACGTCGAAGCGTACGAGTCGGCGGTCAAGCACGCCGCCGAGGTCGGCGCGCTGTTCTGCCACCCCTATGACCAGCCCGAGATCTGCGCGGGCCAGGGGACGCTCGGCCTGGAACTGCTGGAGCAGTCCGGCGGCCAGATCGACACCGTGCTGGTGGCCGTCGGCGGCGGCGGGCTGATGGCCGGGATCGCCGCGGCCACCGAGGGCCACGCCCGCGTGGTCGGGGTGGAGCCGGTCTCCATCCCCACCATGCACGCCGCCCTGGCCGCGGGCCAGCCGGTCGATGTCGCTGTCTCCGGCATCGCCGCCGACTCGCTCGGCGCCAGCCGCCTCGGCGACATCGCGTTCGCCGTGGCCACGCGCACCGGGGTCCGCTCGGTTCTGGTGGACGACGCCGACATCGTCGCGGCTCGGCAGATGCTCTGGGACCGGTACCGGCTGGCCGTCGAGCACGGCGGCGCCACCGCGTTCGCCGCCCTGGCCGCTGGCGCCTACCGGCCCGGGGACGGCGAGCGCGTCGCCGTCGTCGTGTGCGGGGCCAACACCGACCCGGCCAGCCTCAGCTGACCCGCCGGTCAGGAACCGTTCGCCGCGCCGAGCGCGGCGGTGATCTGCTGAATGGCCTCGGTCTCGGCGGAGCTCACGCTCTGGCCGTTCTCCCGGTGCGCGGCCGCGACCTTGTTGGCGAGGGTGAGGGTGAAGCGCCGGTAGTCATCGAGTTCCTCGGCGGTTGCCTTGCTCTGCAGCAGGGACACCGCCTCGCGGAGGTGCGTAAGTTCCGTGTCCCTGAGTTCCTCGGCGGAGTGATACCTGGAGTGATCCATGTGGGGCTTGGCCGACACGATCTCGTCGAGGAGCTCACTCTCTCCGTGCTGGGCGCGCGCCTCGGTGTAGGCCTTCGCCATCGCCACCGTCTCGCGGAACATCCCCCCGCGCGCCGCGGTGACCACGATCATGCCGGCGGCCGGGGGGCCCTCAAGCACCACTTTCCATTCCTCAGGCGTAAAGGCGGACTTTGCTGTCATGTCACTTCTCCTTTATCTCCGTGGGGGAATCGCGACCCGCGAATTGACGGCACCGCCCCTAGAGCATGATCACTCATCGTGCGTTCCAAACGTCAAGAATCCACCGGCCCCGGGCGAGGCGCCTCGCCCAGGGCGGGTGAAGCACCTTCGTGGCCGGCGCCGAGCTGAGGTTCAGGCCTTGGGGACCGTGCCCCGGACCGTGACGTTGAAGACCTCTGCCTCGTAGCTGCTCGCCGATCCGGGCGTCTGGGGCGGGAGCCTGGTGAACCAGATCAGCACGTACCGCCCGGCGGCTGTGCCGTGCCCCGGGAACGTGACCGTGCCGCCGACGTCTGCCTTCCTGCTGACCGTGGTGAACGTGCGGAGCACCGCCGGCGAGCGGGTATCGCTGTTCCCCACCTCGATGGCCACGTCCGCACCGGGGACGGCGCCGAAGGAGACGGTGACGGACGACGGCCTGACCGGCCGGCCCATGTCCAGGATCAGGCCGGTCCCGCTCTTCAGGCCGCCGAACCGCGGGTTGCCGAGGTAGTACTGCGTGTGCCAGGCGGTGGCCGGGTCGCCGTCGATCACGAAGCGCGCCTGGCCGGTGTTCTCGTTCCCCGGGTCGTTGGCCACGCTGCTGAGCGGATCAAACCCGCCCGCGCTGAGCGGCTTCAGCACGCGCACCGGGGGCGCCGGGGGCGAAGACCGGTGCTGCGGCGCGTCGCCGGCCCGCGGGCTCTGTCCGCGATGTCCGGCCGACCACACGCCGACCCCAATCGCCACGCTGGCCAGCACCACTGCGATACTCGCCGTCATCCGGGCCGCAACGGGCCGCCGGCCCTGGACCGTCTCCCGCTCGCGTGAGCCTGGCGGTGCCATCCGGGCACCCCGCTGGTACGGGACCGCCCGGCCCCGCGGCGGGGCGCTCCGGCCACGCGGCGAAACTCCGCTGACCGGTGATGGGTGGTGGCGGCGAGGCAGGCAGTGGCCTGACCCGGTGCAGCGCCGTCGCCAGCATGGCCGGCGTGGATACCGGATGGACGTCCGCAGCGCACTGGAACAGCGCCTGGCAGGCGACGGCGTCGATCCCGGCGGGCACGCCGGCCGAGCACCTGCCGCGGCCGGCGCGGGTGCCCGTTGATCTCGGGCGCGCGCGGCAGGGACGGCCATTCCCCGCCCGGCCAGCTGGCCGTGAGTGCGGCGTAGAGGAGCCTGCCCAGACCCTGGGTGTCGGCCAGGGCCTGATCGTCAGCGGTCACCCCGACCAGCGCCGCGTCAATGCCCAGACCGACTATCTTCACTCCGCCGTCGGCCGTCCAGCGCAGCGACCGGGGAGTGAGGCACAGGTGCGGCACGCCCGCGGCGTGCGCGATGGCGAGCGCCTCGGCCCCCTGGGTGATGATCTCGGCGCCCCGGCCAGGATCGAGCGGCCCGTCGGCCAGCAGATCGTCGAGGGTGTCCCCGGCCACCCACTCCGTCACCACGTACGCGTGGTCACGCGCGGTGTCCACATCAAACACCTGCGCCAGCCGGGCATCGCTCAGCCTGCCCGCCTGCCGTGCGGCGGTCATCGCCTCAGCGATGCGCGGGAACCCGGGGGCAAGGGTGGAAACGGTCACCGGGCGCGCGAGTGCCTCATCGATGGCCTTCCAGGCTGACCATCCCCGGCCGGCGCCTACCCGATCTTCCAGCCGGTACCTCCCGCCGAGCCGAATACCCGGTCCTGCGGTGCTCATTCCCCGGTCCTCCCGCCCTAGGACTCGGTATTAAGCCTGCTACCAGCGCACCTCCGGCACATCCCCCCGCCCCGGGTGATTTTGACCGGCGCCGTTCCTGACCGTGCTAGCCGTACCGAGGATCCGGGTGTCCGCCCCATCGATCCCGGGCCTGGGGGCCGCGAGCATCGAGACATGACCAGTCATCCCGGCGGCCACGCTCGCGGTGCGTGAGTTTCGCGCGGATACTAGAGAACAGAAGCGGAGAATTGTCATGGACAGCGCAATCCCGATGCCTGACCAGCAGGCCCGCCCAGCAGTGCCATCCGCGCCCGGCGATGCGTGGCGCGGCACCTTCACGCCTCCCGTTCGCCCTCCCCGGCCTTATAGCCGCCGGGAGGCGCTCCGGCGGAGCTTGCCGCGGGTATATCGGGAGCCGTTCAGCCGGGCTGCCTGGGGTGCGGCCTGGGGGCAGTGCGAGTACACGGCCATCGGATGGCTGCTCGCGATCCCCGGCTTTATCTTCATAGCGGTCGCCGTCACCGTCGGCTTCGGGATGTCGCTCAGTTTCGCCGGCATGCTGATCGGGCTGCCGCTGCTGGCGGTATCCCTGCTGGGCGCCCGGCAGCTCGGCGCGGTCCACCGCCGCCTGGCAGGCCGTCTGCTGGAAGAGCGGGTCGAACCGCCGCCGCCGCTGCGCCCGCAGCCTGGCGCCCTCGGCTGGGTCAGGGCGCGGCTGACCGATCCCGTCGGCTGGCGGGCCTGTGCTTACCTGCTGCTCAAGCTGCCGCTCGCATTGCTCACCGTGATCATCGCGGTGCAGGTACTGGTGTACGGGCTCGCCTACCTGACCTTCCCGATCTGGTGGGAGATCGTGCACGTCCTTGGCGTGGTGATCCCCGTGCCTGGGTGGCTGATGTGGTGGAAGGCGAACCCGGTGCTGGTGGCCCGGTCGGTGCATTCCCTGGCTGTCTGCTTCGCCCTGGTTCCTGTGGGCGCGGCCGCGCTTGTCTGGACCCCGTGGGCGACGAAGGGGGCCAACGCCGCGGACGCGAAGCTGATCGCCAGGCTGCTCGGTCCGCCGATGGGCAACCGCGTGCGTGAGCTGGAGCAGACCCGGGCCCGCGCGGTGGACGACTCGGCCGCGAGGCTGCGCCGGATCGAGCGGGACCTGCACGACGGGGCGCAGGCCCAGATGGTGGCCGTGGCCATGAAGCTGGGCCTGGCCCGCGAGAAGCTTGGCGGCAAGGTCGCCGGCACCACGATGCCCGGAACCACGGGAGCGGGGATCACCGAGGCCGACCTGGAGCGAGCCCTGCAGCTCGTCGACGCGGCCCACCGCAGCGCGAAGGAGGCCATCACCGAGCTCCGCGACCTGGCCCGCGGCATCCACCCCCCGGTCCTGGACCACGGCCTCGGCACCGCGCTGGCCACCCTCGCCTCGCGCTGCGACGTGCCCGTCGAGCTGGTCATCGACCTGCCCGAGCGCCCGTCGGCCGCGATCGAGACCATCGCCTACTTCTGCGCGGCCGAGCTGCTCACCAACGTGGCCAAGCACAGCGGCGCCCGGCATGCCACGCTGGAGGTGGTGCACGTGCCCGGGCTGCTGCGGGTGCGGGTCAGCGACGATGGCTCAGGCGGCGCCCGCATCGAGGCCCGCGGCGGCCTGGCCGGCCTCGACGAGAGGGTCAGGACCGTGGACGGCAGGCTGCAGGTCAGCAGTCCGCCGCACGGCCCCACGGTGGTCACCGTCGAGCTGCCGTCCCACGCCTGACCGGAACCGGAGCCCCGATGCGCATTGTGATCGCCGAGGACTCGGCCGTAGTGCGAGCGGGCCTGGTCGAGATCCTGGCCGACCGCGGTCACGAGGTGGTCGCCGCCGTCGGCAACGCGGAGGACCTGCTGGCCGCGGTCGACGAGCACCAGCCGGACGTCACGGTGGTGGACGTGCGGATGCCGCCCGGCTACACCGACGAGGGCCTGCGCGCCGCGATCACCATCCGCCGTGACCACCCCAAGACCGGGGTGCTGGTGTTCTCCCAGTACATCGAGACCCGGTACGCGGCCGACCTGCTCGGCGCGGCGTCCGGTGGCGGTGCCGCGGGCGTCGGGTACCTGCTCAAGGACCGGGTCGCCGACGTCGGTGAGTTCGTCGAGGCGCTGAGCCGGGTGGCGGCCGGCGGCACCGCTCTCGACCCAGAGGTCGTTACGCAACTGCTCGGCGCCAGCCGCCGCACCGACGGGCTCGGGTCCCTCACGGCCAGGGAGCGCGACGTGCTGGCGCTGATGGCGGAAGGCCGGTCCAACGGCGCGATCGCCGGGATTCTCGTGGTCTCGGAGCGGGCCGTGGAAAAGCACGTCGGGAACATCTTCAGCAAGCTCGGCCTGGCGCCGTCGGACGCCGATCACCGCCGGGTGCTGGCCGTGCTGCGCTACCTGGAGTCCTGACCGGGCGGGCAACTTCGCCGTTACCATGCTCCAGATGGCCGCTCGCCTGGATTCTCCCGATGCCTGAGCTGAGTCAAGCTTCGGCCGCAACCGTCCTTGTTGCCTGCCTTGTGGCGGCGGCTATCGCCTTCGTCGTGGGTGTCGCGGTCACGGCGCTGATCAGGCGGCTCGCGGCCCGCCGAGGTGTCCGGCTGGAGCGGCGCACCATCTGGCGGGCGCCGTTTACCGTGCTGCTCGTGGTGCTCGCCGTTCGCGGGGTTCTCCTGGCCGCGGGCACGCAGCGCGAGTGGGTCCATCGCGCCGGGTACATCCTCGGCCTCGTGGCGATCGCTATCGTCGGATGGCTGCTCACGGTGGTTGCCGTCGGCGTGGAACGGGCGCTGCTGGCCCGCTATCCGGACGCCGGGATCGAGGACCGCCGGTCCCGGCACGTCCGAACCAAGATCATCCTGGTCACGCGCGTGACCCAGGCGCTGATCGCGGCGATCACCGTCGGCGCCATCCTGTGGACCATCCCGCCGCTGCGCGATCTCGGCGCAGGCATTCTCGCATCGGCCGGTGTGATCGGCGTGATCGTCGGAATCGCCGCGCAGACAACTCTCGGGAACCTGTTCGCCGGGCTCCAGATCGCTTTCACCGACGCGATCCGGATCGACGACATCGTCATGATCGGGACCCAGCGAGGCCGGATCGATGAGATCACGCTCACCTATGTCGCGGTGCGTCAGAGCGACAACACCACGCTGATCCTGCCCTGCACCTACTTCACCACCACGCCGTTCCAGAACTGGACCCACAAGGGGGCGCAGATCAGCGGCATCGTGGAGATCAGCGTCACCAGCAGCGCGCCGCTCGATTCCCTGCTCGGTGCCCTGCGCGAGGAGCTTGGCCGGATACTCGCGAGCTCCGCGCATTGGGACAGGCAGCGAGGCGAACTCCACGTCGAAGCCGCGGTCGGCTCCACGGTGAAGCTGATTGCCCTGGTGACGGCCGTCAACGGTGACGCCATCGAACCGCTGCGCCGGGAAGTCAGGGAAGGTCTCCTCACCTTCCTGCAGCGGGACTATCCCGCCGCGCTGCCCGGCGGGTCCGCGGCCAGCGCGTGATGTGGCCGCACAGGTGGGACCAATGACCCTGTGCCCGGGTGCCGCCTGTTGGCGACGAGCCCGACGTGGTGCTGGCCTGCGCGGGCGACGTGCCCACCCTCGAGGTTTTCGCCGCCACCGACATCCTGCGCCAGCACCTGGCGCAGCTGCGGGTCCGGGTGGTGAACGTGGTCGACCTGATGCGGCTGGCGCCCGGCCAGGGGATGTCGGTCACCCCGCGGCAGGACCTAGGCCTCTACCGCGGCTGGGCGTCCCCGGGCGACGCTGGGGCCATGAAACAGGCAGATTCGGGCCGTGCCGCACGGCCAGCGGGAGCGGGCGAGCTGCCGCGGCAGCTGGTCAGCGAGCTGCTGGCGGCGGCGACCGCGGCACCGTCGATGCACAACACCCAGCCGTGGCGGTTCAAGGTGCTGCCTGCGACGGCCACGATCGAGCTGTACGCCGACCCGGAGCGGATGCTGCGGATCGGTGACCCGAGCGGCCGGGCCGTGCATATCGCCTGCGGTGCCGCCTTGCTCAACCTGCGCCTGGCCGCCACGGTCGCGGGCCGTGAGCCAGTCGTCCAGCTGCTGCCCGATCCACACCAGCCGCTGCTGCTGGCCATTGTCCGCCTGGCCGGACCGCGACAGGCCAGACCGGACGAGCGGGAGTTGCACGCCGCGGTCACTCGCAGGAACACGAACCGAGGTCCATTCAGCGGCCGCCCGGTGCCGCCTGGAATCCTGGCCGAACTCACCGACGCGGCCAGGGTGGAGGGTGGCATCCTGCACATGCTGGACAGGGAGGAGACGGCGCGAGTGCTGCGCCTGGCCCGGGACGCCGAGCGCGACTTGCTGGCCGATCCCGGCTATCGAGCCGAGCTGGCCCGGTGGGCCGGCGGCCCGCGCGACCGCGACGGCATGCCGGACAGCGCACTCGCCCGCCGCTCCCCCGACCGGCCTGCCCCGGTCCGGGAATTCGCCCCCGGGCGCCCGGCGCCAACCGGATACGCCTGGTTCGAGGAACATCCGCAGCTGGCCGTCCTGTCCACCGCCTCCGGCGGCAAGGCGGACTGGCTGCGGGCCGGCCAGGCGCTGCAGCGGGTGCTGCTGACCGCCACCAGCCGCGGTCTCTCCGCCAGCCCGCTCACCCAGCCGCTGGAGACCAGCGACGCGTGGCTGGTCAGGGATGCGAGGTCCGGGCATGAGGAACCGCAGATGATCCTGCGCATCGGCTACGGCCTGCCGGTCCCGCCTTCACCCCGGCGCCCTGTGGCCGAGGTGATTGACGAATAGTCAGAGCTATCCCCTGAGCGCGTTCCCTGGCCCAGAACACCGCGCGCCTGCCGGGCCATCTCGACGTCCTCCCTGGCGGTGACGACCAGGGTGCGCAGGCTGCGGCCGCGGAATTCATCGGGACCTAAGTCCCGTCAGCCAGGGCCGCACGGGTGCCGGAGCAGGGCCTTTCACCCGTGGCAGGCGAGCTCGAGGAGCATGTGAACTGAAGGAAAGGGCAGATGTCGAAAGATGGGGGCGCAGGCATCATGGTGAGCACCGCGGTGTACGCGCTGCTGGCGGACGGGGCAACGGTCGAGATCCGGCCCGCCACGCCGGGTGACAGGTCTCTGGTCCGGGCGATGCATGAGGGAATGTCCCCCGACGACGCCTACCTGCGCTTCTTCGACGTCAGCAAGCTGTCCGCCGAGCGCGAGGCCGAGCGGGTCTGCCGGACACCCGGTTCTGATCACCAGGCGCTGCTCGCCCTGCGGGGCAGCGATCTTGCTGGCGTCGGCACCTACGAGATAAGCCCGGAAGGTAAGGCGGCTGAGATCGCCCTGGCGGTCGCCGATGACATGCACGGGCGAGGAGTTGGCACGCTCATGCTCGAGCATCTGGTCTCGGATGCCTGCGGCCGCGGGGTGCACACGTTCACCGGCCCGGTCCTGGCCGAAAACAGGGAGATGCTGAAGGTCTTCGCCGATGCCGGGCTGGGCGCGCGGCGCCAGACGGCCGACGGAGTGATCGAGTTCACCTGCCATCTGCCCGGCCGGGAGGCCGATCCAGGCTGGGAGCCCTACCTGGAGGCGGTCGATGAGCGGGAGAGACAGTCGGAGGTGGCGAGCCTGCGCCACGTCTTCCGGCCGGGCTCGGTGGCCGTCGTGGGCGCCGGCCGCAGGCCCGGCACCGTCGGCCGCGCCATTCTGCACAACATCGTGACTGGCGGCTATCAGGGACGCGTCTATGCGGTCAACCCGTACGCCACTCGCATGGAAGGGGTGCCCTGCCTGCCGTCGGTCACCAATCTTCCCGAGCCGGTGGACCTGGCGGTGGTCGCCGTGCCGCCGTCCGCCGTGCCTGCCGTGGCCGACGCATGCGGGCGACGCGGGGTCAAGGCCTTGGTCGTGGTCACCGCGGGGCTCGCTATCCCCCATGGCGCCGACCTGCTGGCCACCTGCCGCCGTTATGGCATGCGCCTGGTCGGCCCGAACTGCTTCGGTGTCGCCGTGCCGGGCATCGGACTGGACGCCACCTATGCCTCTCGTCACCCGGCACCGGGAGTGATTGGCCTGGTGATGCAGTCCGGCGGGCTGGGCGTCGCCCTGGTCGACCACCTGTCCCGGCTCGGCCTGGGGATCTCCTCGTTCGCCTCGGTCGGCAGCAAGTACGACGTCTCCAGCAACGACATGCTGATGTGGTGGGAACAGGACGACACGACCAGGCTCGCCGTGCTCTACATCGAGTCGTTCGGCAACCCGCGCAAATTCGCCCGCACCGCACGGAGAGTCAGCCGCACGATGCCGGTCCTGGCCCTCGAGGCCGGGCGGTCGGCCGCCGGTCACCAGGCCGCTATCTCCCATACCGCGGCGGAGGCTACCCCGCTGATCAGCCGCGACGCCCTGTTTGAGCAGGCCGGCCTCATCCCGGCCGAAAGCCTCGGTGAGCTGCTTGACATCGCGGCGCTGCTCGCCAGCCAGCCGATCCCGGCTGGCCGCAACATCGCGGTGATCTCCAACGTCGGGGGCGCGGCAGTACTGGCCGCCGATGCCTGCGCCAGGTACGGCCTCAGCGTTCACCAGTTCAGCGCGGAAACCAGGCGGCGGCTGCACGGCCCGGTGCCGCCCGGCGGCACGGTTGACGGACCCGTGAATACCACTGCGGCCGTCTCCGAAATCTCGTTCCGGCGCTGCCTGGAGATTGCCGCCGCCGATGAGGGCGTGGACGCGGTCCTGGCCCTGATGCTGCCCACCGCCGCCACGGGCGATCTTGTCACCGCTGTCCGCGCCGCCGACGTCCGGGTCCCCATGGTCGCGGTCGTGCTCAATCAGGCCGAGACCGTCCGGTTGCTGCCCCGGGCCACCGACGGCGGCCTGAGCGGCACCGTGGCCGAGCCAACGTTCATACCCGCCTACGGCGACGCTGAGGCAGCCGCGCACGCGCTGGCTCGCGCGGCCGCCTACGGCCTCTGGCGGACACGGCCAACCGGCCATCTTCCTGAGTTCAGCGACGTGGCCGAGAACCAGGCACGAGAGCTGGTACGGGCCTTCCTCGACCGTTCACCCCAAGGTGGCTGGCTGTCGCCTGGGGAGACGGTCACCCTGCTGGGCTGCTACCAGGTCCCGGTGACCAGTCCCGGGCCGGCGGCAACGGTGGCGAGCACCGACGGCACCGCGGTCATGATCGGGGTCGCGCAAGAACCTGTCTTTGGCCCGGTTGTCACCTTCGGTCTCGGCGGTACCACGGCAGGCGTGCTCGCCGACCGCGCAGCACGGCTGGCGCCGCTCACCGATGCCGAGGCCGATGAGCTGATCCACTCCGTCCCCGCGGCACCGCTTGTGCCCGGCCACGACGGTGACTCGCCGGGCGGCCTCACGGCCTTGCCAGACATCCTGCTACGTGTGTCCAGGCTCGCCGATGACCTGCCCGAGGTTGCCGAGCTCGATCTCAACCCTGTCATCGTCCGGCCGGATGGCGTGGCCGTCGGGCGGGCCCTGATCCGGCTAGCCCCGGCTAAGCACCAGGACCCGTTCCTGCGGAAGCTGCGCTGACCTGCCATGGTGCCCGCGGCACCGGCTGATGCCATCCGGACAGGACTCAGGCCCCCCGGTCGGATGACCTTAGGCCCTGGAGAATTCTGCCGTGGAAGACAACTGTAGGTAATGACAGACGTACAGCGTGGGAAAGGACTCGCGCCAAAGGAATCGAGGTTCGGAAATGAAGCACGCAACATGGGCCTGGGTGGCCACCGCCGCATTCCTGGCAGTGGCGCTCATCGCGGGCAAGGATGACATTCGCCGGTTCCGTCGCATGCACAGCATGTGAATGTGGAACGGCCTCGCTATCCACGTCAAGACCGCTGGCTGACGCCAGGGACGGAAAAAGCCGTCCGGGCGGTTCCGCCGATCCGCCCGGACGGCTCCTTTTTGGGCTCCGGCAGGCTCTGACCGCGGCGTACTGCCCCGCGGCCAGCTTCCCCGGTCAGCGCAGGCTGTGCCCGTGCCTGGCGGGCCGGATGACCGTGACCGGGCAGTGCGTGTGATGCACGCAGTAGGTGCTGACGGAGCCGACCAGGGCATCGGCGAACCCGCCGCGGTCAGGTCCTTGTCCACCACCGCCTCATCCCCGCGCGGGCGGCCGTGGTTCTCGGTCACCACTGGGATGCCGCCGCCGCCGGCACAAACCACGGTTACGCCATTGGTCTATCAGCAGCTTGATCATGTCTAGCTCAACCAGCTCGACCGGCTCCGGGGACGGCACCACCCGGCGCCAGGCCCGCCCGTCCTGGCGCATGTCCCGCCGACCTGCGGCCCGTTCCCGTGCGTGACCACTAGGTCGTGGCGGTGCAGCAGTGGCTGCAGCGCGGCGACCGCCCTGCCCACGTGCGATTCCTGGATGTCGGAATCCGGTGGCTCGCCGCGCTGTAACAGGGCGTTGCCGCCCAGCGCAACCACGGCCCTCATACTGGCGTCCCGAGCGTGGCCACTATGACCGCCTTGATCGTCGCATCCGGTTCGCCGCGGCCGCGGATCTCGATCTCGATCTCATGATCACAGAGACGTTGGTCCTCTAAACAGGCAACGATGGTCACGTCGAACCAGATCAGGGCAGGCGGGAGCTACCGCTGGCCGCACCGACGGCGTCGCCGGGCCTGGCGGCGACAAGGCGGAATCCCGTCACCATGTCCGCATGGATGGCTATGACCTGGTCCTTGTCGCCGCTGATCCAGGGGCGCAGCATCCGGCGGTAGGCGGACGCTTCATCGGGGTCGATCACCCGGTGCGCCGCCCCGACTACGACCACGCTCCAGCCAAGATGGTGATCCGAGTTTATCGCGTCCGCCTCGTAGGCAACGATGGTGCCGGCCTCGGCCCGCAGCTCTGAGGTGATCGCGGCGTTGTGGTCGGTGCGGATGATGATGGAATCGCCATCGACGAGATGGCTGACCGGGCGGATGGCGGGGAGCGCCCTTGCGGTGAACACAATCCTGCCCAGGGACACGCTCGCGAGCAGGCGCATCGACTCCTGCGGCGATAGCTCTTCCAGGATCCGCCGCTCGTCCGCCACAGTTGCCCCTCTCCCCGGCACCATTCCCTGGGTCGGCCGGCGCCTGCCACGCGGCCTGACCGATCACCCCGTGTTGGCCGGTGTACGGGCTCACCTGTCCGTCCGGGATACAGCTGGTGAACAGGCACGATGCCAGTTCCATAGGTACCGCGTCCCGAAATTCGATGCTAGGGACCTTCGCATGCAAGTCCCGGGCCGTTGGTCCTAAAGCGACGTGCCAAGGGGCCAGCCTGGATGACCGTACGGCCCTGCTGGACTCCCACTCCATCGCCGAGAGCGAAAGAGTATGACCTTCTCGTTGTAGCGACAGGAAGTGGAGGTAGCAGGTGGCGCAGACATGGGGATCACGGCGCGTGCGCCGTCGCGGACCCACGAGCCGGGGTGGCATCGATCGCTCTACCCTTGGCATCGTCGGCTGGCACGGGTCGGTGTCGGCCCGTGGACCTACCTGCTCAGGAACAGGATCTATCGTGTCTGACAGTTCCCTGGGAAGTACCCCGGCCGCCCGGCAGCCAGTGCTCGAGCAGCTAGACGAGGACGAATGCCTGCGGCTGATCACGCCCGGCGGGATCGGCCGGATTGCCTTTTCGGGGCGGTTCGGCCCGACGGTGCTTCCCGTTAACTTCAAGGTTCATCAGGGAAATATTGTATTCCGCACTGCTCAGGACAGCCCGACGGACGAGGATCTCCGCACCGGCATAGCCAATGCTGACTACAAAGTGGCCTTCGAGATCGACGAAATTGATAGTGCCGCGCGGGAAGGGTGGAGTGTCCTCGTCCAAGGCCCCGTGCATCACATGGACTCCGAAGCCGAAAGGGCAGCGGCCTCGGCCGCGGGCGTCGAGCCATGGCCGGGCGGGAACAGAGAGTTGTTTCTCCGCATCGTGCCCAGCCGGATAACCGGGCGGCGCATCCGCCATATGCGGTGAGGGGCCGCCCTAACCGGGAACCAGGTCCGGCTGAGGCTGGTCTTCCCTCGCAACATCGTCGTGGCATTCTTTGTCGGGCAGACCGGAGCGCTGCCGGAGATCAGCGCAGCCTGCGCAGGTAAGGGTCGGCCGCCTGGGCAGGCAGGATGCGCACCCGAGCGTCCACCACGTGCGCCCCGTCGGCGCGTGCGATGACCGGGTTGAGGTCGAGCTCGGCGACGTGCGGTAGGTCGTCGGCGAGCCGGGAGACGCGGATCAGGATGTCCTCCAGCGCGCCCAGGTCGGCGGCCGGGGTACCACGGTGACCGAGCAGCAGCGGGGCGGCGCGGACGGATCGGATCAGCGCGGCGGCGTCGGTGTCGGTGAGCGGGGTGAGCCGGGCCGACCGGTCACCGAGCACATCGGTGGCCACCCCGCCGAGACCGAACACGACCAGCGGACCGAACACCGGTTCCTGGACCACGCCGATGATCACCTCAGTCCCGCCAGCGATCATGGGCTGCATGATGGCGGCGGACATCCGGGCGCCGAACGTCTCGGCCAGCACCCGGTAGCCGGCCCGAACCTCATCCGGGCCGTGCAGGTCCAGCTGGACCGCGCCGGCGTCGCTCTTGTGTACCAGCCCGGGCACGTCGGCCTTGAGCACGACCGGACCGCCGAGCCGGGCGGCCGCAACGACGGCGGCTTCCTCGCTGGTCACTGCCTCGGCGCTGACCAGCGCGATCCCGTAGCAGTCCAGGAGGTCTGCGATCAGGCCCGGTGTCAGCCAGCCCCCGTCCGGAGCCTGCTCCAGGAAGCCGCCGACCAGCGCGCGCGCGTCATCACGCCGCAGGTCACCGAGCCTGGAACCTGGCCGGGCGTCGGGCCCGCCAGGCGCCGTACCGGGCGGCGTGCGCCAGCGCGCGGGCCGCGCTGCGCGGGATGGGCATAGGCCGGAACAGGCCCGGGAGCGCCTGGCGCCCCAGGCAGCAGCCGGACGGATTCGGCCTGGTCGAGCACGACCAGGGCGAGCGGCTTGGCTAGGCCGGCCGAGCACGCCGCCTCGGCAGTCGGCTACGGCGGTGGGCACGATCAGGATCAGTATCGCGTCCACGCCGTCGTCCGCCGCGATCTGTTCCAGGCAGCGGCGGAAGACATCGGGCGGCACGGCCGCCGTGGTATCGACCGGGCCGGCGACGCTCGCGCCCGACGGCAGCAGCCGCCGTAGCCGGTCCTGGACGTCACCGGCCGGCGCCGCCACGTGCAGGCCGACGTCGGCACAGGCGTCGGCGGCCAGCACCCCGGCGCCGCCCGCGTTGGAGACGATCGCGACCCGGCCGCCGGTCGGCACCGGCTGGCTCGCCAGCAGCGCGGCCGCGTCGATCAGCTCGCCGAAGTCGCGGGCGGCGATGATGCCGGCCTGCCGGAACAGCGCCTCGCGGGTGACCACCGGGCTGGCCGCCGCCGCGGTGTGCGAGGCGGCGGCGCGCTGGCCCGCCTCGGAGCGCCCCGCGTCCACGGTGAGGACCGGCATGCGGGCGCCGACGTGGCGGGCGGTGCGGCCGAACTTCCGCGGGTTGCCGAACGACTCCAGGTACAGCACGGCCAGCCTGGTGGCCGGATCCTGCTCCCACCACATCAGCAGGTCGTTGCCGGACACGTCGGACTTGTCGCCCAGGGACGCGAACGAGGAGACGCCGATGCCCAGCCGGGTGAGCTGCTCGAGCAGCGCGATACCGACCCCGCCGGACTGCACCGCCAGGCCCGCCAGGCCCGCCGCGGGATGGCTGGCCGCGAACGTCGCGTCCAGGCCGATGCCGGGCACCGCGACGCCGAAGCAGTTCGGGCCGACCAGCCGCATTCCGTGCTGGCGGCAGCAGCCGAGCAAGGCGGCCCGGCCGACGGCATCGAGCCCGGAGGTGATCACGACGAGCGCCCGGACTCCCCGCTGGCCGCATTCCTCGGCGACCTCCAGCACCGCCGGGGCCGGGACGCAGATCACCGCGAGGTCCACCGGCTCGGGCAGCGCGGCCGGTGACGGCGCGCACGGAACGCCCTCGAGCTCGACGGCGTGCGGGTTCACCGCATACACGCGCCCGGTATAGCCGCCGGTGACGATGTTGCGCAGGATCGACCGGCCGACCGATTCCGGCTTCCGGCTGGCTCCCACCACGGCCACCGACGCGGCGGCGAGCACGTGCCGCAGGCTGGCCACGTCGGCCCGGCCCTCCCGCTCGAGCCACCGCGTCCAGGTACGGCCCCCAGGCCGGGATCGGCGTCATCGGCGGGCAGGTCGAAGGCCAGTTCGGTGACGCCGTCCGCCGTCGTGCGCCGGGCCGCCGGAGCCCCGCGTCGGCGAACACCTTCAGCATCGCGGAGTTCTCGGCCAGGACCTCGGCGGTAAACGTCCGCACCCCCTGGTCGCGGGCGGCCGACACCAGGTGCTCGAGCAGCAGCGTGGCCACCCCACGGTGGTGGGCATGGTCGGCGACGGCGAACGCGATCTCCGCCGTTCCTGACGCTCCGCTTCGGCCTCGTAGCTGGCCACGCCGACGAGGTCCCCCGCCAGCCAGGCCAGCAGCGCGCCGTGATCGGCCGCGGGCTCCCGGCAGATCCGCCGGGCCTCCTGTTCGGCCGCCGTGCGGCTCATGCTGAAGAAGCGCAGATAGATGTTGTCCGGTGACATGGCAGCGTGCATGTCCCGGACGGCGTCGAGATCACTGCCGCGGGCCGGCCGGATCTCGATCGTGCTGCCGTCGGCAAGCAGCGCGTAGACACGGCCACCGGGTTCGCTCATGCCATCCTGCCCGGCTCTCGCCGCTCCGCGGGCCTGCCTCATGTGCTTCTCCTCGGTCGTCCGCGCAGTCGTCTGACCCAATTCTGGGCTACGGGAACGGGCGGGCGCAGCAGGCTGAAGGTCCCGGCCAACGGCACATCCGGCCCTGAGGACCGGCTGAGGAAGCCCCCGTGAGGAACCCTGCCGGGCCTAGTGCTGGGCGGCCTTAGCCCCGGCATCCGAAGGGCCCCGCAGCGGCACCCGCCATTCGAGCTCGGTCCCGCCACCGTCGGCGGGCCGGGCGCGCAGCGTCCCGCCGAGCAGCTCAGCCCGCTCGGCCAGGTTGGCCAGCCCGCTCCGGCGCCCGGACTCCTTCAGGCCCGTGCCGTTGTCTCGCACCACCAGGATCAGCTCCGAGCCCGCCTCGACGGTCACCTCGACCCTGCTGGCCTCCGCGTGCCGCGCCGCGTTCGACAGCGCCTCCCGCAGCGCGCCCAGCAGGTGCTCCCCCGCATCGGCGGCCAGCTCATCATCCAGGCGGCCGGACATCCGCAGTGACGGCGCAAAGCCGAGCGCGCTGGCCGCCTCGATCGACCACCTCCAGGATCCTCGCCCGCAGGCCGGGCTGATCCTCGGCGGGACGTGAGTGCAGCGAGAAGATCGCGGACCGGATCTCCTTGATGGTCTCGTCGAGGGCATCCACGGCGCTGCTGATGCGCCGCCTGTTGTCGGACTCCCCCATGCGCGCCGACACGCCTTCGAGAGACATGCCGGTGGCGTACAGCCGCTGGATGACCAGGTCGTGCAAGTCACGGGCAATCCGGTCGCGGTCCTCGAACACGGCGAGGCGCTCTGCGTCCCGGCGGTGCTCGGCCAGCTCCACGCCGACACCCGCCTGTGCCGCGAAGTTCACCAGCATCTCCACGGCCGGCGGGTCGAGCGGCATCGAGCCGGGACGGCGGCCAGCGGTCAGGATCCCGCGGACGTTGCCGGGAGCGCCCAGCGGGAATACCACCGCCGGGCCCAAGTGCAGGTGCTCACGGGCGGCGGACGCCACCCGTTTGTCGCTGCTGAAGTCCTCCAGGCTCAGCGGCTTGCCGCTGCCCAGCACGAGGCCTGATACCGAGCGACTCACCGGCAGCACCAGGCCGAGGGCCTCCTCGGCGCCCTCGCCCGCGGCGTGCTCGATCACCAGCCGCCTGCCGTCGCCGGTGGGCAGCGCCAGGACAACCAGGTCGGCGCCGGACAGCTCCAGCGCCAGGCCGGTGGCCAGGGCCAGCACCTCGTCCGCGTCCGCCTCGGACAGCAGCCGCTGGCTGACCTCGCCGCTGGCCCGCAGCCACCGCTGCTGCCGACGTGCCTCGTCATACAGCCGGGCGTTCCCGATGGCGACGCCCGCCGCGGCCGCCAGCGCGGTCAGCACGGCCTCGTCCTCGTCGTCGAACTCGGCGCCGTCTTCCTTCTCGGTGAGGTAGAGATTTCCGTAGATCTCGTCGCGGATCCGCACCGGCACGCCAAGGAAGGTCTTCATCGGGGGATGTCCCTGGGGAAACCCGTATGACCGCGGATGCTCGGACATGTCCGGCAGCCGAAGCGGTTGCGGGCTCCTGATCAGCTCGCCGAGCAGGCCGCGGCCTTCCGGCCAGTGGTGAATCCCGCTGATCTGCTCCTCGGTCAGGCCCACCGGGACGAACTCGGCCAGCCGGCCGCCCTCGCCGACGACCCCGAGGGCCCCGTATCGGGCGCTGACGAGAGTGACCGCGGCCTGGACGATCTGGCGGAGAACAACCTCCAGCTCCAGGTTGCTGCCGACGGCGACCACGGCCTCAAGCAGGGCATGCACGCGATCCCGCGTCTTGACCACAGCGCTCAGCCTGACCTGCAGCTCAGTCAGCAGATCGTCCAGCCGAAGGTGCGGCAGCAGCTCCTTGCCCCGAGTGGATTCCGCATCTTCCACGGCCTGCCTCCCGTTCACCTCATGATCGTACGCTCATACGGGATCAGGTCACCGGACACGAGCGAGGACCAGGTGAACGTGCGATAAACGGCAGCAGATAAGGACTGCAGGCAGGCTCAACTGGCCGCCGTGACCCCGATCCCGTTCATCGTGGGGCGGCAGCTGACGAACTCCGACGACTTCTCCTGCGTCGTCGCGCTGGTCGCCCCGCACCAGGCGGGCGTACGGGCCGGGGAATACCAGGGCGATATGCCCGTCGCTCAACCACTTGACCACGAACGGCGGGGAGCCGTCCGCGTTGCGCAGGCCGATGACCACGCCAGCCCGGCTGGCGTCGCCATCGGGCATCAGCCGGTCACCAACCTGGGCGCTCATCCTCGACCTCCTCAGCGTGGCCTGCGCCACGGCTAACCAGCTGGCTGAGCGCTAATCCCTCAGCCAGGCTCCATACCCAGAGTCTGGCCGGGGTGGCCAGCCCGGCGCAGAGGCCAAGGTCCTCCAGATCGGACCATCAGGCCCGGCGCACCGCGCACAAGGTGATCCACCTCGCCGACTGGCCGGTGCTCGTGGTGCGCTGACGCGGCTTGACGAAATTACTCTGCCGAGGAATGGTGTTTTGTCGGCTCCTCGAAAACACGGGCGGCGTACGCGGCCGCCTGGGTGCGGCGTTCCATCCCTAGCTTGGCGAACAGCGCCGAAACGTAGTTTTTGACCGTCTTCTCGGCGAGATACATCCGCTCACCGATTTGCCGGTTGGTCAGCCCCTCCCCGATCAGCTCCAGGATCCGCCGTTCCTGCCCGGTGAGGCCCGCGAGCGGATCGGCCTTAGCGGCCTGGTCACGCATGCGGCGCATCACCCTGCTGGCTGCCTGCGGGTCCAGCAGCGACTGGCCGGAGGCCACCGTCCTGACCGCACCTACCAGGTCGGTGCCGCGAATCTGCTTCAGTACGTACCCGGCCGCCCCCGCCATGATTGCGTCAAATAGGGCCTCGTCGTCGCCGAACGAGGTCAGCATTAGGCATGACACCTCGGGCATCCTCGACCGGATCTCCCGGCAGACGCTTACCCCGTCCCCGTCGGGCAGCCGCACATCGAGTACGGCCACGTTCGGCCGTAGCGCCGGGATCCTGGCTAGTGCGGACGCCGCGGTCCCCGCCTCCCCCACGACGGTTATATCCGGCTCGGCTTCCAGCAACTCCCGGACTCCGCGGCGGACAATCTCGTGGTCGTCGAGCAGGAACACGCCGATCGTGCCCTCGGCCGCCGACGTTGCACCCGGCTCTGGCTGACCAGTCGTCGCTCATCTCCGAAGGCATCCCTCTGCTCATCTCTTCAGGTTGGCCCTATCGCGCCTGCTGCCACCTTAAACCTCGGGCCGGCCGTTCCGGCGATCATGCTCAGGCCCGGACTTTGCCGGGCACGCAGGTCACCGGCCGATGGCCTGCCGGTCGAGGATGTCATCCACCGCGCGCCGGGACGATTCGGTTCCCGCAGGCCCGTAGCCGAACCGGACGATGATCTGCGGGCATTCCGGCCAGGGCCACCAGCCGTCGTCCTGCTTCTCCACGTCGTGCAGCTCGATCGGTTGATAGAGCAGTGAAGCGGCAAGCCCGTTCACCGTCGCGGTCAGCAGCACCCGCTGCAGCGCCTGACCAGCCCGCAGCCAGTCACCGGGCTCGTCGCGTGCCGTGGAAAGAACCGCGAGCCACGGCCGCTGCTCGTAGGAGAGAGACGGGCGGACGGTAGTGGGCGACGCGTACCCGAAATCCCTGACGGGCGCTGGTTCGGACGTCGGGCGGTAGCCCAGGGCGCTGGCGGGGACGCCATCGTCGGTTCCGATCCACTGACCCAGTTCCACCCGATGATCAAAATCGCTGGCCAGCGCCTTGTCGGCTGCTGCTGCCAGGTCAAGCACCAGCGCAGTGTCGCGTTTGCTCAGCATGCGCAGCAGCGCGAACTCAGAACCGGCCGCCCGCTCCAGGTCCATGTGCACCGGCTCGGGAAGCGGGCGTGAGGAGAACGGTGCGCGGCTGGTATGACGCTGATAGATCGCCTCGAACATCTCGCGCTCACCAGAGGTCGCCGGGCGTCCCTGCTGTAGACGCACGCACGCCAGCAACGTCGGCAGGCCCTGCGGGTCAGGAATCGCCCAGATCATCGGCTTGACGCCGAGCATGCGGATCGCGAGCCTGAGGTTGAACAGGGCCGCTCCGCAGCTCAGATGGAGGGCACGACCGCGGGGATCAGCTACCCACAGCATCCGGTCCGGATCCCCGTGCAACTCGATGACGTCATCGACGATCCGGAATCGCCAGGGCTGGGTGTTATGGATCGAAGGTGCGGCGCCAGCCGCATCGACCAACTTGCGGACTATGCCATCCTCCGCCAGTGGCTGGTACATATCGGCCCCCTTCCGTCGCGGCCGGGACGGCGGCCGCAGGATGCCGCGGCCGCCAGCCTGGCTAGAGCTGCGCGCCCACGATGGCTGTGAGATCGGCTAGGCGGCAGGTGTAGGCCCATTCGTTGTCATACCAGCCGAACACCTTGGCCAGGCTGCCCGCCGCCTGGGTCAGGCCGGAGTCGTAGACGCATGAGGCAGGGTCGCCGACGATGTCACGGGACACGAGCGGATCGGTGCTGTAGTGCAGGATGCCTGCCATCGGACCCGTCGCTGCCTGCTCGAACGCCGCGTTGACCTCGGCGGCTGTCACATCCCGCCCCAGCACCGCGGTGAGATCGGTCAGGGAACCGTCCTCCACAGGGACTCGCACCGCCACGCCGTCGACGGCCGGCCAGTTCGGGTATCACCTGCCCCGTGGTCCGGGCCGCGCCCGTGGTGGTCGGCACGATGCTGACCGCGGCGCTGCGCGCACGGCGCAGGTCCTTGTGCGGGCCGTCCAGCAGCATCTGGTCGCCGGTGTACGCGTGGATCGTGGTCATGAGCCCCTGAACCAGGCCGAACGCGTCGTTCAGGACCTTCGCCATCGGCGCCACGCAGTTGGTCGTGCAGGAGGCGTTCGAGATCACATCGTGCCGCTGCGGGTCGTACTCAGCGTCGTTGATGCCGACCACGACCGTCAGGTCGACGCCCTTCCCCGGCGCAGACAGCAGCACCTTCCTGGCCCCGCCTTTCAGGTGCAGCGCGGCCTGGTCGCGAGCGCCGAACCGTCCGGTGGACTCCACGACAACGGCGACACCGAGCTCACCCCAGTCGATCGCCGACGGGTCGGGGCTGCTCAGCACCCTGATCGGGTGGCCGTCAACGATGATCGAGTCGTCGGTGTGCGTCACGCCGGCCTTCAGCCTGCCGTAGGTCGAGTCGAACTCGAGCAGGTGCGCGAGGGTCCGCGTGTCCGTGATGTCGTTCACCGCGACGACGTCGATGTCGGCCCGCTCGAGCGCCCGGCGCACGAAGGTACGGCCGATACGCCCGAATCCGTTGATCCCGACCCGCGTAGTCATGATTGCCTGCCCTTCTCCTGGCGGCTGCCGTTGGTGTGCAGCCCTGACACCTATTCCAGGGTCGTGGCCGCGACCATTCCTGGTCAGGGGCGTTCGGCAACCAGCAAAGGGGTCTTTGGTCCCTATCCGCTTCTCGCCGCCGCTGGCAGCGACGCGACGTGGGAATCCGCGCGGCGATAGGGGGATGTCCCGAGCGCGAATCCGGGTCCCGCACCGAACGTGTGGATGACGCCGAACTGCTCGGCAACTTCGTCCCCGGGGTTGTGCCGTCCGAATCGACGGATGAGGCCCAGGCGAATGTTGACGCCGCGGCGGCCTTGCGGGGCTGGTTCTCGGCACACCGCGCACAAGGTGATCCACCTGGCCGACCGGCCTGTGCTCATCGTCCGCTGACTAACGGGCGGCCTCCCTGGGGGAGGCCGCCCGTTTATGGTGCCGGGATCTGTGCTGCCCGGGCTGAGTTAGGAGACCGTGACCTTGTCAGCGGCCGTCGCCTTGGTGAAGACCTCGGCGGCCGGGGTGACCCGGCGCGAGTGGTAGAACCCCAGGCCGGACAGCATCAGCAGCAGGGCTGCGCCGAGGAACGACGCGATCGCGGCCCACAGCGCGATCTGGGCCATCTTCCCGAACGCGTAGGCGTTCAGCAGCATCCCGCGCAGCGTGGTGCCCTTGAACATCGCGTCAACCTGCGCCGCCAGCGCCGGGTTCTTGGGCTGGGCCAGCGCCTTGGCCGACAGCTGCGCATAGGTCTGCCCGCCGCCGATCTCCTTCAGGTGGTTGGCGATGAAGTGGTCGGCGTAGACCTCGGCCTGCGCGCCGGTGGTCATCGTCTGCCCGCGTACTGGTGCATCGCCGCGAACTCCGGCGCCTTGATCGCCGGGCTGTCGTTCGCCGGGAACACAATCTTCTGGGCCACCAGCTGGGCGCGAACCTCGCTGGTCACAAACGAGTGGCCCCACAACAGCAGCCCGCCGGCCACCAGCAGCACCGCCGCCAGCACCAGCCCGGTCAGCGACGTCAAGATGTCAAAGGTCCTTCTGCGCATCTGAGATCCTCCTTGAGTACGGCCGGACCGGCCTGGCCCGGCATGGTTTCTCATTAGCCGCCCTTATCGTCTCGTTGCTGCCGTACTTCGCAGCAGAGCAGATTGGCCTGGTATTGACGGGACTTCGGTCCTGACTTACGGAGCAATTGGGCCACTGTGCGCAGCCCAAAGAGACGCTTCCGATTGCCAGGCGGATACGAGCACGCCGATGTCTCAGCCGGCCGACGATCGGCTTAATCAGCGCCAGCAGCGGACAGGCCGGGTCGCGAAGGCGTGGGCACGCCCGGCCGGGCTGGACATAAACCCGCCGCCGTCAGGTCCTTGGTCCCTGGTCTGGTGCGGCGTTGCAGAGCGATAGTTGGGGTACCCGGCCCAGCGACCCTGCGGAGGTGCGACCTGCCCGTCAGCGCACTGCCCGTAGACGGCACCAACCCGAGCGGCACCGCGGTCTTACGCGACCGCCCTGGAGCAAGCCGGCGCGGCGAGTCGAGCATGAAGGGGGAGGTGGGCGGGGGAGTTGCCAGCGGCCGCGCGCAGCACCGGGTCGTAGCGGATCAGGGGCCAGTACCCGCTGGCTAGGGCGCGGTACTGCTGGCCCAGGCCGTCGTGCATGTCGATCCCGTGCGCGATGCAGTGGCTGTAGGCGATCACCAGCGACGGCCCGTCGTACGGCTCGGTCTCACGGAACGCCGCTGTCCAGCCCGGCGGAGGCCCGGCTGCCCCGGGCCTGGATCGCGCTGCTGGCCGGGCGGGTCCGAAGCTCGCTGGCCGCGACCACCGGCGTCGAAGATCCGGCCGACGTGGCCAGCTACCTGCTGGCCGGCGCAGACGTGGTGATGACCGCGTCAGCGCTGATCCGGCACTGCCCCGGGCACGCTGCTCGACGGACTGTCGGACTGGATGACCCGCAAGGGATTCGCCTCGGTGACGGACGTGCGCGGACTGCTCTCGGTGCAGGCCGGCACCGAGCAGGCGGCCTACAAGCGCGCCGGCTACGTCAGCATGCTGCAGACCGCCAACCGCGGCCGCGGCTACGGGTAACCCCGCGGAGAGTCAGGCTAGAGCAGGGATTCCTGCAGGACCTCGTCCACCGGGCGGCGCACGCTCTGGGCTGTCTCGCTGGTCGTCCCGAGCCGGAGCACCATCTGCGGGTAGGCGCGGCCGCTGAGGTGAATGCGGATGAAGTCGCGCAGCAGAGGCAGCTCGAGCGGCTGGCTGTGCAGGGCGGCCGCCACCCCGTAGCTGCTGGCCAACAGCAGCACCCGCTGCAGCGCCTGCCCGGCACCTATCCAGTCGACCGGCTGGTCGACGCTCGTGGTAAGCAGTCCCACGACCCCGGCGGACCGCACCACCGCCTCCTCCTCACCCGGCGGAAGCCCCCAGCCATGGCCGTGGGCGTAGTCACGGCTGGCGGAACTGCGGCTCGGTGCGCTCGGGCTGCGCCGGGTAGGCGGTCGGCGGAACACCGTCCTGCCGGTGACTGGCTCGGGCCCGGCGCCCACCGCGCCTCCTCCTTGGCCAGCGAGCTGTCGAGCCGCAGCGCGCCATCCCCGGCCTCGACAACCGCGGCCAGGACCGCGGCCCGCTGCGGCTCGGCAGTCCATCAGGTCCAGCATGGCCTTTTCCTTCGCGGCCTGCTCGGACAGGGCGGTGAGCAGCGCGTGCGGGATCGGCGCCGGATCGAAGCCGCCGCGGTGGGTGCGGCGCCGGGAGATCTGCGCGTACAGCTCTTTCTCGTACTCAACCGCTGGCACCCGCTCACCCCAGGTCACCCGCGCGATCACGTTGACCAGGTCGGTGGTCGGGAAGTACGCGGACCTTGGGCACGAGCCCCAGGTAGCGCAGCGCTACCCGGACGTTGAATAGCGCTGCGCCACAGCTGATAAACATCTCCCGGCCGTCTGGGTCGGCTACGTCGCAATTGCCGTTCGTTGTTGGCGCTGAGCTCGATCTCGATGTCGCGATGGCTGAACCGCCATGGCTGCGTGTTGTGCACGGACGGTGCCTGCACCGCCGCGGCGATCACGAACTGTGCGATCTCCTCCGGGGTGGCCGCCTCGCGGATTGCCCCTCTGACGGCCCTTCAAAGATGTCCATGGGCTTCTCCCGTCGCGGTCTGGCCAGGCTGGCGGTCGGCCCGCTACTCAGCGGACCGTAGCGAGCGGCGGCTACGTTCGAAGGCACTGACACCCGGGCGCTTACCTGGCCGGTACCACCACGACCGGGCAGTGCGCGTGGTTGCACCACCTGGCTGGTCGTCAATGGTGGGAACGGTCTCAGGGCTCGGGACGTTTGCTCCTTGGTCAGCGCTTCATTTCCGTGTGTGCGCACACGTCGACTAGCCGGGCCCGGGTGGCCTGCAACCGTGCACTACAACGCGGGAGAACCGTTGGCTGAGCTCGTAGCCGAGGGCAGGATCGGCGTCGCAGGCGGTGCGCACGGCACGTGCAGTCGAATTCGAAGGCCTGCATGGGCTGCGTGGTGACAGCACCAAACCGCCACTGATACGGCGGCAGCAGCCACGACAGACCGACGACGTCGCCTCGGCCGAGCGTCTCGATGATGACCCGTCCCTGGCCGGGTACCATCGCGTCGAGCGTGACTTGGCCCGCGTCGATGAGCCACAACCGGTCGGCCGTCACGCCTTCCTCGAACAGCCGCTGCCCGGCAGGTACCAGGACATGCGTGCACAGGTCGGCGAGCGTGGCCAGGTGCTCGTCGCGCAGGCCGCGCAGGAATGGCTGTCGTTCCGAGTATCGAAGCTTCCCGGATGCTCATGCCGGCTCTTTCCTGGCGCGGGCCACCTGATGGACGGTGCGCCTAGTTCGCAGGCGGGTAGCTGAGCCTGTCGCGTCACGTCCCTGACCGCTGTCGCCTTCATCGCCATCACATCCTCGTCTCCTGGCTTCACTCCAGCGCATCAGCGCAGTCATGCGCTGGAGTCGAACGGGCAGCCGTGCCGGGACCAAGGTCACATGTGAAATAGCCGGTCGAGTAGATGCCAGACGAGACCAAAGGCCCTAGCGGAGCCGGGTCCCGGCGACGAGGCTGCGGCTATGGTCACGGTCACGTCCGCCGCTCACGGTGAGCCAGGGCTCGCGGAGGTGGCGGGCCTCGCTCCGGTTGAGGTGCTGTCCCGCCTGGGCAGCAGGGCGGACGGCCTCTCGTCCGCCGAGGCGGCCGACCGGCTGAGGCGATTCGGACCGAACGCGCTCGCCGCACGCCCGGTCCGGGCCTCTGGCGTCGTCTTCCGGCAGCTCGCGGGAACCGGCGCATCCGGCGCCGGGCCTGGCGCTTCATCCGCCACCTTGCAACGTTCGGCAGCAGCCGCGCCTGACTGGAGGCCGTCATGCGAATACTGATCGTCGGGTCAGGCGTGATCGGAACGGTATACGGCGCGCAGCTGGCCACGGGCGGGCATATGGTCTCGGTGCTGAGCCACCCGCCCCGGACCGACCATGTGGCCGCCGACGGGCTGAGGGCGCGTGACGTCCTCGGCGGCAGCCGGGTTGAGGCTGCGGCCCGGGTCGTCGCGGACCCATCGGACGGAGAGTATGACGTGGTTGTCGTCGCCGTCCGCGCCGACCAGCTGGCGGCGGCCTGCGCTCAGCTCGTCAGCCTGGCCGGGCAGCCCGCCGTGGTCCTGTTCGGGAACAACCCCGGCGGCCGGTCCGCCGTTAACGGCGGACTGGCCGCCCAGATCAGGCTGGGGTTCCCCGGGGTTGGCGGGGTGCTGCGCCACGGTGTCGCCGAGTATGTCCGCATCCCGCAGCAGCCGACCGCCATCGAGGCCGGAAACGACCCCCGGCTGGATACGCTCGTGCATGCGCTGGCCGCTCGCGGTTTCCAGGTCCAGCGGGTCAGGGACATGGACGGGTGGCTCGCGTACCACGCGGCGTTCGTGGCCTGTGTGGCCGCCGCGCTGGCGCGCTGCGGCACCGATCCCGTCCGCCTGGCCGCCGACCGGCCGTCGCTCAGTCTCATGTGCTCCGCTATCACCGAGGCGTTCGCCGCGCTGCGCCGGGCCGGGGCGCACGGTCTGCCCGGCAACCTGGCCACGCTGCACAGCCCGCTGCTGAAACCGGTGGCCGTCTGGTACTGGGGGCGGGCCATGCGCTCCCCCTTGGGCGAGCTGTGCTTCGCGGCCCACTGCCGGCACGCCGGCCCCGAGATGCGCCTGCTCGGCGACCAGGTCACGGCCCGGCTTGGAGATGGGCCGCGGACCGGCCACCTGCGCCAGTTGCTAAACCTGGCTCCGGATTAGCCCCGGTCACACCCTGCAGTCCGACGCCGCCGGACAACGCCGCCGATGTGGCGCTCGCCGCGGCTCGCGCTGGCGCGCGCATCTCCGCCCGTGCCTAGACATCCCAGGAGCTAGGAGTGTCAAGCGGCAGCCTTGAGTTCCTGGCTGGCGGGCTGCGGCCAGGCGGTGGCCTCGTCGTAGCGCGTGCGGGTTTTGAGGCAGCCGTGCAGGATGCCGGTGAGCCGGTTGGCGAGGTGGCGCAGCGCGGGCCGGTGGCCCGGTCCCGCGGGCGCGCTGGGCGTCGTAGCAGGCCCGGGCGCCGGGCGAGGCGCTGAGGGCGGCGAAGGCCTGGCCGTCGAGGGCGTCGCGGAGCCGGTCGTTGTGCACGTACCGGGCCATCACGGTTTTGCGTCTTGCCGGACTGGCGGGTGATCGGGCTGGTGGCCGCGTAGTTCTTGCGGGCTTTCGCGGAGGCGTAGCGATCCGGGTCGTCGCCGAACTCGGCCAGCACCCGGGCGCCGAGGACCGGTCCCAGGCCGGGCTGGGACAAGATGATCTCAGCGTCCGGGTGCTGACTGAAATGCGCGTCCACCTGCCCCTGCAGGACCGTGATCTGCTCGCTGAGGGTGGTGATCACCGCGATCAGCGAGCGGACCACCGCGGCGCTGGCGGCGGTGACCTGCGGCGGCTGGGCCAGCTGCTGGCTGCGCAGCGCCGCCCGGATCGCGGCGGTCTTGTCCGCCCGGTCGCGGCGGCGGGCGCGCTTGAGCGCGGCGTCGATCTGCGCGGTGGTCAGCCTGGCCGCCGACGCCGGGTCCGGGGCCCTGGCCAGCAGTTCCAGGGCGTCGGGGGCGTCCAGGTCGTCGAACGCGGCCAGCGCGGCGGGGAAGAAGTCCCGCAGCTGGTGGCGCAGCCGCTGGACGTGGCGGGTCCGTTCCCAGATCAGCGTCTTATGCGCCCGGGCCACGACCTTGACCGCCTGCGCGGCCGGGCTGTCCCCGGCCACCGGGCGCAGCTGATGCGAATCGGTGCGCACCATGTCCGCCAGCGCGTGCGCGTCACCGGTGTCGCTTTTACCTCCCGACACCCCGTGCCGTTCCCGGTACCGGGACGTCTGCAGCGGGTTGATCCCGAACACCACATACCCGGCCGCCACGAGCGCCTGGACCCACAAGCCCCGGTCCGTCTCGATCCCGGCTGCCACCTCCACGCGCGTCATCGGCGTCGCCGAGCTGCTCGCCGATCATCGCGTGCAGCCGCGCCATCCCCGCCGCGCCCTCAGGCAGCCGCGCCCGGGCCAGCACCCGCCCCGAGGCATCCATCAGCTCGACGTCATGATGATCCTCGGCCCAGTCATCACCCACGAACAGCACATGCTCTCCCGTCCTCGACACCACACAAACCACGGCAGCCCGCGGGAGAACCATCAGCGACCTAATAAACCAGTGCTCACGCCACGGCGGCGGGCACGACATCCCAGCAGCGATCTACTCTCCCGGCCACCGGCAGGGGCACGATCTAGGCGTAGGGCTTCCCGAAGGAGCCCAGGACCCACCAGTGCTCACCTGCCGGCGGCTACCGGACCCGAGTCTGCCGGACGGCCGACCCGTTAGCTCTTATTAGGATCCTGTTTCGCTGCCCGGCGAGCCGACGCTCGCGGGGCCCCGGTCACTGGCTGACATCTCGCGCGCAAGGCGCTCCGCGCGCTGTTTGATGCCGAGCAGCATCTTGCGCTCCATGATCAGGCTGCCTGGTTCCATCGCGTAGGTGTAAAGCGCGCGCCCGAGCCGGGAAGCGCCCGGCGTGGCGATCCGGTTGCGGCTGATCAGCCTGGTGCCCGGTCCGGAGGGGACTAGCGAGAACGCCCACACCCAGTTGCCGTCGTCAGAGCGGAGCACCAACGATCGTTCCGGTTCGAGCACCGACACCCGCAGCACCGGTCTCCCCGTTCCGAGCCGCCATGCGTCACCGACCTTGAGGTCCTGGAACTGGGGCAGGATCTCGTCAGCGCTATGCATACCGAGGCCGAACAGGTTCTCGATCCAGTCGTAGGTGTAGGCCCCGCCGCGACCCGGGCCCATCTGGACCAGCCACGGCCAGATCGCACTGGGCGGTGCGTCAACCCCTACCGCTCGGGTGGTGACGAGGTCGGGCTCGGCCAGCAGTTCATCGCCGGGCAGGACCCGGGTGGCCTCGTCGTCGATCGCACCCCAGGCAAGGCACCAGGGCCGCCACAGCGGATAGGTTGCCACCTCCAGCGCGGCGGTCAGCGCAAGCCCGCCAGCTGCGGCGACACCGCTGCGCGCCCGCATCATGTGCCCTTCTTGGCCGTGACCCGGGACACCGCGCCCACAGCAGGCGCCAGGGTCAGCCACAGCCCGATGGTGACCACCATCGCGGTGACATACCCGAACGGCGCGATGCCCACGTCGCTGCTCACGATGCCAGCGAAGATCATCAGCAGCCACGCGCTCACAAAGAACAACGGACCTGCCGCGATCAGCTTGAAAAAGGCGTCCATAGCCTTACCCCTTTCGTGGCCAGCTGCCGCGTCACATACCTTGCCGGGCCCCGGCCCGAAGCTGCGAGGCGATGGAACCGGCCCACGCCTGCACCTGCGCGGCGTCCCGCCAGTCACCCGCGCGCTTCTTCGCCATCGCGCTAGCCGGGAACCCCTTGGCATCGGGTGCCAGGCGACCCCCAAAGGTGACGTGGCCACGAGCACCGACCCGTTCCATCAGTGCCTTAACGCCCCTAACCGGCGGTATATCCGTGCGGGTGGCTGAGTCGTCGAGCGGGCCGCTGGCGAAGAAGTACACCGGGCGCAGCTTGAGCTCGTTGCTGTACCGCTTCACAAACCTGCGGGAAGCCTTATGCCACCGATTGGCATACAGTGCTCCGCCCACGATGACGGCGTCATAGTGGTCCAGGCTGCCGATCTGGCCTGGCGGCAGCAGGTCGACGGTGAGGCCCCTGTCGCGCAGCGCGCTCGTCACCATCTGGGCCAGCCCTTCGGTCCCGCCCCGTTCCGAGCCATAGGTAACCAGGACTCGCATCGGGCACCTCCTTTCTCCGCTTCGCATGCTGGCCCGCTCCATCCCGTTGTCGCGGTGCTAGCGACGTCTTGTCCATGGGAGCCTCCCGCCCTAGCAGATCTCTCCACAGTGCAGTGGGGTCCGGGCTGTTCCCTAGGGCCTTCGGCCACGGACGACCGGGACCATAGGCCTACAGGCTGACCTGCCAGTCATCGCCGGGCAACTGGCCATGGTTGATTTCGCTTCCACGGGTACTTGATGGTGCGAGCGCGCGGGCCGCACGGCCGGCGCCGCCAGCCAGGAAGGGATCCGCGTGTTCCGCCTAGCTACGCTCACCAGGCCGGCCGCAGCTGCCCTGGCCGCCGCGGCGTTCGCGGTGACGGGTTGTGCTGCCGTGACCGCGACCGCCACCCCGGCCTCCGCTCCGCCCGCCAGCTCAGCCGGGGCCCGGTCGGGCCCGCTGCTCACCGAGCCCGGCGCCGGGTTCGGGCCCGTCTACCGCCTGATCAACCGCGCCAGGCATAACGTTGACGTCACCATGTACGAGCTCGCCGACACCACGGCCGAGCATGACCTGGCCGCGGCGGCAGGCCGCGGTGTCCGGGTCCGGGTCGTCCTGGATGAACGCGAAGATCACACCAACTCGGACGCTTACTCCTACCTCAAGTCCCACGGGGTCAAGGTCACCTGGTCATCGGGCGCCTACCGGTACACCCACCAGAAAACCGTGATCATCGACGGGTCTGTGGCGGTCATCATGACCGCGAACCTGACCAGCAAGTACTACTCGACCACCCGGGACTTCCTGCTCGTCGACGCGAGCCGTCCCGACGTCGCCGCGATCACGAAGGTGTTCAACGCCGATTACGCCCACCGGCCCGTCCGCCCGGGCGACGGGCGCGACCTCGTCTGGTCTCCCACCGACGCGCAGGACATGCTGCTCGCCCTGATCAACGGCGCCCGGTCCAGCCTGCGCATCTACAGCGAGGAAATGGGCGACGCCACGGTGGTGGACGCGCTTATCAGCGCGGCCAAGCGCGGCGTCGACGTGCAGGTCTGCGGGGAGATCACGTACGGCGAGTACGACAGCGAGTTCGCCAAGCTCGCCCGCGCGGGGGTGCATGTCAGTTATTACAGCGACCCCGACGATTTCTACATCCACGGAAAGGTCATCGAGGCCGACTACGGTACCCACCGCGCCCTGGTGTTCATCGGGTCGGAGAACTTCTCCAGCACCTCTCTCAACCGCAACCGCGAGCTCGGACTGATCGTCTCAGGACATGCCGTCCTAGCCGCGGTCGCCCGGACCTTCGCCGCCGACTTCCGCCAAGGAAAACACTGGTCATAGGCGGAAATGGCCGTCATTCACGGTAGTTCCGGCAGGCCGGAATGCGTACAGTATGAGGCCCTCACTAGGAGGGCCTCCATGAAAATCAAATCCCATGCCTGGGCTGGTGCAGCCATTTGAGCGGTGCGCTCGCGGCCGGGATCGCCGTTGCACCCGCCATTCCGGCGGGCGCGTCCGCAGCGGCCCACGGGTCCGCGGCCGCCACCGTGGCGGATGCCGCGACCGCACAAGCCCTGCAGCCCTGGCCGGTGCTGCGCCAAGGCCCCAACAGCCAGTGGCCGCGGGTCACGGTCCGCTCGCTGCAGTACCTGCTCAACGCCCGCGGCGCCCGGCTCGCGGTGGACGGCCAGTTCGGGCCCAAGACCAAGGCGGCCGTGGTCAAGTTCCAGCGCTCCCGGCACCCGGGCAGCAGCGGCGTCGTCGGCGCCGCGACCTGGCGCGCGCTGATCGTCACGGTGCAGCGTGGCAGCACGGGCCCGGCCGTGCGCGCCGTCCAGGACCAGATCAACTTCCGGAACCTCAGGAACGGGCACACGCTGGACGTGGACGGCATCTTCGGTCCCCAGACCGCTACCGCGGTCCGCGCCTTCCAGCGGGCGATGGCCACCGAGATCCCCGGCTTCGGGGTGGATGGCATCGTCGGATCGCGGATGTGGCAGGCGCTGATCACCGAGGCACTGTCCGGCTGACCCCGGCACTGGTCAGGTGGGGTCCGGGGGGACGCCCGCGTAGGCGTGTGCGAACCACCGGGCCAGCATTGGGTCGCTGCTCAGCGCCGCGGCCCATCCCTCGCGGAGCCCGCGGGCAAAGCCACCCGGCCCGGCGTCCGGTGGCAGTCCGCGGTCCGCGAGGCTGGCCAGAATCACGTGCAGGAACCAGTAGGAGAACGCCTGGGTCTGCCACACGGCTGGCAGCCGCGTGTCCGAGTAGGCGGCCAGCCGGGCGCCGTCCTGCTTGGGCCCGAACCGCTCAATCAGCCCGCTGGCCAGCTCGATGGCATCCTGGATGGCCAGGTTCATGCCCTTGCCCCCGGCCGGGGTGATCAGGTGGGCGGCGTCGCCGGCCAGGAACAGGCGGCCCTGCTGCATCGGCTCGGTCATCCTCACCCGCAGGTCAAGACGGCCGGTGACGTGCAGCGGTACCCCGTCCAGGCGGCCGGGCGCAGCCAGGCGGGTGGACAGCTCGGCCCGGACCCGCTGCTCGGGCCAGTCAGTCTCGGTGTCGGTCGCCGGGACCTCGACGTAGTACCGGATCTGGTTCGGGCCGCGGCGCATGTGGCCGGCGAAACCCCGCGGGTGGGTGGCGTAGATCGTGTGGTTCTCCAGCGGGGGGCCGTCTCCGGTCACGACCAGCCACCGCGCCGGCAGGTCCTGGCCGGTGACCAGGGCTCCGGTCATCACCCCCGCGACGGCGCTGCGCGACCCCTCGCAGCCGACCGCGACCTCACCCCGGATCTCCGACAGGCTGCCGTCCGGTCCCGTTACCGCCACGCGGACCCCGTCCGGCCCGTCGCTCACTTCCTGGACCGTGTGCCCGAACCGGATCTGGCCGCCACCGGTGATCAGCGATTCGGCCAGCCGCTGGACCAGCTGGTGCTGCGGATAGATGTAATGCGGCCGTCCGCCGGTCAGCGCTGCGTAGTCGAGCACCGCCGACCCGGCCGGCGTCCGGAATTCACACCGCTGATTTTGGGCGCTGAATTCAACCACGGACCCGGCGATGCCTTCGCGCCGCAACTGCTGCACGGTACGGTACTCGATCAGTCCCGCCTTGGGCCGGGCACCGAGATGGGCCTGGGCTTGCCTCTCCACCAGGAGGAACGGGATGCCTTCGCGCTGCAGCAGGTGCGCGGCGATCAGTCCGGCGGGGCCGGCGCCCACGATCACGATGTCTGTTCTCTCCGGCATGGGCGTCACCAGCTGGCCCTCCCCTACCCGCGCCAGGTCAGACTGCGTCCGGGGACCGCGATGCCATCCCGTGGGTGCGGCCGGTCCAGACCAGCCAGGCAGGCAGCAACACGACGCCGAGGACGATCAGCATCAACTCAGTGAGCCCGCTCGCGCTGACGGCATAGGTTCCGGCGGTGACGAGCAAGACCAGCGCAGTCAGGACGGTGTAGCTCACCCAGGCGCGATGCCCGGGATGCTGCCGGGCCGCGACCCAGGCCAGCGCGAGCATTCCCGCGCCGATCACCGCGAACGCGGCGAGCGCAAGTGCGTCGCCGATCGTGTCGACGGTGAACGCGATCGAGTTCACGGTCTCGATCGGGTTGGCGTGCGTGGCCATCAGGCCGACGGCGCGGTGCCCCCCGAGCAGCACGACGCTTCCGGCAATCCACAGGAGGGCGCCGGAGCTGATCGTCAACGCGCAGACCCTGGCGAGCGCGCTGTCCCGGGCCACCAGATCCTGGACGACGCCCGCGACCCCGGCCAGGCACAGGAACGCGGCGATCCCGACCGAGGTGTACAGCCGCTCCTGGGGCAGGGTCGTGACCAGCCAGCGGTAGTAGATATGCATCCCCTGCTGCACGCCCACGTGCGGCCCGACGCTCGGTGCCGAGGCCACCGTCACGCCCTTCGCGGCCAGCCCGTACCAGGCAGCGGAGAGCACGAAGGCCGCCGCTCCCACATAGGCCACGGCAGTCGCCGTGCCGGTCCCCGTCTCCGCTCGCAGCCGATCGGCTATCTGCGTTTCCATCCCGTCCTCCTCATGGATCGATGGGATAGACCGTAAGAACGCAATGACCCGTGGCGCGTCGGGGCTGCCACCGGGATCTGGCTCAGGGCTAGCCCCGATGTATCCGGCGTGCTTGAATGCCAGCATCTGAGCGATGACGTGCAGTGTGCTCATCGTCGACGATCATCCGGGGTTTCGTGCCCGAGCCCGGGCGCTCCTCGTCTCCGCGGGTTACGAGGTCGTCGGCGAGGCGGCAGACGGGGAGTCCGGGGTGCGCGTGGCCAGGGACCTTTCGCCCGATCTGGTACTGCTCGATATCCAGCTCCCTGACATCACCGGCTTCGAGGTCGTCCGGATGGTTCACAGCGAGCCCCATCCCCCGGCGGTCGTCCTCATCTCCAGTCGGGAGGCGTCCGACTACGGAAGCCGCATCGGGCGCAGCGGGGCGCTGGGCTTCATCTCCAAGGCCGAGCTGTCGGCGCGGACGCTCGGGGCCATGCTCGAGGGACGCCAGCGATGACCCGGCGGCGATGGGGGCTACTCGCGCTGGCCGTCGCCGGGGTCGGCTGGATACTCGGCGCGGAGTGGGTGAGCATTCACCACGGCGTCCCGGAGAACCATTTCATCGACGCGATCGGCGGCCTGGCCTTCCTGGCCGGCGGGATCATCGCGCTCGACTGCCGGCCCGGGAACGCGATCGGTCCCCTCATGATCGCCTACGCGTTCGTGCCGTACTTTGGCAACTGGGGAAACATCAATGTGCCGGTGCTGCCGCTGCTCGGCGCCAGCGTCGGGCAGTGGGCGGGGGCACCCATCCTCGCGCAGATCGCCCTGTCCTACCCGACAGGCAGGCTGCGGACGACGTTCGAGCGGATCGTGATCGGCACGGTGTACGCCGCCGCCATCGGTGTCAACGTCATGATCCTGCTGGTGTTCGACCCTCGCTCGGCTGGCTGCACCACGTGCGCGTGGGAGCCGGCCCCATTCCCGAGCAGAACGGCATTTATCGCCGCGACATCGATCTACCAGCGCGCGGGGTTTGTCCTGGCGCTGCTGTTCTTTCTGGCAGTGTGGCTGCGATTCCGCGAGGCAACGCCAGCTGAGCGCCACGGGCTGGCGCCGCTCTGGGTGGCCGTGTGCATCATCGCGCTGGTCTACCTGATGGGGGCCTTCGCCTCGCCCTTCCCCCTGGCTAGCCCGTTTTCGTACCTGCTGTGGGAGCTGCAGAGCGTTCTGCAGATCAGCTTGCCGGTCGTGTTCGTCTGGGGGCTGCTGTCGACCCGCCTGGCCCGCAGCGCGGTCGGCGGCCTGATGGTCGAGCTGGAGCGCCCGCTGCCCCCGGGGAGCTGCAGGCCTCGCTCGCCCGTTCCCTCGGCGATCCCTCGATGGAGCTGCGGTACGCGCTGGCAGGAGAGGACCGCTGGGTGGACGCCCGCGGTCAGCCGGGATCATTGCCCCAGCCCGGGGAGGGGCATCAGGCCCGCACGGTGACGGTGGTCGAGCGGCAGGGACGGCCGCTCGCCGCACTGATCCACGACCCGGCGCTGGACCAGGGACTCGTCCGGGCGGCGGCCGCCGCAGCCGGAATGGCGATCGAGAACGAACGGCTGCACGCCGAGGTCCGGGCCCAGCTGGAGGAGGTGCGAGCGTCCCGCCAGCGCATCGTGGAGGCGGGAGACCGCGAGCGCCGCCGCGTCGAGCGGAACCTGCACGACGGCGCGCAGCAGCGACTGGCCAGCCTGGCCCTGTCCCTGGCGATGCTCCGTGACCGCGATGGCGCCGACCCGGCGACTGCGGCCCTGCTCGCCGATGCATCGGCCGAGCTGAAGCAGGCCATCGACGAGCTCCGCGAGCTCGCACGCGGGATCCATCCCGCGATCCTCACCGAAGAGGGCCTGCCCGCGGCCGTGGAGTCGCTGGCGGACCGCTCGTCGATGCCGGTCCGCGTGATCGCCGACTTCGATGCCCGGCTGCCCGAGCCGGTCGAAACCGTCGCCTACTTCGTGGTGTCGGAATCGCTCGCGAACGTCGCGAAGTATGCCCACGCCTCCGGCGCACGGGTGGAAATGTCGCGGCGCAACGGGTCCTTGCGCGTAGAGGTGCTCGACGACGGCATCGGCGGAGCCGACGCCGCCCGGGGCTCCGGCCTGCGCGGGCTGGAAGACCGGGTAGCCGCGGTGCGCGGCAGCTTCCATGTGGAGACCCGGTCCTCAGGGGGAACCCGGGTCCTGGCCGAGATCCCGTGCGATGCCTGAGCCCGGGGCGATCCGGGTCGTGCTGGCGGACGACTCGATGCTCTTCCGCGAGGGCTTGGCCCGGGTCCTCACCGAGCACGGCTTTGTCGTGGCCGGGCAGGTCGCCGACGCCGCGGGCCTGCACCTGGTGGTGGAGCAGCTGATACCGGACGTGGTGGTCACCGACATCCGGATGCCGCCGACGAACTCCAACGAGGGACTGGTGGCCGCACAGCGGATCCGGGCGGAACACCCCGGGGTCGGCGTCCTGGTGCTGTCCCAGTACGTGGAAACCCGCCAGGCCATCAAGCTGCTGACCCACTCCCCTCAGCGCGTCGGCTACCTGCTCAAGGACCGGGTCTCCGACATCGGGGAGTTCTGCGACACGCTGCGGCGGATCGCGCGGGGCGGGTCGGTCATCGATCCCGAGGTGGTCACGCAGCTGCTGCGGCGCCAGGGGGAGGACAGCGCCCTGGCTGTCCTGACCGCCCGGGAGCGGGACATCCTCGGCCTGATGGCTCAGGGCCGCTCGAACAGCGCCATCTGCGAGCAGCTGGTCCTGTCGCCGAAGACGGTCGAGACCCACGTCGGGTCGATCTTCATGAAGCTGGGCCTGCTGCCCACCGCCGACGACCACCGGCGGGTGCTCGCCGTGCTGACCTACATCAGGAACACCTAGGAGGCCTGGCCCCTCATGACGGAGTTCGCCCGCCGGTCGGCCCGGGTCATCCTGCTCGACGCCGCGGACCGGCTGCTGCTGATCAGGTCTGCTGCGGCCCCGGATCAGCCGGGCAGCGACTACGCCTGGTTCACCCCCGGGCGGCGGTGTTGAACCCGGCGAGGCGCTCGCCGACGCGGCCGCGCGGGAGCTGCTCGAGGAAACGGGCCTGCGGGCGGACCCGGCTGACCTGACGCTCGTCGCGTTCACGGCCGGCGAGGCGGATCTGGGCTGGGCCAGCGGCCTGTTCCGGGACGACCTGTTCGTGCACCGCGTGTCCAGCCACCGGGTGGACCCGGCCGGGATGCTCGACTACGAGCGGCGGCACTACGGCGGGCATCACTGGTGGACCCAGGTCGAGCTGGCCGCGACCACAGAAACGATCATCCCCGTGGGCCTGGTCGCGCTGGTCGCCGACCTGATCGCGGGCCGGCTTCCGGTCACGCCGATCGCCCTGCCCTGGCCCTGAGTGGTGGCAGGCCCACCCCGAACCTGCCTGGCACCACCCTGCCGCGCCGGGGACGCCCGGGCCACGCTGGGAGGTAACAGGCGGGGAGGAGGCGGTCCCCATGAGCGCACTGACGGCGCGGGGAATCCGCAAGGCATTCGGCCGCCGCCAGGTGCTGGCCGGGCTTGATCTCGACGTAGCAGCCGGGGAGCTCGTGGCGGTGGTCGGCGAGAACGGGACAGGGAAGACGACGCTGCTGCGCATTCTCGCCGGTGACCTGCGCCCGGACGCGGGCACCATCGTGATCGGGGGTAGGCCGGGTTACTGCCCGCAGACGGTCGTCCTGGACGAGGCGCTGACCGTGGATCAGCACGTGCGTTACTTCCAGGCCGCGTACGGGATCAGCTCCACCGCCCGGGCCGACGAGCTGATCGAGCGGCTGGGCTACGCCTCCTGCCGTGGCCAGCGGGCCGACACGCTGTCCGGCGGGACCAAGCAGAAACTCAGCCTGACCCTGGCCCTGATGCACAGCCCGCCGGTGCTGCTCCTCGACGAGCCATACCAGGGCTTCGACTGGCAGACCTACCTGGCCTTCTGGGACCTCACCGGCGAGCTGCGGGCATCGGGGACCGCGACCGTGGTCATCAGCCATCTGGTCTTCGAGCAGGAGCGTTTCGACCGGATCTGCCACCTGAAGGACGGGCGGATCGAGGAGGAGGCGAGCAGCCATGCGCCGGCAGCTTGAGACCGCGCTCCGGCTCAGCCTGGCCGCCCAGATCCGGAACCGGCTCGCCTGGATCCTGCTCGTGGCTCTTCGTCCCGGTCTGGTACCTGGTGATCGGCTCCATGATCATCGCACGTGGCACGGCATTGCGGCTGCGGCCATCGGCGCGGCCATCATCGTGGACGGCCACGACCTCACTCTGATCACCGCCGGGCTCAGCGCGATCACCCTCATCACGGGGTTCGTCGTGTTCGCCGCGGTCCGCCGGTCCCTGCCCTTCGACCGGCGCCTGGTGCTGTCCGGGTACAGGCATGGCGCCCTCATCGCCGCCAAGACCAACGCGGCGCTGGTCCAGGCCATCGGCATCGGCGTCTACGCGGCAGCCGTCATGCTGGCTTTCTGGCGGCCGTCGGGGTTGTGGGCCATCGCTGTGGCGTTCATCCTGGGGGCGGCCACCTACGCCGCGTTCGGCCTGCTGATCGGCGTCCTGGTCCGAGGGGACCTTGAGGGCTTCTTCCTCATCATCATGATCTCGCTGCTGGACACGTTCCTGGAAAACCCGGTGGACAACCCGCTGGCGAATCATCCGGTCCTGCAGTTCTTCCCGTCGTACGGCCCGACCCAGTTCGCGGCCGCAGGAGCCTTCCACCATCAGGCCCTGGCCAGCATGGCGGCCCTGTCCCTGGCCTGGACGGCTGCCTTCGCCCTTCTCGGACTGGTGGTCCTGCGCCTGCGGCTGCCCCGCCCGGCCCGCGTGGCCGCTCCGGCCGCCTCGCCGGTTGCCCTACCATGACCCGCAAACACAACAACGCGGCCGTCTGGCCTGCTAGACGTTGGATTTGATGTTGCCCCCGTCGACCTGATACACGGCGCCGGTGATGTAGGAGGCCTGCTCCGACGCCAGGAACGCGACGAGGTTGCCGAGCTCGATCGGCCGGCCGATGCGGCCGATGGGGATCGCCGCCCCCAGCGGCGCGAGCTGCGTCTCGAGCGCCTCGTCACCCTCGGGGCTGCGCCCGGCACCGGGGCTGATCCGGGAGGTGAGGAACACGCCGGGCAGCACCAGATTGATCGTGATGCCGTCCTTGGCCAGGTCCGGCATGATCGCCTTCATCAGCCCGGCGACACCAGGCCGGAGTCCGTTCGACAGGTCGATGCTCCCGACCGGCTCCTTCACCGAGCTCGACTGGATCGCGATGATGCGGCCCCACCGCTTCTCCCGCATGTGCGGCACGACCTCGCGGACGAAGCGCACGAAGTTCAGCGTGACGACCTCGAACGCGCGCCGCCAGTCGTCGTCGGTGACGTCCCAGAACGTGCCCAGTGCCGGGCCGCCGGAGTTGTTGACGTGAATGTCGATGCCGCCAAAGCGCTCGACCGTCGCGGCCACGACGGTCTTGATACCCTCCGCGCTGGTGAGGTCGGCAGGGACGGCGAGCACCTCGGCGCCCGTCTCCCGCCGGATCTCCCCCGCTGCGGCCTGGAGATCGGCGGCGGTCCGAGCGCAGATCGTGACCCGGGCGCCCTCGCGCGCCAGCGCGAGGGCCGACGCTTGACCGAGACCCCTGCTCGCCGCGGCCACGAGCGCGACCTTGCCGTTCAGCCCTAGATCCACGGGTTCCCCCCACGTTCGCTCCTGCGGCACAAGCACGCGCCCGGGCGGCGGCGCGGTGTCAGATAACGACCGTATCGGCCTCAGCCAGGGGCATCAGCGGGCAGGCTGGGGCACATTGCGATTCCCGGCTGAACCGTGATACAAGAGCCGAATGATCGCTGTCCCTGGCTCACCGCCGCCCGCAGCCGCAGGTGACGCCGGTGTCGCGCGGGCAGCCGTCCACGTCACCAGCCTGCGGAAGCGGTACGGCGATGTCGTCGCGCTGGACGGCATCGAGCTCAGCGTGCGCGAGGGTGAGTTCTTCACCCTGCTCGGGCCGTCAGGCTCGGGCAAGACCACGCTGCTCCGCCTTATCGCGGGGTTCGAGACCCCCGACGCCGGGCGGATCGAGCTGGCCGGGCGCGACGTGAGCCGGGTCCCCCCGTACTTCAGGGACGTCAACACCGTGTTCCAGGACTACGCGCTGTTCCCGCACATGACCGTGACCGAGAACGTCGAGTACGGGCTGCGGGTGCGGCGGGTGCCGAAGACGGACCGCCGCGAGCGGGCCGCCCGGGCCCTGGAGATGGTCCGGCTGCCCGGGCTCGGCTCGCGCAAGCCGGCGCAGCTGTCCGGCGGCCAGCGCCAGCGCGTCGCCCTGGCCCGCGCAATCGTGAACGAGCCACAGGTGCTGCTGCTCGACGAACCGCTCGGCGCCCTCGATCTCAAGCTCAGGCAGGAGATGCAGCTCGAGCTGCTCCGGGTGCAGCGCGAGATCGGCATCACCTTTATCTATGTCACGCACGACCAGGAAGAAGCGCTCACCATGAGCGACCGCATCGCCGTGGTCAACCACGGCCAGATCGAGCAGGTGGGCGAGCCGATCGCGGTGTACGAGCGACCGCGGACCGCCTTTGTCGCCGGGTTCATCGGCGTGTCCAACCTGATCGAGCGCGACGGCCACCGCATCACGGTCCGGCCCGAGAAAATCCACATGCTCACCGGCGATCAGCCCGGGCCGCCCGACGCCAACGTCGAGGCGGGCCGCATCCGCGATGTCGTGTACGCCGGCGTGCTGACCCGCTACATCGTCGACCTCGACGCGGGAGGCGAACTGGTCGTCGCCCGCCAGAACACCGAGGCCCCGGTCCTGTCCGCGGACGCGCCGGGAACCCGGGTGCGCCTCGCCTGGCGGCCAGACCAGGCCTACACGGTTTCACAGGGCCAGGACCATGATCCCGACCCTGGGGAAGGGTAAGCAATGATGACATCACGGGCGCGGTTCAGAACCCGCACCAAGATCCTTCTGCTGGCGGCGGCCGCGTCGCTGATCGCCGCGGGCTGCGGCAGCAGCGGCGGGGGGCAGCCACAGGAACCCAGGCCTCCGGCCAGACCGTTCCCACGGCCCACCTCCCGGTGCTCAAGAAGATCGGGAAGGGCGAGGGCCAGCTCAACCTCATCGCCTGGGAGGGCTACCTGAACCCGATCTGGGTGAAGCCGTTCGAGCAGCAGACCGGATGCCAGGTCAACGCGAAGTACGCGGGCAGCTCCGACGAGATGGTCACGCTGATGAAGAACGGCGGCGGGGGCCAGTACGACATGGTCTCCTCATCGGGTGACGCGGACCTGCGCATCCTCTACGCGGGAGACGCACGGCCGGTGAACATCAACCTGATCCCGAGCTGGAAGGACTTCTACCCGGCCTTCCAGTCCCCGCCGTTCAACACGATCGACGGGGTGCACTACGGCGTCTCGCTGCAGTGGGGCCCGAACGTGCTGATGTACAGCAAGAAGGACTTCTCCTCCGCGCCGACCTCGTGGAGTGTCATCTACGACTCGAAGTACAAGGGGCAGGTGACGGTCCCGGACAACCCGATCCAGATCGCCGACGCCGCGCTCTACCTGAAGACGCACAACCCGTCGCTGAAGATCACCGACCCGTACGAGCTGACCCAGCCGCAGTTCCAGGCCTCGGTCAGCCTGCTCGCCAAGCAGCGCCCGCTGATCGAGAAGTACTGGGCCCTGGCCTCGCAGGAGATCTTCGACTTCAAGAACGGCAACGCCTCCGTCGGCGCGGGCTGGCCGTACCAGGTCAGCACGCTCCGCGCGGACAAGTTCCCGATCGGCGACACGATCCCGTCCGAGGGTGCCACCGGCTGGGCCGACACCTGGATGCTGGCCGCCAAGGCACCGCACCCCAACTGCGCGTACATGTGGATGCGGTACATCAGCACCCCCAAGGTCCAGGCCCAGCAGGCGATCAACTACGGCGAGACCCCGGACAACAAGCTCGCCTGCACCTACATGGACCAGATGCAGAAGGGATCATGCGCGCAGTACCACGCGAACGCCCCGTCGAGCTACTTCAAGTCCATCGCGCTGTGGAAGACACCGCTCGCGACCTGCGACAACGGCAAGCCCGACTGCGTACCCTACGCCCAGTGGGTGTCCGCGTGGAACACCCAGGTCAAGTGAGCGGTCCCGGCGGCCCGCGCCGGGGCCGGTAGCCGATGGCGGTCACCGCCGGCGGCGCGGCGCGGTGCCGCCGCACCGCAGGGAGATGGTCCCGCGTCTCGGCCGCGCTGTGGCGCCGGCCGTGGGCGCGGGCCACCATCCTGCTCACGCCGCCGCTGGCCTGGTTCGCCCTGGTGTACCTGGCCGCGCTGGTGGTCCTGCTGATCACGGCGTTCTGGCAGATCAACCCGTTCACAACGAACATCGAGCGGGTCTGGAGCCTCGACAACATCACCGGCATCCTGGGCAGCGCCGCCTACCGCGCCGTGATCCTGCGCACGGTCGGGATGGCCGCGGCGGTCACCGTCACCGACGCGGTCGTCGCCATCCCGTTCGCCTATTTCATGGCGCGGCTGGCGTCGCCCCGGACCAGGATCGCCCTGTTCGTGGCGATCCTGCTGCCGCTGTGGGCCAGTTACCTGGCCAAGGTGTACGCCTGGCTGCTCATCTTCACCCACAACGGGATCATCGACTGGGGCATGGGCAAGATCGGGGTCGGCGCGCCGCACCTGATCTACACGAACTGGGCCGTGTTCACCGTGTTCTGCTACATCTGGCTGCCGTTCATGATCATTCCGGTGTACGCGGCCATCGAGCGGATCCCCGGGTCCCAGATCGAGGCCTCCCAGGACCTCGGCGGCCGGACCTGGCGGACCACCCGCCTGATCCTGCTGCCGCTGGCGCTGCCCGGCATCGTGGCCGGGTCGATCTTCACGTTCTCGCTGACCCTGGGCGACTACATCACGCCGATCCTGGTCGGCGGCACCAGCGCGAACTTCATGGGCAACATCATCTACTCCAACATCGGGATCGCGAACAACGTGCCGTTCGCCGCGGCTATGGCCCTGTTCCCGATCGCGATCATGGCCGTGTACCTGTTCGCCGCCAGGGCGCTCGGCGCGTTCGAGGCGGTCTAGGTGGAGTCGGCGGGCCTGCGCATCGCGCTGCGGATCTGGGTCGCGCTGGTGCTGCTGTTCCTGTTCGCCCCGATCGTGCTGATCGTGCTCTACGCCTTCAACCGCTCGAACATAGAGAGCTGGCCCATCTCCAGCTTCTCGCTGCGCTGGTTCAGTGTGGCGTGGCACGACCAGATGGTCCGCCAGGCCTTCATCCTGTCGGTCAAGGTCGGGCTGGTCGCCACGGCCATCGCGGTGCTGCTAGGCTCCGCGGTCGCGTACGCGCTGCACACCTTCAGCTTCTTCGGCCGGGAGGCCGTCTCGTTGCTGCTGCTGCTGCCGCTGGCGCTGCCCGGCATCATCACGGGGATCGCGCTGAACTCGTTCTTCACGTTCACCGGCATCAAGTTCTCGATCCTGACCATCGTGATCGGGCACGCGACCTTCTGCATCGTGGTGGTGTTCAACAACATCATCGCCAGGCTCCGCCGGGTGCCGGGCTCGCTCGCCGAGGCGTCGGCGGACCTGGGCGCGCGCGGTTGGCAGACGCTGCGGTACGTGACGCTGCCGATGGCGGCCACGGCGCTGGTGTCCGGCGCGCTGCTCGCGTTCGCCCTGTCGTTCGACGAGGTCATCGTCACCGTGTTCACCGCAGGCGCGCAGAACACGCTGCCGCTGTGGATCTTCGGCGCGATCCGGCAGGGCCAGCAGCTGCCCGAGGTGAACGCCGTGGTGTCGGTCGTGATCGCGCTGACGATCATCCCGGTCGTGATCGCGGCCCGGATCGCGGGGGCGGGCGCGATCACCCGGTCGGCCCGCAACGTCCCCGCCGGCTAGGACCGCGAGCGGTCCAGGAGGCCGGCCAGCTCCTGCAAGGTGCGCGCGGTGCTGAGCGCGGTGCCGGTGGCCAGCATCCGGGGTTCCTCCTCGCCGCGCAGCACGGCGTTGATGTGGCCGGTCAGCGGCGTGAACGACTTCACGTCCCCGGCGGCCGGGAAGCTGCGCGGCTCCTCCCGCGCGGCCAGGACCTGGTAGCTGTCCGACGGGCCGGGATGGAACGGGTTGGTGACGTGGATCTGCCCGCCGGTGCCCTCCAGCGTGGTGAAGGCGTCATAGCTGCGGCCGAAGCCGCAGGAGAGCAGCAGCCGCCGCCCCGCCGGGTAGTTGAGCACGGCCCAGGTGTCCACGTCGACGTCCTCGCCGCCCCACGTGGCGTGCGCCCACGCGGACTCGTGCTCCGGGCCGAACAGCTCTTCGGCCAGCCGGATCGGGTAGCAGCCGACGTCGTTCAGCGCACCGCCCTGCAGGTCGCGGGACAGCCTGATGTTGGCCGGGTTGCCGACCGTGAAGTGGAAGTTGGACTTGATCTCGATCAGCTCGCCGATCGCGCCGTCGGCGACCACGGCCTTGATCTTCGCGATCTGCGCGTGGAACGGGAACGCGAACGCCTCCCAGAGCAGGGTTCCGGTCCGGCGCGCGGCGTCGAGCACGCGCTCGGTGTCCGGCAGCACCCCGCAGAGCGGCTTCTCGCACAGGGTCGGCTTGCCCGCCTCGAGCGCCCGGATCGTCCACTCGGCGTGCAGAGCGTTGGGCAGCGGGATGTAGAGGGCGTCGATATCGGGGTCGTCGATCAGGTGCTGGTAGCCCTCGACGCTGCGGCCGATCCCGTTGTCGTGCGCGAACTTCTCGGCGCGGCCCGCGTCCCGGCCGGCCACCGCGGCGGCCTCCCCTCCGGCCTGGCGCAGGCCCGGCAGGAACACCGCGCGGGCGATGTTCGCGGTGCTGATGATGCCCCAGCGCACCTGTCCGCCGGCGGGCATCACCCGGCCTGCCGTTCCGCGAACGGGGCCTCGATGGGCAGGTCCACCCAGCGCCGTTCGTGATGCGAGATCTCCACCGCGTTGATGACCTCCTGCACCCACAGCCCGTCATCGAAGTTGCCTTCGTTGCCCCCGATCTCGCCCAGGACCTCGCTGGCGAAGTTCGCGGTGAGGTTGGCGTAATACAGCGTCCGCCACGACTCCCGCGGGCTGCCGCCCGGCGGGTAGTAGCGGGCCGGCACCTCGACCTCCCGGAACTCCACATCATCGGGCTTGGCTACCTTGAGCGTCTCGCAGATGCCGAACTCCTCGATCAGCCGCGCGATCGCCGCGCCCTCGCTGCCGTAGACGCGGACCTCGATCCCTGGGTAATTGCCGACCGTGACGAAGCTGCTCTGCACCGAGCAGATGGCGCCGCTGGCGAACTCGCCGATGAAGATGTCACCGTCGTCGATGTTGGTGCGGGCCATCTTGCCGGTGGCGGCGATCAGCCGCTCCGGGATGAAGTTGCGCATCACCCCGACGACCGAGGTCAGGTCCGATCCCATGAACAAGTGGCCGATGTCGATCACGGGGGCGCCGTAACCCTCCAGCGAGGCCACCCGGATCGGGCCGTCGTTGGCCCGCTCCTGGCTGCGCAGCGCCGACATCGGGTTGAGCCACTGCGAGTTCTGCTCGTAGGCGTTGTAGATGAACGGGGTGCCCAGGTCGCCGCGGGCGATCATGTCCTTCAGGTACCGGACGGCCGGGCTGTACCGGAACGTGAACCCGACCTTCGTCTTCAGCCCCTTGGACCGGGCCAGGTCCGCGACCTGCCGGACGTCGCGGTAGTCGTGCGCGACCGGCTTCTCGCTGAGCACGTGCTTGCCCGCCTCGACCGCCGCCTTGTTGATCGGGTAGTGGTCGCTGTCGCGGGTGACCACGTCAATGATGTCGATGTCGTCGCGGTCGAGCAGCTCGCGGTAGTCCTGGGTGGCCACCTCGGCGCCAAAGCGGCCGGCCACGGCCTCGGCGCGCTCCGGGTCGATGTCGCAGATGCCGACGATCCGGCACCGCTCGTCCCGGGCCCAGCCGGGCAGGTGGGCCAGGCCCGCCCAGCGGCCCGTGCCGACCACGCCTACGCCGAGTCGCTCCCCTGCCATATTTCCGACCTCCCGATTTCTAGGTGCCGCCAGCAGCGGGCCGCGTGCTCGCGTTCTCCGGTGTCCAGGAGCTCGGTGTCCCAGGACCGGCAGTCGTCCACGACGTACCGGCAGCGGGCGGCGAACCGGCAGCCGTCCGGCACGTCGATGAGGCTCGGCGGTGACCCGCGGATGCTGCGCAGCTCTCCGTGCTGCCCGCCCTGCGGCAGCGCGTCCAGGAGCGCCTGGGTGTAGGGGTGCTTGGGCTCGGTGATGATGTCGGGGGTCGCGCCCTCCTCCACCACCTGGCCGGCGTACATGACGATGATCCGGTCGCAGACCTCGGTGATCACGGCCAGGTCGTGGCTGACCAGGATCATGCTCATGCCCGTGTCCTGCTGCAGCTCGAGCAGCAGGCTGAGGATCTGGTCCTGGATGATCACGTCGAGCGAGGTGGTCGGCTCGTCGGCCAGCAGCAGCCGGGGCGAGGAGGCCAGGGCGATGGCGATCAGCGCCCGCTGCAGCATCCCGCCGCTGAACTGGAACGGGTAGTCCCGCATCCGCCGGGCCGGGGCGGGGATGCCGACCCGCTCCAGCAGGCTGACCGCCTTGGCCTGGGCCTCGGCCCGGGACAGCTTCGCATGTGCGGTGACGGCCTCGAGCAGCTGGTCGCCGATGGTGCGCACCGGGTTCAGCGCGGTCATCGGGTCCTGAAAGATCATCGCCAGCTGGGAGCCGCGCAGCGCCTGCCACTCGGCCTGCTTGGCGTTCAGGATGCTCCGCTCGCCGTGCGGGTGGTAGATGACCTCGCCACTGGAGTGCAGGGTGCTGGGCGGCATCAGGCCCATGATCGTGCGGCAGGTGACCGTCTTGCCGCAGCCGCTCTCCCCCACGATGCCGAGAATCTCGGCCTCGTGCACGGTCAGCGACACCCCGTCGACCGCGCGGACCACGCCCTGGTCGGTGGCCAGGTAGCTGCGCAGATCGCGGACCGTAAGGAGCGGCGCGCCGGGCGCCGCCGGTCCTGGCCCGGGTCCCGTCACCGCTCGCCCGCCCTGAGCAGGTCCGCGAGCCCGTCCCCGATCAGGCTGAACGCGATTCCGACGAAGACCACGGCCAGTCCGGGCATGGCCGCCAGCCACCAGGACGACAGCATGTAGTTCTGGCCGTCGGAGATCATCGCCCCCCATTCCGGGGACGGCGGCTGGGCGCCGAGCCCGAGGAAGCCGAGCGAAGCGGCCAGGATGATGTTCCCGACCGCGTCGACCATCGAGAAGATGATCACGGCGGAGGCCGTGTTCGGCAGGATGTGCCGGAACATGACCCGCAGCCGGCCGTAGCCGAGGGCGCGCGCGGCCAGCACGTACTGCTGCTTCTTGGCCACCACGGTCTGGGCCCGCATGATCCGCGCGTAGGCCACCCAGCTGGTGATCCAGATCGCCACGAACATGTTGAAGATGCTGGGCCCCAGCATCGCGATGATGGCGATGACCAGAACCAGGAACGGGAACGCGAAGAACAGGTCGACCAGCCGCATCAGGAAGCTGTCCACCTTCCCGCCGATGTAGCCCGCGACCAGGCCGATGAACGTGCCGCCGACCAGGGTGACGATGGTGGCGCCGAACGCGATCGCGAGGTCGATCCGCCCGCCGTACAGGATCCGCGACCACACGTCCCGGCCGTACTGGTCGGTGCCGAGCAGGTGATCGGGGGTCAGCGGCGGCGCCAGCGGGTGCAGCGGGTCGATGGCCGTGGGCGACGCGCTGGCCAGGAGCGGAGCGAACGTCACGGCGAGGATCGCGATGCCGAGCAGGGCCAGCCCGACGATCAGCGTGAGCCGGCGCCTGGTGACGCTGCGGCGCCGCCCCGCGGCTTTGGTGGCGGCCTTCAGCAGCAGCTCGGACGGGCTGGTCGCCCACGTGGTGCTCATGTGCCGATCTCCTGCCCGACCCGCGGGTCCAGCGCGGCCTGGACGATGTCGGTCACCAGGTTGATGGCCACGATCAGCACCGCGAACAGCAGCGTCACCCCCAGCACGACCGGGTAGTCGCGGTTCGAGACCGAGCTGACCAGCAGGGTGCCCAGGCCGGGCAGCGAGAACACGTTCTCCACTAGCACCGTCCCGCTGATCAGGTAGGCCAGGTTGACGCCGTACACGGCGACCACGGCCAGGACCGCGTTGCGGAACACGTGCTTCCAGAGCACCTGCGACCAGCGGATGCCCTTCATCCGCGCGGTGTCGATGAACTCGGCCTGCAGCGTGGCGATGGTGGCGGCGCGCAGGCTGCGCACCAGGACCGTGGAGAAGCCCAGCGCGATCGTGAACGCGGGCAGGAACAGGTAGTACAGGTGACCGAGGAAGCCGCGGCCGAACCCGCTGAGCGGGAACACGTGCAGGTTCACGCTGAAGATCAGGATAAGGATGATGCCGAGCCAGAACGCGGGCATCGCGAAGCCGACCGTGAAGAAGATGCGGGACGACTGGTCAAGGTAGCCGCCGCGGTCGCAGCCCGGAGCGGAAGCCGATCGGGAACGAGATCAGCGCGGCCAGCACCGCGCTGTAGACGATCAGGAACACCGTCGGCCAGATGTGCTGCGCGATCACGGTGGTGGCCGGCTCGTTGTAGAAGAACGAGAAGCCCAGGTTGCCGTGGAACAGGCGGGCCATGAACAGGCCGTACTGCGACCAGATGGGCTTGTTCAGCCCGAGCGTGTTGTCGATCGCGACGGCACGTGCGTGGGTGTAGCTGCTGCCCAGGATGGCCAGCGCCGGGTCGCCGGGGATCAGCCGCAGCAAGAAGAACGTGACCAGCGTGATCCCGAACAGGATGAAGACGAGATGAGCGAGTCGCCGCGGGAGCATCCCGAAGCGGCTCATCCCCTGCCTCCCTCGTCACCAGCTTGGAGGTGCCGGGCGGGCCTCCCGGGGGCGTCGGCCCGCCCGGCACGAGTTGCTGCGCTGCGCGCGCCGCCTTAGGGGGTGCTGACCGTCAGTGTCTCCAGCGACAGGTCGTAGTTACCGAGCGGCGTCACATGGAACCCGTGCACCCAGTCGCCGACGCCGTACCGGTAGGGGCTGTAGTCGATGACGATGAACGGTGACTCCTGGTAGACGATCTGCTGGATCTGGTTGTACATCTGCGCCCGCTTGCTGCTGTCCAGCTCGGCCCGCGCCTGGTCGACCAGGTTGCTGGCCGTGCTGCTGCACCAGTAGCTGTTGAACGCGTTCGCGCCGCCCTTGCAGTCCGCGCCGAACGTGGCCACCTCGTCGGGGTCGATGATGTCGTTCGTCCAGTACCGCTCGCCCATCTGCGAGTGCCCGTTGTCCTCCTTGTCGTAGGCGGTCAGCAGCTCGTAGGACTGGATGCTGACGTTGATGCCCACGGCGGCGAGCTCGGACTTGAGCACGATCGCCTCGGCCTGCCCGGCGACGTCACCGCTGACCGTGATCAGGAAGGTGTTGAAGCCGTGCGGGTACCCGGCCTGGGCCAGCAGCTGCTTGGCCTTGGCCGGGTCGTACGGGTAGGGCTTGAGGCTGGAGTTCCAGAACTCCATCTTGTACGGCATGAACGAGGAGCCCGCCACCGCGTGCCCCTGGTAGGCGAGCTGCAGGATCGTCTTCCTGTTGATCGCGTAGTTCAGCGCCTGCCGCACCTTCGCGTTCTTGAACGGCTTGAAGTGCTCGTCCAGCTGGACGAAGTCCACCCGCGTGGACGGGAACAGCTTCACGCTCAGGTCCGGGGACTTGTTGATCTGGCTGACCAGGTTGCCCGGCGGGTTCTCGATGATGTCGGCCTTCTTGCTCTGCAGCATCAGCACCCGGGTGTTGTCGTTCGGCACGATCATGATCTTGACTTTGCTGATCTTCGGCTTGGTGCCGTAGAAGTGCGGGTTGCGCGCCAGGTCCACCTCGCTGTCCGCGTTGTACGAGGTGACCATGAACGGCCCGCTGCCCACCGGGTGCTGGAAGAACTTGCTGCCCTCGGACTTGACCAGGTTCTCCGGCACCACGGAGTACGCGTACATGGCGAGGTCGGCGAGCAGCGGCGCGTGCGGCTGGGACAGGGTGATCACGACCGTGTGCGCGTCGGGGCGGTGATGGTCTTGACCGGGGTCAGCAGGAAGCCCCAGCCGCCGGAGAACTTGCGGGAGCGGTCGATCGAGTAGACGACGTCATCCGCGGTGACCGGGGTGCCGTTGGAGAACTTGGCGTCCGGGCGCAGGTGGAACGTGTACGTCAGGCCGTTCTTCGAGATGGTCCAGGACGAGGCCAGGTCGGGCAGCAGCCCGGTGCCGGTCGCGTTGGGCTGGAGCAGCCGGCTGTACAGGTTCTGGTCCAGCCAGATGGACTCGTTGACCGAGTTCGCCTCGGGGTCGAGCGTGTCCACCTTGACAGCGTTGGCGATGACCAGTGTGCTGCTGGTAGACGCCGAGCCGGAGCCGCTGCTCCCGCTGCTGGAGGTGGATGAGCCGCCGCAGCCGGCGGCGAATGCGGCGAGAGCAAGCACGGCTGCGCCTGCGCCGAGAGTCCGGTACCGGGGGGCTCGGAACATCATGCACCCACCTCGTCCTTCGTCGATTGTCAACAACCTGGCATTACTGTAGAAACGCGTTGTAGGCCCGTCAATACTTGGTATCTGTCTGTTACACCCTCTTTACTGGGCACATAGTGGCACTCAGGCGGGCGCCCCGCCCTTGACTTGACGCAGGTAGCTGGAAACAATCGTTGATTGTCAACAATTGCCGGGAGTGAGGGTAAGCGTCGGGTGAGGGCAGATGGCGTCTGACCGGGCAGGTGCGGTGAACGTCCTGGTGGCGTCCCCGCTGGAGCCGGAGCACGCCGCCAGGATCGAGGCGGTGGACCGGCGGGTGTCCGTGCTGTACGAGCCGGGCCTGCTGCCGCTCCCCCGCTACCCCGCCGACCACACCGGGGTGCCGCGCACGCTGTCCGCGGCCGAGCTCGACCGCTGGGCCGCGCTGCGGCGCCAGGCCGACGTCAGCTTCGACTTTGACTGGCAGGCGCCGGCCGAGATGGCGGCCAACTGCCCGCAGCTGCGCTGGGTCCAGGGCACCAGCGCGGGCATCGGCGGGTTCCTGGAGCGGACCGGCCTGACCCGCACACCGCTGGTGTTCACCACGGCCGCGGGCGTGCACGGCACCCCGCTGGCCGAGTTCGCGCTGATGGGGCTGCTGTACTTCGCCAAGGGCATGCCGACGCTGGAGCGGTGGCGCCGGCAGCGGCACTGGGAGCGGCACGCCGGCCGCCAGGTGGCAGGCAGCCGGGCGCTGCTGATCGGCCTGGGCGGCGTGGGCCGGCAGGTGGCCAGGCTGCTGGACGCGGCCGGCGTCGAGGTCACCGGGGCGGGCCGGGCCGAGCGCGGCCGCGACGTGCCCGGTGTGACGTCGTACGTGGCGGTGGAGCGGATCGGCGAGGTGCTGCCCGGGGTCGACACGCTGATCCTGGCCTGCCCGCTGACGCCCCAGACCCGCCGCCTGATCGGGGAACACGAACTCCGGCTGATGCCGCCAGGCGCTGTCGTGGTGAACATCAGCCGGGGCCCGGTCATTGACGAGGACGCGCTGGTCAGCGCGCTGCGCAGCAACCACCTGAGCGGCGCCTGCCTGGACGTCTTCGCGACCGAGCCGCTGCCCGCCGACTCGCCCCTGTGGGCGATGGACAACGTCATCATCTCGCCGCACTCGGCGTCCACCGTCGCCGCCGAGAACGGGCTTATCACCGATCTGTTCACCGACAACCTGCAGCGGTGGCTGGCCGGGCAGCCGCTGCGCAACGTCTACGACCGGGCCGCCGGATATTGACCGGAGGATACACATGGCAGCAGCACACGGGATCCGGGTCGCGGTGGCCGGCGCGGGGCGATGGGCGCAGGTGGCGCACATCCCCGGCTGGCAGCGGGACCCTCGCGCGGAGGTCGTCGCGCTCGCCGACGTCGACGAGGCCGCGCTGGCCGCGGCGGCCGACAAGTTCTCCGTGCCCCGTACCACCACCGACTACCGCGAGCTGCTCGATGACCCCGACATCGACGTCGTGGACGTGGTGACAGGGAACCAGCCGCACTTCCAGATCTCCTGGGACGCGCTGTCGGCCGGGAAGCACGTGCTGTGCGAGAAGCCGGTGCACTACGACTACCGCAAGACCCGGGAGGCCGCGGAACTGGCCGCGGCCAAGGGGCTGCGCACCAAGCTCGGCTTCACGTTCCGGTACGCGCCCGCCGTCATGTACGCCAAGGAGCTGATCGACTCCGGCTTCGTGGGCGAGCCGTATATCTTCAACGGCTACGAGCAGAACAGCCAGTGGATCGACCCGGCCACGCCGCTGCGCCAGTTCGACCCGGACGCCGACCCGTCGCAGGTGGCCGTGTCCTCGATCGAGGGCTACGGCGCCCCGATCATCGACATCATGCACTGGTGGCTGGACCGGCCGCTGACCGCGGTGGTCGGCGCCATGCGCAACTTCGTGCCGGAGCGCGTGATCCGCGACACCGGCCGGATGACCCGGGCCAACATCGACGACGGCGACATGTGGATCGCCGAGTTCGGCCCCGACGTGCTGGCCTCGATCCAGTCCTCCTATGTGACCGTCGGCAACTACCCGGGCATCGAGGCCCGCATCTACGGCTCCGAGGGCGCGCTGATCATCCGGCTGGTCGACGAGTTCGGGATCTGCCAGACGATCAAGACCGCGACCAAGAACGAGGTCGAGTTCGTCGAGCAGGAGATCCCGGCCCGGTTCTTCCCGCCCGGCGGCCACTCCGGCGAGCCGTGGGACTACTTGTTCTACTCCAACCTGGTCGCCGACTTCACCAGCGAAATCCTCGATACCCGCCGCCCCAGCCAGGGCGACTTCGCCCAGGGCGCGCTCGTGCAGGAGACCATCAACGCGTTCGAGGCGTCCTACCGGGCCCGCGCCTGGGTGAACTTCCCGCTCAGCGCAGCCGACGCGGCGGGCGCCGCGTGAACGTCACCACCAACGCCAGCCAGCTGGTGCGCCAGGTTCTGGCCGGCGAGGTCTGGCCCGCCCTGGCCGACCGGCACGCCTACCGGGTCGGGCCCGACGGCCAGCCGTTCGTGCTGCCGGGCATGGGCGGGGTCACGCTGGGCGTGCACTGCGGCGACCCGGCCACCGGCTACGCCTCCGACCACCTGGAGCCCGGCGCGTCGGTCCGGCACCGCGACCCGGGCGCGAACATGGCGCTGCAGTTCCTGACCTGCGTAGGCAACGAGATCCGGGTGGCCTCCGGGCCCGCCGCCGGGGCCCTCGGCCACGTCATCGGCCAGCACGCGTACGTGCTGGTGGACTTCCCCGAGGCGGCCGCCGCGGAGCTGACCGTCGGCGACGCGGTCACCGTCGTGGCCTGCGGCCAGGGGCTGGCGCTGCCCGACCACCCGGAGATCACGGTCAAGAACTGCGACCCTGCGCTGATCGAGCGGATGCCGGGCGGCACCACGCCGGACGGCCGTCTCGAGGTGCACGTGGCCGCCCGGATCCCGGCCGAGGCGATCGGCGCCGGGACCGGGATGATCTCGGAGTACGCCAACACCGACCTGATGGGCGCGTACGCGGGCCTGGGCGAGGACCTGTCACTCGGCCTCGAGGGGCTGCGGGTCGGCGACATCGTCGCGCTGGCCGACGCCGATCACCGGTACGGCCGCGGCTACCAGGCCGGCTACCTGACCATCGGGGTCATGTCCACCGGCCAGTGCATGCTGTTCGGCCACGGGCCGGGCCCGAGCACGCTGCTGAGCGGGCCCGCGGAGGCCTTCCACGTGGTGGACGACCCGGACGCGAACCTGGCCAGCTGGTTCCACCCGCAACCTCAAGACCACAGCCGTTACGCCACGTCCGCCGGGGAATCCAAGTGACCGGCGATGGCGCCGCCGGGGTGCGGACCGCGCTGCGGCCGGTGGCCGTCAACCTGCTCGGCGTGGTCGAGCACCCGACACTGGACGGCGGCCCGTGGCGGATTGGGCGTAACGGCACTCCGTACGTGCCCCTGGGGGACGGCGGGATCGTGCTAGGCCTGCAGCTCGGGGACTCGGTGTTCGGGCTGGCCGGCGACCATGCCGCGCCGGGCGCCTGCCTGACGCACCCGGACCCCGCCGCCCGGCACGCGCTGTCGGTCTACGCCTGCATCGGCAACACCGTGACGGTGCGGACCGGCCAGGCCGCGGGCGCGCGCGGCGTGATCCTGGGCAAGCGCGGGGAGGAAGGACGCGTGATCATCGGCCTCGGCCAGGCGGACCTGGCCCGGATGCGGCCCTCCGACCAGGTGGCGGTGCGCGGGTTCGGCCAGGGGATGCGCCCGCCGGAGTTCCGGCCCGACGTCTCGGTCATGAACCTGGACCCGGATGTGCTGAGCCTGCTGCCGGTCACGGCGCCGGACGGCGAGGACGCGGCGGTGGCCGTCGGCGTCCGGATGACGGTGCCGAGCCGCCTGGCCGGCAACGGGATCGGCCGCCCAGCCGCCGGGTGGGACCTGGACCTGCAGCTGCCGCCGCCCGGGCCGGACGGGGCCGGCGATCTGCGCCTGGGAGACCTGGTCGCGGTCACCGACATCGATGCGCGGTGGAACATGGGGTACCGCAGGGACTGGGTCACGGTCGGCGTGGTGGGGCACGGCACCAGCCCGCTGCCCGGGCACGGGCCCGGCATCACGCCCATCCTGACCGGGCCGGCCGGGGCGCTGCAGCCGCGGCCGGATCCGGCCGGTCATGTGGGCTTGACCGCGGCGATGCTAGAACTACAGTGACGGACGACACCCCTCGGGCCGGGTGAGGGAGAGTGGGAGACATACTCGAGCACGTCTCGCTGCCGGAGGCGGTAGGCCGGGCCCTCCGGCACCGCATCCTGAATAACGAGCTGCCCGCCGAGACCAGGCTGGTCGAAGCCAGCCTGGCGGCCGAGTTCGGGGTGAGCCGCGGCACGATCAGGGACGCCATGCGCAGCCTGCAGGCCGAGGGCCTGATCGCGATCGTGCCCCGCCGGTACAGCGTGGTGACCCGGATGTCGCAAGAGGACGCCGAGGACGTGTGCTACGCCCGGTATGTGCTGGAGGACGCCAGCATCGAGCGCGGCTTCGGGCCGAACCGCAAGGAGCTGGTCAGGACGCTGCGGCTGGCCCTCGAGCACATGTCCGTGGCGGCCAGGACCGACGACATGGACGCCCTGGTGGCCAGCGACACCCGCTTCCACGAGCTGCTGGTCGACGTGTCGGGGCGGCGCGGGCTGAAGGACCTCTGGTCCATGCTCAACAGCCAGATGGGCGCGCTGATGCGGGCGGAGATCGAGCGGCAGGGCATCAGCCTGCTCGACGCGGTCGAGCGGCACCGCGCGATCTTCGACGCGGTCAGCGACGACGACGTCCCCCGGCTGCGCGAGGAACTTCACGCCCACTACCTGGTCGGGTTCCCCGAGCACGACGGCGAGGAGCCGAAGCGCGGCGGCCGGGCGCCGGCCCGGGATTAGGCCGGGTACGGCTCCGCCTTCGCGGTGTAGTGGCGTCCGCTGGGTGTGGTCCAGATCAGGGTGCCAGGTTCGGGCTGGGTGAGCTGCCAGCCGCGGGTTTGCCTGGTCTGGTAGTGCCGGCGGCAGAGGGGGTTGCGCCTCCCCCGGTTTCTTGGAGGCCTGTGAGTTGGATCTGGCTTGCTGGGCCGGCTGCTGTTCTCCCTGACCGGCCGGTCGCCTCTAGTGAGCGCCGGGCCCGGTGGCCCCAATGTCAGTCAGGCTGACTGCTGCTGCGCCATGACCTCGGGGTCATGCAGGTGGCAGGCGACCGAGCGGTGGTCGGGCAGCTGGATCACCGCGGGCTCGCGCACCTGGCACACCGGCATCGCCATCGGGCAGCGCGGGTGGAAGTGACAGCCGGCGGGCCGCTCGATCGCGTTGGGGATGTCGCCGGTCAGGGCGGGCTTCACGGTCCTGCGGTGCGTGGTCAGCCGCGGCGCGGCGCGGACCAGCGCCTGGGTGTAGGGGTGCAGCGGCTCGGCAAAGATGGCCTCGGTCGGCGCCTGCTCCACGACCCGGCCCAGGTAGAGCACGGCCGTGCGCTGGCTGATGTGCCGCGCCACGTCCAGGTCGTGGGTGACGAACAGGTAGGTGAGCCCGCGCTCTTCCTGCAGCCGGATCATCAGGTTGAGCACCTGGGCCTGGATCGAGACGTCCAGGGCGGACAGCGGCTCGTCCGCGATCACGACCTCCGGCTGCACGGCCAGCGCGCGGGCGATCCCAACCCGCTGCCGCTCCCCGCCGCTGAACGCGTGCGGGCGCCGTGCGGCCTGAGCCGCGGACAGGCCGACGGTGCTGAGCAGCTCGGCCACCCGGTCCGCCCGGCCGGCGCGGTCCACCACATCGTGCACCTTGAGCACCTCGGTCAGGGACTGGCCGATGGTCATCGTCGGGTTCAGCGACGAGTACGGGTCCTGGAACACGCCCTGGACCTGGCGGCGCACCGTGCGCGCGGTAGGGCTCTTCGGATCGAGGATGCTCTGGCCACGGTAGAGGATGTCGCCGCTGGTGGGCCGGTACAGGCCGAGGAGCAGGCGGCCGAACGTGGTCTTGCCCGAGCCGGTCTCGCCGACCAGCGCGAGGGTCTCGCCGCGCTGGATGGTCAGCGAGACCCCGTCCACGGCCTTGAGCGACGGCCGGGCCCGGCCCAGCCCGTCGCGCCCCGCCGAGAAGTATTTGGTGACGTCCCGGGTCTCGATGATCGGCACGTCGCTGGCGGGCGCGGTGTCCCCGCCCCCCCGGCGCCTGCGCGCCAGGCCGAACCGCGCGGTGCGGCCGCCCGCCCTGGCGCCGTCCGGGGATGCACCGCCGGGGGCTGGGGTGCCGTTACCCGCGGCGGTCACGGCTCTGCCCGTTCTCGACGTGCCCGGCCAGCGAGAACCGGCCGGCGTTGGAACCGCCGTCGACCTCAAGTACCGTGCCGGTGATGTGCCCGGCGTCGGGCGAGGCCAGGAACAGCACCGCACTGGCGATGTCCGTCGGCTGGCCGGCCTGGCCCAGCGGGATCGACCGGACCAAGGCCGCGCGCAGCTCGTCCGGCGCCCGGTCGGGGTAGGCCTCGCTCCACCGGCGCACGTCGATGTAGCCGGGTGAGACCACGTTCACCCGGATCCCGTGCGGGCCGAGTTCCATGGCGAAGACCTTGCTCATGGTCTCGAGCGCGGCCTTGGACGCGGCGTAGGCCGCGCCCGCGGGCCGGGGGTTGCGGGCCGACCCGGTCGAGATGCTGACCACCGCGGCGTTCCTGGCGCCGCGCCCCACGCAGTGCCGTGCGAACGCCTGGGTCATCATGAAGGTGCCGGTGACGTTCACGCTGAAGACCCGGTCCCAGGCATCGGCGGGCATCTCCAGCAGCGTGCCGTCGGGATAGGAGGCTGCGTCGTTGACCAGGATGTCCGCCTGGCCGAAGCGGTCCGCCGCGGTCGCGATCGCCCGGGCGGCCAGCCCGCGGTCGCCGATGTCCCCGGTCACGGTCGCCACGTGCGGGTGGTCAGCGAAGTACCCGGAGTCGACGAGGTCGCACACCACGACCCGGGCGCCCTCATCCGCGAAGCCCTGGGTGATGGCCCGGCCGATCCCGTTGGAGCCGCCGGTGACCACGGCGACCATGCCGTCGAAGCGAGCCTGCGGCAACGGACCTCCCGGTTTGCCTCAGGGGCGGACACCCGTGGGCGAATTGTCGATTGTCAACTAAAATTACTATAGGGGCCAGTGGACCGGCTGGCCAGAGCCTGCAGGGCGGAGCCGCTGATGGACTTGTTCACCGGGGTAGGCGTGGCACTGGTGACCCTCCTGGATGATGCCGGAGGCGTTGACCTGGTGTCTACCGGGTCGCTCGCCGCCGATCTCGCCGACCGGGGCATGCGGGCGGTGCTGGCCTGCGGCACCACCGGCGAGCCCGCGACCTTGACCGACGCCGAGCGGGTCGAGGTCATCCGCACAGTGCGGGACGCCGTGCCGCCGGACGTGCCGGTGCTGGCCGGCACCGGCGCCGTCAGCGTGGACCGGGCGGTGGAGCTCACCGCCGCGGCCGCCGAGGCCGGCGCGGACGTGGTGCTGGCCTGGCCGCCGCCGGGCAGCGAGGACCTGGCCGGCTACTACACGGCCGTGGGCAAGGCAGCCGGCGGCCTGCCGGTGCTCGGCTACCACATCCCGTGGATCTCGTCGCCGGGCATCCCGGTCAGCGCGCTGGCCGACCTGCCGGTGGCCGGGCTGAAGGACTCCTCCGGCGACCCCAACCGGCTGCTCGCCGAGGTCGCGCACTACCCGGGCCGTACCTACGTGGGGTCGTCGGCGCTGCTGGCCCTGGCCGGGCCGCTCGGCGGCGCGGGCGCGATCCTGGCCATCGCCAACGTCGAGCCCGAGCGGTGCAGCTCGGCGTTCGCCGGGGACGCCGCGGCCCAGCTCCAGCTCACCGACGTGCACCTCGCGACCCGGGACGGCGGGCCGCCGGTGCTGAAGCGGGTCCTGGCCGAGACGCGCGGCACCAACCCGGCCAGCCGCCCCGCCGGGGCGGCCCCGCCCGGTTACGGCCGGGACACGTAGCCGGGCGTCAGGTCAGCTCGAGCAGGACGCGGACCAGGTCCCCGGGCCGGTTGCTGGCGATCATGTGGTTGGTGTCGATCTCCCGGTAGCGCCAGGCCGGCGAGCTCTGCGCCCGGTCGGCCGCGGCCCAGAACGGCCCGCCAGCCGCGGGCCGCGGCTCCCCCGTCGCCTTGATATAGGTCCGCGTGAACAGGTACTCCTCGAGCGGGCGGGCCAGCCGCACCGGCTCGGTGAAGCACCCGGCCGGGTGCGGTGTACGCCGCGCGCGGGACCAGGCCGCCTCGGCCGGGTCGTCGAACTCGCGGTCCTGCGGCGGCACCAGCCACTCGCGGCCGAGCGTGATCACGCCGGGGCCGGCCGGGCCGCCCGACAGGCTGGCCACGCTGTCGCCGTCACCGGGCACGAACGCGTCGAGGTAGACCAGGTGGCTGACCCGGTCGCCGATGTGCTCGAGCGCTCCGGTGACCACGACCCCGCCGTAGGAGAACCCGAGCAGCACGATGTCGTTCAGGTCCTCGTACAGCACCGCGTTGACCACGTCGGTGACATGCGTGGTGAGGCCGACCTGCGGGCTGGTGAGGTGCACCCGCTCGCCGATGCCGGTCAGGCTGGGGGTGAACACCTCATGGCCAGCCGCCCGGAGCGAGCCGCGCACCTTGCGGAACCCGTGCGCGCCACCCCACGCGCCGTGCACCAGAACAAAGATCGCCATCTCTTCCGGAGCCGTCCCGAGACGATTGGTACCTGACTGACTACGGTTGTGACAGTACCGTCTCCCTGAGCCGTCCCCGCGCTGGCGCCTGCGGACGTGACCGGCCGACCCTGTCGAAAGGATCCCGAGGATGAGTCGCGTGGTTGTCATCGGTGCTACCGGGCACGTCGGCACGTACCTAGTTCCGCGGCTGGTGCGTAAGGGCCACGAGGTGATTGCCATGAGCCGTGGCACCCGTGAGCCCTACCACGCCAGCGCGGAGTGGGCCGCGGTCACCAGGGTCACGGTCGACCGCGACGCCGAGGACGCCGAAGGTGCCTTCGGGGCCCATGTCGAGTCGCTGGAGCCCGAGGTGGTCATCGACATGGTCTGCTTCACCGCGGCGTCGGCTCGGCAGCTGGTCGACGCGCTGCGGCCATCCCGGCCGCTGCTGGTGCACTGCGGGACCATCTGGGTGCACGGCCCGGCGCTGCGGGTGCCGGTCACCGAGGATGAGCCGCGGACCGCGTACGGCGCGTACGGCACCGGCAAGATGGAGATCGAGGCGCTGCTGCACCGCGAGACCATCGCGGGCGGTGTCCCGGCCATCGTGTTGCACCCGGGTCACATCAGCGGCCCGGGCTGGCCAGTCATCACCCCGGCCGGCAACCTGGACCCTGGCGTGTGGGCGGCCCTGGCCACCGGCCAGCCGCTGGCGCTGCCGGATCACGGGATTGGCGTGCTGAACCACGTGCACGCTGACGACGTGGCGCAGGCCTTCGAGCGCGCGCTGACCCGGCCGGCCGCGATCGGGGCCAGCTTCCACGTGGTGGCCGAGCAGGCGATGACGCTGCGCGGGCTGGCCGCCGGTGTGGCCCAGTGGTTCGGCCGCGAGCCCGTGCTCGACTTCGTCGACTGGCCGCAGTTCGAGCAGCGGGTCGGGGCCGAGCACGCCGGGGCCACCAGGGATCACACCTTCCGCGGCATCACCGCGAGCATCGACCGGGCCAGGGACACCCTCGGTTACGCTCCGCGGTACAGCACGCTGGAGGCGCTGCACGAGGCGCTAGCCTGGCTGGTGGCGAACGGTCAGGTCGACATCGGCGGCCAGCCGTTCCCGGCCGCTGGCGTGGTGGCCGCCACGCCGATGGGCTAGCGGACCGGGGCCGGCTGCAGCGATCTCGGCCCGGTCTAGCAGCCTGGTCTGCGGCGCCCCGTCCAGGGCCGGGGAGCTGTCGCGGGAGGCCCACACCGTGGTCTCGAGGAACCGCAGGAACCGCTCGGCTTCCCCGCGGCTGTCGAAGTCGAGGTCGATGAGCACGTAGCGCGGGTCATCCAGCGGGCGGTACACGCGCTGGGCCCGGACCCCCGACTGCGCGCGGGCCGACGCGAGGCGGGCGAAGGCGGTCTGCCATAGCTCAAAGTCGGTGATGGGATGCTCGATGTGCAGGGTGGTCACGGCAGGCTCCTCTGGTCGTCGGCTAGGGGTGCCCGTTCACGCTAGATCCGGCGGCCCGGCCGGGCCTATCCCAGATTCCTGGGGTTTCCGTGGCCGCGCGGTCACCAGGCGGCCGCCGGGGTGCCAGCTATCCTGCGGGCGTGGCCAGGTGGGCAACGCCCTACACGCGCTCGGGGCAGCGGGTCGCTGAACTGTGCGCGTCCGCAGGCGACGCGAGGGAACTGCGGCTAGCGGTCCTCGGCGAGCTGCGCCACGCCATCGGCTTCGACGCCTACGCGTGGCTGCTGACCGACCCGGAGACCTGGGTAGGCGCGGCCCCGCTCGCGGATGTCCCGTGCCTGCCGGAGCTGCCGGAGCTGATCCGCCTCAAGTACCTCACCACGGTCAATCGGTGGACGACGCTGACTGACGGCCGGGCCAGCACGCTGCAGCAGGCCACAGGGGGTGACCTGTCACGAAGCCTGCTGTGGCGAGAGCTCCTGCACGGCTATGACGTCACCGATGTGGTGTCGGTGACCTTCACCGACCGCTTCGGCTGCTGGGGGTTTCTCGACCTGTGGCGCTCGGCCCCGGCGCCGGCCTTCGATAATCAGGCGGCAGGATTTCTCGGGCAGCTCTCCGGCCCGCTCACACTTGCGCTGCGCCGCACCCAGGCGGGTACGTTCCGCCCGGCCGCACCAGGTGCCCCTGAGCGGCCCGGTCCTGTCGTGCTGCTGCTGTCGCCGGGCCTCCGGGTAAGCGCCCAGACCGCCGAGACGCAGGACTACCTTCGCCGCCTCGTCCCTCCCGACGGGGATCATGTACCGGTCCCGGCAGGCGCCTACAACGTCGCCGCGCAACTGCTGGCCACCGAGATGGGCGTCGACTCCCACCAGCCATGGGCCCGCGTGCACCTCGCCGAGGGACTGTGGCTGACCCTGCGCGCCGCCCGCATCGGAGACGTGGCGCCCCCGGCCGAGCGCGATATCGCGGTGACGATCGAGACCACCACCCCGGCTGACCGGGCGGCGCTGTTCGCGCGGGCACACGCGTTCAGTCCCCGGGAAAGCGAAGTGCTCAGCCACCTGATCACCGGGGGCGATACCCGTGAGGTGGCCCAGCGAATGTTCGTGTCCGGCCACACCGTGCAGGATCACCTGAAATCGATCTTTGCTAAAAGCGGCACCCAAAGCCGCCGTGCCTTGCTGAGCCGCGTCATCGGCTCCTAACGCTGCGCCAGCCACGCCGCACCGCACCGCAGGCGAGAGCTAAATCTCCATACGGTCTCCACAGCTTCGGCATCTGACCCACAAGTTTTTCCTGTGTTGATGGGAGGGGAGGGGTGGGGGAAGTGGTCGGAGTTCGCCGCGGCACGCCATCGGCATGGCATGGGCACACCGGCTTACTAGCTGAGTTGCAACAGGCACCCGCTGGGCGGGAAAGCGTTCCTCGGCTCATGCGCGGGACGTGAAGGCCATGGCATATGGGCGCACCCTGCACGATCCTAAGGACAGCGCGTGGACGGCCGGCTTAACGCTGACGGGGGAATTCGAGCTAGTTATCAGCGGACGGCAATCGTGGATCCCCCACAGCGCTGAGCGTGTGTTGACGTACCTTGCTCTGGCTGACCGGCCGGTGTCGCGGACACGGCTGGCCGGCGCTCTTTGGCAGGATGGATCCGGCGAGCGTGCGGCTAAGAGCCTCCGAACCGCGCTGTGGCGCATTCGCCAGGCTGAGGCCGATCTTGTCTTGGCCCACGATGATCGCCTTCGCCTGTACCCAGGAGTGACTGTCGACGTCACAGATCTGACGGATCTCGCCAAGCGCCTGATCCATCAGCCGGATCCGGGAGGCCTGGCGCGGCTGCCGCTCCTGGTCGAGTGCGCGGAGCTGCTGCCTGATTGGGATGATGAATGGGTGGCGGCTGACCGGGAGCGTTACCGATTGCTGCGACTGGAGGCACTCGAGCGCGCGGCCTCGGCCCTGATGGAGCGACGCCAGCTTGGCGACGCCCTCATCGCCGCGCTAGCCGCAGCGCAGGCCGAGCCACTCCGCGAAAGCGCACGTCGCCTCGTGGTGCAGGTCCAGGTCGCACAGGGCAACCTGGCGGAGGCCATCCGCTCCTACTGCGGATACCAATCGCTCCTTCGGGCCGAACTTGGCCTTGAACCATCGCACGTCATCACCGAGCTGATCCAACCGTTCTATCGCAGGTGATGGTGGCTGGCTGTGGCCGTGGCTCGCGGCTGGTGGACATCCAGAGGATGGCGGGCTGACGGAGCGGTGACGCCGGGAAGTCACTGCCACTTCATGCTGTCTTGAAGGCCTGGACCCGGAACTTCGATGCAGGTTTGCCGAGTGACATCTGAACCCGAATAAACAAGCTGGCCAGGCGCATGCCCATGCTGTTCGCAGGGCGGCCGGAACGAAGGAGGCCCCATGGACTTTGACACGCAGGACTGGAGCGCGTCCGACTTCGGGGAAGCGGACCTCGTGACCGATGACGAAGTCGCGAACATGGTCGAAGACGTCGCCGACGGCACGCAAGATGAGGCGCCTGACGCCGACGAGTTCGGCTGGACATTGCCACCAGAGGAAAGAGCAGCACTCCCGAAGGGAGAACTCTGATGGGACTGACCCGCAGCCAAATGACCACAATCGCCAAACGCACGGGATTCCCGGTTAAGGCCGCGTGGGTCGATGGACACGGACCGATGGGACAAGTTGTCGGGGTGATCCTCCACCACACGGCCAGCAGCGACTCCGCACCAGGCGACTTCCCAAGTCTTCGAATTGTGAAAGAGGGCCGACCCGATCTGGACGGCCCGCTGTGCAACTACGGTCTTGGGCGCTCGGGGACCATTTACCTGGTGTCCGAGGGACGCGCCTTTCACGCCGGACCAGGCAAATGGAAGGGCATCACCGCCGGGAACACCCAATTTCTCGGGATCGAAGCTGAAAACGCCGGTAGCGGCAGGCCCTGGCCAGCCATCCAGCTCGACGCCTACCAGCGCCTGGTGGCATCCATCCTCTTCGCACTGGGACGCGACACGAACTGGGATGTCCGCCATGCTGCATGGGCCCTCCCCGTGGGACGCAAGATCGACACGAAGGGCTTCACCATGAACGACTTCGACGCCCGAGTGAAAGCGATGCTCGCCAAGCCGGCGACCATTAACCGACACTTCCATCCCTAAGGGCTGCCTGTTATCGACACGCGGACGGGGATCGGTGAAGAGAGGACGGGCTATGAAAATCACGGGCCACGCGAGCGGCTCATCCGCTCTTGACCAGCGGCAGGGAGCGTGTCGTGTCTGACCAGGCGACATTCACGATAGGACCGCCCCTACCAGTCACGGACTCTCGGGATCTGCCGGCCGTCACGCCTGAAGAAGAGGCCGGGTTCGTCCGTGGCACCGAGCCCGGAGACGACCCACCCCACGACAACGGACCCACCGATTCGGACGGCGCAGACTTCGACGCGGTTCTTCCCGAGGTAGGGGCTAAGGACGACGAGGACCTTCCCAGCGAAGACGAGCTGGCCGACCTGGTGGCCGATGTCGACACCGATGACGTGGATCCCGTCGGCTTCGACGACGCGGGCCTGGGAGAGCCCTTGGGGACTGACGTGACCGACGGCCTCGGTGACCGATCACAGACGGGAGGTTCGTGATGGCCGCCACCATGAGTAACCAGCAGGCCAAGGCCATGCTCAAGGCCATCGGCTTCGACAACGCCAGCCGCGACTTCACCGCTGCTGTGAAGGGCTTCCAGACAGGGTGGAACCTGGGGCCGGCGCTGCATCCCGACGGCAGTTTCGGTCCGCTGACGAGTGCCGCGCTGGCCAAGTCCTTCGCCCGGCACCGCAAGGGCCAATCGACCATGAGCGCGCACTTCTCCTTCATCGAGTTCCGTTGCAACGATGGCGGCGCCTTTCCTGAGTGCCAGCGGATCTGGGAGCAGCGAGCCCATGTGCGCAGGCTGGAGGCGTACCGCGCCAAGGTCGGTGTGGTGGTGCGCATCGTGTCCGGGTGCCGGTGCAAGCGGCATAACAAGGCGGTCGGCGGCGCCACGTCAAGCCAGCACCTCTTCGGGGCCGCATCGGACATTGAGGGCCTGAGGACCGTGCCACAGCGAGAGCAGATGAGACTCTTCGCGGGCCTGGGCTTCCAAAAGTCCACCGGCAAGGTCGTGCACGTCGACTCGCGCGACGTGTCAGGCCACAACACCACCAACGGGTCGCCCGCTCATCCCACTGTGTGGGAGTACGCGACGTAAGTTTGTGCGTGCCTGCCTAAGGATGCCGTGACTCCGTCACGCACGTGCCTGGCTGCACTCGCGTACGGGCTGACGCCATTACGGGATCAGCGCGATCTTGCCGGTCGTGTGGCCGGTCATGATCGCGCGGTGAGCGTCGGCCACGTCGGCGAGCGGGTAGGTGCGGGTCACGAAGACCCGCACGACCTGGTCCTGGGCCAGCCGGGCCAGCTCCAGGCGCGCCGCGTCGCGGATCTCGGTGCCCGGGTCCGCTCCGGGCGCGCCGCCGAGAACCTTGATGCCTTCCTGCTGCCCGCGCGCGAACGCGGCGATCGTGGCGATGCGGGCCCGGTCGGCGACCAGCGCCAGCGAGACGTCAACGGCCTCATCGGTGCCGATGAGATCCAGCGCAGCGTCGATCCCGCCGGGCGCTGCGGCGCGGACCCGGTCAACTAAGCCTTCACCATAGGCCACCGGAACCGCGCCGAGCTCGCGCAGGAGCTCGTGCCGGACCGGGCTGGCCGTGGCCACGACCACCGCGCCGCGGGCAGTGGCGAGTTGCACCGCCATCAAGCCGACGCCGCCGCTCGCGGCGTGAATCAGCACCGTGTCACCCTCTTTCACGCCCGTGGCGGCGAGGGTGTGCCAGGCGGTGGCGCCGGTGAGCATCAGCCCGCTGGCCTGCGGCCAGTCCAGGACAGCCGGCTTGGGGACCAGGGCCTGGGCGGGCGCCACCAGCTCGGCGGCGTAGGCGCCGGACGTCCGGAACGCGATGACCTCATCGCCCACCGCGACCGGCCCGGCCGGGCCCACGGCGTCCGGTCCGGCGGCGGTTACTACACCCGCGGCCTCTGACCCGAGCCGGATCGGAAGCCGGTCCGGGTCGGCGCCAAACGCCCCGCTGTAGACCTTCGAGTCAACCGGGTTCACGCCCGCGGCCTTGACCTCGATGCGCGCCTCTCCCGGCCCGGGATCTGGAACTGGCTGGTCGGTAACGGACAGCACCTCAGGGCCGCCATAGGCGGTAGCGATCACGACAGGTGACATGCCTGCCGCAACACCCGCATCACTACCGCCATTCCCCCCGAACCTGATTGATCTTCATACGATCTACACACATTCCACAACCAATGTACACGTGCCCGACTTACGGCTTGGGTGCGGACGTCAAGGGGCGGACAGCCAATCTGGTTAAGCGCGGGCCACGCCGTCGTGCCATTCAGCCCCGCGTCCGGGCGGCCTAGGGAGGAGCTGTGCGTGGCCGGGTCAGGGCGAAGCACCCCGGCATGAATGATTGTACGACGCAGTTAGCAGGACAAAGCCGAGGGGGAAATGTAATGGACTACCGCACGCAATCTGGCGACACAATGAGCGGCATTGCCGCAAGGTTTGGCGTTAGCCTCTCGGCTCTCGAGGCGGCAAACTCTCAGATTGCGAACCCTAACCTAATCTTCCCTAATGAATTAGTGCATGTGCCAGGCTCTCCCGCTCCGGCGCATGACGTGACGCCAGTCCCTCCTGCCGTGCTCACATATACCGTGCGGCCCGGCGACACTATGTCCAGGCATTGCGGCAGCGCACGGCATCAGCCTGGCCGCTCTCGAAGCCGCCAATCCCCAGGTGACCAATCCTGACAGTATTCACCCTCACGAGGTTCTCAACCTTAAGGGTGGCAGTCCGCCGCACCGGCCCTCGATATCATCGGCCGGGGCGATCGCCATCGGGGCGGTAACCTACGGCAGGTTCAACGGTGGCGGAGACATCGACTCCTGGATCTCGCGTGCCTGTCAGATTATGGGCATACCCGCCGCTCACTGGTCGGTCGGCTATCGCACGCTCTGCCTCCGCGAATCTTCGTTCCGCCCGAATGCCATCAATGACTATGACAGCAACGCTCATGGCCCGATACAGTCGGACGGCTATCCGCAGCACTGCTCCAGAGGAGTCGCCCAGTGCATCCCGGATACCTTCGCGAGTCATCACGCAGCCAGCACTAGCACCGATATCTATGACCCGGTGGCTAACATCGCAGCCTCGATACGTTACGTCATGGATCGCTACGGCGTTTCCTCTGACGGCTCCAACCTGGCCGCCAAGGTCCAGCAGGCTAACCCGAACCGTCCCCCGGCCGGGTATTAACAGGCACGCAGGCGTGCCGCCCGTGCGCTCTGGGCTCCGGCTAGCGCGCTGTCACCACGGGCAGCAGCACGGCTGACGGCCGCTCGGGATCGTGGTACACGTTCTGCTCCGCCACGTTGAGCGAGGTCGCCGTGGCCAGCGGCTCGCCGGTGCCCGGGTTGCGCGCGTACCGGGGATGGGAGCCGCTGGAGACCTGCAGGCGGATCCGGTGACCGGGCTGGAACCGGT
>CAVUBM010000096.1:0-20000 GCA_963739645.1 uncultured Actinomycetota bacterium
GACCACGATCACCTGCGCCCGGCTGGCCAGCCGGGCCAGCCTGCGCCCGACCTCCACCGCCGCCTTGCCGCCGACCCCGGCGTCCACCTCGTCGAACACAAAGGTCGGCACCGGATCCGCGCCCGCGAACACCACCTCGATGGCCAGCATGACCCGGGACAGCTCACCCCCTGACGCGCCCTTGTGCAGCGGCAGCGCGGGCGCTCCGGGATGGGCGGCCAGCCTGATCTCGATGTCGTCGGCGCCATACAGGCCCGGCTCGCGCAGCGGCGTCACCGCGACCGTGACCCGGGCGTGCGGCATCGCGAGCGCGGCTAGCTCGGCGGTCACGTCGACCGCGAAGTGCTCGGCCGCGTCCTTCCTGGCCGCAGTGAGCTGGCCGGAGAGCTGCTCGGCCGCTGCGGCCAGCGCGGCCTCCTGCTCGGCCAGGCCCGCGATCCGGTCATCGTCGCCCTCAAGCTCCAGCAGGCGGGCGCTGGCCCGCTTGGCCCAGAGAAGCACGGCGGCTACGCCCACGGCCTGGGCGGTGGTCTGGGCCCCGGAGGATGGCGTCCCGTCCGGGCTGGCCGTCTCGGCGGTCTCCGGCGCCACGCCAGCGTCCTCGGTGCCGGCGGAGTCCGCTGCCCCGGCCTCGCCCGCCACCTGGCCGGGGCCGGGCGGCTCACCGCCGGGCAGCCCTCCGGCCGCCTCCCCGAACTTCCGGATCAGGCGCCCAAGCTCGGCGCGGCGCTCCTGCACGGCAGCGAGCCTGACCGGATCCGCCTCGACCGACTGCGCGTAGGACGCCAGGTCGGCCGCGACGTCGGACACCAGGTACGCCGCCTCCGACACCCTCGTGCCGAGCGCGGCCAGGGCGGCGTCGTGATGGGACGCAGCCTCCAGCGCCTGGCGCGCGATGCCGAGCAGGGTGACCGCGTCGGCTGTGTCGTAGCGGCCGCTGGACGGGTCACCGATGAGCACCTCGTGCGCGCTGGTGGCCGCGGTGTGCAGCGCGTCCGCGTGCGCCAGCCGCTGCTCCTCGGTCAGCAGCTCGATGTCCTCGCCCTCGACGGGCTCCACCTGCTCGACCTCGGCCAGGCCGAGCCGTAGGTCCTCCGCCTCGCGCTGCCGTTCGCGGGCCCGCGTGGTCAGCTCGTCGAGCTCGCTCCTGACCTCCCGGTGCCGCTGGTAGGCCTGCTGATAGGCGGCCAGCAGCGTGGCCAGGTCGGCTCCGGCGAACCGGTCGAGCGCCTCGCGCTGCCGGCCGGGCTTGAGCAACTGCTGCTGATCGGCTTGCCCGTGCACCGCCACCAGGTCATCGGCCAGGTACGTCAGCAGCGATACCGGAACTGACCGGCCGCCCGCGTGGGCGCGCGACCGTCCCTCGGCTGACACCGAGCGGCTCAGGATCAGCGTGCCGCCGTCGTCGTCGAGATCGCCGCCCGCCTCGTTCACCTGGCGGGCCACCGTGCCGTCGGCGTCGACACTCAGCCGGCCCTCCACGTTCGCCCGCTCGGCGCCGGGGCGTACCCGGGCCGGATCGGCCCGGCCGCCGAACAGCAGGCCCAGCCCGGAGACGACCATGGTCTTGCCCGCGCCGGTCTCGCCGGTCACCACGTTGAAGCCCGGGGAGAGCTCGAGCACGGCGTCGTCAATCACCCCGAGCCCGGTGATACGGACCTCCTCAAGCATCGCCGCCCGGCTCCTTGTCTCGCTGGCGTGCCGCCGTGAATCCCTGGTGCAGACCCAGATCGGCGTCCTCGCCCGCCGGCTGCCCAGGCCCCGCCAGCCCGTCACCGGAAGGCCGAACTTGGCGACCAGCCGGTCGGTGAAGGTCGCGCCGATATCGGCTCCGTCGGCGCCCGCGCTGGCACGGAGCCTCGCGAGCAGCACCGGCTCGCTGCCGCGCCGTACCTCGACACGCGCACCGGGATCCAAATCGACCCTACGACGTCCATCGCACCATAGAACGGCCCCGGAAGTCTCACCGTGCCCCGGCGCGGCGCCTATTACCTCCGCCGCGAGAACCGATTGCGGCGACACCACCATGGGCCCGGCGAAGAGGGCGTGCGCGCTGATCGGCACCAGCAGCAGCGCCTCGACATCCGGCCAGACGACGGGCCCGCCCGCGGAGAAGGCGTACGCCGTGGATCCGGTCGGGGTCGCGAACACGACGCCGTCGCATCCCCACCGGGACAATGGGCGCCCGTCTACCTCGATAACCACGTCGAGCATCCGCTCTCGGGCGGCCTTTTCCACGGTGGCCTCGTTCAGCGCCCACGTGGTGGCCTTGACGCCGCCGTTGCTCCGCACGGTGACCTCGGTCGTCATCCGCCGTTCGATCACGTACTGTCTCTCGACGACCCGGTCGACCGCATCGGAGAGGTCCTCGGGTTCGGCCTCGGCCAGGAAGCCCACGTGGCCCAGGTTGACCCCGAGCAGCGGCACGCCCGCGGGCCTGGCCAGCTCCGCGGCGCGCAGCAGGGTGCCGTCGCCGCCGATCACCAGCACCATCTCGGCGCCGTCAGCGGCCAGAGAGGAGACCGGCACGATGTCGGCTCCGGCCGCGCCCAGGGCCGCGGCTTCGGGTTCCAGCACCCGGACGTTAACGCCCGCGGACGTCAGCCTGTCCACCACGACCCGGGCAATATGCACCCCGGCGGGCCGTCCGGGGTTCGCCACCAGGAGCATCGTCCGCTTCGACTTCACTGCGGTCCTTCCGTGATTGCCCGCTCCAGGGCGGTGGGATCCAGCGGCGGCGCCGCACGGCGCAGCCACAGGAAATACTCCACATTTCCGGATGGTCCGGGTAGCGGACTGGCCACGATTCCCTCTACCCCGAGGCCCAGATGCAATGCGGCGGCGGCCACCGACGTCACGGCGGCCGCCCGCTGGCCGGGATCACGGACCACGCCCCCCGCTCCTACGTTTCCCCGGCCCACCTCGAACTGCGGCTTCACCAGCAACACGAAGTCGGCATCCGGGGCGGCGCAGGCCACCAGCGCGGAGAGCACGACGGCCAGCGAGATGAACGACAGGTCAGCCGTGACCAGGCCGGGGGCGGGTGCCACCTGTTCCGGCCGGAGCTGGCGTACGTTGACGCGCTCGAGCACGGTGACCCTCGGGTCGCTGCGCAGGGCCCAGGCCAGCTGCCCGTATCCGACGTCGACCGCCACGACGTGCGCCGCCCCGGCCCGGAGCAGAACGTCGGTGAAGCCGCCCGTCGATGCCCCGGCGTCCAGGCAGCGCCGCCCGGCGACCGTCAGCCCGGTGAAAGCGGCGAGCGCGCCCTGCAGCTTGGTCCCGCCCCGGGATACGTACTCAGGGCCAGCGGCCGCTTCCTCGACGGTGATCGCCGCGTCCAGGCCGACCTGGGTGGCTGGCTTGCCGGCCGCCTGGCCGGCGACCGCCACCCGGCCGGCCGCGATCAGGTCGGCCGCCTGCTCCCGTGACCGGGCCAGCCCTCGGCGCACGAGCTCGGCGTCCAGTCGCGTCCTTCTCGCCATGGGAGTCGCCTGCAGCCCGGTCAGCGTCCTCGCCGGCTCTCCGCGGCCGCGTTCCCGGCATCGGGCAGCTGTCCGGTGTCCAATTCGCCGAGCACGTCTCTCAGCCGCCGGTGCACGTCCTCGAACACGGCGCGGTGCTCGGTCACCGGCAGCCCGGCGAGATCATCAAGCCGGGCCAGCGCCGCATCCACCCGCGGCTCGCCGGTCGCTTGCCGCTTGGCCGCAATCGACGCCAGCTGGTCATCCGCCGCCAGCTCGTCATCCGCATCCGCCGGGTCGTCGCCCACATCAAAAGCCCGCTCAGCGTCCGCCGCCAGCTGCCCGTCGTCCACGTCAAAAGCCAGCTCAGCGCCCGCGTCCGCCGCCATCTGCTCGTCGTCCGCATCCAGGGTCAGATCCCCTGTCCGCCTCCGCTGCCGGGCCGCTCGCGGACTCGCCCGCCAGGTCGCTGGCCGGGCCGGATAGCGGCTCAGCCGCATAGGCTTCGGGAACCTGATCGGGCGGCACCGTGCCGAAATGCTCGGTCTGGTGCTCCATCAGCTATCACTCTCCTCGCGCCGCCCGGCGCGGTCGTGCCGGTACATGTCCGCCCTCCTGGAACGCTACCGCCCGCGGGCACCGGGACGGTGCACCTGATGATGCTGACATGGCGCGGCCAGCCCGGGCTGCGTGCCACCAGGCCGGGAAGGGAGAATGAGCTGGAAAGCGAGGTCAGGATGGCGACTGCGGAAGAATGCCGTAAGGCTCTGGAAGGCCTCACGGCCCGCATCTCGGAGATGGATCCGGCGCAGCGCGCTGCCAACCTGGAAGACCGGACCCTGAGCTGCGAGATCCCTGATCTGGGGGTTACCTTCGTCACCCGTCTGGGACCGGATGGCGCGGATCCGGTCCGGGAGGCCGGTGAGGGCGACAAGCCCGCCCAGGTCCGGTTCATCGCGAACAGTGACGTCGTGGTGTCGATCTCTGACGATCCTGGGAGCTTCGCGCGGGCCTGGGTGACCGGCCGCCTGAAGGTGCAGGGCAATGTGTTCGACCTGCTGCGGCTCAGGAAGCTCATGTAGAGCGCCGGAGGGATGCACGCCGTCTGCGGTCTCACCGGGCGGGGAGGGCCCGGATGTCGATTCTCCCCCGCTTGCTCCCGGCCACCGGGGCGGCCCTGATCTCCCTGGCGACGCGACGCGGCTCGTTTCTCAGCCGGGTCGGCGGGAAGTGCAAGACCACGGACCTCGCCAATGTCTCGCAGGCCGCGCGGGAGCGGGAGGGCGGGGACGGGGAAGGCGCGGGGCGGGATAGCTTGGCGGGATGACGGGGCTGATCCGGCGGCCGCGGGCGGAGATCGCGCCCGGGGCGGTGCATGTTCCCGGCTGGCTCAGTCAGGACGAGCAGCGCCAGCTGGTTACCGCGTGCCGGGAATGGGCCCGCCCGCCCGCGGGGATGCGGGCGACCCGGCTGCCGAGCGGCGGCGTGATGTCCGTGCAGACGGTATGCCTGGGATGGCACTGGATCCCGTACCGCTACTCGCGGACCGCGGACGACGTGGACGGGGCCCCGGTCCAGCCGTTTCCCGGCTGGCTGGCCGATCTCGGCCGCCGCGCCGTGGCCGACGTGTACGGCGGTCCGGACGCGGCCGCAGGTGGTGACCCGGGGGCGGCGGACCGCTACGACCCGGACGTGGCCCTGGTCAACTTCTACGACGACACGGCCCGGATGGGCCTGCACGCCGATCGCGACGAGCGCAGCCTGGCGCCCGTGGTCTCGCTCAGCCTGGGGGCGACGTGCGTGTTCCGGTTCGGGAACACCGAGAGCCGCAACCGGCCGTGGGCCGACGTCGAACTCGAGTCCGGGGACCTGTTCGTGTTCGGCGGCCCGTCCCGGCTGGCTTACCACGGGGTGCCGAAGACGCTGCCGGGCACCGGCGACCCGGACATCGGCCTGAGCTCCGGCAGGCTCAACATCACGCTGCGCGAGTCAGGGCTGGCCTGATGCCCGAGGGTGATGTGGTCTGGCGCACGGCTCGCCAGCTGGATGCGGCGCTGACCGGCCGCGTGCTCACGTGCAGCGACTTCCGGGTCCCCCGGCACGCCACGGCGGACCTGACCGGGCGCACGGTGACCGGGACGGTGTCCCGGGGCAAGCACCTGCTGACCCGGGTGGACGGCGGCCTGACCGTCCACACGCACCTGCGGATGGACGGATCCTGGCGGATCCGGCCGGCGGGCGGCTACCTGCCCCGCGATCACCGGATCAGGCTGGTGCTCGGCAACGACGCGCAGCAGGCGATCGGGTACCTGCTCGGCATCGTGGAGGTGCTGAAGACCGAGCACGAGTCACGCGCCGTCGGCCATCTCGGCCCCGACCTGCTCGGTCCCGACTGGGATGCGGCCGAGGCGTTGCGCCGCCTTCAGGCCGACCCGGCCCGCCCGGTCGGCGAGGCCCTGCTCGATCAGCGGAATCTGGCGGGCATCGGCAACATCTACCAGTCCGAGACGCTGTTCCTGCGCGGCGTGAGCCCGTGGCGGCCGGTCGGCGAGGTCGACGGGCTGCCCGACGTCGTCGACCTGGCCCGGCGGCTGCTGGAGGCGAACAAGGAGCGGGTCGGCCAGGTCACCACCGGGGACACGGCGCGCGGCCGGGGGACGTGGGTGCACGGCCGGGCCCGCCGGCCATGCCGCCGCTGTGGCACGGCGATCCGCACGGCGAGCCTGGGTACCGCGCCGGAGGCGCGGATCACGTTCTGGTGCCCCCGCTGTCAGCCGGGCTGACCGGCGGGCCGCCCAGCACTGCGTCCGTCGGCTCGGCCGGCGGCGCGGACGGGGGCGTTCCGGCCGCTTTCGCACGGAGCCGGACGCCGGTGAAGAAGGGGGCCGCGCGGACCGGGATCCGCGGCAGAGGAGAGGGCAGCGCGGACCGGGACGCCAGCGAAGAACAGGGTGACGACCAGGCCCGCGACCATCAGTGACCACCAGCCCCACGGCCCCCGCCACTGGGCCTGCGAGACGAACGTGATCGTCCCGGCGGCGAGCGAGGCCGGGATGAGGCGCCACCACCGCCGCGCGGCCGGTATCAGCGCCACCGCCAGGGGTGGCCACAGGTAGAACGCCACCATCACCGGTTCCAGCACCGACCGGAGGGCCAGCGCTGCCGCCACCCACCACAGCAGTTCCTGGAGAACCTCCGGGCTCCATCCGGCCGACCGCAGCAGCGCACGCCACCGGCGCCCCACCACCAGCGCGCACCCTCCGGCGATGAGCACGGTCAGCACCCTGGCCGGCCCGGTGGCCACGAGGCCGTGGTCCATATGCGGGGCGAAGGACGTCCACGGGGTCGGGTGATCCACGATCGGCGAGTTGGGCTGGCTGGTCACGGCCCTGACCGTGGCGCTCCAGTTCGCCGCCGCGGCGGCCGCGAGCAGCGCCACCGCCGGGGCCGCGGCCCGGGCCAGGAACCCGGCCAGCCGCCGCGGCTCGATCACCACCAGGACGAACGGCAGCGCGAGCAGCACCAGCGGCTGCACCGCCACCGCCGCGCCGATCAGCCACGCCGACCGCGCCGTGCGGCCGGTGCGGGCCAGCGCCAGGATGCCGTAGAGCAGCAGTCCCACGGCCACCGCGTCCTCGGGATGCCCCCAGCGCACCGAGACGTTCCACAGCACCACCGCCCCGGCGGCGGCCAGGAAGGCGCGCTTGGGCCGGGACACGCCCAGGTGCTCGGCGAGCGCGTCCGCGGCGAACAGCGCCACGCCCGACAGCGCCACCTGATAGGGCCCGGCCAGCAGCCACGCGGCGGGCTGGGTATTTTCCGGGCCCGGGAGCTGCAGCGGGATCCCGACGGCGTCGATAAGCGCCACCACCGGGACCAGGATCACCGCCGCGCCCGGGAACGTGATCAGAGCCGTGGGCTGGGTATACAGGCCGCCCAGGTTCAGGTGCACGAGCCGCTGCGCCGCGGTCAGCGTGCCCCACAGGTCATCCGGCAGCGCCCAGGCCGAGACGTGGGCCAGATGGGGTCCGTACCAGGTGGTGTCGGCCATTCCGGCGATGATCAGCACCACCGTGGCGATCAGCGGGAACAGCCGCCTGACCAGCCGCGGCGCGGGCCCGCGGCGGCGGCTCGTGTCCTCGGCCGGCGGCGGGACGGCCTGCCGGGGCCCGCTCGGCTTCCGCCGCGCGCACGCTGTCCACGCTGCCACGTTTCCGTGTCATGCCACGACCGCCCCAGGTCTGCCCGCCCGACCAGCCAAATCATAGCCTCGCGGGCGACCAGGGCCGTAGGGCTCAGCCTGCCTCCCGGGGAGGCCCGCAGCGGCCGGGACGCTCCCGGGCGGGTGAATCGCCCGGCGGGTTGGAGCGTCCCGGCGGCTGTCAGGCCGGGGTCCGCCTTGCCTCGGACCCCGGCGTCCTCTCCATGCCGGTGAGCGGTGGACCGCTACGCGTCCCGCCGGCGGAACAGGATCAGCCCGGCGATCAGCGCGACGGCCGCGTAGCCGCAGAACACCGCGAACCCGGTCCACGGGCTGAACATGCTGGACCCGGAGACGTTCTCCCAGACCGCGCCGCCCGCGTTGAACGGGATCCACTTGTCGACGTGCTCGGCCCAGCTGCTGGGCAGGAACCCGCTCAGCACGTACGCGACGAACAGCAGCCCGATCGAGGCGCTGATGGCCCCGGCGGTGTGCCGCAGCACGGCGCCGAGGCCGTAGGAGAGCAGGCCGCAGACGGCGAGGAACAGACCGCCGCCGATCACGGCGCGCAGCACCCCGGGCTGGCTGAGCGTGGAGTTGATGTGCTGGGTGGACAGGATGGCCTGGCCCACGAAGTAGCTGGCGAATGACGTCACCAGCCCGGTGACCAGCGCCACGGCCGTGAACACCACCGCCTTGGCCGCGAACGTGACGCCGCGCCGCGGCAGCACGGTCAGCGACGTCCTGATCATCCCCGTCGAGTACTCGGACGTGATCGTGAGCGCCCCGAGCACGGCGATGACCAGCTGGCCGAGGATGAGCCCGAACAGGCTCATCTCGGTGGCCTGCGCGATCGACTGCGCCCTCTCGTGCGCCTGGGCCGCCGCCGGGGCCCCGCCGAAGTTCTGCGCGTGGCCGAAGCAGAACAGCGCGCCGAGCCCGATCGTGACCACGACGAGCGCGATCAGCGACCAGTAGGTCGACCGGACGGAGCGGATCTTCGTCAGCTCGGAGCGGAGCGCGCCGCCGAATCCTGCCCGCCCCCGCGCGGCAGGCAACGAAGAGGAATGGGGCAGGTGGGTGGGGCGCGGAGCGCTGCTGACCGGAACTGCTGTCGCCATCTCAGGCCACCTCTCCCACCGAAGCGTGCTGAAGTTCGGGCTCGTCCCGGCCGTCGGGCAGGCCGGCGCGGAACTGCACGCTGGACGCGGTCAGCTCCATGAACGCCTGCTCGAGCGACGCCTGGGCGGGGGCGAGCTCGTGCAGCCGCACCGCGTTGTCGAACGCGAGGTCGCCGACCTGGCTGACGTTCAGGCCGCGCACCACGATCAGGCCGTCGCCGTCCTCGTGCGCCGTGCCCCCGGCCGCGGCGACCGCCCGGCCCAGCGCGTCCGGCTGCGGCGTGCGGACCCGGACCGACTGCGCGGAGTTGGCCGTGATGAACTCGGGCACCGTGCAGTCGGAGATCAGCTTCCCCCGGCCGATCACCAGCAGGTGGTCGGCGGTGTGCTCCATCTCCGACATCAGGTGGCTGGAGACGAAGATCGTGCGTCCCTCGGCCGCCAGCGCCTTCATCAGGTTGCGGATCCACAGGATGCCCTCGGGATCCAGCCCGTTGACCGGCTCGTCGAACATGAGGATGGCCGGGTCGCCGAGCAGCGCGGCGGCGATCCCGAGCCGCTGCCCCATGCCCAGGGAGAAGCCGTCGGAGCGCTTGCGCGCGACCTCGCTCAGGCCGACGAGCGCGATCACCTCGCCCACCCGCCGCCGGGGCAGGTTGTTGGTCTCGGCCAGGCAGAGCAGATGGTTGTAGGCGCTGCGGCCGCCGTGCACCGCCTTCGCGTCCAGCAGCGCCCCGACCTCCCGCATCGGGTGCGCAAGCCGCACGAACGGCTGGCCGTTGACGGTCACCGTGCCGCTGGTCGGATGATCCAGGCCGAGGATCAGCCGCATGGTGGTGGTCTTGCCCGCCCCGTTCGGGCCGAGAAAGCCGGTGATCTTCCCCGGCTCCACGCTGAACGACAGGTTGTCGACGGCCAGCGTGTCGCCGTATCGCTTGGTGAGGCCCCGTGCCTCGATCATGTCCGCTTCCCTCCTGCCGGCCATGACCGAGTGCCGACCGGCTCCGACAGTCTCGCCGCTGGCCTGCTGCCCTGGCGTCAGCCGCAGAGCTGATTCGGGTGCGACCGGAGGCGGATATCCGGGGCCGGAGGTCTAGGCCGGCAGGTGGAGCTGCCCGACGGCGGAGCGCACGCTGTCGGCGCTGACCCGGCCCGCCGACCACGCGGCGGCGCAGAGCGCGCGCAGGCCGTCCAGGGGCGTGCCGGAGCCGGAGATCTCGAGCTGGCCGGCCTGGCCGTCGGCACCGGGACCGCCGGCCAGGCAGGCGGTCCAGCCGCCGCACCGGAACTTATCCCCCGCCGCGGTCACCGGCGGGTGCGGCTCGAGCAGCCCGGCCAGGTCGTGCGCCAGGTAGGTGGGCCGCTGGTGCGGCGGGGCGAGCACCGCGTCGGCCGGGCGGGTGACCCCGGTGAACACCAGCATGCTGTCGGCCCCGACCCGCACCGCACCCTCGATGTCGGTGTCCAGCCGGTCCCCGACCACCAGCGGCCGCTTGGCCCCGACCCGGGCCACCGACTCGGCGTGCAGCGGCGGCTCCGGCTTGCCCGCCACCACCGGCTGCGTGCCGGTGGCGGTGACGATGACCTGCACCAGCGACCCGTTACCCGGCTGCGGCCCGCGCGCGGTCGGCAGCGTGACGTCGACGTTGGAGGCCACGAACCAGGCCCCGGCCCGGACCGCGAGCGCGGCCTCGGCCAGCAGCGGGTACCCCACGTCCGGGGAGTAGCCCTGGACCACAGCGGCGGGCTTGTCGGCGGCCGTGGACACCGGGCGCAGCCCCCGCTCGCGCAGCGCCAGGCGCAGCCCGATCCCGCCCACGACCAGCACCGGCGCGCCCGCGGGCAGTCGGTCGGCGATGAGGTGCGCGGCCGCCTGCGCCGAGGTCACCACGTCGGCGGGCGTCGCGTCCACGCCGAGGCCGGTGAGCTGCGCGGCGATCGCGGACGGCGAGCGGGACGCGTTGTTGGTCACGAACGCGAGCCGCATCCCCCGGCGCTTGGCCTCGGCCAGGGCGTCGGCCGCGCCGGGCACGGCGGCACCGCCCAGGTAGACCACCCCGTCCAGATCAAGCAGGGCGGCGTCGTACGCCTCGCTCAGCGGCCGCTTGCTGCCCCGCGGCATCTCCACCCCGCGGCCAGACGGGGCCAGGGTCGGCTCAGTCACTAGTGGGCATTCCGTTCCGGCCCTTCGGGGTTGTCGCCTTTGTCGTGCCTCCGGGCCCGCAGCGTAGCGCGGACGCCGCGCAGCGCATCGGTGTAATGCCGCAGATCCGGCCGCATCGCGGCCGCCAGCGCCAGGTGCTCGACCGCCGCCTCGGGATCCCCGGTCCTGGCCAGGGACAGGCCCAGCCCGAACTGCGCGTAGTCATCGGCCGGGCTCGCGTCCACGATCCGGCGGAAGTTCCCGGCCGCGGCGTCGTAGCGCCGCGCGTCGAACTGGGCCCGGGCCAGCGCCTCCAGGACGCTGCGCGACTGCGGCTCGGCGGCGGCGGCCCGCTCGAGCAGCTGCGCGGCCGCGGCGGCGCTGCCCCGGCCGAGCAGATCCAGCCCCCGCTGGTACAGGTCGTAGGTGTCGTGACCCTCTGTTTCGGCTGCGCCGGCGGCGTTCCGGCCAGGAGGCTCTTGGCCCCGGCGGGAATCCTGGCCGCCGGTTGGCGCTTCTGACATGTGTGCAGATCCTTCCGTCCGGCCACGGGCCAGAAGCACCGGCGCACGCCGGGCTCGAGGTGGCACCGTTCCATGGAGTCCGTTATGCCCGGGAGCGGGTCACCGGACTCGCCGAGGTCACATCTCCACCGTACGACGTCATCGCACACGACCGAGAGGTCCAGCTGATGGCGTCCGACCCGCACAACGTGGTCCGGCTGATCCTGCCGCAGCCGGCGGGTGGGCACCCGGGCGACGTCTACGCCGAGGCCGCCCGCGCGCTGCGCGAATGGCAGGACGAGCGGATCCTGGTGCCGGATCCCGAGCCGGCCCTGTACGTCTACGAGCAGGCGGCGCCGGGTGAGCCGGGTGAGGCGCCGGTCACCCAGCGCGGGCTGATCGGCGCGCTGCGCCTCAGCCCGGTCGACGCCGGGGTAATCCGGCCGCACGAGAACGTCGCGCCCGGGCCCGTGGCGGGGCGGCTGCAGCTGATGGAGGCGACCCAGGCCAACCTGGAGCCGATCTTCCTGCTGTACGACGGCCGCGAGCGCGGCGCGGCGGCCCGCATCATCGAGGAGGCGGCGTTCGCCCGGGAGCCGCTGGTCGAGACCGTCACCCAGGACCGGGTGCGGCACCGGCTGTGGGCGGTCACCGACCCCGGGGAGCTGGCCGCGATCGCCGCGGACCTGGAACCGCGCGACGCGCTGATCGCCGACGGGCACCACCGGTATGCCGCCTACCTCAAGCTGCAGGCGCGGCGCCGGGAGGCGGGCAGCGGGCCGGGGCCCTGGGACTATGGTCTGGCGCTGCTCGTGGACGCGTCGGCCTACCCGCCCAGCATCGGCGCGATCCACCGGGTGATCCCGGAGCTGGCCCCGGCCCTGGCCGCTGAGCTGGCCGAGAGCGCGTTCACCGTCAGCAGGCTGCCCGGCGGCACGGGCCAGCTGCAGGCCGCCCTGGACCAGCTCGCCGACGCCAGCGAGAAGGGTCCCGCGTTCCTGGTCGCCGGCGGGGGCGACGTCTACCTGCTGACCCAGCCAGACCCGGACCAGCTCGAGGCCGCGATGCCACCGGGCAGCTCGGCCCGCTGGCGCGGTCTGGCCGCGTCGGTGCTGCAGGAGCTGCTGGTCGCGCGCGTCTGGGGGATCAGCGACGACGAGCAGCGCGTCCGCTTCGTGCACAACGACGCGGCCGAGGCGATCCGCACCGCCGACGAGACGGGCGGAACGGCGGTGATTCTCGCCTCGATGTCGACGTGGGACGTGTACGCGGTCGCCGCGCGGGGTGAGCGCGTGCCCCGCAAATCAACCTCGTTCGGCCCGAAGCCGCGGACCGGCCTGGTGATCCGGACGTTCGCTCAGGGCTGAACCCGGACGGGCCTAGGCGCGCGTGCGGGCGTACAGCTGCAGCGGCGCCCAGTCGCCGCTGACCCGGGTGAAATGGGTGCGGAAATACGCCCTGAGCTCGGGCGTCCACGCGATCCGGTAGCCGTTGTACGGGGTGATCAGGACGTACCTGGCCGCGTGGAACGCCTGCCGCCAGACCGACGCCACGGCCGGAACGCTGCCCGCCGTGAAGCTGTTGCGGCCGTGGCCGAGCGCGTAGCTGGTCCCGGTGCCGTCGATCACGACCGGGCAGGCCGGGTCGGCGGACACGAACCGGTCCGCCGAGATGAGCAGCGCCACCTCGTCGGTCAGCACACACGCCCCGCGCGGGATGGCCCGCTCGACGGCCGGCAGCGCGCTGGAGTACGTCGGTGTCGGGCTGTTCTCGGCCCGGGGCACCGCGAGCGGCAGCGCCAGGATGACCAGGCCTGTCACCGGGATCACGGACTTCCGCAGCCAGGCCGGAGGGTGCTGCCAGGCGTCCATGAGCCGCGCGGCCGGCAGCGCGAACGCCATAGCCAGGAACGGTGCCAGGAAGGCCGCGTAGTGATAGTAGAAATCGACCGGGACCATGAACGCTACGGTCACCACCACTGCCGTCCACACCGCGAACCACTCCAGCGGCGCGGGCCCGCGGCGGGTGACCCGCCAGGCGGCGACGATGGTGCCGGCCACGACGGCGGCCATCACGATGGCCACGGTCAGGAACACGGCGGTTCCCGGCAGCCAGCCGGTCATCCCGGTCAGGTACTGGAGCCGGAACCCCAGCGGGATCCGGGAGCCGGTCCGGGCCAGCTGCGCGACCACGACGCTGTCGTAGAAACGCCGGGGCGCCAGTACGGCGAACGGGAGCACAGGGATCACGAACCCGGCCGCGACCCCGGCCACGAAGCGGGCGGCCTGCCGGGGCCGGCGCAGGCAGAACACACCGATCACCGCCACCGGGATGATCGCCCACACCTTGATCGCGCCGGCGAAGCCCAGCAACGCACCGCCCCAGGCCAGCCTCGAGCCGCTGGCCAGCCGGTCGCCGTCGAACACGGCCAGCGCCCCGGCCAGGCAGAACGCGGTCAGCCACGGCTCCAGCAGCACGGTGTGCGCGGCCTGTACGCTGCCCGGGTAGATCGCGATGATGCCGCAGGTCAGCAGCGTGGCCAGGACACCGCGGTGCCTGACCAGCAGGCCGCCGAGCACCACGGCCGCCGTCCCGGCCAGCGCGGTGAGGATCCGCCCGGCCGCAATGGCCCAGGCCGTGCTGGCCACCTTGGAGAGCAGCGCGGCCGGTGCCATCAGCACCGTGATCCCCGGCGGCTGCACCAGGACGAAGTCCCGGTACGGGAGCACGCCGTGGACCAGCCAGATGGCGCTGCCGAAGTCGGCACCGTCGTCGTAGTCGCCGACTCCCAGCAGGTGGCCGGGGCGGGCCAGCTGGTAGCCGCGGAGGCCCAGGGCGAGCAGCGTGGCCGCCACGATGACCGCGCCGGCCGGCGTGAGCGAGAACGGCAGCCGGAGCGGGTGCGCCGACGCGCTGCGCGACGAACCGGCGGCCGGCCGCACAGTCGTTCCGCTCACAGCTCGCTACTCCTGCACGCTTCGGATGAGAATTCGGCGATGACTGCCCTCCGGGCAGTCCGCCAGGGAACGACGCGGCCGCGGCCCCCGCCCCAATCGCCACCAGATACTACCCGTTCACGCCTGGAGAGGCATGGAGTGGACAAGGCGGGCTGGCCGACGGCGCCCGCTCTGTCAGGATGGATGTGTGGACGGCGCGGCACCGGCACCCGGCGCGACGGACGTCGCGCTGCGGCCGGCCAGACCCGCCGACAGCGAGTTCTGCTACCGGCTGCACAAGGCCGCCATGGGCGAGTACATCAGCGCGCTGTGGGGCTGGGATGAGCAGGTCCAGCGCGAGTATCAGGACCGGGCGTTCAATCCGGGCCGCTGGCAGATCATCACCGCCGGCGGCGCGGATGTTGGCCTGATCGACGTCGAGCGCCGCCCGGACGAGATCTTCCTGGCCCGCATCGAGATCCTCCCCGCCTACCAGGGCCGCGGCATCGGCACCCGCCTGATCGGGGCGCTCATCGGCGAAGCCCACCGGGCGGGCCAGACGCTGGTCCTCGAGGTTTTCGCCGTCAACCGGCGTGCGAGGGCTCTGTATCAGCGGCTCGGGCTGAGGGAAACCGCTGTCCACGGCGAGGGCAATATGAAGATCACCATGCGCTCCACCCCGCCGGACGGGTAAGGGGCTCGGGCCAGGCGGCCGGTCCCCTGGGCAGGGTCGCGGTTACTCGGCCTCTGCCTGCTCCTGCTCGTCGGGGTCGGCAGCTCGTCGGGGTCGGCCAGTTCGTCGGGATCAGGGAGGTAGTCGAACATCACGGGATCGAGCTCTTCGAACCGTTCCACGGCGTCGGTCTCCTCGTGGACGTCTGCCCCGGCGGCCCGGCCGAACCACTCGCGGGCCTCGTCCTCACGCCCCGCGTCCAGGAGCGCGTCGGCGTAGGCGTAGAACAGCCGGGCAGATGCCGGGCGGATCCGGCCGTCGGTCAGCTCGGGCACCTGCAGCGCGGCCACGGCCGCCTCGGGCAGCCCCTGATCCCGGCGGATGCCCGACTCGACGATCCGCAGCTCGATCGCGGTCGCCCGGTCGACGCCCCGGGACTGCGGGCCGGTAACGAGCTCCAGCGCCCGGTCGGGCCGGCCCAGCGCCCGCTCGCAGTCGGCCATCAGCGGCAGGTAGCTCTTCCGGCCGGTCATCCGCCGCGCCGCCCGCAGCTCGGTCAGGGCGTCGGCCCACTCCCCGGCCCGGTAGGCCGCGATCCCGCAGGTCTCACGTACCACCCCGACCCGGGCCGCGAGGCGGCGCGCGGCCTTGGCATGCCGGTAGGCCTGGACCGGGTCCTCCTCCAGGCTCGCGGCGACCAGCTGGCGTGCCACCGCGTCGGCCAGGTCGCCGGGCAGGGTTCTCAGCTCGGCGCGGGCCTCGGGGTCCAGCTGGTCCGCGGTGATGCGCGCCGGGACCTCTGGCAGCCGCTCACCGGCGGCCCGCGGCGCCCTGACCTCGTCAGCCGCCCGGGATCCCGGCCTGTCCGTGTCGCGCCGGGGCTGCGGCCTGCCTGACGCGCGTCCCGCCTGGGGCCTGCCCGCCGTTCTCCCGGACCCGGGGCGTCCCGGCGCTCCATCGGACCGCGACCTGGTTGTTCTTCCCGGCTGAGACCGCTCCTGCCCTTGCGCAGGCCCCGACCTCGCTGCCCGGTATGGCTGAGACCGCTCCTGCCCTTGCGCAGGCCCCGATCTGGCTGCCCGGTATGGCTGAGACCGCTCCTGCGCGCCCGACCTAGCTCCTCGTCCCGGCTGAGACCGCTCCTGCGCCCCCGCCGGCCCCGACCTGGATGCCCGTCCCGGCTGAGACCGCCCTGGAGCGCCGCCGGATCGCGAAGCGCCGGCTGCGCGGCCAGACGACGGCCGGTCCTTCTCTCCCCCGCCCCGGACGTCGGGGCGTGACCTCGCGCTGGGCCGGGCCACGCTGTCGTCGCGGCGGGTCGGCCCGCCTGGCCGGTCCCGTCCGCCGCTGGTCGCCGGGCCTGGCCCGTGGCCCGTCTCGCCCAGTTCCCGCGGTCGTCGCCCGGCCGCTCCGGCTCACGGGGCCCGTACGCGAGGTCCCTTCCCGGGCACCGCCGCGCGTACCGCGGCCCTCCACGTCTCTGGTTGAGTTGCTGCCCCGGCCGCTGCCACCGCGCGACCCGGCGCCGTCTCGGGGGCGGCTCTCCGCAGGACGGCCGGCAGCGCCCTTCCGCTCCCGGTACGCGGCTGAGCCGCTCTGCGCCGACGATCCCCGGCCCGGCGTGCGCCCACGGCCGCTGCCGCCACGCGCGGCGCCTGCGGCCGGGTCACTCCCGCGGCTGGTGCCACCCTTGGTGCGCTGCTGCGCCGGGCGGGATCCCCGCGCCCGGCCGGTGCTGGCCTGCGGAGCATCCTTCCGACCCTGGCCAGCGGACCCGGAGGCGCGTCGGCGGTCACCGGAACGGGGCTCCGCATCCTCGTCGCGGCGTTCCCGCCCGTTCCCGACCACCGCGACCTCCCAGGCCACCTACACATGCCTGCCGACAGCGTGCCCACGCGCACACGCGCTGAGGGCCGCTACCAGCACGGTAGCGGCCCTCAGCGCGAAGATGTCCGGCGGCGTCCTACTCTCCCACGCGGTCCCCCGCGCAGTACCATCGGCGCTGAAGAGCTTAACTTCCGGGTTCGGAATGGGACCGGGTGTTTCCCCTTCGCCATGGCCGCCGTAACTCTATGGAGATGTCAGGTCTTCCCGACCGCACCTCGGGAACCGCACAGTGGACGCGAATAAAATCTAAGAGTAGAAGCCAAGCCACTCGGCCTATTAGTACCGGTCAGCTACACACGTTGCCGTGCTTCCACCTCCGGCCTATCAACCCAGTCGTCTAGCTGGGGGCCTTACCAGGTTAACCCTGAGGGAGTCCTAATCTTGAGGCGAGCTTCCCGCTTAGATGCTTTCAGCGGTTATCCCTTCCGAACGTAGCCAACCAGCCGTGCTCTTGGCAGAACAACTGGCACACCAGAGGTTCGTCCGTCCCGGTCCTCTCGTACTAGGGACAGCCCCTCTCAAGACTCCTGCGCGCGCAGCGGATAGGGACCGAACTGTCTCACGACGTTCTAAACCCAGCTCGCGTACCGCTTTAATGGGCGAACAGCCCAACCCTTGGGACCTGCTCCGGCCCCAGGATGCGACGAGCCGACATCGAGGTGCCAAACCATCCCGTCGATATGGACTCTTGGGGAAGATCAGCCTGTTATCCCCGGGGTACCTTTTAGCCGTTTAGCGACGGCGCTTCCACATGCCACCGCCGGATCACTAGTCCCAGCTTTCGCTCCTGTTCGACATGTCTGTCTCACAGTCAAGCACCCTTGTGCACTTACACTCGACACCTGATTGCCAACCAGGCTGAGGGTACCTTTGGGCGCCTCCGTTACCTTTTAGGAGGCAACCGCCCCAGTTAAACTACCCACCAGACACTGTCCCTGATCCGGATCACGGACCCAGGTTAGACATCCAGAACGACCAGAGTGGTATTTCACCGTTGACTCCACAGAAACTAGCGTCTCCGCTTCACAGTCTCCCACCTATCCTACACAAGACGTCCCAAACACCAATGTCAAGCTGCAGTGAAGGTCCCGGGGTCTTTCCGTCCTGCTGCGCGTAACGAGCATCTTTACTCGTAGTGCAATTTCGCCGGGTCCGTGGTTGAGACAGTGGGAAAGTCGTTACGCCATTCGTGCAGGTCGGAACTTACCCGACAAGGAATTTCGCTACCTTAGGATGGTTATAGTTACCACCGCCGTTTACTGGCGCTTAAGTTCAGAGCTTCGCAACCCGAAGGCCACTAACCCCTCCCCTTAACGTTCCAGCACCGGGCAGGCGTCAGTCCGTATACGTCGTCTTGCGACTTTGCACGGACCTGTGTTTTTAGTAAACAGTCGCTTTCCCCTGGTATCTGCGACCGTATCCAGCTCAGAGAGCAAGTCTCTTCACCGGACGCGGTTCCCCTTCTCCCAAAGTTACGGGGATAATTTGCCTAGTTCCTTAACCACGGTTCACCCGATCGCCTTGGTATTCTCTACCTGACCACCTGAGTCGGTTTAGGGTACGGGCCGCAATGATGCTCACCGCGAGGCTTTTCTTGGCAGCATGGGATCACTCACTTCGCCTAAATCAGCTCGGCGTCAGGTCTCAGGCTTAATGGTGCGCGGATTTACCTACGCACCGCCCTACACCCTTACCCCGGGAACAACCATCGCCCGGTAGAGCTACCCTCCTGCGTCACCCCTTCGGCTTGCCTACTACCGGTCTGGTTCGCAGGCTCAGCAGGCTCGTCCCGAAGGATCTGCCCGCGTCGCGTGCTTAGCATCGCCAGATTCAGCATGGGCGCATCAAAGCGGGTACGGGAATATCAACCCGTTGTCCATCGACTACGCCTGTCGGCCTCGCCTTAGGTCCCGACTTACCCTGGGCGGATTAGCCTGCCCCAGGAACCCTTGGTCATTCGGCGGAGGGGTTTCTCACCCCTCTTTCGCTACTCATGCCTGCATTCTCACTCGAGTGGCATCCACGGCTGGATCACTCCGCCGCTTCTCTCGCCACCCGACGCTCCCCTACCCATCCGCGCACCTGGACCCTAAAGGCGCCAGCGGCCGCAGTCCGAACAGCCGTGGCCGAAACCACAGCGGCAAGGACCGCCATCCGCCTTAACCACAAAGGGCCGGGCTAACACGCGAATGCCACAGCTTCGGCGGTGTGCTTGAGCCCCGCTAAATTGTCGGCGCAGAATCACTTGACCAGTGAGCTATTACGCACTCTTTTAAGGGTGGCTGCTTCTAAGCCAACCTCCTGGTTGTCTCTGCAACTCCACATCCTTTCCCACTTAGCACACGCTTAGGGGCCTTAGCTGGTGATCTGGGCTGTTTCCCTCTCGACTACGGAGCTTATCCCTCGCAGTCTCACTGCCGCGTTCTGGCTTACCGGCATTCGGAGTTTGGCTGACTTCAGTAAGCTTGTGGGCCCCCTAGGCCATCCAGTAGCTCTACCTCCGGCAAGAAACACGCGACGCTGCACCTAGATGCATTTCGGGGAGAACCAGCTATCACGGAGTTTGATTGGCCTTTCACCCCTACCCACAGGTCATCCCCCAGGTTTTCAACCCTGGTGGGTTCGGTCCTCCACGCGGTCTTACCCGCGCTTCAACCTGCCCATGGGTAGATCACTCCGCTTCGGGTCTACAGCATGCGACTCAGACGCCCTATTCAGACTCGCTTTCGCTACGGCTTCCCCACACGGGTTAACCTTGCCACATACCATAACTCGCAGGCTCATTCTTCAAAAGGCACGCGGTCACTTCACGTCAGCCCGAAGGCTGACTCGCTCCCACGGCTTGTAGGCACACGGTTTCAGGTACTATTTCACGACCCCTCACCGGGGCACTTTTCACCTTTCCCTCACGGTACTTGTTCGCTATCGGTCACCAGGGAGTATTTAGGCTTAGGAGGTGGTCCTCCCAGATTCACACGGGATTTCACGGGCCCCGTGCTACTTGGGATTACGTCCGGGAGTCGTTCTGGTTTCGCCTACGGGGGTATCACCCTCTATGCCGAGGTTTTCCAA
>CAVUBM010000096.1:22500-119441 GCA_963739645.1 uncultured Actinomycetota bacterium
TAACTTACCCGTCCCGCAGGACGCTGTCAACCGACTTCGTAAAACTTGACTTGCTTCATCACGCGTTGTTGCGACGAGCATACCCCTGCCAAGCCATCCCGTTGTACGGGATTTGCTCGCTGGATGGATGACTGCCCGACCCTGAAGACGGCCGCCTGCGGGCGACTCATGTCTTCCGGTGCAAGACGAAAGACTAGGCAGCAAAGGGGATCAAGTCAAATCACAGGTCTGTATCGCCGCTGCGCCAGACCGCAGACGGCGCTGAGCAGGCAACTCGCCCGAGGGACCAGAGTGATCGCGCAGCCGGCGCGCGGAGCAGGGCTCCCGGCGCAGGCTCAGGTGTGATCCGAGCCACGGGATCTGACGGAGCGGCAACTCGGCGGTGCGCGTGATGTGATCGCACGGCTGGGGACCGGAGAACTATCCCGCGCAGGCCGAGGTGACGGGGGGCAGCCGCCGGACGGAGCGCAGGGCGATGCCACGCGCGGCCAGGGATCCCCGCCCGGCCGGGCATGCCGGAGTGGTGACCGGGCGATGGGGGCAGGACGCGGGCGCTGCGCTCAGCCGGTCCTGATCTCGACGCCGCCTATGGTGCGCTTGCCGCGCCGCAGCACCAGGAACCGGCCGTCCAGCAGATCGCTCTCGGACGGCGCCGCGTCCTGCTCGGTCACCTTCACGTTGTTCAGGTACGCGCCGCCCCCAGCGATCGCCCGCCGGGCGGCTGACTTGCTCGGCACGATCCCGGCCGCCTCCATCAGGTCCGCGACCGGAGGCAGCCCGTGAGCGCGTACCTCAGCGGCGTCCAGCGTCACCGTCGGGACCTCGGCGAGCGCGGACGCCAGCGTCGTGGTGTCCAGCACCCGCAGGTCGCCCTGGCCGAACAGGGCCCGGCTCGCCGCGATCACCCTGGCGCATTCCTCGGCGCCGTGCGCGAGCGTCGTGATCTCGTCGGCGAGTGCCCGCTGCGCGATCCGTGCCGCGGGCCGCTCGGCAGTCTCCCGCTCCAGCTCCTCGATCTCCGCTCGGCTCCGGAGTGAGAAGACTCGCAGCAGGCTGGGCATTTCCGCGTCCGTCCGGTTGACCCAGAACTGGTAGAACGCGTAGGGGCTCATCATGTCCGGGCTCAGCCATACGGCATCGCCCGCGGTCTTCCCGTACTTCGTGCCGTCCGGCTTGGTGATCAGCGGCGTGGCCAGGGCGTGTGCGGCGTCCCCGGTCACCCGCCCGATCAGGTCCACGCCCGAGACCAGGTTGCCCCACTGGTCGCTGCCGCCGACCTGCAGCACGCAGCCGTAGCGCTGGTGCAGCTGCAGGAAGTCGTAGGCCTGCAGGATCTGGTAGCTGAACTCGGTGTAGCTGATCCCGCCGCCTTCGAGCCGCGCCTTCACGGCCTCCCTGGCGATCATCCGGTTGACCGAGAAGTGCTTTCCGACGTCACGCAGGAAATCCAGGGTCAGCAGGTCCTCTGTCCATTCCATGTTGCTGACCAGCCGCGCGGCCGCCGGTCCGGGCTCGAAGTCGAGGAAGCACCGCATCTGCTCGCGGAGGCGCTCGACCCACTCGGCAACCAGCTCACGCGGATTGAGCACCCGTTCGGCCGACTTGCCGCCCGGGTCTCCGATGAGCCCGGTCGCGCCGCCGACCAGTGAGATCGGCCGGTGCCCGGCGAGCTGGAACCGCCGCAGCGTGAGCAGCTGGACCAGATTGCCGATGTGCATGCTGGGAGCCGTCGGGTCGAATCCGCAGTACAGCGTGACCGGGCCCGCGTCCAGCGCCTTGCGCAGGTCGTCCAGGTCGGTGGACACGGCGATCAGGCCGCGCCAGCTCAGCTCATCGATGATGTCGGTCACTGAGGCATGATCCCATCTTCGCGGCCCGGACCGGTAGCCGGTTTCGGCCGGACGCGCCGCGGGACGTAGGCCCGGTACGGGGAGACCGCAGGCTCCCCCGTGATCCAGAATCGCCACGCCACGTCGGCCGCCCGGCTTACCCCCACCCGGGGGCCGTGGCTGATGCCGGCCGCCGGGACCGGGGTCAGCGGAGCGAACACCCGCAGCGGCGAGGCCGGGCTGACCGCGTCGGCGCCGTTCTGCGCGCGGTCGATGCCCAGCGCCTCGCACAGCCGGGCAGGGCCGCGGGCCAGGTCCAGCTCTCGCGCGGCGGCGCGGGGAGACCGGCGCCGGGCCGGACGGCTGCCCGCACCGTCGGGGCTGGCGGGGCTGACGGCACCGTCGGGGCTGGCGGCACCGAACCGGCGAGCCGACGCCAGCGGCACACCGTCGATCACCCGCCCGGCCCGCAACAACACCGCGGACGCCTGCCCGTCCGGCTGGCAGACCAGGTTCACGCAGAAGTGCATGCCGTAGGTGAAGTACACGTACACGTGGCCGGGCGGGCCGAACATCACCGCGGTTCGCGTGGTCCGGCCGCGGAACGCATGCGAGGCGGGGTCGGACTCCCCCGCGTACGCCTCGACCTCGGCCAGGGCCACCGCCACGAGCCCGTCGGCGGTCTCATGCGCGATCACACAGCCCAGCAGGTCGGGGGCGACTTGCACGGCGGGGCGGTCGAAGAAGCTCCGCGGCAGCACCTCGGTGCCGGCCTGCCATGACAAGGCTCCACCACGATCGTGGCTCCCGGCGGCGGCGGCATCCGCGCTGGGCTCGGAGACCGAGCCATGGCGGCGTGCGCTGGGGCCGGAGTCTGGGCCAGGCCCGGGGTAGCGGCTCACCTGGCGGCCGTCAGCCTGAGGCCCAGACGGCCTGCTCGTCCACGGCGGCCCGCAACTCCGACAGCTGCTCAGCCACCCGGACCGGGGATGTTCCGCCCCGGCCCTGCCGGGCAGCGAGCGCACCGGGCACCGTCAGCACCTCGCGGACATCCGGCGTCAGGTGCGGCGACACCCGGGCCAGGTCGGCGTCGCTGACCTCGGCCAGATCGCAGTCGTGCACCTGGCACCAGACCACGAGATGCCCCACCACCTCATGCGCCTCGCGGAACGGGACCCCGCGCCGGACCAGCAGCTCGGCCAGGTCGGTAGCGAGCGCGAAGCCCGCCGCGGCGCCCGCGGCGATCCGTTCCGAGTTGAAGCGCAGGGTGGCGACGAGCCCGGCCATGGCCGGAAGCACCAGCAGCACCGTGTCGACGGCGTCGAAGACCGGCTCCTTGTCCTCCTGCAGATCGCGGTCGTAGGCCAGCGGCAGGCCCTTGAGCATGGTCAGCAGCCCGACCAGCCCGCCGATGCAGCCGGCCGGCCTTGCCGCGGGCCAGCTCGGCCACGTCCGGGTTCTTTTTCTGCGGCATGATCGACGAGCCGGTCGCGTAGGCGTCATCGATCTCGGCCCAGCCGAACTCGTGCGACGACCACAGCACGACCTCCTCGCCGAGCCGGGACAGGTGCACGCCGAGCAGCGCCGCGGTAAAGCAGAACTCGGCGGCGAAGTCGCGGTCGCTGACCGCGTCGATCGAGTTCGCGGCCGCGGAGTCGAAGCCGAGCTCGGCCGCGACCGCCTCCGGGTCGAGCAGCAGCGACGACCCGGCCAGCGCGCCCGCGCCGAGCGGGCACACCGCCGCCCGCCGGTCCCAGTCCCTGAGCCGGCCCGCGTCCCGGGCGAAGGCCTGGACGTGCGCGAGAAGCTGGTGAGCCAGCAGCACAGGCTGAGCGTGCTGCATGTGCGTCATCCCCGGCGCGGCCGTGCCCATGTGCCGCTCGGCCTGGTCCATCAGCGCGGTCTCGAGCTCGGTCAGCCTGCTCGTGATCAGCCTGGCGTGGTCGCGCAGGTAGAGCCGCAGGTCGGTGGCGATCTGGTCGTTGCGGCTGCGGCCGGCCCGGAGCTTGCCGCCCAGCGAACCGGCCCGCTCCAGCAGGCCCCGTTCCAGTGCCGTGTGCACGTCCTCGTCGCTGGCCGATGGCCGGAACCGGCCGGTACGGCAGGACTCGCTGAGGTCATCGAGGGCGGCCAGCATGCGGGCCAGCTCGGCGTCGTCCAGCAGCCCGGACCCGTGCAGCACGCGGGCGTGCGCCCGCGACGCGAGCAGGTCGTAGGGTGCGAGCCGCCAGTCGAACTGGACGCTTACCGACAGCCGGGCCAGCGCCTCGGCCGGGCCGGACTCGAACCGGCCGCCCCAGAGCCGGATCGGCGGCGTGTGCCCCTCGTCACCCACGGCTCTCCTCTCGCCTCGCACCACCATGACGGGTGCCGGATAGCATGCTAAACCCCGCCACGATCATGGAAGAGATCAACGCAGCCGGGCCGGGCCAACCCGGCGGCCGGCCCGGCATCAGTCCGCGGCGTGGCCACGCCGGTCCGCCAGCCGCAGCAGCGCCTGGGCCAGCTCCGCCCCGCCGGCGGGGTCCCGGGCGATGACCAGGACCGTGTCGTCGCCGGCCACCGTGCCGAGGATGGCCGGCCAGGCCGAGTGGTCGATGACCGAGGCCAGGAACTGCGCGGCCCCGGCCGGCGTGCGCAGCACCACCAGGTTCGCGCTCGCCTCCGCCGCGACCAGCAGCTCGCCCATAACCCGGGCCATCCGGGACGACGCCTCGGCGGCCACGTCTCCGGCGGAGGCTGAGGCCGCCTCCGCCCACTCCGGGATGTCCGCGGCCAGGCCGCCCGGCATCGAGCCGGGACCGCCGGCCCCCCCGGGCAGCGCGTAGACCAGCCCGCCGTCTGAGCCGCGCAGCCGCACCGCGCCGAGCTCCTCCAGGTCGCGGGAGAGCGTCGCCTGGGTCACCCGCACGCCCCGGTGGGCCAGCCGCTCGGCGAGTTCCTCCTGCGACCGGACCGGATGGCCGGGCTGGGTGAGGATCGCGGCGATCTGCGCGTGCCGCGCCGTCTTCGTGGCCGGGCTGACTGTGCTCATGTGCGCGCCTCCAGCAGCCAGGCCAGGAGCGCCTTCTGCGCGTGCAGCCGGTTCTCGGCCTCGTCCCAGACCACGCTGGCGGGCCCGTCGAGCACATCGGCGGAGATCTCCACGCCGCGGTGGGCGGGCAGGCAGTGCAGTACCACGCAGCCGGGGCCGGCCAGCGCCAGCTTCGGCCCGTCCAGCCGGTAGGAGTCGTCGGGCCCGTACGAGCTGAGCGCGGCGAGGCGCTCCGACTCCTCGGCCTCCTGGCCCATGGACGCCCACACGTCGGTGGCGAGCACGTCAGCGCCCGCGCAGGCCGCCTTCGGGTCGGCATGCACCTCCACCTCGCCCCCGGTCTGCGCGGCGATCTGCGCGGCGGCGGCCAGCACCGACGGGTCCGGGTGGTAGTCCTCCGGGGCGCCGATCCGCACCCGCATCCCGGCGGTGGCCCCGCCAAGCAGGTAGGAATGCGCCATGTTGCTCGAACCGTCGCCCAGGAAGGCCAGGGTCAGCCCCGCGAGCTTGCCGTGGACGGCGCGGACCGTCTGCAGGTCGGCGAGCACCTGGCACGGGTGGAAACGGTCGGTAAGCGCGTTGATGACCGGCACCGGGCTGACCGACGCCATCTCCTCGATCCGGTCCTGGCCGAAGGTCCGCCACACGATGGCCGCCACCTGCCGGCCGAGCACACGGGTCGCGTCGGGCACCGTTTCCCCCCGGCCAAAGTGGGTCGACTGCGCGTCGATGACCAGCGGCTGGCCGCCGAGCTCGGCGATACCGACCGCGAACGAGACCCTCGTGCGCAGCGACGGCTTGTCGAACAGCACCGCGACGGTGCGGGGACCCTCAAGCGGCCGGAACCCGAACCTGTCCGCCTTCATCGCGTCGGCGAGGTCGAGGACCTCGGCCTGCTCGGCCGGGGACAGGTCGTCGTCGCGGAGGAAATGCCGGATCGGCTGGGCCCCGGGCAGGCCGACGGGGGCCTCCATCACGCCCCCTGCCCGGCCAGCAGGCTGGCCGACGACAGGATCTCCGGCAGCGCATCGGTGAACGAGTCGGCCTGCCCCGGGCTGAGGACCAGCGGCGGCGCCAGCCTGATCGCGTCCGGCTGGACCGTGTTGACCAGGAAGCCGGCCCGTCTCGCCGCCGCCTCCACCGCGGCCGCCGCGGGTGCGGTGAGCACGATCGCACGCCACAGCCCGGTGCCGCGCACGCTGGCCACCAGCGGATCCTCGATGACCTCGATCGCGGACGCCAGCCGGTCCCCGACCTTAGTGGCGTTGGCCAGCAGGCCGTCCCGCTCGATGGTGTCGAGTACGGCCAGCGCCGCGGCGCAGGCGACCGGGTTGCCGCCGAAGGTGCTGCCGTGATCGCCCTTGCCCAGCGCGGAGCCGCAGCCGCCGATGCCCACGCAGGCGCCGATGGGCAAGCCGCCGCCGAGCCCCTTGGCCAGCGTGATGACGTCAGGGATGATGCCTTCGCCCTGGTGCGCGAACCAGGCGCCGGTGCGCCCGATCCCGCTCTGGATCTCGTCGAGCACCAGCAGCGCCCCGGCGTCGTCGCATACCGCGCGGGCCGCGCGCAGGTAGCCGTCGGGAGGCGGCACCACGCCGCCCTCGCCCTGGCAGGGCTCGAGGAAGACCGCCGCGCAGTCCGGGCCCACCGCTGCCTTCAGGGCATCCGCGTCCCCGTAGGGCACAAACCGAACATCAAGCCCGAAGGGCCCGAACGGATCCCTGATGGAACTCTTCCCGGTCAGGCTGAGCGCGCCCATGGTCCGTCCGTGGAACGAGTGCTCGGCGGCGACGAACACGGGGCGCTCCGCGCCCTGACGGCGCCGGACCAGCTTGATCGCAGCCTCGTTCGCCTCGGTCCCTGAGTTGGCCAGGAAGACCCGGCCGTCCACGCCGAGCAGCCCGATGATCCGCTCGGCGAGCAGCACCTGCGGCTCGTGCAGGTAGAGGTTGGAGGTGTGCACCAGGCGGCCGGCCTGCTCGGTGATGGCCGCCACGAGTTTCGGGTGCGCGTGCCCGAGCGCGCTGACCGCGATGCCGCCGACCAGGTCCAGGTAGGAGTTGCCGTCGAGGTCCCAGACCACGCAGCCGTCGCCGCGCGCCAGCGCGACCGGCGGCATGCCGTAGGTCAGCATGATCGCCGCGGCGTACCGGTCCTGGAGTTGCTTTGTCGCGGTCATGCGGCCCTCCAGCCGTGCTCAGGTCCTGCGTCGTCAGACGGTCCGGTCATGCCCTGGCCCCATCCGGCACCACCATGGTGCCGATCCCGGAGTCGGTGAATATCTCCAGCAGGATCGCGTGCGGCAGCCGCCCGTCGAGCACGTGCGCCCGCGGCACGCCGCCCCGCACGGCGGTCAGGCAGGCTTCCATCTTCGGGATCATCCCGCCGCTCAGCCCGGGCAGCATCGCGCCGAGCTCGGCGGCGTTCAGCTGGCTGATCACCTCGCCGGGCCGGTCTTCCGCCGGGTCCTCGTTCTCGCCCGCCCCCGCGGCGGGCCAGTGCGCGTAGAGCCCGGCCACGTCGGTGAGCAGGACCAGTTTGGCCGCCCCTAGGGCCACGGCGATCGCGGCCGCGGCGGTGTCGGCGTTCACGTTATAGATCTCGCCGGCCGAGCCCCGGGCCACGCTGGAGATCACCGGGATGCGGCCGTCGGCGATCAGCGCCCGGACCGCCCCCGGGTCGACGGTGTGGATCTCGCCGACCTGGCCGAGGTCCACCGGCGCGCCGTCCACCGTGGCCTGGGCCCGGGTCGCGGTGAGCAGGTTCGCGTCCTCCCCCGACATCCCGACCGCGAACGGGCCGTGCCGGTTGATCAGGCCGACCACCTCGCGGTTCACCTGGCCCGTGAGCACCATCCTGACTACGTCCATGGTCTCTGGCGTGGTGACCCGCAGCCCGGCCGCGAACGTGCTCTCGATCCCGAGCTTGCCGAGATGCTCGCTGATCTGAGGGCCGCCGCCGTGCACGACCACCGGGCGCAGCCCGGCGTACCGCAGGAACACCACGTCCTGCGCGAACGCGAAGCACAGCGCCTCATCGGTCATGGCGTGCCCGCCGAACTTGATCACGACTGTCTCACCGTGGAACTGCTCAAGCCAGGGCAGCGCCTCGATGAGGGTCGCCGCCTTGGCCAGCGCGCCTACGTGCGCTTCGCTGCCCGTGCTGCCGGGCGCCGTGCTGCCGGGCCCCGTGGTACCGGGCGCCGTGGTGGTGCCGGGCACTGCGACCGCCGCCGTCGCCGTCACGTGGAGTAAGCCGAGTTCTCGTGCACGTACGCTTCGGTCAGGTCGGTGGTGCGGATCATGGCCGCTCGCACGCCCGCAGCCAGGTCGACCGTGATGATCACGTCGCGCTGCGACAGGTCGACGAGGTCCCGGTCCTCGGCCGCGTACCCGTGCCTGCACACCCACACGCCGTTGATGGCCACGCTGAGGCGGTCGGGCTCGAACACGGCGTCGGTGGTGCCCACGGCGGCCAGCACCCGGCCCCAGTTGGCGTCCTCGCCCGCGATCGCGCACTTGAGCAGGCTGCACCGGGCGATGGCCCGGCCCACGGTGACCGCGTCGTCCTCGCTCGCGGCGCCGGTCACCTCGATGACGATCGCCTTGCCCGCTCCCTCGGCATCCAGCTGCATCTGCCGGGCCAGGTCCGCGCAGCCTTCGGTCAGCAACTCGGCGAACTCACCGGCGTCCGGGCGCACGCCGGACGCTCCGCTGGCGAGCAGCAGCACCGTGTCGTTGGTGGACATGCAGCCGTCGGTGTCCAGCCGGTCGAATGTCACCGCGACGGCCTCGCGCAGCGCGGCGTCGAGCTCGTCGGCGGCCAGCTCCGCGTCGGTGGTGAGCACCGCGAGCATCGTGGCCAGCGCCGGGGCGAGCATGGCGGCGCCCTTGGCCATGCCGCCGATCACGTAGCCGGGCCCGGGCACCAGGCACATCTTCGGAACCGTATCGGTGGTGCGGATCGCGTCCGCGGCCGCCCGCCCGCCGTCGGCCGCCGCGGCCGAGGCCGCGGCGTCCACACCGGGCAGCAGCCTGTCCATGGGCAGCCGCTCGCCGATCAGGCCGGTCGAGCAGACCGCGATCTCCCCGGCCGACACCGAGAGCCCCTTGGCCAGCCGCTCGGCCGTGTGGTGGGTGTCGCCGAACCCCTCGGGTCCGGTGCAGGCGTTGGCGCCGCCGGAGTTGAGGACGACCGCCCGGACCCGTCCGCCGTTGACCACCTGCTGCGTCCAGATCACCGGGGCGGCCTTGACCCGGTTGGCGGTGAACACCCCCGCGGCGGCGTCCGACGGGCCGTCGTTGACGACGACCGCCAGGTCGGGCTGGCCGGACACCTTGATTCCCGCGGTCACGCCGGACGCGCGGAACCCGGCGGGAGCGGTGACGCTCATGGGGCTACTCCCAGGGCCGTGAGGCCGGCCGTCTCCGGCAGGCCGAGCATGAGGTTGGCGTTCTGGATGGCCTGGCCTGCGGCGCCCTTGCCGAGGTTGTCGATGGCCGTCACCACTGTGGCCCGCCCGGTCCGGGGATCGGCCGCGGCCTGCAGGTGCACGCCATTCGATCCGGCCACCGCCGCCGTGGTCGGCCAGCGCCCCTCGGGGAGCAGGCAGATGAACGGCTCATCCGCGTAAGCCTGGGCGAATGCCTCGCGCAGCAGCCCGGCGGCGCCCCCGGATGGTCCGGTGCCGGCCGCCTGCTCTCCCGGTGACATCAGCCGGGCCGTGCAGGTCGCGAGTATCCCGCGCGGCATGGGGGCCAGCATCGGGGTGAACGAGACGGTGCATGGCCCGGCGCCCGTCTCGCCGAGCGCCTGCTCGATCTCGGGCGTGTGCCGGTGGGTCCCGCCCGCCTGGTAGGCGGAAACCGCGCCCATGACCTCGCTGCCGAGCAGGTCCTGCCGGAGCACCCGCCCGGCGCCCGACGTCCCGGAGGCGGCGACGATCACGATGTCATCCGGCTCGATGAGGCCGGCGGCCGCGAGCGGGGCCAGCGCGACGATCGCCGCGGTGGCGTAGCACCCGGGAACGGCGACCCGCGCGGCGGCCTGGATCTGCTTCCGGGCGCCGGGCAGCTCGGGCAGGCCCATGGCCCAGCGTCCCGCGTGAGGTCCCTGGTAGTGCCTGGCCCACGCGCCGGCCTCGGCCAGCCGGAAGTCAGGCCCGAGGTCGACGATCCGGACGTGGTGGCCGAGCTGGGCCGCCGCCGGCGCCGACTGCCCGGCCGGAAGGGCCAGGAACGCGAGGTCGCAGCCGGAGCCGGCCACCGCGTCCGTGGCGTCGAAGCAGCGATCGGCCAGCGACGGCACGCCAGCGAGATGGGGATGCACGTCGGCGACGCGCAGGCCGGCGTTGCTCTCCGCGGTCACCGCGCCCAGCTCCAGATCGGGATGGCCGGCGAGCAGCCGCAGCAGCTCACCACCCGCGTACCCGCTGGCGCCCGCGACCGCTACCCGCGCGCCCATCAGCCCACCAACCTCATGTCTTCGCTGCCGCCCGGGGACTTCCGCCGCGGTCGCCTGTTCACTCGCCGTCGCCTCAGGAACACTCCCTGCTGAATTATTATGCATTCTTATGAGTGGTTATGCAAACCGGCCACACCGCCCGGCAAGTCGGGGAGTCGGCTTGGGCGCCAGGTGCGGCTGCGGGCATGATTAGGCCCGCAGAGAGGAGACGGCCATGCTCGCTCGCCGGTCCTGGGCCACGCCCAGCGGCCGGTCGACCGTACCCGCTCGGGGGATGACCCTGGCCGTGATCGCGCTGACCCTCGCCGCTGGCTGCAGTTCGCCCAGCGCGCCCGCGGCCATGCCCAAGAGCGCCAAGGCCACCGCGACGGTGTGCGGGACCACGCGCACCGCGGCGAACGTCCCGGTCAACATTCAGGTCAAGCGCGGCCAGGTCTCTTGCACCACGGCGCTGAAGGTGGAACGGGCCTACGCCGCGGCGATCCTGGCGGGCAAGGCACCCGGTGCGGGCGGCGGTGGCCCGGTAGACGTGAACGGCTGGACCTGTGAGGGGTTCACCACGCCCGTGGTCCTGCAGACCGGACAGGCGTCCAAGTGCGTCCGGGACGGTAACGAGATCCTCGCGATCCTGCCCGCGCCCGCCTAGCGATCCCTGCGGTCAGGCCGCGTCCCGGTAGGCCAGCAGCAGCGCGATGTCGTCGTCGGGCGCGTGCCCCACGTGCCGTACCACCTCGTCGCTGAGCCGGTCGACCAGCGTGCCGGGGTCGGCCGGGCCGGTCACGGAGCCGCAGTCGGCCAGCGGGAAGAACTCCCCGGCCCTGTTCCGGGCCTCGCTGGCCCCGTCGGTGTAGAAGAGGACCCCGTCGCCCGGCAGGAACGGGATCGTGACCGGCACCCGGGGCGCGGCGGCGAGGTCACCCAGGCCCAGCGGCAGGCTCCCGTCCTCCGGGCCGACAAACCGCGGCCGGGATGCCCCGAGCAGCAGTGGCGCGGGATGCCCGCAGCGGAGCAGCTCCATCTTGCCGCCGTCCGCGGCCACCTCGGCCAGCACCGCGGTCACGAACTGCTCATCGCCTGGCTCGCGGGCCAGGCTGGTCTCGATCCGGGCGACGATCTCGGCCAGGCTGCTCTCCTCGTGCGCTGCCTCACGGAACACCCCGAGCACCGCGGCCGCGGCCTGAATGGCGGACAGGCCCTTACCCTCAACATCGCCCACGATCAGCCGCACGCCGGCGGGCCTGGCGATCACCTCGTACAGATCACCGCCGATCCGCGCCCCGGTGGAGGCGGACAGGTAGCGCACCGCCAGGTTGACGGAACCGACCCGGTGCGGCACTGGCCGCAGCAGGACCTGCTGGGCGGCTTCGGCCACGACGGTGACCTGCGCCAGCTCTCGGTCGCGCCGTTCCCGGGAGCGGCAGGCCAGCACGCCGGCGGCGGTGACGCCCGCCGCCGCGAGGAAGGCGACCACGGCCGGCCGCCGGTCGTCCGGCGCCATGTCGGCCGCGAGCAGCAGGCACTCGGCCATGGCCACCGTGCCCGCGGCCAGCGTGTAGTACACCCCGCCGACCGCTGCCGCCACAGCCGGTCCCACCACCGGCAGCGGCAGGAAACCCCAGCCCGGCCCGAAGACCACCCGGGCCGTTCCCGCCCCGGCCATGATCGCAAAGGGCAGCGCGAGCAGAATTATGTCCGTTTTGGGCCGGATAGCCGGATCCACCCCCATCGCTCAGCCGCGGCCGGGCCGCGTCCGTCCCCCGTCTCGGCTGGGTGCTGGCCGCCGCCATCATCCGCGCCGCCCGGCGAGACTAACCCGCTTCCTGGCCGCTCGCGTCCGGCAAATGGGGTATCCCAGCGATCATGAGCCGCTGCGCAGCACCGCGCCGGTCAGCCGGGCCGCCTCGGCCACGGCCGCGTCGCGGGCCCCGGCGACCTCCTCGGCCGTCAGCGTGCGGTCCGGGGCCCGGAACCGCAGTGTGTACGCCAGCGATTTGCGCCCATCGCCCGCCTGCTCCCCGGTGTACACGTCGAACAGGCGCACCTCCTCCAGCAGCGAGTCGCCGCCGGCCGCGGCCACGCCCATGGCCAGCGCCGCCTCGACGTCCGCGGCTGGCACCGTCTCGGCCACGATCAGCGCCACGTCCTGGGTCGCGACCGGGTAGCCGGACACCACGGGAGCCTGGACCGGGCCGCGCCCGGCGGCGGCGGTCTCGATCACCGACAGGTCGAGCTCCGCGGCGCAGGTGCGGGCGGGCAGCCCGAAGGCCTGGATCACGCGGGGGTGCAGCTCGCCCGCGTACCCGGCGACCCGCCCCCCGCCCGCCTCCCCATTCCCGCTTCCTTGTCCCCCTTCACTGCCCGGCCCGGTGTCGAGGTACAGAGCCGCGCACCGGCCCGGATGCCACGGCTCATGCTGCTGCGCACGCACCGAGAACGGGACCCGGCTGACCCGGATCACCTGGCGCGCGGCCTCGATCGCGTCCTCGAACACCGCCGCGCGGCCCGCACCCCACCAGCCGGACGGCTCGCGGGCACCGGACAGCACCACCGCGAGGTGCCGCGGCTGGGCCGGGAGGGCCGCCTCCAGGGTGGCTACCTCCTCGGGCGTCGGCCCGCGGTCCACCCGCAGGATCGGCGCCCGGTCATGGGCCTCCGGCCGGTTCAGGAAGACCAGGCCGAGCTCGAACAGGGCGACATCGGCGAAGCCCCGGCCCAGGTTGCGGCCGAGCACCCGCAGCAGCCCGGGCAGCAGCGAGGTCCGCATCAGCGGCTCCTCGTCCCGGATCGGGTTCACCAGCCTGGTCGCGGCGCGGCGCGGGTCGTCGGGGCTCAGCTGCATCCGGTCGGCGTCCGCGGCCGAGCTGAACGGGCTGCTGATCACCTCCACGTAACCAGCGCCGGCCAGGGCCCGCCCGATGGTCCGGCGCAGAAGCTGCGGCGCGGTCAGGCCGCGCCCGGCCGTGGCGCGCGGCATCCGCACCGGGATGTTCTCGTACCCCTCCAGCCGGATAACCTCCTCGGCCAGGTCGCTGGGGTCGGTGAGGTCGGGCCGCCAGGACGGTGGCTGGACCACGAGGGCCTCGCCGCCGCGGTCCGGGGTCACCGTGCAGCCGACCTGGCGAAGCAGGCCGGTCACGGTGTCCCGGCCGTAGGCCATCCCGGCCACCTGGTCCGGGTAGCCCGCCGCCATCGAGACCGTGACCGGCGCCACGTCGACGGACGCGTGCGTGCAGCCGGCCACCTCGGTGCCGCCGCCCAGCGCGGTGAGCATGGCCGCGGCCTTGGCCGACGCGCGCAGCGGCAGCTCACGGTCCACGCCCCGCTCGAACCGGGCCGAGGCCTCCGAGAACAGCCGGTGCCGGCGGCTCATCCGGGCGGTCCCCCGTGCGGAAAAGTGCGCGGCCTCGATGACCAGGTCATGGGAGTCCTCGCTGACCTCGGTGGCCAGGCCGCCCATGGTGCCGGCCATCGAGATCGGGCCCGACGCGTCGGTGATCAGGATGTCCTCGGGGTCGAGCTCGCGGACCACGTGATCGAGGGTCTCCAGCCGCTCGCCCGGCCGGGCCCGCCGGACCACGATCGGCCCGGACAGCCGCGCCTTGTCGAACGCGTGCAGCGGCTGGCCCAGCTCGAGCATCAGGTAGTTGGTGATGTCCACGGCCAGCGACACGCTGCGCATCCCCGCCCGGGCCAGCCGCACTCGCATCGGCAGCGGCGTCGGCCGCGTGACCTCCACGCCGAGCACCTCGCGCAGCACGAACCGGTCGCAGGCGGTCGGGTCATCGATGCTGGCCGGGTACACCTGGTCGCTGACCTGGCTGACGTCCGCGGGCAGCCCGGCGTCCGCGGGGTCGGTGTACTCGGCGCCGTAGGAGATCGCGAGCTCGCGCGCCACCCCCCGGATCGACAGCGCGAACCCCTTGTCCGGCGTCACGTTGATGTCCAGGACGTGGTCGCGCAGCCCGGCATAGTCGGCGAAGTCGGCGCCGAGCGGTGCGTCGGGCGGCAGCACCATGATCCCTGAGTGATCGTCCCCGATGGCGAGCTCGGCCGCGGAGCAGATCATCCCCTCGGACATCCGGCCGTAGGCCTTGCGGGCGCCGATCTTGAAGCCGCCGGGCAGCGTCGAGCCCGGCAGGGCCAGCGGCACCCGGTCGCCCACGACGAAGTTGACCGCGCCGCAGATGACACTGTGGTCATCTGAACCACGTTCACCTGAACCACGGGACTCACCGAAGCCGGTGATCACCCGGCAGTACCTGATCGGCTTCTTGAACCCGGTCAGCTCCTCGATCTCAGCCACCTCGGCCACGAGCACGCCGTGGATATCCTGCCCGACCGGCTCGATCGACTCGACCTCGAGCCCGGCCGCAGTGAGCCTGCGCGCCACCTCGTCCGGCTCGGCGCCCGGGCCGACGGCCGCGTAGTCCAGCAGCCACGACAGCGGAACCCGCATCACGCCTCCATTCCGAATGCGCGGCTGAACCGCACGTCGCCCTCGACGGTGTCGCGGATGTCGGTGACCCCGTGCCGGATCATCAGCGTGCGCTCGATGCCCAGCCCAAACGCGAAGCCGCTGTACCGGTCCGGGTCGATGCCGCAGGCCACCAGCACCCGCGGGTTGACCATGCCGGCGCCCGCGATCTCGATCCAGCCCTGGGACCGGCAGACCCGGCACGGGTCCGCGCCTGGCTTGGTGGACGCGCCGCGGCACACGTGGCACTCCATCGACACGTCGGCGGACGGCTCGGTGAACGGGAAGAAGTCCGGCCGCAGCCGGGTCCGCAGCCCCTCGCCGAACATCGCGTCGACGAACGCGGTGATCGCCCCGCGCAGGTCGGCCATGGTCAGCCCCTCGTCCACGGCCAGGAGCTCGATCTGGTGGAACACCGGGCTGTGCGTGGCGTCGAGGGTGTCGGTGCGGAAGCACTTGCCCGGGCTGACCACGTACAGCGGCAGCGGCCGGGTCAGCATGGCCCGGATCTGCACCGGCGAGGTGTGCGTGCGCAGCACCACGCCCGAGTCCGCACCGGTATTTTCACCACGGGCGTCTCGCCCGGCCACGAACATCGTGTCGTACTGTTCCCGGGCCGGGTGGTCCGGCGGGAAGTTCAGCGCGTCGAAGTTGTACCACTCGGCCTCGGCCTCGGGCCCTTCGGCGATCTCGTAGCCCATGGCCACGAACACGTCGGCCAGCCGCTCGGCGACCGTGGTCACCGGGTGCCGGGCCCCCGGTGACACCCGGTCCCACGGCAGCGTGACGTCGGCGGTCTCCTCGACCAGCACGCGGACGTCGCGTTCGGCCTCCAGCTCGTCCTGGCGGGTGGCGAGAGCGCTGCGGATCGCGCCGCGGGCCGCGCCCACGCGCCGGCCCGCGTCGGCCCGGGCGGCCGGCGGCAGCGCCCCGATCTCGGCGTTGGCCAGCGTGATCGGCGCCCGGTCGCCGGCATGCGCCAGCCGGGCCGCCTTCAGCTCATCAAGGTCCCCCGCGGCGGCGATGGCGGACAGCGCGCTGTCGAGCATGCGCTGCACCTCGTCTTCTGACAGCGCGGTCACCGGGACGGGGTCATAGCTCTTGTTCGGTGCGGACATAGGCTTGCTGCTCTCCTGCGATCACCGATTAGTTCCAGAACGCTAGTCAGGGTGGCGGGTCCCGCGCGCCAGGCCCGGTCGCCGCCGGGGTTTATCCCGGCCGACCGCCCTGCGGGGGTGCTCCGCGACTGGGCCCGCCGGTCAGGCGAAATCGGGCGTGCCGGCGGGCATGGTAAATCGGAACTCAGCCCCGCCGCCGGGTGCCTCGCGCACCTCGATCGTGCCGCCGTGCGCCTCGACCAGGCCCTTCACGATGAATAGGCCGAGGCCCGCGCCGCCGCGGCGCTTGACCCGCCAGAACTGCCGGAACACCCGCGGGGCGAGCTCGGGCGCGATGCCCTGCCCCTGGTCGCGCACGGAGACCGCCACGCCAGGAGCGCCCGTGTCCGGGGCCGACTCCACCATGACGGTTACCGTACCAGCCCCGTGCCGGACCGCGTTCTCGATGAGGTTCGCCAGGATCTGGAAGACCTTGTCCGCGTCGAGCCAGGTCTCGGGCAGGCCGTCGCAGGCCTCCAGCCGGAACTTGTCCTCTGACTCCCCCACCGAGACCCGGCCCGCGATGACCTTCCTGGCCAGTTCCGGGATGTCCACCAGCTCGCGGTGCACCTCGATCCGGCCGGACTCGATCCTGGACACGTCGAGCAGCTCGGTGATCAGCCGGGTGACCCGGTCCGCGTCGGCGTTGACCGTCTCCAGCATCACGAGCTTCTGGTTGTCGGTGAACCGCGGCCACTTGTTCAGGAGCGTGGCCGTGAAGCCCTTGACACTGGTCAGCGGGGAACGCAGCTCGTGCGCCACGGTGGACACCAAGTCGGCGCGGCCGCGCTCGGCGCGGGCGCGCTGCTGCGCGTCCCGCAGCGTGATCGCCAGCCGGCGGACGGCGCCGGACTCCTCGCTGCCGGGCCCGTCGCCCCCGGCCGGTGCGCCGGCGTGCCAGTCCCGCACGTAGCCGACGCTGACCAGCAGCTCGGTCCCGTCGGCCAGGTACAGCGTCCGCTCCGGGTGCCTGGTCCTGGTGGACAGGCCGCCGTACGGGCGGGTCTGCGACCACCAGCAGTTGCCTTCGACGTCGCGCAGCGCGAGCACGTCGCGCACGTCGCCGCCGAGCGCCGAAACCGGATCGATGCTGGTCAGCCGCGCGGCGGCCCGGTTGAAGACCGTGATCCGGCCCTCATGGTCGGCGATTACCAGCCCGTCGGGCAGGTCGTCGGCGTGCACCAGCCCGTCGGCGGCCGCGTCCGCCAGCCCGGCGCCGTGAGCAGGGTCGCCAGCGGGATCAGGGTCGGCACCTCGGGCGGCGTCGGCACCGTAGGCAGGCTCGGCCGCGCCCGCGGCCATCCCGCCCTGGGCCGCGGCCGCCTGGCCCGCCATGATCCTGTCCACTCGAACGCCGCCTCCACCTGGGCCGTTCGCTCTTCGCCTGGTTCCGAACCGGCCCGCCAGCCGTCCGGGTCGAGGATTAACCCCCGGCCTGCGCCTTTATACCCGCATCCAGGGCCTGGCCGGTAACCCCAATTGGGGCTACTGCCGGTAACGCCAATCGGGGCTACTCATGACACAACGTGATCAGACTCTAGCGCGTCCGGAATGCTATGCGGCACCCCCAAAGGGCGGTGAGAATGTTAACGCTCTCAGAATTTGCCTGTCGGGCGGCAGCGCCCGTTATGCCGTCATAGGTCCGGCATGGGCGGTAATTCTGGATTTCGCTCCCATTGCGGGCGCTGAGCCCGGGCCGACGCGTAGAGGCAGACCGCGGCCGCGGAGGCCAGGTTCAGGCTCTCGGCCTGGCCGTAGATGGGCACGGCTACGGCCTTGTCGGCCAGGGCCAGCAGCCCAGCGGGAAGCCCCCAGGCCTCGTTGCCGAACAGCCACGCGGTGGGCGGGGCGAGCCCGCCCGCCGCTTCGAGCTCGTCGAGCTGCCGCCCCGCGCTGCCGTCGGCGGCCAGAACCTGGACCCCGGCGCGGGCCAGCGCCGCGGACGCCTCGGTGAGCGTGGAGCCGACCACGACCGGGAGATGGAACAGGCTGCCCGCTGAGGCGCGCACGCACTTGCTGTTGTAGGGGTCGACCGAGGCGTCGGAGAAGATCACCCCGTCGGCGCCCGCGGCGTCCGCGGTGCGCAGCACGGTTCCGGCGTTGCCGGGGTCCCGCACGTTGGCCAGCAGGACCAACAGGCGCGGCGCCGCGGCCGTCAGCTGCTCCAGCGGGACGTCGACGAACCGGCACACGGCGAGCAGCCCCTGCGGCGTGACGGTCTGGGCGAGTTCGGTCATCACCTCGCCGCTGACAGTGTGCACCGGCGCGGCCGCGGCGGCCGCGCGCTCCACCAGCTCGCTGTACCGCGACAGGGCGGCCGCCGTCACGAACAGCTCGGTCACCACTGCATCCTGCTTTTCGGCGGCGCCGAGGGCTTCGCGCACCGCCTGCGGGCCCTCGGCCAGGAACAGCCGTGCCCGCTGCCGGAACGAGCGCCGGGCCAGCTGCCTGGCCGCCTTGACCCGGGGTGAGCGGATGCTGGTGACCTCGCCGCCGTTGATCACGCTGCCCTCAGAGCATGATCCCGGAGCGGAACCCGCAGTGGAGGGGGACGGGGGTTTCGCTCCGGGATCATAGATTGCTTCGGTCAGGCGGCGGCGGACTGGTCGCCGACATCCTTGGGCAGCGCCTTCCTGGCTACCTCGACGAGCGCGGAGAACGACGACGGGTCGGACACCGCGAGCTCGGCGAGCATCCGGCGGTCAACCTCCACGCCAGCGACCTTCAGGCCCTGGATGAAACGGTTGTAGGTCAGGCCGTCGGCCCGGGCCGCAGCGTTGATGCGCTGGATCCACAGCCGCCGGAACGCGCCCTTGCGGTCCTTGCGGTCGCGGTAGGCGTATGCCATCGAGTGGAGCGTCTGCTCCTTGGCCTTGCGGTACAGACGGGACCGCTGGCCGCGGTAGCCGCTGGCCCGCTCAAGGACGACCCGACGCTTCTTGTGGGCGTTAACCGCCCGCTTCACGCGTGCCATTTCTTCGACTCCCTTAAGCGAGCCGGGTCACTTACCCAGCAGTCTTTTCATCTTCTTGGTGTCAGCGGGCGAGAGCACGACCTCGTTCTTCAGGCGGCGAGTGCGCGTGCTCGGCTTGTGTTCGAGGTAGTGGGCGCGGCTAGCCCGGCGGCGCATGACCTTTCCGGTACCGGTCAGCCGGAATCGCTTGCCGGCACCGCTGTGTGTCTTCATCTTCGGCATGTCGCCGTCGTCTCCGTTCTATGGCGTGCCTGCGGCACGATACATGCTCACGTGCTGCGGCATGGTGTTCGTTGCGCGGGTGATCAGGTCGCGGTTTGCGCGTCCGCCGCGTCATGCTCGGCAGCCGCCGCTACCGCCTGCTCTCGCGCGGCCGCCCTGGCCTGGCGCGGCGACGGCACCGAACGGTCCGCAGGGCCCGGTGTGCGCTCGGTCTTGGCGTCGGGCTTCCTCTTGTGCGGCCCGATCACCATGATCATGTTCCGGCCGTCCTGCTTGGGCTGCGCCTCAACGAACCCGAGCTCCTCGACATCGCCCGCCAGCCGCTGCAGCAGCCGGTAGCCGAGATCGGGCCGGGACTGCTCGCGCCCCCTGAACATGATCGTCACCTTGACCTTGTCGCCCTGCCGCAGGAACCGCTCGACGTGGCCCTTCTTGGTGCCGTAGTCGTGCGGGTCGATCTTCGGCCGGAGCTTGATCTCCTTGATGACGGTCTGCGCCTGGTGCTTGCGGGACTCCCTGGCCTTGAGGGCCGACTCATACTTGAACTTGCCGTAATCCATCAGCTTGCAGACGGGTGGCCGCGCGGTGGGCGCCACCTCAACTAGGTCCAGGTCTGATTCCTGGGCCAGCCGGAGCGCGTCATTGATCGCGACGATGCCGACCTGCTCGCCGTTCGGCCCGACGAGCCGCACCTCAGGTACGCGGATGCGTTCGTTGATCCGGGGTTCAGTGCTGATGTGACCTCCTGTGTCACTCTCGCCGCCACGGGACCTCCCCGCGGCGGTATGCGACCTTCCGCGCTGCCCTCACATGCAGAAGGCCCCGCATGGCAAGCATGCAGGGCCACCATGACGCGGCTTCCGGGCTGTCGCCCGGAATGCACTGCGCAACGCCCGGAATCTGCCGCGGCTGCTGCCGACGGCGACGCCGTAGCGCCCGGCCTGACCGGCCGGCCCGTGAGCCGACCCATCGTCCGGCCGGGCCCGAGGGCCTGTCCGGTATTACCCGCCAGCAGCTGAGCTGGCCAGGTGGGAGGTGGCCGTGGTGGTCCTCCGCTTGCCCATCCGGCGCAGGACGCCGGACTGGTCGTCGACCTAGCAGTAACGCATTTCCGGCCCAGATATTCCGTCCCGGCCCGGCCCTAGTGGCCGACGCGGTCCATCCGGCGCCGCAGCTCGGCCAGGCCGGCCCGGCGCATGGCCGCGACCGGCGCGGTGCGGGCAGTCATCAGCTCCACCTGCCGGGCGGCCTGGTGCAGCAGCAGCTCGAAGCCGCTGATCACCGCGGCCCCGGTCTGCTCTCCGGCGGTCGCCAGCCGGGTCGGCCAGGGGTTATACACGACGTCGAGAACGGCGGCCGGAACGAGGTCACCGCGGAGTATGAGGTCTGCGTAGGTATCGGCGGCCGCGGCCGGAACCGTGGAGATCAGCAGGTGCCAGCTGGCCCCCGCGGCACCCTGGCCGAACCCGGCCAGCCGGACGGTCATGCCGAGTTTGCCGGCGGCAGCCAGCAGATCTCCGGCCCGGGCCGGGTCCCTGACCGCCACGGTCGCCTCGGCGGCGCCCAGCCCGCGGATCGCGGCGAGCGCGGAGCAGGCCGTGGCTCCGGCGCCGAGGATCAGCACGGACCCGGCGCCGGACAGGCCGGCCGCGGCCAGAGCGGTGATCATGCCAGGAACGTCGGTGTTGTGCCCGTGCCGGGCACCGGCGGCGAAGATGACCGTGTTGGCGCCGCCCACGTCGGCGGCCAGGGGCTCGGTGGAGTCGAGCAGCGGCAGCACCGCCCGCTTGAGCGGCATGGTCAGCGACAGGCCCGCCCATTCCGGGCCGCAGCCGTCGAGCACGCCCGGCAGCCGCGCCTCGTCACACTCGATCGCGTCGTAAGTCCAGCCCGCCAGGCCCAGGGCCTGGTAGGCCGCCCGGTGCAGCGCCGGTGAGAGCGAATGGGCCACCGGCGAGCCGAGCACGGCGGCCTTCATCGCTCCCCCTCAGCATGCTTTGTTCTTCCGGCACAGCGCCACGAACTGCTGGAACACTGTCGGGTTGTTGGTGAACTCGGTCAGGCCGGTCTTCAGGTTCACCGTCACGAAGAAGGTCAGGTTCCCGTGGTCCGGGTGCAGTGCGGCCTCGATCGCGGTGTTTCCCGGGGAGTCGATCGGCCCGGGCGGCAGGCCCTTGTGGATGAACGTGTTGTACGGCGACTTGACCTTGAGCTGCGCGGCAGTGAGGCCGATCCCCGTCTTGGCCAGCGCGAAGTTCACCGTGCTGTCGAGCTGCAGGGGTATGCCCTGGTTCAGCCGGTTGTAGATCACCTCGGCGATCTTCGGGTAGTACTTGGGGTTCCCGCCCTCGGCCATGAGGATGCTGGCCACGGTGATGACCTGGTTCTCGGTCAGGTTGCCCTTCTTCGCGGCGGCCGGCAGGTTGATGGTCGTGGCCTCCTGCTTGAACCGCGTCACCATCTGCTGCAGCACCTGGAGCGCGGTCTCGCCCGGGATGATGGTGTAGGTCGCGGGGAACAGGTAACCCTCGGGGTTGCCGTTGGCGTACGACGGCAGTCCGAGCGCGTTCGTGTTCTTGATCGCCGCGGCGTAATCGGCGGCGGATATGGACGAGTGGGCGTTCTCGAGACGGCTCAGGATCTGGGTCAGCCGCAGACCTTCCGGGATCGTGACCACGGTCTGGATCCGCGCGGAGGGACTGAGCAGCAGCTTGTACGCGAGCGCCGAGTTCATGTGCAGATGCAGGCGGAAGAAGCCCGGTTCCAGGCCGGCCGGGTTGGAGTTGGCCTTGGCCGCGGCGATGAAGGAGGTGGTGCTCGCCACCACGCCCAGCTTCACCAGCCGCGGCGCGATCGAGGTGGCCGTGTCGCCCTTGAGCACCTGCACCGTGACCGTCCCGGTCCCTGAGCCCGTGAAGTCCTTGGACTGGAACCGCTTGAACACGGTGTAGCCGCCTACGGCCAGCACCGCCAGCAGCACCACGGCCAGGAGCGGGGCGAGCACGCGGCCGCGGCGCTTGGACCGCCCGCCCCGGCTGCCCCGGCCACCGCGGGTGCCACGGCCACCGCGGCCGCCACGGCTGTCATCGAACCCGGGAACCAGGCCGTCACTGCCCCCGCCGGGCCGGCGGGGCATTTCGCCCCGGCCGAACGGGCTGGAGACGGGTTCCTGCAGGCCCGTGCCGCCCGGGCCGCGCCGGCCGGCGGGCCCGCCGAGGCGCGGGAAGTCATCGGCCTGGGGTTCCTGGTCGGTGTCGACCGCGTAGCGCGGGAAGGCGGGCATGCTGTCCGGGCCACTGTCTTCTGCCCCTGGCCGCCAGCGGTACGGGCTACCGTCCCCGGCATCTGCACCCGGTCCGCCAGCGCCGGGCATCACGGGCATGGCACCGCTGTCCGCCGGGCCGCGCGGCGCACGCGGCATCCCGCCGGTATCCGGCCCACCACGCGGCGCACGCGGCAGCGCACCGGTATCCGGGCCACCTGGCATCCGCGGCAGCGCACCGCTGTCCGCCGGGCCGCGCGGCGCACGGGGCATCCCGCCGGTATCCGGGCCGCCGCGCGGGACACGCGGCATCCCGCCGGTATCCGGGCCGCCGCGCGGGACACGCGGCATCCCGCTGCTGTCCGCCGGGCCGCGCGGCGCACGGGGCATCCCGCCGGTATCCGGGCCGCCGCGCGGGACACGCGGCATCCCGCCGGTATCCGGGCCGCCGCGCGGGACACGCGGCATCGCGCCGCTGTCCGCCGGGCCGCCCGGCATCCCGGGCATCGCGCCAGTCCCGGCGGGCCCGCCCGGCATGCGCGGCATCGCGCCGCTGTCGGCCGGCCCACGGCCGCCGCGTGGGCTCCTGGGCGGCCCGGGGAAGTCGTTCTGCTGGGGCAGCGGCTCTAGCCGCTCGAAGGACGGATGCTCGGTATAGGGGCCGCCTGCGGCCGGCCGGGGTGTAGGGATCGAAGTCAGCGTACGGATCCGGCGCGGCGGGCCGGGCGTACGGGTCGTAGGCACCGGGGGCGTATGGGTCGGCAGGACCGTAGGAATCCGCTCCGTACTGGTCGCCTGGCCCGTACTGGTCGCCTGGCGCGTACTGGTCGCCTGGCCCGTACGGGTCGGCCTGACCGTAGGGGTCGCGGTCATAGGGGTCTGCCTGGCCGTATGGGTCCTGTGCATACGGGTCGGATTCGTCGTATTCGTCCGGCTCGTCACCGGGTTGACCCGGAAAGCGCGGCATCTCCTGCGCCGACCAGTTTCCGCCCCGTCCGTCGCGAGTCACCTTTCACCTCCCGGGGATGACCCGACCAGTTCCCCCGCAGGCTGGCCCGTTGAACGCTCCCTGTCTAGCGCCCCCTGCAACAGCAACGCGGCGGCCGCTCGGTCCACTCTAGGCCGACGGTCCCTGGTGTCGCTGCCGCCCTGACGCAATACGTCGTGGGCAATTACCGTGGTGAACCGCTCGTCCACCAACCGCACTGGGACCGGCGCGACGCGGGCGGCCAGCGCGGCCGCAAACGACCGGGCCGCTTGGGCGGCCGGTCCCTCGCGCCCGGAGAGGCCGACAGGCAGGCCGACGATGACCTCGATGACATCGTCGGCCGCGGCCAAGGCCGCGATCGCAGCCAGGTCCCCGCCGCCGCGCGGGATAGTGGTGAGCGGGCTGGCGAGCCGGCCGTCGCTGTCGCAGTGCGCTACCCCGATGCGGGCCGAGCCGTAGTCGATGGCCAGGCGAACGCCGGTCCTCAACCGCTGGCTCCGGGGATACGAGGTCTCGCCCCGGCAACGAATTGGTGGCGGCACGGTCTCACCGTACGCCACCCGACCCCATTATGTCCTGAATGGCCGCGCGAACCGCGCCGAACGACGCCTCAATAGCCTCACCTGTACCGTCGCCTAGCGGGGCCCCGCCGCCCTGGGCCACATCATCCTTGCCCCCGCCGCGGCCGCCCAGCGCGCCGGCCGCGGTCAGCACCAGCTGTCCCGCGGCGAGGCCGCGGGCGCGCGCCGCGTCGTTGACGGCGACCACCACGGTGGGCCGGTCGGCCGGCACACCGATCATCACGACGACGCCAGGCCGGTCGGGCGCGATCAGCCCACGCACGTCGAGCGTGAGCCTGCGGATGCCGTCTGCGGCGGTGCCGTCGGGTACCCGGTGCGCCACGTACGTCGCCCCGGCGACGTCCGCCCCGGCGCGGGCGATCTCGGCCGCGGACTCGAGCAGCCGGGCGGCGTTCATCCGCTCTAGGTCCCGCTGCGCGTCGCGGAGCCGGGTCACGATCCCGGTCACGCGGTCCGGCAGTTCCTCCCTGGGCGCCTTCAGCTGTTCCGCAAGCTGGCTGACCAGAACGCTCTCCCGGGCCAGGAACCGGAACGCGTCCATTCCCACCAGCGCCTCGACCCGGCGCACGCCCGAGCCGATGGAGGACTCATTGAGGATCTTGACCAGCCCCAGCTGCCCGGACCTGGCGACGTGGGTGCCGCCGCACAGTTCGCGGGAGTAGTTGCCGACCTCGACCACGCGGACCTGATCGCCGTACTTCTCACCGAACAGCGCCAGGGCCCCCATCGACCGCGCCTCGTCGATCGAGGTGTGGAAGGCCCGGACCGCCAGGTCGTTGATCAGGATCTCGTTGACCTCAGCCTCCGCGTCGGCGAGCACCGACGGTGGCACGGCGCCCATCGCGGTGAAGTCGAACCGGAACCGCCCCGGTGAGTTCTCCGAGCCCGCCTGGGCCGCCGACTCGCCCAGCGCGCCGCGGAACGCGCGGTGCACGAGGTGGGTGGCGGTGTGCGACCTCGAGATCGCGCGCCGGCGCTCGACGTCGATCTCGGCGTGCACGGTGTCGCCGACCACGATCTCGCCTGAGGTGACCCGGCCGCGGTGCACGATCAGCCCGGGCACGGGGGTCTGCACGTCGAAGACGTCGATCTCGGCACCTGCTCCGCTGCCGCTGCCGGTGGCGCTGATCCGCCCGGCGTCCGCGAGTTGGCCACCGCCCTCGGCGTAGAACGGAGTGCGGTCCAGCACGACGTCGACCTCGGTGCCCTGGCCCGCGGCGGGCACCGACGTCCCGCCGACCAGCAGGCCGCTCACGGTCGCGTCGTCGGTGACCTCGTCGTACCCGGTGAAGGCCACGGGCCCGGAGCGCTCGAGCACCGCCGCCAGCACGGAGATGTCGGCGTTGCCGGTTTTCTTCCCGGCCGCGTCCTCCCTGGCCCGCTGCCGCTGCTGGGCCATCAGCCTGCGGAACTCCGGCTCGTCGACGGACAACCCCTGCTCGCTGGCCATCTCCAGGGTCAGGTCGATGGGGAAGCCGTAGGTGTCATGCAGCTGGAAGGCCTGGTCACCGTGGATGACGTCGGCGCCGCGGCGCTTGGTCTCCTCGACCGCGACGTCGAAGATCGCACTGCCGGTGCGGAGCGTGCTGAGGAACGCCGCCTCTTCTGCGTCGATCACCGTGTGGATGTGCGGCGCGTCCCTGCGCAGGTCCGGGTACTGATCCCCGAGCGCGTTGATGGCCACGGAAGCCAGGTCGTGCAGGTAGCGCTCCTCTTCCCCGCCGTGACCCTGCCTGCCGCCCGACCCGCCGCGCTGCGCGCCCGCGAGCAGCCGCAGGTTGCGGACGCTGCGGCGCAGGATCCGGCGGAGCACGTACCCGCGCGCCTCGTTGGACGGCACGACCCCGTCGGCGACCAGCATCACCGCCGTGCGCACGTGGTCGGTGACCACGCGCAGCGCCACGTCGGTGCGGTGGTCGCGGCCGTAGCGCTGCTCGGTCAGTTCGGCGGCGCGGTCGAGCACCTTCCACATGGTGTCGATCTCGTAGATGTTGTCGACGCCCTGCAGCAGCGCGGCCATCCGCTCCAGGCCCATGCCCGTGTCGATGTTGCGCGACGGCAGTTCGCCCGCGGTGTCGAAGTCCGTCTTGGACCGGACCGCGCCGAGCTGGTCCTGCATGAAGACGAGGTTCCAGACCTCCAGGTACCGGTCCTCATCGGCAACCGGCCCGCCCTCGCGGCCGTATTCGGGACCGCGGTCGTAGTAGATCTCCGAGCACGGGCCGCCCGGGCCCGGCACGCCCATATGCCAGTAGTTGTCCGCCAGCCCGCGACGCTGGATCCGGTCCTCGGGCACGCCCACGTGGTCGTGCCAGAGCTTCGCGGCCTCGTCATCGTCGGTGTACACGGTCACCCACAGGCGGCTCTCCGGGAAGCCGAACCCTCCGTCGGACTCGGCGCTGGTGAGCAGCTCCCAGGCGAACGGGATGGCCTGCTCCTTGAAGTAGTCGCCGAACGAGAAGTTGCCCAGCATCTGAAAGAACGTTGCGTGCCTGGTGGTCTTGCCGACCTCGTCGATGTCCGGCGTCCTGACGCACTTCTGGGCGCTGGTCGCGCGGCGGAACGGCGGATTCAGCTGGCCGAGGAAGTACGGCTTGAACGGGACCATCCCGGCGTTGACCAGCAGCAGCGTGGGGTCGTCGGCGATGAGGCTGGCCGAGGGGACCACGCTGTGCCCGCGCTGGGAGAAATAGTTAAGGAAACGGCGGACGATCTCTGCCGACTCCATCAGGACCTCCGGAAGGGACCTGCCGCTTTCGGGCGGCAGGGGAATCGCTCAGTCCGCCATGTCGCGCGACTCAGACGGTCAGACGGGCTGGGCAGAGTCATCTAATAAACCAGGGCCGGGCTGGGCTCTGGGCCGGGCTGCGGAAGTGGCTCGGCTGAAGCCGACGGCTTCAGCCGTTAAAGCAGTCACCAACGGCCATCCTTCGCATGGTCGACGTACCGGGACGCCCGGCGGGGGTCCTCCCCGCCGGTGTCGGCCTGGTACCGGCGCTCCGCGAGCGCCTGCTGGTCTTCGAGGGTATGGCCTGCTAGCCGGGGGTGACGATCCGTATATACATCCATGCCCTCGCGCACGTCACGAGCGAATAGCGCCGTGCTCTGCGCCCAGCGGCCGCGCGGCAGATCACGACCGCGCGGTCTTCCCGATGCGAGACTGCGACGGTTTCCCCCAGTGACCGAGCGCGCCAGCTGGGTGACCCGGCGGTAGCCGGTCACGCCGAGCACCGCGCCCACGATTATCCAGAACAGCCTGCGGATCACCGCCGCGCCTCCTCACGCCGGGCCGGGCTGGCGTCGCTGCGCTGCCTCGGCAGGGCCGGGCGGACCGCGGGCTGGCGGGCGCCGGACAGGGCACCAGGCTCCTGCCCGGCGGTCGCGGCGACCCGGCCTGGGCGGCGCAGGGCCACCGCCCGGCGGACCCCGTAGGCGAGCGCGGAGACCCGGAGCAGCGGGGCGCCGAGACCGGCCGATATCCCGCGGGCCAGGCCCGCGAGAGCGGACACATGCCCGGAGAGGTCGGCCATGTTGGCCGTGACCTCGTCCATACTCGCGGTGATCGAGTCGGTCCGCGCGAGCTGTTCATTAGCCCGGTCCACCGCGGCCTGAGCGCGGTCGATCAGGGTGTTGGCGCTGTCGCGGTAGTCGGTCAGCATCCGGGTGGCCTCAGATATGAGCCTGCCCAGCTTGAGCAGCACGAAGACGGCGGCGCACATGCCCACCGCGAAGAACGCTGCCGCGATCAACGCCGCGACCTGCCCGGCACTCACCTGCGGCTGCTCCCTAGCGATCGGACCTGTCTGTCCCTGCCCGACCCTATCGCCTGCGCCGCAGCCGCACGCCGTCGCCGGGATACCGGCCGGGCCGGTGTGCTGGCCTACTCGCTGACCTGCGGCTGGGCACCATCCACGGGTGGCCGTGACCCGCCGCTGCCGTCGCGTTCCGGCGTCTGGCCGCGCTCAGGGGCCGCATCTTGCCCTGGCGGCTCACCGTGCCCCTGCGCCTCGCCGTAGCCCAGGATCTCCCTGATCCGCTCCGACCGCTCCGCGTACCTGGCCTCGGCCCCGTGCCGGGTCGGCTCGTAGTAGCGGCGGCCCGCGACCGTGTCCGGGGCATAGGCCTGGGCCACCACACCCTCGGCGACGTCGTGCGGATACTGGTACCCGCGTCCGTGCCCGAGCCGGGCCGCGCCGCGGTAGCTGCTGTCGCGCAGGTGCGCGGGCACCTGCCCGGATAGCCCGGCCTGCACGTCGCTCTGGGCCGCACCGATGGCCCGCACCACGGCGTTCGATTTCGGCGCCAGGGACAGGTGGATCACCGCCTGGGCCAGGTTGATCCTGGCCTCGGGCAGCCCGACGAACTCGACCGCCTGGGCCGCCGCGACCGCCAGCGGCAGCGCCGACGGGTCGGCCATCCCCACGTCCTCGCTGGCGTGCACGATCAGCCGCCGCGCGATGAACCGCGGGTCCTCGCCGGCCTCGATCATCCTGGCCAGGTAGTGCAGCGCGGCGTCGGCGTCGCTGCCCCGGATGCTCTTGATGAACGCGCTGATCACGTCGTAATGCTGATCACCAGCCCGGTCGTACCGCACAGCGGCCCGGTCCACGGCCTGCTCCAGGGCGGCGAGGTCGATCTCGGCGCCGTCCTGCAGCCCGAGCGCGGCCGCCTCGAGGTAGGTCAGTGCTCGCCGGGCGTCACCGCCCGCCACGCGGATCAACTGCTCGGCCACGCCCTCACCCAGGGTCACGCTGCCGCCGAGCCCCCGCTCGTCGGCCAGCGCCCGGTCGATCACCAGGCGCATGTCGTCGTCGCCGAGCGGCCGCAGGGTCAGCAGCAGCGACCGGGACATCAGCGGGCCGACCACAGAAAAGGACGGGTTCTCCGTGGTGGCGCCGATGAACGAGACCCACCGGTTCTCCACGGCCGGCAGCAGCGCGTCCTGCTGCGCTTTGTTGAAGCGGTGCACCTCGTCGATGAACAGGACGGTCTGGCTACCGGTCAGCCCAAGTTCGCTGCGGGCCGTGTCAATGGCGGCGCGCACGTCCTTGACGCCGGCCATGACCGCCGAGAGCTCAACGAACCGCCGCCGCGTGACCAGACTCACCACGTAGGCCAGGGTGGTCTTCCCGGTTCCCGGCGGGCCCCACAGCAGCAGCGACATCGGGGCGTCGTTCTCGGCCAGCTTGCGCAGCGGCGACCCGGCCCCGGTCAGGTGCGGCTGCCCGATGACCTCGTCGAGGCTGCGCGGCCGCATGCGGACGGCCAGCGGCGCGACAGCAGCGGCTGCCTCCGCCGCCGCCGCGTCAAACAGGCTGTCCCGCTGGCCGGGATCGGCTCTGGCCACGCCTTGACAGTATCCCGCCTGGCGAGGACTTTGCCCCAGCTGGTTGGGACCCGGTGCCGACCGCGACGGCCTGCCGGAGGCTGGCCCGAGCGGGTGGCACGCGGGGGGTCTGGGGGTCGTCTCCCCGGGCTAACACAGCGTCAGGGGGACGGCGCGGGCGGGGGCGGGATTACGTCGATGCCCGCCTCCTTGCGCTGCGCCGGCGTGATCGGTGTCGGCGCGCCCGTCAGCGGGTCGAGGCCGGACGCGGCCTTGGGGAACGCGATCACGTCGCGGATCGAGTCCCGCCCGGTCAGCAGCATCAGCATCCGGTCCCAGCCGAATGCGATGCCCCCGTGCGGGGGCGGCCCGAACCGCAGCGCGTCCAGCAGGAAGCCGAACTGGGACCGAGCCTCCTCCCGGGACAGCCCGATCACGTCGAACACCTGCTGCTGCATGTCCGGCCGGTGGATCCGGATCGACCCGCCACCGATCTCGGTGCCGTTGCAGACGATGTCGTACGCGTCGGCCAGGGCGCCCGAGGGCTCGGCGGTGAACTTGTCTGCCCACTCCGGCAGTGGCGCGGTGAACGGGTGATGCACCGCGGTCCAGCCACCCTCGCCGTCCTCCTCGAACATCGGCGCGTCCACCACCCACGTGAACGCCCAGGCCGACGGGTCGATGAGGCCGCAGCGACGGCCGATCTCCAGCCGTGCGGCGCCGAGCAGTTCCCTGGCGGCTCTGGCCGGGCCCGCGGCGAAGAACACGCAGTCCGACGGTCCCGCGCCCGTGGCGGCGGCGAGCCCGGACCGCTCGGCGTCGGACAGATGCCTGGCGACCGGCCCGGAGTCTGACACCTGCCCGTCGGGGCTGATCAGCACGTAGGCCAGGCCCTTGGCCCCGCGCGAGCGGGCCCACTCCTGCCATTCGTCGAGTTCCCTGCGCGTCTGGGCGGCGCCACCCGGCATGACCACGGCGCCCACGTGCGGCGCCTGGAACACCCGGAACTCCGACTGCGCGAAGTAGCCGGTCAGGTCCGCAAGCTCACAGCCGAAGCGCAGGTCCGGCTTGTCCGATCCGAACCTGGTCATGGCGTCGGCGTAGGTCAGGTGGGGTATCGGCCGCGGGACCCGGTACCCGGCGATCTCCGTCCACAACCGCTGGACCAGCTTCTCGGCGACCTTGATGATGTCCTCGCGGGTGATGAACGACATCTCGATGTCGACCTGGGTGAACTCCGGCTGCCGGTCGGCGCGGAAGTCCTCGTCGCGGAAGCAGCGCACCAGCTGGTAGTACCGCTCCAGCCCGGAGACCATCAGCAGCTGCTTGAACAGCTGCGGTGACTGCGGCAGCGCGTACCAGTTGCCGGGACGCAGCCGCACCGGCACCAGGAAGTCGCGCGCGCCCTCCGGGGTGGACCTGGTCAGGAACGGGGTCTCCACGTTCACGAACCCGTGGTCCCGCATCACGTCGCTGACCAGGTATGCCGCGGTCGACCTGGCGCGCAGCGCGGCCGACATCTCGGGCCGCCTGATGTCGAGGTAGCGGTAACGCAGCCGCACCTCCTCGTTCAGGTCGGCCGCGCCCTCGATAGGGAACGGCAGCGGGTCGGACTCGGCCAGCACCTCGATGTCGCTGACCGCAACCTCCACCTCGCCGGTGGCCAGGTCCGGGTTCTCGTTGCCCGCAGGCCGGTGCCGCACGTCGCCGGTGACCAGGACGCAGAACTCGGACCGCAGGTCGTGCGCGACGTCCTCCTGGCGGAACACGACCTGTGCGATACCGCTGGCGTCGCGCAGGTCGATGAACACCACACCGCCGTGGTCCCGGCGGTGGGCGACCCACCCGGCCAGCGTGACGGTCTGGCCCTCGTCCGAAGCACGCAGCGTGCCTGCCTCACGGGTGCGGATCATGTCTTCCCCAAGCCTGTCGACAGAAAGATCGGGACTCACATGCCCGTCGGCCGGGGTGTTCCCGGAACCGACGGGGCTCCGGGATCTCGCTCGCCGAGCCCGGCCAGGAACGGGTTGGACCAGCGCTCGGCGCCGACGGTCGTGGCGGGCCCGTGCCCGGCGAGAACCTCGGTCTCGTCTGGCAGCGGCAGGCAGACCCGGGCCAGGCTGTCCAGGATCGTCGCGTAGTCGCCGCCGGGCAGGTCGGTCCGGCCGATCGACCCGGCGAACAGCAGGTCGCCGCTGAACAGCGTGCCGGGCTCGGCCGCGGCCGGCAGCCGGAACGTCACCGAGCCCGGGGTGTGCCCCGGGGCATGGTCCACCACGATCTTGACCCCGGCCAGGTCGAGCTCCATCCCGTTGGTCAGCTCCCTGACGTCGTCGGGCTCGGTGAAGGTGATACCGCGGAACAGCTGCTGCCCCGGCCCGAGCGCCAGCCCGCGGGCCGGATCGGTCAGCAGGCCCCGGTCGTCCGGGTGGATAAAGGCCGGGATGTCCCTGGCGCCGCACACCGGGGCCACGGACCAGATGTGATCAACGTGGCCATGCGTGAGCAGAACCGCCGCGGGCTGCAGCCGGTGCCGCTCGACGATCTCCTGGATACCCGGCTCGGCGTCCTGGCCCGGATCGATAATCAGGCATTGCTCTCCCGGTCCGGCCGCCACGAGGTAGCAGTTCGCGGCGAACGAGCCGGCCGGGAACCCGGCGACAAGCACGGCTGGCCTCCTCTGGCGAGCGCGGGCGGTGTGCGTACAGGCTACCGACGGTGATGTCAGCCCGTGCGCAGGCCCAATCAGGACACAGACAGGACGCGGTTGGTGCGGCGAACAGATAACGGACGCGCCAATGCTCGCTCTGCGCGGATACGATTCGCGCAGTTTCGCTGATCACTGTACTCGGGCGACGACAGGAGGGTTCCGAGGGTGGCGGGCAAGAAGGAACGCCAGCGCAAGCTGGCCAGGGAGCGTTACCAGCGCCGAGCAGCGCGGCAAGCCACGCGGGACAGGCGAACACGCCGGATGACCATCGTCACCGTCGCAGCGGTGGCGGCGGTCGGCATCGGCGTGGGCGGTTTCCTGCTCGCCGGCCAGTCGGCCGGCACGCCGACCGCCGCACCCAGCGCCAGCGCGACCCCGTCCCCCAGCGCCAGCCCCACCCCCGCCACGGTCGCGGAACCCGCGCACCACTGCACCTACACCGTGAATCCGCCGGCCTCGCGCAAGGTCTCGGTCCCTTCGGCCACGCCCGACTTCAAGGCCGCGTACCAGGCCACGATCACCACCAACCGCGGTCCCATCGTGGTCGACCTGCTGAACTCCGAGGCCACCTGCACGGTCAACTCATTCGTGCACCTGGCGGCGCAGAATTTCTACAGCAAGACCCCGTGCCCGCGGCTGAGCACCACCGACGGCCTGTACATGCTGCAATGCGGGGACCCGACCGGGAAGGGAACCGGGGGGCCCGGTTACGAGTTCGCCAGCGAGAACCTGACCGGCGCGAAATATCCGGCCGGAACCGTGGCCATGGCGAACACGGGCGCGCCGGACAGCAACGGAAGCCAGTTCTTCCTGGTGTATAAGGACACAACCCTGCCACCCAGTTACACACCGTTTGGCAAGATCGTAAGCGGGCTTAATATCCTCCAGAATGTAGGAAAGCGGGGATTCGGCCCGCCGCTCAACTCCGCGGGCGGTGGCGCGCCGAAGGAGAGCGTCGAAATCGAGAGCGTGACCATCAAGAAGACATGACTGAAGCGGCGTCACCCGTCGGGTACATGGCGGGGGGGCTCCGGGGGGGTCGTCCCCACGGGGTCAGCACTGAGCAGGAGGTTCACGGTGAACACGGCCAACGATGCGTGGGGCAGGGTCACCGATGACGGCACCGTCTACGTGCGTACCGCCGAGGGCGAGCGGGTGGTGGGTTCGTGGCAGGCCGGGAGTCCGGACGAGGCGCTGGCCTTCTTTGAGCGCAAGTTCGCCGCCCTGGAGACCGAGGTCAGCCTGCTTGAGCAGCGGATAGCGACCACCGACCTGTCGCCCGCCCACGCTCAGGCGACGATTACCCGCCTGCTGGCGGCCCTGGCCGACGCGCACGCCGTCGGCGACCTGGACGGGCTGCGCGGCAGGCTGGAGGCGATGACCGGCCTGGTCGACCACCGCCGGGAGGAGCACAAGGCCGCCAGGGAGCAGGCTCGCGTCCACGCCCTCGAGACCAAGGAGCGCATCGTCGCCGAGGCCGAGCAGATCGCCGCCGAGGCCACGCACTGGAAAATCAGCGGCGAGCGGATGCGGCAGCTGCTCGAGGAGTGGAAAGCCGCGCCGCGTGGGGACCGCGCGACAGAGACCGCGCTGTGGAAGCGGCTGTCCGCCGCCCGCAACGCGTTCACCAAGCGCCGCCGGGCCTACTTCGCGGGCCTGGAGGAGGAGCGCGAAGGGGCCAAGGTCCGCAAGGAGAAGCTGGCCGCCGAGGCCGAGGCGCTGGCCTCGTCGACCGACTGGGGGCCCACGGCATCCGCCTTCCGCGAACTGATGCGGTCGTGGAAGGAGGCGGGCCGGGCCGACCGCTCCTCCGAAGAGGAGCTCTGGACCCGGTTCAAGACGGCCCAGGACACGTTCTTCCAGGCGCGGGCCCAGGTGCTGCACGCCAAGGACGCGGAGCTGCGCGAGCACGCGAACGTCAAGACGCGGCTGCTGGCCGAGGCCGAGAAGCTGGTGCCGGTGACCGACCCGCGCGCGGCCCGCTCGGCGCTGCGCGGCATCCAGGAGCGCTGGGAGCACGCCGGGTCCGTGCCGCGGGATTCGAACGAGCGGCTGGAAAGCGGCCTGCGCCGGGTCGAGGAGGCCGTGCGCAAGGCCGAGGACACGCAGTGGCGCCGGTCCAACCCGGAGGCGCTGTCGCGGGCCCGGGGCACGGTGGAGCAGATCCGGTCCGCGATCACCCAGCTGGAGGGCCAGCTCTCCCGGGCGCAGGAGAACGGTGATGCCACCGCCCAGCAGCGCGCCGAGGAAGCCATCGCCGCCCGCCGCTCCTGGCTAGCCGAAGCCGAGCGCACCCTAGCCGAACTGTCGGGCTGAGCAAGGGATTCTGGAGCCGTCCCCCGAGGCCAGCACTAGTTCGTGATGCGGTAGACGTCGTAGACGCCGTCGACGGAGCGGACCGCGCGCAGCACGTGCCCCAGGTGCTTGGGGTCGCCCATCTCGAACGTGAACTTGCTGACCGCGACCCGGTCCCTGGTCGTGGTCACCGACGCGGACAGGATGTTCACGTGCTGGTCGGAGATGGCCCTGGTGACGTCGGACAGCAGGCCGGTGCGGTCTAGCGCCTCGGTCTGGATGGCCACCAGGAACAGTGAGCCCTCCCGCGGCGACCAGTGCACCCGCACCACCCGCTCGGGCTGCGACTCGATCAGGTGGCTGAGGTTGACGCAGTCGGCGCGGTGCACCGAAACCCCGTTGCCGCGGGTGACGAAGCCGGTGATGTAGTCGCCGGGCACCGGCGTGCAGCACTTGGACAGCCGGGCCCACACGTCGGCCGCTCCCTCGACGACCACCCCGGAGTCGCCCGCCGGGAGCGGCTTCGGCGCCCGGGTGAGCAACGTGGTCTCGGCCAGGTCCTCCTGCGCCCCGGCGATGCCGCCGGCCGACCTGACCAGCTTGGCGACGACCGACTGCGCGCTGACGTGGCCCTCGCCGACCGCCGCGTACAGCGCGGACAGGTCCGCGTAGCGCAGGTCGTGGGCGATCGCCGAGCAGCGCATCGCCGGTGGCGAGACGCTGCAGCGGCAGCCCCTGCTTGCGCATGGCCCGGGCGATCGCGGCCTTGCCGGTCTCGGCGGCGGCCTCCCGGCGCTCCTTGGAGAACCAGTGCCGGATCTTGTTCCGGGCCCGGGCGCTCTTGACGAACTGCAGCCAGTCCCGGCTCGGCGCGGCGTCCTGGGCCTTGGAGGTGAAGATCTCCACGGTGTCGCCGTTGTTCAGCACGCTCTCCAGGGCGACCAGGCGGCCGTTGACCCTGGCCCCGATGCACCGGTGACCGACCTCGGTGTGGATCGCATACGCGAAGTCCACCGGCGTCGCTCTCTGCGGCAGCGCGATCACCTCGCCGCGCGGCGTGAACACGTACACCTCGGCGGCACCGAGGTCGAACCGGAGCGACTCGAGGAACTCGGCCGGGTCGGCGGTCTCCCGCTGCCAGTCGACCAGCTGGCGGAGCCAGGCCATGTCGGCGGTGCCGCTGCCGCCCGCGGCGGTCTCCTCCTTGTACTTCCAGTGCGCGGCGACACCGTACTCGGCCCGCTTGTGCATGCCCCAGGTCCTGATCTGCAGCTCGACGGGCTTGCCCTCGGGGCCGATCACCGTGGTGTGCAGCGACTGGTACATGTTGAACTTCGGCATCGCGATGTAGTCCTTGAACCGCCCGGGCACCGGATTCCACCGGGCGTGGACGGTCCCGAGGGCCGCGTAGCAGTCCCGCACCGAGTCGACGAGCACGCGGATGCCGACCAGGTCGTATATGTCGTCGAAGCCGACATTCCTGGCGATCATCTTCTGGTACACCGAGTAGTAGTGCTTCGGCCGGCCGGTCACCCGCGCCTTGATCTTCGCGTCGCGCAGGTCCGCCGAGACGTCCTCGATGACCTCCTGCAGGAACACGTCGCGGCGCGGCGCGCGCTCGGACACCAGGCGCGCGATCTCGTCGTAGCGCTTGGGGAACAGGGTGGCGAAGGCCAGGTCCTCGAGTTCCCACTTGACCGTGTTCATGCCGAGCCGGTGCGCGAGCGGCGCGAAGATCTCCAGGACCTCGCGTGACTTCTGCTCCTGCTTCTCCCGCGGCAGGTAGCGCAGCGTCCGCATGTTGTGCAGCCGGTCGGCCAGCTTGATGACCAGCACCCGGATGTCGCGGGACATCGCGACGACCATCTTGCGGACCGTCTCGGCCTGGGCGGCGTCGCCGTACTTGACCTTGTCGAGCTTGGTCACCCCGTCGACCAGGCGGCGATGTCGTCGCCGAAGTCGCGGCGCAGCTCGGCGAGCGTGTAGGAGGTGTCCTCGATGGTGTCGTGCAGCAGCGCGGCGCACAGCGTCTCGCTGTTCATGCCCAGCTCGGCCAGGATCGTGGCCACGGCGAGCGGGTGGGTGATGTACGGGTCGCCGCTGCGGCGGACCTGGCCGGCGTGCGGCGGGCGGCGACCTCGTAGGCCCGCTCGATGGCGCGCACGTCGACCTTGGGGTGGGTGGCGCGGACCGTCTTGATCAGCGGCTCGAGCACCGGGTTGGTGCCGCCGCCCCGCGGCGCGCCGAGCCGGGCCAGCCGGCGGCGGACGGCAGCGGTGCCGGCGGCGGCGGCGCTCGGGTCGCCCGCGGGCGTGCCCCTGGCCGGCAGGACGCTGCCGCGGCCCCCGCGGGTCGGCAGGGCACCGGAGCGCGTGCGCCCGGAGGCCGGGGCCTTCTTGGGCCGCGGCTTGCCCGCGGGCCTGCCGCTCTCGGCCGGGGCGCTCTCGGCCGGGGCGCTGGCGGGCGGGTCCTGGTCAGGCTGGCCGTCGGCGGGCTGAGCCTGGCCGTCGGCGGGCTGGCCGCTGTCGGCCGCGGGCGAGGGTGCCTCGGCGGGTGCGCCGGGCGCAGCCTGAGCGGACGCCACCCCGCCTTCCTCCGCGGACAGCTCCGGTCCAGTCGGTTCCCGCTGTCCGTCGGCGGCCCGGGTGACATCGGTTCCGGCCGTTCCGGCCGTGGCCACGTCACCGGTCACATGCGCTCCTCACGTTCGCACAAGCATCCAGTCTATCGACCGGCGGTGCCTGGAGTGCCCGGCCGCGCAATCGTCACACCGTGAGCAGCGCGCGAACCTCCAGGCCAGGCAGGCTGGCACGGCCGTCAAGGAAGCCGAGCTCGAGCAAGGACCGCGATCGCCGCCACCTCCGCGCCGGACCGCGCCGGACCAGGTTCACGGTGGCGGCCGCGGTGCCGCCGGTGGCCAGCACGTCGTCGACGATCAGCACCCGCTCGCCGGGTTCGAAGACGTCGGTGTGCACCTCGATGGTGGCCGTGCCGTATTCGAGCTGATAGGACTCGGCGTGGGTCGCGGCCGGGCAGCTTGCCCTGCTTGCGTACCGGGACGAAACCGGCCAAGAGACTGCAGGCCACCGGAGCGGCCAGGATGAACCCGCGGGCCTCGATCCCGACCACCTTGTCGACCCGCCCGTGGCCGGCCGCCAGCGCGGCCACGACCGCGGCGAAGGCCTTGCCGTCGGCGAGCAGCGGGGTGATGTCCTTGAACACGATGCCCGGCTGCGGATAGTCCGGGATGTCCCGGATTCTGGCCCTGATCAGCTCAACCAGGCCGGGATCGGCCGGGGCAGGGTGGTCGCCGGGCACGGGCGGCCTACCGGCGCTTCTTCTTGCCCGCGGGACGTCGTTTGGCGGCGCTGGTCCGCCGGGGCTGCTGCCGCGGCCCGGGCCGCGCTCCGGGGGTGCCGCGCGGGGCCGACCCGCTGCTGGCCGCCCGGCCCGCGGGGACCGGCTCGTCAGACCCTGGGTCGGTCACGGCTCCGTTGGCCACGGTCTCGTCGAACTCGTCCTCCGGCCCGGCGTCGATGTCGATCCCTGGCTCATCCTCGGGATCCGCTTCGGCCGCTGCGCCCGTCCCGGTGCCCGCCCCGGCCTTCGCCGCCTTGGCCCTGGCCCGCTGCGCCGCGCGGCCGCCGGAGGCCCGCAGCGCCACGCGCCTGGCCAGTTGCTTGTACTGCGGCTCCCGCTCCTTCAGGTCGGCCAGCACCGGCGTGGCGATGCAGATCGACGAGTAGGTGCCGGACAGCATGCCGACGAACAGCACCAGCGCCAGGTCCTGCAGCTCGCCGGTGCCGAGCACGAAGACGGCGACCACCAGGATCGCGGCGACCGGCAGCAATGCGATCAGCGAGGTGTTGATGGACCGGACCAGGGTCTGGTTCAGGGCCAGGTTGGCCGCCTGGCTGTAGGTGCTCCTGCCGGTGGCGAGCAGGCCCGCGGTATTCTCCCTGACCTTGTCGAAGACCACCACGGTGTCGTAGAGCGAATAGCCCAAGATGGTCAGCAGGCCGATGACCGTGGCCGGGCTTACCTGGAAGCCGGCCAGCGCGTAGACCCCGATGGTGATCACGATGTCGTGTGCGAGGGCGACGAACGCGGCGATCGCCATCTTCCACTCGAACGCGATCGACAGGTAGATCACGATCACGACCAGGAACGCGATCAGCGCCTGGAGCGCCTTCTGCGAGATCTGCGTGCCCCAGCTCGGCCCGACGAACGTGGTACTGACCGCGTTGGACCCGCCGGACACGTGCAGATCGGACGCGAGCGCGTCCTGGACCGCGGTCTGCGTGCCGAAACTCAGCTTGACCGTCTGCACCTGCCATTTCGCGTCGCGGCCGACCCCGACCTGCTGCACGATCGGGTCGTCGCCGCCGCCCGCGTCCTTGACCACCGAGCCGATCTGGACCGAGGTCGCCGCCGGGGCGCGGAACAGGAAGACCGAGCCGCCCTTGAAGTCCACGCTGTAGTTCAGCCCGCGGAACAGCAGCGCGGCGATGCTGATGATCAGGATCAGCCCGGAGATCGTGTACCAGACCTTCTGCCGGCCGACGAAATCGACGGAGACCTCGCCCCGGTACAGCTTGCCGCCAAGGTTGCCGAGCCGGGACATCACGCCTCCTTCGGGTTGGTCCGGGCCTGGCCGGCCGAGGCGGTGCTGCCGGACGGCGTGCCCGATGGCGTGCTTCCGACCGTCGGCCTGCTGGCCGGGCGCCTGCTGCCGCGCCAGGGCGATCGCGCCCCCAGCCGGGCCGGGTCAAGGCCGGAGAGCGGGTGCCCCTGGCCGTAGAACTTGGTCCGGGCCAGCAGCGTGACCATCGGCTTGGTGAACAGGAACACCACGACCACGTCGACCAGGGTGGTGAGGCCGAGCGTGAACGCGAAGCCCTTGACGTCGCCGATGGCGAACTTCCACAGCAGCGCGGCGGCGAGGAAGGACACGGTGTCGGAGACCAGGATGGTCCGCCGCGCCCGCTGCCAGCCGCGTTCCACCGCGGTCCGCAGCGTCCGGCCGTCCCTGACCTCGTCCCGCAGCCGCTCGAAGAACACCACGAACGAGTCGGCGGTGATCCCGATCGCGACGATCAGCCCCGCGATGCCGGCCAGGGACATGGTGAGGCCGCCGTACTTGCTGAGCAGGACTATTGACAGGTAGGACAGCAGCGCGGCGATGGCCAGGCTGGACACCGAGACCAGGCCCAGGCCCCGGTAGTACAGGAACGAGTAGATCACCACGAGAAGCAGCCCGATCGCCCCCGCGATCAGCCCGGCCTTCAGCTGGGACGCGCCGAGCTGCGCCGAGACCGACTGAACGGACTGCTTCTGGAAGCTGAGCGGGAGGGCACCGTAACTGAGGATGTTCGCCAGGTAGGTGGCCGACTGCTGGGAGAACGTGCCCTGGATCTGGCCGTTGCCACCGGTGATCGCCGAGCTGACGTACGGGATCGACACTGGCGTGCCGTCCAGCACGATCGCGAACGTGTTCAGCGGGTTGGTGGGCGAGCCCTGGTACTTGGTGAACATCTCCGAGGTCAGCGTGCCGAACGCCTTGGCCCCGTCCGGCTTGAAGCTGAGCGTGACCCACCAGTTGCCGTTGGGCTGCAGCGCGACACCGGCCTTGCTGACCATCTGGCCGGTCACCGTCGACTTGTCCAGCGCGTACTTCGCCCCCTGGTAGCAGGTCACAACCTGGATATTCGGGTTGTCCCAGTTGTTGGGGTTATCGCCGTAGATCTGCGCCCGCCAGTTCTTGTCGGCGCAGTTCAGCCTGTCGAACTGGGCCTTGACCGTGGCGCTGAGTGCGGCGGCGTCACCGGTTCCTTCCGCGGTCGTGGACAGCTTGGGCTTGCTGGACGCCGACGGGCTGGACGTGGGGTTCGGCGACGCGCTGGCCTTGGGGCTCGCCGAGGCGCTGGCCGACGGGGTGGGAGTCGGCGTCGCGGTCGGGGTCGGCGTCGTGGTGTTGTTGGCCGCGAGCAGCACCTGACGGAACCTCAGCTCGGCCGTGGTGCCCACCAGGGTGGCCACCTGCTGCGACCCCTTGCCCGGCACCGCGACCGTGATGATGTCGTTGCCCTGCTGTTCCACCGAGGCCCCGGTGAAACCCGCGTTGTTGACCCGGCTGTTCATGATCGAGATCGCGGTAGTCATGTCCGACTGGCTGGGCGGCTTCCCGGGATTGGTCGACACCGCCTTCAGGGTCACTGTGGTGCCGCTGGAAAGGTCGAGACCCAGCCCGACCTTGAAGCCCTTATGCCAGTTCGCCGGCTCGAACGCGTACTTGCCCACGACCGCGGCCAGCATGATCACGGTCAGCACGATCAGTGCCGCGAGGAGCCGACCCGGCTTGGACGTGGTGGTTGGCTGTGCCACTTCTCGACTGTTCCTTATCTCGCTGGTGCCTGCGGCCGCCCGGTGGCGCCTGCGGCTCCGCTAGATGTTCCGGTCCTGCGGATTTAAGTCGCTGGCGCGGCTGCCGTCGGCGTTGCTCTCCCCGGCCGGCGTCTCGGGGGCCGGATTGGCGTCCGGCATGCCGGTCCCGGCACCGTCCTGCACGACCTCCATCACGGCCCGGCGCAGCATCCGGATGTCGACCCCGGGAGCGATCTCGACCACGACGTCACCGTCCTCCACCGACTTCACCGTGCCGTAGATCCCGGCCGTGGTCCGGATCCGGGAACCAGGCATGACAGTGCTCTGCATCTGCTGGGCCTGACGCTGCCGGTTGCGCTGTGGCCTGATCATCGTCATGTACAGGAGCACGAACAGCACCACGATGATGAGGATGGGCAGGAGGTTGGGGCTCGACGATTTGCCGGTAGCCGCGAGAATCAGTGTGTTCCCCATCGCGGGGCATCCTTCCAGTTATGGCAGCAGTGGCCGGGGACCGGCCCGGCGCGGGGCCTGCACAAGCTGGCACCGGCGCCAGGGGGCTGTTGTTGACCAACTGCCGAAGTGTAGCGGCGCGCAAGCGACGCACCAACAGGCTACGGCGTTCGAGAAGTGATCGTGACCAGCCCGCGACCGCCCGTTAAGCTTCCGCACCCCGGCGAGGAGGCCAGACAGGGGGGCCGGCCAGCCGCGACGGCGGGCCGATGATGGCCGCGACGGCCGGCCGGAGGCTGGCCCGAGCGGACAGCATGGCGGGGGGTCTGGGGGGGCCGCAGGTCCCCCGGACAACACAGCTATCCGAACAGGGTGGCGGCCCCCGGGGGCTCGCCCGCGGCGGCCGGGGCGGCCAGGCCGAGGCGCTCCCAGGCGGCGGGGGTGGCCACCCGGCCCCGGGGGGTCCTGGCCAGCAGGCCGAGCCTGACCAGGAACGGCTCGACGACCACCTCGACGGTCTCCGCCTCCTCCCCCACGGCGACCGCCAGCGTGGACAGGCCCACCGGGCCCCCGCCGAACCGGCGGACCACCGCGGTCAGCACGGCCCGGTCCAGGCGGTCCAGACCGGAGTCGTCGACCTCGTAGAGCTCGAGCGCGGCGCGCGCCACATCCTTGGTCACCACGCCGTCCGCGCGGACCTCCGCGTAGTCGCGGACGCGCCGCAGCAGCCGGTTGGCGATGCGCGGGGTGCCGCGGGACCGGCCGGCGATCTCGTCGGCGCCGTCGTCGCGCAGCTCCACCCCGAGCAGCCCGGCGGACCGGCGCACGATGACCCCGAGCTCGTCGGCCTCGTAGAAGTCCAGGTGCGCGGTGAAGCCGAACCTGTCGCGCAGCGGCGCGGGCAGCAGCCCGGCCCGTGTGGTGGCCCCGACCAGCGTGAACGGGGCGATCTCCAGCGGGATCGCGGTGGCGCCCGGGCCCTTGCCGATCACCACGTCGACCCGGAAGTCCTCCATGGCCAGGTACAGCATCTCCTCGGCGGGCCGGGCCACGCGGTGGATCTCGTCGATGAACACGACCTCGCCCTCGCCCAGCGTGGACAGGATCGCGGCCAGGTCGCCGGCCCGCTCGATGGCCGGCCCGCTGGTGATCCGCAGCGGCGCGCCGATCTCGGCCGCGATGATCATGGCGATCGTGGTCTTGCCCAGGCCGGGCGGCCCGGAGATCAGCACGTGGTCGGGCGGCCTGCCCCGGCGCACCGCGCTCTCCAGCAGCAACGACAGCTGCTCGCGGACCCGGGTCTGGCCCACCAGCTCGCTCAACCGCCGGGGCCGCAGCGCTCCCTCGATCACCCGGTCGTCGGCATCGGCTACCGCCGAGACCATGCGCTCCTCGGCGTCCTGCCCCCCACCCACCTCCCCTGCCTGCCTCGCTGCGGGCTCGGCACCGCGGCCGGTCACGTGCGCCCCAGCACGCGCAGCGCGGCCCGCAGGGCCACCGCCACATCGACGGCCTGCCCGTCCGCGGCCTCACCCTCGGCCTGCGCCCCGCCCGCGGCGACCAGTTCAGGCTCCACCGCGGCGATGGCCTGGTCGGCGTCGCGGGCCTGCCAGCCCAGGCTCACCAGGCCCGCCCGCACCTGATCCCGCCAGGGCGCGGACGCGGGACGAGCCGCGGCTGCGCCGCCCGCGCCGCCAGTGGCCAGGCCGTCGCCGGGCGAGCCGAGCCGTCCCGCGAGCTCGAGCACGATCCGCTGCGCCCCCTTCCTGCCGATACCGGGGACGGTGGTCAGCGCGGCCAGGTCCTCGGCCGCCACGGCCCGGCGCAGCGCGTCCGGGGTGAACACCGCGAGCATGGCCAGGGCCAGCCGCGGCCCGACCCCGCTCGCGGTCTGCACCAGCTCGAACGTGTTGCGCTCGTCGTCGGCGGCGAAGCCGTACAGGGTCAGCGCGTCCTCGCGGACCACCAGCGAGGTCGCCACCCGGGCCCGCTCCCCCGGGCGCAGCCCGGCCAGCGTGCCCGGCGTGCACTGCACGAGCAGGCCGACCCCGCCGACGTCGATCACCGCGCCGTCGGGCGCCACCGAGGCCACGGTGCCGTTCAGGTGCGCGATCATGTCATCCTCCAGTCGCGGTGGGGGCGGACCGCGGGCGCGTGGCGGGCCGGGGGTCCGCGGCGGTCGGCCATCGGGCGGGCCGGGAGTGCGCCGCAGCCGCCGCAGCCAGACGGCGCTGCGCGCCGCCGCGCCACAGATGGCAGATGGCCAGGGCCAGCGCGTCGGCCGCGTCCGCGGGCCGCGGGGGGTCCGCCAGGGCCAGCAGCCGGGTCACCATCTGCGTCACCTGGCTCTTGTCCGCCCGGCCGCTGCCGGTGACGGCGGCCTTTACCTCGCTCGGCGTGTGCAGGGCCACCGGCAGGCCGCGCCGGGCCGCGCACACGATCGCGACCGCCCCGGCCTGGGCCGTGCCCATGACCGTCCGCACGTTGTGCTGGCTGAACACCCGCTCGACCGCGACCGCGTCTGGCCGGTGCTCGGTCAGCCAGTGCTCGATCTGCTCCTCCAGCGCGAGCAGCCGGGCCCCGATCTCGTCCCGGGCCCCGGTGGTAGCCACGCCGGTCGCCACCAGCGTCATCCGGCGGCCAGGCTCGCCGTCGATGACCCCGAGGCCGCAACGGGTGAGACCGGGATCGACCCCGAGCACCCGCACCCTCGCTCACCATCCCCGGTCACCGGCCTGCCCGCCGCGGGCGAACATCTGTTCGGACGTGACATTACCGGGCCCGCGGGCGGCGGGCCGCGATGCCGCGCGGCGTGTCGGCCTCGGGTTGCACACCATCCGGGGTCAGAAGTCGTCGAGCATGAACGCCTGCCCGGCGAACGCGCTGTCCAGCGCGTCGTCCGCGCTGGCGTCGCCACCCGCGGCCAGGCCGGCCCAGCGCAGCGTGGCCAGGGGGATGCCTGCGTAGAGCGCGGCGAAGCCACGGGCCCCGAGCCGCAGCGGCCCGGCGGCTGACTCCGGGGCGAGCGGATGCGTAACGGCCGGGTGGAGAGATCCCTGGCCGCCACCGACCTCCAGCGTCCACCGCCCCGCGTGGCCCGGGCGCGTCGCGTCGTCGAGGTGCAGCGTGACCGCGAGCTTGGCCGTGGCGGGGAAACCGCGCCCGGCGATGGCCGCGGCGGCGTCCACGATCCGCAGCATCCACCGTTCGCGCTCCACCACGCCATCCGGCTCGCGGGTCAGCCAGCCGAGCGGGTCGTCCGGGGTCACCACCGCGCGCACGCGCTCGGCCTGCGCCACGTGCGAGCTCACGACCGACCACAGGGCCCGGGTCGTCTCGGCCGAGCCGGCGACCACCTGACGGACGAAGATGTCGCGGTGGCTGCCGTGCCAGCCGTAGGCCAGGAAACCGTCCGGTGCCAGGTAGCAGAACACGTCCTCGTTATCCAGCCACCAGCGCCGGGCGGTGGCGGCGTCACAGCCGGCCGGCCCGCAGTGCCGGGCCGACTCGTGCACCGCCGCGATCACCGCCAGGACCTGGCCGGCGTCGTCCGGCCTGGCCCGGCGGAGCGCGGGCGGCGGTCCCGCGGGCACCTCGGCGGGCAGCGGCGTGGCCAGCGACCGGGCCGGGATCACGGCCTCGTAGAAGCCGCCCGCCAGCTCCCAGCCCAGCGACCGGTAGACCGGCGCCGTGGCCGGGAAGAGCACGGACAGCGGGTAGCCCCGGCCGGCGATCACGCCGAGCAGCTCGGTCATCAGCGCGGTCCCGATGCCGCGGCCGCGCGCCTCGGGCGCGACCTTGACCCCGCCCACGCCGGCCATCCGCAGGGCCCGGCCGTGCCACCACTGGCGCAGGTCGTGGAAGCCGGCCGTGGCCAGCAGCCGCGGCCCGTCGAAGGCCCCGTAGTACCGGCCGTCGCCGATGGCCGCCTGGGCCTCGGCGAGCCGCCGGACCCGGCCCGCGTCGTCGAATGGCCCGAAGGACCGGCGGGCTAGATCGAGGTCGTCATCGAGGTTGTCGTCTGGGCGCAGCGGGCGGATGTCCACGGCTCAGCCAAGCTTCTCCATCACGTCGTCGGGGACCGAGTAGTTCGCGTAGACGTCCTGCACGTCATCGGAGTCCTCCACGGCCTCGATCAGCCGGAACACCCGCTTGGCGTGGTCCTCGTCCAGCGGTACCTCGACCGTGGGCAGGAACGCGGCGTCCGCGGACTCGTAGTCGACGCCCGCCTGCTGCAGCGCCGTGCGCACCGGGATCAGGTCGGTGGCCTCGCTGACCACCTCGAAGGACTCGCCGAGGTCGTTGACCTCCTCGGCCCCCGCGTCGAGCACGGCCATGAGCACGTCGTCCTCGGTGACCCCGTCTGCCTTGGGGACGATCACCACGCCCTTGCGGTTGAACAGGTAAGACACCGAGCCCGGATCGGCCATGGAGCCGCCGTTGCGGGTGAGTGCGGTGCGCACGTCGGACGCGGCCCGGTTCCTGTTGTCGGTCAGGCACTGCACCAGGATCGCCACGCCGCCGGGGGCATACCCCTCGTAGGTGACGGTCTCGTACGTCGCGCCGCCGGCCTCGAGCCCGGCGCCGCGGCGGACCGCCCGGTCGATGTTCTCGTTCGGGACAGAGCTCTTCTTCGCCTTCTGGATCGCGTCGAACAGCGTGGGGTTGCCGGCCGGATCGCCGCCGCCGGTCCTCGCCGCCACCTCCACGTTCTTGATCAGCTTGGCGAACAGCTTGCCGCGCCTGGCGTCGACGACGGCCTTCTTGTGCTTCGTGGTCGCCCACTTCGAGTGGCCGCTCATGATTGTTCCTTCACCATGTCTACAAAAAGCTTGTGTATGCGCACGTCCGGCGTGAGCTCGGGGTGGAATGCGGTGGCGAACGCCGGACCCTGGCGGACCGCGACGATCCTACCGGTGCCGGGCTCGGTCCCGACGATCTCGACGTCCGGACCGGTCTGCTCTACCCACGGCGCCCGGATGAACACCGCCCGGAAGGCCGGGCCGTCGATCCCGCTCAGCGCGATGTCACTCTCGAACGAGTCGACCTGGCGGCCGAACGCGTTACGCCGGACGGTCATGTCGATCCCGCCGAGCGTCTCCTGCCCCGCGATCCCGTCCTTCAGGCGGTCAGCCAGCATGATCATTCCGGCACAGGAGCCGAAGGCGGGCAGTCCCGCCGCGAGGCGCTTGCGCAACGGCTCCATCAGCTCGAAGATCACCGCAAGCTTCCACATCGTGGTGGACTCGCCGCCCGGGATCACCAGCCCGTCGACGCTGTCGAGCTCGGCCGGGCGGCGCACCGGGATGGGGCGCGAGCCCGCCGCGGCCAGGGCCCTGAGGTGCTCAACCACGTCCCCCTGCAGTGCGAGCACGCCGACGACCGGGCCGGGCGGCGGGGCAGCGGGCCGCGGTGGCGCCACTGACACGGGCACGGGGACGGTCACCGACATCACTCCACGCGGATAAGGGGTTTGACCCGAGATTAGCCACCTTCAAGAACGCGATCACCGGGCGCGGTCTTCCCTGAGCCGTTCCGTGGGCACACATAGCGCCATGACACACGCCTGGACCCCGAGCGGGGGCCCGCCCGTGATCGGCCGGCCTGGCAGCGGCCTGGTCACCCTCCTGGAGGAGACCTCATTCTGCATCAGCGAAGCCTCCGGAGACATCCAGCCGGGCGGCGCGCAGGGGCTGTTCTTCCGGGACACCCGGTTCGTCAGCCGGCTGGAGCTCCGGCTGGACGGGGAGCCGCCCGAGCCGGTGGCCGTCCAGCAGTCCGACCCGTTCGCCTGCACGTTCCTGGGCCGCAGGCCGGCCGGGCCGTGCCAGGCGGACAGCACGCTGCTGGTGATCCGCCAGCGTTACGTGGGCAACGGCATGCGCGAGGACGTCACGCTGCGCAACCTCGGCCGGGAGGCGGCCGCCGCGCACCTCTCGGTCGCGGTGGACGGCGACTTCGCGGACCTGTTCGAGGTCAAGGAGGGCCGAAGGCGGCGCAGCGGCGACGAGGACGACGTCGACGCCAGGACCCAGAACGGGACTCTCTGGCTGCGCTGCCGGCGGGGCGCCAACGTGGGCGGCGTGTCGGTCACCGGCACCGGGGACCCGTCGGCCACGCCCCGGCTGCTGGCCTGGCAGGCGGTGGCCCCCAGCGGGGGGTCCTGGACCACGTCGGTGCAGATCACGCCCAGCCTGGACGGCCAGGAGGCGCCGGAGCGGTACAGCCGGGACGAAGGCATCGAGCGCTCCGTCCCGGCCCGGCGGCTGTCCGACTGGCGCCGCCGCAGCCCGCTGCTGCACACCTCGGACGAGCGGCTGGCCGCCACGTTCGCGACCAGCACCGAGGATCTGGGCTCGCTGCGCATCTTCGGGCGCGGCCACACCGAGCAGGACGAGCACGCGGTCATCGCGGCCGGGGCGCCCTGGTTCATGACCCTGTTCGGCCGGGACTCCCTGCTCACCTCGTGGATGATGCTGCCGCTTGACCTGTCCCTGGCCCTGGGCACGCTGCGGACCCTGGCCAGTCTCCAGGGCGAGCAGGAGGACCCGCTGACCGAGGAGGAGCCCGGCCGGATCCTGCACGAGACCCGGTCCGGCCGGGACGCCTCGCTGTCGCTGGGCGGCGGCAGCGTCTACTACGGCACCGCGGACGCGACGCCGCTGTTCGTCATGCTGCTGGGCGAGCTGGCCCGGTGGGGCATCCCGGCCGACGCCGTGGACGAGCTGCTGCCGCACGCCGACCGGGCCCTGGACTGGATCGCCACGTACGGCGACCGGGACGGGGACGGCTTCGTCGAGTACCAGCGCGCCACCGACCAGGGCCTGGTCAACCAGGGCTGGAAGGACTCCTTCGACGGCATCACGTTCGCCGACGGCCGGATCGCCGAGCCGCCGGTCGCCCTGGCCGAGGTGCAAGCCTACGTATACGCGGCATACCTGGCGCGGGCCCACTTCGCCCAGGAGCGCGGTGAGGCCGACGTAGCCCGCTACTGGCGGGTGAAGGCGGGCAAGCTCCGGCATGACTTCAACGAGGCGTTCTGGCTGCCCGACAAGGGCTATTTCGCCCTGGGCCTGGATGGCGACAAGCGCCCCATCGACGGCCTCGGCTCGAACCAGGGCCACTGCCTGTGGACCGGGATCGTGGACAGAGACAAGGCCACATCGGTGGCCGAGCACCTGGTCTCCCGGCCGATGTTCTCCGGGTTCGGGATCCGGACCCTGGCTACCACCGCGGCCGCCTACAACCCGATGAGCTACCACAACGGGTCGGTATGGCCGCACGACAACGCGATCTGCGCGGCCGGGCTGATGCGGTACGGGTTCGTGCCGCAGGCCCAGCAGGTCGCCACCGGGATCCTGGAGGCCGCGGACCGGTTCGGCCACCGGCTGCCCGAGCTGTTCTGCGGCTTCGACCGCGGCGACTTCGCCGCCCCGGTGGCCTACCCGACCTCGTGCTCGCCGCAGGCCTGGGCCGCGGCCGCGCCGTTCCTGCTGCTGCGGACGCTGCTGCGGCTCGACCCTGCGGTGCCGTCGGGCCGGGTGTGGTGCGCCCCCGCGCTGCCCGCCCGGATGCTGCCGCTGCGCGTCGAGGCGCTGCACATCGCGGACAGCATGGCCTCGGTGGAGGTCTCCCGGCGCGGCTGGCGGGTCGAGGGCCTGCCGCGCGGCCTGGAGCTGATCCGGCGGGCCCGCAACCCGATGACCGCATCCGGGTGATCGCTCAGGGCCGGGCCCGGGCGACGGCGACCTGGCCCGGAACGGCGTTTCCGCCTGCTCCCCGGGCGGCTCGTATAAGCCCAGGTCAGCGACTTGCCGCGGCTCGTGACGGACCGGTCTCTCGGGGTCAAGAGGACCCGGACAGCGCCAAACGGAGGTTTCCCTGCCGATCCCCTTGGGAAGATCATCTTCCGGGCTGGGCGAAGCAAATGCCGCCGGGGTCGGGCGCGCAGACTAGGAGGAAGGCAATGTCCTCGGCAGCTTTTATGCCTGACTGTGCTGTTCCACTACACATCGCAATGGTGGCTCCACCCTGGTTTGACGTGCCCCCGCCGGCCTACGGCGGCGTGGAGGCGGTGGTCGCGGATCTCGTCGACGATCTCGCCGCACGCGGTCATGAGGTCACCCTCATCGGCGCCGGCCAGAACCTGACCAATGCGCACCGGTTCATACCGCTCTGGGATAAGCCGCCCAGCGAGCGGCTCGGGGAGCCGTTCCCCGAGGTGGTGCACGCCGCCCGGGTCGCCGAGGTCCTCGACCATCTCGACGCCGACGTGGTGCACGACCACACCCTGGCGGGCCCACTGCTCGGCCGCGGCACACCGGTGCCCACGGTCATCACCGTGCACGGGCCGGTCAACGGCGAAGTCGGTGACTACTACCACGCACTGGGCAATTCGGTCCGGATGATCGCTATCTCGGAGGCGCAGCGCGCGAACGCCCCCGACCTGCCCTGGGCGGCCACCGTGCACAACGCCATCCGGGCGAGTACGTTCCCGTTCCGGGCGGACAAGGAGGAGTTCGTCCTGTTCCTGGGCCGTATGCACCCGGACAAGGGCGCTCACCTGGCCATCGACGCGGCCCGGGCGGTGGGCCTGCCCATCGTGCCGGCCGGCAAGTGCAGCGAGCCGATCGAGCAGGCGTATCTCGAGCGGGAGATCAAACCGCGGCTCGGGCCGGACACCGAGCTGTTCGGTGTGGCCGACGCCAAGGCCAAGCGGGACCTGCTGTCCCGGGCCTGCGCGATGCTGTTCCCGATCTGCTGGGAGGAGCCGTTCGGCCTGGTCATGATCGAGGCCATGGCCTGCGGGACCCCGGTGGTCGCGCTGCGGCGCGGCTCGGTGCCCGAGGTCATCGTGAACGGCGTGACCGGCATCGTCGCGGAGGACCCTGAGCAGCTGCCGGAGGGCATCGAGCTGGCCCGGCTGCTCGACCCGGAGGCCTGCCAGGCGCACGTGGCCGCGAACTTCACCACCGAGGTCATGGCGGCCCGGTACGAGGAGGCCTACCTGCGGGTGCTGGCCGAGACGCCAGCGCCGGCCGCGATGGCCACGGCCGGCCTGCCCACGCTGAGCCGGCGACGGTAACCGGTCAACGACAGCTGGCCGGCCGCCCAGAGGCGGCCGGCCAGCTCGTTGTCTGTCCGGGGGCGATTACCAGCCGCGGCCCGCGTAGTGCTGCTCGGGCGGGAGCGTGTCCAGGTTGATCCCCACCATGGGCTCGCCGAGCCCCCGCGACACCTTGGCGATGACGTCGGGGTCGTCGTGGAAGGTGGTCGCCTTCACAATCGCGGCGGCACGTGCGGCGGGGTCGCCGGACTTGAAGATTCCCGAGCCCACGAACACACCCTCGGCACCGAGCTGCATCATCATCGCCGCGTCCGCGGGCGTGGCGATGCCACCCGCGGTGAACAGCACCACCGGCAGCTTGCCGGCGGCGGCCACCTCGGCGACCAGTTCGTAGGGCGCCTGCAGCTCCTTGGCCGCGCCGTACAGCTCCTCGGGCGACAGTGTCGACAGGCGGCGGATCTCCGCCCGGATCCGGCGCATGTGCCGGGTCGCTTCGACCACGTTGCCGGTGCCCGCCTCGCCCTTCGACCTGATCATCGCAGCACCCTCGGCGATACGCCGCAGCGCCTCGCCCAGGTTCGTCGCACCGCACACGAACGGGACCGTGAACTCCCACTTGTCGACGTGGTACGCCTCGTCGGCGGGGGTGAGCACCTCGGACTCGTCGATGTAGTCCACGCCGATGGCCTGCAGCACCTGGGCCTCGGCGAAGTGCCCGATCCGGCACTTGGCCATGACCGGGATCGACACCCCGGCGATGATCCCGTCGATCATGTCGGGATCGCTCATCCGGGCCACGCCGCCCTGGGCCCGGATGTCGGCCGGGACCCGCTCCAGGGCCATGACCGCGACCGCGCCGGCGTCCTCGGCGATCTTGGCCTGGTCCGGGGTGACGACGTCCATGATCACCCCGCCCTTGAGCATGTCGGCCATCCCGCGCTTGACCCGGTTCGTCCCGGTCTGGGCGGTGGCGTTTGCTAGCCGGGCCGCGGTCCCGGCGCTGACGTCACTTCCGGAGCGGGCGGCACTCACGGATCTGGCGTCACTGCCGGCGTCCAGAGGACTGGCGGAACTTGCGGAACTTGGGACTGCCACGGGTAACCTCGCTCGATCGTTCTGCACCGATACATCCATGGTAGGCGCATGGCGGACGGCGCCGCTTGCTCCGCGATCCGAGCCGGATGCTGGCCCGGTATGCCGAGGTCAGCGGCCTGGCCGACCGCCGGCGCGCGAGCCGCCGTCAGCCGGTCAGGTGCGGCATGTCGGCGCCCTGGCCCGCCTCGCCGGTGCCGACCAGGGAATCCTCGATCTCGAAGAACTCCGGCAGCTCGGCGCTCCCCGCGAGCCGCAGCAGCAGGACCAGCGGGCGGTGCCGGGCGGCCCGGGTGGCCGCCACCGCATCGTTGTAGAACTTCCTGGCCAGGAACACCTGATGCGCCGCGCCCTCGAGCTCGGTGAGCAGCTCCTCGGCGCCCTCCCTGGACGTCACCGAGGCCCGGAACCCGGGCTGACCGAAGACCGCACGCAGGGCCCGGGTCAGGTCGCTCTGCGCCAGCTCCTCGCCGCTGGGTGCCGATCTCGCTTCGTGCGCCGCCCCGGCCAGCAGCAGGCTGGTGGCCGGGTCAAGCAGGCCTGACGACGCGAGCTCCAGCGCGACCGAGCTGCGCCGCACCAGGGCGGCGTCCAGGGACGCCCGGGCCGCCTCGAGCCGGGCGTGCAGCCGGTCCAGCCGGCCCGCGCGCCACGACACGTACACGCCGACGATCGCGACCGCGACCACGATCAGGATCATGGTGACGACCGGGGTCATGGCGCCACCGCCACGCGACCGGCCCCTGGCACCACGGCCTCGTACACCCGCACCACGTCCCTGGCCACCACCGGCCAGTCGTAGTCACGCACGGCCGCTGATGCGGCCGACGACAGGCCGGCGCGCAGCTCGGGCTGATCCAGGAGCCGGCCGGCGGCCGCGGCCAGGTCGGCCGCGTTGCCGGTCTCGAACAGCTCGCCCGCGCGCCCGCCCCGCAGCACCTGGCGGAACGCGTCCAGGTCGCTCGCGACGATCGGGGCGCCGGACGCCATGGCCTCGGCCAGCACATAGCCGAAGCTCTCGCCGCCGGTGTTGGGCGCGCAGAACACATCCACCGAGTGATACACGCGAATCTTGTCTTCCTCGCTCACCTCGCCCAGCATCACCACCTGGGGCCGGAGCGAGACCGGGAGCTTGGCCAGCGCTTCCTCGGCGTCACCCGGGCCCGCGATGAGCAGCCGCAGCCCAGGACGCTGCTCCCCGATGATCGCGAAGGCGCTGAGCATCACCGTGAGGCCCTTGCGCGGCTCATCGATCCGGCCGAGGAACCCGAGCGCGCCCCCGGTGCCTGGCCAGCCGGGCAGGGGGTCGGCCTTCTCGAACTTCCGCACCGGCACGCCGTTCGGGATCAGCACGGCGTCGCCGCCGAAGTGCTCGACCAGCGTGGTGCGCGCCGCCTCGGACACCGCGATCCGGCCGCTGATCTTCTCCAGCGCCGACTGCAGGATCGGCTCGGCGGCGTGCATGGCGCGCGAGCGCGGGATCGCGGTGTGCACGGTAGCCACGATCGGCCCGTCCGCCACCCAGCAGGCGAGCAGCGACAGGCTCGGCGCGGCGGGCTCGTGCACGTGGAGCACGTCGAAGGCGCCGTCCTTGAGCCACCGCCGCACCCGGCCCGCGGACAGGAAGCCGAACGCGAGCCTGGCCACCGACCCGTTGTAGGGCACGGGCACGGCCCGCCCGGCCGGGACAACGTAGTCGGGAAGGGGGGTGTCGTCGTCCGCCGGCGAGATCACCGAGACATGGTGGCCGAGGTCGATCAGGGCCTCGGCGAGGCCCCGGATGTGCTCCTGCACGCCGCCTGGCACATCCCAGGTGTACGGGCAGACGAGGCCGATTTTCACCCTCCCGGCCCTCCCGTCCCGCCCCGCTCCGCTGACCCGCTCGCCCCTTGGGATTCCGACTCTGCCTCGGCCGCCCTGGCGTCGGCCCGGGCCAGCCGTTCCGGATCCAGGTCGGCGACGAACACCGGCTGCAGCATGTGCCAGTCCGCCGGGTGCTGCCTGATGCCAGCCTCGAAACAGCGCGCGAGATCCTGCATCATCGTCGCGACCTTGTACTTCCTGTCCCCCTCCGCAGGCACGGGGATCTCCTCGTCCACGTGAATCCCGAGGCGGTCGCCCTCGTACCACAGCACCGCGGGGAACAGGGCCGCCCCCGTGCGCAGGGCGAGCGCGGCGCAACCGCCCATCATCCGTGCCTTCTCGCCGAAGAACTCCACCTCGATGCCGGCGCCGGTGACGTCCCTGTCCGCGGGCAGGCACACGAGCTTGCCCGCCCGCAGCCGCTCCGACAGTATCCCGAACCTGCTCACCGCTCCCCCGCTGGCGGGCAGCACCTCCATGCCGAGCCCCTCGCGGAACGCCACGAACCTGTCGTAGACCGACTCTGGCTTGAGCCGCTCCATCACCGTGGTAAAGGAGCCTGCCCCCTCGGCGATGATCCAAGCGCCGGCCGCGTCCCAGTTGCCCATGTGCGGCAGCGCGAACACCACGCCGCGGCCGGCCTTGAGGCAGTCCAGCGCGTCCTGAATGTGGCCCGTGTCAAAGGTGTGCTCGATCAGCCGTTCAACCGGGGTCACCGGCAGACGGAAGATCTCCATCCAGTACCGGGCGTACGAGCGCATCGACTCCCGGGACAGGGCGCGCAGCTGGGCTCCGGTGGCGCCGGGGCCCAGCACCCGGCGCAGGTTACCCTCCAGCACCTGGACCTGGGGGCCCTGGCGGCGCCACGCGATATCCGCCGCGGTGTGGAACGCCCACCTGGCCCAGGACAGGGGCACCCGGCACACGACAGACCAGCCGAGGCCGTATCCGGCGTCGATCAGCCGGTCCCTCACTCCGGGCATTCGCCACCTCCCGAGTCAGCTCCCCCCGGCTGTTGCCGGGCCGGCGCCTCGGCTGCCGCCCGGTGCACAGCGAGGACCCGCTGCCCGAACGTGAAGGTGCTCGCGGCCGCCAGCAACCATAGACCCGCGGGAAGGACATACGGTACGCCCAGACCGGACAGCCCGGTGGCGACAAGGGCGATCACCAGCCGCTCGGTCCGCTCAGCCAGGCCGACGTCACAGCGCAGGCCCAGGCCCTCGGCCCTGGCCTTCGCGTACGACACCAGCGCGCCGGCCACGAGGCAGTACACCGCGACCCCGGCCATCAGCGTGCTGTGCCCGCCCAGCACAAACCAGGCGGCGAGCCCGCCGAACACCGCCGCGTCGGCCACCCGGTCCAGCGTTGAGTCCAGGAATGCCCCGAAGACGCCGGTCGTGCCCTTGACCCGCGCCAGGGCCCCGTCGAGCATGTCGGCCATAACAAAAAACCAGCAGACCAAAGTCCCGGCGAACAGGTGCCCGGTCGGGAACAGGGCGAGCGCCCCGGCCGAGGCCCCCACGGTCCCGGTGATCGTGATCGCGTTGGGGGTGATCGGGGTGCGCGCCAGAGTGCGGGCCATCGGCTCGAGCAGCCGGGCCAGAGCGGGTCGCAGCACGTTGAGCATGGCCGTCTGATCCTACTGGCGAGCCGCGCACAGCCGTCCGGGGAGCCGGTCCGTGCCCCTCCCGTGGCCGGCGCGGGGCCGGCCAGCGGACCACGTCAGCGCGGTGATTCCGGCTCAGGGCTTGTGATCCGGAACCGGCAGGTAAAGGCTGGTCGTGCAGCAGCCGAACAGAGCTATTCAGGAGGCGATCGGATGGTGGACAAGACGGGTACATCGGGAGCCGCCGGCAGGGCACCCGTGGCCGACCAGCCCGACAGCGTGCGCAATGTCGTGCTCGTCGGCCACTCGGGCGCCGGAAAGACCACCCTGACCGAGGCCCTGCTCGTCGCGACCGGCACGATCCAGCGGGCCGGCCGGGTCGAGGACGGGACGACCGTGAGCGACTTCGATGAGGTCGAGGTCAGGCAGCAGCGGTCGGTCAACCTGGCCCTGGCGCCCCTGACGCACGCGGGGATCAAGGTAAACCTGCTGGACACCCCGGGCTACGCCGACTTCACCGGGGATCTGCGGGCTGGCCTGCGCGCCGCCGACGCCGCGCTATTCGTGGTATCGGCGACCGAGGGCGTGGACGGCCTGACCAAGATGATCTGGGAGGAGTGCGCCAGCGTCAACATGCCGCGCGCCGTCGTGATCACCAAGATCGATCATCAGCGCGGTGACTTCGGCGATGCGCTCGCCGCGTGCCGCGACGCCTTCGGCGACTCGGTGGCCCCGCTGTACCTGGCGGTCACCGATGACCAGGGTGACGCCCGCGGGCTGATCGGGCTGCTGTCCGAGCGCTTCTACGACTACTCCAGCGGCTCACGCGAGGAGCGCGACCCCGAGCCGGAGGACGCCGGCCGGATCGAGGAGTCACGCAGCGCGCTGATCGAGGCGATCATCCAGGAGAGCGAAGACGAGTCCCTCATGGAGCGGTACCTGTCCGATGAGGCGATCGACGCCAAGGTGCTGATCGAGGACCTGGAGAAGGCCGTGGCCCGGGGCAGCCTCTACCCCGTGATCCCGGCTGCGACGCCGCGCGGCATCGGCATGGCCGAGTTGCTCGAGATCATGACGCAGGCCTTCCCGGCCCCCGCCGAGCACCCGCTGCCCGCCGTGACCACCCCGGACGGCAAGCCGGTCAGCGGCCTGTCCTGTGACCCGCAGGGGCCGCTGCTGGCCGAGGTGGTGCAGACCACCTCGGACCCGTACGTGGGCCGGATCAGCCTGGTCCGGGTCTTCTCCGGCACGCTGCGCCCGGACGCCGTCGTGCACGTTTCCGGTCACGGCCGGGCCGACCGGGGCCACGCGGACCACGACAACGACGAGCGGATCGGCGCGCTGACCTCGCCGCTCGGCAAGCTCCAGCGCAACATCGCGCAGTGCATAGCCGGAGATATCTGTGCGGTGGCGAAGCTGGCCAGCGCGGAGACCGGCGACACCCTGTCGGACAAGGAAAACCCGCTGCTGATGGAGGCCTGGGCCAGCCCGGAGCCGCTGCTGCCGGTGGCGATCACCGCGAAGTCCAAGGCGGACGAGGACAAGATGTCGCAGGCGCTGCAGCCGGCTGGTGGCCGAGGACCCCACCCTGCGCCTGGAGAACAACTCCGAGACCCGCCAGCTGGTGCTCTGGTGCATGGGTGAGGCCCACGTCGGGCTGCTGCTCGACCGCCTGTCCAGCCGGTACGGCGTAGCGGTGGAGACCACCGAGCTCCGGGTCCCGCTGCGGGAGACGCTCGCGGGCAAGGCCCGTGGCCTGGGCCGGAACGTCAAGCAGACCGGCGGCCACGGCGAGTACGCGATCTGCCACATCGAGGCCGAGCCGCTGCCGTCGGGTACGGGTCTCGAGTTCGTTGACAAGATCGTCGGCGGCGTGGTGCCACGGCAGTTCATCCCGTCGGTGGAAAAGGGCGTCCGCGCCCAGATGGAGCAGGGTGTGCTGGCCGGCTACCCGATGGTGGACATCAGGGTGACGTTGTTCGACGGCAAGGCGCACTCCGTGGACTCCTCCGACATGGCCTTCCAGAAGGCGGGCCGGGCGGCGTTGCGGGATGCGGCGGAGAAGGCTCACGTGAACCTGCTCGAGCCGGTGGACGAGGTGTCCGTGCTCGTTCCCGACGACTACGTGGGCGCGGTGATGTCCGACCTGTCCTCACGCCGCGGCCGGGTGCTCGGCACCGAGCCCGTTCCCGGTGGCCGGACCCTGGTCAAGGCCGAGATACCGGAACTCGAGATCACCCGGTACGCGATCGACCTGCGGTCGATGTCCCACGGCACCGGCTCGTTCTCGCGCTCCTACCTGCGCTACGAGCCGCTGCCCTCGCACCTGGCCGACAAGGTCGTGGGCGACTCCAAGTCGGGCTGACCGGCGGCCTGGCCCCGCCGGCGCTCAGCTGGCGGGCCAGGCTTCCGCGATCATGTCGCGGGTGTCCGCCAGCAGCTGAGGCAGCACCCGCGTCTGGCCAACCGCGGGCATGAAGTTCGTGTCCCCGCCCCACCGCGGCACCACATGCTGGTGCAGGTGCGCGACGATCCCGGCGCCCGCCACCGCGCCCATGTTCATGCCGATGTTGAAGCCCTGGGCGCCCGAGGCGGCCCGGAGCGCGGTCATCGCCCGCTTCGTGTGGTCGGCCAGCTCCGCGGTCTCCGGCCCGTCCAGGTCGGTGTAGTCGGCCACGTGCCGGTACGGGCAGATCATCAGGTGGCCCGCGTTGTACGGGTACAGGTTCAGCACCGTGAACACGAGGGTGCCGCGGGCCACGATGAGGCCCTCGGCGTCGGTCAGCTTGGGAATCCGGCAGAACGGGCAGCCGTCCTCATTGGCATCCGTCGGCTTGCCCTCGCCCTTGATGTAGGCCATCCGGTGCGGCATCCACAGCCGCTGGAACCCATCCGGGATCCCCACCCCATCCTGGGCCGCGAGCCCGTCCGGCCGGGTTTCCTGGCGTACGGACCCCCGTGCCTGGGCCCCCTCGTCTCCGCGGACAGGCTCATCGGAAGCGGCTGCTGACACCATGGATGCAGCATAGGTGCGCCACCGCACGGCCCGAGTGGCCCCCTGTCATGATCATGGTTCCCCGCGGCCTCGCCGTCCCGCACCATCTTCCTGCCGTCCCCGGGCTCCGGCATGCTGGGCAGCATATGGCTGACTGCCGCTGGGTCAGCAGAAGGAGCCCAGATGATCATCGATTGCGCTCACTACCAGGATGGCCGCAGGCAGGAGGATGGCGCGGTACCGCTGGAGGAGGCGGCGGCCCGGTGCAGGCAGGGGGGCTTTGTGTGGCTGGGGCTGTTCGAGCCAGGGGCGGACGAGCTGGCCCAGGTCCGGGACGCGTTCGGCCTGCACGAGCTGGCGGTCGAGGACGCGCAGAGCTTTCACATGCGGCCGAAGATCGAGCTCTACGACGGGGACGTGCGGCTGGTCATCCTGCGCACCGCCCGGTACGACGATGCGGCCGAGGAGGTTGAGTTCGGCGAGATCAGCGTGTTCGTCGCGCCGACTTTTGTGATCACCGTGCGGCAGGGCGTGGCGAGCGAGCTGCGTGAGGCCAGGCAGCGCCTGGAGCAGCGGCCTGAGCTGCTCAGCGCGGGCAGTTCCTCGGCGCTGTGGGCGATCCTGGATCAGGTCGTGGACAGCTACGCGCCGGTCGTGGCCGGGCTCGAGCACGACATCGACCAGGTTGAGGCCACTGTGTTTTCCGGTACCGTGGCGCCGACCGAGCGGATCTATTCGCTGCGCCGCGAGGCCAGCGACTTCTACCGGGCCGTCCATCCGCTGCTCGGCGTGGTCTCTACCGTGGAGCGCGCCAGCACCGCCCCGGAGCTGCAGCCGTATCTGCGCGATGTCCAGGACCACCTGCTCCTGGTCAACGAGGAGGTGGCCGCGCAGCGTGACCTGCTCCGTACCGTGCTGGAGGCCAACATGGCCGTGATCTCGGTCGAGCAGACCAAGGTGAGCGTGCGGCAGAACACCACGATCGAGCAGCTCACGATCCTGGCCACGGTGTTCCTGCCGCTGACGTTCGTCACCGGATTCTTCGGCCAGAACTTCCGCTGGCTGGTCGGGGACATCCAGACCCGTGCCGCCTTCGTCCTCTACGGCATCGGCGGTCTCCTGGTGCCGCTGCTCCTGCTGTTCCTGTGGCTGCGGCTCCGCAAGCCCCAGCCCGATGCCGGCGCCACGGTTCCCGGCGGCTGATCCGCACCGAAGCCGCCGAAATACCCGAGCGCCGCGGCGGCCGCCTGCGATACCGTCCGGCGATGGACGAGGACGGCTACTTCGGCGAGGGTGTCGCGGGCACCTACGACGAGTCGACGGCGGACATGGCCGAGCCGGGCGTCGTCGGCCCTGCTGTCGAGTTCCTGGCCGGGCTGGCCGGCCGAGGACGCGCCCTGGAGCTGGGCATCGGGACCGGGCGGATCGCGCTGCCGCTGGCCCGCCGCGGCGTCCCGGTCCACGGCATCGACCTGTCCCGGGCGATGGTGGCCCGGCTGCGCGCCAAGCCGGGCGGCGCGGACATCGGCGTGACGATCGGCGATTTCGCGGCGGCCAGGGTCGGCGGGACGTTCTCCGTCGCGTACCTGGTCTTCAACACGATCATGAACCTGACCACGCAGGAGCTGCAGGTGGCCTGCTTCCGCAACGTCGCGGCCCACCTGGAACCCGGCGGCTGCTTCGTCATCGAGGTGTCCGTCCCCGACCTGCGCAGGCTCCCGCCCGGGCAGAACGTGGTGCCGTTCCACGTCAGCCCGACCCGGTGGGCGTACGACGTCTACGACACCGCGACCCAGGCGATGAGCTCGAACTACGTCGAGATCACCGACGGCCGCGGCGAGTATCACTACTTCCCGTTCCGGTACGTGTGGCCGGCCGAGCTCGACCTGATGGCCCAGATGGCCGGGCTGCGGCTGCGCGAACGTTGGGACGGGTGGACGCGGGAGCCGTTCACCAGCGAGAGCCGCCAGCACGTCTCGGTCTGGGCGAAGGAGCCCGCCTGACGGACCGCCGGTGCCGGCTCTCAGCGGATGCCCAGCCGCTGGCTGAGGGGCTAGGCCGCCGCGCTTCGGCCGAACCGGCCGGAGCGGGTCCGGCGCGGCGGAAGCGCCTGGCCGCCGGGGAGCAGTTCCCCGGTGTCCTCGAAGAGGACGACGCCGTTGCACAGCAGGCTCCAGCCCTGCTCGGGGTGAGCGGCCACGGTGTGGGCGGCGTCACGGTCGGGAGCGGTGGCGGCGGGGCACCGCGGAAGGTGACGGCACGCGGCCGCCGGAGCGCCGCCCGGGCTGGCTCGCCGGGCTCCGTCAGCGAGTGTGGGAGAAGTCATCGTGGCCCCCTGGTCGTGATGGCCCGCGGTCGTTGGCGAAGCAACCGTGCCTGCCCGGCCGCAGCCCTCGCACACTAAAAAAGACACGCGGCAGGCCGGTTAAATACACCGGGCCAGGCGCGTGGCGGCGTGACCCTAACGGCCGGCCCGCCGGACCGGGGCTCCGGCCCGGATGGCCCGCGGGATCTCGGCCACCTGGTCCACCACCTCGAGCAGGTGAGCGACCTCGTCGGCCGCGGCGTCGGAGCTGACGTCGACCGCGTAGCTGATGCCGGTCGACGCCCAGGTGCCGGCGTCGAAGCCGCCAGCGGCGGACACCCGGACCCCGTTGAGCTCGATGCCCAGCGCGGCCGCTTCGCGGTAGACGTCGTTGAGCACGCAGCCTGCCGCCGCGAGGTGGAGCAGGTGGCCGCCGGTGAAGTCGGCGTCCACGGTGACCCCGTCGGGGGTCCACCGGTGCGGGAAGCTCACCGCCCGGCCCGACGCCGACCGCAGCGTCCCGGCGCCCACGGCGACCTCGAACCTGTCGTCCATGACCGTGACCCGGCCGTGCGGTTACGCCTGCGGCTGGGAGATGTTGACCAGCCATGGGACGCCGAACTTGTCGACGCACATGCCGAACTCGTCGCCCCAGACCTGCTTGGCCATCGGCATCGTCGTGGTCCCGCCCGCGGACAGCTGCTCAAAGTAGCCGCGCAGGGCGTCGCCGTCGTCGCCGCTGAGGCTCACCGAGACCCCGGCCACGGGGTGGTACTCCATGTCACTGGTGACGTCGGCGCCCATGATCGTGTAGCCGGCGCCGGTCTCCAGCTGCCCGTGCATGATCCGGTCGGCGTCCGGCGAGTCCTTCGCCCCGAGATCGCCGAACGTGCTGAGGGCGAGTTCGCCGCCGAACACGCCCTGGTAGAACTCCATCGCCTGGCGGGCGTTGCCGTTGAAGTTGAGGTAGGGGTTCAACCGAGAGGACATGATCTTGCTCCTGCAGCCTTGGGTGCAAAACGGCGGGAAACCGCCCGGTGCCGCCCCGGGTAAGGCCCCTGGCCGACGTTATCAGCCTGCGGCCGGGCGGCAGGCTGCCGGTCAGCGCTGTCGCCCAGCTGAAGGCGGGCCGCCAGCCGAGCATGGTCTCGGCGGCCGAGCAGTCGACGAGGGCGCGCCAGGGATCCGCGCGGTAGCGGTCCTGGCCGGTGACCGGCACCCCGGGGGCGAGCCTCCCGGCCAGGTCCAGGCTGGGCGCGGTCGCGGCGATGTCCGCGGCGCACAGCACGGCCCGGTGATGCCCCTCGAGCGGAACCGTCAGCGCCAGGTCGACCGCCGCGGCGACGTCGCGTACGTCCACGAACGCGCCGAACTCCCAGTACGGCTCCCACTCCGCCCGGGGATCAGCGCGCCACCGTTCCTCAGCGCGGCCGTAGTCCCCGGGGCCCCAGACCAGCACCGGGCGCAGCGCGACCGTCACGGTCCCGGTCCGTGCGGTGAAGCCCTGGCACAGGTCCTCGGCCAGCCGCTTGGACAGGCCGTAGGGACGCATGGCCCGGCGGGGATGACCGTCGTCGACCGGGAAGTAGTCAGGCAGCCGCTCGCCCTCGGCGAGCCCGAAGACCTGCGCGCTGGACATGTACACCACCCGGTCCGTGCCCGCGGCCTCGGCCGCCAGCAGCACGTGCCAGGTGCCCAAGACGTTGACCGCCATGATCCGCTCCGGGCTTCCTGCCGTGTCATTGGCGAGCGCGCCCAGGTGCACGACCGCGGCACAGCCCTCGGCCGCGCGCCGGACCGCCGCGGGATCCAGCAGGTCGTGCCCGTCCGCGAGGTCAAAGCCGACCACCTGGTGGCCCCGGTCCTGCAGGAGGCCCGCGATCGGGACGCCGACGAGGCCGCGGTGCCCGGTGACGAGAATGCGCACTCCGCCATGATCCGCCGTTCCCCTGGCTGGCGCGTAGGATCGCGGGTTCGGGCTTCGGCGGGCCGAAGCTGCCTCCCGGTTCGGCGCCGCCCGAGCGGCGGTTCAGGGGATCAGCAGGACCTTGCCCACGTTCTGCCGGGCCAGGATGCGGCGATGGGCGGCCGCGGCCGCCGTGAACGGGTAGGCCGCGTCGATGCGCGGCTTGATGCGGCCCTCGTCCCAGAGCGCGAGAACGGCCTGGAGCTCGGCCCTGAGGGTGGCCGCCTCGCTCCACATGCGGCCGAGGTTGACGCCGCTGACCGTGCGGTTGTGATTCATCAGCTGCAGCGGCGTCAGCAGCGGGATGCCGGCGAGCTGGGCGGCGATGCGGGCCGGGCGGCGTCGCTCCCCGTGGGCCAGGTTGGCGAACCCGAATGCGACCAGCCTCCCGCCGGGCCGCAGCAGCTTCAGGCCCTTCCGCCAGTCCCTGCCGCCGAGCGGGTCGAGGATCACGTCGACGCCCTCGCCGTCGGTCAGCTGGCGGATCTTGGCCGCGTAGTCGGCGGTCCGGTAGTCGATCGGGTGCGTGCAGCCTTCGGCCCTGAGCACGTCGTGCTTGGCGGCCGACGCCGTCCCGAAGATGACCATCCCGTCGACCGTGCGGGCCAGCTGCAGCGCCGCCGTGCCGACCCCGCCGGCGGCCATGTGCACAAGCAGCCGCTCCCCGGGGCGGATGTGGCCCGCGCGGAACAGCAGGTGGTAGGCGGTGAGGTAGTTCAGCGAGATCGCCGCGGCCTCTTCGAAGCCCATGCCGTCCGGGATCTCAAGCACCTGCTTCGCGGGCACGCAGGCAACATCCGCGTGCCCGCCGAAATGCGTCAGCGCCAGCACCCGCCGGCCGACCGCGGGGCCTTCGGCGCCGGCACCGAGTGCGTCGACCACGCCCGCCGCTTCGTAGCCGACCACGCACGGCGGCTTCGGCGCGTCGGGATACAGTCCCTGGGCGGCCAGAACGTCGGCGAAGCACAGCCCGGCCGCACGGACCCGAACGCGCACCTGGCCCGGGCCGGGCTCGGGATCGGCCGTTTCCCGTACCTCCAGGGCCTCGGGCCCGCCCGGCTTGGTGATCCAGATCGCCCGCATGGCCACCTCCGCGCACCAGGAATCCTGCTGATCTAAAACACGTGCGCGCCACCATCCTGACAGCGTGCGATGGGACGTGGCGGAGTACTCTGCCCTTGGCCCGCCGGGAGATGGGAGGCACCGTGGTCAACGTGGTGATCACCGGGGGGGCTGGGTTTCTGGGGTCGCGCCTGGCCCGGGGGCTGCTGGCGGCCGGCTCCCTGGAGCTGGCCGGGAGCGCTGCGCGCCCGCTGTCCCGGGTCACGCTGATCGACCAGGTGCCGGCGCCGGAGGACCTGGCCGCGGACGAGCGGGTGGCGGCGATCTGCGGCGACGTGGGCGAGCTGCTGGAACCCGGGCGGGCCGGGCGGGGCGCACTGGCCAACGCGGACGTGATCTTCCATCTCGCCGCGGCGGTCAGCGCGGAGTGCGAGGCTGATTTCGATCTTGGCATCCGGGCCAACCTGCACGCCACCGAGTCGCTGCTGGCGGCGTGCCGCGCGCTCGAGACGCGGCCGGTCGTGGTGTTCTCGAGTTCCGCCGCGGTCTTCGGCACCTCGGCGGACCATCCGCTGCCGCCGGTGGTGGACGATCAGACCCTGCCCAACCCGCAGACCAGCTACGGCACCCAGAAATTCATGTGTGAGCAGCTGCTGGCCGACTACACGCGCAAGGGCTTCCTGCGCGGGCGGGCGGTCCGGCTCCCGACCGTCAGCGTGCGCCCGGGCCGGCCCAACGCGGCGGCCTCTGGCTTCATGTCGAGCATCATCAGGGAGCCGCTGGCCGGCCAGCGCGCGACCTGCCCGGTCGACCCGCAGACCGAGGTGGTGCTGACGTCGCCGACCAGGGCCGTCAGCGGGCTGCTCGCCGCGGCCACGTCCGCCGACCAGGACTGGGGCGGCCGCACCGCGGTCAACCTGCCCGCGCTCAGCGTGACCGTCGCGGACATGGCCGCCGCGCTGGAGCGGATCGCCGGGCCGGAGGTGAGCGCGCTGATCGACTGGGACCTCGATCCGGCGGTGGCCAGGATCGTCACGGGCTGGCCCGCCCGGGTCCGGGCCGACCGGGCGGCCCGGCTCGGCCTGACCCCCGACCCCGACTTCGGCTCTATCATCAAGATGCACCTCGTCGAATCCCGGTCGCAGGCCGGGTCGCGTTAGCCGGGACGGGGAGCGACCGCCGCCCGTGGCAGGCTTGGCCTATGGCGACCAGTTCCGCACACCGCGCCGTGACCGTCGAGCGCATCACCCAGGGCACGTTCGCGACCGTCAACAGCCGCGGTGGCCGGGTCACGTTCGGGACTGGCAGCGGCACCGACTTCACGCCGACGGAGCTGCTGCTCGCCGCGATCGGCGGCTGCACCGCGATCGACGTTGACATCCTGACGTCGCGCCGGGCCGAGCCGGACCACTTCGAGGTGCGGGTCGACGCGGAGAAGGTCCGCGACGCCGACGGCAACCGGCTGGCCGATATCGCGGTCACCTTCCGGATCACGTTCCCCGATGGCGACGACGGCGACCAGGCCAGGGCGGTGCTGCCGGACGCGGTGCGCAAGTCGCACGACCGGCTCTGCACGGTCGGCCGCACGGTCGAGATCGGCACGCCCATCGCCACCCGGGTCGAGTAGCACCGCCGGGATCGGCTACTGGTACGTCAGCTACTGGTACGTCAGCAGCGCGACCTGGTCGAACTGGAGCAGGTCCGTGACCAGAGTCGCCGGGAGCGGCTCGGCGTTCTCGGGCCGGACGTAGGGCACGATCCGCACCGAGAAGCTCTGCCCCTGGCCGACCAGCGCCGTCAGCTTCTGCGTGACCATGACCCGCTTGCTGACCCGGGTCAGCTGGTACTCGACCCGGAAGTCGAAGGGCCGTCGCTCGGCGGGCGGCTCGCAGTGCCCCTCGTCGCCGGCGCAGCCGCCGTGGCCGAACACCCAGAAGGAGCCCACGTAGCTCTCATGGCTGGTCGGGGTCTCCGGCCCGGCGTCCGGGTTGTTGATGAACAGCCGGCCCTCGAAGCTCGCCTTCGAGTGGTCGACACCGTGGAATTCCAGGTCGGCCCGCCGGAACGGCTCGTCGGGCGCGGTCAGGGTCACCGTGACCGGATTTGACACGAAGGTCGCCATGTCAGCTCCTCAGGCCGGAGGCGTAGCCGCGCTCGTGGCCGCAGCGTACTGGTACCCCAGCGCGTTGATGTTCAGCGTCTGGCCGACGTTGAGCGTGGGAAACGGGCCCAGCGGGAAGTCGAGCGGCACCGAGCCCGCCGCGGCCCCGGGATGCGCCTGCTGCCAGATGGCCCACAGCCGGTCGATCATCGTGTGGTGCGCCCAGAACACCGGGTCGAACGCGGCCAGCGGGATCTCGCTCATGGTCCCGCCGGTCCAGACGTGCACCCGGTTGTGCAGGTCCTCTAGCTGGAACGTGAAGTCGTCGAAATCCTCCAGGGCCATGACGGCCGCGACTTCCGCGGCGCTCGGCAGCCCGTCCGAGCCCTGGCCCGGTCCGGTCGGCCCGGGCTGGCGGAAGGTCTGGTCGGCCTTGGGCACGTTCTCCTCGCTGAACTGCCGGTCGGGGATCCCCGAGATCGGCGCGGACGCGAGCGGGTTCGGCGCGCCGTCCGGCAGGTTCTCGTCGGCGTAGCTCGCCGGGATCCCGGCCTGGGTGGACCAGTCCCACCAGGGCAGGCTCACCAGCGTTCCCGCCGGCATCACGTCGAGCAGGTACTGCTCGAAGTAGTAGAGGTACGCCCGGTGCCAGGGCAGGAACAGCGCGCTGCCATGGGTGCACGAGATCGGCAGCGGCAGCCCGTGAATGCCCGCCCAGTACTCAAATCCCCGGTCATCGGACAGGGCCAGCATGTTCGTGATCGCCGTTCTTAACGCGGAGACCTCGTCGGCCGTCAGCGACGTGACGCTCTTGCGGTACCGCAGCACGGCCAGGTTGGTCTTGCTCAGCGGCTGGCTGCCACCGGCCGCCGCCACGGGGAGATTGCTCGACACAGTCACCTTTGGCACGATACGCCGCCGCGCAGCGTGACGGCAGGGTGCGGAACGGCGCAAACCGGGCCACTGTGGCCCGAGAAGACTGTCACAGCTCTGTGGTGGAATCGCACCATGCTCGAGACGCCCGAGGACCTGGACCGCTTGCAGCAGCTTCTCGACCGGAGCATGGCCGGGGCCGGCTCCACCTGCGCGGCATCATCACCGACGAGCGCCGTCTCACTGCGCAGCAGGTGTGCGACCGGCTCCAGGGCATGCGCCTGCTCGCGCTGGCCACGGTCACGGCCGACGGCCGGCCCCTGGTCGGCCCGGTGGACGGCTACCTGCTGCACGGGTCCCTCCATTTCAGCTCGGGGCGGGACTCGGTGCGCATGCGCCACCTGGCCGCCCGCCCGGCCTGCAGCGCGACCCACCTGCCGGGCGACGAGCTGGCCGTGACGGTGCACGGCCGGGCGGAGCTGTTCGACGTGTCCGACCCGGCCCACGGCGAGCTGCGCCAAGCCATGCTCGATCACTACCTGCCGCTGCAGGGACCGGAGTTCGAGAGCTGGCTGAACGAGATCGACGCGATCGGGGCCCGCATCGTGGCGGACAAGATGTTCACGTTCAGCATGAACGGCTGACCGGGGGCTCTGCCGTGCGGCGGGCCCGCCACCCGGTGCCGACCAGCGTGAGCATCTGGTCACCGGCGTCAGCCCGAGCACCTACCGGCGCACGTTCAGCTCAGGGCCCCGTGCCTAAGGGCCCGTGCGCAAGAATCCCGTGCGTCAGGGCCCCATGCGCAGCAGCCCGGCCTCGACGGCGCGGGCCTGGTCCTGCCAGATCGCCATCGCGGTGTTCATGCGCAGGAAGCCGAGCTTGATGTAGAACCCCTCGGTGCCCGGGTTCGCGTACAGGATGATCTTCTTATGATCGCGGGACAGGTCCACCAGCTTGCCGATGATCGCCTTCCCCAGCCCGCGACCCTGGTGGCGGGGGTGGACGGCCACGTCGGCGATGTAGGAGCAGTCGCGGCCGTCGGCCAGCGCCCGGCCGGCCCCGACGAGCGTGTCGCCCGCGTACACGAAGCACGTGAACATGCTGTGGCCGAACACGGTCTTCAGCGCCTCGGGCGGCTTATGGCCCAGGGGCGCGATCTCGTACAGGTGAGAGAGCTCATCGAGGTCCACGGCGCCGATGTCGTCGGCCCAGGTGTAGTCGTCCATGCCTGGCCTGGCCTCAGATCTGGATGCGCCGGGCCACGGCGTCCGACGATCTCGGCGATCGCGTCGTCGACCGGGACCCCGTTCTTCTGCTCGCCGCTGCGGTACCGGAACGAGACCGCGCCCGCGGCCAGGTCATCGTCCCCGGCCAGCAGCATGTACGGCACCTTCTGCTGCTGCGCGTGCCTGATCTTCTTCTGCATCCGGTCGTCACCGGTGTCGACCTCGGCCCTGATCCCCTGGGCGCGCAGCTTGGCCACGACGTCCTGCAGGTAAGGCACGTGCGTGTCGGCGATGGGGATCCCGGTCACCTGGACCGGGGCCAGCCAGGGCGGGAACGCGCCCGCGTAGTGCTCGAGCAGGATCCCGAAGAACCGCTCGATCGACCCGAACAGCGCCCGGTGGATCATGTACGGCCGCTGCCGGGTCCCGTCCGCGGCCTGGTACTCGATCCCGAACCGGCCCGGCTCCTGGAAGTCCACCTGGAGCGTGGACAGCTGCCAGCGGCGCCCGATCGCGTCCTTGACGTGCACGTCGATCTTGGGTGCGTAGAACGCGCCCTCCCCCTCGGCGATCACGTACGGCAGGCCCGAGGCGTCCAGCGCGTGCTTCAGCGCCGCCTCGGCCTCTGCCCACTCCCACGGCTCGCCGACGAACTTCTCCGGCCGGGTGGACAGCTCGGCCTCGAACTCGGTCAGCCCGAAGTCGCGCAGCAGCCCCACCACGAAGCCGAGCAGCGACGCCAGCTCGCCCGGCAGCTGCTCCGGGGTGCAGAAGATGTGCGCGTCGTCCTGGGTGAAGCCCCGGGCCCGGGTCAGGCCGTGCACGACGCCGGACTTCTCGTACCGGTACACGGTGCCGAACTCGAACAGCCGCAGCGGCAGCTCGCGGTAGGACCGGCCGCGCGGCCGCGTAGATCAGGATGTGCATGGGGCAGTTCATCGGCTTGGCGTAGTACTTCGCGCCCTCCAGCTCCATGGGCGGGAACATGCCCTCCGCGTACCACTGCAGGTGGCCGGAGGTCTCGAACAGCTCAGACTTCGTGATGTGCGGGGTGTTGACGAACTCGTACCCGGCTTCGACGTGCCGCTGCCGCGAGTAGTCCTCCATGACCCGGCGGATGATCCCGCCCTTGGGGTGGAACACCGGCAGCCCGCTGCCGATCTCGGTCGGGAACGAGAACAGGTCAAGCTCGGCGCCGAGCCGCCGGTGGTCGCGCCGCTCGGCCTCGGCCAGCATCTTCAGGTACTCGTCCTGCTCGCCCCTGGTCGGCCAGGCGGTGCCGTAGATGCGCTGCAGCTGCGGGTTCTGCTCGCTGCCCCGCCAGTACGCCCCGCCGCTGCGCATCAGCTTGAACGCGGGGATCTGCCTGGTGCTCGGCAGGTGCGGGCCGCGGCACAGGTCCTTCCACTTCCGCTCGCCGGTGGCCGGGTCGAGGTTGTCGTAGATGGTCAGCTCGCTGCCGCCCACCTCCACCGACTCCTCGGCATCGGCGCCGCCGCCCTTGAGCCCGATGAGCTCCAGCTTGTACGGCTCGCCCGCCAGCTCCTCGCGGGCCTGCTCGTCGGTCACCACCCGGCGGGAGAACAGCTGACCTTGTTTCACGATCTGGCGCATGCGCTGCTCAATGGCTTTAAGATCGTCGGGCCCGAACGCTTCGGTCACGTCAAAGTCGTAATAGAAGCCGTTCTCAATCGGCGGGCCAATGCCGAGTTTGGCGTCCGGGTGAATGTCCTGCACGGCCTGGGCCATCACGTGCGCGGCGGAATGCCGCAGGATCGCCAGCCCGTCGGGGCTGCCGATTTCCACCGGCTCGACCGCGTCGCCGTCGGACAGCTCGCTGGTCAGGTCCCGCAGCTCGCCGTTGACCCGCGCGGCGATGACGGCATCGGGCTTCACAATTGCGTTACGGCTGTCCTGGGGGGTGACGCCGGTGCTGGCCAGCGCCTGCCCGGCCGTGGTGCCGGCTTCCACCACGTGCTCGCGGCCTGCGAGGGTGATCTGAAGCTTGTCGGCTGGCACGGCTGGCTCCTGTCGTTGGCATGCTGAATGGGCGTCGCAGCAGGCATGAGGGTACCTGAGTGCTAGCCCCCGGCGCGGGGCTCGCCAGCAGCCCCGCGTGACTAGGGTGCCGTGACCGTCACCAGGGTGCCGTAGGTCATGTAGGGCCAGACGAAGTGCGCCTGGGCCAGCGGCAGCTCCACGCAGCCGAGGCTCTGCTGGAAGCCGTAGGAGCCCCGCGGGAAGTAATGCACGGCCTCGCCGGAACGGAAGTAGGACACCCAGGACACCGGGTCGGCGTACTTGCTGCCGTCCGGGTTGGTGCCCTTCATGATCTGGAAGGTGTACCGCAGGTACACCGGGGCGGTGCCGATCGTGGTTGGCGCGGCGGGGATGCCGGTGTTGGCCAGGGTGTGCAGGATCACCTTGCCGTTGTGCCAGACGGTCAGCGTCTCCGGGGCCCTCTGGCTGGCCACGGCGTAGGTGTAGCCGTGCGGGTTGTTCTGGCCCTTGGCCACCGCGCTGAGCACCGCGTTCCAGACCCCGCGGCCGGCCACGCCGTCCATGGTCAGGTCGTGATCGGACTCGAACGCCATCACCGCGCCGGTGAGGATGAGGCTCGGCTGGCCTTCCGCCCAGAAGCTCTGCAGCTTCGCGGGGTAGCCCGGCTGCCAGAGGAACGTCCCGGTCGGCGGGCTGTAGGCGGCGCTGAGCTGGCTGTTCTCGTCGGCCGCGGGCACCGGGAGGTCTCCAGGGATGGGCTGCCAGTTCAGCGGCAGGTAACCGAGCTGGGCCAGCAGCTCCTCGAGCCGCAGGGTGCTGAACGCGCCGGTCCGGAACCGCTGCACGACCGGCGTGGCCAGCAGCCCGCCCTTGGCCGACTTGACGCCGGAGGGCCCGGCCGGGATCGTCAGCTTCACGTGCGTCAGCTCGGTGAACCCCTGGACCGGGTCGAACTCGATGACGCGGCTGTTGACCCGCTTCCAGCTGCCGTCAACCGAGGGCGACAGCGTCGGCCACGGCGAGCTGGTGGCGAGCGGGGACGAGAACTCGACGCGGATCGGCGCGCCCCCGTTGACGGTCTGCGCGTGCTCGGCGGGCGTGACCGAGACCACGGTCAGCGGCTGCGCCGTGGTCTGGCTGGCGTGCTTGGCGGCCGAGTGATGCGATGATGCCTCGGCCTTGGCCGAGCCCTGCTGCGCCGACGCCTTGGTCAGCGCGACCCACGTGCCTCCGGCCAGGATGGCGACGATGGCCGTCGCCAGAGCCAGGACCCGCCCCCGCGCTAGTCCCAATCCGGACAAACCACGACCCCCTCGCTTGCTGCCCGGTCCCGACGGGCGGATTCGCCACTAGACCTGATGTATACCAGGTCATCCGCATCTGCGGCGCGGGCTTAGAACGTCGGAGACCAACCGTTACAAAGGACCTTTTCTGTAACAACGCTCGGGCCTGGCGGGAACATCCCGGTCCACGCAAAAAGCGCCAGGGACCCGGTCCTGGCCGCCGGTTTGGCGGCCTGGCCGGGCCTCTGGCGCGCTGTTCGCCTGGGACGCCGCGGTTAGCCGGTGACGGTCACCAGGCTGCCGTAGGTGAGGTACGAATAGGCCTTCGGGGCGCTGGTGAGCGGAAGCTCGACGCAGCCCAGGCTCTGCGGGAAGCCGTAGCCGCCGCGGGCGAAGTAGTGCACCGCATCGCCGCCGTTGAAGTAGGAAACAAACGAGACGGGATCCGAGTAATGGCTGCCGTCCGGGTTGGTGCCCGACATGATCGTGTGCAGGAATCTCAGGTAGACCGGGAACGTCCCGTCCACGGTGGGCGTGCCCGCCCCCCCGGTGTTCGCGAGGCTGCGCAGGACGACCTGGCCGTCGTGGTAGACCGTCAGAGTCTCCGGGCTGCCCTTCTTCGTGACCGCGTAGGTGTAGCCGTCGGTGTTGTTCTCGCCCGTGGCGCGCGCCTTGAACAGGGCTTCCCACAGGGCGGAGCTGACCGTCCCGTCGATCTTCATGCCGTGCTCGGACTGGAAGGCCATGACCGCGCCCTTGAGCACCACGTTGAACGTGCCCGGCCGCCACAGGCCGGCCAGCGACGCCGGGTACCCCTGGGCCCAGGAGATGGTGCCGGGCGCCGGGTCGTAGGCCAGGGCCCGCACTCCTCCGGACCGGCTGGCCGAGGCGGCGTACTGGGTGGCCAGGCCGATGCCCAGGTTCGGCTGGTGCCAGGATCCCGGCATGTAGCCGAGGTCGGCGAGCAGTTCGGCCAGCGCGAGGTTCGAGTAGGGCCGCGTGGTGTACGACGCGGTCGTGGTCTTGGCCAGGGCGTGTCCCCGGGACGAGCGGGTCTCGCTTGGCACCGTGACCGTGATCCGGGTCGACGGGCTGAACGGCACCGCGGGCGTGAACGTCCACGTGTCCGCGGTCCCCTGCCAGCGGCCCGGGACGTCCGGGCTCACGGTGGGCAGCGGGGACCCCGCGGACAGCGGCGCGGAGTAGGTCACCTGGACCGGGTTGCTGCCGTCCGCCTGCCGGTCCCCCGCCGACGGCGACACCGAGATCACCCGGAACGGGCCGGGCAGCGTGACGCCCTTGCTGATCGGCATGTTGGGCGGCGTCCCCCCGCCCTGCATCAGCAGGAAGGTGCCCGCGCCGACCACCAGCGCGACGGCTGCGGCTGTGAACACTCTCACCTTGGGCTGGCGGGCCACAAGGGCCCTCATCCAGATCATGAACCTCGAAGTCCGGGCGGCCACCTGCCTGCCCAGCCGTCGCACACCCACCACGTCGCTCCCCATCCGTTGGAACTACCCTGTGGCCGAGCATGGAGCGTTACTGAACGTTCCATGATCATTACTCAGTGTTACGAGCGAGCGATACCCGACCCGGGCTGGCGATAACCCACGGATGGCGTAAACGGAAGGTAACGCGCTTCCCTCCACTGCCGGGCTTGGCCGGACTTTGCCACCCTGGCAGCATGCAAGGGTGCCTGCCCAGCCGCCCGCCGGGCGATGCGCCCCGGAGGCGTTCGTCCGCACGGCCTGCCTGCTCCGCCCGGTACCGCAGGTCGAGGAGGTCCGGCTGCACCTGGCCGACGACGTGATCGGGCTGTGGCAGCGCACCGAGGACGAGTTCGGGGCGGGCCAGCCGCCCCCGTTCTGGGCCTTCGCCTGGCCGGGCGGGCAGGCACTGGCGCGCTACCTCCTCGATCACCCCGAGACCGTGGCGGGCCGCAAGGTCCTGGACGTTGGGTCGGGCTCCGGCCTGGTCGCGATCGCCGCGGCCCTGGCCGGCGCGTCCGCCGTGCTGGCCAGCGAGATCGACCCGGTGGCGGCGGCCGCCCTGCGGCTCAACGCCCTGGCCAACGGCGTGCCGGCACCGGCCGTGCTGGGCGACGTCCTGGACGGCGACGGGGCAGGCGCCGCCGTGGTGCTGGCCGGCGATGTCTGGTACGACCGGCCGCTGGCCGAGCGGCTGCTCGGGCTCCTGGAGCGGGCCCGGGCGCGCGGCGCGTCCGTGCTGATCGGCGACATCGGCCGGGCGTTCCTGCCCCGGGACCGGTTCCGGGTCCTGGACACCCGCGACATCCAGGTCGTCGCCGACCTCGAGGACACCAGCGTCAAGCGGGCTATGGTCTGGACACCGGCCTGGTGACAGCCCGGGTGCATGACCCAGCAGGCCGGGTCATCCGCACCCAGCCTCATCGACCGCAGGCCTCACCAGGAGGATGTGCCATGAGCGACGCTGATCCGGCGGTCCAGGCCGCGCTCCGGGGGCGGCCGGCGCTGCTCGAGGACGCCGCCGGCCGCGCCCTGGCCTACCTGGCCGGGCTGGCGGAGCGCCGGGTGGCCCCGGGGCCGGAGGCGGTCGCCGCCCTGGGCCGGCTCGACGTCCCGCTGCCCGCGTCCGGCCGGGATCCCGCCGAGGTGCTCGCGCTGCTGGACGAGGTCGGCTCCCCGGCCACGGTGGCGACCGCGGGCCCGCGGTACTTCGGGTTCGTCACCGGCGGGACGCTGCCCATGGCGACGGCCGCCGCCTGGCTGACCGCCGCCTGGGACCAGAACGTGGCGCTGGCCGTGATGTCGCCGGCCGCGGCCAGGCTCGATGACATCGCGCTGCGCTGGGTGGCCGACGTGCTCGGCCTGCCGCCCGGTCTCGGCGGGGCCTTCGTCACCGGGGCGACCATGGCCAACGCCACCTGCCTGGCGGCGGCCCGGGATGCGGTCCTGGCCCGGCACGGCTGGGACGCCGGCGCCCAGGGCCTGTTCGGCGCGCCCCCGGTCAGCCTCGTGGCCGGTGCCGAGGCGCACACCACGGTCCGCAAGGCCCTCGGCCTGGTCGGGCTCGGCCGCGACCGGGTCATCACCCTGCCCGCGGACGGCCAGGGCCGGATCGTCCCCGCCGGCCTGCCCGCGCTGACCGGGCCCGCGATCGTCTGCCTGCAGGCCGGCAACGTCAACAGCGGGGCCAGCGACCCGTTCGGCCCGCTCCTCGCCTGGGCCAGGGACCAGGGCGCCTGGGTCCATGTGGACGGCGCGTTCGGGCTCTGGGCGGCCGCCTCCCCGGGGACCGCCGCGCAGGTGGCCGGCGTCACCGGGGCGGACTCGTGGGCGACCGACGCGCACAAGTGGCTGAACACGACCTATGACTGCGGCATCGCCCTGGTCCGCGACCCAGCGGCGCTGCGCGGCGCCCTGGAGGCCCAGGCCGCTTACCTGCCGGGCACGGCCGCCCGTGAGCCCATGCACTACACGCCGCAGAGCTCGCAGCGCGCCCGCGGCGTCGAGGTATGGGCGGTGCTGGCCGCGCTGGGCCGCGACGGCGTGGCCGAGCTGGTCGAGCGGACCTGCCGCCTGGCCCGCCGCGCCGCCGGCGGCCTGCGCGAGGCCGGGGTCTCCGTCCTGAACGACGTCGTGCTCAACCAGGTCGTGGCCGATTTCGGCGGCCAGGACCGGACCGACGCGGTGATCGGCGCGATCCAGCGCGACGGCACCTGCTGGTGCGGCCCGACGACCTGGCAGGGACGGCGCGCCATGCGGCTGAGCGTGAGCTGCTGGAACACCACCGAGGACGACATCGACCGGAGCGTCGCCGCCGTGCGGTCCTGCCTGTCCACGGTCCCGCTCCGGTGACCTCCACTTGATCTTCTACGCACCGTAGTAATCTGAGCCACGTGCCAGCGGACAAGGCCAGGCCCGCCGCAGAGGCCACCTCAGCAAACGAGACCGCGCCCGCAGCCGCGGCCGAGCCGGCGGGCCAGGACACACCGGCAGCGGAACCCGCGCCGCCCGCGGCCGGCGGCACGGCGGGGACGCGGCCCCAGGCCAGCCGGATGGTCATCGCGCTGGTGATCGGCATGCCCCTGGTGCTCGCGGCGATCCTCATCGCAGTGATCGTCTCCCGGTCGGGCTCCCAGCCGCACCCGCCGGCGGCAGCCCGGCGCTGGGCGGCCAGGTCACCGCGAACCCGGACGTGGACCCGGGCACCAGCCTGCCCGGCACGGCCGCGCCCGGCTTCACGCTGACCAACCAGTTCGGCTCCCGGGTCTCGCTGCAGCCAGTTCCGCGGCAAGGTCGTGGTCCTGGCGTTCGTCGACTCCCGGTGCACGACGATCTGCCCGCTGACGCACGGTGAGCATGACCGAGGCGATCGCGCATGCTCGGCGCTGGGCCGCTGGCCGGCACGTCCAGCTGCTCGGCATCGACGCCAACCCGGACGCGACGGCGGTCTCCGATGTCCGCGCGTACTCGGTCGCCCATCAGATGCTGCATTCCTGGCACTTCCTGACCGGCAGCATGAGCCAGCTCGGCGGCGGTGTGGCGCGACTACCACGTGTACGTGGCCGCCTCGCACGGCAACATCGACCACGAGCCCGCCATGTACCTGATCGACGCCCGACGGCAAGGAACGCACCCTCTACCTCACCCAGATGGCCTACGCGAGCGTCGGGCAGCAGGCTGACCTGATCGCCAGCGGCGTGTCGCAGCTGCTGCCTGGCCACCCGGCCGCCGCACGACGGTCGTGCCGCTGACGCTGGCCAAGCCCATCGGGCCGACCGCGCCGGTCAGCCTGCCGGTCATCGGCGGGGACGACCAGGTCAAGCAGCGTCCGGTTCGGCGCCGGGCACCCGCACCTGGTGGTCTTCGTCGCGAGCTGGATGAGCGAGGTCTCCGACCTGCCAGGCCCAGCTGCAGGCGCTGGCCAGCTACCAGCGCGAGGCGATCCAGCACGGCTGGCCATCGGTGGTCGCGGTCGACGAGACCCAGACCGAGACCAGCGCTGACCGCGCTGCCCCAGCTGCTCGCCCGGACCGGAGGCGGGACGCTCGGCTACCCGGTCGTCGCCGACGCCAGCGGCCGCGTCGCCGACGGTTACGGCGTGCAGGACATCCCCTGGGTCGAGGTGATCTCGCCGGACGGGAAGATCAGCTATTCCCGCGACGGCTGGTTGTCCGTGGCCGCGCTGGGCCAGCAGGCGGCCCGCGCGAAGGCGCCGCCGGTCAGCTAGCCGGCCGCCTGCCCGCTCCGGCCTGGCCGCGGGCCCGGGCCGCACGGGCCAGGTCGGGCAGCCGGCCGAGGATCTCCCCGGCCTCGGCCGCGTCGCGGTCGTCGACCGCCGCCCGCACCCGCCGGCCCGCGACGTCGAGGCACACCGTGGCGAGGTCCAGCCGGCGCTGGTACGGGCCCTGGATCCAGCGGATGCTCTGCACCTTCTCCAGCGGGACCCAGGTGGTCTTCCGGCACACCCGGCCGCGCGAGGCCACCACGTACCGGTCGTCGCTGTCATAGGCCAGGAAGTGATAGGACAGCGGCGCCTTCCAGCGCGCCCGTGGCGGCGGCCGCCGCGTCGGCCTGCGCTGCGTGCTCAGCAGCTCCCCGGTCATCTGCTCCGCTTCGGCGCGTGACCCGACCGGGATGAGCGCGCGCAGCCGCTGCGACTCCGACTGGTTCTCCCGGCGCTGACGGGGCCCGGCCACGTCCACCTCAAGCCGGCACCATCCGAACGCGCGCCAGACCAGCGGCTCGACGATGCGTACGGCCTGAACGCGCCCCGGCCGGATGGTCTCGGCGGTGGTCTGCACCAGGCCGGACCGCAGCCGGAGCCCTTCGGGTGCCGTGGCCACCACGGTCCCGAACTCGCCGTTGAACTGACGCCAGACCGCCAGCACAAACCCGATCCCGAACGGCAGGAACGGCACGATGGTGCCGGGATGCCCGGTCACCAGCACGACGGCCACCGCCGCGGCGATCACGATGGCCGCGAGCGCCCCGGTCCGGCTCAGGATGATGGCCCCGGCCAGGCGCTCGGAGCGCACCCGGAACAGCACCCGCCCGCCGGGCGCGGCGGCCGCGCCCGCGGGGCCGGCCACCCCGGGTGCCGCTCCCGGCGCCGCGTCCGCGCTCGCGGTCCCTGAGGCGTGGGCCATGGACAGCAGCCGCTGGCGGAGCGCCTCGGCATCGGCCAGCGGCAGGCTGGCCAGGCGGCCGCCGGAAGAATCGGCGCCCGCCATCCGCAACCGGAGCTCGGCCAGCCCGAGCACCCGGGCCAGGCCGGTCTGGACCACGTCGATCGCCTGGACCTGCGACAGCGGGAAGCGGCGCGACTCGCGCCGGATCAGGCCGGTCTCGATGCGCAGCACCCCGTCGGCCACGTGCCAGCGGGTGACCAGCCAGCTGACCACGCCGCCGATCAGCACCAGCCCGATGATCACGGAGTCGATCACAAGGTCGCCGCCCGCCTGGTCGTGGTTGGCGAACAGCAGCAGGATCAGCAGGATGCCGATGGTCATCAGGTGCCGGCCCGCCCGCACCAGCGGGGACAGCGGGTGCAGGCGGTGCCAGGTCGTGATGTCCTCTGTCGCCACCGGTGGGGCCGGCGGGCCGCCGGGTGCCTGGCTGCTCACAGCCCGGCGGCCTGCGCCTCGCCGAGCGCCGCGAGCTGGTCGCGCAGCTTCGCGGCGGCGGCCCGGTCCAGGCCGGGGATGCGGGCGTCGCTGGCCGCGGCGGCCGTGTGCATCCGCAGGGTGGCCAGGCCCAGGCTCCGCTCCACCGGGCCGGCGGTGACGTCGATGAACTGCATCCGCCCGTACGGGATGACCGACAGACGGCGGATCATCACGCCGCGGCGGACCATCAGGTCCTCGCGCCGTTCGGCGTACCCCCAGGCGGCGACGCGGCGGGTGAGGAACCGCTCCCACAGCAGCCCGATGACCACCAGGGCCAGCGCGATGCCGAGGCCGAGCCCGGCCGACCCCAGCAGGCCGCCGATCAGGCCGCCGGCCAGCGCGGCCGGGACGGTCACCAGCGCGGCCTGGAGGCGCCGGGCCCGCAGCAGCCGCCCGGACGGGCGCTGCCACCGGATGCCGGCGTCGCCCGGCTCGCCCGGCGGGCCCGGGCCGGGGCCGGCTGCCGGGTCCGGCTGCGCCGAGGGACCTGGTCCCGTCGACGGGTCTGGCTCGGCTATGGTGCCCACCTGCCCTCTGCCTGCGTTCAGCTCGTCCTAGGGCGACAGGCTATCGGTCGGCAGGCGGCCGACCTCGGCGAGCGGGCCGCCGGCCCTTGTGGCGCGGCCGGGCATGGGTGCCGGTGCGCGCCCTTCTGAGGTTTCTCTGATCCATAGCCGGGCTTTCCTGAGCAGGGTGCCCGTAGATAATTGAACTGGCGCCAGAAGGTCTGGCATAGTAACAAGTAATGAGCAAATCGAGTTCATCCCGTTTCCCGGTGACCGTAACCCAACTTCCGGTCACCCGGTGCCAGATCTGCCGGCGCACCCTTGCCTACCGGCCGGGCCAGGCGAGTACCGTCCTGACCGACCATTACCGCAGGATGCACCCTGAATCGCTGACCACGCCCGACCGGAGCGCGTGACCTTCCCATAGCCGGAAATGTCCTGATCCGCCACGCTGGCTTGTGCTGGCCGCACCAGGCTGCGTAGGCTGACCCGGAACACCGGCACGTAAATGGATTGGCGCGAGCGGTCCGCGTGCAGGATTGTCACTGCGGCAGGCGTGGTTTTGTGCTTTTCTGACGGCGCCGATGTTTCGTATTGAGACGCCGCGGTTCCGTGCAATGCATTGCAGCAATTGCCTGCCGCCGAGACTTGCGGTGCAATGCGCAGGCGAGCCGGCCGCCCGCGACCCGGCGCTGCCGATCCGGACCATTACGTTCTTGCGCGACGAAGCGCGTTGACGGATGGGTCCGGTTCCCCGACACTAACTCGCAACCCCGCTGCCGCGGTTCAGACGCGCCGTGGCTGCCACGCGGGCTTCTGAGATGCGGCGGACGGGGGACCTCATGACGGAGGATGCCACTCCGGCCGGCCCGGACGTGGTGCTCGGGTTCGACGCCGCGTGGGGATTCGCCCCGACCGACCAGACCAGCCCGGCCCTGGCGGGCGCCGCCGGGGCCCTGGTCGACGTCACCCTGATCGAGCAGCAGATTACCGAGCTGCGCATCCACGGGGTGTCCGGGTCGGACGGCCCGACCATGCTCGAGCACCCGGAGGCGCTGCAGGTCGCCGGGGACACGGTGACCGGGTTCTTCCGGCGGTGGAGCCCGGACGGCCCGGCCCGGCCCAGCGTCCCGTGGAAGCTGGAGGCCTACTCCTGGGGCGGGCTGACCGAGGCGCCGCTGGCGTCGGCGTCGTGGCTGCTGCTGGCCCCGTTCATGATGTACAACGTCGCGTACTTCATGCTGCCGCCCGAGGTGGGGCCGGGCGGCGGTCCCGCGCCGATGGTGAGCGAGCCCACCCCGCACCTGCGTGACGGCCCGGCGCGCCGGGCCGCGGGCCTGCTGCTGCGGCTGCTGGCGCTCGCGGCCACGGTGCAGTTCGTGAGCGCGGCCGTGGTAGTCGTGGTCAGCACCGTGGCCTGGCAGGCGGCGGGCCAGGCGGGCATGCTGCCGGGCTGGCTGGGCTGGTACGGCGCGTGGACCGCCGGGTGGCGGGTGGCCCTGGCCCTGGCCGCCGTGGCCGCGCTGGTCGCGGCGCTGTGGTGGGTCAGCGTGCGGACCGAGCACAAGTACGAGGCCAGGACCAGCACGGCCCAGCCGGAACCCAACGCGATGTGGCCGCTGACCCAGCCGGGGTTCTGGCGGGGCCGCGCGCTGGTGCGCCCGGCAGCGGGAACTGCACTCGGCGGCCGCCTGCGCGGCGGCCGCGCTGATCGGGGCCCTGCCCGGCACGGCCGCGGCCCGGTGGGTCGCGGTGGGCTTCGCGGCGGCCGTGCTGACCGCGGCGGCCGCCATGATCACGCTGCCGATGGCGGACCGCCACGAGATCTCGATGGTCCAGGGCGGCGACCCGCAGGACGAGGCCGGCGGGCTGTGCCGGGGTGTCCTGATCGCCGCCGCGGCCGCGCTGATCCTCACCGCGGTGATCGGCGGCATTACCGATCGCCTGCACGGCCCCCAGCCCGGGGCCCTGCCCGGCCTGCCCGGCTTCCTCGCGGTGCTGCTGGCGGTACAGGTGGCCCTGGTGGCCGCGCTGACGGTGATCGTGGCCGTGCTCGCCCGGCGGGCCCGCGCCGCTGGCCGGTACGAGACCGTCCCGCCGTACCTGCGCGGCGGGCTGGCCGCCCTGGTCGCGCTGCTGGGCCTGTGCCTGGGTGGCATCCTGACCTCGGTTCTGTGCTTCGGCGTGACCCGGATCCTCGGCACACCGGTGCCCAGCGGGTTCGTCTTCGACACCGCGCCGGCCAGCGCGCTGGCCGTGCCGTGGCCGATCTACGCCTTCGGCGCCGCGCCCTTCGGCCTGCTGGTCGGCGCCGCGGCCGCCGCGGTGCTGCTGTGGCGCCGGTACCGCGGTCACCACAGCGGCTTCCAGACCCGGACCGCGGACGGCCCCTCCCCCGTGGCGGCCGCCTACAACGGCCCGGATTCGGCCGGCGCCGACAGCCGGGGTGACGACACCAGCTACGCCGGGAACCGCGGCGCGATCGCCAAGACCTGGGCGATCGCGCTGCTCACCGACGAGGCCGCGGATGTCACCGCGCTGGCCGTGGGCGCCACCATGATCGCGGTCGTCGTCGTCGAGATCCTCGCGGCGGTCTACGCGGGCCCGCCCGGCCATCCCGGGCAGCTGACCGGCTGGTTGCACGGCCTGGCGTCGGTGGTGGCGCTGGCCGGGGTGCTGGTGGCGGGCTGGCTGGTCGTGCTGCTGCGCTCGGCATACACCGACACCGCCCGGCGCAAGACCATCGGCTCCATCTGGGACGTGGCCACGTTCTGGCCGCGGGCGGTGCACCCGCTGGCGCCGCCCTGCTACGCCGAGCGGGCGGTACCCGAGGTCGTCGACCGGATCCGGCTGCTCACCGGCCACGTCGGGCGCGACCACGACGACGTGGCCCGGCTGCACGTCGCCGCCGGGCTGCCGGACCTGGCCCGGACCCGCGGGATCACCGTGCCGGCCGGGCCGCTGCTGCTCACCGGCTACAGCCAGGGCTCGGTCATCGCGCCCGCGGTCATCGCCCAGCTGCCCCGCGACGTGATCGGCGACGTGGCCCTGCTGACCCTGGCCTGCCCGGCCCGGCGGCTGTACGGGCGGGCGTTCCCGGCCTACTTCGGCGGCCACCAGCTCGACGTGCTCCGCGACCTGCTGCACGCTGGCCCCGTGCCGTACGGGTCAGGCCGGGCCGGCGGGCGGTGGAAGAACCTGCGCCGCCGCAGCGACTACATCGGCTCCTGGATCTTCGCCGAACCCGAGCCGTGCCTGGACCCGGACTACCTGAGGGACCAGGTCGACCAGCCGTGCTGGGATCCGGTGATCCTGGTCCCCGACGCGAACCCGACGCCGCCGCCCACGCACCGCCACTCCACCTGGTGGCAGGACCCGCGCACGGCCGAGGTCGGCGCTTACCTCGTCGCCCTGCTGGACGGCGGCCGCCACGGACGCATGCCGACCGACCCCGAGGCTTAAGGCCATAGGCGCACGTGGCCGACGCCGGCCGGGTCAGGCGACGATCAGCCAGAGGCTCTTCCCGAGCAGCCAGGCCCCCACCACCAGCGACAGCGTGACGATCGCCTGGTCCTGGTGCGTGGCGATCCAGGTCTGCACCTGCTTCAGGCGGACCGCGGCGGCCGCGGGCGCGAACGTCGCGTAGAGCTCCATGGCCAGGAAGCCCGACGTGGCCAGCAAGCAGAACATGATCAGCGTCAGCCAGTCACCGGCGGTGGACAGCTTGGCCTGCACGATCGTCGCCGCGCCTGCGGCCACGAGCGACCACGGCTGCAGGAACGCGCCAAGCCCGGCCGCGGCCCACAGCGACAGATGATCCAGCCGCGCCATCCAGCCCGGCTGCTTGCGCGGCCGGCCCATGCGGCGCCGCTGCCGCAAGCCGACCCAGATGAGCACGGCCCCGAGCAGCGCCCTGATCGCCAGGGCCGCGACCGAGGGCGCGGTGTTCGGCCGCGGCGGCTTGCCCCCGGTCAGCAGGAGTACAGCCGCGATCACCACGACCAGGCACGCCGTCCAGCCCAGGATGAAGGCCAGCCCCTTCAGGATGCCCCGCTCAGCCCCGAGGATCAGGCTGAACGCCACGAGCGTGACCGGTTCCAGCGCGATCGCGAGCCCGATGATCACGAGGTCCAGAACCATGCGCCCTCCCGGGGCGAGACGCTAGCCAAGCCGCCGATTGGAAAGCTCACCCTAGCGGGGTGATCCATGGGAAGAGGGCCACTTCAACACCGTGACGCCATAGCCCAGCTCAGGTGGTAGAGCACGTGCGGCCGCAGCGGGCCCTCCGGCACCCGCGGATGATCGAACCGGCCGGCCTCGGTCATGCCCAGGCGCCGCATTACCGCGATGGACGGCTCGTTGACCACGGCGGTCATGGACCAGACCTCGGTCAGGCCGACGCCGTCGAACGCCACCTCGAGCGCCGCCCGGGCCGCCTCGGTCGCGTAACCGTGGTGCCAGGCGTGCTTGGCCAGCCGCCAGCCGATCTCCATCCCGCCCGCGGCCGGCACGCCATCGGGCATCGCGTTCAGCCCGGTGTAGCCGATGAAGTCGCCGGTCTCGCGGACCTCCAGTGCCCACAGCCCGTAGCCCTGCAGCTCGAACCGCGACTCGATGACATGGATAAAGGCGTCGCTGGCCGCGCGGTCGAGCGTGGCGGGAAAGTAGACCAGCGTCTCCGGGTCGCCGTTGAGGGCGGCGAACGGCTCACGGTCGGACTCATGCCAGCGGCGCATGAGCAGTCGGTTCGTCTCGATGGTGTCGAATCTGGCCGGCCCTGACATCTCATTCCTCCCCGTGGCGCGGAATGTGGCCGGTCCAGGATGAAGCCGCTTGCGAATTCCGTCAAATAGGTTATATCGGGCCCAGAAATTCGCTATTGTTTGAATTGGCGGTCTTCTCTACGGGGCGGCGATCAGCCTGCCCGGCCGCAGCAAGCCAGGTCGAGGACCGCCATCCAGAGTAGGTTACGGGGCTTGGGCGGCCAGCTGCTTGCTCCGCGAGGCACACCCAGGATGTGGATGTGGATCTCGACCTGCTCACCGCCGCTCTCGCGGGCCGGATGGCGGCGATCGTCCCGGACGGATTCCACGTCCAGGCGGCAGAGGGGATGCTCTGGTACTCGGCTGATGAGGGCAGGACGAAGCCACCCACGACCCGTGGCCCGGCGAACGGACGCCGCCGCAAGCGCACGCGCAGGTCACGGCCGGACGCGGTTGCAGCGTGGCCGCACTGCGGCGTACGAGATCAATCAGACCGTCCCCGACGGACACCGCCGCAACCGACGCGCGGTCCGAGCCGGACGTGCATCCTCGGTGGCGGTGCAGCGGCGTGGTGCTCGCGTGTGAGCCCGTACCACTAGCTCATCTGACGCGGTCACCGTGACCGGACGGCAGCCGGTGATACTGCCTGCCGGATTCAGTTGACCGCGACCTCGACAGGCCGCTGCCGACAGGAATGCGGCGGTGACCTGGGTGGGCATACCGGATCACCTTCACGATGCCGGGGTTGCTGGTGGGGTTACTGGCGACGTAGACGGTGTCGGTCGTCGGGTCGCGCTGAACGCGTCTCACGGACAAACGAGATGCGCCATTATCACTCGTATGGCTACTGCCAACCATCGAGATAATCCATCTCGTGTGGCACCTCTCGCCGCTGCCCCGCCAATTGCGGCAGGCGAGAACGATCACGCCGAACTGGCCACTGCGCTCGACCACTCCTGGCGATGGTTCGAGCTGCGAGTAAGCCACGGCATGCAGATGCTGAACTTCGCGGTAGTGGCGTTCGCTCTCCTGGCTGCCGCCTACGTCTCCGCACTCAGCGACAAGCTCTACGGCATCGCCGGCGCCGTCGCGCTCCTGGCTGCCACTGTCGCCATTACCGCCTACCTGACCGCTCGCAGGCAACGCCAGATCGGCTGGATCGCCGCCGAGCCGATTCGTGAGATCCAGCGGCGCCTAGCCGCAGACCTCGGCATCGACTCGCTGCGCATCCTGGACCGTTCCCCCGCCGCTCGCAGCCGCTGGAGATCAGCCATGTGGCTGGCAACAGCACTGCACGCCGTCGTGCTCGCCACTTGCCTGACAGCCGCAGCCACAGCCTGGTTCTGGCTCAGACGATAGGGCCGCCGGTATTAAAAACCCGCCGCAGTACCGCTCGTGACGTCTGTACGCTCCCCGCGTGACGTGACGGCACGACCCTGAGCGCTCCCCCAGTCGCGCAAGTGGTGCCGAAACCCAGCAACACTCCCAGCCCCCATCGCTCATCCGGGCGTGGCGATGCAGATCCTGCGGCACAGCAAGATCGCCGTCACGATGGAGATCTACACGGAGGTGCCCTCGGCCGCCACCCGCGCCGCGCTCAAGAGGCTTGGTCAGTGGCTCGGCAGCTAGTCCCGTTGCTGTACTTCTAGTCCCGTTGCTGTACTTCAGTGTTGGTACGGCGATGAAAACGGCCAGTTACAAGATCGCAACTGGCCGATGACCTGGGTGGGCGATACTGGGATCGAACCAGTGACCTCCTCGGTGTGAACGAGGCGCTCTCCCGCTGAGCCAATCGCCCGCGCCACCGCAGGCCGGTATCCGGCCAATCGGGGCGAAACACAGACTAGCGCATGAAGCCCTGGGCGCAGGCCCCACCGGGCCCGTCGGGCCTGCGACTCGGAGGGCCAGACGGGGTCAGGTTTTCCATACGGACATTTGGTGTGAAGCGTATTAATGTCACCTCTATGCCTGTTTCGTCATGGGTTATAAATTAGCGTGGCGGAGGCCGCCACCAGTCCGGATTTATGCCGCGAGTCAGCAACCGGGCATACTACACTTTCAAACTCTGATGAGACGAAGGTCACACTGCGTCGTTCCAGGTCACGGGATGACGGAGGGCGACGAAAATCGGCGTTTTATTTCCGGAAGTGTTTGACCAGGTCACGGTCGGTTTGTTGACCAGTGACCGAGGTTACGAGTGACTCAGAATCACGGAATCTACTTCTGGGATGATTATTCACCGCGGGACCCACACGTCATAAGGTGAAGAGTCCTCGCAGCGTTGATGAAGCCCGGCATTCCGGGACACGACAAGGCAAAGGTCTGGCTCGAATGATGAACAGCAGCGCTACCGTCTCAGTGAGCTCGGGCTCAGCTCTTGTGGTTCCCGGCACGGGGCCGTCCCGCTGCTGGCCAGTCTCTACTACACCGCCGGGGACCCGTACGCAGTCCGGATGGCCTTCCATGTCGGCACGGACGACCCAGTCGAGTGGATCTTCTCGAGGGAACTGCTTACCGCGGGCCTCGCCGCGCCCGGCCGGAGAGGGTGACGTTCGGGTCTGGCCTGGTGAGGACCACGGCGTCGGCGTGCTGAACATCGCGCTGTCGTCCCCTTTCGGCCAGGCGCACTTCGAAGCGCCGATGATCTCGATCGCAGAGTTCCTGAATAGGACTTTCGGCGTTATTGCCGCAGGGCAAGAAAGCGACTTCGTCGACGTTGACGGCGAACTCGACGAACTCCTCTGGCGCGCCTAGAATTCATTTTGCGTCACCAAAATGGAATTCTGGGCATCAGAGATAACATTCCTGCGTATCAGGGACCCAGTCGGCCCTAGCTCGGAGAATCAGACCTATTGCGGATCAGAGAACTCAGCTGCCCGCATTGCGAACACTTCGACGGCCTTGGAGGTCACCGCGCCCGGGGCAGCGGGCAGCGCGACCGGCCGTCCACATAACGAATCGGCTGCACATCCCGGGTTGTCCCGGTCAGGAACGCCTCGTCCGCCGCGGCGAGCGACCGAGAGCGGCAACTCCTGCTCCAGCGGCCCCGGACCACTCGATCACCAGCGCCCTGGTCACCCCGGCCAGGCACCCTGCTGACAGCGGCGGGGTGAGCAGCTGCCCGCCGGACACCACGAACACGTTGGTCCCGGTGCCCTCGCACAGGTTCCCGGCCGTGTTCGGCGAAGATCGCCTCGCTGCCGCCGTGCTCCGCGGCGTAGGCGCAGCGCCCGCACGTTCTCCCCGTAGGACGTCGTCTTCAGCCCGGACAGCGCACCGTGCTCGTTGCGGGGCCAGGGCACGGTGGTCACGTCGCAGAGCCGCGGGCGTCTTCGGCGCGCCGAGCGCCACGATCGCGGTCAGCGGCGCATCGCCGCGCTGCGGAGCCGAGCGGCGCGATGCCCGCCGGTGAGCGTGATCCGCATCCGGGCCAGGGCGGCCGGCTCCGACGCCTCGACCAGCGGCCAGGGCGCCCGCCCTGATCTCGTCCAGGTCGGGCTCGGCCAGGCCCAGCCCGGCGGCCGACCGGGCCAGCCGGGCCAGATGACGGGTCAGCGCGAACGGGACGCCGTCCGCGACCTTGACCGTCTCGAAGACCCCGTCGCCGACTACCAGCCCGTGGTCGAAGATGGAGATCCGTGCTTCATCGTCGGGAAACAGGCTCCCGTTGATCCATACCGTCACAGCACTCCACGCTAGCGCAACCCGCCGCATTGAGCCGCCGCCGAAGCGCAGATGTCGGGAATCAGCGCGTCGACGGCGCTGATCTGCCCGGCCACCTCGCGGTCGACGTCCATCCGCTCGACGGACGCCCGCACCGTGGCCTGCGACGGCGGCCGAGCGCCTCGGCTCGGCGGCGCGATGTCGGCCCGCAGGTCGATACCCTGCACGGCGCACAGGATCTCCACCGCCAGGCAGGTACGCACATTCGCGGCGACCTCGCGCAGCTTGCGCACCCCGGTCCAGCCCATGGACACGTGATCCTCCTGCTTGCCGGATGTCGGGATCGTGTCCACGCTCGACGGGTGGGCGAGCACCTTGTTCTCGCTGACCAGCGACGCCGCGGTGTACTGGGCCAGCATGTAGCCCGAGTTGGTGCCCGCGTCCGGGGCCAGGAACGGCGGCAGCCCGCGGGAGAACGCCGGGTCCAGCATCCGGTCCACGCGCCGCTCGCTGATGCTGGCCAGCTCCGCAAGCGCCATCGCGAGCATGTCGGCGGCAAACGCCAGCGGCTCGCCGTGGAAGTTGCCGCTGATCATCACTTCGCCGTCGGCCGCGATCACGGGGTTGTCCACCACGGAGCCGAGCTCGGTCTCGAGGATCCCCCGGGCGAAGCCGAGCACGTCGCGCACGGCGCCGTGCACCTGCGGTGCGCAGCGCAGGCAGTAGGCGTCCTGCACCGCGTGCCTGCTGGTGCGGTGGCTGGCCATCAGCGGCGACCCGCGCAGCAGCGCGCGCAGGTTGGCCGCGCTGTCCAGCTGGCCGGCATGGGGCCGCAGCGCCTGCACCCGCTCGTCGTAGGGCCGGTCGTGACCGAGCAGCGCCTCGACCGACAGTGCGCAGGCGACATCGGCGGCCTGCACCAGCAGCTCCGCGTCATGCACCGAGAACGCGAGCACCGCCTGCATCGGCTCGGTCCCGTTGACCAGCGACAGCCCCTCCTTGGGCGCGAGCTCCAGCGGCTCGATCCCGTGCTCGGCCAGCACCTCCCCGGCCGGCCGGCCCTGCGGCCCGTCGCCCGGCCCGCGCAGCCGTCCTTCGCCGATCAGCGGCTGCGCCAGGTGCGCGAGCTGGGCGAGGTCGCCTGAGGCGCCGACCGACCCCTTTCCGGGAATGACCGGGAGCAGGCCGAGGTCCAGGAGCTGGAGCAGCCGCTGCGGCAGGTCGGACCGGACGCCCGAGTACCCGGCGGCCAGCGTTCTGGCCCGCAGCAGGAGCACCGCGCGCACGGTGGGGTCGTCGAGCGGCGCCCCCGTGCCGGCCGCGTGCGACATGACGATCGCGCCCTGCAGCCGCCGCAGGTCCTGCTCCCCCACCCGGGTATCGGCCAGCGCGCCGAATCCGGTATTCACCCCGTAGACCGGGTTGTCACCCGCGATGGCGGCGGCCACCACCTCGCGGCTGGGCTCCATCCGGGCGGGCACGTCCGGCCCCAGCTCGGCGCGGGCATCCCCGCGCGCCACATCAATCACATCCTGCACGGTGAGCCCGTCGCCGTTGACGATCACAGTTCGCATGGCTGAAGCCTGCCATCCCTGTCAATGCGGGCGCGAGGGTCAGTCGGCGGCCGACCAGCCGAAGGTCACGGCGAGGCCGTCCCCGCCCGGTTCGGTGACCCGCACGGCGCGCCGAGGACGGCCCCCGCTCGATCCACCCGAGCTCGAGAAGCCGGGCGGTGACCGCAGCGCCGAGGGCGCCGTTCAGGTGCGGGCGGCGCTGGGTCCAGTCCAGGCAGGCCCCGGCGAAGCGGCGCCGGGACCGCCTGACCTCGGTCACGTCGATGCCGAAGTCACCCAGAACGTCCGCGCCCGGACCGGTGACCTCATAAGCAGCCGCATGGCCGGTGCCGCTCCCGGCCAGGACCCCCCGCTGGATGAGCGCGTCGAACAGCGCCACCCCGGCCCGGCCGGCCAGGTGGTCGTAGCAGGTCCTGGCCTGCGCGAGCGCGGCCGCCTCCCGCGACTGCCGCAGGCTCCGGACCGGCCCCGGCGGGCTGATCGTGGCCAGGACCTCCAGCACCGTCGCGACCTCGTGCCCGGCCAGCCGGTAGTAACGGTGCCTGCCCTGCTGCGTGACCGCCACCAGGCCGCCGTCGAGCAGCCGGGCGAGATGAGCGCTCGCGGTCGCGGGACTGACCCCGGCGATCTGACCGAGTTCCCCGGCGGCGAGCGGCGGGCCGCTCAGCAGCGCCCCGAGCATGGCCGCGCGGGCGGGATCAGCCATGAGCGCGGCGACCGGGGCGATGTCCGCGTTGCAGCCGCGGGCCGGGAGTTGGCCGCCGGGCGGCGGATCTTGCGGGCATGCTCCGACGGTAGCCCAGGTATGGTTCGACCGGGATCGAAGCATGGTCCCCGGGCGGTCCCCCGGCGCTTGATCAGCGGGGCGCAGGTGAGGGCTGGCGGAAGTTGCGTAATGGCTCCTGTGAGGGTTCTTCTGGGGCCAGGCGAGTTTGCGGGCCGGGCCGGATCGGCTAAAGTTCTGAAGCACGCCGGTCGCAGCCGGCGGGCTGCCTCGCGTCAGCGGGGGGCGTGCGGACGTAGCGCAGCTGGTAGCGCATCACCTTGCCAAGGTGAGGGTCGCGGGTTCGAATCCCGTCGTCCGCTCGGAGGTAGCCGGACGCCGTCCCGCGTGCCGACGGTCCGCACGGCTCTTCGGTACCACGGCGGGGTCCTCGGGCTCCCCATGGCGGAATGGCCGAGTGGCTTAGGCAAGGGCCTGCAAAGCCCTGTACGCGGGTTCGATTCCCGCTTCCGCCTCGCGGGCGGTTAGCTCAGCGGGAGAGCGCTTCCCTGACACGGAAGAGGTCACAAGTTCAAATCTTGTACCGCCCACCAGTTCCCGCAGGTCACAGGCCAGTTCCCGGATCCCGGGGGCTGGCCTGAAGATCATTTGTCATCAATTTGTTTACCCGTCAGATGCGCGCAGCCGGCCTCATGGTTGCACTGAGGTCAATCAAGTCAGCTAGGCCGGGCATTGGGGGCGGCCGGAATTGCGAGTTGGCCGTCCTCCAGGCGGAGCACCGAGTCCGCCAGCTCGAGCAGGGCGCCGTCGTGGGTCGCGACCAGGGCGGTGATCCCCTCGGACTGCACGACGGTGCGCAGCAGCCTAATGATCTGCCGACCAGTCTCGGAGTCGAGCTGGCCGGTGGGCTCGTCGGCGATGAGCAGCTGGGGGCTGGCCGCGAGCGCGCGGGCGATGGCGACCCGCTGCTGCTGGCCGCCGGACAGCTCGTTGGGCCGCTGGCGCGCGTGGTCGGCGAGGCCGACGATGGCCAGCATCAGGGCGACACGCTCATCGCGCTGGCGGCGGCCGACGCCGGCGATGCGCAACGGTATCCCCACGTTCTCGGCGGCGGACAGCATCGGGATGAGCCCGAAGGACTGGAAGATGAAGCTCACGGTGCCGCGGCGCAGCAGCATCCGGTCGCGCTCGGTCATGCCGGTCAGGTCGCGGTCGCCCAGCCGGACGGTGCCGCTGTTGGGGGTGTCGAGCCCGCCGATGATGTTCAGCAGCGTGGTCTTGCCGGAGCCGGACCGGCCGCTCAGCGCGGTCAGCTGGCCCTGGGGGATGTCGAACGAGACGCCGCGCAGCGCGTGCACGGCGGTGCCGCCGTGGCCGAATGTGCGGATCACGTCGGCGGCGGCCACCATGACCGGCTCGGTGTTCATGATCGGCGCGCTCACGGCCGGCCCTCGTCCGGCCACACGCCGATGTGATCGGGCTCGGCCTCCAGCCGCACCCGGTCGCGCATGCCGAGCTGGTCGAGCATGTCGCGGGGCAGCTGCACCCGGCCGGCCCGGTCAAGCATGGCGTACTCGACGGCGTGCCTGCCGCTGCCGTCGGAGATGTCGTGGCGCAGGGTCTCGCTGCTCGTGCGGCCGTCGCGGATCGCCACGGTCCGGCTGACCTGGTCGGACACGGCGGGGTCGTGGGTGACGACCAGGACGGTGACGCCCAGCTCGGCGTTGGCGGTCTGCAGTCCGGCGAACACATCGCGTGCGGTGGCGCTGTCCAGCTCGCCGGTGGGCTCGTCGGCGAGCAACAGGTACGGCTCGTTGGCCAGCGCGGTGGCGATGGCGGTGCGCTGCTGCTCGCCGCCGGACATCTGGTCGGGCCGGCGGGCGGCGCAGTGCCCGACGCCCAGCGCGCCGAGCAGCTCGGCCGCGCGGCGGGCCCGCCGCCGGGGGCTGACCCGGCAGAACCGCATGGGCATGGCCACGTTCTGCGCGGCGGTCAGGTACGGCAGCAGGTTCCGTGAGGTCTGCTGCCAGATGAAGCCGACCTGGCGGCGCCGGTAGTCCAGCCGCTCCCGCTGGCCCAGCGCGCCGATATCGCGCCCGGCCACCTTGACCGTTCCTGCGGTCGGCACGTCGAGCCCGGCGAGGATGTTCATCAGCGTCGACTTGCCGCTGCCCGAGGCGCCCACGAGCGCGGTGAGCTCGCCGCGCAGGACCAGCAGGTCAAGGCCCTGGAGCGCCTGCACCTCGATGCCGTCGCCGGTGTAGATGCGCACCACCCGGTCGCACGCGACCAGCGCGCCCTCCCCGTAGGAGGTCCTGGCGGCCAGCGCCTCGGCGCCCAGCTCCGCGACGCCGGACGCGGCCATGACGCCGTTCCCGCCTCGTCCCGCTGGAGTGGTCATCGGCCTTGCTCCTTCCCTACTCCCCGATCCGCACCGCGCGGGCCACGCCGCGGCGCGAGGTCACGATGGCCTGGCCGGCGAGCGTCGCGACCGCGACGAACAGCAGGCCCGCGGCCGCCAGGGCCATGGCGGCCGGCTCCGCGCGGACCTGTACCCCGGCGCCGGAGCCGGTGAACGCCGCCAGGCTGAGATCCGGCCCAACCAGCGAGGCCAGCGCCCAGGCGCACCCGGTCCCGGCGGCGATGGCGACCACGATCTCCGGCAGCGTCTCGGCGAGCGTCAGCCAGCTGCCCTGCCGGGCGGACAGGCCCATCGCCGCCAGCCGCGCCAGCGCGGCGTCCCGCGATCCCGCGCTGAGCAGCAGCCAGACCAGCAGCACCGCGATCCCGAAGCCGGCCGCGACGGCCGCGCCGACCGCGTAGGCCACGTAGACACCGTGCGGCAGCGGCGCCCTGGCGAGCCCGGCGAGCGCGGCGGAGCGGAACGTGACCGACCCGCCGGGCACCAGCCGGGCGGCGACGGCGCGCAGCCGGCCCTGGTCCAGGCGCGGGCCGGTGATCAGCATCAGGTTGGGCGGCTGCGCGCCGACGTGCATGGCCCAGTTCGGCACCACGATCAGCGTCGGACCGGCCCGCGAGGCGAGCGCCGGGGCGGCGGGGGCGGCGGCCACCACCCGGAAGCGCACGATGTACCCGGCGCTGCCGATGACCAGCGCGGCCGTGCCGCGGCCGAGCGCGGCGACCGCCGCTCGGGTGGCGACGGCTGGGGCCGCGCCGTCGGCGGGCCCGGCGTGCCGGGCGAGCGCAGCGGCCGGAAACCGCGGGCCGGGCGTGGCGGCGATCAGCGCGCCGTACTGGCGCGGGGCGACTGCGGCGATCGCGACCTGGGTGCCGTCCGCGAGCACGCCCGCGGTCAGCGTGATCGCCGCGACGTGCTGCACGCCAGGCACGGCCGCGAGCGCCCGCTGGGTGGCCGACGTCACCGGCAGCGAGGAGTTCACGGTGTCGATCACCGCATCGGCGCCGGCCTGCTGCCAGGACGCCGCGACCTCGCCGCGGGTGATCGCCGCCCGGACCAGGCCGCCGAACGAGATCGTGGCCAGCACCAGGACCAGGGCGAAGGCTGGCAGGATCGCGATCAGCGAGCTGCGCGCGGCGCGCGCCAGGCCGATGTAGGCGACGGCGCCGCGGGACACCCCGGCCGCGCGCAGCAGCCAGCGGGCCACCAGCGGGTAGCAGCGCAACGCGACGATCCCGGCCGGGATCGCGACAAGCACCGGCGCCGCGCTGGTCAGCACGTCCTGGCCCGCGCCGGCCACGCCCTGCTGACGGGCCACGACGAGGCCGCCCGCCGCGGCGGCGATCAGCGCCGCCTCGATGACCAGCCGCCGGACCGCCGCGCGGCGCTGCGCGGTGCGGCCGCCGGGCTCGCGCCGCCGTGCTGGCGACCGCAGCCGGGTCGCGACGATCAGCGGCAGCCCGGCCAGGGCGGCGGCCAGGGTCAGCGCGGCCAGCCACCACGGCAGGGCGCCGGCGGCGCCGGGGGTGACGACAATCGCCACGGCCGTCGCGACGACGGCGGCCGGGATCGCGACCAGCGCCGAGGCACGCAGGGCCGTCGCGGACAGCTGCCACCTGGCCGCACCCCGCGCGCGCATCAGCTCGAACTCGCCGCGGCGCTGCTCGGCCAGCAGCAGAGCGCCGAGCACCACCAGGACGATGCCGATGGCGGCCAGGCTGACCACCAGCAGACCGAACACCCCGCTGACCGCGTCGCGCTCGCGGGCAAAGGCGGTCAGGAACCCGCCCAGCCCGGCCGAGAGGGTCACCTTGACCGGCGGGTTCAGGCTGAGCTGGCCGAGCTGGCCGAGGCTGCCGGGCGACAGCTGGCCCTGCAGCCCGCTGCTCTGCGCGGTCGTCAGGCCGGTCACGACCAGCGGGAATCCCCAGGACAGCTGGATCTGGCCGGGGTCCACGCTGCCCTCGAGCGCGAGCACCTCGCGCGGTCCCACGAACATCGCGCCCAGCCAGTACGCCGGCGACCTGAGCGGCACGTACTTGGTGGGTGCGTGGGCTGCGGGGTCGACCGCCCAGAACGCCGAGCCCGGCCTGGCCGGCGCAATGATCCCGGTCACCACCAGGGTCAGCGACGGAGCCAGCCGCAGCCGCGAGCCGACCGTCACGCCGAACCGCCGCGCCGTCGCGGTCGTGACGGCGACCTGGAACTCATGGCCGCGGCTGACCGTCGGCAGCGAGCCGATGATGTGCTTGGTGTAGTGGGGAAGCGCGTCTCGGTAGGCCAGCTCGAGCTGCGGCGGCGTGCTGCCGTCCCAGGCGCGGCGGCCGCCGGCCAGCACCGTCGAGTAGCCGGTCGTCAGGCCGGTCCAGTCCGTGGCGGCCGGCGCCAGCGGCAGCCGCTGGGAGAGGTTGCCGCGCAGCTGCGTGCGGTAGGAGCCGAGCTGGGCGGCCGGAAGCGGGCCGCCGTCGCCCATCCCCGAGTCGCCGAAGCCGGCGCCGCCGAGCACCGCCTTGTCCGACGTCGGCACCATCCTCAGGCCCGCGCGCAGCGCGCTGGTCGGAACGGTCTGGCTGACGCGCGCCCCGGCCACCGCGACGAAAACGCTCGCGAGCACCAGCACCGCGAGGCTGACCCCGGCCGCCGCCCCGGTGCCGGTGACCGCCATCCAGCCGGCTCTGACCCGGCCCGACAGGGCGCTCACGTGGTCTCCGCGGCGCGCAGCTCGGCGGCGGGGTCGCGGCGGCGGGCCAGCACGATCGCGGCGATCACCACCGGCGTCACGACCACCGCCAGGGCGATCAGCCCGGCCCAGCCCAGCGGCACCTCGACCAGCACGCCCGGCACCGGGGCGGTGGCGGAGGCGGTGAGCGTGATCGCGGGGATGATCAGGTGCGCCAGCCCGATCCCGACGCCGAGCCCGGCCAGCGCCGCGGGCACGGTCAGCATCAGCTCCTCCAGGCACAGCCCGCGCACCTGGGCCCGCGGCGAGTAGCCGAGCGCGGCCAGCAGGGCGCTCTGCGAGCGGCGGGCCCGGACGCTGGCGGCGACGCCGACCGAGAAGCCGAGCCCGGCGAGCACCGCGGCCGCGGCGGCGATGGCGAGCCCCTCCAGCAGCGGCGCCGCGCTGAGCGAGTTGCTGACCAGGCTGCTCTGGAGGCTGGCCCGGTCGGTCACCGTCGACCCGGCGGCCAGGCCGGGCGGCACGGCGCCGCCGGCGGTGCGCAGCCACCACTGGCTGACCGGCAGCGGCGGGCCTGCGCGGCTGACCAGCAGGTCCTGCACCGCGCCCTGGTCCACGATGACCGCGCTGGTGGTGGTCGGGAACGCGACGACGACGGCGGCGATCCTGACTGGTACCTGCGAGCCGGCGATGCTGATGTCGATCACGGTGCCGGGGTGCAGGTGGTTGCTGCTCAGGAACTGGCGGGTGGCGATGCCGGGGACCACCGGATCCGGCGGGTGCACGGCGAGCGTGAGAAGGCCGGTGAACGAGTCCGGCGGGGTGTAGTACAGCTGGCCGGGGTCTGGGCCGAAGCCGGGGTGGAAGCTGAGACGCTGCCCGCCGCCGGCGGTCTGCCACCCGGCGACCGACGGCGGCTGGGCGCCCGCGTTGCGGCCGTTGATCGTCACGCCGTTGAGGCTGGCCAGGCTCGGCGCCGAGCCATCCGCGCCCCAGTCACCCAGGGCCGCGCCTCGCGCGAACGGCGCCGCGAACCGGCCGGTCGCCGAAGTAGCCTCGGCGACGCTGGCCAGCGTGAGCGTGTCCCGGTGCAGCGCGGCGCTGTTGAGCTGGCGTTTGCTGGGGTAGTGCGGCAGGCCGTAGGTCAGTGACAGGCCGATCAGCCGCAGTGGGTAGCTGGCCCGGCCGGGCGGCGCCAGCGAGGCGATCAGCGGATGGTCGCGGCCGTCGGCCGGGATGGTGCCCGCCGGGACCGTGTACACCGCGCCGCTGACGTCCTGGATCGAGGCGGTGGCGCTGACCCGGCCCAGGCGGCCCAGCCGGTCCTGTCCGGCCCCGCCGCTGATGCTGGCCTCGATCGCGATCCGGGCCGGCCGGCCCGGCAGCGCCAGGCCGGGCCGGGGTGGGATGATCCGCCGCCATAGCTGGCGCGCGGGCAGCGGCGACAGGTCGGGGCGCAGCAGCACGGTGCGGGCGGCCTGAGGTGCGCCCACGGCCAGCAGCGTGCCGTGCAGCGCCGTCGGCTCGACGGTGACCGGCATCGAGGCGGCGACTCCCGGCGCGTGGCTGATCGCGCCTGCCCGGCCGAGGGAGGCCGGCCGGGCCGTGGCGACGCGGACGTCGGCGCCCGCGGCGAACGCGGCCTGGTCCCGCGCCGAGCGCTGCCAGCTCTGGTACTGGGCCAGCGCCAGGGTGCCGGTGGCCACGGCGAGCACGGCGAGCAGCACTGGGCCGCTCTGGGTGACCGTACGCCTGCTGATCTGCCAGCTCGCCAGCGCCGCGCCCAGGTGCCTGCTGCGCGCGATCAGCCGCTCCATGGCCCTGGCCGCCAGCGGCAGCAGCCGCAGCAGGATCAGGCTGGCGGCGGCCAGCGCCAGCGCGGGCGCAGCGCTGAGCACCGGGTCGATGCCGAGCCCGCCGGTGGGCAGGTGCGCGACCGCCGAATAGGTGCGCAGCTCCCGCACGGCGATCAGCGCCAGCACGATGATGGCGATGTCGCCGCCGGAGCGCGCGATGCCCGCGATCGCCGCCGGCCGGCCCCGCTGGGCCGCGACGGCGCCCGGCGTGGCGGGGCGCAGCGCCGACCACAGAGTGATCGCCAGGCACAACGCGAGCACGAGCGCGACCGCCAGCCAGGCGCTGCCGGGGAAGCCGGCGAGCCGCAGCCGGGCATCGCGCAGCGACCCGGCTCCGGCCAGCAGGCTGGCCAGCCTGGTGCCGGCCAGCGCGCCGCCCGCCGCGCCGAGCCCGCCGACCACGGCGATCTCGGCCATGGTGATCCTGGCCAGCTGCCAGCCGGCCGCGCCGCGCGAGCCGAGCAGCGCGGTCTCCACGCCGCGGTGGCTGGTCAGCAGCCGACCGGCCAGCACGAGCGCCGCGGCGACGAGCAGCAGGAGCTGGAGCGCGCTGATTGCGAGCATCGACCTGGCCACCGCGAGGCTGCGGGTCAGGCCGTCGAGGAGACGGGACAGCCCGCTGGTCACCTGGAGCCCGCCGAGCCGGACGGTGCCCTGGAGATAGCCGGCCGCTCTGGTGATCCGCGACGCCAGGCCGGGGATCTGGCTGGCCTGGATCCGCTGGGTGTCCAGGGCCGCGGCCCAGGACGCGGCGCCGACGACCAGGGCAGGCCGCCTGCCGCTGAACGCGGCCGGGCTGACGATCAGCGGCCCGTAGGTGATGTAGCCCGGGGAGACGCTCACCCCGGACGGGCCGACGATGTCCAGGCCCCAGTAGGGCGAGCCGGGGTCGCGCCGCGCGAACGTGCCGCTGACCTGGATCCGCGCCCGGTTGCCGTTGTTCCGGTCCCACACCGAGAGGACGTCGCCCACCGACGCGCCGAGTTGGGCGGTGACGGACGCGGGCAGCGCCGCCTGCACCGGGCGGCCGGGCCGCGGCGGGCCGGGCCAGGCGCCAGAGACCAGCCGCGCGTGCGCGGTGAGCTGGCCGGGCGCGCCGGCCTCGAGGAGCCGGATGACCCCGCTGCCGGCCGCGCCGGGCAGCACGAGCGGATCAGACCACAGCGCACTGTTCAGCCGGTAGGGCACCGCGCCGAATGCGCCGCGGATGGCGGCGCCGACGGCGGGCATGTCGGCCCTGGCGACCGTGGCGTCGACGGGCCCGGAGACGGCCATGCCGGTCTGCGCGGACGACGCGAGCTGGCGGAGGGCGGCCTGCGGCAGCACCTGGGCGTTGAAGGTGGCGAGCGCAGCCAGCAGCGCGGCGGCGATGAAGACCGTCAGCATTAGGCTGGCCAGCAGCGGCCAGGCCGAGGCAATGCGGCGCAGCAGGAACGGCGTTCGCAGTCCGGGCATGAGCGTAGCTCCCTCTGCCAGGAGGCTACGTTAGCTGCTCTAGCTCGGCATCCGTAA
>CAVUBM010000097.1:0-10044 GCA_963739645.1 uncultured Actinomycetota bacterium
GAGCTCGCCGGCCGACCAGTAGCCCGTCGGGGGCCCGTCCCGCCCGCCCGGCACGCGATGCGCCGGGCGGGCGGTCGGCGTTTACCTAGCGCCCGCCTCGCCCGGCTCGGCCTGGCTCCCTGGCGCAGCCGGGCCGCGGAGCCTGGTCACGTGCTCGCGGATGACCTCCTCCATCAGCCCGTAGAAGTCCACGATCAGCCGCAGTTCGTCGTCGGTGTAATGGCCGACCACCCCCTGCCAGTCCTGGACCAGCGGCAGGAAGACCGGGGCGACATCCTGCAGGGCCCGGTCGAGCACCAGGCGGATGACCACCCGGCGGCGGTCTCTGGGATCGCGCTCCCGGCGCACGTAGCCCGCCTCCTCTAGCCGATCCGCCACCCCGGTGATCGAGGCTGTGGTCAGCCCGGTGGCTCTGGCCAGCTCACCGGCGGTCATCTGCCCGGCAAAGCTCAGGATGTTCAGGCAGTTCAGGTCTGTCGCGTTGACACCGATCCGGTCCGCGGCGGCCTGGCCCATGAGCTGCATCAGGGAACCTGTCTTGCGGAACCCCTCTCCGAACTTGGCTGCCAGCTGGGCGCGCTCAGGACGGCCGGCGCCGACGGCCTCAATCCACGCCGCGTCCCAGTCGTGCTGATCGTCGTCCTGCTCACCATCTGGCGGCCGGGGCAGCTCCTCCGACATGATCAAGCTCCCTATTTATTAAGCTAGCTAGACAATGACTTGCTGAGAATGTTAAGTTCCCTAGTAATCAAGATACATCCACGAACCGGAGAAGGACATGTCATCCGACGCTCAGATCCTGGCACCTCCCGCGAGCGACGGCGTCGATCCGCGGCGCTGGCTGACCCTGGTCATCCTGCTGCTGGCCGCGTTCATGAACCTGCTCGACGTCTCGATTGTCAACATCGCGATCCCGTCTATCCAGCGCGACCTGAACGCCAGCTACGCCGACGTGCAGTGGGCGCTGGCCGGCTACACCCTGGCCTACGCGCTGGTCCTGATCACCGGCGGCCGCCTCGGCGACACGTTCGGCCGCAAGCGGATGTTCCTGATCGGCGTGACCGGCTTCACGATCATGTCGGCGCTCTGCGGGGCCGCGCAGAGCCCTGGCCAGCTCATCGCCTGCCGGGTCGTGCAGGGTGCGATGGGCGCGATCATGGTCCCGCAGGTCCTGGCCGTGATCCAGGTCACCTTCCCGCCCCGGGAGCGGATCAAGGCGCTGGCCGGCTTCGGGATCACTGCGGGCCTCGGCACGGTCAGCGGGCCGCTGCTGGGCGGTCTGCTCATCCAGCACAACCTGTTCGGCCTCGGCTGGCGCTCGATCTTCCTCATCAACGTCCCGGTCGGCATCATCGCCGTGGCCGCCTCGGCCGTGCTGGTCCGCGAGTCGCGGGCCCCGCAGCCGCCGAAGCTGGACCCGGTCGGCGTCGCCCTGATCAGCGCCGCGCTGCTGCTCCTGCTCTACCCGCTGGTCGAGGGGCGCCAGCTCGGCTGGCCGCTCTGGACGCTCATCGCGATGGCCGCGTCGGCCCCGGTGTTCGCCCTGTTCATCGGCTACGAGCGGATCAAGACCCGCCGGGACGGCTCGCCGCTGGTGCCGCTGAGCCTGTTCCGCGAGCGCGGGTTCAGCGTCGGCATGGCCAGCTCGGTCGCGTTCTTCCTCGGCATCGCCTCGTTTGGCCTGGTGCTGACGCTGTTCCTGCAGATCGGGCTCGGCTTCACGCCGCTGCACGCCGGGCTGACGTTCCTGCCGTTCTCGGTCGGCGTGCTCGTCTCCTCGGGCGTGGCCGCGCGGCTGGCGCCGCGGTTCGGGCGCGGGGTCACCATGGCCGGGGCGCTGATCATCGCCGCCGCGATGGCCACGGTGATCGGGATCGTGCACCACTACGGGCCGGCGGTCACCACCTGGGAGCTCACGCCCGCCCTGTTCCTGGCCGGCATCGGCCTGGGCACGGTGATCGCGCCGCTGACCGACATCGTGCTGGACCGGGTGTCGAGGCAGGACGCGGGCTCGGCGTCCGGCGTGTTCAACACCGGCCTGCAGCTGGGCAACTCGATCGGCATCGCGCTGGTCGGAGTGATCTTCTTCGGCCTGCTCGGCAGCCAGTCCGGGCCCGCGGCCACCGCGGTCGCGCCCCAGCTGCGGACCGGGCTGGTGGCCGCGGGCGTGCCAGCGCGGTACACCGGGCCGATCGAGACCCAGTTCCGCAGCTGCCTGCACGACCGGCTGGTCGCCGCCGACCCGACGGCCACGCCCGCGTCCTGCAGGCCGGCCGGTGCGGCCCAGGCCCTGCCCCCGGCCGCCCACCAGGTCATCGCGGCCGCGGGCGGCAACGCGGTGCGCCACGACTTCGCCGCCTCACTGGTCCGCACGCTCTGGTTCCAGGTCGGCGTGTTCCTGCTGAGCTTCCTGCTCATGCTGGGCCTCCCGCGCCGCGCCGGCCGGCGCCGCGCCGAGGAGCTGACCGCGGCGCCGGCTGCGGCGGCCGCCGGGGACGAGGGCATCGTCCGAGTCTGACCGGCCGGCCGTATCGGGTCGGCCGCGGCGCACCCGGGCCGCGGCCCACCACCCCGGCGGAAGGAGCTGACATGAGGATCACGATCCTGGGCGCGACCGGAGGCATCGGCGGCCACCTGCTGACCTGGGCCCTCGAGGACGGGCACCAGGTGCACGTGCTCGCCCGCAACCCGGAAGCGCTGAAACCGGACGTACTGACCTCGAGCGCCCAGGTTGCGGGGGCGCGGGTCTCGGACCCGCTGAACTCAGACACGCCGAACTTGGACACGCCGAACTTGGACACACGGGCCGCGGCCGCACGGCGGCCGGCCGCGGGCCTGATCGTCACCCGGGGCGACGCGCTCGACTCCGCCGCGGTGGCCGAGGCGGTGGCCGGGGCCGACGCCGTCCTCTCAGCGCTCGGCCCCCGCGGCGCTAAGGCCCCCGGGCTGCTGGCCGGGGCCGCCGCGAACACCGTCGCGGCCATGCGGAAGACCGGGGCCAGGCGCCTGATCTGTGTATCGGCCGCTGGCGCCTTCATCACCGGCGACCCGCACATGAACTGGCTGGTCAAGCAGCTCCTGCCGCGGATCCTGGCCAAGCCGTTCGCGGACGTGCGCCGGATGGAGGACCTGGTCAGGGAGTCCGACCTGGACTGGACCTGGTGCGGGCGCCAGGTTCGTAACCACCGTTGACGGCCGGTCGGGTCGCTCCCGAGTCTGCGTCAGCTGGAGTCCACGATCTGGTAGCCCTCGGAGAGGTACAGCTTCTGCGCGAAGTTCTTCCGCTCGACGCTGAGACTGATCCGCCGGATGCCCGCCGAGCAGGCCTGCCCGGCGATCGCCCGCAGCAGTGCCCGTCCCCGCCCCGGCCGCGCCAGTGCACGGTCACGCCGATGGTCAGTTCCGGTATGTCGGGGGCAACGAATCCGTATCCCGGATCGGCAGCTGGAAGGAACCGAAGCCATGCCGCGCCGATCCGCTCCCCGTCCGCCTCGGCGATCACGCCCAGATCGGTATCACGTGGCCAGCCAGCAATGTAATGCGCTGTCCCGGGCGCCGAGAGCACACGGTTCCGGCTCTTCTTCTTCCATTCAGATGACCAGTTCACCGCCTCCACCAGCATGTCAGCCATGAACGCGCCGTCCTCGGGCGCCGCCCGGCGGATGATCCAGAGGCTGCCAGCCACGGCCGCGACGTTACCGCACCCAGGGTTCCCGCCTGGCAACACGGGCAGGCAGAAGGCCAGATCATGCGGCGCGACACAGCACCGCCGTTCCGCTACCGCCACACACCAAGGTAAAGATCTGCAGCGGGCATACCAGGCGCCCGGCGGCGGGATAAGTCCGCGCGCTGGGCGGCGATCAGGTCCCGGTACCAGGCGAACGACGCCTTCGGGGTGCGCTGCTGGGTCTCGAAGTCGACGTGCACCAGCCCGAACCGCTGCTGGTAACCCTCGCTCCACTCGAAGTTGTCCATCAGAGACCAGGTGAAGTAGCCGCGCACGTCCACCCCGGCGGTCATCGCGTCGTGCAGCGCCCGCAGATGGCTGTCCAGGTACCGGATCCTGGGCTGGTCGTCGATGGTCCCGTCGGCGGCCACCTCGTCCTCCGCCGAGCAGCCGTTCTCGGTGATGTAGATCGGGGGCAGCCGGTCACCGTAGCGGTCGGCGAAGGCCGTCAGGATCTCGGTCAGACCGGACGGGATCACCGGCCAGCCGAAGGCGGTGACCGGGTACCCGGGGATCGGCTCCATCTGGAACGGCAGCGGCGAGCCGGGCAGCGCGGACAGCCTGGTCGGGTTGTAGTAGTTCACGCCGAGCGCATCCAGCCGGTCAGAAATCACGGCCAGGTCGCCGTCCCTGACACAGTCCGGGCCCTCCGGGCCGACCCCGAACGCGGCCAGATCCGGGTAGCGGCCCAGCAGCACCGGGTCGGCGAACATCCGGTTATGGAGCGTGTCGTACGCGTCCGCGGCGGCCACGTCGGCCGGGCTGTCCGTGGCGGGCCAGGCCGGGGAGTGGTTGTTGGTGATCGCCACCTGCTGGGCCCCGGCCGCCCGCAGCGCCGACGTGGCCAGGCCGTGCCCGAGCAGCTGGTGGTGGGCGGTGGGCAGCGCGTCGAGCATCAGCTCCCGCCCGGGCGCGTGGATGCCGAGGGCATAGCCGTACGCGGTGACCACGAAGGGCTCGTTCAGGGTGATCCACAGCGGGATCCGGTCGGCGAGCCGCTCCGCGGCCAGCGTGGCGTACTCGGCGAAGCGGTGCGCGGTGTCGCGGGCCAGCCAGCCGCCGCCGTCCTCCAGGGGCTGGGGCAGGTCCCAGTGGTACAGGGTGGGCACCGGGGTGATGCCGTGGGCGAGCAGGGCGTCGGTCAGCCGGTCGTAGAAGTCCAGGCCCGCGTCGTTCGCCTGGCCCTTACCGTCGGGCTGGATCCGGGGCCAGGCGATCGAGAACCGGTACGCGGTCAGGCCGAGCTCGGCCATCAGCCCGACGTCGGTGCTCCACCGGTGATAGTGATCATCCGCCACGTCGCCGGTGTGGCCGTCCCTGATGACCCCGGGCCTGCGGCAGAACACATCCCAGACCGACTCGCCGCGGCCGTCCTCGGCGACCGCGCCCTCGATCTGGTAGGAGGAGGTGGCCACTCCCCAGGCGAAGTCGCGGGGGAAACGCGGCATTTCAGCGTCGGTCATGCCGCGAGCGTACGCCGTCGCCCCCACCCCGCCGCATGCGCGCTAGGGCGTGGCCGCGCCCTCGGCCACCGCGTCATCGACCTCGCCCCGGCGCACGGCCAGCTCGGCCGCGTACTTCTCGGCGTCGGCCCGCTCGGCGATCTCCTCGTCGGCGCGCATCAGCGCCTCGAGGTCGCTGCCGGCCGCGTCGATCACGCCCAGGTCGGTATAGGCGCGGCGCACCTTCGGCCCCCACAGCCCGATGTCCTTCACGCACGGCACGATGCGGGAGAACAGCAGCGTGCGGAACGCCTGCTGGACGGGGGAGTGCTCGGTGAACTCCAGGCACTCCTCGACGTTGAAGCCCATCCGCTCCCAGACCTCCTGCGCCCGGAACCTGTTGCGCATGAGGTAGCAGCCCTCGACGATGAACTCCTCCCGGTCGGCGCGTTCGGCCTCGGTCAGGTTCGCGTAGTAGTCCCGCAGCGCCAGCCGCCCGAACGCCACGTGCCGCGCCTCGTCCTGCATCACGTACGCGAGCAGCTGCGTGACCAGGGCGTTGTTGGACATATCCCGGTGCACGCCGAACGCGGCCAGGGCCAGGCCCTCGATCAGCACCTGCATGCCCAGGTAGGGCATGTCCCAGCGGGAGTCGCTGAGCGCGTCGGCCAGCAGCTTGGCCAGGTCGGGGTTGACCGGGTAGTAGAGGCCGATCTTCTCCCGCATGAACCGGGCGAACAGCTCCACGTGCCGCGCCTCGTCCATGGCCTGGGTGGCGGCGTAGAACTTGGAATCCATGTCGGGGACCGATTCCACGATCCGCGCGGCCACGGTCAGCGCGCCCTGCTCCCCGTGGAGGAACTGGCTGAACAGCCAGGCCGACAGATGGTGGCCAAGCTCATCGCGCTCGGCCTGGGAGAGCTTCTCCCACTGGGCCGAGCCGTAGATCGGGCAGAGCTCCTCGGACTGCTCCATCACGTTGGTCGGATCGACCGGGATCGACCAGTCGATCCGCTTGGCCGCGTCCCACTGCTTGTCCTTGCCACGCTGGTACAGGTCCAGCAGGCGCTCCCGTCCGTTGTCGTACTCCCAGCTGAACCTGGTGGCTCCGGCGGCGGGCACGTCCCAGGTGCCGGCCGGGACCGGGGTGGTGTAGTGGTCGTAGGTGCTCACGGCGGCCTCCCCGTCGGACGTCTGATTGCGACATTACCCGCCAGTAAGCCAACTCTCCAGATACACATCCATAACGCGATATCCACCGGGCCAGCCAGCCGCGCGGCGGTTACTCGTGCATCGGGTGCTCGTGGTCGGCGTGCCCGGCGGGCTCGAGCTGGAAGGTGGAGTGCTCGACGTCGAAGTGGCCGCGCAGGCAGTCCTGCAGCCGGTCGAGCATGGTCGCGCACCGGCCGTTGTCGAGGACCCCCGGGTCCACCACCACGTGGGCCGAGAGCACCGGGAGCCCGGACGTGATCGTCCAGGCGTGCAGCTCGTGCACGTCGCGGACGCCGGACAGGCCGGTCATGTGGGCCCGGACCTCGCTCAGGTCCATGCCCTTCGGGCTCGCCTCGAGCAGCACGTCGACGGTCTCCCGCAGCAGCCGCCAGGTCCGGGGCAGGATCAGCACGCCGACCGCCAGCGAGGCGATCGAGTCCGCGGCGGTGAAACCGGTGACGGCGATCACTATCCCGGTCACGATGACCGCCAGGGCGCCGAGCGCGTCCGAGGCGACCTCGAGGAAGGCGCCGCGCAGGTTGAGGCTCTCCGCCTGGCCCCGGCGCAGGAGCAGCAGCGACACGGCGTTGGCGCCGAGCGCGACCACGCCGAACACGATGACCAGCCCGGACTCCACCGAAGGCGGGGACATCAGCCGCCGGATCGCGTCCACGATGATGAACGCGGCCAGGCCGAGCAGCAGCACGGCGTTCGTCATGGCGGCCAGGATCTCGGCCCGCGCGTAGCCGAACGTGCGCCGGGCGGTGGGCGGCCGGGCGGCGAAGTGGACGGCGAGCAGGGACAGCCCCACCCCGGCGGCGTCCGCGGCCATGTGCGCCGCGTCGGCGAGCAGCACCAGGGAGCCGGTGATCACGGCACCGAGGATCTCGCCTGCCGCGACCAGGGCACTGAGGGCCATGACCGTGATCAGCGCCTGCCGGTACCGCCCAGTGGCCGTGGTCAGCTGGCCGTGACCGTGGCCCTGGCTAGGCCCGTGAGCTTGCCCGGTCATGTCAGCCTGCCGACTTGCGTCCGCTCTCCTGGGTCACGTGTCCTTGCGCCGCCTGGGCCTGCCGCGCCGGCCGGGCTCCCCCCCGCCGGCGGAGCCGGTCGCCGGCGTCCCGGCGTCACCGGGAGCAACGAGTTCATACGCTGGGTTGATCATAACCGGGCCGCCGGACCGGATGCCGACCTGGCCGCGGAACCGCACCTGGGAGCCGCAGTCCAGGCCGGGGATGTGCGACCGGCCGTAGAACAGGGCGGTCAGGTGGCCGGTGGAGTCGGCCACCTCGGCGGCGAGCACGGTGTTCCGCTCCACCGGCCGGATCTCGACCGCGTAGACGCGGCCCTCCACCGTGGCCCGGCCCGGCTTGGTCAGGGATCCCATCGGCCGGATGCCTGGCGGGGGGACCGGGCGGTCGTACCGGCTGCCATCGTCGGTTGGGGCTGCGGCCGCGTCGGCCACGGCCACCTCAGTAGCGGCCGGCGCCGCGGCGTCGGCCGCTGCATCCTCCTCAGCAGGGGGCTGGCCTGCGGCTGCCTGCCGGGCCGCGGCCGCGCTGGCCGGCTCGGGTTCGGGCGAAGCCGGCCTCGCGGCCGCTCCGGCCTGGCGCTCCTGGATAGTCTCCAGCCTGCTCCGCACGTCGAACGGCACGATCGTGGCCGCCGCGTGCGGTATCCGGCTCACCGCGCCGGCGATCCGGTCCGCGGTGCGGTCATGCAGCAGCCTGCCGAGCAGCGCGGAGTAGCTGCGCCGCGGCAGGATTACGGTCACGCCCACGCCCGGTTGCTCGGCCTCGGCGCTGACGAGCTCGGCCGCGCAGTGGGTCAGCCGCCGGTCGGCACAGTCGATGAAGTCGAGCGTGACGCCGGTGTTTGCGCGCACCCAGTCCTGCCGGAGCGTGTCCGCCTGCATGTTGTCGATGACAAAGTGCACCGCGCGCAGGGTGGTGGGCCGAAGGCTGCGTGCATACCGCAGCGCGGCCACAGCGGCGAGATCGAAGTCGTCCACGAAGACGAAGACCGTCCGCCGGGAGTAGGTCGGCGGATCGGGTGGCTTGGGCCGGCTGCCGATGCCCTCAAGAACGCGTGCCTCCATCCGGTACTCCCGGTTTAGCCGGATGAGGGCGTACACCATCACCGGGAAGACGATGACCACCAGCCAGGCGCCCTCGGTGAACTTCACCACGGCGAAGATCAGGACTACCAGCGCCGTGTACACGGCGCCGATCACGCTGATCGCCCGGTGCCGCCGCCATCCCGGACCCTGGTGCTGGCTGTGATACCGGGCCATGCCAAACCCGGCCATCGAGAAGCCGGTGAACACGCCGATCGCATAGAACGGGATCAGGTGGTTGACGTTGAAGCCGACCGCCAGCCCCAGAGTGAGCGAGATCACCGTCAGCGCGATGATGCCGCTGGAGAACACCAGCCGGTGGCCGCGCTTGGTGAGCCAGCGGGGCAGGAACGAGTCCTCGGCCACGAAGCTGGCCAGGAACGGGAAGCCGCTGAAGCTCGTGTTCCCGCCGGTGAACAAGATGGCCGCGGTACCCGCCTGCACGCCGAAGAACAGCACGCGGCCGAGCACGCCGTGACCGAAGATCAGGTCAGCTTCCTGGGCCAGCACGGTCGGGAAGCCGCTCTGGTACGGGGTCGCGTGAGTGGCGTGCGCCATCCAGGAGATCCCGGCGATGAGGAAGGCGACGATGGATCCCTGGATCACCAGGATCTGGCGGGCATTGCGGCCCTCGGGGGGCCGGAGCGCGCTCACCGCGTTGGAGACGGCCTCGATCCCGGTGAGCGATGAGCCGCCGTTGGCGAAGGCGCGGGCCAGGACGTAGAGGGCGGCGAATGCGAACAGCCCGCCGGCGTGATGCCCGAGCGGGTAGGTACCGCCGGGGCCCGCAGGGGCCGGGTGCGCCCGCGGCAGCCCGCCAACGGCCTGCCGGTACAGACCTGTGACGATCATGATCGCGACCGCCCCGGAGAACAGGTACGTCGGCAGGGCGAAGGTCCGGCCGGCTTCTCCCGGATGCCGCGCAGGTTGCCGTAACACATGATCAGGATCGCGACGACCGAGATGACTGTGAGCCCGTCTCCGCCGAGCGCGGGGAATGCGGACACAATGGCCGCGCTGCCCGCGGCCACCTGGACGGCCACCGTGACTATGTAGTCGATGAGCAGCGCGACCGCCGCGACCTGAGCGATCCGCGGGCCGAAGTTTTCCCTGGCCACGACGTATGAACCACCGGCCCTGGTGTAGACGGACACCACCTCGCGGTAGAGCAGCACCACCAGCACGATCCCGAGCAGTACGACCCCGGTCATCGGGAGAATCAGGGCGAACCCGGCTACGCCGAAGGCGGGCAGCAGCTCGATCAGCATTTCCTCGGTGCCATAGGCCGCAGACGAGATTCCGTCGCAGGACAGCACCCCAAGGGCCAGCGGTTTAGACAGCCGCTGCTCGGCGAGTTGCTGGTTGATCAACGGCGGGCCGAGCAGTCGGCGCTTCACCGCGTACCAGAAGCCCTCTGCTGCATCCCCGGCGCCCCGGGGTAGCGCCTCTGCGCCTCGCATGGCCACGCCGCTCTGACCTCCGCCCAGTAATACCGCTGACGTGGACTTCATACCATCGCTGTGGGCTCGCGGGGGAGCCGGGGAAGG
>CAVUBM010000098.1:0-106986 GCA_963739645.1 uncultured Actinomycetota bacterium
AAGTGCAGCTCGTGGGCGAGGTGGTGTCGCCCTGCGCGGAGAAGTTCACCGACACCGACTGCCCGGGCTCGATCACGTCACCGCCGGACGCGGGGCTCAGGACCAGGGAGTCGCCGTTGAGCTGCCACTGCGCGTTCCAGACCCAGTTCACGTCATCGCCGGGCAGGCGTGATCACCAGCTGCCATCCGTTGACCGCCGCCGTGCCCTCGTTCTCGATCGTGAGGTGCCCGAAGAAGCCATCCCGGTGATGCGGACTCGTCGAGTACGTGACCGTCACCTCCGGGGCCGCGGCCGAAGGCGCAGGCGGCGGAGGTGTGGGTGAGGGCGTGGGTGTAGGTGTGGACGTGGGCGCCGGGGTGGGCGCGGGCGATGGCGTGGGGGTCCGGGTCGGCGACGGCGGGCTGGCGGGGGCGGTCGGCGCGGCCGACGACGCTGTGGGGGTGTCCGAGGGCGTCCCGGCGGGCGCGACCGCGGGCTGAGCGGAATGCGGGTCACGATGGGTGGTGGTGGCACTGCCCAGGTGGGTGGAACTGGCCGGGGCGCTCGCCGGGGCCGCCCCGGACGCGTCGGACCGCAGGGCGGCGCAGTTGACCAGGCCACACGAGGACAGGGCCGACTTGGCGTCGACGTGCGGCGTGCCGCTGCCCGACTGCTGCACGATGAACCCCACACCAGCGCCGCTGATCGCGAGGACCGCGGCCGCCGTGCCTGCCGCGTACCGGCCGGGCCCGGTGATCCAGGAACCCAGGCCCGGGCGCGGCGGCCGGTCGTCGTAGTCGTAACGCGTGTGTTGACCCATTATGCGTGGTCCTCCGATGCCGTTTGGCTAGCCGTCAGGAGCCGAATTGCGCCGGGCCAGCCGGCAAATGGATAGGCTCCATGATCGCCGCGTGACCGCCACAGTGCGGATTGTGACAAGGCCGCCTGCCTCGCAGGCATATTCCCCTCCCCGGACCCGATAAAGGCTCTGGAAAATAACGTAGCAATAACGACCATGGCGATGTCGGCCAAACCGGAGAAGTGCAGTGAAGGGGGAATGGGGAGGTAAGTGGGGATTCTGGCCCCACCCGTCGCGAATGCGCAGTTCCGGCGGGTCATCGGTGCCTCGCCGCGCACGGGCAGCTACCAGCCGCGACGTGCGCTGTGACCGCCGTCACAGGCCTGCCTATAAGAGAACTCTTAATCCGCTGTCGCCCGAACTTGCTCACCGGAATTAGAGTGAAGCGTAAGGGAGCAGCACCGGAGGTACCTGAGCATGAGTCGTCAGCCGGATGAGGCCCTCGAAGTGCTTCGCGGGGTATGGAGCGCTCAGGGGCAGACCAGCGCCGACCTCGACGAGGCGTGCGGCACGAAGGCCTGCAAGCGGATGGCGGACGTCGGCTTCGACGGCATGGCCGAGTCGACGGCGACCTGCGGACGGCCTGGCGGGACGAAGCTGGAGCGCGAGGGCAAGCTGAACCGCCGAGGCGGGCAGCGTCCGGGACCTCGTCCTCGGCCAGGCCCAGGCCCGCGACTAGCGCTGGCCTGCCGACTCTTGCGGACACCGACGGCGAGGAGAGCGCTGCATGGAGCGTCCTGAAACCGTCGGCGAGCTCACCGAGATCCTGCGCGCAGGGCGGCTACCTCGCCGACCGCGGCCTGGCCACGGCGCTGTTCGTCGCCCTGTCGCTGCAGCGGCCGATCCTGCTCGAGGGCGAGGTCGGGGTCGGCAAGACCGAGGTGGCCAAGGTGCTGGCCGCGGTCTTCGGCCGCCGGCTGATCCGGCTGCAGTGCTACGAGGGCATCGACACCAACCAGGCGCTGTACGAGTGGGACTACGCCCGCCAGATGCTGCACATCCGGGCGCTGTCCGAGCACCAGGTCGCCGACGAGGCGGCGGTGGACAAGCTGTTCGGCCCGAAGTTCCTGCTGGAACGGCCGCTGCTGGAGGCGGTCAGGGCCGGGGACCAGGCGGTGCTGCTGATCGACGAGGTCGACCGCGCCGACGACGAGTTCGAGGCGTTCCTGCTCGAGCTGCTGTCCGACTTCCAGATCAGCATCCCGGAGATCGGCACGATCAAGGCGGAGAGCCCGCCGCTGGTGGTCCTCACCTCCAACCGCACCCGCGAGCTGCACGACGCGCTGAAGCGGCGCTGCCTGTACCACTGGATCGGCTACCCGCCGCCGAGCGCGAGGTGGAGATCGTCCTGATCCGGGAGCCGGGGTCTCGGCCGCGCTGACCCGCAAGGTCGTCGCGGCCGTGCACCGGCTGCGCGAGCTCGACCTGGCCAAGCCGCCGGGCGTGGCCGAGACCATCGACTGGGTCAAGACGCTGGACTTCCTCGGCGAGACCGAGCTCGACACCGCGGTGGCGGACCGACACCCTCGGCGCGGTGGTCAAGGACCGCGACGACCTCGAGCTGGTGCGGGAGAACCTGCGGAGATCACGTCCGGTGCCTGACGTCGGCGCAGCGCTCCCCGATCGTCGGCCTGCTGGCCGCCTTCGCCGCGCGAGCTGCGCGCGGCCGGGCTCGCGGTCGGCTCCGGCGACGTCCTGACCTACTGCTCGGCCGCGGCCGGGCTGGACCCGACCGACCTGGTGGACCTGTACTGGGCCGGGCGCACCACGCTGGTCACCAGGCGCGACGACCTCGCCACGTACGACCAGGTGTTCCGCCGGTTCTTCCTCGGCACCGGCGGCCAGGCCGAGGAACTGCTGACGCTCAGCTGCGCGCCTCGGCCGAGGCCACAGGCGATGCTGGCGATGCCGTCGACCGAGCCGTCCGGCGCCGACCAGGAGAGCGAGGAGGAGGCCCTCCTCGGCTGGATGGCCTCCGACGCGGACGCGCTCAAGCACAAGTCGTTCGCCGCCTGCACGCCGGAGGAGCTGGCCGCGCTCCGCCGGATCATGACCAGGATCCGGCTCACCCCGCCGCGGCGGCGCACCCGGCGCACGGCGCCGGCCCGGTCCGGGCGCCGGCCCGACCTGCGCCGGACGGTCCGCGAGACCATGCGCATGCACGGCGAGCCGGCCGCGCTGTACTGGCGCCGGCGCCGGGTCCGGCTGCGGCCGCTGATCCTGATCCTCGACATCTCCGGCTCGATGGCCGACTACTCCCGCAACCTGCTGCAGTTCGCGCACTGCGCCAGGCGGGCCGCGTCCCGGGTCGAGGTGTTCTGCTTCGGCACCCGGCTGACCCGGGTCACCGGCGCGCTGGAGAACCGGCGCCCGGACGAGGCGCTGGCCCGCGCCGCGCAGGCGGCGTTCGACTGGGACGGCGGGACCAGGATCGGCGAATCGCTGGAGGTCTTCGTCCGGGACTGGGCCCGCCGCGGCCTGTGCCGGGGCGGCGTCGTGGTGATCTGCTCGGACGGCCTCGACCGCGGCGACCCGGCGGTGCTGGCCGCGGCGATGGAGCGGCTGGCCCGGCTCTGCTACCGGCTGGTCTGGATGAACCCGCACAAGGGCGACAACCGCGACTTCCGGCCGAGCACGCTCGGCATGATGGTGGCCGCGCCGCACATCGACGTGCTGCTCTCCGGCCACGACCTGAACAGCCTCGAGGAATTCGCGGCCCTGCTGCCTAAGCTGAACTGAGAAGAGGGGAGGGGCCCGGTGAGGTGGAGCGTGGGAATCGAGGCCGAGGGTGACCGGGTGCTGTCCCGCGAGGAGGTCGTCGAGCTGGCCGACGCGGTCGCGGCGAACTCCGGCATCGCCACCGGGATCGGGACCAGGCGCTACGGTGCCCAGCTGGTGGTGCAGGCCGGCAGCCGTGACGACGCGATCGAGCAGGCCACCGCGCAGTTCACCGCGGCGGCGGCCCGGGCCGGGCTCCCGCAGGCCCCCATCGTCCGGGTCGAGGCCATCAGCGAGGACGAGGACGTCCCGCCATGATCAGGCTGGGCTCGCTGGCTGGCTACCCGTTCGAGGGGCCGCGGCTGCTGGGCGGCTGGACGCCGCCGGGCGTGGCAGCGGTCTGGGCTATCGCGTACAAGCCAGATCCGGAGACCAAGCCGGGACGGTACGCCGTTATCTACGTTGATCACTCGGACGACCTGTCCGCCGAGCACTTCCCGTTCCAGCACCCTCGCGCCGCGTGCTGGATCCGCCGCGCGGGGTCGAAGTGGAAGGTCTATATCTGCACCTACGAGGTGCCAGGCGGCGGGCGCGCGCACCGGGAGCAGATCGCCCGCGAGCTCACCGCGGTCTACCGGCCGAGCTGCAACACCCGCCAGTACGACCAGGCCTGGAAGGATCACTGGATCGGCGAGTACTCCGCTCCCACCACCGGACCCGTGGCCCGGCGGGATCCGGACCAACGGCCGTTACGCTAACGCCCCGGGGCGAAGCCCACCGCATCATGGAGCCGGGAGCGGCGGGTGCCTGACGCCGGCCGGGCGACCTCGGGCACGGCGGGCTCCTCGGGCCGCGGGGTGACGTCGGTGACGATCTCCTCGGCCATCCCGTACAGGAGCGGGAGCGCCCCCGCCACCACGCCGCCGGTCTCGTTGATGTGCCCCACGGCCGGGCCGATCAGCTTGGCGTGATCCCGGATGGCCCCGACCAGCTCGGCGCACTCCTCGAGGTTCCCGGCGATCCTGGTCAGCAGGGTGCCGACCCAGAATAGGTAGAACGCCAGCCCGGCGATCAGCGCCACGATGTCGATGACCGTGAAGACGACCAGCCCTGTCATGACTTGACCTTTCCGAGCACGCGGCCGAGGAACAGGTGGTGCTGCAGGCCTTCGGCCAGGACGGCCTCCACGCCGTCGGCGACCTGCGGGATCAGCACGGTGTCCGCGGTGTTCGCCTCCGCGGCCTTGAGCGTGTCCCGTACGCCGACCACGCGCCGGTCGATGGTCTTCACGAACACGATGAGGATGGTGAGCAGGGCGGCCACGGCGACCACCACGACCAGGCCGAGGATGTTGGCCACCAGCCAGGCGGTGTGGTCGGACGAGGACAGGGCCACGGTGTGCATGGCTTAACCTCCCAGCCTGGCGCGGCCGCGCTGCAGCCCGCCGATGATGGTGACGGCGTAGTCGATCGTGGTGCGCAGCGCCGCCAGCGGCGCGGTGTTCTGCACCGCCTTCTCCAGCTCGCCGTTGATCTTGGGTGCCTCGTTGCCGATCTGGCGGGCCAGCACCAGGATCGGCAGCACCAGGGCCACCACGACCAGCACGATCACGATGCCGATCACGTAGCCGACGACCCAGCCGGTGCTCATTGGCTCGCCTCCGGCAAGACACTCATGTCAGACCCCTTCGCAGAAGTCGCGTACCGGCTTGAGGCTCGCGTTCACCGAGGTCAGCCGGTCGGGCACGGTGCTGGTCAGCTGCGCCACGGCCTGCACGCCCCCGGTGGTGGCGACGAGCGTCTTGCGGATCGCGCGGAGGTGGAAGATGACCCGGAGCAGGCCCACCGCGGTGATGGCGATGATCAGGGCCGCGATGATCAGCGTGGCCCAGGCTGCTGCTGGCATGGCTGTTCTCCTTTCCTGGTCATCCGAGGAGCTTGGCGACGGAGCCCGCGTACCGGACCGCGCCGACCGAGACTTCCTTGACGGTGGTGTCGGTTGTGGCCAGCCCGTCGGGCACGCCGGTCAGCTCGCCGACCAGCTCAACCCCGCCGGCCAGGATCTGGTCGGTAGCGCCGCGGATCCGCTCCAGCGCCGCGAGCACGCGGTTCAGCAAGAAGATGACGACAGGCAGCACCACCAGCAGCAGCACTGCGTTGCCGATCCACCACAAGACCATGGTTCGTCCTCCTCAGCTGGCGGCCTGGTAGGGAACAAAGAAGCGGCGGAACACCCGGGTCAGCGCCATGACCGTGGCCCGCAGGCCCAGGGTCAGGCCGCTGGCCGACGTGGCCGAGGCCGCCGCGATCTGCTCCGGCGTCTCGCCGCGGTCGATCCGCTCGATCTTGTCCTGCATGTTCACGGAGAAGTCGCGCATGAGCACGGACGTGACATCGGAGATCATGCCCCGGCCGTACTGCGCGGCCGCACCGGAGAGCTGCAGGTCCTGGGCGACGGCGACCTTGGTGCCGCGGCCGGACTTGGTCAGCGTCGCGGTCACCACCATGCTGGCCTGGCCGCGGCCCTTCTCCTCGGCGCCGGCCGCGTTCACCACGACGCGCTTGGCCGCCTCGTCGCGCTCGGTGATGTCGGCCGTGCCGGCGAACTGCAGCCGCACCGGCCCCATCCGCACCGCGACCCGGCCCTTGTACTGCTCGTTGCCGAGGTCCTCGGTCAGCTCGGTGCCGGGCAGGCAGGTGGCCACCTGCGGGATGTTCTCGAAGAACTCCCATACCTTCTCGACCGGCTGGGCGACCTCGAAGTCGTTCTTGATCAGCATCGGGTCTCTCTCTTCACGTAGGCAGCGGGATCCTGCTCGAACGCCCGGCGGCAGCCAGCGCTGCAGAAGTAATAGGTGACGCCGTCGTGCTCCAGGGGCCGGCCGGAGGCGTCCGCGGTCACGGTCATCCCGCAGACCGGGTCGGTAGCCTGCGGGGTGGGCTGGCGGGAGCCGGCGGCCTTGGGCCGGTCCGCCGACCCGCTGCCCAGGGCACCGGAGGCGCGCAGCTGGACCAGCTCGGCCAGGATGGCCACCGCGATCTCCTCGTGCATGGTCTTGCCCAGGTCGAGCCCGGCGGGCACGTGCACCTGGTCCAGCTGGTCCTTGGGCACCCCCCGCTCGGCCAGGTAGCCGAGCACCGCCGAGCCGCGGCGGCGGGAGCCGACCAGGCCGAGGTAGGCGGGCTTAGCCGCAACCGCCCGCTCCACAGCCTCCTCGTCGTAATGGCCCTGGGTGGCCACGATGACCATCGAGCGCTCGGTGGCGTGGTCGGTGGTGAACTCCGGGCCGTCCACGACCTCGGTGCGCCAGCCGAGCGCCCGGGCCAGGTCGGCCAGGGTGTGCGCCATCGGCGAGCGGCCGACGACGACCAGGTGCGGCGCGGGCAGCACCGGCTCGATGTAGACCTCGAGCGCGCCCTCGCTCTGGCACGAGATCGGCACGACGGTCATCCCCTCCGGGACCGCCGCGCCAAACTGTTCAGGGCTCCCGAGCAGCAGCAGCTGCGGCGCGCCCTGGGCGATTACCCGCTGGGCCTCGCGGATCACGGTGGGCTCGGCGCACGCCCCGCCGATCCAGCCACGCAGCTCCCCGGACTCGGTGATGATCGCGCGGGACCCCTGCTGGCCGGAGGAGGGGCCCTGGCGCCAGACCACGGTCGCGAGCGCGAACGCCTCACCGCGCCGCGTCAGCTCGCCGGCTTGCTCCAGGACACCCCATCCGACTGTGTTTCCCTGGGGGCCTGCTGCCCCCCGGAGCCCCCCGCCATGCTGTCCCCCACCCGCCTCCCCTTCCCCCTTCATGACCTCCGGCCGGCCGTCGCGGCCATCATCGGCCGTCGCGTCTGGCCCCTCAAGGCCGTTCGGCTCGCTCATCCCGTTCCTCGCTCAGTCGTCCGAGCGCACCGGGGGTGCGCCGGACACGTCGCGGCCGTAGGTGATGGCCTCCCACACCCGGTCCGGCAGCAGCGGCATGTCGATGTTGCGGACCCCGGTGCCGGACAGCGCGTCGATCACCGCGTTGACGAACGCCGCCGGGCCGCCGACCGCCGCGCACTCGCCGATGCCCTTGGCGCCGATCGGGTGGTGCGGGCACGGGGTGACGACCTCGCTGTGCAGCTCGAAGCCGGGCGTCTCCCAGGAGGTGGGCAGCATGTAGTCCATGTAGTTGGAGCCCACGCAGTTGCCCTCGGCATCGAACGTGATGAACTGCATGTTGGCCATCGCGTAGGCCTCGGTCAGGCCGCCCATGATCTGTCCTTCGACGATCATCGGGTTGATCCGGACCCCGCAGTCGTCGACCGCCACCGTGTTCAGCACATCCCAGACACCGGTCTCGGGATCTACTTCGACGGTGACGATGTAGCACGCGAACGGCCAGGTCAGGTTCGGCGGGTCGTAGTAGGCCGTGTTCTCCAGGCCCGGCTCCATGCCGTCCGGCATGTTGCTGTACGCGGCCATCGCGCACTCCTGGATGGTCACGCCGCGGTCGGGAGCGCTGCGGATGTAGAACCGGCCGAGCTCCCACTCCACGTCCTCCTCGGACACCTCCAGCAGGTGCGCGGCCAGCCTGCGGGCCTTGGCCCGGATCTTGCGGGACACCATCGCGACCGCGGCCCCGGCCACCGGCGTGCTGCGGGACGCGTAGGTGCCCATGCCGAACGGCGCGGTGTCGGTGTCGCCCTCCTCGACGGTGATGTCCTCGGCCGGGATGCCGAGCTCGTGGCTGACGATCTGGGCCCAGGTCGTCTCGTGCCCCTGGCCCTGCGTCTTCGCACCGGTGCGGACGATGGCCTTGCCGGTCATGTGCACCTTGAGGTCGGCCGAGTCGAACATCTTGATGCCGAGGATGTCGTACTCCCGGCTGTTGCCCGCGCCCAGCGGCTCGGTCATCGTGGAGATCCCGATGCCGAGCAGCCTGCCCCGCTTGCGCGCCTCCTCCTGCTGCCTGCGGAAGTCGTCGTAGCCGACGGCCTGCAGGCCGACGTCGAGGCACTTGCGGTACTGGCCGGAGTCGAGCAGGAAGCCCAACGGGGTGCGGTGCGGGAAGTCCTCGTCCCTGACGAAGTTCATCCGGCGGAACGCGGCCTGGTCCATGCCCAGGTCGTCGGCGGCCGCCTGCATCATCCGTTCCTGGAAGAACATCGCCTCGGTGACCCGGAACGAGCACCGGTAGGCGACGCCGCCGGGTGCCTTGTTGCTGTAGGTGCCGCGGGCGATCAGGTGCGCGGCCGGTATGTCGTACGCGGCGAAGGCCGAGTGCAGCAGCCCGATCTTGAACTTGCTGGGCTGGGCGTCGGAGAAGAACGCGCCGTGGTCGGCGGCGCAGCGCATCCGGACCCCGAGGATCTTGCCGTCCTGGCGCAGCGCCATCTCGCCGTCGAGGTAGATGTCCCGCGCGAACCCGGTCGAGATCAGGTTGCCGGACTTGTCCTCGATCCACTTCACCGGGCGTTCCAGCAGAATCGAAGCGAGGATCGAGCAGACGTAGCCGGGGTACACCGGGACCTTGTTGCCGAAGCCGCCGCCGATGTCCGGGGAAACGATCCGGATCATGTGCTCGGGCAGCTCGGCCACCAGCGCGACCGCGGCCCGGATGATGTGCGGCGCCTGGGTGGTCATGTACACGGTGAGCTTCGAGGTAGCCCGGTTGAAGTCCGCGATCGACCCGCAGCACTCGATCGGGCTCGGGTGCGAGCGCGGGTAGTGCAGCTGGAGCCGCGAGATCGTGTCCGCCTGCTCGAACGCGCGGTCGGTGCCGGCCGCGTCGCCGACCTCCCAGTCGTAGATGACGTTGCCCGGCTGGTTTTCCTTGTCGTCGCGGATCACCGGTGCGCCATCGGCCACGGCCTGCGTCGGGTTGACGATGACCGGCAGCGGCTCGTACTCGACGTCGATCGCCTCGCACGCGTCCTTGGCGACGTACGGGTCGTCCGCGATCACGCAGGCCACTTCCTGGCCCTGGAACCGCACCTTGTCGGTGGCCAGCACCGCCTGCGTGTCGTAGGACAGCGTCGGCATCCAGGCCAGGTTGCGGGTGGCCATCATGTCGCCGGTGAGCACCAGGTGCACGCCGGGTATCTCCCACGCCTTGCTGGCGTCGATCGACTTGATCCGCGCGTGCGCCAGCGGGCTGCGCAGGATCTCCATGTGCAGCATGCCGGGCAGCGTGATGTCGTCGGTGTAGTTGCCCTTGCCCCGGATGAAGCGCTGGTCTTCCACACGCTTGCGCCGGGCGCCCAGGCCGCCGATCTTGATCTCGTCTAGTGCCTGCGTCATGACCGTCTCCGTTGTGGTCAGCTGCCCGGATTAGCCAGCGGATTGGGATCTGAGCTTGTCGGCGGCCCACAGCACCGACTTGACGATGTTCTGGTAGCCGGTGCAGCGGCAGAGGTTGCCGGACAGGGCCCAGCGCACGTCTTCCTCGGTCGGGTCGGGGTTGGTGTCGAGCAGGGCCTTGGCGGCCATCATCATGCCCGGGGTGCAGAACCCGCACTGCAGCCCGTGCTCGTCGCTGAAGCCCTCCTGCAGCGGGTGCAGTTCGCTGGCGGTGGCCAGGCCCTCGACGGTGGTGATCTCCCGCCCGTTGACCTGGACGGCCAGCATGGTGCAGGACTTCACCGCCTGGCCGTCGACCAGCACGGTGCATGCGCCGCAGTTCGTGGTGTCGCAGCCCATGTGCGTGCCGGTGAGCCCTACCCCGCGGCGGATGAGGTGCGACAGCAGCAGCCGGGGCTCCACCTCGGCCACCTTCTTCGCGCCGTTGATGGTGAATTTGATCCGGCGTACCGGGACGTCGCTAGCGTCGTCTTCGACGTCGTCGTAAACGATGGTCATGTCAGGCCGCCCTTTCCGCCGCCGCGTCTGGCCCCGCCGCGCGGGTCAGGATCCGCACGACAAAGGTCCGCACGATGTGCCGCTTGAATTCGGCGCTGCCGCGGTGGTCGGTCCTCGGCCTGGCCACCGCGGCCGCGAGGTCGGCGGCCTGCGCGATCCGGTCGGCGGTCAGCGGCTCCCCGGTCAGCGCGCCGGCGGCCTCGGTGGCGGCGATCGTGGACCCGCCCACCCCGGTCAGGGCGATCCCGGCCCGAGTCACGGTCTCGCCGGAGGTCTCGATGGCCACCGCGACCCCGGCGGTCGCGAAGTCGCCCACCCGCCGCTCGAGCTTGAGGTAGCCGCCCGCCCGGGTGCCTGCCGCCGCCGGGATCACCGCCTCGACCGCGATCTCGTCCGGCTCGAGCACGTTCTGGAACGGCCCGGTGACGAAGTCGGCGATCGGGATGGTGCGGCTGCCCCCGGGTCCCTGGGCCACGACCGAGCCGCCGAGCGCCGTGACCACGGATGCCCAGTCGCCCTGCGGGTCGGCGTGGCAGAGCGACCCCACCAGGGTGCCGCGGTTGCGGACGATGGGGTCGGCGATCAGGGGCGCGGCCGCGGCCATGGTCGGCTGGGTGCTCTTGAGCAGGTCCGAGTGCTCGAGAGTGACGTGACGGCACAGGGCGCCGATGCGCAGCGTGCCGTCCGGGTCGGCCCGGTGGTAGTCCAGCCCGGGCAGGTCGTTGATGTCGACGATCAGGTCCGGCGAGGCGAAGCGCAGCTTCATCAGCGGGACCAGGCTCTGGCCTCCCGCCAGCACCTTGGCGTAGTCGCCGCCGTCGTGCAGCAGGGCGATCGCCGACTCGAGCGAGCGCGGTGCCTCATATTGGAACCGAGACGGATACATCCGCCCCTCCTTCCACATGTCCCCTATGCACGTATGACCGGGGCTCAGCCCTCGTCGCGCGGGCCGGGCTCGGGGTCGGCCACCGCCACCGGGAGGACGTCCTCCTCGGGATCCGGCCGCGGCTCCTGGTGCGGCGGCCAGGGCCCCGCCACGGGCTGGCCGGCGATCTTGAGGTAGTCCATGAGCTCCGGCCAGGCCCAGACGGTCGGGCTCTTGCCGGTCTTCGGCGCGTGCTCGACGAGTTCGTACAGCCGGGGGTTTCCCTGGCTGTGCCCGCTGGATTCAATCCGCATGCACACGCTCCCGCTCCGTGACGAAGACACATATGTCCTGTCACCCTCTGACCTCACACATGATCTATCGGCCTGATGGCCACCGCAAGGCACGAATAAGCTCTTGCTTAAGACGCTCTGGTGCCAGGTAATACCGCAGGTCAGCTCCAGATCGTGACGTAGACAGGGGGCCGGAAACGGGACGGCGGGACCCCGGCGGCCGGGGCGCGCATCAGGTGCATGGCCTCGGGCGTGCCGAGGAAGCGCCGCAGCCCGCTCGCGGCCGTGCTGCGGTGCTCGCGGTCCAGCAGCGTCGCGTGCCAGCAGCCGGCCGCGGGCACGCCGGGCAGGTCGACCAGCGACAGCTCGCCCCGGCGCAGCTGCTGGGTGACGAGGTGCTCGGCCGCGGGCGCCACGCCCGCGCCGTCGGCCGCCGCGCCCCAGGCCGCGGTCTGGTTGGGGAACACCCCGATCTGGTCGTCGGGGACGCGCAGCGCGGCCAGCAGCTGGCCGATGTCGCTGCCCGGGTCGGTGCCGGACGGGCCCACCAGCCACCGCCACCGCCGGGCGCTGCCCTTCAGCTTGGACTCCCCGGCCGTGACCACGACCAGGCGGTACCGGAAGATGGGCTCGCTGACCACGGGCAGGGCCTGGTCGTGGTTCACGGCCGAGCCGATGGCGATATCGGCCAGCCGGTTGGCCACCAGCACGCCCATCTCGTTCGTGGCCGCGACCCCGGCGGACACCTCGACCGAGCCGGCGAAGCGCCGGGTGAACGCCTCCATCAGCGGGCTGACCACGAACTCGGCGATGGTCGAGGTCGCCACCACCCGCAGCTGCTGCGGCGCGCCCTGGGCGGCGCGGACCGCGGCGTGGGCCTCGGCGCCGAGTACCACGATCTGCGACGCGGTGGCCAGCAGCTTGGACCCGCCGGTGGTCAGCGTCATGCCGTTCGGCCCGCGGCTGACCAGCGGGTCGCCCAGGTGCAGCCGCAGGGCCGACAGCGCCTGCGACACGGCGGGCTCGCTGACGCCGAGCGCGTTCGCGGCGGCCGTCACCGATCCCAGGCGGGCCACCAGAACGAACGCGTTGAGCTGTGTGAGAGTCATCACGCTAAGTATCACTCAGCCTCATGCCTGCTGACGGCCACGCGGCGGGGGCGGTCACGGGACGTAAACTCAACACGCGCGCCACGGCACGAGGGAGGGGCGCATGCAGGTTCCGGCGTACGTCGAGTACGAGAAGGCAACCAGCGTTGACCACGCGCTTGCCCTGCTCGAGCGGTTCGGCCCCGAGGCCCGCATTCTGGCCGGGGGGCACAGCCTGATCCCGATGATGAAGCTCCGGCTGGTGCAGCCGGAGACCCTGATCGACATCAACGGGCTCAGCGAGCTGGCCTTCATCCGGGTCGACGACGGCGAGCTCAGGATCGGCGCGCTGACCAGGCACGCCGAGCTGCTCGACTCGCCGGAAGCCGGCGGGCACTTCGCGATCCTGCACGACGCCGAGCGGGTGATCGCCGACCCCATCGTGCGCAACTGGGGCACGATCGGCGGCTCGCTCTGCCAGTCCGACCCCTCCGAGGACCTGTCCGCGACGTTCGCGGCGCTCAAGGCAACCATGATCATCCAGGGTCCGGACGGCCAGCGGGCGGTACCCGCCCGCGGGTTCCACACCGGCCCCTACGAGACCGTCGTGGCCCCGGCCGAGCTGCTGACCGAGATCAGGATCGCGATCAGGCCGGGCGGCGGCAGCGCCTACGAGAAGGTAGGCCGCCGGGCCGGTGACTGGCCGGTTGGCGCGGCCGCCGCCGCCGTCTGGCTGGACGGCGAGACGATCACGGAGGCCGGGGTCGGCCTCACCGCGGTGGGCGCGCGGAACTTCGCCGCGGCCGAGGCCGAGGACTTCCTGCGCGGCGCCCCGGCTACCGAGGAGAGCTTCGCCCGGGCCGGCGAGATCGCGGCCGAGCACTGCCAGCCGGTCTCGGACCAGCGCGGCCCGGCCGACTATAAGCGGCATCTCGCCCACGAACTGACCAAGCGCGCGCTCCGGCAGGCCACCCATCGGGCGCAGCGGAGCACCGAGACCCGCCAGCCCGGTCCGGCGGGCGGCCCGCACTGACATGCAGATAACCGTCAACGTCAACGGCACCGACTACGCCCGCGAGGTCGAGTCGCGGCTGCTGCTGATCCACTTCCTGCGGGACGACCTGGGCCTCACCGGCTCGCACTGGGGGTGCGACACGTCGAACTGCGGGGCGTGCGTGATCTGGCTGGACGAGACCCCGGTGAAGTCCTGCACGGTGCTCGCGGCCATGGCCGACGGGCACCGGGTGCTGACCGTGGAGGGGCTGGAGCGCGACGGCGAGCTCGACCCGGTCCAGCAGGGCTTCACCGAGTGCCACGGGCTGCAGTGCGGGTTCTGCACGCCGGGCATGATGATGACCGCCCGGTGGCTGCTCGACCGCTACCCGGACCCGTCACCGGAGCAGATCCGCGAGGCCATATCCGGGCAGGTCTGCCGGTGCACCGGGTACGAGAACATCGTCCGGTCGGTGCTGTGGGCCAGCAAGCACGAACGGGACCACCAGTGAAGGGGCAGCGGGAAGAGGGAATGGTGAAGGGGGAACGGGGAGGTGGGCGGGATGCGGGGGGCGGGGCCTACGGGCCGGTCCGGCGCAAGGAGGACGCGCGCTTCATCCGCGGCCAGGGCACGTTCGTGGACGACATCCGGCTGCCCGGCATGCTCTACGGCGCGATCCTGCGCAGCCCGCTCGCGCACGCCAGGATCCTCTCGGTCGACGCCTCGGCCGCCGAGGCCCATCCCAGGGTGCGGGCCGTGATCACCGGCCAGACGCTGGCCGACCGCGGGCTGGCCTGGATGCCCACCCTGTCCCGGGACGTGCAGGCGGTGCTGGCCACCGACAAGGTGCGGTTCCAGGGGCAGGAGGTCGCCTTTGTCGTGGCCGAGGACCGGTACTCGGCCAGGGACGCGCTCGAGCTGATCATCGTTGAGTACGAGCCGCTGCCCGCGGTGATCGACGCCAAGACGGCGCTGGATCCCGGCGCCCCGGTGATCCGTGACGACCTCGACGGCCAGGCCGGCAACCACATCTTCGACTGGCACGCCGGGGACCAGGCCGCGACCGACGCCGTGTTCGCCGGCGCCGACGTGGTGGTCGGCCAGGACATGCTCTACCCGCGGTCGCACCCGGCGCCGCTGGAGACCTGCGGCACGGTGGTGGACTTCAACAGGGTGTCCGGGCAGCTCACCGTGTGGGCGACCTCGCAGGCCCCGCACGCGCACCGCACCCTGTTCTCGCTGGTGACCGGCATCCCGGAGCACAAGATCCGGATCATCTCCCCGGACATCGGCGGCGGTTTCGGGAACAAGGTTCCCATTTACCCGGGTTACGTGTGCGCGTTCGTCGGCTCCCTGGTGACCGGGCAGCCGGTCAAGTGGGTCGAGGACCGGTCCGAGAACCTGATGTCCACCACGTTCGCCCGCGACTACCACATGCACGGCGAGATCGCGGCGACCCCGGCGGCCGGATCCTGGGCCTGCGGGCCACGGTGCTGGCCGACCACGGCGCGTTCAACGGCAGCGCGCAGCCGTCCAAGTTCCCGGCCGGGTTCTTCCACATCTTCACCGGCTCCTATGACCTGCAGGCCGCGTACTGCGAGGTCACCGGCGTGTACACGAACAAGGCGCCGGGCGGCGTGGCCTACTCCTGCTCGTTCCGGATCACCGAGGCGGTGTACCTGATCGAGCGGCTGGTCGACATCCTGGCCCGGGAGCTGGGGATGGACCCCGCCGAGCTGCGGATGAAGAACCTGCTGCGCCCCGAGCAGTTCCCCTACACCTGCCCGACCGGCTGGGAGTACGACTCCGGCAACTACCCGCGGGCGCTGCAGGTCGCGATGGACATCGCCGACTACCCGGAGCTGCGCCGGGAGCAGGCCGAGAAGCGGGAGCGCGGCGAGTACATGGGCATCGGGCTCAGCTTCTTCACCGAGGGCGTCGGCGCCGGGCCGCGCAAGCACATGGACATCCTCGGCCTGGGCATGGCCGACGGCGCCGACCTGCGGGTGCACCCGACCGGCAAGGCCGTGCTCAGCGTCTCCTGCCAGACCCAGGGCCAGGGCCACGAGACGACCTTCGCCCAGATCGTGGCCCAGGAGCTGGGGATCTCGCCGGACGACGTGGAAGTGGTGCACGGCGACACCGACCGCACCCCGTTCGGGCTGGGCACCTACGGCTCCCGGTCCACCCCGGTCTCCGGCGCGGCCGCCGCGGTCGTGGCCCGCAAGGTGCGCGAGCGCGCCCGGATCGTGGCCTCGGCCATGCTCGAGGTGTCCCCGGAGGACCTGGAGTGGGCCGACGGCAAGTGGCAGGTGCGCGGCGACCCGGATCAGGCCAAGGACCTGGCCGAGATCGCGATGGCGGCGCACGGGGCGATCGAGCTGCCGGACGGCGTGGACGGGCACCTCGACGCGGAGACCGTGTACAACCCGCCGAACCTCACCCACCCGTTCGGCGCGTATATCTGTGTGACCGACGTGGACCCGGGCACCGGCGCGGTGCAGGTGCGCCGGTTCATCGCGGTGGACGACTGCGGGATCCGGATCAACCCGATGATCGTCGAAGGGCAGGTGCACGGCGGGCTCGCGGACGGGGTGGGCATGGCCCTGATGCAGGTCATCGCGTTCGACCCGGACGGCAACTGCCTGGGCGGCTCGTTCATGGACTACCTGCTGCCCACGTCGATGGAGTGCCCGTCCTGGGAACTCGGCGAGACCGTCACCCCGTCCCCGCACCATCCGCTCGGGGCCAAGGGCGTGGGTGAGTCGGCCACCGTGGGTTCGCCGCCCGCCATCGTCAACTCCGTGCTCGACGCGCTCGCGCCGTTCGGTGTCCGGCACGGTGACATGCCGCTGACCCCGGCGAACGTGTGGAGCATGATCCAGGGCCGCCCGCTCCGCACCGACCTGGCGATCTTGTAAGGGGATAACCGGACCCTTGGACGAACCAACGCCGCTGCTGCAGCATGATGGAGACATGTGCGACATCTGCGGCCCAGGATGCAAACAAGTGTTCGCTGACGACCACGGGCAGTCCCGCGCGCCGCTCGGCGCCGTTCTGGGCCGGCGCGGCACTGTCCCGGGTCACGGCGCATGACCGGGCTGGCCGAGCAGCTGCCGGACGTGGCCGCGCTGCTGGAAGCCCTGGACGCCGAGGACTACCTGGCCGACCCGCCGCTGGGCACCGCGCTGTTCCTCGCGGCGCGGATGGGCCAGCCGCTGCTGCTCGAGGGCGAGCCCGGCGTGGGCAAGACCGAGGCCGCGAAGGCCCTGGCCGGGGCGCTCGACACGCCGCTGATCAGGCTGCAGTGCTACGAAGGCCTGACCTCCGCCGAAGCGCTCTACGAGTGGAACTACCCCCGGCAGCTGCTGGCCATCCGGCTGGCCGAGGTCAGGGGCGAGACGCCGCGCGAGGCGGACCTGTTCGGCCCGGACTATCTGCTGGCCCGGCCGCTGCTGGCCGCGATCGAGCATCCCGGGCCGCGCCCGGCGGTGCTGCTGGTCGACGAGGTCGACCGGGGTGACGACGAGTTCGAGGCGTTCCTGTTCGAGCTGCTGGCCGAGTCCGCGGTGACCATCCCCGAGCTCGGCACGAGGCGGGCGGCGTTCCCGCCGGTGGTCGTGCTGACCTCGAACCGCACCCGCGACCTGCACGACGCCCTGAAGCGGCGGTGCCTGTACCACTGGATCGACTACCCGAGCATCGAGCGCGTGGCCGCGATCATCCGGCGCCGGGTGCCCGGCGCAGCCGCCCCGCTGGCCGATCAGGTCGCGCACGGCGTGGCCCGGCTGCGCGGCCTGGACCTGGCCAAGCCGCCCGGCGTGGCCGAGGCCATCAGCTGGACCGGGGCGCTGAACATGCTCGGCGCCGAGAAGCTCGACGAGGAATCGGCCGAGCGGACCGCGGGCGCCGTGCTCAAGTACGCCGAGGACCTCAGGGAGGCGCGGGCCAACGGGTTCGGCGCCCTGGTCACCGGCGAAGCCGTGCCAGCCGCGACGGTCGGCTCGCCGGCCCGAGCAGGGGGCTCCGGGGGGTCATCCCCCCGGGCTAGCAGGGGCGATGGCTGAGTCGAGGCCGGCTGCGGCGGCGGTGACCTGGCCGACGTGGTGGCGCGGTTCGGCGCCGCGCTGCGCCGCGCCGGGCTGCCGGTCGGGCCGGACCGGTGTGAGCGGTTCGCGACCGCGATCACCGTCGCCCGGCCGCCGACGCCCCGGGCGCTCTACCTGTGCGCGCTCGCGACACTTGTGTCCGGCCGGGACCAGATCGAGATCCTGCAGGCCGTGTTCAACCAGGTCTTCGGCGGTCTGGCCGACCCGGGCGGCGGGCGCGGCGGCCAGGACGTCTCCGGCTCGGGCCTCAGGTCATCGCAGGACCTGCTGGCCATGGCCGCCCAGGCGGCGAAGGTCCACGTCAGCGACACGCGGCCGGCCGGGACCCCGGACGCGGGCGAGGGCGAGGCGGACCCGTCCGAGCTGGAGCGGGAGATCGAGAACCGGTACCTGGGCAGCACCGTGGAACGGCTGGCCGAGAAGGACTTCGCCGAGCTGTCCGAGGCCGAGTTGCTGCTGCTCGCCGGGCTGATGCGTGATATCAGCCTGGCCGTCCCGCTGCGCCGGTCGCGCCGCCAGCACCGCAGGCCTGGCGGACCGCGCACCGATATGCGATCAACCTTGCGGCAGGCCCGGCGTACCGGTGGGGATGCGTACCGGCTCATTTCTCGCGCGCCGTCGCAGCGGCCGCGCCGCCTGGTGGTGCTCTGCGACATCTCCGGGTCCATGGAGCCCTACGCGCGGGCCATGATCCAGCTGCTCTACTGCGCCGCGGGCGGCGCCCAGGCCGAGGTGTTCAGCTTCGCCACCCGGCTGACCCGGCTCACGCCCGCGCTGGCCCGGCAGCAGCCCGGCCGGGCGCTGGAGCGGGCAGGCCAGGCCGCGCCCGACTGGCTGGGCGGGACCAAGATCGGTGCCTCGCTCAAGGAGTTCAACGACATGTACGGCCGCCGCGGCATGGCGCGGGGCGCGGTCATCGTGATCATCTCCGATGGCTGGGACACCGGAGATCCGGAGGTCCTGCGCCGCGAGATGGAGCGGCTGTCCCTGGTGGCGTACCGCATCGTGTGGGTGAACCCGCGGACCAAGAGCGCCAGGTTCCAGCCCCTGGCCGGGGGCATGGCCGCCGCCTGGCCGCACTGCGACGCCGTGGTCAGCGCGCACTCGCTGGCCGCCCTGGACGACCTGGCCGACGCGGTGGCCGACCCCGTCCGGCGCCGGTCCGCCGTGCGCCCCGGCCTCTCCGAGCCAGCCGACCCCGAACCAGCTGCCGATCCGGCAGCTCCCCAGCCGGCCGCCGCCCCGGCCTGACCCAGCCGGCGGCCGCCCCGGCCTGACCCAGCCGGCCGCTGCGATCTGCCCTCCGCCGGCCGGTCAGCGGAGCTTTTTCTTGCGTTCCTTGTGCTTGACGGCCATGCCGCCGAACACGCAGGCGCCCGTGACCCGGAGCAGCGGGGCGTCGGGGCGCATGGACTCGGGTGTCTCGCTGTCAACGTCGCGGCCGCCGAACACCGCGGCGCCGGAGTCGATCACGCGCATCTCCGGCGGCACGGTGATGGACATCCCGCCGAAAACAGTCACCGCCCGCATGGTGATCTCGCGCCCGGGCAGGATCGCGTCCCGCAGGTCGATGTCGGCCCCGCCGAAGACGGTCACCACCGTGGTGGTCCCGGGAACCCGCCAGATGCCTTTCCGCGTGGCGCCGCCGAATACCGCGACGATCGCGCTGCCGCTGGTGTGCCCGCCCTCGCCCGGCACCGCCACCTGAGCCGGGGCGTCGGCCCGGGCGGGGAGGTCCTCGATCAGCGGCACGATGTCGGCATGGGTCTTGGCCGCGTAGATCGAGTCGAGGCGCTCCGAGTGCTCCTGCGCGGTCAGCCGGCCCTCGGCGAGGGCCTCGTTGAGCACCGACGCGGCCCGGTCCCGGTCGGCGTCGGAGGCGCGTAGCCGCGAATTTGTGTTGAAAGGCTGGGGGTCCATCCGGCTATTGTCGGCCGGACAAGCCAAGCGCGGAAAGGGGGGCAGGTGGGCCACGTCGAGGCGGCACACGTCAGCCACACCCTTCCTGACGGGCGGGTGCTGCTGGACGACGTGTCGTTCCGGGTCGGTGACGGCACGGTCGCCGCGCTGGTCGGGCCGAACGGCGCCGGCAAGACCACGCTGATCCGGCTGGCCGCCGGGGACATGGTGCCGCAGTCGGGGTCGGTCAGCTCCAGTGGCGGCCTCGGCGTCATGCGGCAGTTCGTGGGCGGGATCCGGGACGGCTCCACCGTCAGGGACCTGCTGCTGTCGATCTCCCCGGCCCGGGTGCAGGCGGCCGCGGCGCGGCTGGACGCGGCCGAGCTGGCCATGATGGAGCGCGACGACGAGCCCACCCAGCTGCGTTACGCCGCGGCGCTAGGCGAGTGGGGCGACGCGGGCGGTTACGACGCGGAGGTGCACTGGGACTCCTGCTGCACCGCCGCTCTGGGCGTGCCGTACGAGCGCTGCCGGTGGCGCGAGGTGCGGACCCTGTCCGGTGGCGAGCAGAAGCGGCTCGTGCTGGAGTCGCTGCTCCGGGACAAGACCGAGGTGCTGCTGCTGGACGAGCCGGACAACTACCTGGACGTGCCGGGCAAGTTCTGGCTCGAGCAGCAGCTCGCCGCGACGTCCAAGACCGTGCTGCTGGTCAGCCACGACCGGGAGCTGCTGGCGAACTGCGCCGAGCGGATCATCACCGTGGAGGACGGGAACGTCTGGGTGCACGGCGGCGGGTTCGCGAGCTACGCGCAGGCCCGGCGGGAGCGCAGCGACCGGCTCGATGAGCTCCGCCGCCGCTGGGACGAGGAGCACGAGAAGATCAAGCAGCTGGTGCGGATGTACCGGCAGAAGGCGTCTTACAACTCGGACATGGCCTCGCGGCTGCAGGCCGCGGTGACCCGGCTGCGCAGGTTCGAGGAGGCCGGCCCGCCGGAGCTCGCGCCCCGGGACCAGAACGTGCGGATGCGGCTGCGCGGCGGACGCACCGGCAAACGGGCCGTGATCTGCGAGAACCTCGAGCTGACCGGGCTGATGCATCCCTTTGATCTTGAGGTCTGGTACGGCGAGCGGGTGGCCGTGCTCGGCTCGAACGGGTCCGGCAAGTCCCATTTCCTGCGGCTGCTCGCCGGGGAGGACGTGCGGCATTCGGGGGTCGCCCGGCTCGGGGCGCGGGTGGTGCCGGGGCTCTTCGCCCAGACACACACGCGGCCCGACCTGGACGGGCGGACCCCGCGCGAGATCCTCATGACCACCCACGCGCTGCTGCCCAACGAGGCCATGGCGGCGCTGGCCCGTTACGAGCTGCAGGTCTGCGCCATGCAGCCGTTCGGGACCCTGTCCGGGGGGCAGCAGGCCCGGCTGCAGATCCTGCTGCTGGAGCTGGCCGGGTCCACGCTGCTGCTGCTCGACGAGCCGACCGACAACCTCGACCTGGCGAGCGCGGAGGCCCTGCAGGAAGGCCTGGAGTCCTATTCCGGCACGGTCGTGGCGGCCAGCCACGACCGCTGGTTCGCGCGCTCGTTCGACCGTTTTCTGGTGTTTGGCGCGGATGGTGATGTCTATGAGGCTTCGGAGCCGGTCTGGGACGAGGCCCGAGTGGACCGGCCTCGCTGACCGCGGCTTGCTAGGCTTCATGAATTCCAGGGATCCTGGTCAGTTATCGGCCAGGTCCGCGTCGGCCACTGGTGGAAGGGTGCGTGCCCGTGAAGAAGCTGCTCCTGATTGCTCTCGTCGGAGTCGGTGTTCTCGCCGTATGGCGGAAGGTTCAGGCCGACCGCGCCGAGCTTGATCTGTGGACCGAAGCAACGACGGACGACGACTAATCCTCTAGTCGGCCGGCCGTGCGGCACGCGGATACAACCCATGCGAGCGGCCCGAAGCCGATCTCGCTGGTGTGCTGTGGCCTGATCGGCACTGTGGTCAGCGACGCCGGCATGATTGACCGCGCGTTCGCCGAGGCCATCGGCACTCAAGGGGTGGTGACCGGTACCGCGGCGTACGCCCGCTGCATGGCCAAGGTGCACCAGGCCCGGGGGATGTCCACGGCCGAGATCCTGGCCGAACTGTTCCCGGACAGCGAGGCCCGGGCACAGGCCGCCCATCTCGCGTTCGACCGGTCCTATGCCGACGCCATCGGACGGATGGGCGTTACGCCCGTGCCGGGAGCTGCCGAAGCCATTGAGAAGCTGACCGGGGCCGGCATCCGGGTCTGCCTGATCACCGGCTTCTCCCGCAAGGTCCTGACCATAGTGCTCGACACCCTCGGCTGGTGGGACCTCGTTGACCTGGTGCTGTGCCCCGAGGACGTGCCGCGGGGGGCTCCCTGGCCCGACCTGGTGCTGGCGGCCATGCTCCGGCTGGGTGTCGAGGACGTGCGCGAGACGGCGGTCGCTCACGACACCGCTAATGGCGTCCTGTGCGGGCGACGGGCCGGCGCCAGCATCGTCGCCGGGGACCTCACCGGGCGGCACACCGAGGAGCGGCTCCGCCAGGCAGGCGCCACCCACCTGATCTCCAGCATCGCGTACCTGCCTGAGCTCGTCAGCTCTCACGGTGACGCAGCCCCGGCCCCCGGCGCAGGCGATGCGCCAGTGCCGCGGGTTCCGGAACCTCGAAGGACGGGAACGGCCGAGATCTAGACTCCCGTCCGGGTTCCCGGCGGCACCTTCTGACCGCGGGTAACCTAGGATCGCTGCGGCGACACTGGGGCTATAGCTCAGTTGGAAGAGCACTTGCTTTGCAAGCAAGGGGTCACGAGTTCGAGTCTCGTTAGCTCCACCAGAAAGTATCAGCAGGTCACAGGAATCTCGCTGGCACGTCTGGTGATCTTCACAAAGCGTCTTTCCTGCCTCGTGCCCGATCGGTGCCTGGGCGTCTTCCCGCGGACCCGGCTAGAACTGCGCTTCAGCTCCCCGACCGCCAGGACACCGGGGGCCACCACGCTGGAAGCTCGCCTAGCTGCTTGCAACCTTCCGTGCACCAATTGCGCCACCCGCAAACCGACCTTCCAAGCAGGGGTCACGGGCTCGAATCCTGCCGGGCGTGCCGAGCGCGCCGACTCAGAACACCAGATCAGCGCATGTGTGGCGGGGCCGCTCGTCCATTCATGATGGGTCAATTAGGACTTGCCGGTTGGCTGACAAGGAACAGCCACGCGTTAACGACACCGCCGGCGAGACTCGCCATGGCAGCGGGGATCAGCCAGTACAAGCCGCCACCGGCCTTGACCAGGAAGGTGAGCCCGGCAACGCCAACGAACACGGCGGTGATCGTGTTCGGGGAGAACCGTTCGATGTAGCGGGCCACCTCCTGATCGCTACCGTGACCAGCTCGCCGGTCCAAGATGAGCATGCATGTGCCCGAGACCACGGCCACCGCAAGCAGCTCCGCACCCAGGGCTGCCGCAGGCTGAGGAGCCACGAGCAAGACCGCGACCAGGACAGAGGTCACGAACAGGCCCAGGGTCTGAGTGGCGCGGGCCCTGAGGCTGCCCGATGCGGCCAGCGCGTCACTCTTGACGGACAGCGCAACGAACAACAGGCCCGTCAGCGCCCCGGCAACGGCAGCAAGAGCCTCGCCGAAGCCCGCCCACGGTACCGTCGAGTACCCCACCGGACGACCTCCCATATCTTCGACCGGACAAACCTGCTGATGGCTTTAGGCTCGCGCTCGGGGATACTCGTTGCACCCGTAGAGTCCCCGGCCGGTACCCCGGTCTTGCTCTCAGGCCACCCCCGTAGTGCCTCGCCAGACCACGCTCAGCGCGGCGATGCAGGCGGCCAGCGTGCCCAGACTCGGCGGCCCGGGCGGATCATCCTTGGCGGGCCGCGGTAGCGGCGATCCTTGCCCCGGGATGGTGAGCCGGGGTCATTACGGATCCTCGCCATCCCTAGGGCTAGCCCTACAGACCACGCCCGAGCAGGCAGGACTCGTCCGTTGCTACCTGCAAGCTTCCACGACCGGTCAGGCACTGGAATGCCCTGGTTGTTGCGCTCCTGGGCCTCTCGCAGCCGGGCGGCCGCTTGCTTGCGGGTGGCGCCGTAGACAGCGACGCGCTGCTTTGCCAGCAGTACGCGGATCACAGCCTCCGCCAGCTAGCCGAGAACGGAACCGAAATTCAGTGCTTGTTCCTAGACCCGGACAGCGAGGCGACTCGACATCGAGAGCGCGAAGAAGGATATCCTGATGGGCTTCTGTCCAATCTGACCAGGATCAATATCGGTATTATGCGGGAGCGAGTCCGGAGCAAGCTTTCGCCAGAAGGACAAGCGCGCCTGGAGATGGCAACTTACAGCGAGACCATCCGGTTCAATATCGTCTTGATCGATAACACCGTAGGGGTCATTCAGCCTTACATGCCAGGTTTGCGTGGCGTTGACTCACCGACGTTCGTCTTGCACCGCCGCTGGCCCGACCTGGGCTTGTTCCCGATGTTCGAGGCCGTATTCTGCTCCCTGTGGGCGACCAGCAAGTAGATGTGAAGGACGCGGCCGAGCTGCTGACCGCCGCCACGCGCGCCATGGACATTGCCGCTGACATGGCCAGAAACCGCAGGCCCACCAGCACCAGGCCCAAGGGCGACCGTGACATGGTGACTGACCTCGACATCGAGATTGAGCGAGCCGTGCAGGCCAGCCTCCACCAGTCGGCACCCGGCGTCGGCTTCCTCAGTGAAGAAGAGAACTCAGACCGAGGCACCGGCGGACTGACGTGGGCGCTGGACCCCATAGACGGGACCGCCAACCTCGTCCGCGGCCTGCCGCTCTTCGCGGTGTCGCTGGCCCTCATCCGTGAGGAGCGCCCGGTCCTGGGGATCATCGACCTGCCTGCGCTCAGCCAGCGCTATAGCGCGGTCAAGGGCCAAGGTGCCACGCTCAACGGGCGCCCGCTGCACGTGCGCCGACCGCGCGACCTGGCCGACGCCATGGTCACCATGGGCGACTACGCCGTTGGCGACAACGCGTCCACGAGGAACGCGCTACGGCTGGCGGTGACAGCCCAGCTTGCCCGGAAGGTTCTCCGGGTCCGGATGCTCGGCTCAGCCGCCATAGACCTCGTATGGCTGGCCGAGGGCAAGACTGACGTCTGCATAACGCTAGGTGGCCATCCGTGGGACATCGCGGCAGGACTCGTCATCGCCAGCGAAGCAGGAGCACGGTTCGTTGACCTTGAGGGGCATCCGCATACTCTGCAGTCCAGGTCGATGATCGGGGCGGCCCCCGATCTCATCCCAGAGGTCATTTGCCTTATCGCGGACGCTCAGGACTAGCCGATCCGGTTCTTTCAGAAGGCCGATTGGCTCGACGCGGCCTGCAATCCTCGCTGTGCCCCTCGCTGTCCTCCGTCAGTAGATGCGCGACAGTCGTCCGCCAGTTGATCTGCGATATGTCGAGCGCGAACATTGCACGACGATGCGTCTGTAACGTGCGCTGCTCGTGCAGCCTCACGGCCGGGACCGCAGCACGGCGACCTCGGGGAACTCCTCGGGCGAGCCGTAGCCGTGCTCGGCCAGCCAGCGGACGTTAGTGAGGCATCGCAACGACCACCATGCGCGGATCACATCGCGGTCGACGTCGGCGCCGTAGCCGGCGACGACGTCACCAAGGTGCTCCTCGTGTCCCAGCGTGAGGATGGCGACGTCGAACAGCGCGTCGCCCTGGGACGCCTCGGACCAGTCGACGACGCCGGTGACCTCGTCACCGTCGACGAAGACGTGGTCGACCTGCAGGTCGCCGTGGATGAACACCGGTGTCCACGGCCGGAGCGCAGTCTCGGCGAGCTGGCGGTTGCGTGTGACCAGGTCGGCGGGAAGGACGTCGTTCGTGACGAGCCACTGGCACTCGCCGTCGAGGCGCGATGCGATCTCGTCGAGGCTCCAGCCGGGCCAGGGCGGCAGCGGCGCGTCGTGCAGCATCCGTGCGGCGGCACCCGCCGCGGCCCACGCCGCCGGCGACGCGGCCGACGGCTCGCCGAGACGGCCGAGTGCCGTCCCTGGGAGGGCGGCGAGTGCGAGCACGGGCGGCTTCCGCCACAGGACCTCCGGAGTCGGGACCGGCGCCATAGCCATCGCCTCGACCTCGACGTCGATGCGCGTCTGATCAGCATCGATCTTCAGGAACACGTCGCCGACGCGCAGGGTCGCGCGCTCGCTATGGGCGACGACGACCTCGACCTCCTCCACGTCGGCCATTGTCGAGGGATGACCACCGACGTCGCCACGGGTTTATCGCGTACGACTGCGCGGCTGACCGCGTCCCGCTGCCCGGCAGCCCTCGTGCAAGGCGCTCGGCGGATGCGCAGCCTAGTTCGGCCGCAACCTGTCGCGCATCAACTGGCAGACATGCGTCGCACATCAGTCGTCGGATCACACGCTGTGCCCCTCGCGTGTCGAGCTCCAGTTGATGCGTTACGGATCGATGTCAGATGATCCGTAACACCTCCGGCTAGATGATCTCGTGCGGTCAGGGTACCCGGGCCGGGTTGGACAACCGGGGGTTAGCGAGGTCAGGAGCGTCGGCAGCCCGCGGGGAGGGTGTCTGCCCAATCGGCGGGTTCGGCGTGACCCTGAACCGCTGCACTGCCGAAATGCCGGTGCGGTCGAACTGCGAGGGCGGCTAGGGTGCGGGGATGAGGGTGCCCGACCGTTGCTTGGCGGACCTGCGGGAGCGGGGTTACCTGCTCTTCGAGGGTTTCCTCGAGGCTGACGAGCTGGCCGCGGCCCAGGAAGCTGTGTGGCTGCACTACCCGCGGCCCGAGGTGTATTTCGCCGACCCAGCTGCTCATGCGTGGTTGGCGACGGACCAGTGGGCCGGCGAAGTCAGCGGACCGTGGCGATCCTGGAACCTGAACCGGCTGGCCTTCCACCCGGACCTGCTCGACCTGGCGGAGCGCTTCCTGGGCTCAGCCGACCTGCGGCTCTACGAGGCGTCGCTGTGGGCCAAGTACGCCGGAGCTGTCGACTACGACCAGCGCCACCACCGCGACTTCGTCAACCACAGCCTCGTCGTGCCCAAGCGCTCCGAGCCGGCCACGCAGATGTTGAGCTGGATCCTCCTGTCCGACGTAGGCGATGAGGACGGCCCTACCAAGATCGTTCCGCTGTCGGTCGGGCAGAGCGTCCCGTACTGGCCGGTCCCTGGGCATCACGACATCACGAACTACCTCCCCGAGGGGATGTTCGCCGAGGAGGAGGTCTCGATGACCGGTCCGGCAGGAACCCTGTTCGCTTTTCGGTCCGACGTACTTCACCGTGGGTCGCGCATGACCGGCGAACGATCAGCCCGCTTTGCGCTCCTCGCCGACTACGATGTGTGGGCACCGCGCTGGACCGGCCGGGTCGCCTGGGCCGAGCGCGCGACGCGGTCAGACTGGTTCGAGATCGTCGAGCGGGCCTCTCCCCGGGAGCGGTCGGTGTTCGGCTTCCCAGCTCCGGGCGATCCGTATTGGGACGAGCAAACCTTGGCCGACACCCAAACGCGCTACCCCCGGGCCGATCTGACGCCTTACCGCTAGAGGACCGGGCAGCTGAACGCATGCAGCTGTGGGCTCTGCGGCGACGCCCCCAGCTGGTGCGCGACCTCAATAACCCGGTCCCCGGACTGCACCGCCAGCACGGCCCAGTACCGGAGTTCCACCCTCGATATGACGATCAGTGCCAAATAGCGGATCCTTGTGCCGGGTGACGCTGACGCGGGGGGTCTGGTTTGCGGACCTTGAATCGGGCGATGGGTTTGGTGGTCGTGCGGCCGGGAGGTAGCTGCGTTGGGCAAGAGGCTAAAAGCTCCAGATCGCCGAACTGGAATGGCGAGCCGACACCGGCCAGGATGTCACCGGCCAGCCGCCCGGTAGGCCCAAGAGAAGGAGAAACAGTCATGAGCATTATCGACGATGCGCTGAGCGCGAATGCCACCAACGCCAACGGCTACGACCTCGCCCGTGGGAAACCGCCGACGCCTCGGATCGCGATCGTCACCTGCGCGGATCCCCGGCTAACCAGCATCGAGCAGATGCTGGGTCTCGCCGCTGGTGATGTCGACATGATCAGGAACTTCGGTACCGTGATCGATGACGACGCGGTCCGGTCGCTTGTTCTCTCCACCAGGTTGCTGGGCACCCGCGAGATAATGATCATCAATCACACCGACTGCGGGATGCTCAGGTTCACCGACAGCGAGCTGGAGGCCCGGCTCCGCAAGGAGACGGGGCAGGCGCCAATAGCGCCGGCCAAGTTCTACAGCTTCACCGACGCCGAGGCGAACACCAGGGAGCAGATCCAGAAGGCCAGGTCGCATCCGTGGATCTCGCAGGAGGTCCCGATCAGGGGGTTCGTGTACGACGTCAGCACCGGGCGGCTCAGCGAAGTGTTCCCGGACGGGGAGACCGCTACTAGTTAACGAGAGTCGCCGGCCGGGATCATCCCGGCGGGGTGGCTCATCTGCGGCGCAACTTTCCTAGGCTCAGCTTAAGGAGCCAGAACACCGGCGTCGCCCACGGCGGTCTATGGCAGCGGCGCTCTATCGGGAGATCAGGAGTCCGGGATGGCGGGTCCGAGCAGGGATAACGCGCTTGATCACGTGGTCGTGGTGCTGTTCGAGAACCGGTCGCTCGATAACGTGCTAGGCCGCCTGTACGGGCCGGGGGACGACAAGACGTTCGAGGGCGTGATCGGCAAGGACCTGTCGAACCCGATCCCGGAGTGGGCCGAGCACGGCGCCGACCGCAAGACGGTTCCGTACACGGTGGCCACCGACATGGACAGCCCCAATCCCGACTCCGGGGAGGAGTACCCGCACACCAACACTCAGCTGTTCAACATCCAGGACGGGCAGAACCGGTTCAAGCTCGGCGAGGAGATCTCGGCGCCCTATAACGCACCGGCGCCCGGCCAGGTGCCGACGATGGACGGCTACGTCACCGACTACATCAGCTGCTGGACCGCTGAGATGGGCCGCCAGCCCACCTATGAGGAGTACTCGCAGATCATGACCGGGTTCACCCCCGAGCAGATCCCGGTGCTGAGCGGGCTGGCGCGCGGGTTCGGGGTGTTTGATCATTGGTTCTGCGAGGTGCCGTCGCAGACGCTGCCCAACCGGTCGTTCTGGACTGCGGCGACGTCGTCGGGATTTTCCGTGAACGCGCCGGTCAAGAACTTCGTGCAGAAGAACACTGCGGAGACGATTTTCAACCGGCTCGATGATCACGGCAAGACCTGGAAGGTGTACGTCGCCGAGCCGATGCGGTTTTCGGGCACCGGACTGGTCCACTTCTCGCGGCTGCGCGACCGGTTCGCGACGCACTTTGTGCCGTTCGCCCAGTTCGAGGCCGACGCCGCCGCCGGGGACCTGCCCGACTTCTCGTTCATCGAGCCGTCGCTGGGGGTGGGGCACAACGACTACCACCCGGCGTGCGGGCGGGCCATGGGGCACGGCATGGCGATCCAGGCCATTGACCCGCCGTCGTCGATTCTGGGCGGTGAGGCGTTCTTGTCCCGGCTCTACAACGCCTACAAGGCGATGCAGTCCGCCACGGGGTCCAACGTCTGGAACACGGCCCTGCTTATCGGCTGGGATGAGCCAGGCGGCACCTACGACCACGTTCCACCCCCCTCGGTGCCACCGCCGGACCCATCCGCCCCGGCCGGCCAGCACGGGTTCACCTTCGACCGGTCCGGCTACCGCGTCCCGGCCATCATCGTGTCGCCGTGGGTGGCCGAAGGCGAGGTGTTCAACCAGGAGCACCGGCACACCTCCCTGATCGCCACTCTGCGGGAGCAGTGGGGCCTGGGAGACCCGTTCAGCGCCCGCGACGCTGCCGCCCGGACGTTCACGCACGTCTTCACCCTCGACACCCCGCGAGACCCGGCCACCTGGCCCACCCCGCAGCACCGGCCGGTGCCTGCGTTCATGGAGGATCCGGCAGCCCTGGGCACAAGCCTGTCCACGCTAGGCAAGACCCTGGCCCAGGGGATACGGGAATACGCAGACCAAAACCACATCAAGATCGAGGGCATGCCCAAGGACCCCGAGGCTGACGTGCCCCCAGAACAGCTGCTGAATGTGCTGCGGAACTTCCTCGCCACCATCTTCCCTCAGCTGGCCCCGGCCACTCCGGGTCCGGGCACCCCGGGCACCCCCTGATTCAGGACGGCGTCCCCGGATACCCAGCTCACTATCTCCGCGCCGAAGGCCGCTCGGCAGATGGCCGCAGAGCCGCGATCGTGTGCCGCAGGTGATGAACCTTAATCACGCGGATGCCGGGGCGTAACGGATCCGGCGAAATGAGCGAATCAGATTCCGCGGCTAGACCGGGCTGCTGGACCTGGACGTAAAGATGAGTCCAGCGGTCTTGCCTGCCGCATCTGCTTGCCATCTCCGTGAACCTGGCGCAAGTCGGCCCTGGCCAGCACCTCGTCGGCTAGCTCGGCCGGGGTGAGCCTGTCCGAGCGCAGCATGAGCGTCCCGGCCGGCTGGCGGGCAGCAGCCGCCGTAATTTCGTCCACGCCGGTCATGCCGACCTCGCGGGCAAACTGGTCCCATTCCTTGCCGGGCTGAGGCATACGGGTATTGAGCCGCTCCCGGAGCACTCCGGCATCCAACTCAAGGAAGACGTGCAGGACCTCCTCGCCTGCGTCGGCCAGGCCGCCGAGGATCTCGGCCCGGTAGGCGTCGCGGATCAGCGACATCGGGACGATGAGCGTTTTCGCGTGATGCTTGCGCAGCGACAGCGCCGTCGCGACGACCAGTTCCCGCCAGCTCGCCATGTGCTGGAAATCGCCGTCGGACGGCAGCCACCTCCACAGCATGATGCCGACGTCCTCCGGGTTATACACGACCGCGTCCGGAAGCCGCCGGTGCAGTTCCTCCGCGAGCGTCGTCTTGCCCGCGCCGAACCCGCCGTTGATCCAGATGATCACTGGCACAAGCTATCCGGTTGATCCCCGGGCTGTCGTGCACGGAGCAGGTTAGCCCGGCTGGTAGTTCGAGCTCTATGCCGCTTGATGTCCGGCTGGCAGTGCGGTCGCGGTGATGGTGATGCCAGGCTCGACGACGATCTGGCAGGTGTCGGCTTCCACGGTGACCTCAGCGGTCTTGCGGGCATGCGCCAGCGCGACCTGGATCTTCGGTCCGCCGACCATGATCGCCCCGCGAACCGAGACCCACCGCGTGACCACCAGCGGCTCGGGCAGACGCTGCGGCTGGGCCAACGCACGGCGAGATACGGCTCAGCTTGGCGGCGGAAGTGTGTGGGATGCGTACCCGGGGCCATCGAGCGGACTCCTTGGGTACGTTTCTTGCAGGACACATCGAGGATCACCCGATGGCCCACCTACGTGGACCAGGGATTGAAGTCTGGCTCGAGCCTCAACTACCCAGAGACTGTTCCCTTTGGATCGAGCAGTGATCTCAAGAGATCTTCCATTTTGTCGAAGCTGTCTTCGGTGCCATCGGACTTGGTCATGTGGTCACGGCCAGCCTTGTCGCGGAACGCCAGCTTGTTCGTCAGCTTCGTCACTCCGTCGGTCTCGTGCAGATCCATCGACTCGACGGCGTGCGCATCTGGCCACCCTTCGAACAGCCACGTCTCGACGGTCCGGGTCGGCGGCTCGACCTCCAGGTAGGTTCCCCGAAACGAGCACTCGGTTCCGTCCTCGGTCACGAAGACGATGTGGTAGTTCCCTCCGACGCGCAGGTCGATCGAGCACACCGTCACCTCACACGCAAATGGAGCGAACCATTTGCTCACATGCTCTGGCTTCGTCAATACGTCGAAGACGAGTGCGATCGGAGCGTCGAACTCACGGGTGATGACAATCTCGAGATCGTTCGGGAATTCGATGACTGCCGACCCGTGCCGATTAGGTGTCACTGCCGCTCTCCTTGTTGTTGTAGCTCTTTGAGGTAGTCATCCACCCGATCCAGCCGGTCGTTCCACGCCTGCTCGTACTTGGCCAGCCACTCGTGAAACGGCCGAAGGTGCGCGGGTTCCAGGCGGTACAGCCGGCGACGCCCGTCCGCCCGGCACCTGACGAGTCCCACCTCACTGAGCACCCGCAGGTGTTTTGAAACCTGGGGCTGGGACATCGACAGGTCATCCACGATCTCCCCGACCGCCTTCTCGCCTGTGATCAGCACGTCCAGGATCTCGCGACGGTGCAGTCTCGGCAATGGCGTTGAAGACATCCGACGTCGTGGAAGCGCGGGGCACGGTTCCAACATATTCCGATATCGACATGTGTCAAGCCTGACCAGCTCTTCCCGTCATCCTCGTAGGGCGCCGGACCCAAGTGAGTGGTCGCTGGATCTAGGGTCGGCGAAGCCGATCGCGTGCGACGCGACTGTCCGGGTCCGCTTGATGTGCGACACGGTGGCTCCACTTGATCTGTGACGCTCCCGTTCATGCTTCAGGAGCTGAACGTGGTCGAGCACAGATACCGGGCCGTGCAGGAGTCCTGTCCGGCATCCCGGTCGTGGACGTCTGCCGAGCGGTATGGCGTGGCCCGGCAGACGGTGCACCGGTGGATGGCCCGCTACCAGACTGATGGTGTCGCAGGGCTGGCGGACCGCTCGCACGCTCCGAAGGATCATCCGTGGCGGATCGCGGCTGATATCGAGGCGGTGATCTGCGAGCTGCGCCGTGCTCATCGCCGGTAGACGAGCCGGCGGAACAGCTAGTCGTGGGCGTGCGTGTGGTCGAGCGGATGCGGCTTTGTGTCCCGCGGTGAGTTTCAGCTGACGCAGAACTCGCTGCCTTCCGGGTCGTGCATGACCACGAAGTAGATCGGGTCCTCCGGGTCGTCGTGCCGGCCTCGGCGCTCTACGCTGGCATCCAGCCCGATCAGTTCGGCAACCTTCGCCTCGACGATCTCGACCCGCCGCTCCATCGGCAGGGCGTTATCGCGGCCAGTGGGGTAGAGGTCGAGATGGAACCGGTTGTTCCCGCCTTGGCCTCCGGCACCTGCTGAAACCAGATCGGCGGGCGCAGCCCGGCCGGGTGAAGAGCCGGCCGTCGAAGGCCGCATCCTGCCCCAGCCGGGCGCGGTAGTGCGCGTGCCAGGTCGTCGCTGGCTCCGTCGACGGTACCGGCTGATGGTGCTGCTGTCGGTGCAGGGCATGGACGTGGCCGCGATCGCGAAGGTGGCATTCACCAGCGAGGACCGCCTGCGCGATGTGATCCGCAACTTCAACTGGCGCAACAACCACGCCTACGACGAACGGCTGCGCCAGCTCATCACCCGGGCACATGCGTGGCACGATCGACCCGCGTCGAGGAGGATGGGTTGGCCGGCGGACCCTCCGTCGGGCGCGCTGGCGGGCCATTGCCATGACCGGAATCGAAGCTTCGACCTCTCCCCCTGCCTTGCCGCGCTGGTTCGGACCTAGAGCCAGCGCAGATGACCCGGCCGTCTCGGCCCTGATCGCCCGCGTCGCGCGCGGGGCCGGATGGGCAGACATCGGCGGTGGGTTCAACCTCAACCTGCGGATAGACGCTGAGCCGCCGGTTGTCCTCCGGGTTCACAGGCCCTGGGTCCGCCGCGGCCGAGTCGCGGGACTGCGGCGCCTGCGGGAACGGCTCCAGCGGACGCAAGTCCGCGTCGCTCGGCCGATTCGGATTTCCGGCTGCGACCTCCTGAGGGTCGCTGATCGTTGGGCTGAGATTGAGGAGTTCATCGGTCACGTCCGGCCACGGGCGGACGAGGACTCCTACGTCCGCCTATTCGAGGAGCTCGGACGCGTTCACACTGCGCTCAAAGCAGTCTGGGAGCCCAGTCCGCCCGAACCCCTCGACGACCACAGAACCTTCGGCCAACTGCGTTACTCGGTCGGCTTCACACGCCGCAGGCTCGGACCCCGCAGCGAGCCGGTCGTGCGTCGGATGCGCCAACTGACTGGCGAGCTCTCCCAGCTCCGGAAGGAGGTCGAACTGCCATGCACTCCGATTCATGGGGACTACAAATTGGGCAACGCGGTGGAACTGTCAGACGGCTCATGGGCCACCTTGGACCTGGATTTCGCGAGGGTCAGGGAGCGGCTGTACGACATCGCGGGCAGCCTGAACGACGTCGCACAGGACGGCGCATTGCTCGAGCCGCGACGACTGCTCGACGCCTACGAAAGCACGGCTCCGGAACCGCTGACCGGCGACGAGCACCGATGGCTCCCCGGGGCTCTGGCCCTTATACCCCTGCACTGGGCTGCCACCGCAGGGCTCGTGGGCGACGGCATCCGCGAGGCCGAAGGCGCGATGACCGCCGCCGAGGCCTGGTGGTCGCGCCGGGCTGAACTCTGGTCGTAGTCCGGCGGCCGCGCTAGGGGGACTGGAGTTCTGAGGCTACAGAACCGCACGGTATCGCTCCGAGTTGAACTGCCCCAGATCGCCGGGTCTGCGCCATTCGCGCCGAGGCAAACGATGCCTGGCACGGCACTAGATGTGACCGCGAGCTTGTTGCTGGCCGACGGTTGCGAGTGCAACCTGAGTTGGGCCACGTTTTGGCCTTACTTGATTCTGCAGGGCGCTGACCTGCAGGTTCGCTTGCCGCGATCGCTGAAGTTGCGCACTAATCCGAGAGGTCCGGTCAGGAGCCCGGCGGTGGCTGGAATCCCCCGGTAACCGCGGCAATTGCCTCGGCGATGGCCAGGAGCCGCTCGTCGGCCCAGCGCGGGCCCATCAGCTGGAGCGCCAAACGGAACGCCGTTGCCGTCGATACCGGCCGGGATGATCACCATGGGGCAACCGCTGACCTGCGACAGCTCGAGGGCGAGAAAGGCCTGCATCTGCGGGCTGCTCGTCGGCGGGCTCGTCGTCCGCGCGCCAGGCGCACATCGGCATGGCCGGGGCAAGGAACACGTCGCAGCCCGCGAAGAACCGGTCCCAGCTGGCGATGAACTCGGTCCCGGCGGTCCAGGCGGCCAGGTATTCCCACAGCGAACGCGAGCCCGGCTCATCCGATCCGGGCGCGGGGGCGGCGCGAAGTCAAGCATGGCGAGGAGCTCCTCAACGAGTTGCCCGTACCTGGCCAGCGCCGGGTCCGGCAGCCGGTCCTCGACGACCGCGCCCAGCTCGCCCAGTTCCGCGGCCAGGCGTCGGTCCCGGCCCGGATCTCCGCGTCCACCAAGGGCGGGAAAGCCAGGCGAGTAGGCCACTCGCAGCCCGTTCAGCTCCGCTGGCCCGGCTCGCGCCAGGGCACCGGCGGGACTTCGGGTCGAGGCCGTCGGGCCCGCCGATCACCTCCAGCGCCAGCCGCAGGTCGCCCACCGAGCGGGCCATCGGCCCGGCCGTGATCAGCACTCGGAACTGGCGGATCGGGTCGATGTACAACATGCCGGTCACCGACACCCGGTGCTCCGTCGGGCGCATCCCGAACACCCCGCAAAAAGCCGCCGGGCACTGGATCGACCCGCTGGTGTCCCCGGCGATGTCCAACGGGGTCAGGCCAGCGGCCACCGCCACCGCCGGGCCCGTCGACGAGCCCCCGGCCGTCCGGTCCACATTCCAGGGATTCAGCGTCGGCGGGAAGACGCTGTCCTCGCCCCACAGGCACGGCCCGTTCGACTTGCCCACCACGATCGCCCCGGCCGCCTTCAGCCGGGCCACCACGGTGGCGTCAGCAGCGGGAACGTGTTCCGCGAAAGGCCGATAGCCGCCGAACGCGGAGCGCATCCCCGCCGTGGCGTGCACGTCTTCCACGGTGACCCCAACCCCGTGCAGCGGACCCCACACCTGGCCACGGGCCAGCGCCTGGTCGGCCTCGGCGGCCCGCCGCTGCGCCCCGTCCGCGTCCAGCGTGACCACCGAACGGAGCCGGGCGTCGCGCCGCTGGATCCGGTCGAGCTGATCTGCGAGGACTTCGGCCGCTGAGACGTCGCGCCGCCGAATCGCCTCGGCGACCTGATGGGCGCTGGCCCAGCCCAGCTCGGTCATCGGCCCTCCCGCTAGAGTCCCGCCGCCTGCAGACGACCGCACGAACAGGCTACTGGCCAGCAGCGCGCCGACCAGGACGGCGATGCCGACCAAGGTGGCGGCGCGGTAGCCGACGGCTGGTCCATCCAGAAACTCGTCCGCACCGCCCCTTCGGGCCGACCTTCATCAAGCCCTCGAAACGATCACGCGCGCCACCTGACTTGCGCACTAATCTGGCCCAACTCAGGTCCGCGCCGAGGCAAACGATGCCTGGCACGGCACTAGATGTGACCGCGAGCTTGTTGCTGGCCGACGGTTGCGAGTGCAAGGTCACGCGGTCATGGGCGAACCGGTGGCCTTGACACATGTCGATATCGGAATATGTTGGAACCGTGCCCCGCGCTTCCACGACGTCGGATGTCTTCAACGCCATTGCCGAGACTGACCGTCGCGAGATCCTGGACGTGCTGATCACAGGCGAGAAGGCGGTCGGGGAAATCGTGGATGACCTGTCGATGTCCCAGCCCCAGGTTTCAAAACACCTGCGGGTGCTCAGTGAGGTGGGACTCGTCAGGTGCCGGGCGGACGGGCGTCGCCGGCTGTACCGCCTGGAACCCGCGCACCTTCGGCCGTTTCACGAGTGGCTGGCCAAGTACGAGCAGGCGTGGAACGACCGACTGGATCGGGTGGATGACTACCTCAAAGAGCTACAACAACAAGGAGAGCGGCAGTGACACCTAATCGGCATGGGTCGGCAGTCACCGAATTCCCGAACGATCTCGAGATTGTCCTCACCCGTGAGTTCGACGCTCCAATCGCACTCGTCTTCGACGTATTGACGAAGCCGGAGCATGTGCGCAAATGGTTCGCTCCATTTGCGTGTGAGGTGACGGTTTGCTCGATCGACCTGCGCGTCGGAGGGAACTACCACATCGTCTTCGTGACCGAGGACGGAACCGAGTGCTCATTTCGGGGAACCTACCTGGAGGTCGAGGCGCCGACCCGGACCGTCGAGACGTGGCTGTTCGAAGGGTGGCCAGATGCGCACGCCGTCGAGTCGATCGATCTGCACGAGACCGACGGAGTGACGAAGCTGACGAACAAACTGGCGTTCCGCGACAAGGCTGGCCGTGACCACATGACCAAGTCCGATGGCACCGAAGACAGCTTCGACAAAATGGAAGATCTCTTGAGGTCACTGCTCGATCCAAAGGGAACGGTCTCTGGGTAATTGCGGCTCGAGCCAGACTTCAATCCCCGGTCCACGTAGGTGGGCCATCGGCTGGTCGAGTCCTCCGCCGATGAGGAGCATGCGTAGTCGGTGGTGGGTTTAGCCCATGCGGGCGCCGTCGGTGTGGATGGTCGAGCCCGGAGCGACCACCTCGCGCGCGACCACCTCGATCGTGCGCCCGTCGTCGGGCGCCGCGTGGTCGAGTGGCAGCTCCACCACGTGGTCGGTCAGGACGAAGCCGGGATCCGCGTGGTGGGCACGGACCGAGTCTGGCCCAGCCAGCAACCAGACCACGGCAACCGAGCGGCGACCGAGTCCGTAGACACCCCGACGCTGCCCGGCAGAGAATCGACCGGAGTTGTCGTATCCGAGCCGCGTTGTTCGTAGCAATGGTGAGAGGCCGCGCATGAGGGCGCTGTCACGACCACAGGAGATGCCGACCGATGCCGCACCCACAGGCCAAGGTCCACCGCATGTTCGAGCTCGCCGAGCCGATCGCCACTGTCACCTTCTCCGAGGTGCCGAACGAGGCGTTCCTGGCCCTCGGCATGCGCAACTACTGGGACGGATACTTCGCGGGCCGGGCCGCGCCGTTGGGGCTGGCACCGGCCGAGGTGGTGCACGCGGTCTTCTACAACTTCGCCGACGGTGAGGTGGCGCGCCACATCCCGTGGGTCTGGGGGAAGACCACCCCGGAGGAGGCGATCGCCGTGCGCGAGCGGGGCAGCGCTGCCGCGCTGCGGCAGATGATCGGGGAGCTCGCCGACTCCCCCGGTCTGATGCGGGTCGCCGACCTCGCCACCCGAGCAGCGGTCAGCGCGCCGACCGAGGGCCGAGCGCTGTACGCCGGGCTCCAGGCGCTCGACGTGCCCGAGGAGCCGGTGGCCAGGCTCTGGCACGCGGCGACGCTGCTGCGGGAGCACCGCGGGGACGGCCACAACGCCGCCCTCGTCGCCCACGGCATCGGCGGCACCGAGGCCCACGTCCTCCTCGCTCTCTCCCTCGGAATGAGGGCGGAGGAGTTCGGCCGGATCCACCACCTGCCCAGGGCACAGCTGGCCGCTGTCGTCGACGGGCTGCGAGGCCGCGGCCTCGTGGACGCCGCCGGCGGGTTCACCGATGCCGGCCGGGAGACCAAGGAGCGGATCGAGGCCCTCACCGACGAGCTGGCAGCGCCGGCGTACGACGTGCTCAGCGCGGACGAGCTTGACGAGTTGGTCGCGGGGCTCGAGCCGATCGCCGCCGCGGTATCGGCCGTCGACGACTGAGCGGGCGCATCAGGCGACGGCCACGACCCCCAGCTCGGCCACCGAGGTGAGCAGGTCGTTGCGCGGGATCACCCGCACGGTGTGAAGCCGAAGGCGCCGCCGCGGTCGAGGACGATGGGCCCGTCGAAACGGTAGCGCCCGCCGTCGTAGCTCTCGGCCAGGTCGAGATCCTGCACGGGACGCTGGGGTGCTAGCTACGCTCTGGCCGGTGCCTCTGCGGAACGTCAGATCGGCCCAAGGTGATGAAATCGTGCGCAAGCGACAAGCACCCCGCGCCGCGACACGTTACCCGGCCACATGCGCGGTGCGGGGACGGCGGCGGTGATAGCCAGGAAGGCAGTGTCATGTCCAGCGCGCAGTTTTATGACACCATCGGAGCCACCTACACCGCGACGCGGCGCACCGAGCCACGGATCGCCGCGCAGGTCTGGGCTGCGCTCGGCGATGCACGGACCGTGCTGAATGTCGGGGCGGGCACCGGCTCCTACGAGCCCTCCGACCGCGACGTCACCGCGGTGGAACCGTCGGCGGTCATGCGCGCGCAGCGCCCCGCAGACGCAGCGCCGTGCCTGGCTGCCACCGCGGAGAGCCTTCCGTTCGAGGACCAGTCCTTCGACGCCGCGATGGCTTTTGCCACCGTCCATCACTGGCAGGACCCGATCGCGGGCCTGCGCGAGATGCGGCGCGTGGCTCGGCGCGTGGTGGTGTTCACGCACGACACCAGTGACACCGGATGGCGTCGCCGGTTCTGGCTTACTCGCGACTACCTGCCTGAGGTCGCTGACCTCCTCGTAGGGCGGCCGTCGCTGACCGAGCTGGCCCGCGCGATCGGAGCCCGGATGGAGTCGGTGCTCATTCCGTGGGACTGCGCGGACGGCTTCTTCGAGGCCTACTGGCGCCGGCCCGAGGCGTACCTGGACGATCGTGTCCGTCGCGGAATATCGGTGTGGGCCAGAGTCGGGCCGGACGCCGAGCAGAGGGCAGTGCGCAGCCTTCGCGATGACCTGGCATCTGGTCGGTGGGCCGAACGCAACCGCGACCTCGTCGCTCTCGAGGCGGCAGAGCTTGGCCTTCGCCTGCTTATCGCTTGAACCCGCGGGACACGGTCGCGATGAACCCGCCGTGCTGGTCGATGACTCGTGGGCCGGGTGTCCTGGCTGGCTCATTTTGAGTGCGCAGGTTGAACTGCCGTGGTTACGGCCGATGGCCGGGGCGTCAGGTCGTTGGCCTGGGCTTTGATGAAGGCGGCGATCCGGTCGTTCAGCTCGTCGATGCGGTTGAAGCCGCCGTGGCTGCCGGGGACGATAGCGACTTCCGCGTGCGGCATGAGGATTCCGCGGGCGCGGGCCTCTGCCGGGGTGAGCAGGGCGCTGCGCGTCCCGGTGATCAGCAGGACCGGCACGTCGATGGCGCGGAGTTCGTCGTCGGTGAGGACGCCGGGGAACTTGGGCTCGGCATGGTAGCCGCGGATGGCTGCCCACATGAGCGTCATGAGCTCCGGCTGCAGCATGGCCGGGCTGTCCAGCCACCGGCCGAAGCGGCGGCGCAGCGGCATCGGGGTCATGGCGGCCAGGCCGCTGATGGAGAGCCACCACCAGAACCGGGCGTCGAGCTTGGACCAGCCTGACGCAGCGGTTTAGCGGCAGATGAATACGCCCATGTGGGTGGTGGCTCGGAAACTGCCCTGGGCCTGGATGACCTGTTCGACGTTCACGGCGATGTCGTCGAGTACCGCGTCGAAGTCGAGCGGCCCGCCGATCCAGGCGAGGGTGGGTTCGCGGATGCTGGCGACGTAGGCGATGACCGGCTGCGCGGCGGGGATCGAGAGCGACACGTCAAAGGTGCGCAGGGTAACGCTGGAGAATTCCCGGCTCAGTATGGCCGTACCGGTCTGCGTGGTGAAGCTGTCGGCAGGCATCGCCCGGACTGGGCGGTCAAGCTGGCTGGAGATCGCCGCGTCGAGCAGCTCATGGATCTCAGCCAGGTGGACGGAGCTGTTCGTGGACGCCAGCACGGTTCCGTCCCGTTTGGTGATCCGGCGCAGTTCCCGGATCGCGGCCGGGGTATCGGGCACGTGGTAGAGCATGTGCATGGCCATGGCCACATCGACGCTCTCGTCGGGCAGCGGGAGACGTTGCGCGTCGGCCTGGACCAGCGACAGGCGGCCGGACTGGCGCAGGTCCTCCAGTGAGCGCAGCATCCCGGCGGACAGGTCAAGGCCGATGGCGTGACGGCACCGGCCTTGCGGCACGATCTGGCGGAGATCAAACCCGTTGCCGCAGCCCACATCAGCCACGATCTGCGTCCCGTCCCACGGGATCAGCGAGGTGCGCCACCGCGGGTCGGACGCTGTCTCGGCATACGCATAGATGGCCATGCGGGAACGGATGTGCCGGTCGTCGGCGTACGCGGAACCGGTCAGCATCCGCCGTCCGGTCACAGGGTCGTCGTCAGACACGGCAACCAGCGAATCACACCAGGCAGCGTAGTTGGCCCGCCACCGTCCCCGAGTGCCCGCGAGCGACCGAGTAACCAAGGGAGTAACAATCGCTGCGCCGATGGGCACTGTGTGCATGGGTGGCTCTGGCACCCAGCCCGTACTCTGGGCTCCATGAATCTCGATGATCTTCCCCGGGCGGAGTTCGCGTTCCCCGGGCCACTACGGGACCAGCTCGTGGCCGCGATCCTGTCTGGCACGAAGACATCAACCTCTGCCCTGGTGCTCGGCTACGAACGTGAGAACGAGCCGCTGCCGATAGCCGGCCAGCTGTCGGCGGTAGTCGACTCCGAAGACCGGCGAGTCGCGGCGATCGAGATGACCGAAGTGCGGGTGGTCCGGCTCGCGGATGTGGACCTGCAGCATGCCCTCGATGAAGGTGAGGGTGATGAGTCAGTGGCGCAGTGGCGGGCTGGACACGAAAGATTCTGGCACAGCGCAGAGGTACGGGCGGAACTCGGCGACCCCGATTTCACCGTGAACGATGACACTCTGGTGCTGGTCCAGCGATTCCGCCTGGTGCAAACCGCCGAAGGTACGTGAGCCCTGCGACGCTCGTGAGCACCGGCGGATGGCCACTGACACCCGCAGCTGCACGGGCGGCATCCGGCACCTTTCAGGAGGACGGGGGCGAACTCGACTCGGAGCCAGTCAGCGCGGGGCTGCTGCGGGCAGATCGTGCGGCGGACGCTTGCGCGAGTGCCTCTCCCAGGCTCGAGAAATTGGGGATGAGGCGGTCCACGCCAGTGATCGCGAATACGCGGAGGACCCTAGGGGCGGGAACGACTAGCAGCATCTCACCGCCCTCGGCCTGGGACTGCTTGTGCGCACGTACCAGGACGTGAAGCCCGGCCGAATCACAAAACTGGGCCCCGGACATGTCCACCACAAACGTGCCATGCCCTTGCGCGGATGCTTCGAGCAACGCTGTCCGCAGCCCGGTGGCGTTCGTGATATCGATCTCGTCGGGCGTGGCCACCACGGGCACCCCGCAGACCACCTCAACCGCGGACCTGTCCCCAGGCATCTGCGTCACCTCCTGTGGCCGTCAGCGCGGCGGCTGCCGCGCTGAGACACGGCTGCTGCTGAAGCCCCGCTGCCTCGGGTGACATAGCTGGAGGAGGCGGCCCGCTTTTCCGGAGCCTGAGAAGAAGTCCCTGCTAGCAATGCTTGTCATCGGTGCCACTGTCAGAAGCCGTGACCCGATCGGGGCACTGCCAGGATCAGGGAGCATGCCGTGGCCTGTCAACAGAATCATGAGAAATTTCTCGCGTGTTTTCTCTCGCGAGGATATGATCAGAGGGTATGAGTCTTTCCGACGAGCGCGGCGGCAGCTGGACGCTCCTGACTGGGCACGGGCACGTGCTCGTGGAGATCGCCCGCGACCCCGAGGCCCGGATGCGGGATATCGCCGCCGCCGCCGGCATCACCGAGCGCACTGCCCAGGTCATCGTGGCCGACCTGGAGGCCGCTGGTTACATCATCCGCACCCGGATCGGGCGGCGCACCCGGTACACCGTGAACCGCGACAGCCTGTTCCGGCATCCGGCCCAGGAAGGACACCGGATCGGCCCGTTCCTGGCCCTGCTGGCCACGGCCACCACCACACCCTCCGGGCCGGATGACGTGTGAGATCGGGGTGCGACGCGGCGATGTTGCGACTGCTCCCAAGCGGCGAAGTGGCCGCCGCGGTCGAGTGCCGTGCCCGGCGTTACCACACGGAGCCGGGTCGCCAGTCACAGACGAGTTCGCCTGACAGGTCAATTGGTGCCGATACCGGCAGAACGTAGATCCAGCCATCCTCGCCCGCGGTACGGCGGATCCCGGCCGGGGTCAGCGCTGACGTCGGGCCCTGCCACCGCTGCCATCCGCGTGAGGTGTACAGGTGGCTGCCGTCTTCGCTGGCGCCGAGGGCGCCGAGCTGGTAGCCGCCCCGCACGAATCGCTCGAGCTCGGCCATCATCGTGGCGCCGTAGCCCCGGCGGCGCCGGTCTTCGCGCACCGCGACACCCTCGATGTATCCGGTGCGCAGCGCCTGGCTGCCGTGCAGCATACGCCGCTGAACGACGCTGGCATGACCGACGAGTTCCTCATCCTCAACGACCAGTGTGTGCATGCCACCGAGCACGTTCTCGAAGGTGTCATTGGACACACCCCCGAAGGCGGCGTCCATCAGCGCGCGAATGGCTGACTTCCCTCCGCTGTCGAGGTCGGCGGTGTGGACGGTCTGCAGCTCGATCACGTTCGCCTCGCTCTCGCCCGCTTGGGTGCGTAACACCGCTGCGTGCCACACCACAAAGCGTGCCAGAGCTGGCGTCGTGATTTACCGGAGCCATGGACGACCGGCGTCGGCCACGTGGCGGTGCCAGCTGGCTGCGGCTGATCGGCTACCCGGCCTGGCCGCTGTCTTCCAGCGGCCAGAGGTCCACGTCGAGGTCAGCCCGCGTGCCCAGTTCGGCTTGTACCGCTGCGGCCAGGTCCTGAGCCTCGCGGGCCCAGCGGTCGCGTACCGCCGGTGACCGCCAGCCGGTCTCGTAGTGGTAGTTGTCGTCGAATTCGCGCTGCCAGGCGGCGAGCCGGTCCAGCAGGCCGGGCGGGAACTTGGTGAACTGCCAGGCGATGTTCCCGAAGCCGTCGCCCCACAGCGGAAGCTCGGCCATGTAGTCAGGGGCGAACCGGATGACCCGAGGCATCGGCTCGTCCCAGCCCAGGTCATCCTGGCCCGGGTGCCACCAGGGGTTCTCACCCATGGCCGCCGCCTATCAGTAGTCGTCCTCGGGGACGTCCTCGGTGGTCAGGCAGAACGGGTGACCGGCCGGGTCGGCGTAGACGCGCCAGTGGTCGCCGGGCTGGAACTCGTACTTCGTGGCGCCCGCGGCCAGGACCCGCGCCTCGGTCGCGTCGAAATCGTCGACGTCGAAGTCCAGGTGCATCTGCATCGACGAGGCCGTATCCGGCCAGGTCGGCGGCGTGTAGCCCGGATTGGTCTGGAAGTCGATCCGGCCGCCCGGGCAGCGCACCGTGGCCCAGGACTCATGGCGGAACGTCACCTTCCCGCCGGTGATCTCCGCGTAGAAGTCGGCCAGCTTCCCGGCGTCCGGGCAGTCGAGCGCGACCGAACCGAACGTGATCGCGTCAGACATGACGTCCTCCAGTCAAGCGCGAGGGTGCAGGCCACCGGTGGGACCTGGGCCCGGTCCGATCCTGGACCCGAACCCATCCTGGCGCAAACCGCCCGCACGTCCGCCGGGCGGCCCGCTTGCGCGGACGTCACGCCGCCGGGCGGAGCGCGCGGCCGGTCTCGCGGGCCGGCCAGCCGCAGCCCGACGACCCGCGTGACGTAGACCAGGGAAAGGGGCAGGAGCTGGCGGCCGTCTCTACGGCATCAGCGCACCCGGTAGTAGGCGGTCGGATGCCACCACGGGCCGAACTGGACCCAGCCGATCCTCGTCCCGGACGAGTGCGCGCCATAGGTGTAGCGGCCGTGCGCGTACATCTCCACGTGCCCGCTGCCGTAGAACGCCAGGTCGCCCTTGAGCGGGTGGGCGACCCGCACCAGGTGCCTGCTGGCCAGCATCTGCGTGGTGGTGCGCGGCAGGGAGATCCCGGCGTGCCGGTAGGCCATCATGACCAGGCCGGAGCAGTCATAGCTGCCCGGGCCGGTGCCGCCGTAGCGGTAGGGCTTGCCGTACTGGGTCTTGGCCCAGTTGAGGGCGCGAATCCGGGTCGGCAGCACCACTTTCGATGCCGCGGCCTTCTGAACGGAATGAGCCGGCGCGGCGAGGGCCGGGCCGGCGGCGGTGAAACTCAGGGCGGCCACGATGGCCACCACAGCGGGCAGGGACAGCAGTTTGCGACGGATCCCAGACAAGGGCACTTTCCCCGGACCATAGGACGCGCTCGCAGATACGGAGCAAAGTGTCAGCCGGGGGCAGGGGCGGAAACGAGACCGCAGAGCGCCTGACCTACGGGACGCTAGCTGCCGGTGGCCCTATCTGTCCGGCGAATTCCTGATCTGTGCGGTCCTGGCGGCCTTAATGATCCATTACGCAACAGCCGCAACCACCGTCCCCACGATCGGGATAGTGTATCGAATAGAAATTCGAACAATCCGGGTCTATCTGGTCCTAGCGTCATGAATCTCTACTGGGCCGCGGCCGCTTCTGTGGGCGGGGCCTTGTCCGTCGGGGGATAGTCGCCGTGGCGGTGAACTATTTTCCATTCGCCGTTCTCGCGGCGGTATATGTGTGTGACGCGGATCACAATTGGCGCAACTGGGGCGCCGTCCAGGGACATCGAAATGTGCTCGAATCCGACCGTGTAGGCCAGGTCCCCGCTGATGCCCCCGGCCACGAACTCGAATTCATAGTCGCTCATGTGCGAGAACCGCGACGCGAGCCAGGGGAAGACCGGGCCGACCTCGTTCCAGCCGCTCCGGCACGGCGTGTCGGCCCCGAACAGGGTCACCGGGTCCTGGGCTGACCACATCTGGATCCGCGGGCCAGCGTCGCCGCTGTGCAGGGCCTTCTCGGCCTCGATCTGGCGGCGCAGGGTCGTGTTGCGGAAATGGTCCAGCTCGCTCATCGCAGCCCCCTGGAGCGTTCGGATTCAGCTCGTACGCAGGTTCAAGCGCACCTCAGCGCCCGGGTGGGCCGCGATGGTGCTAACACGACGATCTGGCATGGTGGCTGGCCACCTTGGTCGGTGCCGCGGCATGGGGGATGCTGCTGGGGCGGCAGAGGGGAGACTGCTGTGCGCGCTGTCGCGATGGTGCTCCGGGGCCGGTTCCGGCAGTACTGGAAGTCGTGGCTGGCCCTCAGCGTGCTCGTGGCCGTGGCTGGCGGGTTCGTTCTGGCCACGGCCGTGGCCGCGCGCCGGACGGCGGCCGCCTTCCCCCAGTTTGCGGCCCGGCATGGGTACGACGTCATCGTGTACAGCGGCCAGCCGCTCCCGCAGCTGGCCCGGCTGCCCCATGTCGCGTCGGCGGTGCCGGTGCCCGCGGCGTTCAGCGGCCAGGCTCGGCTGCGCGTCCTGCCGCAAGCCGATCGATGCCGAGAAGATGCTGATCAACGAGGTGCCGCCGCGGGAGCTGCCGCGGATGGTGACACTCCTCGTCCGGGCGGATGCCCGACCAGTCGGACCCCGACGAGGTCCTGGCGTCGTTCACCCTCGCCAAGGACAACGGCGTGCGCGTCGGCTCGGTGATCCAGGCCCAGGTGGCCAGCCTGGCGCAGCTGAGCGGGGGGCCCGCGGACCTGTCGCCGGCCATGAACCCCGCGCTGCGGGTGGTGGGGATCGTGGCCGCCGAGAGCGAGTTTCCCTCTGGGGCCATGCGCGCACTACGACCTCTACGCCACGACGGCATTCGCCGCGGCGGTCAGTCACCGCGCGGCGCTGCAGTCCACCTACTACGTGCGGCTCACCCGCGGGGCCGCCGACATGGCCGACTTGGACAGCCGGTCCCGGTCCCTGAACGTGTACGGGACCTACGACCTGGATGCCGCGGCCGGCGCGGTGGAGGGCTCGATCCGGCCGCAGGTCATCGGCTGGTACGTGCTGGCCGGCCTGGCCGCGCTGGCCGCCCTGACGGTCATCGCGCAGGCGATGGCCCGGCAGGCGGCTACCGAGCGGGCCGATCACCCGGCCCTGTCGGCGCTGGGCGTGCGGCCCCGCGAGCTCACGGCGGCCGCCCTGGCCCGCGCGCTGCTGATCGGCGTGGCGGGTGCCGCCGGGGCGGTGCTGCTGGCGGTGCTGGTGTCCCCGCTGACACCGGTGGGCGAGGCCCGGATCGCCGTTCCCTCGCCGGGCACCATGTCCTTCGACCCGGTCGCCCTCCCGCTCGGCGCGCTGGTGGTGCTGGCCGCCGTGATCGCGGTGTCGGCCTGGCCCGCGGTGCGCCAGGCCCGGCTGCTGCGCAGTCACCCACCGCCGTCGGCGGCGCCGGTGGTGGTGGCGGTGGGCCGGGCCGCGGCCCTGGCCGGCCTGCCGGCCACCGCGCTGGTCGGGATCCGGCACGCGCTCGAACGGGGCCGGGACGGGCAGCCGGTGGGCACGGCGCTGCTCGGCACTGGTGCTGGCGGTGGCGGCGCTGTGCGCGACCGCCGTGTTCGGCGCCAGCCTGACCCACCTGGTGTCCTCGCCCGCGCTGTACGGCGCGCCGTTCCAGGCCTACTTCAGCAGCGACGGGCTGCCCGGATCGCAGGCGAAGGTCACCGGGCCGGTGCTGGACAGCCTGCGCCGGGACCGTGCGATCAGGCAGATCACGCTGGGCGCGTTCGTCGAGGTCAACGTCAACGGCAGGCACGTCCGCACGGTCGTGATGACCCCGGTCCGCGGCCCCGCCCTGCTGTCGGCCGTGGACGGCCGCCTGCCCCGCGGTGACCGGGACATCATGCTCGGCGTGGCCACGATGCGCGCCACAGGCGCCCGGCTGGGCGGAACGGTCCGGGTGACGGTCTCCGACCCCGCCGGGGCGCCGCACGTGGCCAGCTTCCACGTGATCGGCCGGGCGTCCCTGAACGCCGGCACCGGCGGGCTGGGCAACGGGGCGGTGATGACCACCAGCGCCTTCGTCGACGCCCAGTGCCCGCCCGGGCCCGGCCAGCCCGCGTGCCAGCGCGCGGTCAGGCACGGCATGGCGACCGTCGTGCTGGTCCGCGCCGCCCCGGGGGCGGCCGGGCAGGCGGCGCTGGCCCGGCACATCCGCCAGTACCGCGACTTCACCTCCCTGCCGGCCAAGCCGACCGTGCTGGTCAACTTCGGTGAGTCGGTCAACTTCCCGCTGCTGTTCGGGGTGGCGCTGTCGCTGTTCGGCGCCGCGACCATGGTGCACCTGCTGCTGGTCAGCGTGGCCCGGCGGCGCCGGGAGACCGGGCTGCTGAAGTCGCTCGGGTTCGTCCGCCGCCAGGTCGCCGCGGCGGTCTGCTGGCAGGCCACGACGGTTGCGCTGGTCGGGATCGTGGTCGGGGCGCCGATCGGCATCGCGGTGGGCCGGGTGCTCTGGCGGGTGTTCGCCACGAACTTCGGCGTGGTCCCGGTGCCGGTGGTGCCGCTGCTGCTGCTGACCGTGCTCGCCGCGGCGTGCTCGCCGCGGCCAACGTGCTCGCCGCCGGGCCCGCCCTGCTGGCGGCCCGGTCCAACCCCGGCCAGCTGCTCCGGGCCGAGTAGCCGCACGACGAGGCTGCCGGACGATCTTGACCCTCCTGTAGCCGGAGAGTCGAGGCGCACCGCACCGAGGTCTGCTGGCCGGTGTTCCAGACCACGCCCCCGTCCTGACCGCCCCCCAGCACGATTCTCGTCCTGGCCAGGGGGTGCTAGCTCCTGCAAACGCGATGTATCGTGTTGTCACGACCGGCTGGCAGCCGGACCGGGGGCGAGAAAGGCGACGGGGACATGTTCGAGAGGTTCACCGACCAGGCGCGGCGGGTCCTGATCCTGGCCCAGGAGGAGGCCAGGATGCTCGACCACAACTACATCGGTCCCGAGCACATCCTGCTCGGCCTGACCCTGGAGGACACCGGGCCGACGGCGCAGGCGCTGCAGTCGCTGGGGATCGGCCTGGACGCGGTGCGCAAGCAGGTCAAGGAGATCATCGGCCGGGGCCAGCAGCCGCCGCGGTCCGGGCACATCCCGTTCACGCCGCGGGCCAAGAGGACGCTGGAGCTGACCATGCGCGAGGCCATGCAGCTCGGCAGCAACAACATCGCGCCCGAGCACATCCTGCTGGGCCTGATCCGCACCGGTGAGGGGCCCGCCGCCGAGGTGCTCATCGGCCTGGGGGCCACCCTGGACGCGGTCCGCCAGCAGCTGATCGGGCCGCACGAGACGGAGCAGCCCGCGAAGCGCCCCGGCCCGGCCGGCGGGGCAAAGCGCAAGCAGCTGGCCCAGATCCTCGAGCGTCTCGACGCGATGGAGTCGCGCCTGTCCGTCCTGGAGCGGCGCGTGGGCACCGGGCCGGACGTGCGCGACCTGGACCGGCAGATCAGGCAGGTCCGCCGGGACAAGGAGCAGGCCATCAACGCCCAGGAGTTCGAGAGCGCCGCGACCCTGCGGGACCGGGAAAGGGAGCTGCTCGCCGGGATGGACGCCCGCCAGGAGGAGTGGGCCAGCACGCACCAGGACCTGCCGTCGCTGAGCGACGAGGTCGAGCACCTGCGCGATCTGCTGCACCAGCACGGCATCGAGCCGCACGGCGGCGCGGCGTAGCCGGCCTGGCGGTCAGCGGGTCAGGGCGCTGTCCGCGGTGCCCCCGTACAGCTCGGCCGCGCGCCAGCAGTACCAGGCCACCACGGACCGGTACGGCCGGTACGGCTCGCCCAGCGGCTCGAGCTCCTTCGCGGTCGGCGTGGGGATCCCCCAGGCCAGCCCGTACCCCTTGCGGACCCCGAGGTCACCGGTCGGCCACACGTCCAGGCGCTGCAGCTGGAAGATGAGGAACATCTCCGACGTCCACCGCCCGATACCCCGCACCGTCGAGAGCCGCGTCACCACGTCGGCGTCGCTCTCATCCCACAGCCGGCCCGGGTCGAGCACGACCGTCCCGTCCGCCACCTTGGCCGCCAGGTCCCGCAGGGACGCGACCTTGGCCCGGGACAGGCCGACCGACCGGAGCGTCTCGTCGGACAGCGCCAGCAGCCGCTCGGGGGTGATCTCACCATCCAGCGCGGCGATCAGGCGCCCGTGGATGGCCGAGGCCGCGGCGCCGGCCAGCTGCTGGTAGACGATCGCGCGGATCAGGGCCGCGAGATGGGACTCGGTCGGCGGGCTGACGTCGGGCGGGCCCGCCTCGCTGATCAGGCGGCGCAGCACCGGGTCGCGTTCGGCCAGGATGTCGGTGGCCTGGCGGTAGCTGGTCGCGGCGTCGTATGCGGGTCGGCCTGGCATGGGCTAAGTATGAACCTGATGGATCTCGTGGGCCGGGGTGCGCCCCCGGCGATCGCGCGGCTGCCGGGCACGCCCGGGGTCTACAGGTTCCGCGACGCCCGGGGCCGGGTGCTGTACATCGGCCGGGCCAGCGCGCTGCGCAGCCGGGTGGCCTCGTACTGGTCGGACCTGGGCGACCGCGCTCATCTGGCCCCCATGGTGACCCGGGTCGCCCGGGTCGAGGCGGTCAGCTGCGCGTCGGCGCACGAAGCCGCGTGGCTGGAACGCAATCTGCTCGAGCACTCCATGCCGCCGTGGAACCGGACGGCGGGCGGGCAGGAGAGCGTCGTCCACATCCGGATGGATCAGCGGCCGTCCGCATCCGGGCTGAGCGTGGTGTACCGCACGCCCCCGGCCGCCCAGGTGCGCTACTTCGGCCCGTACCTCGGCGGCCTGCGGGTCCGCCAGGCGGTGACCGGGCTGCACCGGATCCTGCCTCTGGCCTACGCGGGCACCGGGCTGCGCGGCGCGCAGCGCGACATGGCCCGGGCCCGCGGCGTCACGGGCGCCGACCGCGGCGAGCTCATCCGGGCCCTGGCCGCGGTCCTGGAGTGCCAGCCGGACGCGGTGGCCGGGGCTCGTGCCGACCTTGGGCTGGTACGCGACCGCGCCGCCGGCTCCCTCGCCTTCGAGTTCGCGGCCCAGGTGCAGAGCGAGATCCAGGCGCTGGACTGGGTGACCAGCCCGCAGCGGGTCACCGCCCCTGAGGCCGGGGACGCCGACGTGTACGGGTGGTCCGGTGACGTGCTGGTCAGGTTCGGGGTCCGCGGCGGGCGGCTCTGCCAGTGGTCGGCGCGCCGGTGCTCGCGCTCGCGGGCCACGCCGCGGCTGGCCGCCACCCCCGCGGCCTGGGCCGACTTCGCCCGGCGCAACGCCGAGCTCGCCGCCGCCCTGCGCCTGGCAGACTGAGCTGGTGAGTGCACCGAGCCTGATTTCGAGCTGGGCTCTGACGGCCCGTCGCTCATCCTCGTGGGCGTGGACGGCTCGCGGACGTCGCTGCGGGCGGCCGCCTACGCCGCCGGTCTCGCCCGGCAGCGGTGCAAGCTGCTCGCCGTGTACGTGGCGCGGCTGTCCGCGAACATCGGCCTCGCGCCCGGTGTGTCGGCCGCGCTGAACGAGACCTCGCTGGAGATCGCGGACGACCTGGGGCGGCAGGCACGCGACCGGGCCGCCGAGATCGGGGTGGACCTCGAGTTCCGGTCCGTGGTCGGGGACCCGCTGACCGAGCTGACCCGGGTGGCCGCCGAGACGAAGGCGGACGCGGTGGTGGTCGGCGCGTCCGAGCACGCCGGACACCGGATCGTGGGGTCGCTGGCGACCCGGCTGGTCCGGGCCGGGAAGTGGCCGGTGACGGTCGTGCCGTAGGCCTCCCGGCGGGCTAGTGCGTCATGTGGCCGGCCGGGCCGGGCGCAGGCCCGTGCGCGGCGTGCCGGGAACGCTCCTCCGGGCGGCCGCCCATCATCCGGAGCATCGGCCCGCCGCCCGACCGGAAGAACCGCACCAGCAGCGCGGCGGCCAGCAGCAGGAAGATGATGTTGAGGATCGTCGTGTAGTTCCACTCGATGCCGCGCTCGCCCACCTGGGCCGTCCCGCTCGGCGGGGATCAGCCCGAGGCCGCCGAACAGGAACTCCACGATGTACGCGGCGATGACCATGGTCGCGTAGAAGGTCCCGAGCAGCACCAGCATCATCCGGGTGCCGTAGTACTTCCGGTAGATGATCAGGATCGGGATGATGATCAGGTCGGCGAAGATGAACGCCACCACGCCGCCGAAGCTGATCCCGCCGTTCCACAGCACCGCGGCCAGCGGCACGTTGCCGATCGAGCAGACGAAGCTGAGCATCGAGATGACCGGGCCGATGATGGGGCCCCACAGCTTCGCGCCCAGCGGGTGGCTGGTCAGGAACAGGTGCTGCCAGAAGGTGTCGGGCACCCAGGCGCCGATCGCGCCGGCGATCAGCAGGCCGGCCACGATGTCGCGGATGACCGCGGCCCACTCCATCACGAAGATGTGGCTGACCGCCGTGTACCCGTCCCGGCTGAACAGCCGCTGCCGGAAGCGTCCCGCCGGAGCGGATGCTCATGTCCATGGCGGCGTGGCCCTCCATGGCGCCGGCCACCCCGAGCTCGGCCTGCCGCCGGGCGGCCTCGATCAGGCGGGCCCGGACAAACAGCCGGAACGCCACGGCCAGCAGGACAATCATGATCGGCCCGCCGATGAACTCGGCCAGGGTGAACTGCCACGAGATCAGCAGGGCCAGGATGATGCCGAGCTCGATCACCAGGTTGGTGCTGGCGATCTCGAAGACCATGGCCGCGATGAAGCTGGCGCCCTTGCGGAACAGCGACCGGGCCAGGGCCACCGCAGCGTAGGAGCACGAGGACGAGGCCGCGCCGAGCCCGGTGGCCACCGCCAGCGTGGCCGGCGAGTCGCCGCCCAGCCGCCGGGTGATCGTCTCGCGGCGGATTACGGCCTGGACGATGGCCGACAGCGTGAACCCGAGGATCAGCGACCAGGTGATCTCCCAGGTCATCGATCCGGCCACGGCCAGGGCATGGCCGATGGCGTCAAGGGCGCGCACCGTGGGCCTCCCGGGACGCGATGGCCAGCAGCTGGCGCAGGCAGTGCTCGAGCAGCTGGTGCGGGAAGCCGTCGCTGAGCCGGTAGCAGATCATGCGCCCGTCCCGGCGGAAGCTGACCAGCCCGGCCAGGCGCAGCATCTTCAGCCCGTATGACACCTGGTCCTCGGTCACGTCGAGCGCGAGCGCGAGGTCACCGACGCACAGCTCCTCGGCCGTGACCAGCGCGAACAGGATCCGGGACCGCACGGGATCGGCCAGCATGCCGAGCAGCCCCCCCAGCCGGCCCGCGTCGGCCACCGACAGCACCTCGGCCCGGGCGATCGCGACGGCCTCGGGGTTGACCGGGTGCAGGTGCGCAGGTGACATCGATGTCCTCCGTTCATCCGTATGATTACACGGATATACGGATAGAGCAAGGACCGGCGCTGGCGGTGAGCCAATCTCACGCGGTCCGGTCTTTACGGGCCACCATTCCAAACTCTCAGAAAACTCTTTTCTGCAGACGCCTTCCTGCAGCCGGTCCTAGGCTCGCATGCGCATCAACGGGGACGGGGAATTCTCGGCGTAGCGCGCAGATCGGGGGTGCGCTGCGCTCGTTTACTTCATTTCATCAAGCCCGCGTGCTGCTTTTACCCGCGCTCGGGCGAATTGGGCATTCAGGGGGAATTCATGCCCACGGCAGACCGGGGGCGGCGGCCTCCCGCGCACGCGGGCAAGCTGCGGCCATGGGAGCGGTTCACCATCACGGTGGTGTTCTCGGTCGTGGCCGCGGCGGTCGTCGCGGTCAGCGTGTACGGCTCGCGGACGCGGCATCCGGCGGAGCCGAACGGCCCGGGCCGGCCCGGGAGCACCGGGCATGCCGCGCCCGCGGTCCAGCGGTCAGGGAGCGGTGCGCCGCCGCCCGGCTCCGGCAGTGCGGGCCGCATCAACCCCGCGTCCGACTCCAGGACGAACCAGGTGCTCGCGGCCGCGCTCGCGCCGGTGCTGCGGCACCGCAGCGGCAACCTTGCGGTCGCGCTCACCGACAGCCGGACCGGGGCCACGGCCGTCTACGGCGGCACCCGGACGTTCCAGGCCGCGAGCATCGTCAAGGCCGACATCCTCGCCGCCCTGCTGCTCCAGCACCAGCAGGCCGGAACGAAGCTCAGCGACCAGGAGCGGGCCGAGGCCACGGAGATGATCGACGACAACGACGTGACCGCGGCCGACACGCTCTGGACCGCGATCGGCGCGGCAGCTCGGGCTCAGGGACGCGGACCGGATGCTGCACCTGACCCACACCACGCCCGGCGCCGACGGGCGCTGGGGGCACACCAGCACCACGGTCGGCGACCAGCTGGAGCTGCTCACGGACCTCACGTCGAGCGGGTCCCCGCTGTCGCCGGCGTCGCGCTCCTACGTGCTCGGGCTGATGCGGCACGTCTCGGCCGGCCAGGCGTGGGGGGTGACGGCCGCGGCCAGCCACGGAAGCTCGCCCGCGGTGAAGAACGGATGGATGGCCGACTCCGGCGACGCCTCGTGGGTGGTGAACAGCATCGGCGTGATCACCTACACCGGGCACACGGTGCTGGTCGCGGTCCTGGCCGACCAGCAGCCCAGCGAGTCGGCCGGCATCAGCGCGGATGAGGCGGCGGCCCGGGCGGCGGTCGGCGCGGTCGTCCGGGGCTGACCGGCCCTGGCGGCCCGGTAGCCTCGTGGGGTGCCGCGACGGCCGCGCGCCCGCGGCGGCTGCGGCAGCCGCGACGCAAGGAGGCCAGGCCGTTGACCGAGCGCCCGGGCTGGCGGGCCCGCGCGACCGTGCTGGTGGCGATGATCGCTGTCGGCCTGGGCGTGTCGGCGTGCGGCAGCGGGCTGCCCGCCCCGTCCGCGTCATCCGCCCCGCTGACCGCTCAGCCGTCCGCGCCGGCGCCGTCGGCCAGCCCGGCCCCCGCGACCCAGGCCTCGTCTCCGTCCCCATCGTCTGGGGCCGAGCCGCTCGCCGGGAAGATCGTTGGCATTGACCCGGGTCACAACGGCGGGAACTTCACCGACCCGGGCGCGATCAACATGCAGGTCTGGAACGGCCGGGAATGGGAGTCCTGCGACACCACAGGCACGGACACCGACGGCGGCTACACCGAGGCGCAGTTCAACTTCAACGTCGCCCGCTATCTGCGCACCGACCTTCGCCGCGACGGCGCGCGCGTGGTGATGACGCGCACCACCAACCACGGCGTGGGGCCGTGCGTCAACCGCCGGGCCCAGATCATCAACCAGGCAGGCGCGAACGTCGCCATCGATATCCACGCGGACGGCGGGCCCCCGTCCGGCCGCGGGTTCACGGTGCTTGAGCCGGTCGCCGACGGGCCGAACGACAGCGTGATCACGTCGTCGCAGCGGTTCGGCAGCGACGTGCGCCAGGCGTTCCTGGCCGGCACGACCATGCCGGTGAGCACCTACGAGGGTGTGAACGGCATCATGCCCCGCGACGACCTCGCCGGCCTCAACCTGACCCGAGTGCCCAAGGTGCTGATCGAGTGCGGGAACATGCGTAACGCCACCGATGCCAGCCAGCTGACCTCCGCCCGCTTCCAGCGCCTGGTGGCCAGCGCGCTCACCGCGGCGATCATCCGCTTCCTGGGACCGGGCTAGCCGCGACGGCCGGCCGGAGGCCATGAAGGGGGATGGGGAGGCGGGCGGGGGATAGCGCGCGGGGGGTCCTGGGGGTCGTCCCCCCGGGCAATTCAGGCGGGCCGGACCGGCTGGTACTCGGGCTCCCACATCAGCGCGCGGACCTGCCCGCGTACGTCCCCGCTCAGCCGGGCGCCCGCCACGCCGTCCGCGGCGGCGGCCTCGGCCACGGCGGCCGCCACCGCGACCGACGTCTCCCGCAGCGCCTCCACCCTGGGCAGCAGCGCGGCCCCCGGCGCCGAGCTGTCGACCAGCTCCGACACCGCGTGGGCGGCGGCGGCCAGCATGCCCTCGGTCACCCGGGTGGCCCGGGCGGCGATCACGCCGAGCCCGAGTCCGGGGAAGATCAGCGCGTTGTTGGCCTGCCCGATCACGTACCTGGTGCCCCGGTAGTCCACGGGCGGGAACGGGCTGCCGGTGGCCACCAGGGCCCGTCCCTCGGTCCACCGGATCAGGTCGGCAGGCACCGCCTCGGACAGCGAGGTCGGGTTGGACATGGGCAGGATCACCGGGCGGGCGCAGTGCGCGGCCATGTCCGTGACGATCGGCTCGGTGAACGCGCCCGTCCTCCCGGACGTGCCGATCAGGATCGTCGGGTGCACCCGGTGCACGGCCTCGGCCAGGCCGACCCCGCCCAGGGCGGGGTCCTGCGGCCACCCCGCCACCTCGGCGGCGGGACGCGCGTACCGGGCCTGCGCGCCGCTCAGGCCCGGGGTCGCCGTGGTCACCAGGCCGGCCTTGTCCACGGCCCAGAACCGGGCCAGGGCCGCATCCGGGGACATCCCGCTGGCCCGCATCGCGGCGGACAGCTGGTCGGCGATGCCGGTGCCCGCGGTGCCCGCCCCGAAGATCACCACCCGGTGCTCGGGCAGCCCGGTCCCGGCCGCCCTGGCCGCGGCGAGCACGGCGGCCAGGTTGACCGCCCCGGTGCCCTGGATGTCGTCGTTGAACGTCAGGCAGCGGTCCCGGTAGCGCTCAAGCACCCGCCCGGCGTTGCTGACCCCGAGGTCCTCCCAGTGCAGCAGCGCGGCGGGGAACAGCCGCCCTACCGCGGTGACGAACGCGTCGAGGAACCGGTCGTAGTCGGCGGCCGGCACCCGGGGATGCCGGTTGCCGATGTAGAGCGGATCGTCCAGCAGGCTCTGCCGGTCGGTGCCGACGTCGAGCATCACCGGCAGGGCCCGGTTCGGGTCGATGCCGCCCGCCGCGGTGTACACCGCGAGCTTGCCCGCCGCGATGAAGATCCCGCCCACGCCCCAGTCCCCGATGCCGAGGATCGCCCCGGCGTCGGTGGCCACCACCAGGTCCACGTCGCCGGGCCCCAGGTCGGACGCGCACAGCGAGGTCTCGATCAGCTCGGGCTGGTCGACGGACAGGTACACGCCGCGCGGGCGGCGGTACTCATGGCTGTAGGCCTGGATGGCCTGGCCGACCGTCGGGGTGTAGACGATGGGCAGCATCTCGGTCAGGTGGCGGCTCAGCAGCCGGTAGAACAGCACCTCGTTGCGGTCGTGCACCTCGGTCAGCAGCACGTTCCTGGCCAGATCGGTGGCCTGCCTGAGGTACTGCGCGTACACCCGCGTTACCTGGTCGTCCAGGGTCACGTGGCCCGACGGGATCAGCCCGGTGACGCCCAGCTCGCGGCGCTCGGTCTCGCTGAACGCCGTCCCCTTGTTGATTCTCGGCTCGGCGAGCACCTGCCGCCCGCGCAGCGTGGTGCGCCAGGCGCCGTCCTCATCCAGCCAGACCGTCCGCATGAAGGCCCTCCGGGTCCTGGTGTGCGGTCCCATGATGCAGTGCCCACCGGGGGGACGACCCCCCGGACCCCCCGGATGCCATCCCCCGCCCGCCTCCCCATCCCCCTTCATGACCTCCGGCCAGCCGTCGCGGCTGGCACGGCCAGCCCGCGGTCACGCACAGCGTGACCGCCGCGATGACCGCGCACAGCCTGATGCACGGCGACAGCGAGTACCCGATGTAGGTCTCCAGATCGGACACCCACTGGGGCGGCGGCCTGACCACGATCCCGGTCGCCACCGCCATCGCGGCCGGGACCGCGCGGATCAGCATCAGCCCGTCCAGGCGGGACGCGGGGAACACAGCCAGCAGGCAGAACGCGATCGCGTCGTACCAGGGCCGCTGCAGCGGCCACACCAGCAGCCAGGCCAGCGCCAGGGCCAGGGCGGGCCGGACAGCCGGGAAGCGTTCCGGCCCCAGCGGCAGCCGCCAGGCCAGCAGCCCGGCCATCGCCAGGCACGCCACCGCCGCGATCAGCTCCAGCCCGGCGGGCATGGAGCCGAACCCGAACGGGGGGTAGAACAGCCGCCAGAAGCTGTCGAACGTCACCAGGTTGCTGCTGCGCCGCACCAGGTCGGCGACGGCCACGTGCCCGGCGATCAGGTACCCGGGCACCAGCACCAGCGCGGCCCCGCAGGCGGCGGCGGCCAGCTCCCGCGCCGACCGCCGCAGCGACCAGGCCAGCGCGATCCCGAGCACGGCCAGCGGGGCCTTAACCCCGGCGGCCGCGCCGACCACCAGGCCCGCCGCCAGCGCGCGGCCCGGCCCGATCCTGGTGTCCAGCGGCCCGGCCGGGCGGACGATCAGCAGCCCGAGAAACCCAAGGCCAGCGCCGAGTCCGTCCACGTGAGCGCCGGCCATCACCGCCCACAGCATCAGCGGGTTCGCGGTCCACAGCAGGTGCGCCCGGGCCCGGGCCGCCGGGTCACCGCGCAGCAGGCGGTCGAGCGCCAGCGCGATTGCGCCGAACGCCAGCGCGTACAGCAGCTTGAGCCAGAACACGATGGCGGCGATCGAGGTGCCGCCCGCCTTGGCGGCGGCCCACTCCGTCGCGGTCGCCACCGGGCCGTACAGCGACGGATCGTTCTCCCAGTTGCGCGGCGCCTGCCTGCCGACCGGATCGCCGCTCGCGCGGAGCTGGAGCGGCGTCATCACGTACGGGTTGTGACCGGTCGCCGCGATCCGGCCGTAGGCCGCATAGGTCAGGCTGTCCGTGGACCCGGCGGGCGGCAGCACGGTGAGCACCGCCACGGCGCCGGCCGCGGCCGCCAGCAGCAGCCGGCGGCTGGGCCGGGCGCCGCGCCGGACCGCGGACAGCCCGCAGCCCACCCCGGCCCCGCCGAGGATCAGGGCGATGTAGATCACCATGGTCACGGAGACGTCGGAGAGGTGCGCCGGGTACCACAGCGGCGGCGCCGGCCCGGTCGGCGGCAGCGCGGGCACCACCGCGCTCGCGCCCGCGGCCGACACCGCGATCATCAGCAGCACCGAGCCGCCCATCGCCACGGCCGCGATCCAGCCCAGGCGGCGGCCGAGCCGCCGCTCGAGCGCGGCCGGTGAGACCGGCCGCGCGGTACGCGGCGCGGGCGGTGCGCCAGCGGTCAGCCCATTCAAGCCGGTCAACCCACCTTGCCCCGCGCTCGTCTGGTAATTCGGAATTGACGCACGCCAAAATAAGGCGCGGTCCTCGGAGATTCCGTGCGCGTTCAAATTACCTGGGCCGCTGAATTGCTTCCGCCCGGGGAGCAATGTGTTGACCGTATCTTTACTTGAGAACCAGGAATGCTATAAGATTCTTCGCGATGGATGCCAATGACATTTTTGAGTCTTTACTAACAACAGACGGACGATCGGATCCATATCCGCTGTACGCGGCGCTGCACCGGCTGGGGGAGGCCGCGGTGCCTGTCGCCGACGCTGTCATCGCGCACGGCTACGACGCCATCGACGCTGTACTGCGCGATCCCGCGTTCCGGGTCACGGACGCGGCACGCCTCGACGAGGTGGACCCGGGCTGGCGGGACCATCCCGCGCTGGGCATGAACGCGATCCTGAACACCAATCCGCCCGATCATTCCAGAATCCGTGCTCCCATGGCGCGTGCGTTCACAAAGCGCCGGGTGTCCGGTCTCGGCCCCTCTATCACGCGAATGACCGATGAGCTGCTTGACCTTATGGCCGAAAGGGGAGCGGGCGGTTCTCCGGTGGAGTTCATGCATGATTTCGCGTTCCTGCTCCCTGTCACCGTAATTTGTGAGCTGCTGGGAATCCCCGAGGCGGACCGGGCCGGGTTCCGGCCGCTGGCCCGGGACCTGGCCGCGACCGTTGAGGTCGGCGTGGACCTCCCGGTGCTGCAGGCGGCGGACAAGGCCGCCGTCCGGCTGCACGAGTACCTCACCGCGCTGGCCGCGGACCGGCGCGCCGACCCGCGTGACGACCTCGTCAGCGTGCTGGTCGCGATCGCCGATCCGGACGGTACCGGGCCGGAAGCCGCAGACGGCGCCGGGGACGGCGCGGCGAGGGTGCTCAGCGGGGCCGAACTGCTCGACAACCTGACCCTGCTGCTGGTGGCCGGCTTCGAGACGACCACGAACCTGCTCGGCAACGGGCTGCGGGTGATCCTGCAGCAGCCGGCCGTGGGCGAGGCGGTCAGGGACGGGTCGGTCCCGGTGCCCGCGTTCGTGGAGGAAGTGCTGCGCTACGACTCCCCGGTGCAGCTCACCAGCCGCAGGCGCGCCGACGCCGTCGACGTGGGCGGCGTGCCCGTGCCCGGCGGCACCGAGGTCATCACCTTGCTGGGTGCGGGCAACCGGGACCCGCGCCGGTTCACCGGGCCGGACACGTTCGACCCGCTGCGGCCGGACGGCGCGACGCTCAGCTTCGGCGCGGGCGCGCACTTCTGCCTGGGCGCGGCCCTGGCCCGGCTGGAGGGCGCGATCGCCTTTCCCCGATTGCTGCGCCGCTTCCCGCGGCTGGCCGCGGCGGGCGAGCCGACGCGCCGCACCGGGCTGGTGCTGCGGGGCTTCGAGACGCTGCCGGTCACCCTCGCCTGAGCTGGGCAGGCGGGCAGGCCCAGGGTCAGGGCGCGTCCTCCCCGCCGTGGGCCCAGATCTCGCGGACCGAGCCGATGGTGTCGGCCTCGTCCGGCTTCTTGTCCGGCCGGAACCGGATCACCCGGGCGAACCGCAGGGCCAGGCCGCCCGGGTAGCGACGGCTCGCCTGGACCCCGTCGAACGCGATCTCCACAACCAGATCGGGGCGGACCCGGACGGTCCCGTGCGCCTCGCGCCGGTCGGCCTCGGCGGGCAGCGCGAGCGACGGCTCGGCCAGCTCCAGCAGCCGGGTGGTCTGCCAGGCCAGCATCTCGTCGGTCAGGCCCTTGAACGTCTTGCCCAGCATGACCAGGCCGCCGGTGTCCGGGTCGCGCGCCCCGAGGTGCAGGTTGGACAGGACGCCGCGGCGCCGGCCGTGGCCCCACTCGGCCGCGAGGATCACCAGGTCCAGCGTGTGCCGGGGCTTGACCTTGATCCACTCGGCCCCGCGCCGGCCGGCCCGGTACGGGCGAGTCCAGGGACTTCAGCACCACCCCTTCGTGCCCGCGGGCGACCGCGTCGGCGAAGAAGGTCCCGGCCTCCTCCGGGTCGGCGGTGACGATGCGGGGGGTGAGCCAGTCTGCCGGCACGATCGCCGACAGGCGGCGCTGCCGCTCGCTGGCCGGGGCGTCGATCAGGTCGGTGCCGTTCAGGTGCAGCAGGTCGAACAGGAACGGCGTGAGCGGGGTCTCGGCGCGCTGCCGGCCGACGTCGGTCTGGCTCGCGGTGCGGGCGGCGGTGACCTGGAACGGCCGCGGCCGCCCGTCCGGGGCGAGCGCCACCGCCTCGCCGTCCAGGACCACGGAGTCGACCGGCAGGGCCAGGGCGGCCTCGGCGATCTCCGGCACCCGTGCGGTGATGTCATCCAGCGTGCGGGTGAACACGGCGACGTGCTGGCCGGCCCGGTGCACCTGGACCCGGATGCCGTCGATCTTCCACTCCGCCGCGGCCGGGCTGATCCGGTCCAGGGCGGCGGCGATGTCCGGCGCCGAGGCGGCGAGCATGGGCCGGACCGGCCTGCCCACGACCAGCGTGAAGCCGCGCAGCGCGGTCAGCGGCTCGGTGCCGCCCAGCGCCGCCTGCGCCACCGCGGGCAGCGACCCGCCCAGCTGGTGCGCGCGCCTGACCTCCTCCGCGGGCACCGCCGCGGCCTTGGCCACCGCGTCGGTCATCACGCCCTCGAGCGCGCCCTGGCGGAGGTCACCGGCCAGCAGCCGGACCAGGAACTCGCGTTCGCTCATCGTGGCCCGGCCGAAGAACTCGGCCAGCAGCGCTGCGCCGCTCCGCCTGGGAGCCCGGCCCGGTCACCCGGCCGATCGCCTCGAACGCCGCGTCGGTGTCGGACAGGGTGAGCCCGGGCCCGGCGGGCGGGGCGTCCGGCAGCCCGGGGTCGGCCTGGGCCGCGGCGTCGCGCCGGAGCAGCTCGCTCAGCGCGGCGTACCCGACCCCGATCTGGCCCTGCAGCAGCTCGCCGGACAGGAACGCCACCGCGGCCGGCACCTCGCCCGGCGGCACCCGGCTGAGCAGCGCCGCGATCCGCTCGATCTTGGCGCTGCGGGCGGATGTCCCGGCGACGGCGGCCGAGGCCTCGGCGAGTTCGGTCAGCAGCACACAGGAAATTGTGCCTGACCAGGGCCCCGGCCGCGATGACCGGTTTCGCGTTATCGTCCACGGGTGGAACTGCTGCGCACCCGGCGGCTGCTGCTGCGGCACTGGGACGAGCCGGACCTCCCGGCGTTCTTCGACCTCTACTCCCGCGACGCCGTGACGCGCTGGCTCGGCCCGCATCCCCGCCGCGCGCTGGCCACCGTGGACGAGGCGCGCGACCGTCTCGGCCGCTGGCGCGCCCTGGAGCACGAGCTCCAGCCCCCGCTCGGCCTGTGGGCCATGGTGCCGCTGAGCGGGCCGCCACCGCAGCCGCCGGTGGGAACGCTGCTGCTGATGCCGCTCGACGACGGCGGCGGGCCGACCGGCCTGGTCGAGGTCGGCTGGCACCTGCACCCGGACCACCAGGGCCAGGGGCTGGCCACCGAGGCGGCCCTGGCCGTGCTCGCCGCGGCCGGGCAGGCCGGGATCGGGGAGGTGCTGGCCGTGACCGACCTGGACAACGTCGCCTCGCAGGCGGTCGCGGAGCGCATGGGCATGCACGACGACGGGGTGACCGGGCGCTGGTTCGGCCTGACCATGCGGCAGTACCGGAAGGTCATCGGCCACGGGCCGGACCGGTAGACAGCGCTGGCCGCGGCCGGAGGCCAGCAGGTTACAGCCAGCCCTTCTCCTGCGCGATCCGCGCCGCGTCGGCGCGGTTGCGGGCGCCCAGCTTCTGGATCGCGGCCGACAGGTGGTTGCGCACGGTCCCGGCGGACAGATGCAGCCGGCCGGCGACGATCCGCGATGCTCTCATGGCTGGCCGCGGCGGCCAGCACGTCGGTCTCGCGCTGGCTCAGCGGGCTCTCGCCCTCGGCCAGCGCGGCCGCGGCCAGCGCGGTGTCGACCACACGCTCCCCGGCCGCCACCCGCCGGATCGCGTCGGCCAGCTCGGCCGCCGGGGAGTCCTTGAGCAGGAAGCCGGTGGCCCCGGCGGCCATCGCGGCCCGCAGGTACCCGGGCCGCCCGAACGTGGTCACGATGACGATCTTCCCGGGGAACGCCGACGCGGTGAGCTTCCTGGCCACCTCGATGCCGCCGGGACCGGGCATCTCGATGTCGAGCACGGCCACGTCCGGCTGGTGCTTGCGCGCCATGGCCAGCGCCTCGTCGCCGCCGGCCGCCTGGGCCACCACCTCGATGTCGGGCTCAAGCTCGAGCAGCGCGACCAGGGCCTGCCGCACCATGGTCTGGTCTTCGGCGATCATGATGCGCAAGCTCATGACTCCATGATGACGAAGTCAGGCCACGCTGGCCCGGCCGGCCGGCACCCGGACCAGGAGACGGAATCCCTTGCCCGCCGGGGCCTTCCCCCGTGCTGATCTCCGCGCCCGCGGCGCGAGCCCGCTCGGCCAGGCCGGCCAGCCCCGAGCCGGGCGTAACGGAACCGCTGCGACCGGGGTCGTCGCTGGGACTGGCCTCCAGGCCCGGGCCGACCCCGTCGTCGGCCACCTCGGCCGTCACCGCGCCGTCCGCCACCGTGACCGTGATCGTCACGGTGCGGGCGCCGGAGTGCCGCACCACGTTCGTCACGCCTTCCCGCACCGTCCAGGCCAGCAGGCCCTCGGCTTCCTGGGCCAGGTCGATGGAGGCGGGCGCGTGCACCTGGCAGTCCATCCCCGCGGCGGCGAGCATCTGGCGCGCCGCGGCCAGCTCCCCGGCCAGGCTCGGCTGGCGGTAGCTGGTCACCGCGGCCCTGACCTCGCCGAGCGACCGGCGCGCCACGGCCTCCAGGTCGGCGATCTCCCTCGGCCGCGCGGTCCGGGTCGGTGCCGATCACGCGCCCGGCCAGCTCGGCCTTGATGGTGATCAGCGACAGGCTGTGCCCGAGCAGGTCGTGCAGGTCCCGCGCGATCCGGAGCCGTTCGTCGGCCACGGCCATCCGGGCCAGCTCGGCCCGGGTCTCGCGGAGCTTCTCGACCAGCTCGATCCGGCGCCACGCCGAGTAGGCGAAGAACGCGGCCAGCACCGGTCCGATGGTCAGCTCCAGGGCGCTGCCGTAGTTGACGCCATTGGCCAGGCCCACACCTATGGCGGCCGCGGCACAGGTGATGGCGGCGACCGCGGCCCAGCGGCCTGACCCCGAGAGCCGGCCGGCGGCGGCGCCCCCAATGAAGATCGCGCCGATCCAGTTCAGCCCGCCCACGGCCAGGATGGAGATGGCGAGCGCGACGATGACGACCGTGAAGACCAGGGCCCGGTAGCCACGCATCCGCCGCGCTCGGCCCACGATGAAGATGCAGACGAGCAGGATGAGGGCGGCCGTCGCGGGCGCGAGGAACGCGATCTGCGCCGGGCTGGGCGGCGGATTGGAGAAGAAGGGGGCCACCAGGAAGAACGTGATGATGACCCGCATGACCACGCCGCGGCCCCGGGTGAACGCGTCGGTCTGCGCGTCCACGTCGTCGGCGAGCGGCGCCTGCTGTGCCCCTGCGGTCACCCCCGGCGGCACGGCGTCGGCCGTGCCGTCCGGGGATAGCCCGCTGGCGCTGCGCATAAGCCCCATCATGCCGTGAGCGCCGCGATCAGGCCGCGGAGCTCTCGCTGCGCCAGAGTCTGGCCGCGATCAGGCCGAGCCCCACGGTCCACGCGGCGAGCACCGCCACGTGCCCGAGGCCGAGAGCGCGCCCGGCCGCGGCGTTCCAGCCCAGTTGCGCGAGGTGGTAGCTGGGCAGCGCCTTCCCGATCAGCTGCATGGCGTGCGGCAGGCTGTTCCACTGGATGAAGATCCCGCCCAGGAACGCCAGCACCAGCAGGGTGATCATCTGGGCCACCTGCGCGGTCTGGCCGTCGAACATCAGCCCGATGACCAGGCCAGCCGCGCAGAACGGGATCGCGCCGAGTACCAGCACGCCCGCCAGCAGGCCGAGCCGGCCCGCGGCCATGTGCACGTGGCCGTAGGTGAGGGCCAGGGCCATGAGCACCACCAGGCCGGGAATGATCAGCAGGATCGCCTGCACCAGCTTGGCCGCGAACCAGCCCCGGGTGCTGATGGGTGACACCCGCAGCTGGCGCATCCAGCCGTTCTGCCGCTCCCTGGCCAGCTGCGGGCCGCTGGCGAACATCGCCGAGCCCATGCCGGACCACACGGCCATCGAGACCAGCAGCAGCGACGCGACCGTCAGCCCCTGCGAGGTCCCGTGCTGCTTGCCGTAGATCAGGTAGAGCAGCACGGGAAACGCGATCAGCATCACGATAAACCGGACATTACGCAACGTCCGCACGATCTCGAACCGCAGAAAAGCAATCATGGGGTCAGCCCGCCTTTACGGTCGCGGAGGGGTGGTTGCTGTCGTCGTCGCTGGTGAGGGCCAGCAGGGCTTCATCGAGACCGCCGCCGCCGACCTCGAGGCCGCGGACCGGCCTGCCGAGCGCGTACATGGCGGGCAGGGTGGCGTCGGCGTCGCCGGACCGGACGGCCACCGCGTCGCCGTTGGCCGAGACGTCCATCACGCCCGGCAGCTTCAGCAGCACCGACGGGTCGGGTTCCGGCATCGTGAACCTGATGGTCCGGATCGAGGTGTACCCCTTGATCTCGGCGGGGGTGCCGTCGGCCAGCACCCGGCCGTGGCTGACCACGATGATCCGGGTCGCGTTGGCGTCGGCCTCTTCCAGGTAGTGCGTGGCGAACAGGACCGTGGTGCCCTGCTCGGCGATGATCTGCACCGACTGCCAGAACGCGCGCCGCGCCTCCACGTCCAGGGCCGCGGTGGGCTCGTCGAGGAAAAGCAGCTCGGGGCGCCCGGCCAGGGCGAGCGCGAAGCGCACCCGCTGGGTCTGGCCGCCGGAGAGCTGCTCCACCCGCCGGTCGGCGATCTCGGTCAGCCCGGCCAGCCTGATCAGGTCGGCCTGGCTGCGCTGGCCATGGTAGAGGCGGCGGAACAGGCCGATCAGCTCGGAGACCTTCGCCCCCTCGGGCAGGCCGCCGGTCTGCACCATCCCGCCGATCTTCCCGGCGGACGCGGCCTGGGCCGGGGTCAGGCCGAGCACCCGGACCTCGCCCGAGGTCGGCGTGCGCAGGCCGAGCATGGTGTCGATCGCGGTGGACTTGCCTGCTCCGTTCGGGCCGAGCAGCGCGACAGTCTCGCCGCGGGCGATCGCGAAACTCGCGTGATCGAGCGCGGTTACCCGGCCGTTGTACACCTTCACCACGTCGCGGAACACGACGGCCGGTCTCGTGCTGGGGGATTGCGTCGTCATGACAGCAACGCTAGGGGCGCGCCGGGCCGCGGCCCTGTGCCGCGGATCATGATCGCGGCATGACAGATGTCACGGTCCGGCCCGCACGGATGTCACGGCCGGCCTGCTGAGGCCCGGTCCCCGATGGAGGGCCCGGAAATAGTGTGAACGGCACGTAGCTGCGGATACAGCCGCAGCTACGTGCCGTTCACCCTGCTGGGCACGTCCCCGTGGGGACGTGGTGGTTCAGGACTTGTGCGCCCGCGCGTTGGCCTCGGCCTCGTCGCCGGACCCGTTGGCCTGGGCCTGGTCCGAGGACCGGGTGCCGTTGGTCTCGCTGGACGGCGCCGAGCTGTCCTCGGCGGCGTACCCATCGGCACCGAAGTTCATCACGTCGGACCGGCGCCGGAGCACGACCGCGCCGATCGCGGTGCCCACCGCGGCGACCAGGACGACCCCGGCCAGGACCCGCGGCCAGCGCCGCCGCTTGGGTGCGACGTCGATCCGGCGCGCGGCCTCGACGAGCGCGGCCGAGACGACCGGCGCGATCTTGTCGCGCACGGCGACGCCGGCCTGCTCGACGTGCGGCGCGGCCCAGACCCGGGCGTCCTGCACGCGCGGGGCGACCCGGTCACGGGCCACCTGCACGCGTGGCGTGGCCCAGGCGACGGCGTCCCCCGCGCTGCTCTTGGCGGCCAGGCCCGCGATCTTGGCCTTGGGCACCACCTGGGCGGCAGCGTCGATGGCACGCTGTTTCGCTGAATCGGTCGCCCCAACCGGGCGATTTGTGGATATAAGGGACACTTCGACCTCCAGAGAGTTCTCTCGTCAACCACACTTCCCCTGGCGCGCTGTGTCAACCCGTTACGTTCGAAGCGGACACCGGACGCCAGACACCCCATCACCGGGCCGGCGGTCCGCGCCGCCGCGCCGCCGCCTCCCCGGGACCGGCTCCGCCCGGCTCCACGCGGGCTCCGTCTCGGCTCCACCCGGGCTACGTTCCGGCTGGCCATGATGGCCGGAGCAATGCTCAGCCCGTGCGAGGATTCTGTTCATGGCAAATACTCTGACCGCAACGCTGCGGACCAACCGCGGGACGGTTCTCGTCCGGCTCTTCCCGGATCACGCGCCGAAGACCGTGCGGAATTTCGTGGATCTGGCGGAGGGGAACCGCGAGTGGACCGACCCGAAGACCAGAGGCGACCGGGAACGCCCGGCTCTATGACGGCACGATCTTCCACCGGGTGATCCCCAGGTTCATGATCCAGGGCGGTGACCCGCTCGGCACCGGCACCGGCGGCCCCGGCTATGAGTTCGCCGACGAGTTCCACCCGGATCTGCAGTTCGACCGGCCGTACCTGCTGGCCATGGCCAACGCGGGCCCCGGCACCAACGGCTCGCAGTTCTTCATCACCGTGGTGCCGACGCCGCACCTCAACGGCAGGCACACCATCTTCGGCGAGGTCATCGACGGCAGCGACGTGATCGAGGAGATCAGCCGGGTTCAGACTGGCCGGAACGACCGGCCGGTACAGGATGTCGTCCTCGAGTCGGTGGAGATCGAGCGCCAGGACGGCACCGGGGAATCCGCGGGCTAGGGACGCTGTGGCCGTTCCCCCAGGCCCCGACGCCGGCCCCGGCGCCAGCCAGGGCACGGGCATCCCGACGTGCTTCCGGCATCCGGGCCGTGAGACATACGTGTCCTGTGTCCGGTGCGGCCGCCCCGCATGCCCGGATTGCCTGCGATCCGCGGCCGTCGGCCAGCAGTGCGTGGATTGCGTGCGCGAGGGGAACCGTGGCACCCGGCGCGCTGCCTCCGTGTTCGGCGGCCGGCCCACCGCGAGCGCGGTGATCACCTGGACCCTGGTCGGCATCAACATCGTGCTCTACATCGTGGAGCTGGCCCGGCCGGGCCTCGCGAACGACTGGGCGATGCTCGGCCAGGCCAGGATCACAGCGGGCGGCCCGCTCGAGGGGGTCGCCCAGGGCCAGTGGTACCGGCTGATCACCTCGGCGTTCCTGCCGCCGCCGGGCCTGAGCGGCCTCGGGCCGCTGGATATCGCGTTCAATATGTGGGCGCTTATCCTCGTGGGCCCGCCGCTGGAACGGCTCCTGGGCCGGGTGCGGTTCCTCGCCGTGTACCTGGTGAGCGCGCTCGGCGGCTCGGTGATGTTCTACTTCCTCGGCGCGCCGAACGTCGAGGCGCTGGGCGCTTCCGGCGCGATCTTCGGCCTGTTCGGGGCCTGGTTCGTGGTGGCCAGGCGGCTGCGCCTGGACAGCCGGTGGATCGTGGCGGTCGTGGTGCTTAACCTGGTCATCGGGTTCGTGGTGCCCAACATCGCCTGGCAGGCGCACCTGGGCGGGATCCTGGCCGGCGGCCTGCTCACCGCCGCGTATGCCTATGCGCCGCGCCAGAACCGGGTGCTGATCCAGGTCTCGGCTACCGCGGGCTTGGTGGCCATCATGATCGTCGCTGTGGCGCTGCGCAACCACCAGCTGGCCGCGGCCGCGGCGGCGGCCGGTTTCGGCTGAGGCGGCGTTCCCGTGCTGTTATCCACAGGTTGTGGATAACAGCGTTCTCAGCGCCACTTGGTGGAGAGTGCCACTCCGGCGATGATGAACCCGAAGCCGAGCACCAGGTTCCAGTCGCCCAGCGCGCTCTGCAGGGGCGTGGTCCCCCCGGTGACGTAGAACAGTGCGATCCACGCCAGCCCGAGTATGAGACATCCCAGCATGGTGGGGACCAGCCAGCGCGGGCTGACCTTCGCCTTGGTTGACCTCGGCGGCGGCGTGTAGACCGCCTTGCTTCTGACGCGGGACTTGGGCATGGTCGTCTCCTGACCAGAACGCTATGCGCTCGGTGATGCGGACGGGCTGGGCGATGGGCTCGCGGTGGGCGATGGGGTCGGCGGCGACGTGGTCTGCTGCTGGGCAACGAAGATTGTCACCGAGGAACCCGGCGCGAGCACCGTGCCCGCGTTCGGGCTCATCTTGAACACCGTGCCCGGCGTGAAGCCGTCCGGGGCGGTCTCCGTCTGGGTGTTCACGGTGAACCCGTCGTTCTCCAGCTGCTGCGTCGCCTCGGCCTGCGACTCGCCAACCACGCCCGGCACCTTGGTGCCGCCGCCGGAGACGAAGATCGTGATCACGCTGCCCTTGGCGACCTTGGAGCTCGCCGCCGGATCCTGCCGCACCACCTGGTTCTGCGGCGCGGTGGAGTTGGGCGCGGATTTCTCGCTGACCTGGAAGCCCTTGGCCTGAAGTGTGCTCGTCGCCGAGGCCGCGCTCTGCCCGACCACGTTCGGCACTGCGACCGTCGCGGCGCCGGTGGAGACGAACAGCTTGACCGGGGCGTTCTTGGCCAGCTTGGTGCCGAACGAGGGGCTGGTGCTGATCACGTCGCCCTTGGGCACGCTGCTCGAGGCCTGGTTCACCGGCACGGGCTGCAGGTTGGCCTTGACGATCTCGTTCTCCGCCGCCTGCTTGGTCATGCCGACGACGTTCGGGACCGCGAAGTTGCTCCCGTTCCCCGAGACGTACGAGAACGCGTACACCAGGCCCACGATGATGGCCACGGCCGCGATGCCGGCCACGATCCACGGCCACTTCTTGCGGCCCTGGCGATCCTCCTCGTCCTCGTCCTCGGGGCCGTACCCGTACGGCGGGATCGCGCTGGTGGAGCCGGCCATGCCGGTGGCCGCTCCCATCCGCCGGGTGCCCTGGTAGTTCTCGGTGCGCATCGGCGCGGCCACCGGCATGCCCTGCAGCGCCCGCTGGATGTCGTTGCGCATCTCCCCGGCCGACTGGTAGCGGTCCCCGGGGTCCTTGGCCATGGCCTTGAGCACGATGGAGTCCGCCCAGGCCGGGATCTCCGGGTCCACCCGCGACGGCGGGATCGGGTTCTCCCGCACGTGCTGGTAGGCGATCGCGACCGGCGAGTCGCCGGTGAACGGGGGCCGCCCGGTGAGCAGCTCGTACAGCAGGCATCCGGCCGAGTACAGGTCGCTGCGGGCGTCCACCCGCTCGCCCCTGGCCTGCTCCGGCGACAGGTACTGCGCCGTGCCGATGACCTGGGCGGTCTGGGTCATGGTGGCCTGCGCGTCGCTGACCGCCCTGGCGATGCCGAAGTCCATCACCTTGACCTCGCCGGTCCGGGTCAGCATCACGTTGCCGGGCTTGATGTCCCGGTGCACGATGCCGTTGCGGTGGCTGTAGTCCAGCGCCCGCAGCACCCCGTCGGTGATCTCCAGCGCCCGCTCCGGCAGCAGCCTGCGGTCGTCCCTGAGCAGATCGCGCAGGGTCCGGCCGTCGACGTACTCCATCACGATGTAGGGGACCGGGGTGGGACCCATCATGTCCTCGCCGGTGTCATAGACCGCCACGATGCTGGGATGGTTGAGCGAAGCGGCGGACTGGGCCTCGCGGCGGAACCTGGCCTGGAACGTCTGATCCCTGGCCAGGTCCTCGCGCAGGGTCTTCACGGCGACGATGCGGTCGAGACGGATATCGCGGGCCCGGTACACCTCGGCCATGCCTCCGCGCCCGACGACCCCGTCGAGCTCGTAACGGCCGCCGAGCAGCCTGGGCTGAGTCATATCACGCACTTGCGTTACCGTCCTGCGTCTCGGGTTCTTTTGTCGGCCTGCGCAGCGGGAGCGCGGGCGTCGGGCCGTCGCGAATTCCGCGCTGAGCCGCTACGGCGTGATGCAGTCACGATACCCCCAGGTAGGCCTGAATGATCTTGACCGCAATCGGTGCTGCGGCGTCGGCGCCGAAACCACCGCCCTTAACGATGACGCCGACGGCTATCTTCGGGTTGGTAGCCGGTGCGAAGCAGGTGAAGACCGCGTCGTCGAGGTTGGTCGCGCTGACGCCGTTCTCCGCGGTCCCGGTCTTGCCGGCGATCTCCACGCCGGCCACCTGCGAGTTGGCCGTGGCGAACGCGGTGCCCGCCGGGTTCTGCGTCACCTGGATCATCATCTGCGTGATGTTGTCCGCCACCTGCGGGGTGACCGGCTGCGACAGCACCGACGGGTTCGCGTTCTGGATGGTGGTCAGGTCGGGCGCCTGCACCTGCTGGACCAGGTAGGGCCGCATCAGCGTGCCGTGGTTGGCGATCGCGGCGGCGTCCATGGCCGTCTGCAGGGGGGTCACGGCGTCGTCCAGCTGGCCGATCGCGGTGTACGCGGTCAGCGACTTGTCGACGGTCAGCGGGACGACGCTGGGCGAGACCGGCAGCGGGATGGTGAGGTTCTTGTCGTTCCAGCCGAACTTGGTCGCGTAGTTCCGCAGCGTGGCGCCGCCCATCTTTATGCCGAGATTGCCGAACGCGGTGTTGCAGGAGAGGTAGAACGCCTCGATGATCGGCGGGTGGCCGTCGCCGCACAGCTCGCCGCTGTCGTTGTTGAGCTGATGGCCGTTGGGCAGCGTCAGCGGCTGCGGCGCGCTGACGGTGCTCTGCGGGTTCGCGACCTTGCCGGTCGAGAATGCGGCCGCGCTGGTCACGACCTTGAACGAGGAGCCGGGCGGGTAGGTCTCGTTGATGGCCCGGTTGAGCAGCGGCTGGGCCGGATCCCTGAGCAGCTCATTGTCGATCTTGACGAACTTCGGGCCGTTGAGCGTGGTGAGCCGGTTCGGGTTGAACGTCGGGTACGACGCCAGGGCCAGGATCGCGCCGGTGCTCGGGTCAATGGCCACGGCCGCCGCCTGGTGCCCCCCGTCGGCCAGCAGCGCCCGGTACGCGGCCTTCTGCGCCTTCGGGCTGATCGTCAGGTAGACCGTCGCCCCCTGCTTGGGCTTGCCGGTCACCAGGTCGATCAGGTTGTGCACGGCCAGGCTGGGCGCGGTGCCGGCCAGGTACTTCTGCTCGGCCTGCTCGATCCCGGTGGCGCCGTAGATCGACGAGAACCCGGTGACCGGGGCGTACGTCCGGCCGCCCGGGTACACCCGCTGGAAGGTGTTGCTGCCCTTCACCGGGACTGATTCGGCGATCTTGTAGTTCTGGCCGCTGCCGGCCGCGATGATCGAGCCGCGCTGGTACTGGAACTGCTGGTTGAACACGCGGACGTTGCCCGGCTTGTCGGCCAGGCTGCTGGACTCGAACGCCTGCACGTAGTTCACGTTGATCAGCAGCAGCACGAACATGGCCAGGCAGGCCAGGGACAGGCGGAGCAGCGCACGGTTCATCCGGCCCGCACCACCTGGGTCATGCCCTCGTCCTGGATCGGCTGCGGGGCCGGCCGCCGGGCGGTGTCGCTGATCCGCATCAGCAGCCCGATCAGCGCCCAGCTGGCGACGAGCGAGGAGCCGCCCTGGGACAGGAACGGGGTGGTGATGCCGGTCAGCGGGATCAGCCCGGTCACCCCGCCCACGATGATGAACACCTGCAGCGCGATCACGAACGACAACCCGCCGCCCAGCAGCTTGGCGAACGGGTCGCGTACCGAGATTGCGGCCCGCAGACCGCGCTCCACGAGCAGCCCGAAGATCAGCAATATCGCCATCAGGCCGGTCAGGCCGAGTTCCTCGCCGAACGCGGTGATGATGAAGTCGCTCTGCACCAGCGGGGTGAAGAACGGCTGGCCGTGACCCAGGCCGGTACCGAAGAGCCCGCCGAAGCCCATGCCCTCGAGGCCCTGCACGAGCTGGAAGGAGGAGTGGGTCGGGTTGTTGCCGGCCCACGGGTGCAGCCAGATGTCGAACCGCTCGTGGACGTGGCCGATCACCCGGCTGGCCACCAGGGTGCCGAACAGGAACAGGCCGATCCCGATCAGCAGCCAGGAGGTGCGCTGGGTGGCGATGTAGATCATCGCCACGAACATGCCGAAGAACAGGGCGGAGGTGCCGATGTCGGTCTCGAAGACCAGGATGAGCAGGCTCGCGCCCCAGGCGATCAGCACCGGGCCCAGGTCGCGGGCCCGCGGCAGGTCGATGCCCAGGAACCGGCGCCCGGCCAGGGCCAGCACGTCCCGCTTGGCCACCAGGTACCCGGCGAAGAATACGGCCAGCGCGAGCTTGGCGAACTCGCCCGGCTCGATCGTGATCCCGCCGATGATGATCCACACCTTGGCCCCGTTGACCTCGCTCAGGCTGGCCGGGAGCAGGGCCGGGATCGCGAGCAGGACCAGGCCCAGGGCGCCGAGCGTGTAGGTGTAGCGCTGCAGTATCCGCACTTCCCTGATGAAGGCGAGCACGGCGACGAAGGCGGCGACCCCGACCGCGCTCCACAGCACCTGGTAGGTGGTGGTCATCGAGTTCATGGTGCTGACAGGGACGCCGGGATTGCCGCCGCGGCCCGCCTGCTGCAGGCGCCAGATCATGACCACGCCCAGGCCGTTCAGCATCGCGGCGAGCGGCAGCATCAGCGGGTCGGACCACGGGGCCAGCCAGCGCACGGCCAGGTGCGCGATGAACACGATGACCGCGAACGCCAGGCCATACTCGGCCAGCCCCGTGGGCAGGCTGCCGTTCAGCCCCAGGCCCGCGGCCGCGTAGGCGAACAGCACCACCCCGACCGAGAAGACCAGCATCAGCAGCTCAGTCCGGCGCCGGCCACGCGGCATCGGAACGGCAGCGTCGACCAGCGGGCCGAGCGGAGGGCTGGCTGGAGATCGTGGTCACCCGGGCGCCCCCTGCGGGGTGCAGCCCTTGGGCGTAGCCGGCGCCGCACGGTAGGGGGGCGTCGTGGTGGTCTTGACGGTCTTGCCGCCCACCTTGCGGGTCTTGGTGACCGGCTTGGGCTTGTGCGCCAGCCAGGTGGCGTAGGCGGCGTTGTACTGCTGGCAGGTGTACTGCTGGCGGATGTTGTTCACGGTCTTCTGCGCGTCAGCCAGGCTGGCCGCGGTGATCGTGCCCCGTACCTGCGTCACGTCGTTGGCCGGCACGTGTGACATGGGGATGCCGGTGTGCCGGTAGACGTGGGACAGGCTCATTCCGAGCACGCTCTGGTTGACGCCCCGGTAGATGATCACTTCGTGGCCGTCGGTGCCCACGTAGTACTGGCTCTGCGAGTAGCGCCAGGCCGCGTAGCCGCCGCCGACGACCACGACCAGCAGGACGACCAGGATCGAGGTCACCACCGGCCAGCGCCGCCTGGCCCTGACGGCCGCGTGCCCGGCCGGGCGTTGGTCGTCCTCCTCGTCGGGGTCCCGCTCCTCTTCCGCCGTGGCCGTCGCGGCGCCCGCCGTGAGCGGGCGGGCGGCCGTGCCGACCTGGGTCAGCAGGTGCGCGCGCCCGGCCGGGCTGTCGGAGCGCAGCCGGGCCGGCCGTCGCCGTTCGATGCCGCGCCGACCACCACCGAGACCTGGCCGGTCGGCGGCTCGGTGTCCCCGGTGACCACGTCAGCGACAATGCAGGTGATGTTGTCAGGACCGCCGCCGCGGATCGCGAGCTCGATGAGCTGGGTGACCGCCTGGTCGCGGTCGGTGCACCGCGTCAGCGTCTGCTGCAGGGTGTCCTCGCTGACCACGTCGGACAGGCCGTCGGAGCAGAGCAGGTACCGGTCCTGGGCCTTGGCCTCGATCAGGGACAGGTCGGGCTCGGCCTCGGTACCGCTCTGCAGGGCGCGCATCACCAGCGAGCGCTGCGGGTGCGAGGCCGCCTGGGCCGGGCTGAGCCTGCCGTCGTCCACCAGCGACTGGACCAGCGTGTGATCCCGGGTGATCTGCTGGAATTCACCGTCGCGGAGCAGGTAGGCCCGTGAGTCGCCGATATGGCAGATGGCGACCGTGGACCCGGACCAGAGCAGCGCGGTGAGCGTGGTGCCCATGCCCTCGACCGACGGGTCCTCGATGCTCATCTCGTGCAGCGTGTTGTTCGCCGCGGCGACCGCGGCGGCGAGCGAATCGAGCATGTGGTCGACGGGGAGCTCGTTGTCCAGGTCCGCGATCGCGGAGATAGCCACGGAGCTGGCGACCTCGCCCGCGGCATGCCCTCCCATGCCGTCGGCGATCGCGAGTAGATGCGGGCCCGCGTAAGCCGAGTCCTCGTTCCCTTCACGGAGGAGGCCGACGTCTGAGCGGACCGCGTAGCGGAGTGCAAGTGTCATCTGCGGAGTTCCAGAACGGTCTTACCGATGCGGATCGGCACGCCGACTGGTACCGGGGTCGGCTGGGTTACCTTCTGACGGTCGAGGTAGGTGCCGTTGGTTGAGCCGAGATCCTCGACGATCCACTGACCATCCTGAGGGAAGAGCCGGGCGTGCCGGGTCGAAGCGTAGTCATCGTTCAGGACGAGCGTGGCATCATTTGCGCGGCCGATGGTTATCTGCTGGTCGTCGAGGCCGAGGCTGGTTCCCGCCAGCGCGCCTGCCGTCACCAGCAGCTGTTGCGGAGTTGAGCGCCCGCTCCGCCCGCGCGCGGGCTTGGCAGGCTTCGCGGGCTGGGGCGGCCGGGCTCGGGGCTGCCTCTGCTTGCGGGCCTGCCTGCGCGACGGGACGGACGAGGTCCCGAAGAGGTCGGTGCGCACCACGCCCACCGCGGCGATCACGAACAGCCACAGGACAGCCAGGAACGCGATCCTGATGAGCGTGAGCGTGAGCGCGTTCATCGGGTCATGCCTTTGCTGCCCTCTGCTGGTCAGTGGCTGCCGGGGCCGTCCCTGCCGGGCGGCACCCGCGGCCAGATGCGGTGGTGCTTGCGCTGGTCCGATTGTGGAGTTGTCCGGTGTCAGTAGATACCGTCCCTGCGGAAGACGAGTGTCGTTCGGCCCAGCGTGACGCGCGTGCCGTCGGTCAGCGCCACTCGCCGCACCGGCTGGCCGTTGACGAACGTGCCGTTGGTGGAGCCGAGGTCGACGAGGACGACCTCTCCGTCCTCGACGCGCAGCTCGGCATGGTGACGGGACACCCCAGGATCGACCAGGCGCAGATCGCAGTCGGTGCCGCGGCCGAGTATGGTCAGCGGCGCGCTCAGCTCGTAGGTGCGCTGGGTGCTGCCGTCCGCGCCTGGTTCCGGCCCGGACACCAGCAGGCGCGGCGTTCCGGCGAAGCCTCCGGCCGGGTGGGGCAGATCGCTGACGGGCCTGCGGATCTCGCCGTCTTCGACCGTGGTGCCGCGGATGACGCCTGACCGGATCCGGAACGTGCCCGTGGTGAGCTCGGGCACGCCCTCGAACCGCATTCGCACCGGTCCCACGAACGAGTAGCCCTGCTCTCGGGCGTGCTCCCGCGCCAGGGTGGCCAGCTCGATGCCCAGACTGTCCGCGTAGACCTCCAGGCGCTCGTGGTCTGACTCGGCCAACTCCACGACAAAGTCGTTGGGAACCAGTGTCCTGCCCTGCGCCACGATAGCGGCGCGGTCGTCCATTTCGCGCTGCACCGCACTGGCAATCTCCACCGGCTGAAGCTCCGATTTGAACGCCCGCGCGAAGGCACCCTCGACCATCCCCTCGAGTCTGTGCTCAAAGCGCTGCAGAACTCCCACCGGGTACCCCCTCTCGAGTCCTCATGCCTGCTCGCATCCGATCGTATCGGCGACGTAGGGTTGCTTGCGGACGTGCTAACCTGACTCCCTGCCCAGGGCGGGTGGCGGAACGGCAGACGCGCACGGTTCAGGTCCGTGTGTCCGAGAGGACGTGAGGGTTCAAATCCCTCCTCGCCCACATTTAGTTACCGCTCCTCCACAACCCTGTGAGGTCGCTGGCCGCAGCTTAGGCGGCCGGCGAGTTTCTTGCCAGCAGACGGGGAAGCCTCCCCAAACAGACTGTCGGCGTCCGTGCGTCAGGCCGCGGGCTCAGCGCGCACCGCAACTCCCGCAGCGACGAGGGGGGCACCGCCCCGCAGCACTCTGGCTGGCCGCCGGAGCGATGCGCATTTTCCGCGCCGGACCAGGCAGAATCGAAACTGTGCCAGAGCTACCCGAGGTGGAAGCCCTCGCCGCCGACCTGCGCGAGCGGGCCGTGGGCCGGGCCATCGACCGTGCGGACATCGCCGAGTTCTCCGTGCTCAAGACCTACGATCCGCCGCTGACCGCCCTGCACGGCCGCAGTTTCACCGGCACCCAGCGCCACGGCAAGTTCCTTGACCTGGTGACCGATGCGCCGCCGGCGGCCCCCCGCTGCACCTGATCGTGCACCTGGCCCGGGCGGGCTGGCTGCGCTGGCGGGACAGCCTGCCCGAGCAGCCGCCGCGGCCGGCCAAGGGCCCGCTGGCGTTCCGGCTCCGGTTCGCTGACGGCGCCGGGTTCGATCTCACCGAGGCCGGGACCCGCAAGCGGCTCGCGGTCTACCTGGTGACCGATCCGGCCGCCGTGCCCGGCATCGCGTCGCTCGGGCCTGATCCGCTGGACCCGGCCTTCACCCCCGAGGTCCTGGGCGCGATCCTGGCCGGGCGCCGGACTCAGATCAAGGGCGTGCTGCGCGACCAGAAGGTGATCGCAGGCATCGGCAACGCCTACTCGGATGAGGTGCTGCACGCGGCCAAGATGTCGCCGTTCCGGCTGGCGTCCAGCCTGACCCCGGACGATGTGACCGAGCTCCACGCCGTGATCGTGGGCACGCTGCGCGAGGCGATCGGCAGGTCGGAAGGGCTGGCCGCGGGCGACCTGAAGAAGGAGAAGAAGGCGGGGCTGAGGGTGCACGGCCGGGCGGGCGAGCCGTGCCCGGAGTGCGGCGATACCGTCCGCGAGGTGTCCTTCGCCGACTCGTCGCTGCAGTACTGCCCGACCTGCCAGACCGGCGGCAAGCCGCTGGCAGACCGCCGGATGTCCCGCCTGCTCAAGTAGCGGCCGGTCCGCGGGTCTCCCGGGCGCGCCGCCAACCGGCGCGCCGCTCACGCCGCGCGCCGGGACGGCCGTGCGGTCAGTTGAAGATCTGCCCGATCCTGGTCCAGCGGGCCAGCTGGCACCCGCCCTGGGTGAAGGTGGTATCGACGTGCTGGCCGAAGTAGGTGCCCTTGACCATGGCCCGCTTCGCGCCCGTGATGATCATCGGGCACATGATGCCCTTGGGCACCGGGGCGAACGGGTGCTTGGCCTTGAGCAGGACCTGGCAGGCGGCCGCGGGGTCGGGGTGGGTGCCGCCGGCCGGGTCACAGCGCAGCGTCCAGTGTTTGGTCGTGGTGCCGGTGCCGGTCACCTTGATGTCGAGTGACACCTTCGGCGCCGGCTTGGGGCTCGCCGAGCCCCCGGGGGCGGCCGTGCTGCCGCACGCTGTGACCAGGCCGGCGCAGGCCGCAGCGATCATGAGGTTCCGGGCGCCAGCGCGCGCCCGAAGCAGGTCTGGTCTCATGCCCCCTTGGACGTGCGCTCCGCGTGCTGGGTTCCTTGCCGGCCGTGGTTGTTCGGGCCGCGGCCACGCGACGTCCCGGCATCGTGCGCTGTGCCCCGTTTGCGCCCCCGTGGTTTGGCCCGCCGTGGGCTGGCGGGTCACGTCCGGCCGCTCGGCGCGGGCCTCGCGGCCGGACGTGACCGTTGACCCGGCTCCTAGGGGGAGAGAGCCGGGGTCCATCGACGGCCCTGGTGGCCGTCACGCCCGGGTCCAGCTGAGTTTCGGCGGTCGCAGCGCGGCCGGGATAGCCGGTCAGATCCGAGTCTAGCCAGGCTCGCCATCGTTTGATGGTTTCGTCTGCAATCGTTCTCGGAGCTTTTATACGTCCGGAAGCTGAGCTTGGCAACGATTAGGCAAAGTCCGGTCCAGCGGCTGACCGTATGTAGCGAGAAACTGCCCGAATTTATACAAGTTTATTCCCTTTCGGGCGACTTGACGAGTAACGCAGGCAGTGGTCACCTCGGATTTTGTTGACCACGTGCCGCCCAGCAGTGGGATCATGAAGCGTGGCCCTGAAGCTGGCGGTGGCAACCGGGCGTGATCGGGAGCGGATTGACGCTACTGCGCGTGCGGTCATCGACTGTGCCGCCGACGCCATCATCGCGTTCGCAACGGACCGAACCGTCATGCTGTGGAACCCGGCCGCTGAGCGCCTGTTCGGCTGGACCGCGTCCGAAGTCGTCGGCCTGGAGCTCGCGTTCATCCCGGATGAGCTGCAGGCCGAGCACAACGCGGTGCTCGAGCACGTGGCCTCCGGCGGCCAGGTCTCGTTCGCCACCCGCCGGGTCCGCAAGGACGGGGCCCTGCTCGACCTGCGCATCGACACCAGCGCCCTGGTCAACAGCGCGGGGAAGACGACCGGCTGGGTCAGCGTCTGCCACCAGACCGCGGGCGACGAGGCGGTCAAGCACTACATGGCTGAGCGGGCCCGGGTCGTGCGGCGCCTGGGCGACGTGGTCGCGGACATGAACGCACAGCTGGACCTGTCGGCCGTGCTCGACCGGATCGCGGCCGCGCTGCGGGAGCTGACCAGGGCAGATGCCGGCGGGTTCGTGCTCATCGAGAGAGACCGGCTGCGCCTGGTCAGCATGGACGGCCTGCCGTCGGGCCTGCGCGGCCGCACCGCGGACCTGGCCACAAGCACGGTCGGCGAGCTGATGCGGTCCGGCAAGACCGTGATGATGGCTACCAGTGAGGCGGGCAGCTTCGACGACACGATCTGGTCTGCCCTGCCCGGCCTGCACACGGTCACGCTGAGTCTGTCGCACGTCGGGGGCCGCCCCTACGGCGCGCTGTACGCCCTGTACAGCAGGCGCAAGGTCGGCCACATGGAGCTAGAGCTGCTGGAGCTGCTGGCCGGGCACGCGAGCGTGGCCCTGTCCAACGTCACCGCGTACGAGGAAGTGGTGCGGCAGCGGGCGCACGCACGCGCGGTTATCGACGCCAGCGCCGACGGTATCGCTGTGCTTGACTCCGACGGCCTGGTCCGGCAGTGGAACCCGGCTGCGCACCGCATCACCGGGGTTTCGGTCACCGACGCGGTGGGCAAGCCGCCGCCGTTCCCTGTGCCCCAGCCCGGCGCCAAGCTGACCCACAAGCTCGACAGCGGCCGCTGGCTGGACGTGCTGTGCACCGGCCTGGAGGACCGCGATGAGCAGGTGGTCGACTTCCGTGACGTGACCGCGGCCAAGGAGCTGGAGGAGGCCAAGGACCTGTTCCTGGCCACCACCAGCCACGAGCTGCGCACCCCGATCACGGTGGTGCAGGGGTTCGCGAGCACGCTGGCGAGCCGCTGGGACAAGCTGAACGACGCCGAGCGGCGCAGCGCGGTGCAGACGATTGCGGACCGGGCGGGCGGCCTGGCCAAGCTGGTGGAGCAGCTGCTGCTCGGCTCCCGCGCGGGCGCGGATCAGCTCGCGGTGAGCAACGGGCCGTTCGATCTGGCCAAGCTGCTGCGCGGGGCGACGGTCGCGTTCCGCCCGCTGTCCGACAAGCACACGCTCACGGCCGACGTCCCTGACGGCCTGCCGCTGGCCTACGGCGACCCGACGGCGACCGACATTATCGTCGGCCAGCTCATCGAGAACGCGTTCAAGTACTCACCCGACGGCGGGTCGGTCACCGTGCGGGCCAGGCAGGCCGGCGAACAGATCGAGGTCACGGTCGAGGATGAGGGGATCGGCATCCCGCCCGCGGACCGGGAGCGGGTCTTCGAGCGGTTCATGCAGGGTGAGACCGGCGACCGCCGCCGGTTCGGCGGCATCGGCCTGGGGCTCTACATCGTGCGCCAGCTGGCCCTGGCCCAGGACGGCGAGGTGGCGGTCGGCGACCGGAACGGCAGCGGCACGCTCATGCGGCTGGTGCTGAACCGCGCGAGCCAGCAGGAAGCGGCCCGGTGCACCCGCCCACCGCCCCGGCGGCCGTTCTGCCTGGCTGAGTTGCCCCGGGGGGACGACCCCCCCAAGACCCCCCCGCGTCCTATCCCCCGCCCACCTCCCCCTTCCCGCTTCACGCCAGCCTCCGGCCGGCCGTCGCGGCTAGCACATTTGCGCCGGTGCTCTGCTAAAGATGCCGCATCATCAGGTCTTGGCGGGCACGCGGGCATGGATCCGGGCACCGGTGACCGGGTCACGCTCGACCGGCCGACCGCCCGAGGCGTCGATGTAGCGGTCGATGATCCCGATGACGTCCTCGCCCTGCTCGACGATCCTGCCGCGTTCCATCCAGATCACCCGGTTGCAGGTCAGCTCGACCTCCTCCAGGTTGTGCGCGACCAGGAACACCGTGCCCGCCTCCTGGCGCAGCTCCTCGATCCTGGCGTGGCTCTTGACCCGGAACTCCGCGTCGCCGGTGGCCAGCGCCTCGTCCACGAGCAGGATGTCGTGGCTCTTGGAGGCCGCGATGGCGAACCTCAGCCGCGAGCCCATGCCGGTGGAGTAGGTCTTCATCGGCAGGTCGATGAACTCGCCGACGCCGGAGAAGTCCACGATGCTCTGGTACTTCTCCCTGGCCTCCTGCTTGGTCATGCCCATGGCCAGGCAGCCCAGGATCACGTTGCGCTCGCCGGTCAGGTCGTCGAGCAGCGCCGCGTTCACGCCGAGCAGCGACGCCTCGCCGGTGGTGTAGAGGTTGCCCTGCTCGGCGGGCAGCAGCCCGGCGATCGCGCGCAGCAAGGTGGACTTGCCGGAGCCGTTGCGGCCGATGACGCCGACGGCGTCGCCCTTGTACGCGACGAACGTGATGCCGCGGATCGCGTGCACCTCGCGGATGGACCCGCGGGTCTTGCGCCCGAGGATCCGCAGCAGCGCGGCCGCCGCGGTGCCATGGTCGCCTCCCGCGCCGTACACGCGGTAGACGATGTGCAGGTCGTCGACGACCACCATCGGCTCAGCCACGGCCGTACTTCGCCTCCGATCGCCAGAAGAAGAAGAACCCGACCACGATGGCGACTGCCGCCCAGCCTATGGCGTAGTACCAGAAGTGGTCCGGGTTGGCGTAGTAGTGGCAGTAGGCGCTTTGCATCTGGTACTTCGCCGGCGCGCCCACCTTGTGCCCCAGTGTGGCCCATTGCGCGCACAGCCGGGCGTTGTACGGCTTCGAGCCCGGGGCGCTCTCCCGCTGGGTCACCAGCAGCGCGTTCCTCATCAGCGTGATGTACAGGGCCGCCGGGTTGAGCTGCAGCGCTATCACGATCCAGCGGTGCGAGCGCAGGCTCAGCGTGCCGATGTTGAACAGCACACCGGACACGTACATCCAGGTGCGCAGCAGGAACGGCAGCAGCTGGCTGAAGTCGTCGACCTGGGAACCGAGCCGCGCGACGAGCAGCCCGACGCCGACGTTGAAGATCGTCTGGAGCAGCAGCACCGGGATGGCCAGCAGCCAGTACCAGGTGATCGGCTCCCCGGTGGCCAGCACGATGACCGCCAGCACGACCATCGACAGCAGCATCTGCTGGAGCTCGACGATGACGTAGGCCAGCGGCAGTGCGGCCCGGGGGAACTGCAGGGCCCGGATCAGCGACAGGTTGTTGGTGACCACGGTCGAAGCCTGGATGAAGGCCCGCTGGGTGAACGTGAACACGAACACGCCGGTGACCAGGAACGCCAGGTAGTTCGGGACGCCCCGGTTGACGTGCAGCAGCAGGCCGAAGACCAGGAAGTACACGCCTGCGTTCAGCAGCGGGGTCAGGATCTGCCACAGCTGGCCGAGCCTGGCCTCGGTGTACATGGCGATGTTGCGCGCGGTGGCGAAGGCCAGGATGAAGCTGCGCCGCCGCCAGAGCTGGCGCAGGTAGCTCGGGACGGCCGGCCGGGCGGCGCTCGGCCGCAGGCCGTACCTGGCGGCGTACTCGGGCAGCGGCTCGTCGGGCAGCCCGGCGGTGGCGACCGCGGCGACGTCGTCGCCGGCGGCCAGGCGGCCTGGCGCGCTCAGGCGCCTGTCGTTGCTCACGTCGCCCGGCCCGTAACCAGGCGGCAGGCCCCGCGTTCCGGGCACCGTGAGTTGTACGGGGCAACTGTCACGTCGCGACTGTACCATCCCCACGGTTGTGCGGTACAACTGTTGTTGTGAGCAGCGCACCGGACGATACCGAACTCGAGCGGCTTCTTACCCAGTTGCTGCGGGTGGTGATTCCTGCGCCCGGTGATGGTGCCGCCCCGGCCGAGGCGGGCGGCACCGCCGACCGCAGCAACGGCCCCGGCCCGGGCCTCGCCGGCCTCCCCCAGGTGTCCGGTTCCGAGGCGCGGGCGCTGATCGAGCTGGTCACCGCGCGCGGCATCGCCCAGGGCGAGCTCGCCGGGCTGCTCGGCCTGGAGAAGAGCACGGTGAGCCGGCTGGCCGCGGGCCTGGAGCGCAAGGGCTGGATCCGGCGCGGCCGGGACGAGGGCAACCAGCGCTACGTGCGGCTGTACCTGACCCCAGAGGGCGGGCAGGTGGCGACCCGGGTGTGGAACGCCTGGCATTCCCGGCAGGCCAGGATCCTGGCCGACCTGTCCGCCGAGGAGCGGGCCGGGCTGTCCGCGGCCTGCGGGGCCTGGTGCGCGGCCTGGAGGCCGAGGGCCTGCTGGGCGACGCGACCGCAGCGGCCGCTGGGCCGGGGGCCAAGGCCGGGGTCCCGCCGCCCGGGGATGGCGCCGGCTAAGGCGCCAGCCCGGGACCGGGCTGGCGCCTGACCGCGGCGGCCGGTGGCGGGCAACCGGGTTCCTACCGGGTGGCGGGCCGGTACACGGTGGCGCCGTCCGCCCGGTAGGCGAGACGGAAACCGGTCGCGGCCAGGTAGCGGGTGACCACCGGGTTCCCCTTCCACACCAGCACCCAGCCGATGTTCAGGCTCTGGACGTCCCGCTTGGCCGCGGCCAGCTGCGCCGGGGTGATCTGGTTGCGGCCGAGCTTGGAGGTGAGCGGGGCCGAGAAGTCCGGCAGCATCGGGCAGCCCGGCCCAGCAGGGTATGTCGGGCGCGATCGGGATCGCGTGCTGGGCCTGGACCAGCACCGTGTAGAACGCGTGGCTGGTGATGCCCTTGATGGTGCGGGCCGGCACCCAGGACGTGTAGGAGATCGACCGGGGGTGGCCGTCCTCGGTGGCCAGCAGCAGGGCCCGCGCCGGGAACTGGAGCCCGTACTCGGGGATCCCGCCGCGCAGGCCGAACGGGACGTCCAGGACGACGGACCCGGAGTGGTCGGCGATGATCGGGCGGTCCAGGGCCGCGAGCGTGGTGGGCATGGTCCGCAGGCCGCTGCCCGACCAGCCGGCCTCCAGCACGCCGAGCGCGACCACCACGGCGATCACGGGCCAGGCGTGGCGGCGGAGCCAGTCCACCGCGCTGCCGGCCAGCAGGGCGGCGCCGACGAGCCCGAGCAGCGCGAACCGGTCGGCCTCCCGGAACGCGGACAGCCCGGGGATCCGCATCAGCCAGGTGTACGGCATGACCGGCGACACCACCACGCCGTGCCAGGTCTGCGAGAAGGCCACGTGCTGGAACCGGCTGATGTACAGCGTGGCGCCGAGCGTGAGCGACGCGCAGCCGAGCCAGAGCGCGGCCAGCAGCCAGGCGCTGCGCCGCCGCCAGCGCACGGCCAGGCCGGCCACGGCCAGCACGCTCAGCAGCAGGCCGAACATGGGCATCTGCTCGCCGATGTGGTTCACCGTGGACGAGGCGGCCGCGAACTGGTCCAGGCCGAAGTGGGTGACCCGCTGCGCCGGCGCGAACAGGTCGGTGATGGCCACGCCGTAGCGCTTGCCGGTCAGGGCCAGCAGGTCGGCATCGGCGCTGGCGCCCCCGGCCCGCGCCTGCTGCACCATCGCGATCAGCTGCGGGCTGGCGATCACGAGGGAGACCCCGGCGGCGAGGGCGAGCCCGCGCAGCCGGGCGACTGAAGGATGACGCACCAGCCAGGGCAGCAGGCCCGCCGCGGTCAGGATCAGGGCCAGCACGGTCGATTCCTGGTTGACCAGGATGCTGGCGCCGAGCACGATCCCGAGGATCACGCTCTGGCGCAGCCCCGGGCACCGCCGCAGCCGGACCACGGCCTCCAGCGTCATCGGCAGGAACAGGCTGCCGACCGCGATGTTGAGGTGGTACCAGTCCTGCCAGGCCAGCATCGAGGACAGGCCGAAGAACGCCCCGGCGGCGATCGCGCCGGTCTCGTTCAGCCACAGCCGGCCCGGTACATCACGTAGCACAGCAGCCCGGGGGTGACGATGCTGAGCAGGCTGTACGCGGCCGACGGGCCGAACGCCAGCGTCACCGGGGTCATTACCAGGCCGGCCAGCGGCATGGTGGTGTTGAAGGCGAGCTGGATGCCGACCGGGGCGGCCATGTGGTCGGTGAACCACGGGTTGCCCAGGTGCACGACCTGGTGCGCGGTCCACCACAGGTCCCAGACGTAGCTGGCCACGTCCCGGGTGCGTGGCAGCCGGGACTGGACCAGGTACGCCGTGAGCGGCCAGGTCGCCGCGATCCCGGCGCCCAGGTACACGGCCAGCAGGGCCAGGTGCCGCAGCGCCGGGTGCGAGACAGCGGTCCGCAGGCGGCCCTGAGCGCCGGCGCCGGGAGGGTCGGTCGGCTGGCTCTCGGCCCGGGCCTGGCCCGGGTCGGCGGGATTCAGCTGGCCGCTGCCGGTACGGCCTGCTCCGTTCAGCGGCCTGCTCCGTTCATGGGGGGCTCACCTGTGCAGCGCCTGCCGGGCCAGATTGCCGCCGTGATGCGCTCATGACGAGCGGGCCCACCCGTGCTGCGGAATCGCCAATGATATCGGCTGCCCGGGCGCGACGCCGCCAGCTCGCCGCCAGCCGGGGGTCGCTGCGGCCGGCCACTCAGCGGGCCCTGGCCGGTTTCCCACGCTGCTGAGCTGGGCATTCCGGTCGCAGCGGCCTCTAACGCCGGGCATCGGGGCAGAGCGGAAGGAGGTGAGTCGGTCGAGCATTGTGCTCCTGCCCGCCGCGCCCGCCAGCGTCGCGGTAGCGCGGCGCCGCCTCACCGAGGAGCTGCTCGCGGCCGGCGTTTTCGACGCCGCCGTCAGTGACGCGGCCCTCGTGATCAGCGAGCTGCTGAGCAACGCCATCCGGCACGCCAGCCCGCTGCCCGGCTCGTGGCTCCACGTGACCTGGGTCATCGCCGGGGGCTGTCTCGAAGTCGCGGTGAGCGACGGCGGAAGCCCGACCCGCCCGCGCCAGGCGCAGGTGCCGGTCTCCTCGCTGGGCGGCCGTGGCCTCAGCATCATCGAGCAGCTGTCGCGCCGCTGGGGGGTGCGGACCTACGACTGCGGGCTGACCGTCTGGGCGGTCCTCGCGGCCCCGGTGGCCAGCGGCGCCGTTGCTTACCCACAGTAAGTGCTTGGTAACGCTGAGACCTTCCGGCATGCGTAATCAGTCCGAGAACTGGTGATACTCCCTTCCAGGGGTCGATCGCGCGGGGGCGCGGGACTGCGGGGGAATCGCGCGGGGGCGCGGGACTCGGGGGGATACGTGAGCCACACGCACGGCGTGGACAGCGAGGTCGGGAGGCTCAGGACGGTGCTGGTCCACCGCCCGGGCCTGGAGCTGCGGAGGATCACCCCGCGCACGGTCAGCCGGCTGCTGTTCGACGGGCTGCCCTGGGTCGGCCGGGCCCAGCAGGAACACGACACCCTGGCGCACGTGCTCCGCGACCACGATGTCGAGGTCCTCTACCTGACGGAACTGCTCCAGGACGCCCTCGAGTATGCACCGGCGCGGGAGGAGGCGATCGCGTCGGTGCTGGCCAGCGCCGCGCTCGGCGATGAGCTCTCCGAACAGGTCCGCAGCCATCTCGACGGGCTGGATCCCGAGGCGCTCACCCAGGTCCTGATCGCGGGCCTGACCCCCGACGAGCTGCGGATCGGCCGGGGGGTGGTCTATGAGCTGCTCGACCAGCATGACTTCGTGGTCGACCCGCTGCCGAACCTGATGTTCACCAGGGACTCCAGCGTCTGGATCAGCGACCGGGTCGCGGTGACCAGCCCGGCCGCGCCGGGACGGCGCCGGGAGTCCGAGCTGCTCGGGGTCATCTACGGGTACCACCCCAGGTTCGCGGGCACCAAGTGCCTCTACGGCCTCGGGCTCGAGCACGTCGAGGGCGGGGACGTGCTGCTGCTGGCGCCGAGCGTGATCGCCGTGGGGGTGGGCGAGCGGACCACCTCGGCCGGGGTGGAGCGGCTCGCGCGCCGGGTGTTCGACGCCGGGCTGGCCCACACCGTGCTGGCCGTGCCGCTCGAGCGGCACGGCACCGCCGCGCACCTGGACATGGTCTGCACCCTGGTCGACGTGGACACCGTGGTGATGAATCCCCGGCTGGCGTTCACCCTCACCGCGCACACGATCACCCCGCTCGCCGACGGCATGCGGGTGTCCCGACCGCAGCCGTTCCTGGAAGCGGCCGCGCAGGCCATGGGCATCGACCGGCTGAAGGTCATCGAGACCGGCCTGGACCCGCGCGGCGCCGCGCCGAGACGGCAGTGGGACGACGGCGGCAACGCGCTCGCCATCGACCGCGGCCTGGTGGTCTGCCAGGAGCGGAACGTCGAGACCAACGCCAGGCTCGAGGCGGCCGGGATTCAGGTGATCCGGGTGCCCGCCAGCGAGCTGGGCAGCCACCGGGGCGGTCCCCGGTGCATGGCCTGCCCGGTGGCCAGGGATCCTGCGGCGTCACCGGACGCGGGGGTGACGGCGAGCGAGCTCGTCGGGCCGGACACCACCGGCCCGGCCGAGGCCGTGACGCAGCCGCACTGGCCGGCCGCCCGGCCGCTCAAGCAGCTGACGCCGGCTGGCTAGTACTCCCGGCTGCCCCGTCGCCCTGACCACCGGGCGACCTTGAAGACACCGAAGGCCACCACCGCGATGATCGCGGCGAAGAACACGAACGACAGGATCGCGTGGACGATGCTGAAGATCGCCAGCACCAGCATGACCACGACAAACGCGGCGATGAGGCCCAGGATGAGTTTGCCCATGACCCCAGGGTACGACCAGTCGGCAGCGGTCACATACTCGATATGACGCGATGCCGTCAGGCCGGCTCCGGGTCGCGGGCCAGCACCTCGTCCAGGATGCGGAACGTCGGGCACGGCCAGCGCCACATGCAGCTCCGGCACCTCCGGTCCTGGCCGGCCGGGCCGCCGGTGACCGGCCCGTCGTCCAGCGGCTGATGCAGGTCGGCCAGGCGCAGCCCGAGCTCGGTGAACTCCAGCAGATCCTCGCGGGCCTTGGCCAGGAACGTCAGATCCTCGACGCTGAACCGGGCGGTCACCGGGATCACGCCGTCCCGGTTGACCAGATGGGCGTAATGGCTGCTGCTCTCGAGCCAGGCGGCGGCGCGCCGGGCCCGCAGCCGCACCATCTCCAGGTACTGCCGCAGCATCTCGGGAGGCCGGTCCAGGGCAGGCCCGGCGGGCGATGGATCCGGCCAGGCAGGAACCTTCCGCCTTCCCCCGACCCGGCGCGGCCGATCGGGCTGAGAGTGCATCCCTACCCTCCCCTGCGCAGGATGTACATCGACCAGCTTGGCGCACAACCGCAGCTACGAACAGCGGGTTCGGCAGGTGCGCTTAGTTGCCATCTGGTCGCCGGCGTCCGGGACCGGTAAGGTGCGGCACGTGGAACTAAAGGTCTCAGTTCGGTCTCAGGGCGACCGCACCGTTATGGCGGTGGGCGGCGAGATCGACCTCTATACCGCGCCGCGATTGCACGGTGAGCTGGTCACCGCCCTGTCCGGGGGCGGACCGGTACAGATCGTGGTGGACATGTCCGCGGTGGAGTTCTGCGACTCGACCGGGATGAACGTGCTGCTCGCCGCGCACCGGCGGGCCCGCGAGCAGGGCGGCGACCTGGAGCTGGCCTCGCCGCGCCCCGCCATCAGGAAGATCCTGCAGGTGACCGGGCTGGAGACCGTGTTCACCGTGCTCGAGGACCCGGCGGCGGTCGGCGGGCAGTAGCCCGCTGCCCGGGCCTATTCGGTCCGGCACCGAACGAGGCGGTCCGGCACCGAACTAGGATCGCACCCATGCTGCCGCCCAGCGGCGATGTCGCCGTGGTCATCCCCGCCAGAAACGAGTCCGACCGGATCGGCGCGACCGTGAAAGCCGCGGCCAGCCTCCCGGGCGTGGACCTGGTCGTCGTCGTCGACGACGGGTCCGCCGATGACACGGCCGCTCGCGGCGCGGGACGCGGGCGCCGCGGTGATGCGGCACGCGCGCAACCGGGGCAAGGCCGCGGCGCTGGAGACCGGTGCCGAGGCCGTCCGGATGCTCGAGGCCGGCCAGGGCGGTGTTGAACAGCACAGGGACGTCCCGCATCACCTGCTGTTCCTGGACGGTGACCTGGCCGAGTCCGCGGCCGATGCGGCGCCGCTGATCACCCCGGTGCGGGACGGCCGGGCGGACATGACGATCGCGGTGTTCAGCAACCGGGTGAAGCAGGGCGGGCATGGCTTCGTGATGGGCCTGTCCGGCTCCGGCATCGCGCGCGCGACCGGCTGGCGCCCCGCCCAGCCGCTGAACGGCCAGCGCTGCCTGACCCGCGCCGCGTTCGACGCGGCGACCCCGCTCGCCCCCGGCTGGGGCGTGGAGACCGGGCTCACCATCGACCTGCTCCGCCGGGGCATGCGGATCGTGGAGGTCGAAGTGCCGCTGGCGCACCGGGCCACCGGCGGCGACTGGCGCGCCCAGCTGCACCGCGCCCATCAGTTCGTGGACGTCGCCCGGGCGCTGGCCGTGCGGCAGCCGGGGCTGCCGGGCACCCGGGCCAAGCGGGCGGCGCGGCCCGCCCGCGGATGAGCACCGGGCCCGCCGCTTCCCCCGGGCACCGGGCGGACCCGGCGGGACGGGCGGGGCTCGCGGCCATCGCGGTCAGCGTGGCGCTGACCTTCACCGTCGCGGTCCTGGGCCCGTCGCTGATGGAGCCCGCGCTGCCGGGCCGGCCCGGCCAGCCGCCGTGGGCCTTCGCGGCCCACCCCTCGCCGTATCTCGTCGTGGCCCTGACCGCCGCCGCCATCCTGGCCGGGACCGCCGGGCTGGCGCTGACCCTGCGGGCCGGCCGCCAGGGCTGGGCCGTGTCCCCCCGCGCGCTGCTGGTGGCCGGCATCATCGCGGCGGCCGCCCTGGCCCTGGTGCCCCCGTTCGGCTCGTCGGACCACCTCAGCTACGCGTCCTACGGACGGATGGTGGTCACCGGCCATAACCCGTTCGCCACCACCCCGGCCGCGCTGGCCGGGCTCGGCGATCCGGTGGCCCGCGCGGTGCAGGACTGGCGCACCAGCCCCTCGGTCTACGGCAGCGTCGCCACCGGCCTGCAGGCGCTGGCCTCGCTGATCGGCGGCACCTCGGTCAGGCTCACCGTGTTCGTGCTGTCGCTGCTCGGCGCGGCGGCGTTCGCCGTGACCGGCCTGCTGCTGCACCGGATGACCCGCGGCGACGCCCGCCGCCAGCAGCGCGCCGCGCTGATGTGGACCTGCAACCCGCTGATGCTGCAGGTGCTGGTGGCCGGCGCGCACGTGGACAGCCAGGCGATCGTGTTCGGCGTGGCCGCACTCACGATCTTTTGCCGTTACGCAACGCAACCCGCCCGTCCCGCGCGCCAGGGCCTGGCCGCCGCCGGGGCCGGTGCGCTGATCGGCCTCGGGTTCGCGGTCAAGGCGACGATGGCGCTGGTCGGGGCGGGCCTGGCCATCGCCTGCGTGCTGGCCTGGCGCAGGACGCGGCCCGGCGAGGCGGGCGACCGGGCCGGGTTCCGGGAGCTGATGCGGCTGCTGGGCGGCCTGGCGGTGGGTTTCGGACTGGCGGCGGGTGCCTCGCTCGTCTACTGGGGGCCGAGTTCGCTGAAGCCGGCGCTCCGCGAGGGCAGCTTCGTGTCGATCGGCACGCCGTGGCGGTTCGTGCGGTATCTGGTGCACCTCGCGACCGGCGAGGCCACCGCCGAGGACCTGGTGAAGATCGGCGCGGTCCTGCTCGCGCTGGCGCTGCTCGCGCTCCTGCTGCGGTCGGTCAGCGCGGCCGATCCGCGCGTCTGGCCTCATGTGCCCGGGCTGGCCAGCCCCGGCGATCCGCCGGACCGTGCCGTCGATGCGGCGCGGTCCCTCCTGGGCGCGTTCGCGGTGTGCGTGGCGTTCGCGGTGGCCTTCGCCTGGCTGGTGGCCTGGCCTTACGTGCTGCCGTGGTACGACGGCCTCGGCTGGGCGCTGCTGGCGCTGCTGCCGTGGTCGCGGCTGGACTGGCTGCTGCTGGTGCGGACCACGGCGCTCGCCCTGGGGTACCTCCCGGCCCGGGTGGCCGGGATCGTGATGCCCGCCGGCCTGGGCTGGCTGCAGTCCGTGGTCAGGACCGCGTTCACGCCCGCCGCCCTGCTCGCGGTGATGGTGGTGCTGGTGGTCCTGCTGTGGCCACGGCGCAGCCAATCCGCGCCCGGCCCGGCCGCGGCCGGTTCCCGGGCCCAGGCTCGGCTGTAGGCGTTACAGGTACGGCCCCGAGGTCCGCTGCTGCGGCTCGTCGGATCCCGGCCCCGGCGTCCCCGGCATCTGGACGCCAGGCATCTGGCCCGGCACCATCCCGGGCGGCAGCGCCCGCCGCATCTGCTCCAGCTGCGCCCGCGCCGCCATCTGCTGGGCGAACAGCGTGGTCTGGATGCCGTGGAACAGGCCTTCCAGCCAGCCGACCAGCTGTGCCTGCGCGACCCGGAGCTCCGCCTCGCTCGGCACCTCGTCCTCGGCGAACGGCAGCGAGAGCCGCTCGAGCTCCTCGACCAGCTCGGGCGCCAGCCCGTCCTCGAGCTCCTTGATCGAGCTCTTGTGGATCTCCTTCAGCCTGGCCCGGCTCTTCTCATCCAGCGGCGCGGCCCTGACCTCCTCCAGCAGCTGCCGGATCATGCTGCCGACCCGCATCACCTTGGCCGGCTGTTCGACCATCTCGGTTATGGGGCGTTCACCGGACGCCTCCGCGGCGTCGGTCTCCATGGCCACGCCATCGGGGCCGACCACGACCACCCTGGCGCGCTGCTCTGGATCGGGGTTCGTCTGGTCGCTCATGCTCCTAGTCTCTCCAAGCCGCCGCGGCCGCCCGACGTCAGGGGCCGCCCTGGCCAGGGCGGCGCCGGGATCCGCGGCCGGGTCTGGCCCTCGGGCTCGGCGCAGCACTCAGGTTGGGACCGCCAGGGCCAGGCCGGGTGGGGCGCCCGCCGGGTTGCTCGCTCCGCGATATTCCTGCGCTGTCCCAATGGCCGTTCCCGGCGCCGCCCGGCATTTACGCTGTTAAGCCGCCCGCGGGGGCACGTTATCGCTGGCGGCCGGACCAGCTCCCGATTACGAAAATCCCCTAAGGGGGGTTGAGAAAGGCGCCTGGGCAAAGTCGCGCTGAGCTTCGCCGCGCCTGTATCGCGCTGAGCGGTCATCCCCAGGGACGGGCGGTCGGCCCGGCAGCGAGCCAGGCCCGCAGCCCACGGGGCGTGCCGCACCGGCATCCTGGCGCGAAGCGACCAGGGCCGCCCGGGCCGGGCCGCGGCGTGGATCTGGCGAACATCGGGGTGAACTTGCTGCCCCGAAGATCAGAACTGCCCGATTTACCAGCGATTCTTGCGCCTCATATACCTCAGTCCCGGTTGACCGGCCTGAGTTGGAGGCACACTTTGTTTTATGAGCGAGAACTGGGACGCGGACGCCCGGGTCGGCGTGCCGATGATGCAGGTGATCGCGAAGCAAGTGAGCCAGCACAAGCACTCGCCGCGAGAGGTCCGCCGGATCATCGACGCGCAGTGGCTGGATGAGGAGTCGAAACAGCAGCTACGGGAGACGTTCCGGGTCACGGACGCGGACCTGGTGGCCCAGGAGCGCGAGGCAGCCGGCGAGGCGCGGCGCATGACCCGGGAGCGGTACGGCAGCCCGATGCCGCCGGCCCATGCGACTGCGACGCCGAGTTCCTCGTGCACCCGTCTGGGCGTATCGAGTGCGAGAGCTGCGGCGCCGGGTGGGCCGCTGGGGAGGTCCGCCAGGTCATCGACGCGCAGTGGCTGGATGAGGAGTCGAAGCAGCAGTTGCGGGAGACGTTCGGGGTCACGGACGCCGACCTGGCCGTGAAGGAGGGCGAGGCGGTCGCCGGGGCCGCGAACGGCCGCGAGGCTGCGGGCGAGCCCCGGGCGGCGAACGGGAACGGGGCCACGCCGAAGCGCGGGAAGGCGAGCAAGCGCGAACCGGGCCAGCGCGAGCCAGCGGGCCAGCGGGAACCGGCCACGCAGCGCGAGGCCGCGGGCCCGGCCGAGGCCGCAGACTAGGCCCGCGGCGGCCGACACCGCCAAACCGGGCGGACAGGGGCGTCCGGCCAGTTCATCTGGCCGGGAGTGCACTCCCAGCATTTGAAAGCTCACCTTGAGTCGCTATTCCGTATGGTGGTCTTTAGCACCTATGCCTGCAGCTGCCAGGCAGTTACCGTGTTGCCTCTCGGCGACCTGCTTGCGAGTTTCCTTCGAAGGGGACGACCGTGGCCAATGACGATCAAGACAGCGTGACGAGGACCGGGCAGGAATGGCCTCCCGGAGAGCGGGCCGACGTGCCGGCCAGTCCGTCGACGCCGGATCAGCGCCCCGGTTCCCAGCAGCGGGCGGACGAGGCCCGGTCAGCGTCAGGAGCGGCCGGCCGCGGCGAGGGCCAGGCCGGGTCCGATCCGCGAGACACCTCCGATCCGCGAGACACCTCCGATCCGCGAGACACCTCCGATCCGCGAGACACCTCCGATCCGCGAGACACCTCCGATCCGCGAGACACCTCCGGCCCGCCGAACCCGTACGGGCCTCCGGATGATCTTGGCTCCGCCAATCCGTACGGCACGATCCGCTACGACCCCCTCGGCCGTTACGGCGCCACGGGCGAATTCCCCGCGGTCGATCCGTACGGCCTTTACGGCTCATTTCCCGCCTATGGCGAGGGCGCCCAGAACGCATCGGCCGACCCGCCGGGGGTGAAGAACTCAGCCGGCCCAGCCGGCGTGTCAGCGCCGGCCGAGTCGTCACGATCCGGCGGATCGCCCGAGCCGGCGGAACCACGGGGCCCGGGGTCGCCGGACCCGGCCCCGGGAGATGCGTCGGGCCCGGCTGGATCCTCCGAGCCGACGGTTTCCCGGGGCCAGAGCGGTACGCCGGACCCGGCCGGGCCGCAGGTGAACACGGGCTCTCCGGGCCAGGGTTCGCCGGGCAACGCCAGGTCACCGGGCCAGGCGGACTGGGCGGACACGGCCAGGGCACGGGAGTCCTCAGGGCCGGGCCGGACCGGTTTCACCGCCGGGCCCGGCCGCGGACTTCCCCGAGCCGGGCTTTCCCGATCCGGCGGACTTCCCCGAGCCGGCAGGTTTCGCCGAGCCGGCGGGCTTCGCCGAGCCGGCGGACTTCCCCGAGCCGGCCGGATCGCTGGGATGGCCAGAGCCGGCCACGGCGGCTGAGCCGGGCTCGGCCGGCGGCACCGGCTCGGCCGGATCCGCCGGGTCGGCCGGGTTCCCCGGTGACAACGAACCGGACGACCGGGGCGCGCCAGCCGACATCGGCGAGGCAGATCCCTTCCAGCGCACGAAGAGCGAGCCGGCCGAGGGCCGTGCGGCCGCGGATCCCTACCGGCGTCAGGAGGAGTACGCCCCGGCTGATCCCTACTGGCAGGCGGATCCTTACGGGCAGGAGACCTATGGGCCGCCCGACCCCTACAGCGCCCCCGATCCGTACGGGTCGGGCGAGTACGACCCGGCGGACCCGTTCGGTCCTGCGGACCCGTACGGGCAGGCGGATCCCTATCAGGCCGAGACCTACCGGCCGCCAGGGGCCGACCCGTTCAGCGATCCCGGTTCCTACCGGCCTGCGGAGGCCTATGCCTCGGCGGCCGCACCGCCGCACGCCCCGGCTCCCCAGCGCGACCCAGATCCGGGAGGATCCGCGCCGCCCGGGGTTTCCGCTCCGCCGGCGCAGCCGGAGGGATCGCCGTCACGCGGTCCCGCGCCGGCCCGTGGGTCTGGTTCCGGTCCGGTGGACGCGGCTGCCGCAGCCATGCCCGGGGCCCGCCCGGCGGCCCCGGCCGCCGCGGGGGCGGTGGCGCTCGACCAGACCGCGGAATCGGCGGGCGGCCTGACCCCGGAAATCCTGCTTCCCGGGCGCCGGCGGGCGCCCGCCAAGGGCTGGCGCCGCGTGGTCTACCAGGCCACGGGCGGCCTCATGAAGGTCCCGTCCTCCGCCGCGGAACTGCGCCGCAGGGACATGATCAACCGCGTCCGCACGCCGGTCGCTGGCGGTCATCACCGGGTCGCCGTCCTCAGCCTCAAGGGTGGGGTGGGCAAGACCACGACCACCGTGGGGCTCGGGTCCACGCTGTCCTCCCTGCGGGGCGACCGGGTGATCGCGGTTGACGCGAACCCCGACCGCGGCACCCTGTCGGACAAGGTCAGGCTGGAGACCGCGGCCACCGTCCGTGATCTGCTCAACGAGCGGGGGCACATCAGGCGCTACGCGGACGTGCGGACCTTCACCTCGCAGGCGCCGAGCAGGCTGGAGGTGCTCGCCTCCGACCGTGACCCGACGGTGTCCGTCGCGTTCAGCGATCAGGACTACACCATGGTGGCCCGGGTGCTCGAGCACTACTACTCGATCTGCCTGACCGACTGCGGGACGGGCCTGCTGCACTCCGCCATGGCCGCGGTGCTGCGCATGGCTGACCAGATCATCCTGGTCAGCTCGCCCTCGGTGGACGGCGCGCGCAGCGCGAGCGCGACGCTGGACTGGCTGGCGGCACATTCCTACGGCGACCTGGTGAACAACGCGGTCGTGGTCTTGTCCAACGTGCGCCCGCGCAGTAAGAGCACGGTTGACCTGAACCGCCTGGAAGAGCACTTCGCGGCCCGGTGCCGCGCCGTGATCAAGATCCCGTACGACGCGCACCTCGAGGAGGGCGCCGAGGTCGAGCTGGACCTTTTGAGCCGGGCCACGACGGACGCGTACCTGGCTCTCGCGGCCGAGGTCGGGGACGGGCTGGCCATGCCCGCCCGGGCCCGGCGCGCTCAGTGAGCCTGCGGCCGGCGCGGGCAGTCATCACGATCTGCCGGGTCACGGCGGCTAGCACGCGCCGATTATCCCAGGGGGGATGCCGGTCACGATCAGCTGTGCATAACCTGTCGGTAGCCGACGAGAGCAGGGCAAAGGTGGGGCAGGGAACTGTGGAAGACACGTGGGGAGCACGGGATATGCGGGTGCTCAGCGCGGTCGTAGCTTTGATGGGTCAGAGCTACATGGTCACGGTGAGCGACATCGCCGGGCGGACCGGGCTCGAGATGACCGAGGTCGCCCAGGCGCTGGACGCCCTGGATCCCACCTACGTCGACTTCCGCAAGACCGAGACCGGAGGCGATTCCACGTTCTGGTACGTGCTCAAGGTGACCCCGGAGGCACGCCGCGCGGTGGGCCAGTGGCCGACGGCCGAGGGGCTCATCGACAGGCTGGTCCAGGCCTTCACCGATGCCGCCGAGCACGAGGACGACGCGGAGAAGCACTACCAGCTCCGGCAGGCCGCGGGGCTGCTCACGAACGGTGTCCGGGATGTCGCGGTGAAGGCGGCAGCGGCCATCGTCGGGCCTGCGGCGACCGAGGCCGGCTGACCGGCTCCTCGTTCGTCGGCCGTTACCGGCGCCCGGGCGGCCGGTGGCCGCCCGCGTTTCCCGCGGCCGGCTCCTTCGGCCGGTAGCGCAGCCGCTGCCGGGCCATCTCGCAGACCCCGCTGCGCTCGTTGTCGGCCGCGACCTGCCGGGCCTGATCGAGGTCGACGGGGGTCAGCAGGCCGTTGGCGAGCAGGAAGTCGGCGAGGTCACGGGCGTGGCCCCGTTCCTTCCAGATGAAGCCCTGAAGCAGCTTCTTGTAGTCGGATACCGCGCCTTCCCCGCTCAGGTTCAGGGCGATGACCACATCCATCATCGCGGTCGTGTGCGGGGCAGGCAGGCCCAGGATGTACTCCTGGTAGTAGTAGGCCATCGCCATGCGCGCGGTCGCGTTGCGCTCGAAGTAGCTGCGCACGTGGGCCACGGCGCTCTCGCCGGGCGTGTCACCCGCCCGGGAGGCCGAGGCGCGGGCCAGCACCCGGCCGTCCTGCGTGGGCGGCTGCCTGTCGCTGTGCGGCTCGGCCGGCCTGGTGCGCGGGCGGGCGGGCACCTCGAGCCGCAGCGGCAGCACCCAGGTGCCGATACTGATCAGCCACGTTCCCTCCTCGAGCACCACCGGCAGCGCCTCGTAGTGCGCCGGGGCCACGGGCAGGACGTGACGGGCCGCCCGCTGGACGGCCTCGGCGGGCGCAGCGGCCCCGCCGGCGTGCGGGGCCAGGTACACCCGGTAGGTCGTGTCGCGGCTGAACAGCTCCCACCGGTGGTGCACGTAGCGGAGACCGGCGCAGCGTGGCGCCCGGTGCAGGGTGAGATCCTGGTTGCGGCTGACCAGGTCCCGGTCTAGCCACGTGATCTCATCGGGCGGGCAGCTCACCCACTCGTCGCGCACCGATGACCAGATGGAAAGCTGGCCCTTCGCCACTCAGCAGCCACCCCAAACCACGGCGCGCCACCAGCGCGGCCGTCGAGTTTCACCTTGCCTGAGATGACAATTGTGGCACCCCAAGCTGGGTGCTTCATGAGCGCGCCCGCGCCAGCGCCGCGGCACGGGCCGGGGTCACGGGCCCGTGCCGCGCGGTCTAATCGATCTCGACCTTGGTTAGCAGGGCATCCGCTCGCAGGCCCCAGCGGATCGAGTCGCCGCTGCTGAGCGGCTGCTCACCCACCAGCGCGGTGCCGTTGAGGGTGAGTCCGTTGCGGCCCTGGTTCGCGATCCACCATTGCCCGTCGGAGAACGTGAACCTGGCGTGCTCCCGGGACACGGTCGGCACCTGGGGCAGCCCCAGCTCCACCTCCCCGCGCCCGGCCCGGGCCCCGGACACCCGGGTCTCCGTGGCCAGGCCGCCGGTGACCAGCCGCAGCACGGGGATCGGGCTGCGGCTCAGCTCCGTGACCGTCGGCATGTCGGTGACCGGAGGCAGTTTCCTGGCCGGCGGCCGGTCAGGCTCGGGTGAGCTGGCCTCCTGGTGCGAGCGGGTGTTCCCGTCGTGTCCCTCGAACCCCCGGTAGGGCCCCTCTGGCACGGCCCGCGGGGCGGCGTAGACCGCGTGCGCGCCCGCCTGGGCAGGCGGTGCTGCGGCGGGAGCGGGCCGCGGGGCGGCGTACGCAAGCTCGGGGGCCGGCGCCATCATGTCCGGCGCGGGGCGCGCGAACGGCGGACCCGCCTGGTAACCAGCGTCGACGGGCTGCCCCTGCCGCAGCTGGTAGCGGCCCAGCGGGACCGACGGGTCGGCGATGACCCGCACGTCGGCCGGGCCGTGGCCCGCGAAGCTGGCGCCGTGCGCGGCGACCTGGTCCTCGTAGACCTGGGCCGCGCTCAGGCTGATCAGCTCGGGTTCCATCAGCTCGCCCAGCGAGCGGAGGTTCTCCGGGTTCAGCCGCAGCTCGATGACGTTCGGCGCGATCAGCGCCCCGCTCGGCGTGATCACGAACACCTCGTGCAGGTGCCGCAGGGCGAGCTTCAGCACGTCCTGCCCGTCGCGCCAGGGCCGGGACGCCAGCTGCTGCACCCACGGGTGATCCCTGGTGACACCCAGGGCCCGCAGGGCCAGCACGGTCACCAGGCCGAGCACGGCGAAGAGCACCAGCAGCAGGGTCGCCCCGATGATGGACCCCGTCATATCCAGCAACGCGAGCCAGCACGCCGCGATCGCGGCCGCGATCAGCCAGCGCTTCCGGTTCCGCCGTGGCAGCAGAGCACGCGGCGGCCGACCCGCTGCTTCCCTGCGCTCAGTCATTCGCACCGTCCTTTGACCGGCCGGCCGCGTCCGCGGCCGAGTGGTTCGTCAATCGACGATGCGGCATACCCAAGCGCAGGTCAACGAATTGCGGGCAGCTCCCAGATATCTGGAAGTTGCCCGGCCTCACGCCCGCGGCCAGGCCCCGCGGCCGCGCCGCGCCGCATGATCGATGTGAGTTTGGTGCACACCCAACTGCATCAGACTCACTTGGATCATGTGCGGACGGCGGTCACTCGCCGACTCCGCCGGGTCCCAGCAGTGCGAATGGCGGCTGCGCCGCCTCCTGATCGGTGAGCTTGACCGGGAACTCGACCTTCCCGGTCCGGGCGGCCAGGTAGGCGGCGTAGATGATCTCGAGCACGGCGCGGCCGTCGGCGCCCGTTTCCAGCGGGTCCACGTCTTCCGCCACACAGCGGGCGAAATGGTCCATCTCCTGCGGGAAGCCGTAATTCCACAGCTCGTCGAACATCGTGAAGGTCCAGCCGCGGGTGTCCGGGGCCTTCTCGACGGCGTAGCCGTAGCCGACGTCGCTGTAGGTGATCAGGGACGAGCCGCGCAGCAGGTCGGCGTACGGTGATGCCCTTCGAGCCGACGATCTCCGCGCGGTCATCCATCCCGCCTGGCTTGGCCCAGCTCGTCTCGATCAGGCCGATCCGCCGGTCATCGAAACGGATGGTGACGATCGCGTGATCCTCGGCCGTGGTCCGCTCGTGGTGCACGAACCGGCCGACCTCAGCGGTCACCGAGCGGACGCCGGGCTTCCCGTACACCCAGCGGGCGAACTCGATGCCGTGACAGCCCATGTCCATCAGCACGCCGCCGCCCGCCAGCTGCGGATCCCAGAACCAGTCCGAGTGCGGGCCGTAGTGCTGCTCTCCCTGCCGCACCAGGTAGACATCGCCCAGCGCGCCCTCGTCGGCCAGCTGCTTGGCCCGCACGTACTTCGGGGCGAAGCAGATCTCCTCGGCGTACATGAGCTTCACCCCGGCCCGCTGGCACGCCGCGATCATCTCGTCGGCCTCGGCCAGCGTCCGGGCGAGCGGCTTCTCGCAGACCACGTGCTTCCCGGCCTCGGCTGCGGCGACCGCGATGTCGCGATGCAGGTGATTCGGCGCCGCGATGCAGACCAGGTCGACGTCGGGGCGCTCGACGAGCTCCCTGAAGTCGGTGTGCCACGCGGGGATATCCCACCGCCGTGCGAACGCCTCCACCCGGTCGGCCGACCGGGACGCGACGGCCCGCACCGACGCGATCGTTGACTGGGCGAAGGCCTCGGCGTGCATCTGGGCGATGAACCCGCTGCCGACCAGCCCCACCCCGACCTGCGCTGCCATGCCGCCCTCCCTCTGCCGGTGACTCCCGCCTGCCGCCGGGCGGATGCTTGTGGAGTGATTCCAGTCCATAGCCCCGCGCCGTGTCCAGCCCAGGGACCGCCCGGGCGGCCTGGGAACGCCGCGGCGGATCCGGTGGCCATCCGGGTTCGCAGGCGGAGTGAACCTTTGGCGGCGCTCAGGTAGTCCTAGTAGCCAGCGCATCGAGCTGGCCGGAGGTGCGGTGATCGCTGAGGTCGACGGGTTCGCGCAGTTCGTCGCGGCACGAGAGCGCGCCCTGCAGCGGACGGCGTGGCTGCTGACAGGAGACTGGGGCCTGGCCGAGGACCTGGTCCAGACGGCGCTGGCCCGGTCCTGGCCGCACTGGGAGCGGATCAGGCGCCGCGACAACCCTGAGGTCTATGTGCGCCGGGTCATGGTCAACACGTGGCTGACCTGGAGCCGCCGCCGCTGGCGCGGCGAGCAGGCGTCGGACGCCGTGCGGGACAGCGCCGGCGCCCGGCGACATGGCGGCCGACGTGGCCGTGCGCATGGCCGTGCGGAGCGCCCTGGGGTCACTGACCCACCGGCAGCGGACCGTGATCGTGCTGCGGGTCTTCGACGATCTGCCCGAGGCGCAGGTGGCCGAGATCCTCAACTGCTCGGTCGGGAACGTGAAGAGCACGGCGTCGCGGGCCCTGGCCAAGCTGCGTGATGATCCCCAGCTGGCTGGGTTGCTAGACCGAGAGGCCCGGTGAGCGGGATGGACAGTCAGCTGCGGGATCTTCTGGACGCCGCCGTCGGCGAGCCACCCCACCGGGTGACTCCTGATGCGGTGCGGCGCCGGGTGCGCAAGCGCAGGCTGAAGGAGGGCGTCGCGGCCGCCCTGGCCGTGCTGCTCATCGCGGGCCTCGGCCTGACGGTGGTCACCGTGCGGTCGGGCCCAGGCCCGGCCGACGCCGACGGCTTTGCCGCGGGTGTGCCCCCGTACTACGTGCAGGAAAGCTTCGGAGGAGCGGGCCCGGTGGTCCGCGCCACAGCGACGGGGGCGGTGACGGCCACGATCAGGTGCCCGTGGCGGCAGTCACACGTCGTGGCCGGCGAAATCGCGGCCACGGCCAGCCAGGCGTTCTTCCTGGTCTGCGAGAGGCCAGCGGGGCACGGTCAGGGATCCATGCGTACCGCGTCGCGGATCTACCGATTCCAGCTGACGGATTCCGGCCGGGTCAGCGGGCTTTCCCTGGTACCCGGCGGGCAGCTCGGCCCGCCCGCCGTCGACGCCATCACCGCCGCCCCGGACGGCGCCCAGGTCGCTGTCACCGTGGGGCCGGCCGTGATAGGCGGACGGCCGTCGGTGCCGGACCAGATTATGATCATCAACACCCGCACCGGGACCCGTGCGGTCTGGCGCGGCTCGGCGACACTGTTCCGCGCCGAGGCCCTTTCCTTTATTCATCAAGGACGGGAGCTGGTGTTCGTCGGGGTAAAACGGTGCACCCCGTCACCCCACTCCGCCACGTGCCGGGCCCTGCGGGCGGTTAGCACCGCCAGCCCCGGCGGTCAGCTCGACAGCAGCCGCCTGCTCCTGCCGCTGGCCGCGCTCCTCCGGTCGCGCGGGGACTATGTCAACGACGTGATCATCAGCCCGGACGGCGCCACGCTGACCGTGGCCGTCGCACGCACCCCGGACCGCGGCCAGAACCAGATCCTGGTCGAGCGGTTCTCGGTCACGGGCAGGCTGCTGCGCGTCCTCTTCCGGATGCGCACCGGCAACGGCTTCTTCTACCGGTTCGTCAACGCCGACCCGTCCGGCCGCTACCTCCTGTTTGATGCCGGACCGACCACGGCGAGCGTCAACGGCTGGATCGACCACGGACGGCTGATCCCGCTGGTGCCGGCCGACGGCAGCAACGTCTTCAGCGAAGCCTGGTGACGAGCACCCGGCGGTTCAGGGTGTCCTCGCGTCGCAGAGCGGGAGGTGCTGAGCGGAGCGGGAGGGATTCGAACCCCCGGGTCGCGTGAGCAACCGGCTGCTTTCAAGGCAGCTACAATCAACCAGACTCTGCCACCGCTCCACGTCGGTGCGTAGAGCTAATCGTACGCGCCGGGCGCCGCCCCAATCTGGCGAAGCGCCTCCCTGTCACGCATACCGCGCTGCCCCCGGGCTGATGTCCGCTTGCCCACCTGTGCCTGGTGAGCGAGGTCTTTGCGGCTTATGGTCGAGAAGTGGGGCAGGCCGGAGACCGCGAGCGTGCGTGGCGCGTTTCTCCGGGCCGCGCCGGATCGCCGGGCGGCGGCGATGAGGCCGACGTCATCGAGATGGGCGGCGGCCGCGCACCGCGCTGGCCGTGGCGGCGCTGGCCAGGACCGGCGGTGGGCGTCGGTCTCGCCGCGCTCGCCGTCGGGCTGCTGCTCGGGTACGCGGGCGGGCACCTGCAGGCGAGCGCCAAGCACCGGCCGGCCCCCGGCGGCCAGCCGGGCCGTCACCGCGGCACCGCTGCTGGGCACGACGGCGCTCACCGTCACCGGGGGGCGGTGTGCGGTGCAACTGGGCCGCACGCTGCAGCTGGGCATCGAGATCGTGAATCAGTCGGCCCGCCCGGTAGCGCTGAGCAAGGTGGCACCGATCATGCCGCTGGACGGGCTGCGCGCGGTGGCCGCGCGGTGGGGTCCGTGCGGGTCGCTGCCGGAACCGGTCCCGCCGCAGAGCAGGTCGCTCGGCCCCGGGGCCACGAGATGGCTGACGGTCACCTTCCGCGTGCTGGTCAAGTGCCCGGAGCCGTTCCCTGTCCTGTTCAAGGTCAGGTACGCGCAGGGGGGCCGCACGATGACCACGGAATTCGACAGCTTCCCCGACCTCGGCCAGGTTAAGTACAACAGCTGCACCACCGGTCCGTAGGCAGGCGGATGCGGGTGGGCCGCCACTGGGCCGGCCGCCGCTGGAGGGGGCGCCGTCCGGGCGAGCGACGCGCCGCTGGGGGGAGCGCCGTCCTGGGCGCCGCGCGGGGGAGGAGCGCCGCCGTCCTGGGCCGGCCGCCGCGGGGGAGGAGCGCCGCGCCTGGGCCGGCGTCGCTGGCGCCGGTTCGTGCCCGGGCGCGCCCGAGCCGTGATCGCGGCCGGTGAGTAGGCTCGCGATCGAAGGAGGTTTCATGCTGCGCCCGTTCGGCTGGCAGGCCATCGTCACCGTCTGGCAGTTCGCGCCGGTCGTCACCGCGGCCGTGGTCCTGGCCGCCGGGCTGTACCTGTGGGGCGTGGTCCGGGTCACGCGCCGGCATACCGCCCGGCCCTGGCAGGCCTGGCGCACCGGGATGTTCCTGGGCGGGCTCGCGGTCGTTGTACTGGCCACGGAGAGCGGCATCGGGTCCTACGACGACGTGCTGTTCTGGGACCACATGGTCCAGCGACTGATGCTGATCATGGTTGCCCCGCCGCTGCTCGATCTTCGGCCAGCCGATCACGCTGCTGCTGCACGCGAGCCGGAACCCGCTGCACACCTGGGCCAAGCAGGTCGTGCGGTCCCGGGTCGCCAGCTTCCTCACCTGGCCGGTGTTCGGGTTTGCCGCCTACGCGGCCGCGATCCTGGCGGCGCACCTGACCGGCATCGCCACGCTGGTCGAGACGCGACGAGACGCTGCACAACGCGGAGCACGTCCTGTTCCTGATCGTCGGCTACCTCTTCTTCCTGCCCATCCTCGGCAGCGAGCCGATCCGCTGGCGGCTGAGCTACCCGGTCCGGTTCGTCATCCTGGTCCTGGTTATGCCGGTGGACACGTTCACCGGGGTGCTGCTCGGCTTCGGCACGGCCAGCTCACCGGGTGGTGCCCGACGGGCCCGGCCGGCGTGGGCGCCCTCGCCCGTCTCGGACCTGCACACCGGCGGCGCGGTCATGTGGGTGGCCGGTGACGCCATCATGTTCGGGCTGATGATGGTCGTGTTCCTGATGTGGAGCCTGGACGACCGGCCGGCCGCGAGCGGCCGCGGCTGGCTGGAATCGGCCCGCCGGGCCAGCCTGGCCCGCCTGGTCGCCGGGGCAGCCCCGGCCGCGGGATCGGCCGGAGCTCACGGCCCGGCCAGGAAACCGGGGGGTGCGGGATGCTGCGCGGCCCCCGCCACGGCCGGGGCCGCCCCGCCCGGCCGTCAGCTGGGACCAGCGAGGCGGGATCGATGATGACGAGCACCTCGCCGCGTACAACGCGTTCCTGGCCCGGCTGAACGAAGCCGAGTCCGGCCGCAAGAAATAACCCCGGGCCAGGACCGCAAGAAATAGCCCGGGCCGCGCGGCCCGCGGCAACCCGGCCGTGGCCGTGGGCGTTGCGTAATGGCCGGTGTTTTTGACTGGGCTGAACCCGGCGGGCAGGGCGCCCGTTACAGGGTCAGCGGCACGGGTGGGGCCTCTCGTATCGCTACAGCGTCTGCCACCGCGGTGTGGCACGGGGCTGATCCTCTTGGGGAGCGTGAGGCAATGTCAGTAATCCATCGAGTAGTGACATCTGCATCGGCAGTGGTCGCGGCCGTGGTCGTGGGGGCAGGGCTCCAGCCACCCACAGCCCCGGCGTTAGCCCGGTCACACACCCGAGTTCATTCATCGGGAACCTGCACACAGATCTCCGATATCGCCTCGCACCGTCCCGGCGAACGGCGACCTCAACCCGTACGGGGTGGCGGTCGTCCGGCGGGGTCGGCAAGGGCCGGGTGCACGCGGCGACGTCCTGGTCAGCAACTTCAACAACAAGGCCAACTCAGGGCACGGGCACCACATCGTGGGGATCTCCCCGGCGACCGGCGAGAGCCAGTTCGCCCGCTCGACGCCGTCGCTCGCTGCCTCGGCCATGTCCCGGCGGGCTCGGCCTGACCACCGCCCTGGTCGTGCTGCGCGACGGGTGGGTGGTCGTCGGCAGCACACCGTCACCGACGGGACCGCGGCCACGGCCACGGCCCGGCTGCCTGGTCGTGCTCGACAGCCACGGCCGGTGCCGGGAGATCATCACGGGTCACAGCATCAACGGGCCCTGGGACATGCCGTCCATCGATCATGGCCGGCTCGGCTCGAGCTGTTCGTCACCAACGTGCTCAACGGAACCGTCGCGGCCAAGGGGAGCGGTGGTCCACCAGGGGCACGGTGCTCCAGGCTGCTGGTGCGGGTGTTCCGGAACATCCCGCCGCAGGTTCTTCGGCGGGTGACGGCACGATCGGCTCTGGCTTCTCCGAGCAGAGCGACCCGGCGGCGTTCATCATCGGGCCCACGGGCGTGGGCCTGGCCCGCAACGGCACGCTCTACGTAGCCGACACCGGCCCGCAACCGGATCACCGCCATCCCGCAGCGCAGGTAACGCGCTTCACCAGCGCGGGTACCGGGCTGGTGGTGACCAAGGGCGGGCAAGGCTCAACGCCCCGCTGGGCCTGGCCATCGCGCCGAACGGTGACATCCTCACCGTCAACGGCGGGGACGGCCGGATCGTGGAGACGACGCCAGGTGGCGTTCAGGTCGCTCACCGGTTCCTGGATACCTCAGGGAGCCCGCCCGGTTCGGGTGCCCTGTTCGGCCTGGCCGTGACGCCAGGCGGCCGCGGGGTCTACTTCGTGGACGACGCGACCAACTTCCTGCGGCTGCTGCACTGAGTTCAGTGGCAGTTGATTCAGCTGTGCTGAATGTAGCTGCAGGGGACCCAGCAGCCTGAATCGTCCGTCCGGGCCGCGCTGGGGGCGAGTGGCCCCGCCTCTGGTGCGGCCCGGCGGGCCCGTTTTCGGCCCCACCCGTTGTCCGCTGGCCGCAGGCGAGTGCTTTCTATCCGAATCTAAGGAACTTGCTAGACCGGGCCATAAACTCCGATTCCGTGGACCCCGTTCGCAATCCGTATGCGCCGAGCCGGCCAGCGCCCGCCGGAGCTGGCCGGCCGCGACCGTGAGATCGGCCAGTTCGAGGTCGTGCTCGAGCGGGTGGCCCGCGGCCGCCCCGAGCGCAGCATGGTGCTCACCGGCCTGCGCGGTGTGGGCAAAACCGTGCTGCTCAACGCGTTCCGGTCGATGGCCATGCAGCGGCTCTGGGGTACGGGCAAGATCGAGGCCCGGCCGGAGCAGTCGATCAGGAGGCCGGTGGCCGCGGCGCTGCACATGGCCGTCCGCGAGCTCGCGCCCCGGCACCGGGCGCCGGACCGGATCGACCAGTTTCTCGGCGTGCTCAAGGCGTTCTCGATGCGTGACCCGGCCGCGGCCAAGGGGTCGCTCTCGGCGCAGCTGGGCATCGAGGTCCCGATGGCGCGCGGCCGCGCCGACTCCGGCGACCTGGAGATCGACCTGACCGAGCTGCTGACCGACGCGGCGTCGGTGGCCGCGGACCTGTCCGTGGGCATCGCGCTGTTCGTGGACGAGATGCAGGACGTGCCCGCGCCCGACATCTCCGCGCTGTGCGCCGCGTGCCACGAGCTGTCGCAGACCGGCGGCCCGCTGATCGTGGTCGGGGCCGGCCTGCCGCACCTGCCGTCGGTGCTGTCGGCGAGCAAGAGCTACTCGGAGCGGCTGTTCCGGTACGTGCCGATCGACCGGCTGGACCGGGATGCCGCCGATTTCTGCGCTGCTTGGCCCCGGCCCGGCGCGAGGGTGCCGACTCTCGAGCCCGCCGCGCTGGACGCGCTGTACGCCGCGGCCGACGGGTACCCGTACTTCGTGCAGGCCTACGGCAAGGTGACCTGGGACGTGGCCACGGCGAGCCCGGTCACGGTCGGCGACGTCGGCATGGCCGGCCCGGTCGCCGAGGGCGAGCTGGCGGTCGGCTTCTTCGGCAGCCGGTATGAGCGCGCGACCCCGGCGGAACGCGAGTACATGCGGGCCATGGCCCAGCTGGGGGATGAGCCGGTGCAGACCGCTCAGGTGGCCGAGGAGCTGGGCCGCAAGCCGTCCAGCGTGTCCCGGCCCGGGACAGCCTGATCAAGAAGGGCCTGATCTACAGCTCGGAGCGCGGGCTGATCGCGTTTACCGTGCCGCACTTCGGCCGGTTCCTGCAGGCCCAGCCGGCCTGACCGCTGCGGCGCCCGTCTGCCGAAGTCTTGACCTTTCTACGGCAGGAACTAGAGATCTCTAGAATATGGCAGATCATCTAGCCGAGAGCGCGGCGCAGAGGGCACGGCCGGCTCATCCGCCAGCGCGCGCGGAGCAGGCACGGCCGGCCCGGGGTCGGCCCGCCCGGCCCCGCCCGGCTGCCGGGCTGCGCTGCCGGGCCCGGCCGGGGCGGCCAGGACCCGGGCCGGGGCCGGGATCCGGCCCGCGGCGGGCCCGCGGCTGCTCGCGCCAGCCGCGGGCCAGGCGGGCCTGGCGGGTCTGGCGGGTCTGGCCCCCGGCCGGGCGGGCCGGGCCCGGAGCCCGATCCGCCGCAGCAGTCCCTGCCGTCCCGGGGCGGCAGGCCAGGGCAGCACCACGTCCGTGGTGGCGTCCACCAGGGCCGCGTGGACCGGCGGGCGGTGCGGCCGCATGTGCACCGCGAACACGATCTCGGCGTCGGTCCCGCTGACCTGGGCCGGGAACACGACGTACCGCCAGCACAGCTCCCGCCACATGTCGGCGGGCACGTCCGCGGTG
>CAVUBM010000099.1:0-12350 GCA_963739645.1 uncultured Actinomycetota bacterium
GCCGCCCGGCCTGCTTACCTGGGTCTGGTCGGCTCGGCCAAGCGGGGCGCGGCCGTGCTCGGCTACCTGGCCGACCGCGGCGTGCCCCAGGACCAACTCGACCGGGTGCACGTGCCGGCCGGGCTGGACCTCGGCCGGACCGCGCACCGGGAGATCGCCGTGGCGATCCTGGCCGAGCTGGTCCAGCTGCGGGCCGCGGGCAAACTGCCGCCCGGCACCGCGCACGCCACGCCGGGTCCCGGTCACCCGGCTGCCACCGCTGACACTGCCGCCGGTGGCACTGGCAGGGCGGGGGGCACGGGCCACGGCGAGTTGCGTTCGGGGGACAAGGACAGCCCGCCGGGCCAGGCCGGCAGCGGCGGGCCGGCCGAAGCGGTGGACCCGGTGTGCGGGATGACCGTGGCCGCGAGCCGGTCCAGCTTCCCGCTGGAGCACCAGGGCGTCACCTACTACTTCTGCTGCGCCGGCTGCCGACAGGCGTTCGAAGCTGATCCGGCTGCTTACCTGAAGGAGAGCCGATGCTGATCACCAATGATTTCGAGGTCGCGCAGCCGGTTCAGAAAGGTGTGGCGGTTCTTCGACGACATCCCGAACGTGGCGGCGTGCCTGCCCGGCGCCGAGCTGACCGAGGACCTCGGCGACGACAGGTACAAGGGCGGGGTCGCGGTGCGGATGGGCCCGGTCCGGCTGCAGTTCGACGGCACGGCCGAGATCACCGAGCGGGACGAGGCGGCCAAGCGGGTCGTGGTCAACGCGGCCGGCGCCGACGAGAAGGGCCGCGGCCAGGCCAGCATGGTGGTGACGGCCACGCTGACCCGGGCCGGCCAGGGCACCCGGGTCGCGGTCAGCCAGGACCTGCAGCTGTCCGGGGCGGCTGCACAGTACGGCCGGGGCATGGTCTCCGATGTCACGTCGGTGCTGATGCGCGACTTCTCAGCCAACATGGCCGACCACATCGAGCGGATCGAGCGGGGCGAGACGGCCGAGCAGATCGCCGCGGCGCGGTCCAGCCCGGCGAGCGGTTTCACCATCGGCCTGCGGGCCGCCGTCATGGCGCTGACCCGGGTGTTCCGCCGGTTCTTCGCCCCTTACCAGCCCACGACCTGAGGAGACGAGCCATGGTCTTGTGGTGGATCGGCAACGCGGTGCTGTTGCTGGTGGTACTGCCTGTCGTCATCTATCTGCTGAACCGGGTGCTCGCCGCGCTGGAGCGGATCCGCGGCGCGAGCGACAACATCCTCGCCGGAGGCGGCGCGCTGGTCGGCGAGCTGCAGGGTGTGCCAGACGGTTTGGCCACCACCGACGACACCGTGCATCAGGTGTCGGTCGGCGCGGTCCGGTACGCGGGTTCCGTCGCAAAACTGCTCGGGTGAAGGGAGAGAGCCGATGCCAGCAGCTGCCTGGTTCACGATCGTCGTCGCGGCCCTGATCATCGCGATCACCGCGGTCGGCCTGCTGCGGGTGATCTTCCACCTGCGTGCGATCCGCGCCTCGCTGACTGGGGTGACCGGCGGGGTGCAGGCCGTGGCCGAGCTGACCAGTACCGTTCCGGCCCGGCTGACCTCGGTCAACGCCAGCCTCAAGCCGGTTCGCGACTTCTGCGAAACGGTGTGAGCGGGATGGAGATACATGGCGCCGTGCTGGCGGCCGCCGGGACGTCCACCACTGGCTGGGTGATCGGCTACACCATCGGCATCGTCGTGGTGCTCGTGGTGGTGGCCCTGGTGGTGCCGATCCTGCTGCTGGCCCGGTCGATCGGCAACGAGGCACCCAAGATCAACGCTGCGCTGACCGAGGCGGAGCACAATACCGCGCCGCTGGGTGCGCTGCGCACCACGATCGAGTACGCCACGGTCATCATCGGCGGACTGCAGCGCGGCCGCGCCCGGCTGGGAGGTTAGCGATGGAGCCGCACATCGTGGCCATGTCCTCGACCGAGCACACCCTGTGGACAACCGCGATCATCCTGGGGGCGGTCGTGGTGGTGGCGGTCGCCGCACTGCTCAGCCTGCTCGTCTACCTGGTGAAGATCATCGACCGGCGGGTGGTCGAGATCCAGGGCACGCTGCACGCGGCGGCGGACAACACCGCGAACACGGTGCTGATCCCGCAGGTCGCCGACGGCGTCGAAGCGGTGCTCGCCGAGGGCTTGCAGCACCACCTGTTCCTCGGCCGGGTACTCGGGAAGGTGAAGTCATGACCGCGCTGGTCGTGTGGACTGTCATCGTCATCGTGGCGCTGATCGCGGGGCTGGCGTTCTTCCTGTACTGGGTGGGCACGCTGCTCACCCGGATCGCCGGGAACCTGGAGGAGGCGTTCGGCACGGCCGCGAAGATCGTGGGCGACGCCAAGCTGATCGGGCCGGGGGTCGAGCACATCAACCAGACCGGCGGCGTGGTTGCCGGGGCGCTGCCGCTGCTGTACGGGATGGCCGAGGAGATCGTCACCGACGTGACGTTCACCCCGGGCGCCGAGCCTGCGGTCGAGGAGCGGGAACCGGCCCGGCCCGCGTCCGGGACGCGCCGGTCACGGCTGCACGACGCGGTGGGTTTCGTACCGCAGCCCTAGGCCGCCGGGGCGGTGCCTTCTGGCGCACCGGGGGGGATACCGGCAGAAGGCGCCGTCCCGGCCAGTACCGGCTTACTCCTGGGCCGCTGGCCCGTCGTCCGGCCGCGATCCGTCGGGGCCGCGGCGGGCGACCGGCGCGGTGGTCGGGGCCGAGTACTCGCCGATCCACTCGTCTTTCCACGCGTGGTCATACTGCTGCGCGTTGCAGCCGGGCTTGTAGACGGCGGTCAGCTCGCGGCTGATCTGCTCCCGGTGGGCCCGGGTGCCGCCGGGCACCTCGAAGGTGGCGATGTACACCTTCCAGCGGGATCCGGCCCGGCGCACCCAGCACGGGGCGCTCGGGTGCCGGAACGGGAAGCGTTCGGCGGACAGGTCGTCGGAGTGGCCCACGTAGATGACCGCATAACGCTCGGGCTTGCCGTCCGGGTCGGGCTTGCACAAGATCGCGTAGACGGCGGCCTGCGGCGGCGGGGTCCAGCCGCCGAGCAGCCGCGGGCCCTCGAACGAGTAGCCAGCCAGCGAGCCGAGCCTGATCATCCGGCGCCGTCCTCGTCCTCACTCACGGCCTCGGCCCGCACCACTGGCCCTTCGGCCAGGCCCGCCTGCGCCGCGGCCTGGCGGAATTCCCGGGTGGCCTGCTCGATGGCTTCCTCCCGGCTGGCCGCCTCCACGATCAGCTGGGCGCCATAGCGGCTGGTGCCGATCCCGGTGGCGATGCCGTTGCTGGGCGCGACGGCGTCAGCCAGTTCGACCACTTCCTCCCGGGTCAGCACGTGGTCGCCTTCGGCCTCGATCCCTACGCTCCACCGCACCCGGCTACCCCTAACTCAGCGTTGGCAGCAGCGTAGCGAGTTCTTCCAGGCTGGCCAGGTCGTGCCCGGACAGCATGAGGTCAACGTGCGGGGCGGCGACCATCATGCCCAGCGTGCTGGGCCGGAAGTCCGAGCGGTCGCCTTTGTGCGGGTTCATCCAGACCACCCGGTAGCACAGCCGGCTCAGCCGGTCCATCGCGGTGGCCAGCACGGCCGGGTCACCCCGGTCCAGGCCGTCGGAGCAGATCACCACGATGCCGCCCCGGGCCAGGCCGCGGCGGCCCCAGTCGCGGACGAAGGTGTCCAGGCTGGTACCGATGCGGGTGCCACCCTCCCAGTCGAACACGGCCGCGGCGGCCTGCTGCAGCGCGTCATCGGGCCGGCGGCGGTCCAGGGCCCGGGTGACCCGGGTGAGCCGGGTGCCGAAGCAGAACACCTCGACCCGGGACGCCCCCGCCGCGGCCCGCTGGGCCGAGTAGGCGAACTGGAGCAGGTGGCGCGAGTAGTCGGCCATCGACCCGGACACGTCGAGGATCAGGATCAGCGGCCGCAGTTTGACCTTCCGCCGCCGCCAGCTCAGCTCGGGCGGCTCGCCGTGCATGCGCATCGAGTCGCGGACCATCCGGCGCAGGTCCGGGGACCGCCCGGCGGCCGCGGCCGCGGTCCGCCGGGTGCGACGGCGGGGCGGGGTCAGCCGGATCCGGGCCATGATCCGGCGCACGGCAGCCAGTTCCTCGGGGGTGCAGGCGGTGAACGACTTGTGCCGGAGGGCCTCGGCATCGGAGGCCATCAGGCCCAGGGTGGCCTCATCCTCCTGCGGGCCGTCCCCGGCCGGATCGGTGGCCGGGACCTCCAGCACCGCCTCGGCCTGCGTGGTCACCTGGGCCTTGAGGGTCAGCAGCTCGCGGACCGGTCCGCCGCCGCCCAGGAAGAACTGGCGGAACGTCGCGTCGTAAGTGGGGATGCTGTCCTTCCGGGTGACCAGGGTGGCGCGGCCGGCCCAGTACAGGTCCACCAGGTCGGCCGGGTCCAGGGTGCTCATGGCCGTGCAGTAGGTCAGCACGTCGCCGGTGCCGACGGCCAGGCCGGCCGAGCGGAGTTCCGCGGCGAAGCTGGCCAGCACCGCCGCGAACGGGGCCTGGTCAGCCACTGGAGGTGATCTCCTCCAGGTTCTCCCGGACCAGGTCGAGGTCGTCCCGTTCTTTCACCACGGCGCCCAGGGTGTCCTCGGCTACTTCCGGGCTGAGCTCGGTCTCGCCGAGGAAGTCGAGGGTGCGCACCCAGTCGATGGTCTCGGCCACGCCCGGCGGCTTGGCCAGGTCCAGCTCACGCAGCCGGTTGACCGCCGCGACCACCTTGCGGGCCAGCGTTTCGGCCACGCCGGGCGCCCGGACCAGGACGATCTCCACCTCGCGCGCGGGCTGCGGGTAGCCGATCCAGTGGTAGAGGCAGCGCCGCTTGAGCGCGTCATGCAGTTCCCGGGTGCGGTTGGAGGTGAGCACGACCAGCGGCGGGTGGGCCGCCTTGACCGTGCCGATCTCCGGGATGCTGATCTGGAAATCGGAGAGCACTTCGAGCAGGAACGCCTCGAACTCGTCGTCGGCCCGGTCCACCTCGTCGATCAGCAGCACCGCCTGGTCGCCCGCCCGGACCGCCTCCAGCAGCGGCCGCTCCAGCAGGAACCGGGGGCCGAACACCTTGTCCACGGCCTCGTCCCCGGCCACGTCGGCGCCGGACAGTGCCCGGATGTACAGCATCTGCCGGGCGTAGTCCCATTCGTAGAGAGCCTGGTTGGTGTCGATGCCCTCGTAGCACTGCAGCCGGATGAGGCGGCGGCCGAAGACCGCCGCCAGCACCTTGGCCGCCTCGGTCTTGCCCACCCCGACCTCGCCTTCGAGCAGGATGGGGCGCTGCAGGGACAGCGCGACGTACAGCGCGGTGGCCAGGCCACGGTCGGCCAGGTAGCCGCCCTGGCGCAGGATCTCGGTGAGCTTACCGACAGAGTCCGGGTAGTCCATCCAGTGTCAGCGGGCCTTCGGTGAACCCGTGATCAGGTCGCGGACCGTGCCGCCGTCGGCGTTCAGCTTGCCTTCCCGGGCCAGCTGGGCCCGCCAGGCGGCCCGCAGATCCTGGTCGGGGTCGGCCAGGCCGTCGAAGCCGACGTCCGTCATCCGCTTGCAGGACTTGGTGTTACCGCAGGCCTCGTCGAGGTCCGCGCTGGTCTGGCCCTGCGCGCTCCAGATACCGCGGAGCACTTCGAGAGCCTCATCCGGCTGCTGACTCATCGGCAGGTACCTTTCGGCCAGGTGCAGGTGCTAATCCTGACTCTAGGTGCTGGCCGCAGTGCTGGCGACCGCCGATTAAGTGATCTCTTATCCGGCCGGTCCCGCCGGTCCTGCCGGTCCTGCCGGTCGGTTAGCAGCTGCGGTTGATGGTCAGCGCCTTGATCGTGGCGGTCCACTCGTAGGCGATCTCGTACGGCCAGTCGTGCCGCGGCATCGGCGCGGTCATCACGTACACCTGGCCGCTGAAACAGCGCTCCATCCGGATCCGGGCCCGGGTGTCCTGCGGGGTGATGGTCACCAGGACGATGGACCGCCAGTGATACTGCCGGGCCAGCCGCCCGGCGAACTGCGCCTCACCCTGGGTGGTGGACGGCTGCGGGTTGAAGCAGATCACCCGGACCCCGGGGATCCGGGCCGCGCAGCTGGTGCCCTGGCCGTACACCGGCGAGCCACGGGAGACGACCAGCGTGCCGGCCCGGTGCTGCCAGGCCAGCGCCTCAGCGGTGCGCAGCCGGTCGCCTGGCCCGTCCAGCATCACGATGGCGTCCACCCGGGCGGGCATGCCCCGGGCCGGCCACACGAACAAGCGCGCGGTGGCCGCGCCGAACCCGATCAGCAGGACCAGCGCGACGAGCCCGGCAATCCGCCAGCGCCGACGGCGCCGGCCTGGCGGCGGGCCGGAAGGCGGGCCGGCGGACCGTTCCGGTACCTCGTTGGTCAGCACAAGATCCCTAGCAGGAGACGACGGCAGCACCCTGTCCGGGAACCAGGTTATGCGCCGTGACCGGGGGCGGGAGCCGGGCGGTGGCCGGTTCGCCGACAATGGGATGGTGATCCAGGTCGATCCGGAACAGTTCGAGGACATGGTCGCCGCCGCCCTGGACGGGCTGCCCGAGGATCTGGGCCGGCTGATGCGGAACGTGGCCGTCACCGTCGAGCACGGCCCGGGGCCCCGTGGGCTGCTCGGCCTGTATCAGGGGGTGCCGCTGACCAGCCGGACCTCCCAGTACGCCGGGGTGCTGCCGGACCGGATCACCATCTACCAGCGGGCGATCTGCGCGATCTGCGATACCGAGCCGCAGGTGGTGGAGGAGGTGCGGCGCACCGTGATCCATGAGGTCGCACACCATTTCGGCATCGGTGACGACCGGCTGGCCGAGCTTGGGTGGTGACACCGGGCCGGTGAGCAGGAAGACTCTTGCTGAGTCTGATCTTGCCCACAGGCGCCCGGCGCCATGGACCGCTCCGAGGGGGATCTTGATGCCAGTGATCGTGGTGACCCGGCTGCGGCTGAAGGAGCCGGGGCTGCTGGATGAGTTTTTCACCGCTGCGGCGGCCGTGCTGGATCAGGCGCTGAAGTCCGCAGGTAATCTCGGCGCGGATGCGCTCGCCGATGCGAATAATGCCTGGTGGAGTGTGACTTCCTGGCAAGAACGCGGGCCGATGCAGGCTTTCGTGCAGACTGAACCGCACCTGAGCACGATGGCCGAGCTGGACCATCTGTGCGACGAGGCGACGTTCGTGGACTGGGAGCAGGCCAGCCCGGACTTGCCGGACTGGCAGACCAGCTATCGCCGCCTGGTCGCGGACGGGCAGGTGTCGACCCTGTCCCAGCCGTCAGCTGCCAACCAGACCAAGGACTTTCCCCCGCCGGTCGAGCCGGCCGGCGGTACTGCCTGAGCCGGTACTGGTGCCTGAGCTGGCCTCAGGACTGTTGCATCCGGGTCAGCCGTCCCATGACCTCCGCCCCGACCTGCAGGCCCTCCTCCCCGGAGATCGCGGGGTGGATGTCAATGTCGAACACATCGCTCCACTCCAGCTCAACCTCCATCACCGCGGCGAAGTTGTCGGCCGAGAAAATGCTGACCACCTGCACCCCGGCGGCGGCCGGCCAGTACTCGGCGATGACCCGGATGCCGTCCGGGTACTTCCACCCGGCCCGGCGGATGAGGGCCCCGTCCCGCTCGGCCGCGGTTACCGAGGAACGGAAGGTTAGCAACGCAACGTAGTCCATGAGATCCCCCTCTGGCTGGTCCCCACCCGCCACTTACCGGCTGGCCCCCCAGGCCAGCCCGGCGACTTTCCAGCGCCCGTGAACCGGGCGCCAGAGGGCCCAGCTCATCACACTGGGCACCGAGCGTCAACGGCCTGCCCGGTCACGCCGGCTAGCGCGCCACGCGGTAGCGGAGGTAGACGACACTCGAGCTGAAGGTGCGGGTCTCGGCGAGTTCGAGATCCACCCGGCGCTCGCGCTGGGGAAAAAACGGAATGCCACCGCCCACCAGCACCGGGTAGACCCTGGCCCGGTACTCGTCGATCAGACCCAGCGCGGCCGCCTCGGCGGCGAGAGTCGCGCCGCCGATCGCGATGTCGCCCTCCGCCGGCTCGGCTCGCAACCGCTCGATCTCCTCGGCCAGGCCGCCGGAGACCAGGCGGGCATTGCCCTGCACCGCCGGCAGCGTGGTGGAGAACACCACTTTTGGGAGCAGCTTCCAGATCGCGGCCCACTCGAGCATCGAGTCGTCGAGCGACAGATCCTGGTCGGCGGTCTCCCAGTACAGCATCGTCTCGTACAGCCTTCGTCCCAGCAGGTGGACGCCCACCTCTCGTATCTCGTCGGTGACGAAGCGAAAGACCTCCTGGTCGGGCGCCGTCCAGTCGAAGCCGCCGTCCGGCCCGGCGATGTAGCCGTCAAGTGAGACGCCCATCGAATAGGTCACGCTACGCATCAGAAGTCCTCCTCGGTACCGGGGTTCGACAGTACGACCGACGGACGCCACATGACTCATCGCGGCGCGCGGGACAGGTCTGGCGCGTTTACCGCTGGTTTGCCGCTGCTAACCGGCCGTTGGCTGGCGGATTGCACGGTGGGGGTGAATCCGGTCTCACCGGGGGTCGGGGAGCAGTGGGAGGCGCAGATGTTTACCAATCGTCCAGTCAAGTTGATGGCGCTGGTGCTAGGGGGCGTGGCGGTGGCGGTGGCGGCTGTGACCGGTGCCCAGGCGGTCGGCGCTCCGCCCGCCGCCCGGGCGGTGACTGTGGCCGCTGACAGCCAAGGCAACCCAGATGCGGTGCCGCCGATGCTGGGGCAGCTGCGGGCGTCGGAGCTGGCGGCCGTCATTCACGCGCGACTGCGTGGGAGAAAGCGCTCAAAGATGTGGCACGGTGGGTCGTGGCTGCGGGTGCCGGGCGAAGCCGTCCGCACCGCCAGCGGGGCAGCGCCGCGCGGCGGTCGCGGCAATGGTCAGGAGACTGTGGCCTTCACCAGCTCGGCGACCTTATTTCTACCGCGGCGCTCCGCTTCTGGAGCGCGTACGACACCGGCCACAGTTACCCCTCGCCGAGGTGGGTCCCGTCCTGGAGCCCAGGGTCGAGTACCGGTCGCTGAACTTGCCCGGTCATAGAAAAGACGACAGTGGTATGCGGGATCGCTTGTCCGGCGTAGGCTTTTACAGATGACAGGGGCCATATGCTTCCCTGCGATCGAGCCACCCGATCCCACTTGGGTAGCCTGTAGCGCGCTGTACTGGGAAGCGGTCGCCGTGCTGGTGCCCGACGCGCACACCCCGGAGATTGAGCAGTTCCTGCTTCGGTCAGATGGACTTCTGCGTACCGGACTCGTAACACGCGCGTTTCCCGGCGACGCGCACATCGATTTCGTCCTTGCCTTCGCGGCGTATCTGGAGCAACTCGATCCCGCCGAACTCGAACGTAGGCGTGCCCGCTTTCGCGCCGGGCAGGCCACCCGGCTGTACCCCGAGCAGTTCCTTTGGCGCGTTCTGCCACAGCAAGCGGATGACCTCGATCTGGCCGACATGCATCCAGCATCGGAGCTCGTGGCGATGGAAACTCTGACCGCTCGGGAGTGGATGTCCGCCGTCGCGCTCGGTCTGTGTCATCCGAGGAGCGGCTGGTCTCGGGAAACGACCGGAGATGGCAAGATCGAAAAGTGGGTGCCGGTGACAGGGACCGCGGAGTCATTCCTCGCGCTAAGCGAGGCATCCGCCACCCGGGTAGCTGATCGGCCACCGCACATGAGGATCAATAGCTCGCTGACGAAGGCAGAGCCCCGGATCACTGCGCTGCATGGCGTACTGCCAGTTCCGCGCTCGCCGAATGCCGATGAAGTCGCTTCGTTCCGGGACAAATACGGCGACGTATTGATCAACATCCGGGAGGATCTGGAGCGGTGCGTCGACGCCGCCCTGCGGACGCGGGACGGCGAGCTCTCACACGCAGCAGCGGCCCAGCTCGTCGAGGATTTCCAGCCGCAGATCTGTCAAGCTGAGCAGGTCTTGCGGACCGCGGGGTGGCACTCGCTGACCGCGATGACTCTGGCGGTGACGACGAAGGTTGCCGTAGACGACACGGCGACAGCATCGAGTCATATGCGCTCCTCACCCGATTACGAAGCCGAACCGCTCGCCTATGTCCTGATCGACGGCGGCGATTGGCGGGCGCGCCAGGAGGAAGCGGATCCCAGACACGCCGGTCCGCCCCTGGCGTCGATCATCGAAGACAGATTGGCCATGGAACGCGGGTACGAGCTCGACAACTGGGAACACGACGACGAGCACGAGCTCGACGACGAGGATCCCACGGAGGATGCAAAGTAGACGAAGATGACGCGGGCCCCGGATCGTGCTGAGGTGCACGTCGTCTCGATCCAGGCAGCGAGGGCTATTAGCCTGAGGCCTGCTCCTGGTATGACGGGTGCATGCTGATCGGACCCAACGACATCACTGAGGCGATCAAGGACATCGCCGACTTGACTGAGAAGGTTGCTGCGAATTTCCGTGACCGGCGCGTCCGGCAAGCGATTGCCGAGCGGTACGACGAGATGTTCCGCAATCCCAAGTACCCGTACCGCTCGACCAAGGTCTTTGGCCGTGTCATTGGAGATCGTTCGGCAGATCTCGCGGTCACGAGAACCATCCTGACCTCATTGATCGTCAAGGGCGTTCGCGGCAGTACCGGAAACAATGACGTATGGATAAAACCTGACAACTGGGTTCTGGACGATAGCGGGAGGGTCGTCAGGGACCAGAGGAATCGCGGCGTCCTGAAGTCAGGAATCCAGCCAGGCAACCTCTGACGTTAGGCAGACGGGTAAGACGTGGCCACCGGCCGTTTACCAGACGGTGCCTGCCCGGCCTCTCCCGCGTGGGTAACACCACGCTGCGGATCCGGGAATCTAGGCAACGCCATGGATTGCGATCCCTACCGCCAACCACCGGCCGACGAACGTTCATGCTTCCGGCGCACCCAAGGGGCATTACAACCCAACACAGGAAATCGCCTCGATCAGCAAGGACACGCCCAGCAAAGCCAGCCTCCCGACCGCCGTATCAGCCATACAGGCGGCAGGCCGGATCGCGGTTATCCAGCAGGCTTCGCGTGGCCCGCTGCCCGGCACTGCCCGTTATCGACCCGACGCATGATCAATCCTTGTATGTTTGTGCGCCGTCAGCCTCGAGGTGAATACGCGCGCATGCCGCGATCCGGGCTTTGGAGTGTCGCACATCAGTTGGCGTACGAGGTGCGCATCACCCGACGGAGGACAGTGGCATGGTGCAGCGTCCTCCGTCGGCTGGTTCGGTGGCGAGAACGGCGGCGGTGAGCCAGTCGGCGGCGGTGAGCCAGTCGGCGGCAGTGCAAAACGGCGGCCACCACCGTGCGTTGGCACCATGGCACCTTGGCGCGTCAATCTGTCGATTACCCCGCGTCTGGCCCTTCCTGCTCATCCTCAAAGAGCCGTTGCTGGTGGCCATGCGCCCAGGCCGAAAGCTGGAACCACATCAGTGCCACCAAGACAGCGGCGCCCACCACTCCGCCGGTGACGAACCCGGCGACCGCCGAGTGGCTAGCGGCGATGGTGGCGAGCAGGCCCGCGGCAGAGCCAGTCAGGACCGCGGTGACCACGCCGATCATTCCGGCGGTCGTCCGGAAGGCAGGCCAGTACCCGCTGCGCAAGCCCAGGATGGCAAGCCGCCGCGATGGCGGGACGCTGGCCAGGTAGTGAGTCAGTTCTGGTGCGAAGTCGAAGTAGTAGGCCCTCAGCCGCGCGATCCGTTCGACGTAATGAAGCTCTTCGATCCCGGACTGGAGTACGCGGTCGAGGGTGACGAAGCCAATGAAGGACAGCGTTGACAGCAGTATCAGGCCGAAGGCATAGAACGCGGTGCCGATGCGGGTGGCTGCGGCGATCAGCCCCAAGGCAACGAGCCCGGCGGACACCGAGCCGATGAAGATCGTTGCCCGGCTGGTCGATTCGGTGATCGCCGCGGCCCGTGCTCCCTGCAGGGTGAAATGCTCGGTGGTCACGAACGCGACTGCGCTCGGCCGCGGAGTCGCGCCGCCTGCCCCGGTTCTCGCGTTCTGGTCACTACTCGTAGTCTCACCATCTTTCAGGCGACGGCCAGGGAGCAATTATCGCAGCAGTCACGAACCGGCGAGCCCGATGAGCCGGGCGGCCACGGCCAAGCCCACCCGGAAGCCCTGGCGCTCGAGGACGTCCGGACCGGCCAGCGTGAACAGATAGCCTCCGTGGCCGTCCTCGCAATGATCGGCGCCGAGCCGCAGACACAATGGCTCCGCGACCTCGTCAAGCTGAACGATCGTGGATTCATCGTGACCGGCCGCGACGTTTCCCCGGGCGCATGGCCGCTGCCCCGTCCACCCCTGC
>CAVUBM010000100.1:0-96278 GCA_963739645.1 uncultured Actinomycetota bacterium
ATCCTGTCTCCCCTTCGCCTGGCTATCACGCACCGCGGCCCTCGTCACCGCCTTCGCGCTCAGCGCCCTGGTGCTGTTCGGGGTCGGCGTCTTCTCGTCGGTGACCCTCGTCGGAGACTGGCGCAAGAACGGGCTGAAAATGGTCGTGATCGGACTCGGCGCCGCCGCCGTCGGCTTCCTCATCGCCCGCCTGTTCCACACCACCGGGGCGTGAAAGCCAGCTCACAGTCACCCCACCCGGAACCCCTGAGGTCAGGCCAGCGGCCAGCTTCCGCCGCAGGTCAGCGCAGCTCAGCCGGGACCGCCGCGCGGCGGTGGCCGGTGGCCTGGAGTACTGGCAGCATGATGGTTACGCTGCCAGTACGGACTTGTAGCCGCCAGCGCCCAGACAATCGGAGGCAGCGCATGGGTACGGTCTTGACGAGCGATGGCACGGAGATTTTCTACAAGGACTGGGGCTCGGGCGGGCCGATTGTCTTCAGCCACGGCTGGCCGCGACGACGACCAGATCGTCCCCTACGCCGACTCCGGACCGCTGTCCGCGCGGCTCGTGCAGAACGGGACACTGAAGACGTACCAAGGATTCCCGCACGGTATGCCGACCACCGAGGCCAAGACGATCAACGCTGACCTGCTGGCCTTCATCCAGTCCTGACCGACCCGGCGGCCGTGTGGGTGGCTGTGGCGCCACCCGCTAGAGCACGGGTCAGTCACCTTCGCCGCCGGGCCCTGACGGGGGGTGCGGCTGGCTGTAGCGGTCGATGGGGATGCGTGCCTCGTCGAACAGTGCTGGCCCGTCGCTTGGCACGCTTGGCCCTTCAGAACCAGGATTGAGCTGAGCCCACTGCTCGGTTGACAGGGCATAGACGACGCGGCCGAGCCCGGAGCGGACGATCGCGCCACTGCACATGCCGCAGGGCTGGCAACTGGTGTACATGGTCGTCCGGGCGGCCGTGTCAGGGCCGAGTTCGCGCGCTGCCCAGCGGGCGAGCTTCAGCTCGGGGTGTGCCGTGATGTCGTTGTCGCGCCGGACGGTGTTGTGGGCCTCGATGAGGATCTTGCCCTGCGGGCCGACCAGCAACGAGCCGTACGGGGCGTCGCCGGTCGTGATCGCGGTGGCGGCGATGTCGATCGCCCGGCGCAGGAGGGTGACGTCGTCAGCGGTGATCATGACCATGTCTCCCTATGTGTGGGCATGTACCTCTCGAACCAGGTCACGAGCCGGGTCAGGTAATCGGTGACGGCCGGGAACCGGCTGACGCCATGCCCTTCCCCGGGGTAGATCACCAGTTCTGAGTCGACGCCATGACTGATCAGTCCCTGGTAGAACTCCCTGGCCTGGCCGGCCGGCGTGCACCGGTCCTTCGCGCCCGCCGTGAGCAGGGTCGGCGTCCTGGCCCTGCTCACGTGCATAACCGGACTGCGCGTGTGCATCTGGTTGCCGATTTCCTCGGGATCGGCGTTGTCCAGGAACCACAGTCCCCAGCGGGGGATGTTGGTCGTGAACGTGAAGCTGTACCACTCAGTCACCGGCGAGCCGGCCACGGCGGCCTTGAACCTCTGGTCCTGGGTCACCAGCCAAGCCGACATGAACCCGCCGTAGCTGACGCCCATCGTGCCGATCCGCGCCGGATCGGCGATCCCGCGCTCGATCATTGCGTCGATTCCGGACAGGTAGTCGTGGGTGTCCGCGCCGCCCATGTCGCCCACGACCGCGGCGGCGAACTCCTGACCCCGCCCGGAGCTACCGCGCGGGTTCGGGTGCAGGACGGCATATCCGCGGGAGACCAGCAGGGGTACCGCGTAGTGACGCATCGTCCAGCTCCGCTGGTAGGCCCCGATCGGCCCGCCGTGGACGTGCAAGACCAGCGGGAACGGCCCGGCTCCGGGAGGCGTGCACAGGACTCCTTCGATCGGTGTCCCATCGGGTGCGCTCCAGCTAACGTTCGTCGCCGAGCCCGCGACCGATCGGATGTAGTCGGTGCCGGCATGGGCCAGGCAGGCCAGCACCTGATCGGCGCCCGGGCCAAGGATCGCAACCTGCTGCGGAAGGTCGTAGTCGTCTCGGATCACGACGACCCGGCCGTCGGACGTGAAGGCGCCGGCCGGGTAGAACCAGCTCGCCCACGACTGCGCGGACGCGACCAGTTCCTTGGCGGTGATCGTCTCCGGCAGGGGTCCCTCCCCGGCCTCGGCGATCCCGGCCACGCTGTCCAGATGGCGCTGGCCGACGTAGCCGAGCCGCGTTCCGTCGATCCACTGGACCGCGGTGACATCTGCCCCGGCGGTGTCTACGGCGCACCTGGTGCCGGCCACCAGGTCCAGCAGGATCAGGTCACCCGCCACGATCCACCGGTCGCTGCATACGGCCTCTACCACGGCGGCCCGCCTGCCGTCGGACGTCCCGGCCGGCAGCCCGAGCTGAACGTCACTGCGGAGCAGTTCGGTCATCTCACCCGTCGAGATGTCGAGCCGGCTGAGCACCGCGGAGTACCAGTCGTCCTCGCCGGGCTGTTCGCTGGTGATGGCCAGCACATGCCCGGAGCCGGACCAAGCCGCCTCCCAGACGTTCAGCCCGTCGGGCGAGACCCTGGCGAGCTCGCCGGAGGCCGGGGTATAGAGCCACAGGCTGCGCCAGGCATCCTCCGGCGTCCCAGTCTCGACCTCCGGGTACCAGGACGGTAGCCCGGACTCGCCCGAGCCGACCGTCCCCGATCCCTGCGCGTCAGCCATCTCCGCTCCGAGCCCGGCGACCCCTAGCAGGATCCGGGTGCCGTCCGGTGACCACGCGAGATACTCGACCGTGCCGGGGACAGCAGGCGCTGGCCGGGCCTCGCCGAGCTGCCCGTCGGCCAGCAGGTAGAGCTGGAACACCCCAGCCTTGGCCCGGTCGGACAGGAAGGCCAGAGATGACCCGTCCGGCGCGAGCCGGGCGGCCTTGGCTGACCCGCCACCGGAAGTCAGCGCGCGCAGCGCGCCGTCCCGCACCTCGTACAGGGCGGTGCGTGGCAGCCCGTCGAGTTCGTCATAGACCGATCCGGTCACCACGATCCGGCTGGCGTCGGTCGTCGTGACGAGGTCGGTGACATGATGCGGCCTGCCGAAAGCCGGCTCGTGCAGCCGCCGGAGATGCTCGGCGACCGCGGCGTACTCAGGGGATTCCCGCAGGTCTTTGCGCATAGTCCGGGATGATCTCATGCATCATGCGGGTGCCGCTATCAGCCAGGCGAACCCCCGGCCGGCGATCGGCGCACTTTCGGCGGGGCCAATGTCTACTTGCGTGGCCGTTGTTTGATCCCGGCCGCGAGCAGGTCTGTCACTTCGGCGATGCGTGCGGCACGAAGGTCTGGCCCACGGGCGGCCGCGTCGATCCAGCGCAGATAGGCCTTGCGGTAGAACTGCGCCAGCGTGTCGAAGAACGCCGCGGCGGCCGGGCTGGCCTCTAGCGCGGCGGAGACGTCCGGGGCAAGATCGCTGCGCTGCGGGCCTTCGGGGGTCGCACGAGGCCGGTCCGGTCGACGTCTGCGCTTCCCATCGGGCAGTCTGTGCGGGTGGGAAGGCCGCGGTAGGCGGCCGGGTCTTCCTTGGCCTGCAGTTCGTACGCACAGCGTCATCCGGTCGCAAGGGAGCACGCATTGGCCGTGGCTGGCACAACGGACCTCACGAGGTTGCTGGCAGCGATCGCGAACCTTGACCACAAGACCGCTGTGGACCTTCTCAACGCGACACCGTCGCTAGCGACGGCCGGGCTGGCGCGACGCGACGAGTTCTTCCTCGCCGAGCGTCTCGCCCAGGTCTACGAAGGCGACACCGCGTTGCACGCTGCGGGGTTCAGTTACGACGCCGAGATGGCGCGAGACCTGATCACACGCGGCGCCAGCATCCGGGCCAGAAACCGGCGGGGCGCCGAACCGCTGCACGCGGCGGTGATCGGCATCCCCGGCTCGGCAAGCTGGAACCCGACACGCCAGCGGGATGTCATTCGCTATCTCATCGGCGCGGGCGCTGATCCCAACGCGGCCGCCGCCGGCGGTGTGACACCACTGCATCGAGCTGTCCGAAATCGATGTTCGGCTGCTGTCGAGGCGCTCCTGCGCGCCGGTGCCGATCCTCGCCTCCCAAACGACCGCGGCTCGACCGCGTCCGACCTCGCTCACTGGACAACCGGGCGCGGTGGCACGGGCTCCGCAGCGGCCAAGGCCGAACAACGAATCATTATCGAACTGCTCGAGCTCAACACCGCGTGAGCCACGATCTCGACCCGCACGCGTGCCGGTCGAACTCCTGCCTGCTCCGGGGCTGCCAGGAGGCCGGGCTCCTGCGCCGGATCTGCCTCAGCGCGATCTGTGCGCCCAGCGGTAGCCGTACCGAGAGCTTGCCCGGAGGGATGTGCTGATGTAGTCATGTGACTGGCCGCCCGTCCGGACTCCAGGCAACGACGGCTCCGCCGGCCTGCTGGCCATTCGTTCCGCACGGAACGACTATTCAGTCCGTTGCTGAGCCAGCGCGAGCCCGCTGAGCCTGCCCCTTCCGTACCGACGCCCTGAGGAGGCTGTGATGCAGTATCACTGCCCGTTCAGTGCACTTACCGTCTAACTAGGGATAGGGCCTATGACGTCCCAACGTTTTGCATACGCCATTGACAAGCGATATTTGCCGTTGCTGGTGCTCTTCGGACTACGAGGTTCAAAAGACGGCGTCACGCTCACGGACGAAGGCTCCCTGTTGGCGACCTTCGGTTTTGTCAAGATCAAGACGCCGCTGGCCAACGTCACCGAGGCGCACATCACCCGGAACTACCGATGGTGGACCGCGTTCGGTGTTCGCCAGTCTATGGTCGACGACGGCCTGAGCTTTGGCACGAACCACAAGGCGGGGGTGTGCATCCATTTCGCGGAGAAGGTGCCATCACCGCTTCGCCGAAGCGGCCACTCGGCGCTCACCGTGACCGTGGCGGACCTCGAAGGGCTGACCAATGCGCTGGGGGCCGAGCACGGCAAAGCAACCAGTGCCTCCCCGCCCTGAGCCACGTCGACCGGCGATCCGGCTCAGGGCATGGGGGGCACGCCACGTGTCCAACAGACGGGTGAGCGGTAGCTTGCGTCTATGCCCACTGAATGGCCGACGCTCCCCTACGACGCCTGGGGTGCCACGTGCGACACCCTGCACGCCCACACACAAGTTCTGGGCAAGCTGGCCGCGGCGCTGGCTCCGCCCGAACCCCAGCTGCAGCACACCGCGCTTCGCCTGACCGCACGCGGCTGGGAGACGCTTCCATTGCCGGCACCGGACGGCACTGGTGCGCTGGTCGTCGCGTTGGACCTGCGGACCCACGAAACCGTCGCGGATCATAGCGACGGACGATCCGACCGCGTCGCGCTCACGCCGAACCGGCCGGTCAGGGAGGTGACACGCGGCGTGCTGGCGGCGGTCCGCGGACTCGCGGGCTCCGTGGAGATAAATCCCCGGCCGCAGGAGACACCGTGGACCACCCCGCTGGACGAAGACGATGAACACGCGACCTACGACCCCGCCCAGGTCACCACTTACTTCGCGGCGGCGACCCGCGCGGCGCTGGTCCTGTCCGCGCTGCGTGCCCCCTACCGCGGGCGCTCGACACCCGTCAACGCGTGGTGGGGCTCCTTCGACCTGGCGGTGAGCCTGTTCTCCGGTCTGCCGGCAGAGCCTACGTCCGACGACTTCATAATGCGTAACGCGGGGGACGCCCAGCAGATCGAAGTCGGGTGGTGGCCCGGCGACCGACGCTACCCGCGGGCAGCCTTCTTCGCGTACGCGTATCCCCCGCCGGAGGGATTCGCGACCGCGACGCTGTCACCGGCGGCCGCCCACTGGGACGCCGGGCTGGGCGAATACGTACTCGACTGGGACGACGTGCGCGCCAGCCCGGATCCACACCGTGCCGCGCTCGACTTCGGGCAGTCCTCGGTCCGGCATGCCTGCGCGGTCTGCGGCTGGGATCGGGCGCTGTCTGCCAGTGTGGAGGGAGTTCCGCCGCCGATCGCCCGATCGGCCGGTAACCCGGCGGTATAGCGCCATCGAGCCACCGAACGACGCCGAGCACCGCCACGGACGCGCCATGTCTGCTTCTGGCCGTTGAATCCGGCGTCGCCGGCGAGTTCCGCTCGGTCCGCGGGGACCCGCTGGCCGAGCTGACCAGGATCGCAGAGGAGACGCACGCCGACGCCGTGGTGGTCGGCGCGTCCGAGCACCTCGGCCACCGGATCGTGGGCTCACTCGCCACCCGCCTGGTACGGGCCGGGAAATGGCCGGTCATCGTCGTCCCCTAGACCGATTTCCGCATGATCACATGTCATGGCTGCCCGATCGCATTCACATGAGTAGCCGGTCACCGACTGTGCCTGGCCGGCGATCAGAAATGTATCTGCCGTGCCCAGGTGGGAAGTACCGCAAGGTGAGGCAACCGAAAGGTGGGCAGAGTAGCCATGGCTGCGACATATTCAGAACTCCCCAACAAGCTGGTCAGGGCCGCGAACGGCATCGACTACGCGTGCCGCGACACCGGCACAGGGGCCAGCAGCGGTGTGCCGCTGGTCCTGTTCCAGCACTTCCGCGGAAACCTTGACAACTGGGATCCCGCGCTGATCGACGCGCTGGCATCGGCCCGGCGTGTCATCACATTCGACAACGCCGGAGTCGCCGGCTCCACAGGGACAACACCGAACACCGTGGAGCAGATGGCACACGACGCCATCGCCTTCATCGCCGCCATGGACTTCGCCCAGGTTGATCTCCTGGGGTTCTCCATCGGCAGTTTCGTTGCGCAGCATATTGCGTTGTCCAGGCCGGCCATCGTGCGAAGGCTGATCCTTGCGTCCGCAGCGCCGCAGGGCGCCGCCGGCATGCACGGCTGGGCCCCTGATGTCATCGGCGCCATCGGCACCCCCGAAACCAGCCCCGACAAATACCTCGACGTCTTCTTTACCGGATCCTCGTCAAGCCGGGAGGCCCGCCAGGAAGCCCTGCAGCGCATGTACGCCCGAACCGAGGACCGGGACACGGCAACGACCTGGGCGACTCGTGATGCGCAGTATGACGCGGTCTGCACGTGGGGGATTCCCGATCACGCGCTGCTCCAGCGGCTCAGCTGCCTGGAGATGCCGGTGTTCGTGGCGAACGGCGACAGCGACCCGATGATCCTGCCGCACTACTCCTATCTGCTTGCGGGCCTGATCCCGCAGGCTCAAGTGAAGATCTACCCGGACTCGGCGCACGGGTTCCTGTTCCAGCACCATGCGGATTTTGCCGCTGATGTCGAGGCATTCCTCAGCGACCCCAACTAGACATCGATATGCGGTACTCTCCCGCCGGATCGCCGGGCGCTCCTGACGGCCAGGGCCCGAGGCGACGGGGGCTGAGCTGCGCATTGTCGACCGCGGGCCGGGTGTCCCCCAGGCCGATTGGGACCGGATGTTCGTGCCTTTCCGGCGGCTTGGTGACGCTGACAGCACCACCGGCGTGGGGCTCGGGCTCGCGGTGTCTCGCGGCCTGACCGAGGCGATGCTCGCTGTCAGGGTCGTTACGACACGGCTGCGGCGCCTGTTCACACGTCGCTGATTGAATCAGCTCAGCTGTCCAAACAACGACCTGGGAGGCCGTCCGGTGGGGTACACGACCGCAATGTGGCTCAGCTTCGGTGAGGCCCTCGCCGCCGTCGCCGGTGCGCTGACTGGCCTGCTGTTCGTGGCGGTCTCGGTCAAAAGTGACGTGCTGGCCGCATCGCGCGACCTCAGCTCCCGCGCCGCCCAGACTCTGGTGCTGTTCATGACCTCAGTGCTCATCGCGATCCTGCTGGTGGCTCCTCAGCCACCGGCCGCCCTGGGCTGGGAGCTGCTGGCTGTGGCCGTCGTCTCGGGCGTAGCCATGCTCATCTTCGACCGGCAGGCGGGTCATAGTACCCATCAGGGTGTGGCTCGCTACATCGAAAGGTTCTCGCCCAACACGATCACCGCGGTGCTTGTGGCTGTGGCCGGGCTCACCTTCCTGGTGAAGGCCGGTGGTGGCTTGTACTGGCTGGTCCCAGCCGCCGTGGCCAGCCTGCTTGGCGGAGTGGTCAACGCTTGGCTGTTCCTGGTCAAGGTGACCAGATAGTCCGGTGGACCCCAGGCATGGGCATCAGGCGAACGCAGCTTCCGGGAATCGGGCGGCCCGCCCGCGCCGCTGACGTGGTTGGCTAATCCCGTGCCAGCCGTCTGGCTCACGCTGGTTATCAGTGGTGGCGCGTCGAGGCCGCAATGGAAACATTCCTCGCGCGCGGCTGCATCGCCTGGGCGGGGTGCCCGCAGAGGGTTGGTGATCGTGGCCGCGGCGAGCAGACCGCCCGTGGCGCACATCCCGGCCGATATGAGCGCCGCGGTGCGGAATCCGGCGGCGAGTGTGTCGGGCTGCAGGTAGGCCGTGCCGGTGATGCCCGCCAGCGCCGGCAGGACGGCGACCGCCAGCAGGCCGCCGAACCTGGACATATCGTTGTTGATCGCTGATGCGATCCCCGACTGCTGCGCGGGCGCGGAGTTCATCGCGGTCGCGGTCAGCGGCGCGGTCGTGATCGCGAGCCCGAGCCCCAAAACGACGAGCGCCGGCAGCACGTGGACCAGGTAGCTGGACCCGGACGTGGCCAGCGTGAGCATGGCCAGGCCGGCGCCGGCCGCGACCGGCCCAACGCTCAGCTGCAGACGGGGCCCGATCCGGGCCGCGAGTTTTCCCGACCGGGCCGACAGAGCTAGCAAGATGACGGTCAGCGGCAGCAACGCGAGCCCGGAGGCAAACGGCGAATAGCCCGACACGATCTGGAGCATCACGGGCAGCAGGAAGACCGCGCCCGTCAGCGCCCCGTACACGAGGAACGTCACGGCGTTGGCCGCGGCGAACTGCCGCGCGCCGAACATCGACAGCGGCAGCATCGGCGCGGCCGCGCTGCGCTCCCGGACCAGGAACGCGGCCAGCCCCGCCAGGCTCGCCAGGGTCATCGCGAGCACGGCGGGCGACGACCAGCCGAGCACCGGTGCCTCGATGAACACGAAGGTGACGCCGGTGAGGAACACCACGCCCGCCAGCGCACCCGGGTAGTCGATCGCGCCCGTGACGCCCGGGTCACGCGACTCGGGCAGGTGCCGCGCACCCAGTGCGATCACAGTGGCCGCGAGAGGAACGTTCAGGAAGAAAATCCACCGCCAGGACGCGGCCGAGACCAGGAAGCCGCCGACCGGTGGCCCGGCGGCGACGGCAATCGCGCTCAGCCCGGACCAGGCCCCGATCGCCCGGCCCCGGTCGGCGGGCACGAACGAGGCCTCCAGGATGGCCAGGCTCCCCGGGGTGAGCAGCGCGGCGCCGGCGTCCTGCAGCACCCGGGTGATGATGAGGACGACCGCGCTGGTGGCGAACCCGCACGCCGCCGAGGCCAGGGCGAACCACACGATGCCGATCAGGTACACCTTCCGCCTGCCGAAGCGGTCGCCCAGCGAGCCGCCGATCAGCAGCAAGGCGGCCAGGGCCAGCGCGTAGCCGTTCATCACCCACTGCAGGGCGGCGACGCCGGTGTGAAAGTCGCTCCCGATGGCCGGCAGAGCGATGTTGACGACTGTGGCGTCCAGCACCGCGATCCCCGAGCCGAGCACGGTGATCGCCAGCACCCAGCGTCCTGGTGCCGAGGAGAACGCCACGGCGGGAGCGTCCGCTGAGGCGGTCACGTCGCGCCAGCCCCGGCCGTCACGGGACGCGCCGCCAGGTCCAGGTGCTCGGCCAGCCACGGCCCGGTCGGGCTGCCTGGGGTACGCGCGACCTCCTCGGGCGTCCCGGCGGCCAGGATGTGCCCGCCGTCCGGGCCGCCGCCGGGCCCCATGTCGATGAGGTGGTCGGCGGCGGCGAGCAGGTCCAGGTCGTGGTCGATGACGATGATCGTGGCCCCGGCGTCCAGCAGGCGGCCGAACACGCCGGCCAGGGTGGCCACGTCGAGCGGGTGCAGGCCGGTGGAGGGCTCGTCGAAGACGTAGAGTGCGCCGCGCTGGCTGCTGCGCAGCCGCGTGGCGATGCGCAGCCGCTGCGATTCGCCGCCGGACAGGGACGGCGTGGGCTCGCCGAGCCGCAGGTAGCCCAGGCCGACGTCGCTGACCGGCCGCAGCGCCGCGACGACCGGGACCCGCTCAGCGAACCGCTCCAGGGCGTCGTGCACGCTCAGGCCGAGCACGTCGGCGATGGTCAGGCCGTCGACCCGGACGACCAGGGTGGCGTCGTTGAACCGTGCGCCGTGGCAGGTCGGGCACTGGACGGCGATGTCGGGCAGATACTGGACGTCAAGATCGATGTGGCCGAGCCCGCGGCAGGTGGGGCACTGGCCCTCGCGGGTGTTGAACGAGAAGTGTCCCGGCTTCCAGCGCCGCCGCCGGGCGTGCCCGGTGTCCGCGAACACGCGGCGGATCTGGTCGAACGCCCCGCAGTAGGTCGCGGGGGTCGACCGCGCGTTCTGGCCGATGGGCGAGGCGTCGATCTGGACGACCTGGCGGATGCCGCCGAGGTCGAGGCGGCGGACGTGGCCGGGCAGCGCCGACCCGCTGAGCAGGGCCCGCGCGGCGGGGATGAGGCTGTCCAGGATGAGGGCGGTTTTCCCCGCCCCGGACGGCCCGGCGACCGCGGTCAGCCGGTGCATGGGGAAGGCTGCGGTGACGTCGTGCAGGTTGTACAGGTCTCCGATCTCGACCGTGATCTGGCCGGCGGGGCCGGGCCGCTGCGGGCGGTCCGGCGGCACCGCCGGGGCGCCGGCCAGGAACGGGCCCATGATCGAGTGCGGGTCGGTTTCCAGCTGGCCGGGGGTGCCCTGGGCAATCAAAGTGCCGCCCTGGGCGCCGGCCCCGGGGCCCAGCTCGATCACCCAGTCCGCGGCGCGGATGAGTTCCCGCTCGTGTTCCACCACGACCACGGAGTTCCCGTTCGCGGCCAGGGCGGTGATCGTCTTGCGCAGCCCGGTGACGTTGACCGGGTGCAGCCCGACCGACGGCTCGTCGAGCACGTAGAGCATGCCCGTGGTGCTGGCGCGGACGGTCGAGGTGAGCTCGATCCGCTGCCGCTCGCCGGTCGACAGCGAGGCGCCGGCCCGGTCGAGGGTCAGATAGCTGAGCCCGACGTCGAGCAGCGGCGTGAGCGCGCCGTTCAGCTCGGCGAGCAGCCCGGTGGTCATCCGGCTGATCTCGGCCGGCAGCCCGGCGGGCAGGGCGGCCGTGAACCCGTGCAGCTCGCCCAGGCGCAGCGCGCTGATCTCGGCGAGGTTGCGGCCGCCGAGCTGCGAGGTCAGCGCCTCGGGCCGGAGCCGGGTGCCGTGGCACACCGAGCAGACGCGGGTGACCAGGAACCGCTGCACCAGGCGCCGGGTGCGCTCGTTGTCGCTGCGCAGCGACCGCTCGACCGCGGCGACCGCGTTGTCGTAGTTGACCGACAGCTGGACGGTGCGCCCGCTGCGGCCGGAGAGCGTCACCTGCCGCCGGACCGGCTCGCCGTGCAGCACGATCTCCCGCTCGCGGTCGGTCAGCGAGCGGTAGGGCACGTCGAGCCGGACCCCTTGCTCGCCCGCGGCGTACATCGACAGGCGCCGGCCGCCGGAGTTCCACGGCAGCACCGCGCCTTCCTCGATGGTCTTGCCCGGGTCGGGAACCAGGGTGGCGACGTCGACCTCGGACCGCACGCCCAGGCCGTGGCAGGCCGGGCATGCTCCATAGGAATTGAACGCAAAAGACTCGGCACTCGGGTGCTCGAAATGTGCGCCGCACACCGGGCAGACGATCTCCTCGGTGAGGGTGGCGACCGACGGGCCGACGCGGTGGCCGTTCGGGCACAGGTGCGAGCCCAGCCGAGACGTCATCAGCCGCAGCACGTTGAGCACTTCAGACATCGTGCCCACCGTGCTGCGCGGCCCCGGTATCGGCGGCCGCTGCCGCAGCGCCAGCGCGGGCGGGAGGTGGTCGATCCGGTCCACGTCTGGCCGCTGGACCTGGGTCAGCCGCCGGCGGCTGTAGGTGCTCAGGCCCTCCAGGAACCGCTGCAGGCCCTCGGCGTACAGCGTGCCCATCGCCAGCGAGGTCTTGCCCGAGCCGGACACGCCCACCACGGCGACCGTCCGCCACAGCGGCACGTCCACGTCGATGTCCCGCAGGTTGTTGTGCCGGGCCCCGCGCACGCCGATGACCGTGGGCAGGGTATCCGGCACGGGGATATCAACAGGCGCCATAGCAGGCAACTTAGCGCCGTCCATCTGCGGCTGCCGTTGGTCCGTCCAAGGCGCGGTCGAGGTTGAACGCGGCGCTGATCAGCGCCAGGTGGGTCAGTGCCTGGGGGAAGTTCCCCTGCTGTTCCCCGGTACGGCTGATCTGCTCGGCGTACAGGCCCAGATGGTTGGCGTAAGTGAGCATTTTCTCGAACGCCAGACGCGCCTCCTCGAGCCGCCCGGCCCGGGCGAGCGCCTCCACGTACCAGAACGAGCACGCCGAGAACGTGCCTTCCCCGCCGCGCACCCCGTCCGGGCTGGCCTGAGGGTCGTAGCGGTAGACGAGGGAATCGGACACCAGGCTGGCGGTCAGCGCGTCAAGGGTGGACAGCCACTTCGGGTCGGTGGGCGAGATGAACTTGACCAGCGGCATCAGCAAGACGGACGCGTCGAGGACGTCGCCGCCTTCGTACTGGGCGAACGCCTTCAGCTGTGGTGACCAGCCGCGGTCCATGATCCGCCGGTAGATCGCGTCGCGCGCCTTGCGCCAGCGGTCCAGGTCGGCGGGCAGGCCCCGGCGGAGGGCCAGCCGGATCGCCCGCTCCAACGCCACCCAGCACATGAGCTGGGAGTACAGGAACCTCCTGGGGCCGCCGCGGGTCTCCCAGATGCCCTCGTCGGGCTGGTCCCAATGGTCGCTGAGCCAGTCGGCCCGGGTGGTGATCGTGTCCCAGTGGGCGCTGGAAATGGGCCGGTGCCAGCGGTCGTAGAGGTAGACCGAGTCCATGAGCTCGCCATAGATGTCGAGCTGAAGCTGCTGGGCCGCGGCGTTGCCGATCCGGACCGGCGCCGAGCCCAGGTAGCCGGCCAGGTGACCCAGCTGCCGCTCGGGCAGCTCGGTGCGCCCGTCGATGCCGTACATCACCTGCAGCGGGCCGTAGGCGCTGGGCTCGCGCGAGGTGACGTGCGTGCACATGAAGTGCATGAAAGCGTCGGCCTCGCTGGTGAACCCGAGCCGCAGCAGCGCGTACACGCAGAACGCCGCGTCGCGGACCCACACGTACCGGTAGTCCCAGTTGCGCTCCCCGCCGATCTGCTCGGGCAGGCTGGTCGTCGGCGCGGCCACGATCGCGCCGGTCGGAGCGTAGGTCAGCAGCTTCAGCGTCAGCGCCGAGCGGTGCACCACCTCCCGCCACCGGCCCCGGTAGCGCGACGCCGACAGCCAGTTCCGCCAGAAGGCGATTGTGGCCTCCCCCAGATCCTTCGCCTCCTCGCCGGAACATCCGCGCGGCACGGCGCCGCCGCTCACCTCGTCCAGCGCGAATACCGCCGACTCACCCTCAGTCAGCTTGAACTCGGCGGTCACATCACGGCCGTCGTGCTCGACCGGCACCGTCGCGCTGAGACCGACAGTCAGGCCGTCTGAGGTGAAAACCACGCCAGCCTCCGTCTCGGTGAGGGTGTGCGGGTCCATCCCGTAGCCAAACCGGGGCGCTATCCGTGCCCGGAACGGCATGATCCCGCGCACACACACCACCCGCCGGATCAGCCGGTGCCGCCGCGTCTCAGCCGCGCCGCCAACGGGCATGAAGTCCTGGATCTCGCCGACCCCGTTCTCCGCGGAGAAGCGGGTGATCAGCACATTGGTATCGGGAAGGTAGAACTGCCTGGTCTTTGCGGGCACGTCTGCGGCCAGCTCGAAGCACCCGCCGCGGTCCGCGTCCAGGATCGATCCGAAAACGCTCGGGGCGTCGAAAGACGGGCTGCAATGCCAGTCGATGGTCCCGTTGGTTCCCACCAGCGCCACGGTGTGCAGGTCGCCGATCAGCCCATGCTCAGACACCGGCAGGTAACCAGCGCGCCCAGCGGTCAGCTGGGCATCACTTGCGTTTGCTGCCATGGCGGAACTCCAGGCCCGCACCCGGGGCCGGGACGGCCCCCCGGCCCCCGGTGCGCTGTGGTCAGGGCTGAACCGGAACGCTGACGCCGACCCCGTGGTCGAGGCGCAGCGACTGCATGATCTGGAACGTGGTGGTGGTGGTGGTGAACTCTTCGATGTCGGCGGCGGCCAGCACGCCGGTGTACTTGGCGATGACGGGCGCCGCGGCGCGTTCGGTGACGGTGTCCAGGTGCGCCTTCACCCCCGCCCAGAAGTTCTCCCCGGCCGCCACGTAGAAGGGCACCGGGTCGACCGAGGTCAGCGCTTCCCTCGAGCTGGCTTCGATGTCGGCGATGTACTGCTGGTGCACCGCGACGTCCTCACGGGTGGCCAGCCGGCCGAGGTGCCCGGAGACGAAGTGCGTCCACGGGTAGGACAGCGCGATGTCCGGGGCGCCGATGTACCCGATGACGTCCTCGCTGAGGTTGACGTTGTAGATCGGTACCCAGCCGGCGTTGACGACGTCGATGAACATCAGGGTGTCGTGGTCAGGGAAGTGGATGTAGATGTTGTCCGGCGTGTGGTTCGGGCCATGCCAGGCCAGCTCGACGCGCTCACCGCCGACTTCGAGGGTGTAGTGGTCGGCGAAGGTCACCTCGGGCGCGGGCCGGGCCGGGTCGGCGTCGCGGAGCAGCAGCCTGCGGGTGTCCTCGTGGCCGATGCGGACCACGTCCCCGTCGAACAGCGCCGCCGCGCCGGCGTGGTCGGCGTGGTGATGCGAGTAGACCAGGTGCGTCACCGTGTTGGTCACGCCCTCGGCCGCGGTGATCTCGTCCACGGCCTGCCGCAGGTTGGCGCCGATGGAGGGGGGCGCGTCGAACAGCACGACGCCGTCCCGGGTGGCCAGGAACGCCGACTGGTAGACACCGTCGGTAACCCAGTACAGATTCCGCTCGACCCGCCCGACGTAGTACCGCTGGTCGTTCAGAGCCGGGCCAAGCGCCGACCGCGGGATTGGCGCGTAGTCGCTGGCGCCGGAGGCTGGTGATGTCACGGTAGCTCCCTTGAATCTTGGGCACGTGCCCTGGCGGCCGTGCGAGTTCGCGACGATCTCAGGCTCGCCGCCAGGCAGGTGAGAGGTCGTCACCGGATCATGGTGATTCGCGCCGTGATCGCCTCGTTAAGCGCCGTAGGCCGAGCATCGCTCCGCTCACCGGCGCCGTAAATCACCAGGATCTGGTGAGGGCCTTTCACCGTGACGGTGCCTAGCCTCGGGATCACTCGAACCTGCTAGGCGAAGGTGCCGCCCTCATGACCAGTGCTCCCGTGCGCGATCCGCTCGCAGACCATCTCATCACTCCGCAGAACGCAGCGTTCCTGCTGATCGACTACCAGCCCGCGCAGATAGCGTCGGTCCGGTCGATGGACAACGGCCTCCTGCTCAAGAACGCCGTCTCCACGGTCAAGACCATCAAGACCTTCGGAGTCCCGGTCGTGCACTCAACCGTCAACGTCGCCTCCGGCCGCGGACAGCCCACGCTCCCCGAGCTCGCCGACCTGCTGCCAGACGATAAACCGCTCGACCGGACCACGGTCAACTCCTGGGAGGACATCGAGTTCCTTGAGGCCGTCCACGCGACCAGCCGCAGGAAGCTCATCATCTGTGCCCTGTGGACCGAAGTCTGCATGGCGTTTACCGCACTCGATGCGCTGCGGGAGGGGTATGAGGTCTATCCCGTTGTCGACGCGATCGGCGGCACCTCGCCCGAGGCCCACCGTGCCGGCCTGGAGCGCGTGATACAAGCGGGCGGGCAGCCGATCACCTGGGTCTCGCTCGCCTGCGAGCTGCAGCGCGACTGGGCCCGTCAGGACACCGTCCAGGCGGTCATCGAGATCGTCCTGACCGAACGCCTGCGGAAGGACCAGTAGCGGCACGACGGAGTAGGAGGGCGTGAGTTGCATGGCTGATGCCACCTCCATCAGCAGGGTCAAGGACCGGCGCTGGCTCATTCTGGGCGTGATCGGCGTAGCGCAGCTCATGGTGATCCTCGACCTCACGGTGATGAACATCGCGCTGCCGTCCGCCCAGCGCGCGCTGCAGTTCACCACGGCAGACCGGCAGTGGGTGGTCACCGCCTACACGCTGGCCTTCGGCAGCCTGCTGCTGCCCGGCGGCAGGCTGGCCGACCTGCTGGGCCGGAAGGTCACATTCCTGACCGGCCTGGTCGGCTTCGCCGGGGTCTCGGCCATCGGCGGCGCCTCGGTCAACTTCACCATGCTGATCACCGCGCGGGCCTGCCAGGGCGCGTTCGCGGCCTTGCTGGTGCCGTCGGCGCTGTCGCTGCTGACCACCACGTTCACCGAGCCGAAGGACCGCGGCCGGGCGTTCGGCATCTACGGGGCGATCGCGGCGGCGGGCGGCGGGTTGGGCCTGCTGCTCGGCGGCGCGCTGACCGAGTACCTGTCCTGGCGCTGGTGCCTGTATGTGAACCTGATCTTCGCGGGGGTGGCGTTTACCGGCGGGGTGCTGCTGCTGGCCCGCCAGCCGTCCCCGGCCCGGCCGAGGCTTGACATCCCGGGCGTGCTGCTGGTTTCTAGCGGGGTGTTCTGCCTGGTCTATGGGTTCTCGAATGCGGCCACGCACAACTGGCACACGCCGTCCACCTACGGGTTCCTGGCCGCTGGCGCGGCGCTGCTGGCGGCGTTCGCGCTGTGGCAGGGCCGGGCGGCCCACCCGCTGCTGCCGCCCCGGGTGGTGCTCGACCGCAACCGGGGCGGCGCCTACCTGTCGTTCTTCATCGCCGCGGCCGGGATGTTCGGGATCTTCTTGTTCCTGACCTACTACTTGCAGCAGACGCTGGGCTACTCGCCGCTTGTCACCGGTTTCGCGTTTCTGCCGTGGAGCGGCTGTCTCATCGTGCTGGCCAATTTGTCCACGATCGTGCTGATGCCCAGGTTCGGGCCCAAGCCGCTGGTCGCGTGCGGGATGCTGGCCGCCTCGGCCGGGACGGCGTGGCTGGCCCAGCTGGGCCCGCACGCCGGCTATGCCACGGGGGTACTCGGCCCGCTCATCCTGGCCGGAATCGGCCTGGGCCTGGTGATCGCGCCGGTGATCAACACCGGCACCTTCGGCGTCGCCCCGCAGGACGCGGGGGTCGCATCCGCGACCGTCACCGTCGGCCAGATGCTCGGCGGGTCGATCGGCACCTCGCTGCTGAACAGCATCTTCGCCGGCGCCGTCGCCTCCTACCTCACGGCGCATCTCGCCACGGCCCCGCTCGTCGGACGCCAGGCCCTGATGAGGCTGGCGCTGGCGCACGGCTACGACACCGGGTTCTGGTGGATCGCCGGCATCTTCGCCAGCGGCGCGGTCGTGAGCGGCCTCCTGCTCCGCCGCGGGCCGCTGGCCCAGAAGCGCGCGCCGTCTTCGTCACCTGGCGCGATAGCAATGGCACCAACGGAGGCGAGTGAGGAGCGGGCTCGATGACCGGGGATTCCGGCCGCACCGCGTGGCTGCGGCAAGCGCGTTCCTACCTCCAACGTGCCGACCCCGTGCTGGCCCGGCTCATCGACGACCGGCCTGACTTCGACCCGCGGGCGTGGATGACCCAGCTGCCGCCGATGGACCTGTATGGCGCGCTGCTGTTCCAGGTCACCGGGCAGCAGCTGTCCGTCCCGGCCACCCGCCGGACCCTGGCCCGCATCCAGGCCCTGTTCGGCGGCCACCTCCCCGCCCCCGCCGAACTGCTGGCCGTAGACCCGGCCCAGCTCCGCGAGGCCGGGCTGTCCTGGCGGAAGATCGCCACCCTCCGCGACCTCGCCGGGCGCCTGTCCGACGGCCGGCTGGACCAGGACGTGCTCAGCGGCTTGCCCGACGACCAGCTGCTGGCCGAGCTCACCGCCATTCCCGGGATCGGCCCCTGGACCGTGCAGGGCGCCATGATCATCGCACTCGGCCGGGAAGACGTCGTCCTGCCCGGCGACCTGGCGCTGCGCAAGGCTGTGCGGGTCGCCTACCAGCTCGGCCACCTCCCCAGCGAGCAGGAGGTCCTGGACATCGCCGACAAGTGGCGGCCCTACCGCAGCCTGGCCACCAGCTACCTGTTCTCCGCCGCCTTCGAGCCGGCCGAGGCACCACCAACTGCCGCCCTGGCCAAAACCACGTCAAGAAAGGTGGACCAAGATGACTAGCCCTGACCACACGGTGGCCATCATCGGCATCGGCAACATCGGGAGCACGCTGGCGGCGAATTTCGCGGCCGGCGCTCAGGACTTTCTCCTGGCCGGCCGCGACCAGGAGGCCGCCAAGAAGCTCGCCTCCAGCCTCGGCGGCCACGCGGAGGTGGTGAGCATCGACGAGGCGGTCGACCGAGCCGACGTGCTCGTGTTCGCCGTGTGGCTGGATCCCTTCAGGGAGCTCATCGCCCGGTACGGTGAGCGGCTCGACGGCAAGGTGATCGTCGACCCGACCAACCCGGTCGGGCCGGACGGCGCCGGCGGCTACCGCAAGGTCATCGGCGAGCAGGAGTCCTCGGGCCAGATCCTGGCCAAGCTGCTGCCGCCCGGAGCACGGCTGGTCAAGGCCTTCGGCACACTGTCGGCCCCCACCCTCTCCTCGGCCGCACGGCGGGAGCCGGAGCGTGCGGTCCAGTTTTACGCGGCCGACAACGACGCCGCGGGCGACCTGATCGCTGACCTGATCCGCGCCGGCGGCTACGAGCCGGTCCGTGTGGGCGGCCTGGATCAGTCCATCCGGATCGAGATGTTCGGAGACCTGCACGAATACGGCGCCCTCGGTCGGGTCGTCACCAAACCGGAGGCGCTGAAGGCGATCTGACGTGGTCTAGCGTGGCGCGGGCCTCGTCGTCGAACGTCACGTTCTCGGCGGCGAGGTTGTCGCGCAGGTGCGCCAGGGACGCCGTACCGGGAATCAGCAGCACGTTGGGGGCCAGCTGCAGCAGCCACTGCAGCGCGACCTGCGCTGGGCTGGCGCCGAGACGGGCGGCGGTCCGGGTAACCACCGGATTGCGGAGCACCGGGTTGGCTTCACCGCGCGGCCAGCCAAGCGGACAAAAGGGCACGAACGCGATCCCGCGACTCAGGCACTCTTGCAGAACCGGGGCCGCGCTGCGGTCGGCGAGATGGAACATGTTCTGCACGCAGACGCCACCGACCGAGCGGGAACGTTGACATGAACCGGCCGGACCTCCTGACTACCGTGGGCGGGGCGCCGAGTTACTGCGGGAACACATCCGACGTTAGGGCCCGTCACGGTGAGCTGGTGTCACCTGGTTCCGGTGATTCGTGGATTGCGCGCGGCACCGGTCGTCGCGCCGTGGCGCGGCAGCACGTACGCTGACCAGGTGCTCAGAGAGCGGGGCGGCAGGACCGCGTCACTGGCGATCGGGCGCAGGCGTGGCTGCTAAACCGGAGCCTCTCGCGGCGGCCGGTGCGGCCCCCCGGCTGATCGGCCGGGCCGAACTGGTTGCTGACCTTGATCGCGCCGCAGAGCGAAAGGTAACGCTGATCTCGGCTCCGGCCGGCAGCGGCAAGACCTCGCTGCTGCGTGCCTGGGCCGCGGGCCTGCGGCCACCCGACCGGCTCGCGATCCTGCAGGTGCAGCGCGATCAACGGGACGCGCAGCAGTTCTGGCTCGCGCTGCTCGACAAAGCCCGGCAGGCCTCGGGTACGGCGGGCGGCGCGGAAACGCCGGCCGGGACGCCCGACTTCGACGGTCAGGCGATGGTCGACCGGGTGCTCGCCGAGCTGGCCGGGCATCAGGGCCGCACGTTCCTGGTCATTGATGACCTTCACGAGCTGAGGTCGCCGGAAGCGCTCACCCAGCTCACCCGCCTGCTGACGAGTCTTCCGCCGCACCTGCACGCGATCCTCGCGACGCGGCGCGACCTGCCGTTGCGGCTGCACCAGCTGCGCCTGGCCGGCGAGCTGGCCGAGCTGCGCGCCGCGGACCTGCGCTTCAGCCTGGGTGAGACACGCGAGCTGCTGGCCGCCTCCGGTGTCACGCTGTCGGAGGCCGGGGTGCGCCTGCTGCATGAGCGGACCGAGGGGTGGGCCGCGGGCTTGCGGCTGGCGGCGATCTCGCTGGCCGGTCACACTGACCCCGACCATTTCGTTACGGAATTCTCCGGCAGCAGCCGCACGGTGGCTGAGTACCTGATCGCGGAAATGCTGGAAGGCCAGCCCGCAGAGGTGCAGCAGCTTCTGCTGCGCACCTCGCTGCTCGACCGAGTCAGCGGCGAGCTGGCGGATCTGCTGACCGGCCGGCCGGGCTCGGAACGGATCCTGCTCGGCCTCGAGGACGCCAACGCGTTTGTCGTGTCGCTCGACCCGGAACGCACGTGGTTCCGGTACCACCACCTGTTCGCTGACCTGCTCCGGCTGGAACTCCGCCGGAGACTGCCCGAGGACGTGCCTGGCCCTGCACCGGCTGGCGGCGCAATGGCTCATCCAGCACGGCCAGGTTGCCGAGGCCGTCCGGCATACGCAGGCGGCGGGTGACTGGGCGGACGCGGCGCGGCTGCTGGCAGATCACTCGTTCAGCCTCACCCTCGACGGGCAGGCCCAGACCATCGAGGCGCTGCTGCAGGCCTTCCCGCCTGGCGCCGCCGCCGATGGCCTGGATCTCGCCCTGGCCCGCGCGACCACGGACCTGGCCCGGGGGCGGCTGGACGAGGCCGGCGCCCACCTGGCAGTCGCCGAGTCCTACGCCGGATCGGCACCCCCCGGCCGCCAGCACCGCCTCCAGGTCGCGCTCGCGTCGCTGAAGCTGTCCCTGGCCCGGCGGCGTGGTCACCTGGCCGGCGTCATGGATCAGGTCAGCTTCCTCACCTCGCCGGTCAGCGGGCAGTCCGACGAGGACATCGCGCTCGACAGCGACCTGCGGGCGGTGGCACTGATGAATCTCGGGATCGTCGAGGCGTGGGCACTGGGAAACGAGGACAGCGAGCGCCACCTCCGGGAGGGCGCCGATCTGGCCCGGCAGATCGGCCGGCCCTACCTCGAAGTCGCGTGCCTCGCGCAGCTCGCGTTCGCGTCGAAGATCGGTCCTTTCGCCAGGACCCGGCGTCTGTGCCGGGAGGCGATAGCGCTCGCCGAGCAGCACGGCTGGGGCGCCGAGCCGATCGTCGTGCCTGCGCTCGTGAACCTCGCCGGCACGCTGATCTGGACGGGCGAGCTCGACGAGGTTGACGGGCTGCTGCAGCGCGCCGCGCGGGCCCTGGAGACCGACAGCGGGCCCGGCATCAGGCTGCTGCTGCACCTGGCCACTGGGCTGCTGCACGCCGTACGCAGCCGATACCACGAGGCGCTGGCCGAGTTCAGCGCGGCCGAACGGCTGCAAGCGGAGCTGACCGGCTCACACGTTCTGGCCAGCCAGCTGACCGGGTGGAGGCTGGCCACCCAGGCTCGCGCCGGGCTGGCCGCCGAGGCCCGGGCCTCGCTGGCGGAGCTCGCCGAGCAGCGGAGCCGCGCGGGCGAGATCCGTAACGCCTGCGCGGCGATCGACCTGGCCGACGGCGCTCCGGCCCGGGCCCTCGCCGAGGCCCAGCGGGTTCTCGACGGCACGGCGCCGGTCATCGGTTTCGTCACGGTCATTGAGTCGCACCTGCTGGCCGGGCTCGCCCACCGTGACCTCGGGGACCACCGAGCGGCGAGCCAGGCGGCCGAGCACGCCCTGGCCCTCGCGGAACCGGACCGGCTGGTCCTGCCCTTCGCGATCACGGGGTCACGGGAACTGGCCGAGGCGATACCGCCCTATGAGACAGCCCACGCCGCGCTGCTGGCCGACATCCTTGACTTCTTGCACGGCTCGTCTGTGCGGCCCGGCGGGCCGTCCCCCGTCCCGCCGGCTGAGCAGCTCAGCCCGAGCGAACTCAGGGTGCTGGGCTACCTGCCGACGAACCTGTCCCGGCCGGAGATTGCCGGCGAGCTGTCGGTATCGGTGAACACCGTGAACACCCACGTCCGCAGCATTTACGCCAAGCTCCAGGCCCAGGATCGCTCGTCGGCGGTGCAGCGTGCCCGCGAGCTGCGGCTGCTGTCACGGGGCAGCACGCGTTAAACCACGGGTCACCAGATCCCGGTGATGCGGGTTCACCTGCCCTGGCTCCACCATGGCGGCATGGACCGATCATCCGCCCAGCACAGCCGGCCGCGTCACGCTCTGGGGTCGGCCACGGTATCCCGCATCGGCTTCGGGGCGATGCAGCTGCCCGGCCCGGGAGTGTTCGGCCCGCCGCGAGACCGTGATGCGGCCATCGCGGTCCTGCGCCGCGCGGCCGAGCTCGGCGTCGATCACATCGACACCGCGCAGTATCTACGGGCCCGATGTCGCCAATGAGCTCATCCGGGCCGCGCTGTATCCCTACCCAGAGGACCTGGCCCTGGTCAGCAAGGTCGGCGCGCGCCAGGACGTGTCGGGCGCAGTGCTGCGGTACGACCTACCGGGCCAGCTCCGGCAGGGAATCGAGGACAACCTGCGCAGCCTGGGCGTCGACCACCTGGCCGCGGTCAACTTGCGCCTGATGGACGACGCCCGGCCTGACCAGCGGTTCGATGACCAGCTGGCCGCCATGGTGCAAGGCACGCGACGACGGCCTGATCGGCGGCGTCGGCCTGAGCAATGTCTCCCGGGACCACCTCCGGCACGCGCTCGGCGAAACCGACATCGCCTGCGTGCAGAACCTGATGAACCTGGCGGACCGCCGTTCCATGCCGGTGCTCGAGGAGTGCCACGCCCGCGGCATCGCCTTCGTGCCGTTCTTCCCGCTGGGCTCGGGGTTCGCCGCAGGTAACCCGGTCCTGGCCAGCCCGCAGGTAACGGATACGGCGGCCCGCCTGGGCTGCACGCCGGCTCAGGTGGCCCTGGCCTGGCTGCTTGACCTGCGGCCCGAGGTGCTCCTGATCCCCGGCACCGCCTCCATGCGGCACCTCGAAGAGAACCTGGCCGTCGCAGATCTCGCTCTGGACCAAGAAGCACGCGAGCTGCTGGCCTCGGTGGCATAAGCAGGTTCGGTCAGGGCGCACGCTCCCGGTCATGGGCCGCGGCGGGCGGCTGGAGCACAGACGAGCCGAGCCAGTGGCTAGCCCGCAGCGCGAGTTCCACGTCGTGACGGTTGTCGCCCACCGGCCGGCCGAGACTCTCCTGGGCCTTGCGGATCCGGTACTGGACGGTGTTCTTGTGCAGTATCAGCTGTTCGGCGGTCGCCTTGTAACTGCCCCCGGCCTGCAGGAAGACCAGCAGGGTGTCGCGCAGGCGAGCGTGGTGCTCGTCATCGGCCGCCAGCCCGCCCAGCGTGCTGAGCACCCAGGCCCGCAGCAGGTCGGCGGATCCGAGCATCATCGCCACGGGCGCCACCTCGCCGAACGCCACCACCCGCGGCGCAGGAGATCCCGCGGCCAGCGCCACCGCCTGGGCCGCGACAGCCTGCTGGTGAGTGACGCGAAAACCCGCCGTGCCCTTTTCCGCGTCGCCGAAGGCGAAATGGATATCACCGTCCACGCCGACCGTGCTGGCCGCTGCGCAGGTGAATGTGTCCCGGATCCCCAGCGGCAACCACGCCCACGCGCTCCATTCGTCGCGGGGCAGGAACAGCGGATCGCCGGAGCAGCCTGCCTGCCCCGCCACCTCTCTGACCGCACGGTCGAGCCTGGTGATGTTGGCTGCGGAGGCTGCCGCGTCGCTCGTCCAGCACACCACACCCACGTGGTACTGCCGTTGCCGGTAGCCCAGGGTGGCCTCCGTCGCGGGAACATCAATCCGCGCATCCGACAGCAGGCCGCGGATTCGGGCCGCCCGCGCCGCGCTCCGGTTCCGCAGCCAGTTCTCCCTTTCGCGCGTGTAGGCCGCGACGATCTCCTCGGAGGTCTGGTCGACGTACCCGGCCACGATCTCGGACATGCCCAGCGTGGCGGCGGTGATCGTCTGGGCGTCGTCTGCCTGCCGGGCCAGCTCCCTGAGCAGCCAGTCGGAGAAGCACGCATGCCCGAGCCGGTAGGAGCGCAGCAGCACGGTCAACGGCGTGCCGCGCTGCGCCTGCCGGCGCGCGTATTCCACGGCCGTGGCCGGGGCCCGCACGTCAGCCAGGTCGATCTGGTGCTGCATGGCCTGAAGGCAGGTGTCGACGTTGCTTTGGACGCTCGATGCGAGCAGGGCGAGCACCGGCTTGTCGTCACGGAGCTGCGGGATCTCCCGGAGTATCACCTGGTAGACATCCTCGTATACCGCCGCGGCCCGGCGGGTCACCGCCGCCGCGACGCCCGCCATCAGCTCGGCGATTGCGGGACGGCCCATGTCCACGAGCGGATTCTTACACACATTGCGGCGAGCTCTGTTTCACCCGCCGATCAGCACGGGGGCACGCCGCGGGGGCTTTCACGGCCACGCCTGTGCCGGCAGAACCATGTCTGGCTCCGGGTTCGTAACCAGCGACCAATGGAAGAACGGCCCCCGCTGCCTAGGCTCCTGAAGGAGGAGTGATCATGAGCCCCGACAGCGAGACGATCGGATCAGCCGCGGCAGATGCCGCGGCGGCGCCCCTGGACCTGCTGCTCACTGACGCGGCCATGGGCGCGCTGCGCCGGGTGAACCCGGGTGGCTCCGGCCTGCGCCTGGCTGCGGCGCTGGCTGGCCGGCCTCGGCTTGTCGCCGGGCGGGGGCGTCAGCTGCTGGGTGAGCTGGCCCGCATCGCGGTGGGCACTTCGCAGGTGCAGCCGTCCCGGCGTGACCGCCGGTTCGCCGATCCGGGATGGGCGGGCAACCCGGTGCTGCGCCGGGCGATGCAGGTGTACCTGGCTGCTGCGGGGACCGCGGAAGGTGTGGTGGCCGACGTCGGCCTGGACTGGGCGGACTCCGAACGCGTTGGTTTCGCGGTTACCAACCTGATCGACGCGCTGGCCCCGAGCAATAACCCGCTGCTGAACCCGGCGGCGCTAAAGGCCGCCATCGACACCGGCGGCGGCAGCGCCCTGGCGGGCCTGCGGCATTTCGCCGCCGACATGGCGGCCGCGCCGCGGGTGCCGTCGATGGTCGAGCCGGACGCGTTCGAGGTCGGGGTGGACCTCGCCGTCACGCCCGGGTCGGTGATCCTGCGGACCCCGGTGTTCGAGCTGATCCAGTACCGCCCGGCGACGACCGCAGTGCGGCAGGTCCCGTTGCTGATCGTGCCGCCGACGATCAACAAGTTCTACGTGATGGACCTGGCGCCCGGACGAAGCCTGGCGGAGTACCTGACCGGCAGCGGCCTGCAGGTGTTCATGATCTCCTGGCGCAACCCGGACGCCCGGCACGCGGCATGGGACTTCAACACCTACGGGCAGGCTGTCCTGGATGCCATGGATGCAGCGGCGCGGATTACCGGGAACGAGCAGACCGCGCTCATGGGAGCCTGCTCCGGCGGCATCATCTCCGCGATGGTGGCCGCGCACCTGGCGCACACCGGCCAGCAGGACCGGCTCGCCGCGTTCACCCTCATGGTCACCGTCCTAGACGAGGCGCAGGCGGGCCTGGCCGGCGCCGTGATCGACGAGCGGACTGTGCGGCTGGCCTCGGCTGCGTCCCGGGCGCGCGGCTACCTGGACGGCCGGTCGCTGGCCGAGGTGTTCGCCTGGCTGCGTCCGAACGACCTGATCTGGAATTACTGGGTCAACAATTACCTGCTCGGACGCACGCCGCCACCGTTCGACATCTTGTTCTGGAATGCGGACACCACCCGGATGACCGCGGGCCTGCACCGGGACTTCCTCCAGCTGGGCGCCGCGAACGCGCTGATCCGGCCCGGCGGGGTGACCATGCTCGGCTCACCTGTAGACCTGGCCCTGATCGACCGCGACTGTTACCTGGTCGCCGGGATCACTGACCACATCTGCCCGTGGCAGAGCTGCTACCGGTCCACCCAGCTGCTCGGCGGCCGCAACCAGTTCGTTCTGTCCACCAGCGGACACATCGCCGCGATGGTCAACCCGCCCGGAAACGACAAGGCGAGATACCAGGTGGCGAAGGACTGTCCGGAGGACCCGGAGGAGTGGCTTCGGCGCGCGGAGACCTGTCACGGCTCCTGGTGGCCGGACTATGCGGGCTGGCTGGCCGAGCGTTGCGGGGAGGAGAAGGCCGCCCCGGGCGAGCCCGGCGGTGGCGGGCTCGTGCCGATCTGCGACGCGCCGGGGACCTACGTCTATGACCATTGACGAGTCCCGTCCCGGATCGGCCGGGGAGGACCGCCCGGGATCTGGCCTTGGCCGGGTGGTACGACGCCGGCTGCGCCGGCCCGGGCCGACCGAGCGGATGAGGATCCTGAGGATCGGCGGCCGTGCCCTGCGGGTGGCGGTACGGGAGGGGACCTCGGGCAGGCCGTCCCTACTGCTGTGCAACGGCATCGGTGCGAGCATGGAGCTGCTCCAGCCGTTCGTCGACGCGCTCGATCCGGGGCGGGGAGTCATCCGGTTCGACATGCCGGGTATCGGCGGCTCGCCGGCCCCGGCCCTCCCGTACCACCTGATCAGGCTGCCGTCGCTGTTGGCCGGCCTGCTCGACCAGCTCGGTCATGAGCAGGCCGACGTCCTGGGCATCTCCTGGGGAGGCGGGCTGGCGCAGCAGTTCGCGCTGAGCCGCCCGGACCGGGTGCGCCGCCTGGTGCTGGTGGCGACCGGATCAGGCGCGCTGATGGTCCCAGGGAATCCGCGCGTCCTGGTACGCATGCTCACGCCGCGCCGCCACCGCGACCCTGGGTACGCGGCCCGCATCGCCGGCGAGCTATACGGCGGCAGCGCACGGAAGAACCCGGTCGTGGCGCGTGACCTGCTGCACGCGACGACCCGCCTGGGCCCGGCCCGGGGCTACTACTACCAGCTGATCTCCAGCGCCGGCTGGACCAGCCTGCCGTGGCTACCGAGACTGCGCCAGCCCACCTTGATCCTGGCCGGTGACGACGACCCGATCATCCCGCTGGTCAACGCGCGAATCATGCATCGTCTGATACCGCAAAGTGAGCTGCACATTTATCACGGCGGCCACCTCGAGCTGGCCGCAGACGCTGAACACATCGCTCCGGTCGTGGAGGCGTTTCTCGATGCCGACCTCACCGCACCGGAGAGCCAGGCCAGGAAAGGAAGCCAGCGATGACGCAGGTGACGAGCGTGCATCTCGGGGAATCCCTCGGAACGGACTTCTTCTCCGTCCGCGAGCAGTTCACCGACGAGCAGTGGTCGCACTTCATCACCGTCCGGCGGTTCGTCGACGAGGAGGTCGTGCCGGTCGTCGGCCCGTACTGGGAACGGGCCGAGATCTGCTGGCCGCTGGTCAAGCGGCTGCCCGAGCTCGGCATCGTCGGCGAGGACATCAAAGGATACGGCTGCGCCGGGATGAGCCCGATGGCGTGCGGGCTGGTCACGATGGAACTGCACCGCGGCGACGGCAGCCTTGGCGTGTTCCTCGGTGTGCACGCGGGCCTGGCCATGCTGTCGATCGCGATGTGCGGCTCGGAGTTGCAGAAAGCGCGCTGGCTCCCTGACATGGCCCGGATGAACAAGCTGGGGGCATTCGCGCTGACCGAACCGGAGCACGGCTCGGACTCGGTCGCCCTGGAAACATCGGCCCGCCCGGACGGCGACGGCTGGGTGCTGAACGGCCGCAAACGGTGGATCGGCCTGGGCACTGTCGCCGACCTGATCGTCGTCTGGGCCCGCAACACCGACGACGGCCAGGTCAACGCGTTCGTCGTGGAGAAAGGATCGCCGGGCTACCAGGCGCAGGTCATCGAGGGAAAGGTGTCGCTGCGCTCGGTATGGCAGGCCGACATCACCCTGGACGAGGTGCGGGTGCCGGCCGACAACCGGCTGCCCGGCGCGCGCTCGTTCAAGGACACCACCCGGGTCCTGGCCACCACCCGCAGCACCTGCGCCTGGGGCGCTCTCGGCCACGCCACCTCGGTCTACGACACCGCCTTGCGGTACGCGCTGGAACGGCGGCAGTTCGGCGAGCCGCTGGCCAGCTTCCAGATCATCCAGCAGCGGCTGGTGTCGATGCTCGCGGACCTGACCGCGATGCAGCTGTACTGCCTGCAGATCGGCCGGCTAGCCGAGGCCGGCCTGACCCCTACGGTGGCGGGGCTGGCCAAGATGCACAACACCCGCAAGGCCCGCGTGATAGCCGCCGACGCCCGCGACATGCTCGGCGGCAACGGCATCCTGCTCGACTACCAGGTTGCCCGGCACATGGCCGACCTCGAGGCGATCCACACCTTCGAGGGCACCGAGACCATGCAGACGCTCATCGTCGGCCGCGCCATCACCGGCATCGGAGCTTTCACGTAGCTGAACACCGAGCGCTAAGAGCTGAAGCGAGAACCGCGAAAGGTCCGCAGCTATGACAAACGAAACGCCTGCTCTAGGTATTTGCCTTGAGGAGTCTGAGTATCCCTAATGGATACGGCCCGTAGGCCGATGAGCACCGAAGGCTGGCAGCTTACGATGACCGAGAAATCCACCGTCCGGAGCGTGACCTACGATCTACTAAGGTCCCTCGGACTGACGACCGTCTTCGGTAATCCCGGATCGACCGAGCAGACCTTCCTCCAGGAATTCCCCGACGATTTCAGCTACGTACTGGCCCTGCAGGAGGCCTCCGCCATCGCGATGGCCGACGCCTTCGCTCAGGTCACCCGGCGCCCGGCACTGGTCAACCTGCACTCCTCGGCCGGTCTGGGAAACGCCCTGGGCAATCTGGTCGCGGCCTACCACGGGAACACTCCCCTAATCGTCACCTCGGGGCAGCAGCACCGGGAGCTGATGATCGGGGAACCGTACCTGGGCAACCGCGAAGCCACCACGATGCCAAAGCCGTGGGTGAAATGGTCGTATGAGCCTGCCCGGGCGCAGGACGTTCCGGAGGCGTTCATGCGGGCTTACGCGATGGCGCTGCAGCCGCCGACCGGGCCGGTGTTCCTGTCCGTTCCCCTGGACGACTGGAAGCAGGCGCTGCCCGGCCCCGCCCGCGTCCGGACGGTGAGTGACCGGGTGGCCCCCGACGCGGAGCGTCTGCGCCTGTTCGCCGACCGCATCTCCGCCAGCCGCCGTCCCGCGCTGGTGTTCGGACCGGATGTGGACCGCAGTGGCGGGTGGAATGCGGCCATCGCCCTGGCGGAGAAGCTGCGCGCGTCGGTCTACGGAGCCCCGCTGCTGGACCGTGCTTCCTTCCCGGAGGACCATCCCCTGTTCTGCGGGCCGCTCGGGATGTCAGTGAAGACGATCAGCGATCGGCTGGCCGGGCACGACCTGGCCGTCGTGATCGGCGCAGAGGTGTTCCGGTACTACCCCTACGTTCCCGGCGATTATCTCCCGGACGGTACGGAACTGCTGCAGATCACCGCCAACCCCGAGATCGCCGCGGCCGCACGGGTGGGTGACAGCCTGCTGGGCGACCCCAAGCTGGCGATCGACCTGCTCCTGGACCTGGTCACGGAGGGATTCGCACGGACCGCCCCCGAGCCGATGGCGCGGCCGCGCCTGCTTCCGCAGGTGCCGAACAGCCCGCTTACCCCGCCGGAGGTCTATGCCGTGCTGAGCCGGGTCAGGCCACCCGACGCGGTCATCGTCAACGAATCGACCTCCACCATGGCCCAGCAGATCGAGTGGCTTCCGACGGTCAGGCCCGGATCGTTCTTCGCCACGGCCAGCGGGGGCATCGGCTGGGGCGTGCCGGCCGCAGTCGGGGTCGCGCTGGATGACCGCGACCGGGGCGTCAGCCGGCCGGTCGTCGGCTTGATCGGCGACGGCTCGTTCCAGTACTCCGTGCAGGCCCTCTGGACCGCGGCTCAGCACAAGCTGCCGATCGTGTACGTAGTCATGCGCAATAACGAGTACTCCATCCTCAAGTCGTTCGCGGTGCTGGAGGACACGCCGGGGGTTCCGGGCCTGGATCTGCCCGGGCTCGGCATTGTCACCGTGGCTCGCGGATTCGGCTGCCGTGCGGCCGATGTCGAGACGGCCGAGGAGCTGGAGCACGAGTTCAAAACGGCCCTGAGCGCCAGCACCGTGACGGTCATCGTGGTGGCCACGCAGCCCCAGGAGGCGATGCTGTAAGGGCCGTCCCGGTCAGGCGCGATCAGCGTCTGCGGCCACAGCGCGTTGGACGCGATGCCGTCATCGGCGAACTCGGCGGCGAAGCCCAGGGCGCACAGGGTCATCCCGTACTTGGCGATCGTGTAGCCGACGTGGGGCCGAGCCAGCGCGGCTCCAGGCTGACCGGCGGGGAGGGGTCAGGATGTGCGGGTTCGCCGATCGCGGCACCACGGCCCGTCCGGGTGATCTAATTCATTTCCGGACGGACCGTGGTATCACTCCGCGTTAACCTGGCTCTGGCTTCTGGGTCTCCTGCAGTCGGCGCCGGGAAGCTTCCACCTCGGCTTCGGCGGCGGCGCGGTCGGCCCAGGACCGCCCTTCGACGCTTTTGCCCGGCTCCAGCTCCTTGTAGATCAGGAAGAAGTGCTCGATCTCCAGCCGGTCGAAATGGGGCAGGTCGTGGAGGTCGCGCAGGTGTTCCTGGCGTGGGTCGCCCGCGGGCACGCACAGGATCTTGTCGTCGCCGCCCTTCTCGTCGGTCATCCGGAACATTCCGATCGGGCGGCTGCGGATCAGGCAGCCGGGGAACGTGGGTTCCTGCACGAGCACCAGCGCGTCGAGCGGATCGCCGTCCTCGCCCAGGGTGTCCGGTATGAAGCCGTAGTCGGCCGGGTACTGCGTCGCGGTGAACAGCGTCCGGTCCAGGCGGATCAGGCCGCTTTCGTGGTCGACCTCATACTTGTTCCGGCTGCCCCGCGGGATCTCGATCAGGACGTCGAACTCCATGGTGCTCAGTCCGCCGGTGTGCTGAGCAGCAGCTGGTAGGCCCGGCGGTCCAGCCGGCCGGACAGGTCGACGTGGACGAACTTCTCCTCGGTGTACTCATCGAGGGCGTGCGGGCCGAGTTCACGGCCCAGCCCGCTCTGCTTGTAGCCGCCGAACGGGTAGGCGGCGTTGACCATGTGCCAGTCGTTGACCCAGACCGTGCCGGCTTCGAGCTGGCCGGCGACGTCGAGGGCCCGCTGGTTGTCGGTGCTCCAGACCCCGGCGGACAGCCCGTATTCGGTGTCGTTGGCGATCCGGACCGCCTGGTCGGTGCTCTCGGCTGCGGATCACCGCCAGGACCGGGCCGAAGATCTCCTCGCGCGCGATCGTCATGTCGTTGCGGACGTCGGTGAAGATCGTCGGCTCGACCCAGAAGCCGCGCTCGAACTGCGGGCCGACCGGCCGGCCTCCGCCGTAGGCCAGTGTGGCGCCTTCCGCCTGGCCGGAGTCGATGTACCGCAGGATCCGGTCGCGAGCCTCGGCCGAGATGACCGGGCCGAAATCCGTGGCCGGATCGAGCGGGTCGCCGATCGAGATCGTCTTCGTCCGCTCGATCAGCCGCTCGACGAATTTGTCGTGCACAGCGGCGGCCACGATGATCCGGGTACCCGACTCACACGCCTGCCCCTGGTTCATCAGGCAGCCGAACAGCGTGCCGTCCGCGGCCAGGTCCAGGTCGGCGTCGTCCAGGACAATGTTCGGCCCCTTGCCGCCGAGCTCCAGCGTCAGCCGTTTGACGTTGCCCGCGGCCATCCGCATGATCTCCCGCCCGACGGCCGTGGAGCCGGTGAAGGCGATCTTCCGCACGTCCGGGTGGCTGGCCAGCCGGGCTCCGACGACGGTGCCCTCGCCGGGCACGACGTTCAGGACCCCGGGCGGAAGCCCACACTCCTGGGCGATCTTGGCGAACTCCAGCAGCGTCAGCGGGGTGTGCTCGTCGGGCTTGACCACGATGGTGTTGCCAGCGGCCAGCGCCGGGCCGATTTTCCACATGGCCAGCAGCAGCGGGAAGTTCCACGGCACGATGGCCGCGCACACGCCGACCGGCTCACGGCGGACAAGACCGGTGGCCAGCGTGGGCACCCTCAGCAGCGGCCCGGACCGCTCGAAGGCGTAGGTGCGGGCCTGGCTGGCGAAGTAGCGCAGGTGGGCGATGGAGAAGCCGATCTGGAAGGCCCCGGCCTGGCGGACCGGGGCGCCGTTCTCCAGCGCCTCGAGGACGGCAAGTTCGGTCCACCCGCTCGCCGAGCCGATCCGCTATCGCGTCGAGCACGGCGGCCCGCTCCGCTGGCGGCGTCAGGCGCCACCGGCCGTCGGCGTGCGCGGCCTTGGCCGCTGCGATTGCCCGGTCGGCGTGCGTCGAGGCCGCCCTTGGCCACGCTGGCCACCAGTTCCTCGGTGGCCGGGCTGCGGATCTCGAACCGGTCATCCGCGTCGACCCAGTCCCCGCCGATGAACATCGAGTAGCGGCGGATGGTGTCCATCCCGCCCCCTTTCGCGCTGTGATCCACGACGCTAGGCCGCGGCGAACTCGGCGATAACGTGCTGGCAACACGAGGATGGGCCCCTTCCTCGGGCCACCGGCACAACGGTTGTGCCGCCGTACCAACGCCCGGGGACAGGCTTGATACCCGGGACCGACGATCGCCTGGGTCGCCAGCCGGACAATGAGCAGCGTGACGAACCTGGCCAGGAACCTGACGGACACTACCCGTACCCACGCCGGACGGGTGGCCGTGCGGGTGGACAACGCGGCGATGACGTACCGAGCCCTGGACGAGGCGAGCGCCCGGGTCGCCGGGCTGCTGCACGAGCGCGGTCTCAAGCCCGGCGACCGGGTCGGCATCATGATGCCCAACGTCGCCGAAGTCCCCGTGGTGTACTACGGCGTGCTCCGGGCCGGCGGCGTGGTCGTCCCGATGAACCCGCTGCTCAAGGCGCGGGAGGTCGCCTACTACCTCGGCGACTCCGGGGCCGGGCTGATCTTCGCCTGGCATGCGTTCGCGGACCAGGCACGCTCCGGCGCGGAGCAGGCCGAGGCGGAATCCATCGTCGTGGACGGGGTCAGCTTCCCCGAGTTGCTGGCCTCCGCGGCCCCGGATGACCAGGTCGCGGACGCCGGACAACGAGGACACCGCGGTGATCCTCTACACCTCCGGCACGACCGGTCACCCGAAGGGCGCCGAGCTCACCCACGGCAACCTGATCAGCAACACCGAGGTGGCGTGCACCGACATCGTCCGCGCGGGCCCGGACGACGTCATCTTCGGCGGGCTGCCGCTGTTCCATGTGTTCGGGCAGACCGTCGCGCTCAACGTGGCCGTGGCGTCCGGGGCGTGCCTGACCCTGCTGCCGCGGTTCGACGCCGAGCACGCCCTGCGGATCATCGCCGGTCACCGGGTCACCGTCTTCGAAGGCGTGCCGACCATGTACGTGGCGCTGCTGCACCAGCCCGACCGCGCGGACTACGACACCTCCGCGCTGCGGATGTGCATCTCCGGCGGCGCCGCGCTGCCGGTCGAGGTGCTGCGCGGGTTCGAGGAGGCGTTCGGCGTCCCGGTGCTGGAGGGATACGGCCTGTCGGAGACCTCGCCGGTCGCGTCGTTCAACCATCCCGGCCGCGAGCGCAAGCCCGGCTCGATCGGCACCCCCATCCGGGACGTGCAGATGCGCGTCGTGGACGGCGACGACCACGAGGTCCCGCAGGGTGAGGTCGGCGAGATCGTCATCCGCGGGCCGAACGTGATGAAGGGCTACTGGCATCGCCCCGAGGCCACCGCCGAGGCGATCCGCGACGGCTGGTTCCACAGCGGTGACCTGGCCCGGGTCGACGAGGACGGCTACTTCTACATCGTGGACCGGAAGAAGGACCTGATCATCCGCGGCGGCTACAACGTCTACCCGCGGGAGATCGAGGAAGTGCTCTACGAGCATCCCGCGGTCGCCGAGGCCGCCGTGATCGGCCTGCCGCACCCGGCCCTGGGCGAGGAGGTCGGTGCCGCGGTGGCCCTCAAGCCGGGCGCCGTCATCACCGCCGAGGAACTGCGAGACTACGTCAAGGGCCAGGTCGCGGCCTACAAGTACCCGCGCCACGTGTGGATCGTCGACGCGCTGCCCAAGGGCCCGACCGGCAAGATCCAGAAGCGGGATATCGTCATCCCGGCCGACCTGGCCGATCCGGTGAGGCTGCTGCTGCTCGCTCCCCCGGGCGCCGGCAAGGGCACCCAGGGCGAGCGGCTGGCAGCCAGGTACGGCGTCCGGCACATCGCCGCCGGTGACCTGCTGCGAGCCGAGGCCCAGGCCGACACGCCCGCAGGCCGCGAGATCGCCGCCTACCAGGCCCGCGGTGATCTCGTTCCCGACCAGGTCGTGCTCGACGCGCTGACCCCGGCCGTCGTCGAGGCCGCCGCTAGCGGCGGGTACATCCTGGACGGCTTCCCGCGAACCCTTCCGCAAGCCAGCCGCCGCGGCGGAACTCGCGGCCCGGCTCGGCGTGACGCTGGACGCGGTGGTCTACCTGTACGCGCCGGAGGAGGTGCTCACGCAGCGGCTCCTGGACCGCGCGAGCCAGGGAGGCCGCGCCGACGACGTGGCCGACGTGATCCGGCACCGGCTCCGGGTGTTCGCCGAGACGACGGGGCCGCTCGTCCCCTACTACACCGAGCGGGGCATCCTGGTCGCGGTAGACGCCGACCAGCCACCCGATTCCGTCACCGCAGACATCCAGGCCCGGCTGTCCGGACTACTGCTGCCGTTCCTCGCCAGCTGACCTGCTCAGCTCCTGCTCGCCATTGGCCGCCTTCTGGTGACGAAGAGCTTTGCCAGCACCACCGGACTTCCCGAGCCCGGACCCTACTTGGCCGGGCACTCAAGAAGGTAAGGGGCTTGCATGTCAGCGGATGTGGTGCTAGAAGGCGAAGGTATCTGGCCACCCGCCTGGTGGGCCGGAGCTGCAGAAGGGGGAGTCGTGAGCTTTGTCGAGGGGGATTACTTCGAGGTGTGCAACTGCGATGTCAGCTGCAACTGCGTATGGCTGGGGGCCGCCACCCACGACAACTGCGACGTCTTGCTGGCCTGGCATGTCACCAGTGGCAGCAAGGACGGTGTGGACCTGTCGGGTCTTAACACTGTCATGGCGGTGCATACCCGAAGCGGATGACTGACGGCGGCTGGAAGGTGGCGCTGTATCTGGATGACCGTGCCTCCGCGGAGCGGTCCGACGCGCTGGGTGCGGTCTTTTCCGGGGGTGCGGGTGGCTACCTGGCCGGGCTGGGCCCGCTGATCGGCGAGGCCGCCGGGGTGCAGCCGGCGGTGATCACGTTCGAGAAGTCGGACGGCTCGCTGCACGCTGAGGTCGCGGGTGCTCTTTCGATGAGCAGTGAGCAGCTGGTGGGGATGGATGGCCAGGAGCCGGCGGTGATCACCAACGCGCCGTTCGGGGCCGTCCCGCAGCCGGTCAGGCAGGCCAGGTCGAAAGACGTGAGTTACCACGGCCACTGGAGCGCCGATTTCTCTGGCACGAACAGTTTCGTCACCGATTTCCGGTACGAAGGCAGGCGCGGCGGACCAACCCCCTTGGGCGCGGTAGCAATGGCCAGCGAGCAAATAGGGGTAACCAAGGTGCTGTCGATGCATCGCCTTCAAAGGAGGGGCCATGAGCTACGCCAGGCAGTTGCTGGACACCTACCCAGGCACTGTCAACGTCGACGCCGGTGTGCTGGCCGCCGCCATCGACGCGCTCAGCGACTGCGCACAGGCCTGTATCGCTGACGTCGACGCCGACTTGAGCGAGCAGAACGTGACCGAGATGGTCACGTGCATCCGGCTGTGTCTGGACTGCGCCGATGTCTGCACCGCCACCATCGGGGTGACCAGCCGCCAAGCGGCGTACGACGTCGACGTCACCGTGCCGCTGCTGGAGGCCTGCGTGGCCATCTGCAAGAGCTGCGGCGACGAGTGCGAGCGGCATGCCCGGCACCATGAGCACTGCCGGGTCTGCGAGCAGGCCTGCCGACGCTGCGAGCAGGCCTGCCGGGAGCTCCTGGACGCCATGAAGTAGGAGACCGGCTGGCACGGCCCAGCCTCAGCTTGCCGCGGACCACGGCAGACACGACGCGGAAGCGGCGTGACAAAAACAATCATTTGGGCGCGTCTTGTATGCCACAGGGCTGCTTGCGGCCTGTGATCATGACTCGCGTTGCCGGGGGCGTGCTCCGGTCGTGATGGACTCCGGTTGCTCGCCGGACAGGCCCTGGCGGGGTGTGCGGAGTGAGTTCCGCAGGGCCAGGGCGACAACAAAAGGCCACGTGATCTGGATGGAGGATGTCAGGCGCTCGGCCAGGCCGAGGGCGCTGCCGCCCTGGGTTTCGATGATGAGCCAGCCGAGCATGGCCATGGACACGGCGGTCACGGTGGCAGCGCCGCGGATGCTCAAGATCAGCGGCCGCGGTGATCCGCGCCGGCCGGTGAAGGCGGGCCAGACCGCGATGGTGACCGCGCCGAGTGAAGTCCAGGCGAGGTGCTGCGGAGTCGAGCCGGCAACGGGTTCGGGGGATGCGGCGATGCCGATACTGGACAGGCCCGCGACGAGCAGCAGGATGCGTGCGGGCAGCCGGACCCCGGTCAGGCCCACAGCGGTCACGAGGTTACAGCCGCCGACCAGGAACAGGGCACTGGTCATGATCCACCGGTCGGTTCCGGCGTGACCTGCCAGCACGCTCACCGTCTTGCGGATCGGGCTGTAGGAGGCCGGCTGGAGCGCGTCCGCGATCAGCCAGCCGCCAGTGATCAAGACCGGCGACAGGCCAGCCGAGACAACCGCCCACCCGGGAACCGGCCCGCTGGAGCGCACCAGCCGTGCTGCCGAACTCACTAGCCCGCTCGCGTGCCGCTTCGCGATCGCGGCGGCAGGAAGCTCCGCCAACCTGTCGAGCTGATCTGCCCTCGACGCGGTCATCGGGCTGATCCCGGCCGCAGCCACGCGGTGACCACCTCGGTGCCGGCAGACATCATGTGGGTGGCCAGCCAGTCGCTGGCCAGCCGGCAGCCTTCGTCGGTCAACCGTGAGGTGTCGCGGAAGCCGACCGGGCTGGCGGCCCGGCGGGCGGGCGCCGGGAGAACGTGCCCCAGCCCGCGGGCCGCAGCAATGTCTCCGCGCAGGATGAGCGTACAGACCGGTCCATCACGGACTGCCTCGATCGTCAGAGCATGCACGTCCACGGGGCTTCTCAATCGGATCGCAGGGTCTGGACGACACCAACTGAGGTCAGCTGTTGCCTCCAGCGTATAGCCGCACGTCACCATCGTCGATGAGCCAGATCGCTACGGCTGGCTCCCGAGCCAGGTGCGGGACCGCTACGTGCCCGATGGAGCAGGGCCGTCAAGAACCGCTGCTTCCTCCCGCTCAGCTACGACGAAGCCCCCCCGGGGGGCCGCGCAACGCCCAGGCCGTCACCGCGATCGGCCGCTGCCGACCACGCCAGACCGGGCGTCAGAGGTCACCGGGAACACCGTAGGACGGCGCTGTGCTCGGGTTCAGCGCTCGGGTGACGTAATCCTCAGCCTGCGGTTTCCACACCGCCCAGGCTCCGGCCAAGTCGCTGATCGGGTCTTCGCTCCAGTCCACTCGCAGGTCGGTGACGGGCCAGGAGACCTGGTCGACGATGACCACACCGCAGGAGTGCACAGGGCCTTCCTCACCCCCCGCGGCGCGTCCTGCGATGAGAGCGGCCAGCAATCGGTCGCCCAGGTGCGCCTCGGGGTCGGCTGCGAACGCGTCGACCATCGCCTGTGGTACAGCCTCGTCGGCGAGGAGATTGCCGGCGGCAACGACGTCACGGCCTTGAGCGGTACGGTGTCGGCCGAGAGTCCGTCCACCGCTGTACGCCGCCGTGTTGCCGTTGACGTCGACCACGCTCAGCTGACGGAACTCGGCGTGCGGGGCCTCGGCGACAACGCGGTCCAACGCCTTCTGGGCATCCAGACCGGTGGCCAGCGCATCCAGGAGCCGGTGACCAAGAGATGGGTCGGTGACGTTCTGTGTGCAGGCAGCGCCGACGCCGGCCCGTGCCTGGGCACACCGGGCAGCAACCGCCGGGCTCGAGGAGGTGACGACCACACCAAACATGCCCGTGCGACGACATCGGGCGGCAAGGGAGAACGTCACGGCAAAACCGCCGTGACCGTGACCTCCACGACCCACTCCGGGCGGGCGAGGGCGTCGACGACCAAACCGGTAGAGGCGTAGTAGACGCCCTTGAGCCGTTCGCCCAGGACTCGGTAGACGTCCTCGCGATAGCGCACGTCAGTCAGGTACACGGTCGCGGTGACGATGTGCTCCAGAGAGGCACCTGCCTCGGCCAGCAGCATCTCGATGTTGTCGACAGTCTTGTGGGTCTGCGCGACAGCATCACCGACCGCGACACACTCACGAGTCTCGAGGTCTTGTGCGACCTGACCACGCAGATAGACGGTGTTACCGGCCACCACGCCTTGGCACAGATCGTTGGACAGGTTCTGCTCGGGATAGGTGTCCTTGGTGTTGAACGGACGCAGGCGGCGGTGCCCGCCCACCATGATGGAGTCGGTCATGTTCGTCTCACTTCCCGTCGATGGTCTTCAGGTCAGCCGAGGCGCGCAACCGCTCAGTGGCAGGCCGCATGGCGCGACGAGACTGGTGACTACCGTTGCCGGGTCCTAGGTCCAGCTTGCCACGGAGCGTTCTCACGCATCTGGCCCGTAGAGCGCGGCAATGTCTTCGGAGCTGGCCCACCGGCTGTAGGTGGGCGACTGCGGCCAGCCCTCGGGCGAGTCTTGCCACTCCTCCTGCCGCCCATAGGGCAACAGATCGATCAGCGGAAAGGAGTAACTGAGCTGCTCGGTGCCACGGCCGCTGGTATGCCAGGTGCGATACACGGTGTCGCCATCGCGCAGGAACACGTTGACAGCGAATCCGCCGCTGGGCGGTGCGCCGACGTCGCTGCCGAATGGACTGTTCGCTGTGGAATACCAGGCCATCTTGTTCCCGACCCGCCGCTTGTACGCGAGTGCCTCGTCGATCGGGCCCTGGGTGACGATGACGAACCGGGCATCGTAGCTGTCCAGAAACTCCAGCCGAGCGAACTGCGACGTGAACCCTGTGCAGCCCGGGCACTGCCACTGCTCGCCAGGAAACCACATGTGGTTGTAGACGATCAGCTGTGACTTGCCGCCGAAGACGTCGGCCAGCCGGACCGGTCCCTGCTCACCCTCCAGGGTGTAGTCGGGCATCTTGACCATCGGCAGTTGCCGGCGCTCCGCGGCGATCGCGTCGAGTTCTCGGGTCGCGGCCTTCTCCCGGGCACGCAGCGCGTCGAGTTGGCGCTGCCACGTGTCGGCGTCGACGACGGGCGGTAGTGCGATGGTGGTCATGGATTCTCCTAACTGATCAGGTTCACCGCCTCCAGCTTGCCGATACAGACCCTGCCCGGTCGGCTAACTCATCGGTGGCTCGCCACATTCATCCTCAGCGTTCGGCCCGGAACCGCCGTCTGGTTACGATCGCCGATGTGGCCTGTCGCCTGCAGCGCGCGGTTAGCCGGCCGCGCCCGCCTCGGCCAGCGCCTGCTGCACGTTGAGGCTGCGCCCGGCCCGGCGCTCCTCCTCCCACTCCTGCGGGCTCAGCAGGCCGCGCGCCGGGGCGAGGAATTCCTCGAGGAGCTCGGCGTCCGGGCCGCGGATCGGCATGCCCGCCTGCTCGCGCAGCGCTTCTGCGGTACCGGACAGCTTCGCCGCGCGCCCGGCGTCACCGCGCTGGCTGAAGATGCCGGCCAGCAGCTCGATGATCTCGATCGTCAGCTCGATGTCACCCAGCCCGACGATGCTGCCGGCCTGGCTGCGCAGCGCCGCGTAGGCGTCATCGGCCCGGCCGGTCCGCAGCATGGCGGCGGTCAGGTTGGACTGGATCACCGCGCAGCCCCAGACGTTCCCGAGCCTTACGTCGATGGCCAGCGCCCGCTCGAGCAGCTCGATGGCCTGTTCGCAGTTGTTGGCCCCGACCTCGAACGCGCCGAGGTTGGACAGCGCGGTCGACTCCCGGCTCTCGTCGCCGATCTCCCGGGCGATGTCGATGCTCTCGCGCAGCATGGCCCGGCCGGTGTCGAGATCGCCGAGCGTCCAGTAGGCCACGCCGAGGCTGCTGAGTTCCATCGCCGTCTTGCTGCGGTCTCCGGTCTCCCGCCGGATCTGCAGGCAGGTGGTCAGCGCGTCTTTCGCCTCGGCGGTTTCGCCTTGCTGCAGCAGCAGGACGGCCAGCCCGTGCAGGGCCGTGGCCAGGTCCGGCCCGCCCGCGGCGGACGCCACGGCCACGGCCCGCCGCTGCCAGCCGTGCCCCTCGGCCGTGTAGCCGAACGCATACCAGAACCAGCTCATGGCCTGGCAGAGCCGGAGTCCCGTGGTCAGCCGTTCCGGCGGCGGCGACGTCCCGTCGGCCGTGCTGGTCCAGGCACCAGGCGAGCGCGGCCCGGATGTTCTCCAGATCGGCCTCGATCCGGTCGCGGGCGGCGAGGGCGGTCGGGCCCTCAAGCCGGGACGAGAGGTCCTCGGCGAGATCGGCGTAGAACGACGCGTGTGCGTTCCGGATCTCTTCCCATTCCCCGGCCTCGTGCAGCGCGGCCCGGGCGAAGGCCTGCACGGTTTGCAGCATGCGCGCGCGGGGTTCGCCGTCGGGCCCGTCGGCCACGCGGAGCAGCGCGGCGTCGGCCAGGTCCGCGACCCGGCCGAACGCGTCGGCTCCGCCGGAGGCGACCGCTGAGATCGCCGCCAGGTCGCAGCCGCCGGCGAACGCGCCCATGCCCCGGAAGAAGGCCTGGAGCTCGGGGCTGAGCAGGTCGTAGCTCCACGAAATCGTGTCCCGCAGCGTGCGGTGACGTTCCGCCCGGCCCGCGGTCCCGGCCTCGAACTCCAGGCTGCTGTCCAGCCGGGCCAGCAGGGCCCGCGGGCTCAGCAGCGTGGCCCGCGCGGCGGCGAGTTCCAGCGCGAGCGGCAGGCCGTCGAGGCGGGCACAGATCGCGGTCACGTCGTTGGTGTTCTCGGCGGTCAGCCGGAAATCGGGGCGGGCCATCCGCACGTACTGGACGAAGAGGTCGACCGCGCCCTCCTGCGGCTGGTCCGGCGGCAGCGAGCCGGGCAGCGGCAGCGGGCCCAGCGGATACACGTGCTCCCCGAGCACATGCAGCGGGCTCCGCGAGGTGACCAGCAGCGTCATGCGCGGCGCGGCATCGAGCAGCTCGGCGATGACCTGCGCGGCCTCGGGCAGCTGCTCGAGGTTGTCGAGCACCAGCAGCGCCTGCAGGTCCCCGATGTGCTCAAAGAACGTCGGCGGTGACCGGCCGTCACCGGTGATGCCGAGCGCTTCGGCGATCGTCGTCCACATCACCGGGGCCTCGGTCACCGGCGCGAGCCGCACGAAGAAAACCCCATCCGGGAAGCGGTCGGCGGCCGATTCGGCGGCGGCCAGGGCCAGCCGGGTCTTCCCGACTCCGCCCGGCCCGGTCACGGTGACCAGGCGCACGGCGTCCGCTCCGGAGAGCAGCGCCCGCATATCGCGAGATTCGGCGCTGCGCGCGATGAACGGCGTCGGCGGCCTGGGCAGGTTGCCGCGGTTGCCCAGGCTCTTGAGCGGCGGGAACGTCTCCGGCAGGCCGGGGATCAGCAGCTGGAACAGATGCTCGGCCTCAGCGATGTCCTTGAGCCGGTGCCAGCCCAGGTCGGCCAGGCCCAGCTCCGCTGGGTCCGCGCCTTCGTGGCTCCCGCGGCCGGCGTCCGGCAGCTGGCCCGCGACCAGTTGCCGGGTGGCCTCGGACATGACCACCTGGCCGCCGTGTGCCGACGCCGCGATCCTGGCGGCCCGGTGCACGTCCATGCCGATGTAGCCGTCCTCGTGCCGGGTGGGCTCCCCGGTATGCAGGCCCATCCGGATCCTCGGCGCGACTCCCTGCGGCCAGGCGTGACCCGCCAGCGCCCGCTGGCCTTCAACGCAGGCGCTCACGGCGGCGACGGCCGAGGAGAACACCACGAAGAAGCTGTCCCCCTCGGTCCCCATCTCGGTTCCGTGGTGCGCGCCGAAGGTGCTGCGCAGCAGCCTGCGCTGGGCCGATAGGAGGTCGCCGTAGGTGTCGCCGAGCCGGGCCAGCAGCCGCGTCGAGCCCTCCATGTCGCTGAAAAGCATGGTCACGGTCCCCGTAGGCAGCCCCATCCGGGCATTCTGCTGGCCACCCGCTGACCTCGCAAGCCTGCCCGGCCAGCTGACCTCGCAAGCCGGCCCGGCTGCAGCGTGGCCTGCCGGACGCGGCCGACGCGGCAGCTGCTCAGAGTTCATCCGGTTCGGGAGATGCCATCGGCTTCCTGGTGATGATTGCCTGGGATCAGCGCCAGGAGCCGACTGGCCTGGCGTGGCGGGCCCGGACGGTTTGGGTCTGGGGGGCCAAGCTCACGCCGGGCTCGGAGTAGGGGTGCGAAATGACGAGTGAAATCGGATCAGCGCAGGATGCCTCCAGGCGCGGGAACTGTGATCCCTGGCGGCACCTGGCCAGCCGCATGGCGGTCCCGTGCGCGGGAGCCAGAGCCAGATCCGACCAGCCGATAATCCTTGGCATCTCCGCACGAAACCGATGACGTTGCTGGCACAGAGCTTGGGTTGGTGGTGATGATGTCGCGGGCGAGGCGGGCGGCGGCTGACAACTCCGCCACCCGGCAGATCATGAAGCCCACCCACAAAGGGGGAGGCTCGTGACTGAGGGCAGTGATGGGCCAGGGTCCGCTGCGGGCCGGGAGCCCGCTGAGAACCCCGCGGGCGGCGGCGGTCGCCGGGATCATCTTTTCTGTGCTCCTGATCACCGCGCTGGTGCTGCTCAGGATCTCCGTCCCGGCCCATCCCAGCGTCGCCGGCGCGTGGCTGACCGATTCCCGCCGCAGAGCGGCAGTGGTCATCGCGCTGAATCTTGTCCCGTTCGCTGGAATCGCTTTCCTTTGGTTCGTTGGGGTGCTGCGGGACCGGATCGGCGAGCGCGAGGACCGCTTTTTCGCCACGGTGTTTCTGGGCAGCGCCCTGTTGTTCGTCGCCATGCTGTTCATGGCCGCGGCCGTGGCTGGCGGCCTCATCGCGGGCGTGACGTCGTCCGGCCCGCCAGGCGGGGGCACCTTGGCGCTGGGCCGCAACGTCACCGCGATCTTGCTGAACGTCTACTCGATGCGGATGGCGGCGGTGTTCACGCTCACCACGGTCACCATCGCTCGCCGCACCCAGATCGTGTCCCGATGGCTCACCATCGCCGGGCTGGTGAGCGCGCTGGTGCTGCTCGTCGGCGTCGGGATCTCAGCCTGGGTGGAACTGCTGTTCCCGGCGTGGATCCTGGCCTTGAGCCTCGATATCCTCATGGCTGGCCGCAGGGCCTCATCAAGCTGAGCGCCACGCAGAACCCCGAGCCCAGGGCCGCCGTTTCGCACCGCGTCCATCGACTCCTGACGGCTTCGTCCCGGACCGTCCGGAAGATCTTCGACCGTCGGCTGTTGAGCGGAGACCTCGCCCGGGCCGACAAGGACGGGACGGTCCTGCCCCGGCAGCAGGGTGGTACCAGCAAGGCCAACGGGCCAGCTAGTCAGCTAGTCAGGCTGGATCGGGGCCTCTGACGGGCCGAACATGTGGCTTCCGAAGTAGTCAGCGACCGCATCCATGACGATCCGCGACCGGCTCATGAGCACGTAGCGTTTTCTGGGTCCCGCATATCCCGTCGCCGCGTGCGGCAGCCTGAAGTCCAGCAGGACGTGGTTCCGCCGGGCAATGCTTCGGAGTGCAGCCGGGGAGTAGTAGCTGGCATGACCCCGGTAGTGAATGTACTTGTGCCGACTCAGATTTCCCCCGTCGTATATGTTCGTCGAGCACACCAGCAAACCATTCGGGGCCACGTAACTTAGCAGCCGGGAGAACTCAGCCCGGGGGTACTCGAAGTGCTCGATGACCTCGCACGCGATGACGATGTCGAATTTCTGGGTGGCCCGCTGGCTCGTGTCAACGAAATCAGCGTCAGACTGGACCCGCATCAGGTCCCCGATCGTCACCCGGGCCACCCGCGGCAGCTTGCGAATGTGGAGGTAATCCAGGCTCAGGCCGGGGCCGTATACCAGCACCCTGAGGTTGTCACGACGCAGTATGTCGGTGGCCATACTGGCCATCTTGAATTCCCGGCCAGGCACGTCCGCCGTGCCAGTTCGCTGGGACGTCCCTACCTGCGTCGCAGCGGTGACCTGCTTGAAGTCGAAGGTGTTTTCCGGCAGGCCGACGTGGCCGCAGCGCTGGCACACGACAACCTTGAGCTGCTTCGCGCTGAACGAGGGGTTGCTCACCTCCCTCGTGCTGACCCGCTGGCTGCCGCACGCCCGGCAACCGCCGGGAGCCGGCCGACCCGGCAGGCCGGACCGCAGGTCCTCCAGGCGGTGCTTAGCTGCGGAAACATAGCGCGGGCGACTCGACGGCCGGGCCAGGCCGACGGCGATCCGGCTGGCTCGCGACACCGACGACGGGAGAGTCCTCAATGACACGATTGTCAGGTTAATCCAGACGTCAGCTTAATGGGAGGGCAAAGATAAATTAATGAGAGAGCAAAGAGAAGCCCGGTGCGGCGCCAAGGCTGATTCGCCTGCATAACCCGCGCTGCCGCTGGCGTAGGCGGCGACCCGGCCGGCGCCCGCGGAGTTCCCGGTGACCGACACTGGCGGTGACTGGGTACGGCTTGGCGTCGGCGTCTGCTTCGTATGTCTGCGCACCCCCGGCGGGCCGACCTAGCCGGTGGGGTGTGCGCCGTGGCCGGGCGCGCCCACGGCGGCGAGGACCGCGAAGGCCAGGGCGGCACCATTCAGCACTAGGAGTCTGCCGCCGGACAAGGCGCTGATCTGAAGCGTGAGGCGAGTGCCGCTGGTCATCGCGGCAATGATGTCCCGCTCCAGTGCGGCCAGATCGGTACCGCGGTCTAGCGCATGACCCGGCGACTCCTGGGTTGCAGCGGTCACCGATGGGAGGTACACCACGGGCGTCGTTGGCCCGATGACTCCGGTCGGGTGGGCGCCGACGACAGTCGGCGGGCGGAGCAACGATACTGTTGCGGCATAACGCGGAGACAGCACCAGCCGACCCTGGAGCGGGGCCGCGACCGGCAGCACGACAGGACCGGTGGCCTGACTCAACTCCCACGCAACGGCATCCTCGTCGGCATACTGGAGGACCCAAACGGTTGGGTCAGTCCCGATCTGCAGCCGAAGACCTGGTTCCGGATGCATTGGGCCCCTCCTCGGATCGTGCCACCTGAGCCGAGGGAGAGAGCTGGGTCAACCCCCCCGCGCGCTAAACGTTGCCGCCTCGGCACACCAAGTTTGGCAGAGGCACAGGAGATGTGCACGGCGACCGTGCGCTCGCTGAGGAGCAAGGCCCGCACAATCTCTCGGTACCAGCGCCGTGGGCGAAGAGGGCAATCACGTCGGCCTCGCGGCTGATGAGGCAAACCGGGAGCGAACCGCGGCGGAGCATCCCTGGCTAGCCAGTCCCAGGGGCCAGCCTCGCACGGCGCGCCAGTTCTTCGGCGAGGCTGAGCAGGGGAGCCGACGGGAGCTCGCGGGCCAGGACCTCGCCCGCAGCCAAAGCACGGGCCGCTTGTCCGCGCCGGCGCAGCCCGGGCCATGGCCTCTGCCTGGCGCAGGCGTGCGTATGCCTCCCGGTATGGCTGGCCAGCCACCTGCCATGCGTCAGCCACGGCGGTCCAGGTGGGCCCGTCATCGGTTCCTTGCTGGCGGCCGTGCTCGGCGGCTGCTAGCGCCCCGAAGGCAGCAACGCCCGGCCGTCGGGAGCTGTCCTGGTCCTTGATGGCCCGCGCCCTGTCGTTGAAGGTGACGGCGGCCGACTCCCACAGCTCTGGAAGGTCTCTCGGCCGCGCCGCAGCGGGCAGTGCTGTGAGGTCGGCGGCAACCCGGGTCCCGGCGGCCAGCAGCCGGATCTCCTCCTCGGACCAACCGGTGCCCGCCAGCGCCGCGAGCCCGTCCAGCACCTCACCCGCAGCGGTTGCCAGGTCGCCGCCATAAAGCGCTTGTTCGGCGAGACACGCGCGCAGCGGGCCGGTGAGGCCGGGGTCCGGGGGCGCCTTTTCCAGGGAGGCGGCCAGCAATGCCGCCTGCTGACTGTCGCCCCGGCCGACGGCGAGTTCCAGCTGCATGAGTTCCAGGTACCTGGTGACCGTTACCTCTGACTCGCCGATCGCCTCGGCCAGTAGCTGATCGGCTTCCCTCCACCGCCCGGTTGCGTGGAGCACCGCCGCCGCGTTGTTATCCAGCGCTGATGTCAGTGCCGGTGGAGCGTCCAGGGACCTGGCCGCCTCCCGCCCGGCCTGCGCCACCTCGAGCGCCTCGGTGAAACGGCCAGCTGTGTACAGCAGGTACATGAGGTTGGCCGCGGCCCGGACAACATCCTCGACGTTGCTGGTGCGGCGGGCGAGGGTGAACGACCTTCGCAATGCGGTTATCCCGGCGTCAAGCTCCCCGTGCTGTGCCTGGATGATGCCGAGCGTTGCCAGGCCATGGGCGTGCTCCGCCACCGCATCAGCCCGCTGCGCCTCTCCAACCGCCCGCACAGCAATCGGCAGCGCCTCGCCGAATTCGCCGAGCAGCATGCGCCAGGTGGCAAGCGCGGCGAGGACCCGCGCCCGCAAGGCAGATGGTGGGCCATCCGAAAGTAGCGCCACCGCCTGCCCGGTGGCATCGACGGCCGCATTGAGGTCTCCTGCCTCGAATCGGTAACGTCCAATACGCTCCAGTAGGCGTGCACGGCCGACCGGGCTTGCGGAGCTGGACTGGGCAAGCGCCTGCGCCGCCCACTCGGCGGCGCGATCTGGGTCACCTGCCCAGCTCGCCGCCTGTGCCGCCTCCTCCACCAAGGCGGGACCAGATTCCGGCAGCCAATTAGCCAACTCGATGGCCAGGGTGTAGAACCGGACCGCCTCCGGGTATGCGCGCGCCGACACCGCGTGACGCGCCGCCACGACCGCCGCGGCAGCGGCCCGGTCAGGGCAGCCCGCCAAGTGCCAGTGCTGGGCAAGGAGGCCGGAATCGGAGTCCGGCCGGGCGGCCAAAACTTCCGCGAGACGGCGGTGCAGGTGCCGCCGCTCGCCTGGCAGCAGATGGGCGTAAAGCACCTGCCGGATCAGCGCGTGGCCGAAGGCGTAGCCGTCACCCGCCGTGACCAGCAGCCCGGAGGCGACGGCCCGGCGCGTCGAGGCCAACAGGCGCTTCTCTGGAAGCGGGACGGTCGCCGCGAGCAGGTCATGGGACATCCCGCCGTCCGCGACGCAGACCTGGTCGACAACGGCCCTGGCTTGTGCCGTGAGGCCGGACGCCTTAGCCAGCACGGCGTCGGTGATAGAGGCGGGCAGCGCCTGCGGGCCGGCGTACGCGAGTTCCCTGGCGTACAGCGGGTTGCCTTCTGCGGCTGCGACCACGGCCGCCATCCGCTCGGCGCTGGCGGCCGCCGCCGGCAGCAGGTCAGTGACAAGCTCCGCGATCTCGGTATCGGTAAGGCGCCCTAGCCGCAGCCGGGTCACGCCCGGGCGCAGCTCCAGTTCGGCCAGCCACTGCCCGACACCGCCCGCCAGCTCCTCCTCGCGCAGCGTGCCGACCATCATCACCGGCTTGTCGCGCAAGCGGACAGCGAGGAAGGCCAGCAATTCGCGGGAGGATTCATCGGCCCAATGCAGATCTTCCAGCACAAGGACCACCGCCGACTGGGCCGCCAGGCCCGCCAGCAACTCAAGCACGCGCACGAAGAGGCGGTGCCTGGCGGCGAGCATGTCGCTCGCGCCGTCGTCGGCGAGCAGCCATTCGGCCTGATCACGCAGGGCGGCCACGAACGGCCCATACGCCAGCGCGGCGCCTGCCAACGGCGCCGATTCCCCGACCAGGACCCGCGCCCCACCAGCCGCCGACGCTGCCTGAGCACAGAGTTCCTGGACGAGCCTGGTCTTGCCAATGCCCGCGGCTCCGGTGAGCAACAGCAACTGCGACTGGCCGACCCCCACCTGCGCGTACGCGGCCAGCAGGGCCCTCCGCTCGGCGATCCGTCCCACGATAGGCACCGATCCGGCGGCAGGGGTCGCCGCCGGCGCCTCCGCCATCGGGCTCTTCAGCGGCGGGAATCGTTCCGGCAGGCCGGGTACGACCAGCTGATAGATGCGCTCCGGCGCGGCAATGTCCTTCAGCCGGTAATAACCCAGGTCCTTGACCGACACCCCGGCCGGCAGCCGCGAGGCCACCAACTGCCTGGTCGCCTCCGACAGCACCACCTGGCCGCCGCGGGCGGCCGCCGCGATCCGCGCCGCCCGGTGCACGTCCATCCCCATGTATCCGTCCTCGTGGCGGGCTGGCTCCCCGGAGTGCAGGCCCATCCGCACCCGCACCGCCACCCCACCCGGCCAGTCATGGTCGGCCAGCGCCCGCTGCGCCGCCACACAACAGCGCACCGCATCAGCGGCAGATGCGAACACCACGAAGAAACTGTCCCCCTCGGTCCCCATCTCCTGGCCACCGCGGCGGACGAACGCCGCCCGCATCAGCATCCGCTGAGCCGACAGCGCCTCACCGTAGCGGTCACCCAGACCAGCCAACAGCGTCGTCGACCCCTCGATGTCGCTGAACAACATCGTGATCGTCCCAGCCGGGAGCTCCCCCATCCCCCGATTATCAGGCCCCACGGCTACCCTGACGAGAACTAGATGATCACCGCTCACTATTACTCAGACCAGCGCACATTCGGGATGAAGCCGATGGGCGACCTCGCGCGGTCGCCTCGCCGAGGCCGCCAGGCTGACAATGAAGTCCGGGGCAAGGGATGCGCCGGCCTGGTCGTTACGACCATTGCGCCCTGCCCACAGCACCGCCTGTAGCGGCGGGCCAGCCTCTGGTTGGCAGGTTCGGCGACCGATCTATCCGACGCGTCGTAGCCTTTGAGTTGCGGATCTTGGTCAGATCGAGATGCCGCTGGCCTGGTGGGCTTGGCTGACGACGGCGGGGGATGATGGACATGGATCTAGCTGGCATGTGGCGTCGCACCTGCGCCGGTCCCGCCGACGCCCCGCACCCTGACCTATTGGCAGCTTGAGTGCGATCCCTTGGTGTGGTGGCGGTAGGTGATCCGAATTATGGTCATTCTGACCCGCCCGCTGTCGGCTGGACCCAGCCGCATACCACCTCGCAGCACGTGAAAGCCCCACGGGATGTTTGCGGGATGATCTTGCAGCCATCTGGCTGAATGCCAATCGTCAGAGCAGGTCAAAGCAGCAGTGCCAACCCGCCTAAACGTGCCATAACCTGACACGCTGCCACCACCGAAAGTGAGATAGGGCCGGTTTAAGCTCTGACAGACCGAACAGGTCCCGGCGCTGGGCGGGATGAGGGCCGACGTAGCCAGGCTCTGCAGGTAGGCGAGAATCGCCGTGATGCCTGGGCGATGAGATGGCGGCAGCGGTGGCGGTCAGTGGCGATCTGCCTGTCAGGTCCAGCTTCTGGAGGTTCGTGCGTGGTTAGGCGCTGGGCGCGGCTTGGTGCCGACGGGCTGCGCGGGCCCAGGCTGCGAGGAGCACCGCTGCGGTGGCGGCGAGGATGCCGACCGGGGCGGCGAAGGCGGCGGCGCCGCCCGTTCCGGAAACCGATGACCTTTCTCCGATATCGAGGGATTGCTGTCAGACTAGGCTGATGGCGCAGGTATTGTGCCCGGTCGTGATCGGCAGGGACGCCGCGCTGGAGGCGGTCGACGCGGCGCTGACGGCCGCTATGGCCGGGCACGGCGGGTGTGTAGTGATCACCGGGGAGCCGGGGATCGGCAAGTCGCGGCTGGCCCTGGAGACGGCCAGCCGGGCGGCCAGCCGTGGCATCCGGGTCGTTACCAGCCGGGCGGTGCCGCAGTCAGCGACCGCTGCTTACCGGCCGCTAACGGACGCGCTTGTGCAGCTCCTCCGGGACCGGGCCGTTCCCGATGACGCGACGATGGAGCCCTGGCTGCCCGCGCTGAGCGCGCTGCTGCCGGGGATGGCTGGCCGCGCTCCGGCGAGTGGAGAGGTCTCACCTGGGATCCGCGGTGAGGCGCTGATCCAGCTTCTTCGGCGCCTCGCGCCGCAGGGCCTGGTCATAGTGCTAGAGGACCTGCACTGGGCGGACCCGGACACCGTGGCCCTGATGGAGTACCTCGGCGAGCACCTTGATGGCGAGTCGTTGCTGTGCGTACTTACCCTGCGCGCCAACCGGCCGTCGGCCGCACTGGAAGTGGCCCGCCGACAGCGGGGCCGACCCGGCGTACTTCACCTCGGTCTTGACCGGCTCAGCGATGAGGACATGGCGCGCATGGTCCATGCCTGCATCCCGGGAGCAGAGGCGGAACTCCTGCGCCGGGTGCAGGCCTCCGCCGAAGGAGTACCGCTGCTGGTGGAAGATCTGCTGGCATCGCCCGGGCTGCCGGAGTCGTTCACCGAGACGGTCCGCGAGCGCCTGGCCGGGTTCAGCGAACCGCAGCGATCGGTGATCGAGGCCGCTGCCATCCTCGGCCGCCACTTCGACTGGGAACTGCTCCCGGCCGTGAGCGGCCAGACTGCGGCCCTGGTGGCGGAGACGCTCGGGCTCGCTGTCGAGCAACTGCTGGTGAGCGCCGACGGCACGGCCTTCCGCTTTCGGCACGCGCTGACCCGCGAAGCGGTGCTCGATACCATGCTGCCACCCCGCCAGCGGGCCCTGGCCTCGGCGGCGCTCGCCGTTCTGGACGCCGCACACCCGCGCCTGGAAGGCGGCCTGCGCGAGCTGGCCGTCGAGCTGGCGAACCGTGCCGGGGACCGCCGCCGGGCCGGAACGCTGCTGAGCGAGTCCGGCGGCCAGGCGCTGGCCTGGGGGGCGCTGGCCACTGCGATCGGTACCCTACGGCGTGCCGCTGACCTCCTCGAAGGCACTCCCGAGCGGGAACAGGCGGAACTTCTGCTGGTCGAAGCGCTGGCCCTGGCCGGGCGGGTTGAGGAGGCAGCGGCGGCCGGCGGCCATCTCATCACCCGGCTCGGGACCGAGGCGGCGGAACTCCGGACGGAGGTTCACCTTCGCCTCAGCCAGGCGGCGGTGGGCGCCTCGCGGTGGGAGATGGCCCGTCACCACCTCGGCGCCGCCCGGCGCCTGGCCGGAACCGCCCCACCGGCTGGCGTGCGCGCCCGCATGGGCGTCATCGATGCCGAGGTGGCCTTCGCCGCCGATGACCTCGATGAGGCCCGGCTTTTCGCCGAGGACGTCCTCGCCGCCGAGGGCAGTGCTCCGGATGTCCGCTGTCACGCGCTGGAGCTCATCGGCCGGAGCCACCGGCTGCGTGATCTCAGCGCCGCCCGCGCGGCGTTCGAGAGCGCGCTGGTCACCGCGGAGACAGCCGGCCTGCCGTTGTGGCGGCTGCGCGCCCTGCACGAGCTGGGCACCATCGACCTACTTGATCATGCCGGAGTGGAGCGGTTGTCCGAGGCGCGGCGCGCTGCCGAGCAGATGGGTGCGCTGAGTACCGTGGCGATTCTGGATCTCCAGCTCGCCGCGGGCTTCACCTGCCGCTGGGAACTGGACACGTGTGATGCCCACGCGCAGGCCGCCGTCGGCCTCGCCGAGCGGCTCGGCCTGGACCAGGTCCGGGCCAAGGCGCTGGCGGTACTTACCGGCAGCGCCAGCATGCGCGCCGACGCCGGGCAGACAGAGCGCTACGCCGCCCGCGCCATCGCGGCCGCTCCGGACGACCAGATGGTCGAGGGCATCTGCTGGGCCAGCCGGGGAGCAGTGGTTCTGCTCGGTGGCGAGGCCGCGGCGGCCGTGGAACCCTACGCCCGGGGGATGGCGATCCTGGCCCGCCTCCCGCATGCCGAACCCGCGGGGCTTCGGGCGCTATGGCCGCTGCTCCTGGCCTCACTTGGTGATCACCGGGCGGCACGGGCGATCGAGGAGGCCCGCCGGCTGGGCGTCGGCGCCATCCGCCACAACCGGAGCCTTATCGGCTATGCCGAGGCGGTTCTGGCCGGGCGAGCCGGGCAGCGGCAGCGGGCCAACGAACTGGCGGCGGGCTGCGACGTTGGCTTCACGAACTGCGAGGCCTGGGGTGAGCTGGCGAGGTTCTGCGCCGCCCCCGCTGCTCTCGCCGACGGATGGGGCGACCCGCTTCGCTGGCTGGCCGAGGCCGAGGCAGGATTTGATCGCCGGGACCTGCCCCGCCTGGCCGAGCGCTGCCGCGAACTGCTCAAGGAGTCGCAGCCCAATCCCTGGGTGGCGGCGGGAATCACCGCCAGGGAGGCGGACGTGCTGCGCCTCGTCGCCGGCGGGCTGGCCAACAAGCAGATCGCAGCGCGGCTGCATCTGTCGCCACGGACCGTGGAGAAGCACGTCGAGAGCCTGCTGCGCAAGACCGGCGCTCGCTCCCGAACCGGCCTGGTGGCGGCCGCATCACAGGCCGCAGCCCGCGACTCTCAGCGGGCGTTTCCTCCCTCGGCCACTACGTAGTCCCGGCTGGCATCTACGTGTTGTTCCCGATGTGACGGCAGGCGGCCGGCTTGCATGCTGGCCTGGCAAGCCAGGCCAGGGGAAGGCAACACCGGATGCTCGAAGCTACGAAACTAATCGTGGCAGTCAAGAACATCGAGACGCCCGATGAGCGGCACGCGTTCGAACACGCCTCGCTCAACGTGGTCAACCTGCCCGGCGTCACGATCGCCCGCACTGTGTATCAGCCCGGTTGGAAGTGGTCGACCGACGTCAAGCCGGTCGTCGGCACGGAAGCCTGCCAGGCGGCCCACACCGGCTACATCATCTCCGGCCGGCTCCACGCCCGCATGGACGACGGCCGCGAATACGACTTCGGCCCGGGTGACGCGCACGTGGTGTCGGCCGGTCACGACGCCTGGGTGGAGGGGGACGAGCCGTGCGTCGCGCTTGACCTCGCTTTCACCGGACGTGCACTAGCCGGGCACGTCGGCCGCTGCCCCTGCGGGGTTGAGTTCCGGGTCGCTAGCGACGACCAGTTCGGCCAGCTTGTCGCCGCCATCCGCGAGCACGCGCGCAGCTCCCACGGGCACGAGCTCACCACCCAGCAGGTGCTCGCCGAGGTGATGGCATGATCGGCTCCGACCTGGAGGGCGCCGACCTGGAAAGCCGGAGTCAGCAGCTTACGGCCACATACGACGCCGCTTTCGAGACATGCGCCTGGACTTTACGTTCCGATTCGACGACATCACCGTCAAAGGCGACCTCGCGGCAGTCAGGGCAACAAGCCAGGGGACGATCACGATCCGCGCTACCGGCGAGACGCAACCAGCGCGTCTCCGGCAGCTGTTCGTTCTGGAACGCACGGAGGCCACTGGAAGATCACGCAGTACATGTACCAGCAGATGCCGGAGCAGTCAGGAGGGGGCTGCTCCGGCATCTAGCGAGTCCGCCACCCGGATTCGGGCACGTTCCGCATCCGCTTGCGGTCGCCGAGCACGACGCGGCGCCGGCTACGTCGACGTCTACCTGCCCGTACAGGGGCCGTGCAGGTAGACGTCGGCGTAGCCGGAGCCGTCCGTGTGCCTGCTCCCCAAAGGCTGATCACAGGCGCGCGGCCGATCCTGCTGCCCTTGACCGCGGCGTCCCAGAACTCCTGGATAGGAGGGTAGATCAGCTCGTGATCGCGGGACGGCTCTGCCTTTACGGTCCGGGACCGCTCGTCGGCGAGCACCTCGACCTGAGCCGGTTGATGTTGCTTTTGACCGGGCCGGAGCTGTAGGGCAGGCCGAGGCCGTGACGCACTGCGTCGAGATCGCGGCGAAGGGTGGCGGGCGAATGCGGCCAGGGGCGTGAGGGGTGTCGTATTCGGCGGCCGTGATCCAGGTGTCGAGGCGGTCGCCGAGGCGGCTGGTCATCATCGCGGCGAAGGCCCGGACGTGGCGGGTGAGCCGGTCGAGGTCGGCATCGCGGTCCCGGATGGCGCGCGGTCAGTGTTGCTGCCAGGAGACCAGGAATTGGTCGACCTGGCGGATCGGGACGCTGGCGGTGATGTCGGGCGGGGTGCGGGCAGTCAGGCTGGGCAGCCGGGTGAACAGGGTGGTCAGCGCGACTTCGCCGTGCAGCCTGGCCAATGGGGCGCCAAGGCAGAAGTGGGCGCCGACGGAGAAGCTGAGGTGGGGACTGGGGTCACGGCTGATGTCGAACCGGTCAGGGTCAGGGAAGATGGCGGGGTCGCGGTTGGCGGCGGCCAGGAATAGCAGCCGCGGCTGACCCGCGGCGCACCGGACGCCGTGGATGTCGGTGTCGTTGCGAGGCGTCACGGCGGTGAAGGTCGTCGGGGTGATCAGCCGCACCATTTCCTCCACCGCTGCGGGCCAGCGCCGTGGGTCTTCCTGCAACGCGGCGAGCGCCTCGGGGTGGGTGCAGAGCAGGTGAGCGCCGAGGGTGAGCAGGGTGGTAGTGGTCTGGTGCCCGGCATTGATAAAGAAGATGCAGTTCGCAGCCAGGTCCTGGCGGTCCCCGCCGTCGGCATGCCGGGCGGCCAGGGTGGTCATCAGGTCGTCGGCTGGCACTGCGGTGCGCTGGTCGAGCAGCCCGGTGAAGTAGGACAGCATCTGCCCGGCCGCGTCGTTGGCGGCCTGGACCGCGGTGCGGTCGGTGTCGCGCTGGCGGGCGAAGCCGCGATTGAGCGTCGCGACCGCCGCGGCAAGCCAGTCCCTGTCATCGGGCGGAACGCCGAGCACCTCGGTGATCACGGTGAACGGCAGAGGCCGGGCGAAGTCCGCGACCAGGTCCATGCTGCCCGCGGGGGCTGTCTGGTCGATCAGCGCGGCGGCCCGCTCGGCGATGATGGCCCGGTAGCGCTCTACCCTGCGGGCAGTGAACAGGCCCCCGAAGGCGTCCCGGACACGGCGGTGCCGGTCGCCGTCCAGCCGCATCATCCACCGGGCGAGCAGCTGGAATGCCCCATCGGGCGAGGGCGGGATCGACGCTGCGGCGAACCTCGGGTCACGCAGCACATCCCGGACGAACAGGTACTGGCAGCCGGGCAGGGCGCAGGAGCGCAAGATCACGTGCGGGTCGGAGCGGCCCGCCGGAGAGAACAGTGCACCCAGCAGGTCAGCCTCGGTACCGGGCGCCGCGGGCGGGCCAGCCGGAGCGGGCGCATCCGAATTCGTCATGATCTCTCCAGTCCTACCATCAGCCCGGCGCCCTGCTCGGCGACGCCAGAGGGCATTAGCTAGCTACTGTGGTCAGGGGCCAGCCGAAGAACCCGTCGAGGGTGACCTGCCCGCCTGCGGAGCGCAGCGGATCGGTCGCGGTGTAGGTGGTGATGAACGTGTCGATTTCGTGGTGCACGATGGCCGGCCGTCCGGGGCCGATGGACGCGCCGTCGGGCCAGGTGGCCTTCCGGATGCCCGCGGCAGAGCTGTAGCTGCCGGTCTGGACCAGGACGCCAACCAGCCAGTATCCGCGTCCGCTGGCCAGTGGCAGGGCCAGCGTGGGGTCGGCGGCCGGGACGAACTGCTCAGCTACAGTCGCCCCGCCGGCGCGGTCCTTCCTGATCTGGGTGGCGGACTGGGCATTGACCGAGCCCGGGCCCGCGAAGAACGAGTTCACGGCGAACGGCGCTGCCGCGGCGGCGGTCTCCGTCGCGCCGGTCGCGGCATGGTCCAGCGCCCGGGCCAGGGCGGCCGCGTAATCGGCCGGCTCCAGAACGGCCGGGACCGTGGTCCCGGCTCCGGCCCGACACAAGGCGGGCCAGGCGGGCTGGCCGGGGCCGGAGGACTGATTCACGATCGCCGCGAGCTTCCACGTGAAGCCGACCCGCTGGAACACCAGGGCCACCGGCTGCATGGCCTGCCCCAGAGTGAAGACGTTGGTGTCGCCGTAGGCGACGAACGTGGCCGCGGCGCCGTGGTGGCACGGCACCGTGATCGACACGCTGGCGAGCCGCAAGGGCGGCCGGCCGGGCGGGGCGGGGTCGCTCCTGGTCCGGTTCTCCTGGGCCAGATAGGCGGCTCGCGCCTCACCCGTCGTCACCTGGTCCAGCGGTGCGAAGTCGTTCCTCGTCCACATCTGATTGGTCTTGGCCAGCCAGTTCAGCGTGGCAGCCCGTTCCGCGGCGGTGTGCCCTGACGCGGGCGGCGCGCCGACCGCGGGGACACCTCCTCCCCCGCACGCCACAGCCGCCATGGCGAAGCCCGTCACGATCGCGGCGGCCAGCGGCGCGGTCGTGCGCCTTCCGGTAGCGTTCATCTGCGTTCTCCTCTATCGCGAGCGCCGCGGCGTACGCGTTCTGCTAAGCCAGACGCTAGGGACGCAGGGGACGGCGGTCATCGGGGCGAGCCCTCGTCTTGCCACCGGGCTAACCCTGACGCCGGTCGGGGCTAGCCCTGAGGCCAGGCGGGCCGTCCGGTGTGACACTGGACCTGTGCCACGGTCAGCATCGATCCTCGTCGTCGACGACCACGATGGGTTCCGCGCCTTCGCCCGGATAATCCTGGAGGGGGCCGGGTTCACCGTCGCCGAGGCGGCGAGCGGCACCGAAGCGACACAGGCCGCCCGGGCCATCCGGCCCTGCCTTGTCCTGCTGGACATCCAGCTTCCCGACGTCGACGGGTTTGAGGTGGCGAGGCGCCTGGCGGAGCAGGAGCACCGGCCGGTGATCGTGCTCACCTCCACCCGCGAGGCCAGTGACTACGGCGGCCAGATAGCGGCCAGCCCGGCGGCCGGGTTCCTGCCGAAAGACCAGCTGTCCGGAGCCAGCCTGCGCGGCTTCCTCGGGGCGATCCCGCCATGAGCCGGCAGATGCGGACGATTCTGATTGTCGGCATGCTTGCGGCGACGGTCTTCAGCGTGGTCACGTTCTACGTCAACAGCTGGCCGGAGCCGCCCGGGCCGGCGATCTACGTGATCACTCCGACGCTGGTCATGCTGGCTTATCTCGGAGTGGGCCTGTTCGCCTGGCAGCGCCATCCGGACGAGCGGATTGGCCTGCTGTTCACGATCGCGGGCTATGCGTGGTTTCTGTCCGCGCTGACGCGGCTGCATTATCCGCTTCCGTTTACTCTCGGCTACCTGACCGGGAGCCTCTACCAGGCGTCCCTGGCCCATCTGGCCCTGGCCTGGCCGTACGGGCGCCTGCGATCCCGGCTCGACCGCGCGGTGGTCGCGGGGAACTACGCCTGGAACGTCGGCAATAACGCTGTGCAGATGCTGTTCTGGAATCCCCGCACGAACGGCTGCGGCCCCGCCTGCCCGGCTAATCTGCTCCTGGTCGACAGCTCAGCCCAACTGCACAGCACCGCCGCCGCGGTCGGCGCGATCCTCGGCACCTGCCTGACAGTGGCCGTGGTCGCCCTGATCGCCTGGCACTGGCGGTCGGCCCGCGGGTATGCGCGCCGGGCCATGACGCCGCTCATCTGGGTCGCCGTGCCGATCGCCGCTTACATCGGCGTCCTGGAAAGCCCGTCTGATCTCGGGCTCTCCAGCCTGATGGCGTACGGCATCGGCCCGCTGATCCTGATCGCCGCACCCGCCGCGTACGCGATCGGGATGGTGCGTACACAAAGCACCCGGCGCGCCGTCGGAGCCGCACTGGTCGACCTCGAGCCCGGGCCGCCGCCCGGCCGGCTCCGCGACGCGCTGGCCAGTGCCCTGGGCGACCCGGCCCTCCAACTGGCCTTCCGGGTGCCCGGCCACAACCGCTACCTGGACACCAGCGACCAGGCCGTCGACCCCGCGCAGCTGCCCGCCGGGCGCATGCTGACCGTGCTTGACCCGGCCGGTGATGCCGTGCTCGTCCATCATGAAGAACTGCGGCACGAGCCAGACCTGGTCAAGGTCACCGTCACCGCCGCCTGCCTGGCTCTCGAGCACTCCCGGCTCCAAGCCGAGGTGCAAGCCCAGCTGGAACAGGTCCGCGCCTCCCGGGCCCGGATTGTCCAGGCCGGCGACGCCGAGCGTCGCCGGCTGGAGCGCGATCTGCATGACGGCGCCCAGCAGCGCCTGGTCACCTTGAGCCTCGCGCTCGGCATGGCCCGCAGCCGGGCAGCCGGGGCGGATCCCGAACTCGTGTCGCTGATCGAGTCGGCCGGAAAGGAGGCCCAGGAAGCCCTAGTCGAGCTGCGGGAACTGGCCCGGGGCATTCATCCCGCCGTCCTGACCGAGACCGGGCTGGCCGGAGGCATCCAGGCACTGGCGGAGCGGTCACCAGTCGCCACGACAATCACCGCTGTGCCGGCCGGCAGGTTCCCCGCCCCAATCGAGGCGACCGCCTACTTCGTGGTGTCCGAGGCCCTCGCCAACGTCGCTAAGCACGCGCTGGCCAGCAGCGCTCAGGTGACTATCCGCCAGCTGTCCGGACGGCTGTTGGTGCAGGTCAGTGATGACGGGGCCGGGGGCGCCCGGCCCGAGGGCGGCTCCGGGCTGCGCGGCCTGGCCGACCGGGTGGCGTCGGTAGGCGGTGTGCTGCTGATCGACTCCCGGCCGGGCTGCGGGACCCGCCTGGAGGCCGACCTCCCTTGCCCGTAACCCAGGCGGCAGCACCGCTGCGCGTGATCATCGCCGAAGATGCGGTGCTGCTGCGCGAGGGACTGCGCCGGCTCCTCGCCGAAGGCCGGCCTGGACGTGGCCGGCACGGCCGGCGACGCAGCCCAGTTGCTGCGCCTGGTCGGCGCCCTGCGTCCCGCTGTCGTGGTCGCCGACATCCGGATGCCGCCTACCCAGACCACCGAGGGCCTGCAGGCCGCAGTCCAGATCCGCCGCCAGTGGCCAGGCACCGCCGTCGTCGTTATGTCGCAGCATGTCGAGACCGAGCACCTGTTCGAGCTACTCGCCGACGACCCCTGCGGGGTCGGCTACGTGCTCAAGGAGCGCGTCGCCGACATCGCGCAATTCACCGACGCCATCCGCAGGGTCGCCGACGGCGAGTCGGTGATCGACCCGCAGGTCGTCTCCCGGCTGGTAGCCCGGCCACGGCGCGACAGCCCGCTCCAGACCCTGACCGACCGCGAGCTAGCCGTGCTAGCCCAGATGGCCGAAGGCCGCTCCAACCAGGGGATCGCCAGCCAACTCCACATGTCGGCCAAGACCGTGGAAACCCACATCGGGAGCATGCTCGCCAAACTGGGCCTGCCGCCCGCACCCGAAGACCACCGCAGGGTCCTCGCCGTCCTGACCTACCTGCGCCGCTAAATACCCGGCGCGGAGCGGCGGTTACACCATGTCAGACCAGCCCCCATGCAGATCATCATCATTGGCGCTGGACTTATGAGTGACCGCGAGTGCCCGCATCTGACCCGTCCGGGGTGGCCGTGGCGGACGTGAAGTCGCCATCAGACACTCCCGCCAGGCCCCGTGGCTATCTCGGGTCGTGTGGTCCCGGGCTCGCATCCTCTGGCGGCGATCCGGTGTGCGCCTGTAATGGTCATGCTCCTTGGTGACATGATCCGAGGGTGCCTGATGACTGCTGCCTGGTTCAGGCGGCCGCGCTGGCCTGCTTCCGGTGGGCGATGCGCGCCCGGTAGGCCGCCGCTGTGGTGGCGGCCGCGACCAGCGCCGCCCCGAGGGCGATCAGGGCGATCTGCCAGCCGGGCATCCCGCCTACCACGACGGTGTGCACCTGGTACACCGGACGGGCCACGTGCCCAGGCGGCCGGACCGGGTGCTGGGTCAAAATGGCTGGGCACGCGGGCGAGCACGGGTAGGAGCCCGGTGGCCGAGGCGGCGTAGTGCTGACTGCGGTCCCGCCGGGATCCCGCAGACTGACGGCGAACGCTGCGGGCGCGGCCACGGCAAGCCCGAGCACGGCGCAAGCCAGCCCGGCCAGGACGCCCACCAGATGGTGGATGCGGCGGATGAAGTTCATCACGGTCTCCCTCGGCTTCTAGCGAAATCTACTAAGTGCGAGTGTGCGCAGGCCCCGCCGCGTCCGCCATCGGACGTTCTACCGATGGCCAGGCCGGCCCCGTCCGGGTAGCGTGAGACCCACCGGGGAGGAAGGGGGCGGTCGTGCGGGCTCCGATGACCGCCAACGAACACGACCTGCACACCCTGGCCGGGATCGTCAGCGAGAGCCGTCTCGACCTGCCCGAAGCCGGGCTGCCGGAATCACTGCTAGCCGACCTGATGGGCCAGATCCGCTGTGACGTCATCTCGGTCGAAGGCTTCGACAGCGAGCGGCAGGAGACATGGTTCCTGCAATCGATCCCGGACCGCGGCGGCGCCGTAGTCGAGGACCTGGATCCAGTGCACTGGCAGCATTACTGGACCTGCCAGCCCTGCAGCTACCCCGACCGCACCGGCGACCTGCGCCGGATCGTGACGATCGCGGACTTCTACTCAGCCCGGCAATGGCATTCGGTCGGCACATACTGCGACATCTACCGGCCGCAGGGGCTGGAACACGATCTGATGCTGACCCTGCCCCCGCCGCCCGGCCCGGGCATGGGGCCTGGCCGGTCGGTGCGGCTGTTTTTCTTCCGCGGCCCCGGCCCAGATTTCTCCGAACGGGACCGGGCCCTGCTCACGCTGCTGCGCCCGCACCTGTACCGGGCCTACCTCGACGCCGAACGCCGCCGCCACCCCGTCCCTCAGCTCACTCCCCGGCAGACCGGCCTCCTGCACCTGGTCGCCGCCGGGTACACCAACACCCAGATCGCCCGCCGCCTCGGCATTTCCGAGGCGACCGTGCGCACCCACCTGGAACACATCTATCAACGGCTGGAGGTCACCAGCCGCACCGCCGCCGTCACCCGCGCCTTCCCCCAGCGGGCCGAATGCTGACACCCGGCGCCCGCCTGCTGCGGGCTGCGTACCCTGTGGAATGCCAGCACACAGATCATCCGTTTGCGCACGGCAAGGGCGACCGACCAAGAACCGACGTCGCCGCGCCGAAGGCCGGCTCGGCGAACGCCGCTGAGGAGCTCGCCGGGCTAACTGTACGCGCGAGCGCGGAAGCGAAAAGCGACCGCGTGTATTAAGCGTTCGGTACGCCAACGAGCAGTTTCAGGCACGTACAGCCCCCGCATCGTCGTTGTTAGCTGCGATGAGCAGGAAAACCTGCCGCGGAGCAGGGATGCCTTTCAGGTGATGAATCCCGCGATCCACGTAGGCGAAACCTGAGTCGGCAGACAACTCACGTGTGGTGCTCGAGACCAAGATATCTCCGGCGTTCCCGAGCGCCATGATGCGAGCCGTCTCGTGGACCGCCAGCCCCCTTATGCCTCCCGGAACAACCTCAACCTCTCCGGTGTGGAGCCCGGCCCGGATGTCGAGGCCGATGCCACGGACGGCGCCGCGGATTTCCAGCGCTGACTGCACCGCGCGTGCCGCTCCGTCGAACATGGTCAGGAATCCGTCGCCGGCCGTGTCGATCTCGATCCCGCGGTAACGCTCCAGGATCTCCCGGACGAGTGCGTGATGACGGTCGAGTAGCTGATCCCAGGCCGCATCACCCAGTGCGGCCGCATGGTCAGTGGATCCAGCTATGTCGGTGATCAGCATCGTCGTTAGTATCCGCTCACCGGCCGGCGGCTTACCCCATCCACGCCAGCCACCCCAGATGACCGCCGTCATTGGTTCGTCGCCGATAACCCAGTTGTCATGCCCGGGTGGGACATCAAAGACGTCCCCGGGCCTGACCTCGAACTCGGTGCCGTCATCCATTCGGCCAGCCATCGCACCAGACAACGCGAACCCCACATGATGGAACTGGCAGCTTGCCGTCCCGGCGATGGGCCGCACATGCTCAGACCACCGCCAGCCGGGCTCCAGCACAAGCCGACCGACCACCAGCTCGCCAACTCTGACCGTGCTGGCCGATCCCTTCTCCAGAGAGAGCATTTCGTCGGGAGCCGATAGGTTCTTCGTTTGCGGAGGTCGTATGTCCACCAGAGTCTCCCCCGATCTGCCGGCCCGGCACAGACGCTGGCACCGCCAGGCGCCCAGAGAGCCTCAATGTACCCATGTCTCACCGGCCTCTGTACCTGACGGTTGAGAGCCCAAAGATCTCGGAATCCATCAACCTGAATGAGGCGTCGTGGCCGGCGTTTATTGAGCTGGGCGGCAGTACCGGTGCGCCCCACCTGCTATGGGAAATCCGCTGGAACACACCGGGCCTGCCTGGGCGGCGGGCGCCTTGCGCTCGGCTTCCTGAATGCCGAGCAGCAGGCCCGCCGGTCGGCTGTGAGCTTGGCCAGCACCGGGTCAGCATTGCGCAGATAGGCCCGCATCTAGGTGATCCAGGCCCCGAAGTTAGGGATCTTCACGGTGAGCAGGTATCACCGCGTTCTGGCGATCTCGCTTCGGGGGCGAGCTGGCGGACCTCGAGCAAGTCAAGGCCAAGCGCTTCGATCTCGGCCAGGACGCCGTATAGCCCGGGTCGGTCCAGGACGCCGGTCAAGACTTCTCTGGGCCATGCCGCTGCCAGGCCATCGCCGGAAATGCCGAAAGCAACGTGGCGCCGAGATGGCCGTTGATCCGGATCATGTACCTGGCGGATGCAGGGTCCATCGGGCCATGGTCCAGCGCAGGCAGGTGAGTCCACATCGCCAGGATCTGGTGACCCAGCGCCACAATGGCGTAACGCGCTTCAGCCAGTGTTGCGCTGGCTGGCCGTAGCCCGAGCACGTAACCTGACAGGGATGCTGAGAGGCGGATGGCGGCAGGCTAGCGCGCTGGCGATCGGGTTCAAGCGTGGCATTTAGCGCAACCCGGCGAAAGCCGGGTCCGGCAGCTCCGCGGCTAATTCAGCGCGGGGAACTTCTCGCATCCCTCAATCGCGCGGCGGAAGCCAAGCTAACGCTTATCTCGGCCCCCGCAGGCAGCGGCAAAACCTCGCTGTTGCGGGCCTGGGCAGCTGGGCCGGGTCAGCCGTATCGGCTGGCAGTCGTCCAGGTGCAGCGCGACCAGCAGGACTCCCAGCAGTTCTGGCTCGCCGTCCTAAGCGCCACCCGGCAGGCCTCCGGCACGCCCGGCAAAGGCGAACAGCTGGCAGCGACACCCGACTTCAACCAAGAGGCCATCGCCGACAGAGTTCTGTCGGAACTCACCGAGCATCGCGACCGCACCTTCCTGATCATCGATGATCTCCACGAGCTGACCTGGCCGGAACCGCTCACACAGCTAACCCGGCTGCTGGAGAAGCTCCCCCAGCATGTGCACGCGATCCTCGCGACACGGCGTGATCTGCCACTTCGGCTGCACAAGCTTCGTCTCGCCGGCGAGCTGGCCGAGATCCGCGCCACAGATTTGCGCTTTACCCAGCGCGAGACCTGCGAGCTCCTGGAGGCTTCGGGCATCGCGCTGTCGGAGGCCGGGGCCGGGAAGCTGTACGAGCGCACGGAAGGCTGGGCCGCGGGCCTGCGGCTCGCGGCGATCTCACTGGCGAGCAGCCCTGACCCCGAACGATTTGTCGCGGAGTTCTCCGGCAGCAGCCGGACCATGGCCGAGTACTTGCTCGCCGAAATGCTGGAGTGCCAGCCGGCCGAGGTCCAGCGGCTGCTTCTGCGGACCTCCCTGCTCGACCGCGTCAACGGCGAGCTGGCGGATCTGCTGACTGGTCGCCCTGGCTCCGAACGAATCCTGCTTGACCTCGAAGACGCTAACGCGTTCGTCGTATCGCTCGACCCGGCCCGAACCTGGTTCCGGTATCACCACCTCTTCGCTGACCTGCTCCGGCTTGAGCTGCGCCGGAGGCTGCCCGAAGAACTGCCGGTCCTGCATCGGCTGGCCGCCAGATGGCTTAGCGAGCACGGCCAGGTCGTCGACGCCATCCGGCATATCCAGGCGGCGGGTGACTGGTCCGATGCGGCGCGGCTGCTCGCCGACCACTCGTTCGGCCTGACGCTGGACGGACAGGCTCAGACCATCGAGTCCCTGTTGCGTGCGTTCCCGCCAAGTGCCGTTACCGAGGGCCCGGATATCCCTCTCGCGCGCGCAACCAGCGATCTTGCTCAGGGACGCCTAAACGAGGCCGCCGCCCACCTGACCGTGGCCGAAACCGCGATCACATCGACGCCGCCAGAACGCAAGCACCGCCTCGAGGTGGCGATCGCAGCGCTGAAACTATCGCTCGCGCGGCGACCCGCTCCTCAGCCCAGGCTGCAGCCCTAACCCCAGACCTCACATCAACAGGATCGCACGCAGCTCACCGAGCACGGGCACGCAGAACCGATCCACCCGTCTCAGTCTCAGCCACCAGGGGCTTCCGACCAAACGACTCGAGGTGCAGTCAGAATGCGTCCGGATGGACCTGCGAGTCATCTCCGTGGCGCGTACTCGATCGAGTGGAATGACCAGTACCGTTCCAGCCATGCCAAGACGGTGCGGTAAAGCACAGGATCGAGTTCGGCGCGGTCCGCACGCACCCAGGATCTAACCCTCGCATGCCGTTCGCCTGTACTGCCGCCGCCCGGGGTTTCACCGCGCGGCGGGTAGATGTACACGCATCCGATGACTTCGTCGGTACCGATGTTCAGCACGGTGTAGGTGAACCCGCGGCGCTGGGCGAAGTCATGTGCGTGACGTTCGAGGTCGCGCAGATTGTCCGCCAGGCTCACCGGCTCCGGCCAGCCCGTCCCAGCGAATCCTGGCGTCTCCTGAATGTGGTCGATGCTGGCCGTCCACGCCGCGTAGTCCGCGGTATTGTGCTGAGGCCCAAGGGGTTCCAGCCGGAATTGCTCAGCCACGAGCCCGCCGGGTACCGCGAAATCTGCAGGGACGAACAGCTGATCACTCATCAGGCGATATTAACCCGAGGGCCATCATCCTCCACCCGCCGAACCCCGACTGCGGACCGGCGATTATGGCGTCCACGTGATCCCGTATAACGGCTGAGGAGAGCGCTCAACTCCCTCAAGCCGGGTCCTCTCTTATCCGAGGTGATCGGCCGCGCTGAGCTGGGCAGGATGCTAGGAGTGGCTCCGTGTAGTTGCGGCTGGACGGCGTCGCTCTATCCATCCGGAAGATGACGGCCGCAAGGGAAGAAGGTTCCCAGAATGGGCGATGACAACAATGTCCACCACGAGTACGAGCGCGTCGTGGTCAGTGGTGAAGGCGCAACGGCCCGGGAGATCCGCATCTACAGCAGTGGGGGCCGGCTGATTCTTGAAGGCTGGCAGGTTGCCGACGACGGCGGTCAGACTGCCTGGATCAGCGACGCCGGAGCCATAGCCGTCTTCGGCCAGCCGCTGTATCCCGGCGAGACGACGGATGCCGGTCCGCTGTGGTTCTTCGACAACTTCTCCGAAGTCAAAGAGATGGGCTCCTGTTCACCACCGTTCATGGCTGAGGTCGCCAAGGCCCTCGGCGAGCGGTACGAGCCCGCCTAGGCCGAGCTTTAGCGCCACGCTCCAGGACAAGGTTCAACGCTGACCTGCCCGCCTTCTTGCGCGCGGGCCAGCCCTGCCGGTCCCGGTTGCCGCGTCGCCGGGCCGGGCGTGGCAGGCGCAAGAAAGGAGAGAGATATGAAGCTCATAGTGATCGGCGGCACCGGACTGATCGGCTCGCAGGTGGTCCAGAAGCTGACCGCAGCTGGACACCAGGCTGCCTCGAGCGGCGAGCCGTACACCAGCGCGTGTGGAAGGCTTCAGCGGGTACGTGCACAGTGGCAACCCCGGCTGGCGACTGGCGATCAGGGAGCTTGATATGGGCACACGGCGCATACCAGTTAGCGGCCTAGCTTCCGCAGGATCCTCGGTCACGCGCTACGGACTGGTGACGACCCTGGTGTGGATCGGGGCGCTGAAGTTCACAGATTACGAGGTCCAGAACGCAGAGGTTCTGGTCACCGCGAGTCCGCTGACCTCGCGTCTTCGTAAGAAGCTGGGCGCCCAGAAGCTCGCGTGGCTCGTCGGGATCGCGCAGATAACCTTTGGCACTTTGATCGCGGCCAAGCCGCTCGCGCCCCGGGCCTCAGCGGTGGGAAGCTTCGGCGCCGCGGGGATGATGCTCAGCACGCTCAGCTTCCTGCCCACGACGCCGGAAGCGTGGAGGGAAGGGCCGGGAGGGATACCGCAGCTGTCTGTGCTGGGCGAGGCCCTGCTCAAAGACACCGTGCTCCTCGGCGCCGCCCTCCTGACGGCCGCCGAGTCGCTGCGAGCCGCTCACACCGGTAACCGGTCGTAGCGCGCTCGGCGGCCCGCTGTCCATGGCACGACCGGCAGCGCAATGAGCGTAACCATGGCCGCACGAGAGTTCGGGCAACCGCTGATGATCGGCGACTGGCCCCTGGCCTAAGGCGGGTCACCCGGGTGCAGCGGGCGTCGAACTCACCCCGTGTGGGTGAGCACGGTACGGGGTTGGGCCAGGCAGCCTGGACCATTGTGATAGCTGTCCAGGAAACGGCTACCTCCGGCCCGGCCGGCAAAGTGGCTGATCATCGCCGGCTTCCTGTGCACAGCCGTAGGCATGATCTTGCTGCTCGCCCTGGTCAGGAAAGGTTCGGGCGTCATCACCTGGGTGCCGGGGCTGCTGTTATTCGGCATAGGCGTCGGCGTCATGCTGACCTCGTCGGTGAACGTGGTCCAGTCCAGCTTCCCCGACAAAGATCAAGGCGATATCTCCGGCCTGTCCCGCAGCGTCTCTAACCTGGGATCCTCGCTGGGCACCGCCCTGGTCGGCTCGGTCCTGGTCGCGGTGAAAATGCCCGCGGGCAAGCCGTTCGCCGTCGGCCTGGCCACGATGCTGGTGATTGCCCTGATCGGCCTGGTGCTGGGCGTGCTCATCCCCCGCCGGCCGGTAGAGGAGGCCGCCGAGCCAGCAGGGGCCACAGAATCAGTGTGAGCGGCACGCGGGCGCGGGCCTGGTTCGCGGCTGCTGGGACCTGGGGGCCTGGCCCAGGACGGCATCCACGCGGGTCCCGGCCGGGCCTGACCGATCCCGATCTCGCATCCGGCGCCCGCTCTGGGCATCGAAAGTGAACACACGGTGACCTTGAGGTGGCCACAAATCATTCATCTGCCTGGCTCGTTCGGCCTTTTGCCGGCGGAAAATAATCACCACGCAGCTGGCGCGGTCGGCACGAGGATAAATCACCCTCACCAGGGTGACGACTAGACCGGCTCAGGACAGCAGACTCAGCGAATGTGCAACCCATCCGGGAAGGGGCAATCGCCGTAGCTGCCTGGCGAGCCCTGCGCATGCTCGAACTCCGCCGGTATAGGAGGTCACAATGACGTCGGCAACAACGAGGGCAGCGGGACGGCACACGGGAGGCCGCGGCTACGGCCTAATTCTGTTCGCGTCCATCCTGCTGATGATAATCGGCTTCTTTAACCTTATCGACGGCATTGCAGCGATCGCGAGATCGCACGTGTTCGTCGCCAACGCCCACTACGTGTTCGGCGACCTGCGCACATGGGGCTGGATCACCCTCATCTTGGGCGTCCTGCAACTGCTGGCGGCGATCGGCGTGCTGGCGGGCAACCAGATAGCCAGATGGACTGCGGTGGTGCTGATCGGGCTTAACGCCATCGACCAGATGTTCTTCCTCCCCGGCTACCCGTTCTGGTCTCTGGTGATCATCGCCGCGGACGTGTTCGCGCTGTACGGACTGTGCGTCTACGGCAGCCGTGAGAACGTGACCGTCTAGCGCAGCCGGGGTTCTGGGCCCCGGGGCACTGCACCCCGGGGCCTAGAGCGTCAGTAGCCACGGGCCCATTTGTCGAACCGCTTTCTGGCGGCGTTGCCAATGACGATGCCCACGATCAACGTGGCCAGCAGCACCATCGTGACCAGGACCAGGATGCCGCCCAGCTTCGCGGCATCCGCTCGCCGCCCTGGCTCCGCAGAGCCCTGGCCGGGCGGAGTCGGCGTGGATGGCCCGACGGACTTCAGCGGCGGTACGGACACGGCAATCCCCTCCTACGAAGAAGCTGAGGTCCGGGCGCCGCTCGGCCACAGCCGCTGTTGGTCGGCGCCCGTCCAGCCTCACAGGGCCGCCTTGCGGCCCTGGTGGTGTGACTGCTAGGCGCTCGCCTGACCTCCGTGCAACGCCTCCTGGAGGTCCGCTTCATCCTGCTTGGACAGGGAGGTCTTCAGAACTGTACCGCCGAACTTGCTCATCGCGTCGACGGCCTTGTCCGGGGTCACCTTCTCCACCATCAGGAACAGCGCCGAGGTACCAGGCTTGATCATGTCGCGCACCTGCTCCTGGAACTGCTTGTCGATGCTGGTCTTGGTGACCTTGCCCATCAGCGCGCCCATCCCGGCGCCGATGGCCATGCCGAAGACCGGGATGAAGAACAGCAGGCCGAACAGGAACCCCCAGAACATGCCCCAGGTCGCCCCGGCGCCCACCGCGTGGTGGTTGGTGTGGACGTGGTAGTCGCCTGCGTTGTCCCGTTCGATCACCGCGATCGCGTCCGGCTGGATGATCAGGTCCTGGGCCAGCCGGCGGGCCTCGTCGGCGGCCGCCGTGGCGGTGGCCTGGTCCGGGTATCCGATGGCGATCAGAGTAGCCATGACATTCCTTTCTCGTGTCGCTCCCGGCGCCGGGGAGCGGGCACCGGTAACTACCGCTAACCAAGCGTGGCGACGAGGATCGCCTTGATGGTGTGCAGCCGGTTTTCGGCCTGATCGAACACGATGCTGGCCCCCGAGTCGAAAACCGCGCCGGTTACCTCCAGGCCTGAGGTCATGCCGGTATGGTCCATAATCTCGCGTCCGACAATCGTGTTCGTGTCGTGGTATGCGGGCAGGCAGTGCATGAACTTGACCGCCGGGTTCCCGCTCTTTTCCAGGAGCTCGGCGTTTACCTGATACGGCTTGAGGACCCGGACGCGTTCCGTCCAGACGTCTTTGGATTCACCCATCGATACCCACACGTCGGTGTGGATAAAGTCGACGCCTGAGACGGCTTCCGCTGGATTCTCGGTGATCGTGATGCGCGCGCCGGTGCGTCCGGCGATGTCGGTGGCGAGATCGACGACGTCCTTGGGCGGGTGCAGCTCGGCCGGGCCGGCCAGGCGGACGTCGCTGCCCATCAGCGCGCCCATGACCAGCAGCGAACGGCCCATATTGAACCGGCAGTCGCCGACGAACGCGTAGGCGATCACGTCATAGGGCTTGTGGCTGGCTTCGTGCATGGTGAGGAAGTCGGCCAGCATCTGGGTGGGGTGCCACTCGTCGGTCAGCCCGTTGTACACGGGCACGCCGGCGTGCGCGGCGAGCGCCTCGACGTCAGCCTGGCCATTCCCCCGGAATTCGATCGCATCGTACAAGCGGCCCAGGACCGCGGCCGTATCCGCGATCGATTCCTTGTGGCCCAGCTGCGACCCGGACGGGTCCAGGTACGTCACGTGCGCGCCCTGGTCGTACGAGGCGACCTCGAATGACGAGCGGGTGCGGGTAGAGCTCTTCTCGAAGATGAGCGCGATCTCCTTGCCGCTCAGCTGTGGTGTCTCGGTGCCGGCGTACTTGGCGAGCTTGAGCGCCTCGGACAGGCGCAGCAGGTAGCGCAGCTCGCGCGGCTCGAAGTCGATCTCCTTGAGGAAATTGCGATTTTTAAGATTGAACGCCACTGACGGCTCCTCGTGTGTCTTTCAGAACGCTGGATCGCGTTGCAGGGGACAGGTCATGCAGTGGCCACCGCCGCGGCCCTTGCCAAGCTCGAAACCCTCGATCGTGATCACTTCGATCCCGGCCTTGCGCAGCGCGGTATTCGTGCCGGTGTTGCGCTCGTAGGCGACGACCACACCGGGCTCGAGCGCGACGACGTTGTTGCCGTCGTCCCACTGCTCGCGCTCGGCCTCGAACGAGTCCCCGCCGGTCTCGATGATGCGCATCGTGCCGATGCCCAGGGCCTTGGCCATCTGCTCGGGCAGCGATCCTTGCTGTTCCTCCACCACCAGGTCATCGGCGGACTCGCCCGCCCGGATCGCCCAGATCCGCGCGCCGTTCACGACCTGCGGGAACAGCGTGACCAGGTCGCGGTCGCACATCGTGATCACCGTGTCGAGGTGCATGTAGCTGCGCGACTTCGGCAGGCTGACCGCGAGCACGAGTGCCGCCGATCCCGCCCGGAACAGGGAGCGTGCGATCCACAGCACGGCCTGGGGTGTGGTGCGCTCCCCCATGCCGATCATGACCGCGCCGTTGCCGATCGGCTGCACATCGCCGCCCTCGACGTGCGCGCGTCCCCAGTCCTGGCCGACGCCGCCCAGCCAGATCGGGAACTCCTCGGCGGCGAACATCGGGTGGAAGCGGTAGATGGCTTCCATGATCATCGTCTCCGGCTTGCGGGCCGGCTTGGTCATCGGGTTGATCGTGACGCCGTCGTAGATCCAGCACGACGGATCCCGCTGGAACAGGAAGTTCGGCAGCGGCGGCAGCAGCATGGATGTGGGATCGGCCGACTCCCACACCAGCCCCACGTCCTGGGCCACGTCGGCCTTGGTGATCCCGCCGATCAGGAACTCCGCCACCAGCGCCGGGCCCGACTGCTGCACCCATTCGCCGGCCCGCTGCGCGGCGGTGATGCCGACCTCGCGCTCGTTCAGGATATTGTCGCTGACCCAGTCCCTGGCCTCGGGGCTGTTCAGCGCCTCGGCCAGCAGCGTCTCGGCCTCGTGCACCTGGACGCCGCGGTCGCGCATGGCCTCGCAGAACGCGTCGTGCTCCTTCTTGGCCTGGCTGACCCACAGCACATCGTCGAACAGCAGTTCTTCGGCGTTCGAGGGGGTGAGGCGGGCGTGTTCGAGGCCGGGCCGGTGCACCATGACCTGGCGCAATCTGCCCACCTCCGAGTTGACTCCGAACGGCATGGTCGATCTCTCCTCGGCTACGTGGCGGTGGTGAGCACGGTGCCGGTCTGGCTGCGGCACTCGACCGCGGCCACGATCAGGCAGAACGCGAACGAGGTGAACGCGATCGACTGGCCGATGGGGTTACCGCCGAAGTGAGAGGCCCCGTAGTGGATGAGCGTGAGGAGCCCGATCGTGATAGCCAGACCGGCCAGCCCTGCCGTGGCCGGCTGTCCCGTGGTGCCGGCTTGCACCGCCATGCCTACGCCTCCGCTTCGGACATGCGCTAGCTCGGCTAGCCGTTGGCCCGCGGCCTGCGCGTCCTCGGACTTGCAGGCGCCGCCCGGCTGGAGGTGGCAGACCGGCTGCGGGAGGTGGTCTGGCGGCGGGCGGCAGTCTCGCTGGGGGCAGGCTGGCTGCGAGCCCGGCTGACCCGTGGGGCCCGCGGCGCGGGCGGATCCTGGCGCCCGGCCCCGTTTGGCCGGCGCCCGTCCGCGGCTTCCCGGCTGAGGCCGCCCTCCGCCGCCGCCGCAGCCTTCGCCAGCACCTTGGCTGCCGCCGCGGCGTCGGCCTCCGCGACCTTCTCCTCCCCCTTCGCCTTCTTCCCGGCCTTGGCTTCTTGATCCCCGCTTGGCCCGGGCCTTGGCCTGCTCCTTGGCCACGAACGGATCGGGCGGAGCGCCTTCGGGCGCCTGGGCCTCGAGTTCGTCCTTGATGACGAGCAGTTCCTGCCGCCGGTCCGGCTCACCTCCGGGTACTGCGGGTCGATGTCGATCAGGGTGTGCACGAGGACCGCGGCCGCGCACAGCCGGGCGAACCACTTGTGGTCCGCCGGTATCACGTACCACGGCGCCCAGGGCGTGCTTGTGGCGGACAGCATCTCCGAGAAGGCCTCCTGGTAGTCGTCCCAGCGCTTGCGCTCGCGGACGTCGGCGGCCGAGAACTTCCAGTTCTTCTCCGGCAGGTCGAGCCGCTTGAAGAAGCGGGTCCGCTGCTCCTCCTTGGACAGGTTCAGGAACATCTTGACGACGCGGAACCCGTTGTCGGTCAGGTAGCGCTCCCAGTCGTTGATCTCGCGGTAGCGGCGCTCCCACACCCCCTTGCCCTTGGCCTCCTCCGGGAGCTTCTGGCGGCGGAGATTCTCCGGGATGCACCCGCACCACGAGCACCTCCTCGTAGTGCGACCGGTTGAAGATGCGCGATGTCGCCCCGCGCGGGCAGGCGCCGGGCGTAGCGCCACAGGTAGTCGTGGTCGAGTTCCTCGGCGGACGGCACCTTGAAGCTGCGTGACGTGCACGCCCTGCGGGTTCACCCCGCTCATGACGTGCCGGATCGTGCCGTCCTTGCCGGCGGCGTCGAGCGCCTGCAGGCACACGAGCACCCCGTAGCTGTCCTGGGCGGCCAGCCGCGCCTGGTAGTCGCACAGCATCGCGATGCCGCGCTGCATGATCTCCGACGGCGTCCTTCTTCTTCACGTACGCCGGCCTTGTAGCCGGGGTCGAAGTCCTTGGCCAGGTTCACCGTCGAACCCGGCTTGACCCGCAGCGGCTTGATCAGCTCCGCGATACGTTCCGCTCTCTTGTCGGCCATTGTCGGATTGGTCCCTTCCGATTGATCCAGGCCCGTCAGGCCGGGACGGCCGGCTCGGCATGGAGCGCCGCTGCGTCGCGTGCGTCTTGCGCTGGCGGCGCAGCTGGATGGCCTTGTCCACGCGCGACCAGCGCGGGCACGACCAGCGACAGGCCGAGCACGACCAGCCACTGCCGTCCGGTCAGCGACTCGGTGTCCAGCAGCCGCTGGAGCATGCCGAGTTCCACCGCGGCCCAGGTGAGGATCCAGCCGAGGATGATCCAGCCCAGGTAGGGGAACACCGGCCGCGACCAGGCGGGCTCACGCTCGCGCCGCATGCACGAGGCCGATGTTGACCGCGCTGAACGAGACGATGGCGAAGGCCATGGTCATGTTGGCCGACGCGTGCGTGGTGCTGGGCTTGTCTGGCCCCCACTCGAGCACGGCGAGCGCGATGGCCGCCACCACGAAGCCGCTGGCGAACCAGCGGATGAGCTGCGGTCGGTTGACCATCTTGGTGCCTGGCTTGCGCGGCGGCCGCTGCATCACGCCGGGGTCGGGCACGTCGACGATGAACCCGATGACCACGGTGATCACCACGAAGAACTTGCAGAACAGCAGCTGCAGCGGGAACAGCGCGATGCCGTGGTTGATGTTGAGGATGGTGGCGTACACCATTAGCTGCAGCACCGAGGACAGGATGGTCAGCTGCAGCCGGATGTACGTGGAGATGCGGCGGTAGATGTCACGGCCCAGGTCGACCGCCCGGACCAGGGTGGCGAAGTTGTCGTCGGTCAGCACGATCTTGGCCGCCTGCTTGGACACTTCTGAACCGCTGCCCATGGCGACGCCGACGTCGGCCTGCTTGAGCGCGGCGGCGTCGTTGACGGCGTCACCGGTCATCGCGACCACGTCGCCGGACTGCTGCATGAGCTTGGCCAGGCGCAGCTTGTCCTCGGGCGCCACCCGGCCGAACACGTGCAGCTGGGGAAGCCGCTCGATCACCTCGCTGTCCGACAGGTGCTGCAGCTCGGTGCCGGTGATCACACCAGGCCCGAGCCCCAGCTCGTCGGCGATCGCGCGCGCGGTCACGGTGTGATCGCCAGTGATCATCCGCACGTCGATCCCGGCGTCGAGGGCGACGTGTACCGCGTCCCTGGCCTCGACGCGAAGCGGATCCATGATTCCGACCAGCGCGACGAAGACCAGATCGGTGACGGCGGCCATCGGGTCCGTCAGCGCCGACGACATCGCCGCGTCGTCGAGGTCCCGGACGGCGAACGCGAGCACGCGAAGCCCGCGTTCGGACAGCTGACGGTTGGCGGCCAGAATCTCGTCGCGGACGGTGTCGACCGGGACGAGATCGCCGTGCCACAGCGCGTAAGCGCAGCGCTGGATTACCACGTCGGGCGCGCCCTTCACGCTGGTGAAGTGCGGTTGCCGCAAGATCCCGCCGGCCAGCCAGTCCGGGCGGTCGTGGAAGGTCGCCATGAACTTGTACTCGGAGTCGAACGGCACCTCGGCGCGGCGCGGCAGCGTTTCACGGGTCTGCTCGGCGTCGACGCCCATTTTCGCGGCGAGCACCACGAAGGCGGCTTCCGTCGGATCGCCGATGACCGACTCGTCGTCGGCGACGGTGGCGTCGGTGCACAGCGTCAGGCCGAGCGCCAGGCGGTGGAAGTCTGGCTCCTCGCCTCCGGCCACCCCCATGATCGCACCGGTCTTCTGGTAGCCGGGACCTTCGATCTTGAACCAGTCACCGCCGGCCAGCATGGTGGTCGCGGTCATCGCGTTCAGCGTCAGCGTGCCGGTCTTGTCGCAGTTGATGACGGTCGTGCCGCCCAGGGTCTCGACGTCGGACAGCGACTTGACGACCGCCTTGGACTCCACCAGGCGGCGCGCCCCCGAGGACAGCATGGCCTGCACGAACGTCGGCAGGCCGGTCGGGATGGCCGCGATCGCGGTCGATATGCACAGCAGCACCAGGGTCGTGGTGTCCTGGCCCCGCGCGAGGCCGAAGACGGCGATCACGGCCACGGCGATGAAGGCGATCAGCCCGAACACCTTGGTCATGCCGTCGAGTTCCCGCTGCAGCGGCGAACGCGTTCGCTTCGTGGCCGTGACCAGGCTGGCGATCCGGCCTATCTCGGTCGCCTCGCCGGTCGCCGTCACCACGAACGTGGCCGTGCCACGGGTGACCTGAGTGTTCTGGAACACCAGGTTCGTGCGGTCGCCGAGCGCGACCTCCCGCTCGGGAAGAGCCACCCGGTCCTTGGGTATCGGCGCGCTCTCGCCGGTGAGCGCGGCCTCCTGCACCTCCAGCGTGGCGGAGGAAAAGATCCTCCCGTCCGCCGGGACCACGTCACCCGCCTCGAGCAGTACGACGTCACCGGGCACTAGCTGGGTCGACTCGATCTCCTCGACCTGGCCGGACCGCCGCACCCGAGCCCGGGGTACCTGGAGCTTAGCCAGCGCCTCCACGCTGGCCCTGGCCTTTAGTTCCTGAGCCGAGCCCATGACGACGTTGAAGGTGACCAGCCCCAGAACGACCACGCCGGTCGCCACCTGCGCGATCGCGAAGCTGGCCACGCAAACGATCAGCAGCATGATGTTCATCGGGTTGGCCAGCTGACCCCGCGCGACCGTCCACATGCTCGGCGGCGGCTCCGTGGGCAGCTCGTTGAGCCCGTAGCTGGCCAGCCGCTGCGCCGCGTCGCTGGCGTCCAGGCCCCGATCCGGATCGACGCCCTCCTGCGCGGCGACGTCTGCGGCCGACAGGGCCCACCAGGCGACGTTCTCGACTGGAGGCTTGGTTGTGGTCATCTCACCGCTCCTCGCCTAGTGCCCGACCGGGACTTGCTCGTCCTGACGGCCGGCGCGGACCCGTTTCCATCCGACGTCTAGCCCGACGCCGAGCGCGAGAATCACCAGCAGCGCGACTACCGAGGCGGGCTCGTGGATGAGCGTGGTGAACACGAACGTCAGCAGGACCACGCCCGCGGACGCGATCGCGGCCGCGAGGATCCAGACGTTGGCGCGGGTCTCGGACCTGACCCGGAAGTGAGCCGCGGTGATCAGTGTGAAGATCAGCAAGGCGACGGCGCTGCCGATCGAGGCGATCGCGTCCAGCTTGAACAGCACGGCCAGGATCAGGCACGCCGCAGCCTCGATCAGCAGCCCCACCGACAGCCGCCCGCCGAGCTTGCGCGCCATCAGCGGCGGGAACTGCCCGGTTTCCGCCAGCCGCTCGGACAGCCCGGGAGCTGGGTACAGGCCCGCGTTGGTGGCCCCGGCGGTGGCGAACAAGGCGGTGATGCTCATCAGCCAGTAGCCCGCCTTGCCGAGCGCGGGCTCCGCCGCCACGGCCAGCGCGGTGCCTCCCGAGGAGATCACTTTCTCCACGGTGAGCGTGCCGAACACACCCAGCGCGATCGCGACGTAGATGACGGTCGCGATCCCGAGCGCCAGGAACATCGCCCGGGGCAGCTGACGCGCCGGCTTGGCCAGGTCCTTGGCGGTGAACGTGATGATGCCGAAGCCCAGGAAGGCGAAGAAGGTCAGCGCCACGCTCGACACGATGTCCTGCAGCGAGGGGTACCCCGACGGCGCCAGCAGCGACGGGTTCATGTTGACCAGCGTGACCACCGCGAAAATGGTGAGGATCCCGAGGACGACATAGACGATCACGGTTTGCGCGTTCGCGACGAGCTTGGATCCGACGATGTTCACCCCGGTCATCACGATGATGATCAGCGCCGCGAAGACCTTGGCCCAGACCGCGTTCTCCCCGGTGAACGCGGCACTGGCGTAGTTCCCGAACGAGACCGCCACCATCGCGGTCACGATGGCGTTGGCCGAGTACGTGAGCCAGGCCGTGATGCCCGTGAAGTGGCCGTCGCCGAACCCCTTCGCGACGTACTCGAGCAGGCCCCCAGCCGTCGGGTACCTGGCGCCGAGCTTGGCGAAGGAGTAGCCCTGCAGTAGCGCGATGGCCCCAGCGATCAGGAACGACAGCCACACGGCCGCCCCGGCCACGGCGCCGGCCGCACCGAGCAGCGCAAAAATCCCGGCGCCCACCATCGCCCCGACACCGATGAACGCCGCCTGGCGCACGGTCAGGTACTTTGCCTGCGGCAACGAGCCAGCCTCGGGAGCTTCTCCGGAGACGTCAACTTGATCCGTCATGGCTGATCCCTAGCTGAGCGGTGGTGACAAGTACCTGTCGTCGGCCCCGCTACGCACCTCGATCTTGTTTGCGCCATATGGGCGTGTCGTCACCCATCCGGGGGTGATTCCGCGTATCAGCTGGCTGCCGCCGCTGACGCGGGCACAGCGGGTGTGGCGAACGCGTTCCGGCCGAACCGGTGGGCCCGCGACGTGACCTCGGCCGAGCTCAGGCCGCGCTGCCTGTCAACGTCCTCCGCCTGCAGGACCCGGCCGGCGCTCAGCGTGTGCCAGACGGATCCGTCCGCCTCCGGCGGCAGGCCCGACCGCCCCGGCTGCCTGGTCATGGGACCACGTTCGTGCCGGCCCGACCCGCCACGATTCCGGCGATGTCATCCAGCGCACCGATCGCGGCCCGCCGGCCGGTGTTCGTGACGAAAAGAGCCGCAGCCTTTACCTTCGGGCCCATGGATCCGGCCGCGAACTCGTGGCGAGCGAGGTCCGCTGGCGACACCCGGTCCAGCCGCTGCGCCTCGGGCTCGCCCCAGTTCAGGTAGACGCCGTCCACATCGGTCGCCATGACGAACAGGTCCGCGCCCACGTCCTCGGCCAGCAGCTCGCTGGCGAAGTCCTTGTCGATGACCGCCTCGACGCCCGTGAGCCGACCCGGACCCGACGAGGGGTACGCGGTAGGGATGCCACCGCCGCCGGCGCAGATCACCACGGCGCCGCGCTCGAGCAGCCAGGTGATCGGCTGAATCTCCAGGATGCGCTGGGGCTGCGGCGACGGCACCACGCGCCGCCAGGCGGCGCCGTCTTGGCGGAACACCCAGCCCTTCTCGGCGATCAGCTTCTGGGCGGCCTGGAGGTCATAGACGGGACCGACGAACTTCGTGGGGTGGGCGAACGCCGGGTCGTCCGGATCCACCACGATCATGGTCAGCAGGGTCGCCACCTGACTCTCCGGCGGCAGGAGACTCCGGAGCTCCTCCTGGATCAGATAGCCGATCATGCCCTGGGTGCCGGCGTCGAGCACGTCCAGCGGGTACGGTTCGGCGCCCTGATACGCCTCGGCCTGCAGGGACAGCAGGCCCACCTGCGGCCCGTTGCCGTGGACGATCACGATGCTGTGCTCGGCCGCCAGCGGCGCGATGGCCTGGGCCGCGATCCTGACGTTCTTGCGCTGGACCTCGGTGGTCATCGGGTCGGAGCGCCGCAGCAGCGCGTTGCCGCCCAGCGCGATCACGATCCGCATCCTCAAAACTCCCTTGTTCGTCGGCCGGGTCACCGGTAGGGCGGTTGCGCCGCTGGCTGGGTCATCTGGCGGCGCTGGGACAGATAGACGGGAATGCCAAGCAGCAGCGCGCCAGCGGCCAGGAAGAACGGCGCCCAGTACACCCAGAAGCTGTGGCCGGTGTTGCGGGAGTACCAGATGAAGAGGATCGAGAAAATCAGCGCCAGCACGGCAACGATCATGTCGCGGGCGAACCGCGGGGTCTGCAGGGTCTTGTGGTCGATCCAGCGCCATTTCATCTGGGCCAGCGCGGAGTACCCGTACGGGATCGCGGCGGTGATGCCGGTCATCAGGACCAGGGTGGTGAACACGGTCGCGCCGCTCGAGCCCAGGTAGTTGATGATCATTGCGATGGAGGCCAGCACGGTGGAGGCGATGATCCCACACGGCGGCAGGAGGTGGGCACGATGCCGAACACGGCGATGAGCGAGAGCATGTAGACCACGGCGGTCGCGACCGTACCCAGGACGGTGGCCCGGGGGATGTTGCGGTCGGGGTTGCGCACCTTCGCGGCAGCGACCGAGGCCGTCTCCACGCCGAGGTAGCTGAACAGGGCGATGGCCATTCCGCCGCCGATCGCGTTGATCGCGTTTTCCCCGCTGACGTTCCAGGGTGTGAAGTTGGCGCTGGAGATGAAGAACAGGCCCACGGTGGACATGAACGCCAGCACCACGAACTTGATGATCGTGGTGATGACCTGGACCGAGCCCATGTTCTTGACCCCGGACAGATTGACCGCCGCCGGAAGCCACAGCCCGACCAGCACCAGCAGTATCGAGAACAGCTTGTTGTGCCCGGTGTTGATGAAGTGCTCGACGTAAAGCACCCAGCCGACGGCGATCGCCGCGTTGCCGGCCCAGGCCGTAATCCAGTACGACCAGGCGTTCGCGAACCCCACACGGTTACCGAACGCGACCCGCGCATACGCGTAGGGGCCACCATCGGCCGGCAGACGGCGCGACAGGGCCGCGAACAGCAGCGCGAGCACCAGTGCGCCCACGGTGGTCAGCGCCATCGACACCAGCGTGATCGGGCCGTAGAACGCCAGCGAGGTGGGCAGGTTGAAGATGCCGACGCCGATGATGCTGCCGATGATCAGCGCCATCGCCGCGGTCAGGCCGAACTGCTGCTGCGCTCCGCCCGCCGCAGGCTCGCTCACAGGCTTGGATGGTTCTCCGGAAACGTCAACTTGATCCGCCATGGCTCATCCCCAGCCGAGAAACGGTCACGGGCCTGCCGCGACTTCCAGACCGCTTTCAGATCCTGTGGGAGCCCGGCCGCCACGGCGTCACCCACGAGAGGGTGATAACCGCCCACGACCGGACGGTCTCAGAGCAGGCGCAGATCGACCGCCCGCTCAATGGCCTCGGCCCGCGACGCCACGCCCAGCTTCTGGTAGACCGAGCGAAGATGGGTCTTCACCGTGTTGCGGGAAATGAAGAGCGTGGCCGCCATCTGCAGGTACGTGCTGGTCGGCAGCAGCTTCAGGATGCGCAGTTCGGCCGCGGTCAGTGGTTCGGCAAACACATGACGCGGCTGGGTGGCGATGACCTGCGTGGCGCGCACGTCGAGAGCCGCCTCGATCACCTGGTCGATGAACGGATCTGGCCATGGTCCCGGGCCGCGCTCGATGAGGTAGCTCGTCACCTGGGGCGCGGTCGTGACGACCGTGTTGAGGAAGCCGCCCTGGCGGGCCATTTCCACGGCCGCGCCCACGATGCCAGCGGCCGACGGATCATCGCGCTCGAGCGCGGCCGCAGCCATCAGCAGCCGATGCACCAGCGCGTGCCGCGGGGTCAGGTCGGCCAGGGACGGAGACTGAAGATGCTCAACCGCGCCGCAGTGATCGCTCGCGGCCAGGGCGATCCTGGCCAGCAGGAGCTCGCGCCGGGCGGCGGGCAGGCTCCCCGCCAGCTCGGTGGCGGCCTTCAGGTCGCCGAGCGACAGACGGATCAGCGCCTCAAGCTCATCGGCACGCGCCAGCAACTGCGGGCCGCCGCTGTCCAGGACGTGGCGCGCCACCGCGACCGTGGCGAGCGCATCGCGGAACCGTCCCCGGGCGGCCCATATGCCGGCCCGGTCGAGCAGGACCGTGAACTCAAAGACGGGCCGGCGCTGCTCCGTGATCGACATCGTCCTCTCGGTGATCTGCTCGGCCGTGTCCAGGTCCCGCCTCTCCAGGGCGAGGCCGGAGAGCACGCGCAGGTGATCCACGGCGAAGAAATGATCGCGAAAACCCAGCCGCCGCGCGCCCGACTCAGCAGCCCGGGCCGCGCTGGCCGCTTCGGCCAGCCGTCCGGCCTGCAACCAGGCCAGCGCCTGGGCCCCGGGCACCAGCATCACCCGGGCCGACTCTGGGAGATCGGGCAGCGCCAGCGCCGCGGCGGCCTCGCGCTCGATGGCCGGGAAGTCTTCCAGGCAGTTATAGACGCGCAGCAGGACCAGCGGCACTATCGCGTTCCACTCATCCCGGAGCTGGGTCCGCTCCTGAATGGCCCGGGCGGCCAGGGCCTCAGCGACGGCCTCGTTCAGCTGGCCGAGCAGCCCGTAGCGGAAGGCCCGAATGGCCGCGAACCGGGCGGCCAGCTGCGACTCCGGCGGGATCGAGGGCCGGGCCCGGTCGAGCTGAGCCAGGTACTCGCCGCCGCGGCCCGTGTCCCCCCACGTCAGCAGGTCGGCCGCGATGGCCAGCAGCCGTTCAGGGGCCTCCGCGAGCTTGGCGGGGACGACACGGCCCAGGTCCAGGACGGTCGGCAGCGTCGGATCGCGCAGGAAGTCCGGTACGACCCGGTCCTGCACCAGGGCCAGGGCCCGGTCGGTCTGCTGGGCCGCGAGCAGGTGACGGGCCGCGCGACGCGTGTCGCCTACGGACTCGAACCACTCGGCCGCCCGCACCTGGAGTGCCATCTCCCGCGCCCGGCCCCTGGCCCGCAGCTCGGCCCGCAGCACCATGCGCACCAGGTGGTGATACCGGAAGCTCGTCTGCTCATCGTCGAGTGCCACCAGGAACAGGTTGGCCGCGTTGATCTCGTGCAGCAGCGCCTCCGCGTCCTGCCTGCCGGTAACGGCCGCACACGCGCCAGCGGTCAGCTCGCCGAGAACGGACGTGTCCAGCATGAACTGCGATACCTCAGGCGGCTGCTGCTCGAGCACCTCAGAGACGAAGTAGTCGGCGATCGCATGGCCGCGGACGCCGAGCGCGCGCGCGGCCCGTTCCGGGTCTGGGCTGCTGCGCAGCGTCAGGGCCACCATCTGCACGACCGCGGCCCACCCTTCGCTTCGCTTGTGCAGGAGCGCAAGATCGTCAGCGCCGACCTCGACCCCAAAGTTCGCCAGCAGGTCCTGGCTTTCGGCGAGGGAGAAGTACAGGTCGCGGTCGCGAAGCTCGCAGAGATCATCCGACATCCGCAGCCGGTGCAGGCGCAGCGGGGGGTCACGGCGGCTGGCCAGCACCAGCTGGGCGGTTTCGGCGGGCCAGCACTCGACCAGGTCGGTCATATTCCTGGCCACGCCGGCCGCCGCGGCCTGGAAATCGTCCACAATGATGGCCGACCCCGCGGGCAGCCGCGCGGCATCGTTCGCGATCGACGCCGTCACGTCGGCCGACATGGCGCCGTCGATCGCGAGCAGGTCGGCGGCGTCGGTACCGAATCCTGGGGCCAGGCTCCGCGGTGCCTCGACGAAGCCCATCCAGAACCGGACCGGGTCGGCGTCCGCCTTGTCACAGGACAGCCAGGCCGTAGCGTTCGGCGGCCTGGCCGCCGCCCAGCTCGACAGCAGCACGCTCTTGCCCGCGCCCGCCGACCCCACGACAACGGTCAGACGCTTGCCCGCCCCGGCCGCCAGCTGGTCATGCAGCGCGGGCCTGGTGACCAGGGTGGAGGGCAGCGTCGTAGGCCGGAACTTTGACAGGGCAAAACGCGTCTCCGGAAAGGCGCTACGCCCGCCGTCCATACTTCTCTATGGTTCCAGCCGCCGAAACGGGACACATCACCCGTTGCGAGGTCATTTGAAAAGGCGATCGGTGCTGTAGGATATGCGCGCAATCGCAGGCCATGCCGCCAGTCCCCGGCTCACCCTCACGGGGGTGATGACGCTGTTCTGGTACCCAGGCACGCTGGCATTACCCAGAGCAACCGGTGGACTGCGAGGCAGAACCCCGATGCAATCACACACATATGAGATCACGTTCACAGGTCAGGCGGGCTCCACGCTGCGGGCCGAGTTCGAGGATTGCGAAGTCACAGTGGGACCGGGCACCACAACCCTGCGCGCCGACCTGCCAGACCGGGCTGCTCTTTCCGGCCTCATGGAACGGATCAGCAGCCTCGGTCTCGACGTGATCCATATGTATCTCGTGGCACCGCCCTCCGGGGAGTGAACAGTCCCGGCTGCAAGCCGTCAGGCGCGGGCCAGCGCGGCCACCGCGCCGGCAGCGGCCGGTGACAGAGCATGAGGTGTTTCTCATACGCCGCCACGCCCGCCGCGAGCGGATATGGCCCGCGAATCCGCTGAAGTTCGGGTGAGATCTCCCGGTAATCCAGGTCGGGATGGTCACCGCAATAACAGCAGATGAGCTCGAACGCATTGGTAACGGCGCCCGGTGGCCGGCGCCGCGATGCGCCGTGGCTGCCCCCGCAAAACCACCGTCCATCCCAGCGGAGGCTGATCATCCGTCCCCGCCAGGCAGGCGTGTTGTCCCGATGCTGTCGACAGCATGCTGGCTAGGTCACCCTCCCGGAGATGCCAATGGCTCGTTCCTCCGCCCACAGAACACAGAGCGGCACACGGAGGGACCGTGCCGCTGCCCGCCTCCGTTTGAAGGTGTCATGATCTTCTCGGGCCGTCATAGGGGCGTCGTCACCCTTCGTGGGGTGATTTCCGCCCTGCCCAGGCCACCCTCACGCGGCGATGACGCCAGGCCGAGTCGCCAGGCACGCTGAAGATCGCCAGCGGGGCTCACCAGCGGCCGTGACCGTGGCCCTCACCCCGCGGGGGTGAGGTGCAGGGGTCTGACCCGGGCGAAGGCTGCGCACGTGACCGAACCCGGCGCCCCGCGACGAAACCGGGGCACGGTGGGAGGCCGCCGAGCAACCTGCCACCGACCGGACGACCATGGCATGAGCGCCAGCAGCCGCCAGGTGCCCGAGCTGGCCCACGGGATCGTGGGGCCGGTCAGGGTCATCGCGTTCGGCGCGAGCAACGTGGCCCCGGCGGGCGCGGTCGTGGCCGGGCTGGTCATCGTCGTGGCAGTACGCCGGATTCGCGGCCCCGCTGGTCGTGCTCATCGCGTTCGCTGCGTCGCTGTGCTGCGCGAGCAGCATCGCGGAGTTCTCCCGCCGCCTGCCCGCGGCAGGTTCCCTGTACACCTACAACAGCCACGGGCTGGGCCGGGTCGGGGGTTTCTTAACGGGCTGGATGATGATCTTCGCGTACGCGCTGTACGTGCCCGCCGGCATGTCGCTGACCAGCACGTACGCGTCACAGCTCCTAGCGGTCACGCTGCAGGTAAGCATCCCTGGCTGGGTGCTGTTCCTGGTCATCCTGGGGGCGGTGACCCTGGTCGCCTACCTGGGCATCGCCGCCTCCTCCTCAGCCGATCTGGTCCTGGTCGCCGGGGAGGTAGCGGTGATCGCGGCCCTGGCCATCACGGTCCTGGTCACGATCGGGCCAGCGCACTACTCGGCGGCCGTCCTCTCCCCGGCCTCATCACCGAACGGCCAGCTCACCGACATCACGAACGCGATGATCTACGGCATCACCGCGTTCGCCGGCTACGAGGCGGCCGCCTCGCTCGGTGAGGAAGCCAGGGCCTCACGCCGCGCCATCCCGGCCAGCACGATCGGCGTCGTGATCGTGACCGGCGCCTTCTACCTGCTCGTCGTCCTCGCCGAGACGTTCGGCCTGGGGCGGCAGGGACTGCGCAGCATCTCAGCGCACAGCAGCCCGCTGGCCCAGCTCACCAGCCAGTTCTGGTCACCGTCGGCGCTGTGGGCCATCGACCTCGTGGTCGTGCTCACCGGCCTCGGCTTCGTCATCGCCTCGCTCAACGCGGCCATCCGGGTGCTGTTCGCCATGGGCCGCGAGCGGGCCCTGCCCGAGTCCCTGGCCCGCCTGTCCGGCCGCCGCACACCGGTCGTCGCGATCTGGTGCGTGGCCGGGCTCGCGCTCTTGCTCGGGCTGCCGCTGACCTACGCCTACGGCGGGCTGAGCGCGTTCGGCTACCTGGCCGGCGCGGGTGGCCTCTCGGTGGTGCTGGTCTACCTCGCGGTGAACATCGCGGCCATCCGCGCGTTCCGCACCGAGTTCCGCAGCGAGTTCCGGCTCGGGCGGCATCTGCTGGTGCCGGCCGCGGCCGCCGTGCTGCTCTTGTTCCCGTTGTGGGGGATCCTCCATCCGCGGGCCCACCGGCTGGCCGACCTGCTGCCGTATGCCGCGCTCGGCTGGCTCGGCCTCGGGGCCGTGGTGGCCGGCGTTCTCCGGGCCCGGCGGTCCGCCCGCCTCGACAGCCTGGGCCGGGTGATTTTGCCAGGCGCCTCGGCGGATAGCCCACGGTAGACGGACACGGATATCGGGTTCGGTCATTCCCCTAGCGTCGCGGCAAGTCAAGACGCCGCTGGCCAACGCCACCGGGCGCACATCACAGGAACTGCCGCTGGTGGACCGCGTTCGGTGTTCATCAACCCGTGGTCGACGTCGGATGATCCTGGTGGAGCGAGCACCGTATCAGCGCTGATTCGTCGCTGGACCCGCCGACGGTGGCACCTGCCCGCAATTTGCGGGCCTTGCGGCGGCGGTAATACCTTGCTGCCACTACGGCGCTCCCGGCCGCGATCACCAGCCCAGCAACTAGTGCGCTGAGGCTGCCCCCGTCCTGTTCGCTGGCAGAGACCTTGCCCGCGCCATAGGCGGCAGGTCCGACCGATAGCACGTACACGGCGCCGACGACGAAGTTCCAGATCACGAACTGGGAGTACTTCATTTTGAGGATGCCGGAGACTATGGTCGAGGTGAAGAAGACGGCCAGGCGTCCCCATTTCGCGTAGATCGCCTCCGCCTGGGCGAGGGCTTTCTGCAGCCGCTCTTGTCGGCGGCCTGGACGGTCCAGGAATTTACGGCCCCATCGCTCGCCGATGCCGTAGCCGGCGAGACCGCCGGCCTCGCGCCCAGCGCCGCCACGATCAGTACCACACCAATGTTGAGTTTCCCCTGGCTGGCCAGTACAGCCGCCCAGCCCACGACGGCCGCTCCGATTGCCGGTATACCGGCGAACGACAGCGCCATGAGCGCGAAGACCACCAGATAGGCCCCCACGCCGTACTGTGCCGCCGATGAGGAGGCTGCGATCTCGTTCATGATGGATTGCCTCGAGGCTGTTGGCTGCCGCCTGCGATGGATCTTAGCGATCAGCTGCAGACCCAGTGTCGCGCCTCCCCGGCCCAGGGTCGTGCGCCTGTATGCCCACGCGCGAAGGCCGCGGGCCCAGCCCGGCGGTGAGCGGGCAGATCACGAGGTCCGGCGTCGCCGCTACATGGTCACTTGCGAAGCAGCCGGCCCGCACGGCCTCGGCCACGGCGCCTCACGCAATCGCCCGAAGCCACAATGACAGCCACCGCTCGGCGTAACTGCGCAGGACTACAGCCCGCGACCTATTCGGCGGGCGGAATTCCCGCTGCCCTGTCTGCGGGTCGTACCACACGCGCATCCGTCGGCCGTCTCGGTGTCGATGAACACCTCGGTGGTCGGCTGGGAGGCGCTGCCGTTGCTGGCCGCATTCCGGTTGCCCCGGTACCGGTCCCAGCCGAAGAGGGCGATGACGATCCCCGCGACCACGACCACCAGGATGACCAGTCACACGACGCCCATGGCAGATCCCCTCAGCTGGGTGCGCTCATGGCGGTGGGCGGCGTCGCGGTCGCTTCGACCACCCGGGCGGTGCCGTAGGCCACGATCTCGCTCATGCCTCCTCCCCATCTCGGTGGAGTCAAAGCGCATCATGGTCACCGCGTTGGCCCCCATCGCGGCGGCGTTCTGCACCATGCGGTCCAGCGCCTGGCGCCGGGCGTCCTCGTTGAGCTTGACGTAGGACCCGATCTCGCCGCCGGCGAGGCTCTTGAGCCAGGCGGCGATGTTGCCGCCAAGGCTTCGGGACCGGACTGTGAGGCCGAAGACCTGGCCGATGGTCTTTACCACCCGGGTCTCTGGGATGTTCTCGGTGGTGGTGACGATCATGGCCGCGGAGGAGCGGCGCTCTCGGTTGATGCCTGCATCGGGATGCCTTCCGTGACTTGCGGCGCGCCGGCCGCTCCAGATATATCAAAGTGATATCACTTTTTCTGGAGATCCGTCAACCGCGGCAGTCGCACGCCGTACTCCTCGTTGCGCACGTGGACAAAGTCGACCGAGCCGTTCCCGCGCATAGCGTCGACTACCGGGTGCCCGCCCGTGGCGGTCGTGTAGCGACGTCCAGGGTGGGAGGTAGATCGAACACCTCGAAGAGGTGCGGGTCCTGGAAGACCACGTTGCGGCTAACGCCCGAATGGGGTGAGGCTGAACACTTGCAGGGTGTGGGCCTCGTAGCTGTCCCGGTCGCCGCGGAAGTACGCTCCCACCGCTGGTTGGCCGTTGGCGGTGGTGCGGAGCATGCGCCAGTCTGGGCCTCGCATCCGGAAGACCCGGGCGATGAACTGGCTGTAATGCTCGCGGCCGAGGAACCACAGCGGAACAGGCGGCATCTCCAGTACCACTTGATCGGTCAGTAGCCGGGTGAGCGCATGGACATTAGCCGTCTCGAAGGCAACGACGTACTTGTCGATGAGAGCGCGGGTCGTCGGGTCGGATGGTTCCTCGATCCGGTCCTCGGCGACGGACACGTCATCAAGCCGAGCCCTGGCGCGCTGCAAGCCGCTGTTCACCGCGGCCGGGGTCGTAGCCAGGATGTCGGCAACTTCGGCGGAAGAGAACTCAAGCACGTCGCGCAAGATCAGGATGGCGCGCTGGCGAGCCGGCAGGTACTGCATGGCCGCGACGAACGCCAGACGCAAACTGCCACGGACGCCGACCGTCGTCGCCGGGTCGCCGGGAGCCGCGCCGAGCATCGCGTCGGGCATCGGCTGAACCCACGGGACGTCGAACGCCGGGACCAGGGCCTGTTCGGGATCTTCCCCCGGGGCACCGAGCCCCGACGGTAGGGGCCGACGGCTCATCCCCGACAGTGTGGTCAGGCACGCGTTGGTGGCGATCCGGTATCCGTGCGACCCCGGTCAGACGAACAGCGGTTCGGCCGCCGTCCGGTCGGCCAGCGCGCTCATCGCCGCGTCGTTCGGCGCCCCGGTGAACCGGCTGGCCGCGTCAAGGACTTTCGGGAGCAAGTCCAGGTCGCCCACGCTGCAGAGGAACACCCCGGGGCGGCTCATCGCCCACCACACAGAGAGATCGATGTCGTCCTGCTGCTCAAGCGGCTCGTACCAGGTCGCCCGGGTGTGCGGTCGGCCCGCCCAGGGGCGCAGCGCGATCGACTTGATCGTCTGCACCGCGACGCGCTGCTCGCGGCAGGTCTCGTACAGGGCGTTGAAGTTGTCGGCATAGTACGGGTTCTGCATGGTGACGAAGTTGTACGGGAGCAGCACCGAGTCGAAGCCGAACCGCTCGAGGCTGCGGCGGTGCGTCGCGGCGATCTGGCTGCCGTGGCCGGTCACCCCGATCCAGCGGATGAGGCCCTGTTCCCGGGCTTCAAGGGCGGCCTCGAGCGCCCCGCCAGGACTCAGGGCAATGTCCCACTCGATCGGATCGGCTAGGGCGTGCAGCTGCCAGAGGTCGACGTGGTCGACGCCCATCCGGTCCAGGGACCGGTGCAGTTCCTCGCGGGCCTCGGCTGCGGTACGCTCGTCGCCCTTGGTGGCCAGGAAGAACCGGCCCGGTTCGCGCTGCAGCCACGGCCGGATGCGCGCCTCCGCCTCGCCGTAGGACGAGGCCACGTCCAGATGGTTCACCCCGTGGGCGACCAGGAGATCCAGGGTCTCGTCCGCGGCCCGCTGGGAGACCTGCGCGAGAGCCGCCCCTCCGAAGATCACCCGGCTGCTCTGGTGGCCGGTACGGCCGAACTCTGCCTGTTCGATGGGCACGAGGCCTCCCGAAGTCCCGAAAGCTGAATCTGACCGTACGGCGGATCGCGGCGGCAGCTCAGCGCAACCGCGCCGAAGCGTATAGTCCGAATCATATGATCGGCCGCAGTATGACGGGCGATCGGCCAGGGATGGGATTGGCTGCCTGGCGATGGGTAAACCGGCGCCGGGAATGGCGCGCCATGCGGCCGACGTGCGAGGTTGACCTGGATGGCTGACTAGTACCAGGCCCGGATTCGCTATGAATCCCGCCCGCTTGCCAGGCACGGGACCAGGGCGGCGCGACGCCGGTGCAGATAACCGCGGCGGGGCCCGGGAGGCATGAGAAGGGAGCGGCGTGCCTGACGAGCTTGACGCGCTGGCCGGCCAGCTGACCGAGCATCTAGCCGGATTGGGCAGCGCCCTGATCGCGTTCTCCGGCGGGGTGGACTCCTCTTTGGTCGCTGCGCTGGCCGCCCGGGCGCTCGGGGAACAAGCCTTCGCCGTAACCGCCGTCTCGCCGGCCCTCGCGTCCGGCGAGCTGGATGGTGCCCGGTCGGTGGCCCGGGCCGTAGGCATCCGGCACGAGCTGGTCAGCACGGCCGAGCTGGAGCGCGACGACTACCGGCGCAACGACCGCTTCCGCTGCTACTACTGCAAATCCGAGTTGTATGAACGGCTGGCCGCGCTGGCCCGGCGCCGCGGATTCGCCGCCGTGCTGTCCGGCGCCAACGCCGACGACAGGGGTGACTGGCGGCCCGGGCTTCGGGCGGCGGCCGAGCACGGTGTCCGGCATCCTCTGCTGGAGGCGTCAGTGCGGAAGGACCAAGTGCGGGCGCTGGCGCAGCACCTGGGGGTTCCGAGTGCGGACAAGCCCGCGTCGCCCTGCCTGGCATCGCGGCTGCCTTACGGCACTCCGGTCAGCGCCGATGTGCTGTCCCAGGTAGACCGGGCCGAGCTGAGCCTGAAGCGGCGCGGCTACCGCGACCTGCGGGTGCGGCATTTCGGCGATCTCGGCCGGGTACAGCTCGGCGCGGCGGACCTGCCGCGGGCGGCGGACCCGGACGAGCATGCGGCGGTGCTGGCCTGCGTCCGCGCGGCTGGATATCGGCGCGCGGAGATCGACGAGTGGCCGTTGCGGTCCGGTTCGCTGAACCTCGACATCACGCCGGTCAGCCGTGCCGACTGAGGGCCCCGGCGTGCCGAACGAAGCAGTCGGCATGCCGGTTGGAGCGCCAAGGATGCCGAACGGGCGGGCGGCTGGTGTGCCGCCCAGAAGGGAGGTAGGGGCGGCGGGCGTCCCACTAGGCGAGTTCGCCCTGCTGGACGTAGATCGTCGGCGGCGTACCGGCGTCCCGGAAGTGGTTTTCGGCGAAGGCAAGACGTCCGAGCAGATTTTCGCGCTTCTGGCCGAGTTGCGGGCCCACGACCCGGAGGCGCCAGCCCTGGCGACGCGCTGCCCCGTCGGCGTCCTGGACGGCGCGGCCACCCGTTTCCCTGGCGCTGTCGTACACGCCGATCACGTGGCCGGAACGGTCGCCGTCGGGGCCCTGCCGCCCGCGCGCGGCAACGTGCTGGTTGTGACGGCCGGCACCACGGACCTGAAAGTGGCCCGGGAATGTGCGGCGACGCTGGCCGTGCTGGGGGTCCGCGCGGATGTCCTCGCCGACGTGGGCGTGGCCGGGCTCGGGCGGCTGCTGTCCCGGCTAGACGACCTGCGCGCCGCCGAGTGCGTGGTGGTCGTGGCCGGGATGGACGGTGCCCTCCCGAGTGTGGTCGCCGGACTGGTCAGCGCGCCGGTGATCGGCGTGCCGACCAGTGTCGGCTACGGCGTCGCGGCGGGCGGCCTGGCCGCAGCGGCCAGCATGCTCGCCTCGTGCAGCCCGGGTCTGGTCGTCGTCAACATCGACAACGGGTTCGGAGCGGCCGCGCACGCCGCCAAGATCATCCGCGCGGTGCACCGGTGACGGACCGGCCGGGTGCCGCCTACATCGACGCGACCGCGGGCGTGGCCGGCGACATGTTGCTTGCCGCCCTGCTCGATGCGGGCGCCGACATGAAGCGGGTGCGCGGAGCCATCGCCTCGCTCGGCGTGCCCGGTCTCGGGCTGCGGACCGAGGCCGCCCGCCGGGGCGGCCTCGCGTGCCTGCGGGCCGTGATCACCACGCCGACGGCGACCGACCGCCAACGGCACCTCGCCGACGTGCTCGGGCACGTCGGCACCAGTGATCTCCGCCCGGCCGGGAAGGACCTCGCGACACGGGTCTTCCGGCTGCTGGCCGAGGCGGAGGGGGCGGTGCACGGCGAGCCACCCGAAGACGTGCACTTCCACGAGGTGGGTGCGTTCGACTCACTGGCCGACGTGGTGGGAACGGCCGCCGCACTGGAGGATCTCGGACTGCTGCGGCCCGGAGCGGTGGTTTGCTGCTCGGCCCTGGCCGCCGGAAGCGGATTCGTCACCAGCCAGCACGGCCGCCTTCCGGTGCCGGCCCTCGCCGTCCTCCGTATCGCCGCCGCGGCCGGCCTGGACATGGCCAGCGGCGACCTGACCGGTGAGCGCACCACCCCGACCGGTGCGGCCCTGCTCGCTGCGGCAGCTACACCGGGCAGCTTTCCAGCCATGACGGTACGCGCGGTGGGCACCGGCGGCGGTGGCCGGGACACCCCGGACCGGCCCAACATCACCCGGGTGGTCATTGGGGTTCCCAGCGCGGAGTGGGACCTGCGCGAGGGCGACGTGACCGTGGTCGAGAGCACAGTCGATGACCTCGACCCCCGGCTGTGGCCTTCGGTCCTTCAGGCAGTGCGGGCGGCCGGCGCCTGGGACTGCTGGTGTACCCCGATCGTCGGCCGGCACGGCCGCCCCGGGCAGGTCCTCACCGCCCTGTGCGCTGAACCGGTCCATCGCGCCGTGGCCGCCGCGATGTTCGCTCACACCGGGACGCTCGGCGTCCGCTGGTCCCGGATGAACCGGCTAACCGCCTCCCGGACGTCGGTGGAGGTGGAAGTGGGACCGCCGGGCAGCAGCCAGGTCGTTACGGTCAAAGTGGCCGACACCACAGATGGCCTCGCGGGCTTCGGAACGGCCACGGCAGAGTTGGCCGAGGCGGAAGCCGCCGCCCGGGCCCTGGGCTGGCCGGTGCGGGCCGTATGCGAAGCCGCCGTCGCGCAGTACCGCGCCCAGGCAGCAGGGCCACGGTTACACCGCCGCTAGGGGCAACGGCTGATCACCGGCCAGAATCCGCAGTGGAGTCGGTCCTGAACGCCTTCGCGATTACCTTCGAAGGCCGCCTCGTCCCGAGCACCACCATCCGGGACCGCGCCGCTCCGCGACACCGGACGTGTCGAGGGTGATGCGTCGGCATGCTGGGCAGCGAGGAACTCCCGGACGGGCTCGTCGCCGGGCTCAACCTGCTTACTGGGATTACTGGCCAGCGCCCTAGGGTGCGTGCGTCTGCTTGACTGCAGGGGATGGCGGGCGGAGAAAGGGAAGCGATGGACCTGCAAGAGGTACTGGCCAAGGTCGTCGAGCTAAGCCGGGAAGAGCTGCGTATCGTCCGCAAGCGGGCGGAAGAGAAAACCGCGGCGCGCGATCATGGCCGTGACTTTGATGAGATGCTGCGTGCCGCCGACCGGCTGGATCACCACGCGCATCTGCTGCGCCGGCTTCATGATGGCGAATTCGGCCAGCACTGGCGTCACGAGAGCACGCAGGATGCAGCTGGCGGCTCCTGAGCGGTACCGGTCGGGAGCCGGGGCAGCGGTGGCGTCAGTGGCTGCCGTGTGCGGGCAAGTTGCCGATCCGGAGGCCGGCACACTGACACCTCCAGGCATCCATCCACTGCATAAACAGGGTTCTGCGGGGTTCGCCAACGCCAAAGGCGACCTCTGAGCCAGCACGCAGGAGAGCGGCGGGCCGGGGGATTGTGGCTAGCGGTCGCCGCCGAGTGCTAGGCGGGCGGCGCTGACGTCGTCCCGGCCGTAGCCGGCATCAACGGCGGCGTGCCACTGGCGGGACAGTGCGGCCAGCAGCGGCAGCCCGTCATCGCCCGCGGCCCCGATCGCCAGGTCCACGTCCTTGAGCGCCCACTCCAGCGGGAACTCCGGCGCGAAATCGCCTCGCTCCATTTTGTGCAGCTTGGCGTCCGCGATCGGTGCGTCCAGCGGGCCGCCCTCGATGGCCTCGGCCAGCTTGGCGTCATCGATGCCCAGCCGGGCCGCCAGTTCCAGAGCCTCAGCCACGCCTTCGATCAAGACAGACATATAGGCATTGACGGCCAGCTTCATCCGGCTGCCCTGACCGGCCTCGCCCAGCCACACGGTCTTGCGGCCGATCGCCGAAAACACCGGGCCCGCGAGCGCGGCCGCGGCGGGCGGCCCGGAGGCCAGAATGAGCAGCTGGCCGGCCTCGGCAGGGCCCTTGCTGCCCGATACCGGCGCGTCCACGAACATGACATCAGACCGCAACTGAGCAACCTGGCTGGCGATCCCCGTCGTTTCCGTAACGCCGATCGTGCCCATCTGCGCCCACACCGCGCCCTCAGCCAGCGCCTCCACCACGCCGCCCGCGAACATCACCGAGTTGACCACCTCAGCCGTCGGCAGCATCGTGATCAGCACCCCCGCATCACCGACCGCCTCCACGGGCGAGGCAGCCACCAGCGCCCCAGCCGCCGACAGCGGCGCGGTCGCCGCGGGCGATCGATCCCAGACCGTGGTGCCCAGCCCGGCCGAGACCAGATTCCGGGCCATCGCTGAGCCCATGATGCCGGTCCCCAGCACCGCCACCCGCACATTCCCGCCATCGCTATCCGCAGCAGCCATCTGAGTCTCCCTCCACGCAGTTACGACAACTCCGCGCGGCGCCACCGCAGCTGAGCTAGATGCACCCGGCGAAGCGCAGAGTGCCGCCGCTCAGGCGCTCCTTTCCCGCAGCCTGACCATCGGCGTGACCGGGATCTCCTCCCGGCCACGATCAGGGTAACGGCCCCGGCCGATCGTGCCCTGGAGGGACTGTCTGACGATCGGCGATGTCTCACTTTGGTGGTGACGGTGCGTGGTGTTAGCCGAGCACCGCAGGGTGACGACGGCGATGACGGCCTGCTTGTCCAGGTCCAGGCCGCGGGTGAAGGCGTGCACATGCGGGAGATCGCTAGCCCGGGCGGTCTCGGCCCAGAACGTAGCCGAGGCCCAGCGCCCTACAGCAGGCGCCTGGTCTGCTCCGCATGCCAGGAAAGTTCCATTGCCTCGAATCGCTCTAGCGCCTGCTTGAGGAGTGGCCGTTCACTTCGGGCGGTGCCGAGCGCGCGGAGCGCGAATGGCTCGGCGAACGTGCCGGCCTGCAGCCACTTCGGCGCTTCGGTTTCGATGCGCTCGCGGTCACCGAGCGCGGCCAGGGCGTCCAGGAAGGTCGATGCCGGTTCCCACTCCCAGTCCATCTCGTGCGGCGCGAGTTCCGCGACCACGCCGGGCTGGTTCCGGGCTAGCGCCAGACGGATCTGGGGAGGCTCGAACCAGCCCTGATACCAACGATTGCCTTCCATCCCGATCCCCTGCGCTTTGCTTTCCAGCCGGCGGCTCTCGTCCTCCTCGCCTGCTAGTGCGCTGGCTGTAGCGCAGTTCAGGAGGATGGAGACTGTCAAGACGCAAGGGGTGGCCGCGGCCAGGTTGACGTCCACCACCCGCTCGGCCTCGGCTGCGTGAGCTCGCACCTCCTCCCAGCGCCCGGTCACACTCGCCAGCAGGATCTGCCAGCACGCCGCGTGCAGTCGGTGGTGCGGGGTCAGCCCGGCCGCGGCCCCGGTGGCTTGCGCGCTGGCCCGCGCCGCCGCCCCGAGGTTGCCGGAGCGCAGATACAAGAAGACCGCGGAGTGCAGTGTCATAGAGCAGGCGTCGGGATTCTGCAGCGTGGGAAGCAGCGCCATTGTCTGATCCATCAGGGCACAGGCCCGGCCGAAGTCCCTGGCCGCGAGCGCCGTGTAGGAGAGAACGCTCATCGACGTGCAGCGAAGCTCGAGGTCGCCCAGTCGCTCGGCGATCGCCAGGGCCGAGCGGGCCGCGGCTTCGTCGTCCTCTCCCAGTGCCCGCGCGGCGAGCGCGTTCCCCTGCGGAAGGGAGCCCTCTTCGGCGAGTTCGAGGGCCTGCTGAATCCAGCCATCGACGAGGGACCAGTCCGGCTGCTGGACCCACATCCCGGCCCGCTGGTTCGATTGCAGGGCCAGATCGGCGTACACCTCGGCCGAGGGGCCACCGATATCCAGCGCTTGCTGCATGGCCTCCCAGAAGCCGGTGCCGTCGTATTTGAGGGCGCAAGCGTGGCCGATTTGCCGCCAGATCCCGGCCTGTTCCCGCGGCTCGGATTCGAGGCTGAGCGCCCGCCGCAGCAGGGCAAGGCCCTGGTCGATCTCGTAACGGCCGATAGCCAGCTCCGCCGCCCGCCGCGACCATGACACTGCCCTAGCGCGCAGCGCGTCGGCCTCCTTTTCCCGGCCCGGCCAGGCTAGATCAAGGTCTTCCGGGGCCACCGCGGCGGCGTAATGGTGTGCAAGCAGCGGCGCGAACTCGTCCTCACCCTCGCCGTTCCGTTCCAGCCACTGGGCGAAGCGCGCGTGCAGCAGCGCCCGTTTGGCCCTGAGCAGGCTTTCGTAGGCGACCTGGCGAGTCAGCGCATGCTTGATCAGCCACTCCCGCTGCCCCTCGATCGACGAGCGAGCATGAGGCAGCACGAAGTACCTCTCCTGCAGCACGCCGAACTCCGGATCCGCTCCCTCGACGAGTTCGCAGACCGGGCCGCTCCAGAACACGCGGCCGATCACTGCAGCCGTCTGCAATGCCGCCTTCCCGGTCCGGCTCAGCAGGTCGATGCGCGCGGCGAGCGCGGCCTGGACGGTGTCCGGCACCGAAAAACCCGCCGGAAGCTCACCGAACGACCAGCCGCCGCCGCTGCGCGTGAGCACTCCCCGGCCGGCCAGCGTCGCGATCAGCTCCTCCACGAAAAACGGGTTCCCCTCCGCCCGTTCCGCTACCAGCTCCCGGATCGGGGCGGGGCAATCGCTCCCCAGCAGCGCACCGACCAGCTGCTCCGCCTCCGCTACCGGCAGCGCCTCCAGCCGGACCAGCGACCCCCCACCCGGCCATCCCGGCCGCTGATCGAGCAGCTCGGGCCGCCCGGTCACCACCAGCAGCAGCGGCCCTGCCACCCGCTCGGCGAGCATCGCCAATAGGTCACACAGCTCATCACCGGCCCAGTGCAGGTCCTCAACCAGCACCACGACCGGCCGCTCGCTGGTCAGTTCCTGCAGGAAACCCACCCACGCCGTCTGCAGCCGGTCCCGCACCGTGAGCGGGTGCATCCCCTCCGGCGGCGCCAGGCCGAGCGTCAGACCCAGTCCCTCGCGGCTCGCGACCTTCCCGGCCATCACATCCGCCGGATCGCTGTCCAAGATCCGGAAGTGCTCCTTGAGCACCTCGCCCAGCGGCCAGTACGTGATCCCGTGACCGTAGGAGAGGCACCGGCCGCTGCGCAGGAGTGGCCGGTGCCTCTCACCGCCGAGCCACCGCCAGAACTCACCAACCAGCCGCGTCTTGCCCACCCCGGCGTCACCGGCGACAGTCACTAGGTGCGGCTTGGCGGTCGTGACTACCAGGCCATAGGCTCGCTGCAGGTCCGCCAGTTCGCCGCCGCGGCCGACGAACACCGGCTGCAGACCGCTGATACCACGCGGGCGAATCAGCGACAGCACCCGCACCAGCCTGCGGCAGACCACACCCTCCGGCTTGCCCTTCGCCTCAACCCTCACCGGCTCCGCGAACTCGAACGCGCCGCGCGCGGCCGCCACCGTCCGCTCACCGACCAAGACCTCCCCCGGGGCGGCTGCCTGCTCCAGCCGCGCGCAGACGTTGACAGCATCCCCGGTGACAAACGAACTGCCCTCGCGGGGACGCCCGACAACCACGTCGCCGGTATTGACACCGATCCGCAGCGCCAGCCGGCCGCCGAACAACTCCGCCATCCGCCGCTGCATCCCCAGCGCCACATGAAGAGCCCGCTCCGCGTCATCCTCATGCGCCGCCGGAGCTCCGAAAGCCGCCATCACCGCGTCGCCGACGAACTTCTCGACCGTCCCCCCGGCCCGCTCGACCTCCGCCGCCATCGCGTCGTAAAACCGATCAAGCAGCGCCCGGACCCGTTCGAGGTCCTGGTCTCCCGCAAACGCGGTCGACCCGACCAGATCCGCAAACAGAACGGTCGCCAGCTTCCGGTCCTCAGCCGGCATGACCCAGATTCTCCCCCGCCACCAGCAGGCCCGCCAGCCCCCTTTACACCGCAGGCTGCTCGACCTGA